>NZ_JACSQN010000001.1 GCF_014836615.1 Sporosarcina quadrami | reverse complement strand
GAGTCCGGTTCAGTACCGTCTTCACGCCAGCCAATTAGCTGCGTAATATAAAACTCTAACTTTTAGGGGTCACATCAAAAAGGTAAGGTGTTTGTTTTAAAGAGTGTCAAAAGTTTCGAGCACGACATTCTTGCCTAATAATTTTACCTTCTTCCAAAAAGACAATCCGATGACCTAGCCTTTCCGCTTCGTCCATATCATGCGTGACGATAATGAATGGGATCTTCCATAATTCATGCAGCCGAATCAATTCATCCTGACACTCTATCCGTGTGTCCTTGTCGAGTGCTGACAAAGGTTCATCTAGCAAAAGAATTGACGGCTCTGTTGTCAATGCTCTCGCTAAAGCGACACGTTGCTTTTCACCTCCAGAAATCTGGTGAGGATACTTTGGCAAAAGATGTTTGATACCGAGCACTTCTAACAGTTGTTCTATGACAAAATCTGTTTTATGCGCTTTCTTTTTCACTCCATAATGAATATTCTTCTCCACTGTCATATGGGGAAACAATGCATAATCTTGAAATAGATAACCAATATTGCGTCTTTGTGTCGGAACAGTTTTCATAGACCTATCATAAAATGTTTGACCACCCAGACTTATATTACCTTTGTCAGGTGCCGTAATCCCAGCTATACAGTGTAAAATCGTCGTTTTACCTGAACCGGACGGACCGAAGAGCACAAGAATTTCATTATCCATTGTAAAGTTAACATCCATCTCATAATGAAACAGTCTCTTTTTTAGTTTCACTTCAAGCATTTCATCACCTGTTTCGTTTTTCGTTCGTAAATCGTCTCATATTCCTCTTACTCCACCAATTCAACCACATAATTGTACTAAAGCCTAAAGCGACAATGATAATAACCCAAAAAGTCGCCTTTTCCATTTGGCCTGATTCAACAGCGAAATAGATTGCCATAGGAATCGTATCAGTCTTCCCGGGTATGTAACCCGCAAGCATAAGTGTCGCGCCGAACTCACCTAGTCCCCTAGCGAAAGACAACACGAGTCCTGCAAGTACTCCTGGCCAAGCAAGCGGAAATGTGATTGTCCTGAACAACCGCCATTCTGAAGCGCCCATCGTCCTTGCAGCATTCTCGAGTTTTTCGTCAAGACTCTCAAAAGCCGCCGACGCACTCTGATACATAAGCGGAAATGACACAACGACAGCTGCAATAACAGCTGCAATCCATGTGAAGACAATTTGATAATCAAACCACTCAAGCAACAACTTGCCGATCCATCCTTTCTTGCCGAATAAAATCAGCAACCCAAAACCAACAACTGTCGGTGGTAATACGAGCGGCAACATAAAGAATGATTCAATGACACTTTTACCGAAAAAATCTTTACGTGCAAATTGATGTGCAAAGAATACACCTAACACAAAAACAATCGAAGTTGAAATCAGTGCCACTTTTAACGATAATACTAAAGGTGAATAATCCACTCCACTCATAACAATCTCCTTTTTACTTACTTAAAACCATATTCCTTGAGAACATTCTTGCCTTCGTCGCTAGTCAAAAAGTCAAGAAAATCCTGAGCTGCTTGTGGCTGTTTTGCTTCACTTATGACTGCACCTGGATAGACAATCGGAGCATGCCAAGCTGGATCAGCTTCAGCCAGTACTTTTACTTTATCAGATATGAAGGCATCACTGGAATAGACAACTCCAAGATCTGCATTCCCCATTTCCACATGAGTCAATACTTGCCGAACATCGGACCCCATGACCATGTGGGATTTCAGTGCGTTCCACATTCCGAGATGATCGAATACGTCTTTCGTATACCGACCGACCGGAACACTTTCAGGTTCACCGACAGCGAAATGACCAATATTGTCAGGGTCGATGTCTTCAAACGAAGTCATTTGTAAATCTGAATCAGTATGCGTAATTAGCACTAACGCATTTCGCGTGAAATTAACCTTAGATGCTTCATTAATTAATCCGAGCGATGTTACCTTGTCCATGTCTTTTACGCTAGCAGACAAAAATAGATCTGATGGTGCTCCTTGTTCAAGTTGAGTTGCTAATTTACCAGAACTCCCAAAATTAAATGTGACCAATACATTTTCATTGTTCTCTTCGTATACGTTCTTCAAATTGTTCAAAGCGTCCGTCAAACTAGCAGCTGCAGATACCATAATTTCAACGTCCTTCGTTTCATCTTTAGAAGTACACCCCGTTACAAAGATCAGTATGACCGCAAAAAAGAAAAACTGTGAGATGCTCTTCATTAACATCATCCCCTTTATTTGAATATATTTAGATATATCTAAATATAACATGTTATAACCATTTATATCTACTTATAATTATTCATATTTATATATATTCTATTATACGTACTTATTCCCACTTATTACTTCACTGTTGCAATCCACACAGGTTTAAGAGAAAATGAAAGTACTCTAACAATGGGAGGTTACTATGGCAAACAACCAGACAGCTTCTTATACGACCGAAGAAATAGCAGATTTACTGAAAGTTTCTAAGTTGACGATTTACGATTTAATCAAAAAAGGAGAACTGCGTGCTTATCGTGTCGGTCGACAAATGCGAATCGATGCAACTGATTTAGATGATTATAAAAATGTCAGTAAAAGTGGCGGCGCCTCTACCACACACGAGACACATGCGGAAGCTTCATCGATACAGGTACCAGTACCAGAAGAGACAGTATCTCCCTCCCCTGTTTTCCCGCCTCACGCTTCACAACAATTGATCATTAGTGGACAGGATATTAGTCTCGATTTACTAGCAAGTGCAATCGAAAAAAGCGGTAACGGATTTCGGCCGCTCCGCTCTTATACAGGTAGCTTGAACAGTCTAATCGATATGTATAAAGGAAGTGCGGACATCGTTAGCACACATCTGTTCGACGGCGACACAGGGACATACAATATCCCTTACATTAAAAGAATACTGTCTGGTCATTCGTACATTGTCATCAACCTCTTATCACGAAAAGCGGGTTTATTTGTTCAAAAGAATAACCCTAAAAAAATTCTTTCTTGGAACGATTTTAAAAGAGAAGACGTAAAAATGGTTAACCGCGAAATCGGCTCGGGTGCCAGAGTATTGCTAGATGAAATGCTAAAAGTTGAGCGGATTACAGGCAGGACAATCGAAGGGTATGAAAATGTGGAGATGAACCATATCGCCGTTGCAAGCAAAGTCCTTTCTGGAATGGCCGATGTAGGTGTTGGCATTGAAAGAGCTGCAACTTTAATCGGCGTAGAGTTCATCCCTCTCATTCAGGAAAGATATGATCTAGTGTTGTTCAAGACAGCAGAAAACAGAGTGTTACGAGACAATATCCTCTCTACACTACGCTCAGAAGTATTCCAAAATGAATTGAGCGCTATTAGCGGATATGACCTTTCACTCACGGGTGCGGTTATGTATGAAACAGATTGAGCAAACGAATAGTTAGTTGACATAATAAAATTATAAAAAGGAGTGCTTTTATTAGGAGCACTCCTTTTTTATAGTTCATTTATTAAGTTCGTCATAATGCATCATTGGATTAGGTTCGTGTTTATTGTATCTCAGCTTAAATAATTTGAACAAATGAGTAAACAACACTTTTAGCAATGCGTACCCAGGTATCCCGAGTATGACCCCTACTACACCGAACAACGATCCTGCAGTAAGCAATACGAAAATGATTGTAATGGGATGGATTCGTAATGACTTCCCCATGATTTGTGGAGAAATGAACTTTCCGTCAATAAGTTGAACAATCGTCCAGACTATTGCAAGCTTCACAAGCATAAAAGGTGATAACACCATCGCTATGATGACAGCAGGTATTATAGCAATTAAAGGTCCTAAATAGGGCACTACACTTGTAAACATTGCAATTGCACCAAGTAGTAATGGATACTTCATATCAATGATGACAAATCCGATGGAAACCATAATTCCAATACAAATAGCAACAAGAATTTGCCCTTGGATATAAGCACTGATCTGATGATCGGCATCACGTAAAATTTCTTCTGCATCATCTCGCAGTCTTGGGGGCAACATCTTTTTAATAATAGCAGGCAACTTTTCGCCATCTTTTAGTAAATAGAACAAAATAAAAGGAACTGTAACTATCGAAAGGATAATTCCTGTCAACGTCGAGATGAACGAAGTTATTCCAGAGGCAATCCCACCTATTGTGTCCGTAAAGAATTGGCCGATTGTCCCAAGTCCATTATCTAATAACGCATTCACATTAATATCCAGTTCTTTGTAATACGAAGAAAATATAGATGTTCGCAAGAAGGTATCAACGTTTATAAGCATCTGTTTGAAGTATGTAGGAAATTCTTCAATAAGATTCGTAAATTGCATTTTCAGAAAAGGGAAAACGAGAAACACGAGCAACGTGATTAAACCGATTAAACCGATGAAAATAATAAAAATCCCCCAAATTCGAGGTATCTTTATCCTCTCTAACAATCTTAAAATCGGCCGCAATAGATAATAAGCGATTGTCGCTAATATGATGGGCAACACAACAGTTGAAAAGAACACTTTTATTGGATAGAAGATAAACGATACTTCACGGAACACAAGTATAATCAAACCAATGAGTAAAATCGACAATAGAACAAACATTGATGACTTTCCGCCAAGAAACCGGATGATCCTTGGTTGGCTAAAAATACTTTCAGCTTTTTTTTCATTCAATTCATTATTATCAGTACGCATAGATTCACTCCCCTAGGTTCGTCAATCAATTTCACTGTTTAGAAACTGGCTTAATGCATTTTTGTTTTTTTCAATATCAAGCTCAATTACAGACCCTGCATGAGAATAAGATGTAAATTCATATGTCCCTTCTACTGGAACGGTCATTGTTTCAATATCCACTTTTCCTTTCATAAGCACGGTAAGTACTTTGGATAGTTCATCTTTTGAAGTAAGATCTGTTTCAATGAAACCTGACAATGCACCTGTTAACTTTGGTATTCGACCTATCATGCTCGGTCGCAATCCTTCTTCCTTTAAAGCAGCTATAACTTCCTGTTGCCTGCGAACACGACCGAAATCTCCTTCAGCATCCGCTCTGAAACGGGCATAACCTAATAGCTCTTTTCCAGTTAATCGCTGAGTGCCGGGCATTAGTGTTACACCGATTTTTTCGGACATCTCTTTTTGCACGTCGATTTCAACACCTTTTGGGAAAGCGATATTTATAATCGATTCGAAGTTATCAAAATCTACGATGACATAATGATGTATCGGTATTCCAAACATGCCGGTTATCGTATCTTTCGTTGTTTGTACTCCATTCAAGTAATATGCCGTATTCAATTTATAGTTTTTGTACCCAGGAATTTCCGCATAAATGTCACGCATGAACGAAACAAGTCGAACGGAGCCTTTCTTTTTATCCCACGAAAGCACCATCATTGTATCCGTCCGTGATTTCCCGCTTCCGTCATCGTCTATGCCTAATAGCAAGTAGTTTTCTACAGAAGGGTTTTGAGGATCTGTAACGTCTCCCGTAAATGGTCCAGGATCAATGTCATTGCCACTCGCCAATGATTGTCCAAGATTATATTGGAAGTATGAATAAAAACCAATGACTAGAAATAGTAAGAATAAGATTGTTACAATCAGTCTCCCGACACGTAATTTCTTCCGTCTTCTTCTTCTCGGCACCGGTCCTTCGTAATGTTCGTCAGTCAAATTCGATTCCTCCAAAAAAGTGTTGTCCTCCTTAGGACGATTGGTTTTGCGCCGGGTTGCGTATGTTCCATGCAAGTATATCATTAACAAAATAAATTTAAATAAAAAAGAGGTGCAGTATTACCTATGGACATTCATCTTCGCTGCATAGTCTATATAGAAGGTGGTGGGATTGATGGGAAATGAAGTCGGTACAAAGAGTGGATTCTCTTTCGCACTGCTTGTTGTATTGTTCATATTGTTGATCATAATTGGAGCAAGTTATTTATATTAACCAATCAGAATCAAACAGTAGTTCAGACGTTTTAGAGTAGGGACTGAATTAAAGAATACTGGAGCCACTTATCGGCATCTCTCATAAAGATTGCACTATCGTCTATAATGACGACTAGGCAATCTTTTTTAATGCTTTTTTTAAAAAAGCAGTTAGAAATAGGTCGTTAGTTGAAATATGCTATAATCTCAATATACTATAAGCTGGAGGTTGTGCGCGATGTCAAACAATAAATTTGAAAAAGCAGCATTTGCAGGAGGTTGCTTTTGGTGCATGGTGAAGCCATTTAAAGAATGGGAAGGCATACAGGACGTCGTTTCAGGTTATATGGGAGGACATGTTGAAAATCCTACATACGATGATGTTAAACGCGGAGATTCTGGTCATCTTGAAGTTGTGGAAATCACTTTTGACCCAACACTCTTTAGCTACGAACAATTATTAGAAGTATATTGGCAACAAATAGATCCCACAGATGCAGGCGGTCAATTTCAAGATCGGGGACACTCCTATACGACAGCTATTTTCTATTATAACGACGAACAGCGTCAGATTGCGGAAAAGTCGAAAGAAAATCTTTCGTCTAGCGGAAAATTCTCGAATCCGATTGTGACTCCAATTCGCGCTGCGGAAACATTCCATATCGCTGAAGATTATCATCAAGACTACTATTTAAAAGAAAAAGATCATTATATAGAAGATCGTGAAAAGTCCGGAAGAGATGAGTTCATAACCGAATACTGGAAATAAAATACAATAAAGCGAACGGCAGTTAGGATTAACTATCCTTACTGCCGTTTTTGTCTCCTATAATGAATGTCAAAATGAACATTCCAAGAAATAGTAAAGTGAAGATCATAAACGTATAATTATGGTTTCCGGTATAGTCATATAAAATTGCAATGAGAAGCGGAACAACTCCCGCAAGAATAAAGCCGCCTGTTTGCATCATCGCCGTCCATGCATTTGTCTCCCCTGGCGTTCTAGTTTCATCAAGCGGTAATACAAGCGCAGCTGGGAATAGACCACCTAGAGGTACTCCCATCATAGCTGCTCCGATCCACATGAACGTACTGACACCACTCCATAACAGTGCTATGGCTGCAAATCCTATTAACAGAAGTATAATGAGCCATAACTTCCTCGCTTGGAATCGCTCCATCAACAACGGCAGAACGATGTTGAGAACAATTTGTACTGATGTCATGATACTGACGAGTGTACCTGCTTGCAGTAAAGTCATTCCTTTTGCTAGAGCAATCGGGACTAACCAAGTAATTATAGAAAAGAAAGCGGAAGCCTGTAAACCGAAAAACAAGAGAAAAATCCAAGCCTTTTTCACTTTCCATGGCGATACTTGTGCTGTTTGGGATTTGTAAACTTGTACAGGAACGGATTTCTTCACTCCCCCCCTGTTTAGCATAGCCGCTGACCAAAAAACAAGTCCAATAATTGATAGTAATGACCAGCTACCAAGCGCGAGTGGATATGAACCGCTTTTTTCATAAAACAACACAGTGAGGCCGGCACTCATCGTGGCCCCCACTCCCATGCCGAATGAGTAAACACCGATGACAGAAGCCGCTCTGTCCGGAAAACGCTGTTTGATCATTGCTGATACTAACGGACCCATGATGGCAATCGCTATACCGATAAAAATCGATGATAGGACGAGTATCGCATAATTGGCGTAGAATCCTCTTAACGCAGTAAACAGACCTACAACCATCAACATCGAATACATTGTATTGCGAAGTCCCAACAACCTATTTAGCAGTGGCGCAAGCGTCGCAAACACCCCCATGCAAACAACAGGTAAAGTAGTCAATAAAGTTACTTGAGCATTTGTTAGCACTAACTCTTCTCTCATTACATCAAGCATTGGACCAATTGACGTTATTGCAGGTCGCATGTTAATCGCTACTGCAAATATCGCAACTAGGGTAGATATAGAAATAATTGCAGATTTTTTATTTGTCATTCCATTCACCTTTCCGTAACTTCTCGAACTTGCGTTTGGTCTACTTTCACAATATACTAGTCTAATAGAAAGGGTGTTTGTATATGGAGTTACTCCAGTGGGAATACTGGCGCGGATATCAAATTAAAGGTGTATTCAGTCAATTCCCTACAACCGTTGTCATCTTTCGCCAAGTGAAAAACTATTATTTCATTTATTCAATGTCAGGTCTTGACGAAACTGCAATTCCTACAAGAAAAGACTATGTAAAAATGGAATACTTACTCAATAAAGAGTTAGGAAACTTACAAGCATACCGAGAACGATCTGTATTTAATCGACATACGACAAACCAATAGATTCCCCTCACCCCTCTTCAAAATATTAAGGGATGTATTTTACGCTTACTTAGCATATAACATGAAGAATAAAAATAACAACAATGGAATCGAACACATACCACTTGCAAAAGGATTCGTGCTATAATGGGAGCATTGTGAATTTAGGAGGATTTTTTTATGATAGCAGTAAGTAATGTAAGTCTTCAATTCGGTGACCGTAAACTGTTTGAAGATGTTAATATACAGTTTAATCCTGGTCATTGCTACGGATTAATCGGTGCAAACGGTGCAGGTAAGTCTACGTTCCTTAAGATTTTGTCAGGTGAACTTGAACCTCAGTCAGGAAATGTCATTATGAACAAAGATGAGCGTCTGGCCGTCTTAAAACAGAACCACTTTGAATATGAAGAAAATGAAGTTCTTGATACTGTCATTATGGGCCACAAGCGTCTGTATGACATAATGACTGAAAAAAACGCGATTTACATGAAAGAGGATTTTTCAGACGAGGATGGTATGCGTGCTGCTGAACTTGAAGGGGAGTTTGGAGAACTAAACGGTTGGGAAGCTGAATCCGAAGCAGCAATCCTTCTTCAAGGTTTAGGCTTACCTGAATCAATTCATCACGTAAAAATGGAAGAACTAAGCGGTTCCGATAAAGTTAAAGTGCTCCTTGCACAAGCTTTATTCGGCAAACCTGATGTCCTTCTTCTGGATGAGCCTACAAACCACTTGGACTTGAAAGCAATCCAATGGCTAGAAGAGTTCCTTATTAACTTTGATAATACTGTTATCGTCGTATCCCACGACCGTCACTTCCTTAATAAGGTTTGTACGCAAATTGCAGATTTGGATTTCTCGAAAATTCAACTCTTCCCTGGTAACTATGATTTTTGGTATGAGTCCAGCCAATTAGCTATGAGAATGGCTCAAGATCAAAACAAGAAAAAAGAAGAGAAAATTAAAGAACTTCAAGCATTCGTAGCACGATTCAGTGCAAACGCATCTAAATCTAAACAAGCAACATCCCGTAAAAAAGCTTTGGAGAAAATCGAGTTGGATGACATTAAACCTTCTTCCCGTCGTTATCCATTCGTCAACTTCCAAATTGGTCGCGAAATTGGAAATGACGTACTTACAATCCAAGGCGTGTCAAAGAAACAAGAAGATAAAGTCTTATTGAAAGATGCAACATTCACGATGAACAAAGAAGATAAAATTATTCTTCTTGGAAATCCTCTTGCAAAAACGGCTTTACTCGAAATTTTAGCAGAAGAGGCACAACCGGATGAAGGTTCTATTAAGTGGGGTGTCACGACTTCACGTGCTTACTTCCCTCTTGACAATACCGAGTTTTTCGAAGGATCTGAGCCTTCATTGGTAGATTGGTTACGTCAGTATTCACCAGAAGACCAAACCGAAACTTTCTTGCGTGGATTCCTCGGTCGTATGCTGTTTTCCGGTGAAGAAGTTAAGAAAAAGCCTTCAGTTCTTTCAGGAGGAGAAAAAGTACGTTGCATGCTTTCCAAAATGATGCTGACATCAGCAAACGTCCTACTCTTGGATGAGCCGATGAACCACTTAGATCTTGAATCTATTCAAGCGCTTAATAACGGGTTGATTTCATTTAAAGGTGCGATGGTATTCACTTCTCATGACCAACAGTTCATTCAAACCGTTGCCAATCGGATTATTGAAATCCGCGAAGACGGAACAATCTTTGACAAGATGATGCAATATGATGAGTATTTGGAATGGAAAGACCAACAACAAACTGTTTAATTCATTACTAAATGGTAGCCGCTCCCGTTTCTGGGTAGCGGCTTTTCTTTTAATAATAAGAACCAAAAAAGAGACACCAAATATGGTGTCTCTTTCAAACTGACGAATTATAGTTTAGTTACATTAGCAGCTTGAAGACCACGATTACCTTCTACAACTTCGAACTCAACTTGCTGGCCTTCATCCAATGACTTGAATCCGTCTCCCTGAATTGCTGAGAAGTGTACGAATACATCATCTTCTCCATCGACTTCGATAAAACCGAAGCCCTTTTCAGCGTTAAACCATTTTACTGTACCTTGTTTCATGTGTGACTACCTCCAAATATTATACTTTATAATATATGAAAAAAATTCACATATTACAAAAGGCACCGACAACGCCGATCACCTTTTGTAATACGTGAATACGTTATAGCCGATTGTGCAGTTTTCTTACTGTAACTATACCATACCCAAATTAATTGTCAATATAACATTATCAAATATTCTAATTATTAAACGGTTTTATAGGTGAAGGTTTCCCGTCCTTCATCGAAATAATACCATGGAAAATTTGAAGATTGTCATCGCATCCTTCACAAAAAATTTGTTCGCCTATTGTCCAATATGCAAAGAAACAATCTTTCCGAACTTCAAAGCAATCATACTGAGTTTTAAAAGTCTGATTCAATTCATCTAAGTACCCTTGCGCTTCTTCTATCGTTTCAAATGTTTGGCGTTTTACAATAGTATTCTCCCACTCTTCAAACATCCACCACGGCTCGTAATCTGCTTTGATATAAATGATTTCATACATAACTTAAGCAACCTCCTTTAGATCAATACCGCAGTAAGTGGATTTATCTTAACAAATTCATACTAACTATCCAAGTAAATGGATTGACGTACTCATATGAATGTATTTCGCGATGATTTCAGTTATAATCGTAGTAGAGACACGAAATTCACATGAAACTTTTCACCCTACTTAAACGTAGTAAAGAGTATAGAGAAAACAGGGAGGCCTGAAGATCATGCAAGAAGTAAAACATTTTTTCCAAAGGCACTTCATACTTGCACCCGTTAGTTTCGGAAGTTGGTTAACACTGATCTTTGCTGCCGGCATAAATCCTTTCATGGCGACGGGTATGATGATAGCGATCTATCTTGGTGGTAACTTTACGATCAAACAACTTCAACTAAATTCAAATGTGAAAGAACTCGGGATGTCAAGATCCGAATATAAACATATTAAAACGCAAATTTCTGAAGCGAACGGAAAAATTAAGAAGTTGAACAGCCTTTACGGACAAGTCCGTTCTGTACAGGCATTTAAACAAGTTTATGAAATGAATAACCTAGCTAGAAGGATTCTACAGATTGTCCGTAAAAACCCTAAAAAATTCTATCATGTTGAGAAATTCTTTTATTCCCATTTAGATTCAGCAGTCGAATTGACTTCTAAATATGCTATTTTAGTTAATCAACCATTAAAAGACCAAGAAATCAGGTTAGCACTTCAGCAAACGAGGGAAACGTTAACAGATGTTAATAAACAACTCGAACAAGATTTGCGAGGTGCATTAGCGACCGATATTGAACAACTGCAATTAGAACTCGATTATGTTGATGTAACAATGAATAAGAATAAACCGTTACTTGAGATGAGAGGAGAACTACCAAATGACAGAAAATAAAGAGATGATTACCGAAGAAGTTAAAACAATGGATGATTTGCTTGATAATCCATTCAACATGAATGAGCCTCTTCTCCCAAAAGAGATGCAGACTGAACAGACAAAGGAACAGACAGCAGTAAAATTGCTCGATCGCCTGAAGCCTGAAGAACAAGAAAAAGCGAAACAGCTCGCAGACCAGATTCCGGTTGGCAATTATGAAGCAATTATCACATATGGTGCTAACGCTCAAAATGAACTTTCACGTTTTTCCCATAAAATGCTTGATCATGTTCAAAGTAAAGATATTGGTCCAGTAGGTGATGTATTAAGTGATCTTATGGGGAAACTTTCTGAAATAGACCCTGAAGATTTATCAGACAAGAAAAAGACCGGACTAAGCCGCCTATTCAGCAAAGCAAGCCGTTCTATTCAGGAAATGATGACGAAGTACCAAAAATTAAGTACACAAATTGATCGTATTGGTGTACAGCTTGAACATTCAAAACGCGGTTTACTGGAAGATGTTCATATGCTCGATAATTTATATGAACAAAATAAGACCTATTTCCAAGCTTTGAATATTTATATTGCAGCGGCAGAAATTAAACGAGATGAAATTGCTACTGTGATTATCCCGGAAATGCAAAGAAAAGCTGAGCTTTCAAATGATCAAATGGCTTTTCAAGAAGTGAATGACATGGGGCAATTCCTTGATAGATTGGAAAAACGGCTATATGATCTCCAGCTTTCTAGACAGATTACGATACAAAGTGCTCCACAAATCCGAATGATCCAACAGACGAACCAAACACTTGCTGAAAAAATACAGTCGTCTATTATGACATCCATTCCATTATGGAAAAACCAAATTGCGATAGCACTTACGCTTAATAGGCAAAGAAAAGCTGTTGAATCACAACGACTCGTCACTAAAACAACAAATGATCTTCTTTTGAAGAACTCTGAAATGCTTAAAGTCAATTCAATTGAAACGGCGAAAGAAAATGAACGAGGCATCGTTGAAATCGACACGTTAAAGAAAACACAAGAAAACCTAATTCAGACAATCGAAGAAACTTTAATGATTCAAGCGGATGGCCGTGCAAAACGTAAAGCGGCTGAAGTAGAAATTGCTCGTATGGAAGAAGAGCTAAAAACGCGTTTACTCGCTGTTCACGAAAAAACACAATCACCAAATCGTCCATTGTAAGATCGATCTCTATTGTTTTAAAAATGCAACTTCCTACTAACCGGAAGTTGCATTTTGGTGTTCTTTCATTGATTAATGACAATAGACAAGAGCTTTCTTAAAATTCTCAATGTCTGATCACTGAAATCTTCAACGGAATCGGATGCGGCAGATTTATTGCCGAACATCATTGAAAACAGGTTCCGCTGATCATCAGTCGGATTATCGGTTGATAAAAACAAATGGATAACAGATATCCCTTTTTTCTCTACTTCCATAACAGCTTCTCTAGTATCCAGTATTCCATTACGGTCATATCCGAAAGCAGAAGGTTCCCCGTCAGAAAAAACAAGAAGAAATTTGTGCTTCTCCATTCTTTTCACTAGCCGATCAGCCATCCACCTAATCGCAAAGCCATCACGATTATCTTCATTTGTTTCAAATGATAAGATCGTCATTCCATCATCTTTTTGGACGTCCTCAAATGTGTGCATTAATCCAAAAACATTCGGTTGAACGTCTTTCGTAGCTTGTTCTGCATCTTCGTAATACGACGAAATTTCATGTCTTACTGATAGTTGTCTGAGTACATCATGGAACAATAAAACCGCTTCTTTTGTTTCATCCAATTTATCCATCATAGATGCAGAACCATCGACGAGTAAACCAAAAACAGCATCGAGATTTTTGGCAGGACTGTTTTTCCTGTAAAATGGCCGTGGTCTTTCATCCACTGCCATCGTTAAAAGATTTGACGATAATCGTCCTTTCATTAAACCAGTTCTACGACTATCTTCTTTCATTTCAATTCGTTTTTTTATTTCTTCAACAAATGATCTCACAAAAGGTTTTTGTTGTTCACGCCATTGCTGTAACTTATATCTGTTTTTTTCATCTGATTGTACTTCTACTAGTTCTTCTATATACACCACATTTGCATTTTCTTTACCGAATTTCACACCAGCTTTTTTCCGGTCATACTCTTTATTATCATCTTTTCTTTCTTCAACCATCTGTTGACGTTTCTGATTTTCATCCCCCGTCGAACTCCCTTTTCCTATTTGGTCTATCTGTGCATTGTCATTTCCTTCCGCCGCTTCTCCGCCTTCACTCTTACCTGACCTTCCGTGTTCGATCTCGTACTCAAGGTGGACGCCGGATTCGTCTTCCGTTTCTCGATGCCAAGTTCGGAAGATCTCTTCAATCGTCTCTTTAATGCCCTCTTCACCTTTTTCTGCATCTTCCATACCATCATGGTAATGAAATGCCGCTGTTTTATCAGATACAGAATCTCCTACTGCATAATATTGAAGAACAAGATCTTGTTCCAAAATTTCTTCAACCATAAATATAATGCGTTTTGTCAGATCGCTCATTTCAGAAGTGGAATGTGCATCGGAAGCAAAGATTGCAATTCTCTGTATGTGTTCAATTGGCAAATGCCAATCCACTTGTAAATCAGATAAAATTCCTTCATGCAAAGTGATATAAAGATGATTTATCAAAGCGTCAGCAAGAAAACCTTTTTGAAAGTTAGACTTCAGCAAATCATAGTGAAATTGCAACATCAATTTCCTTCTCACTGAAAAGGCTTGAGCTGTTCCAGGTCGTTGTTTCACTACTACGTCCATCAATCTGAATTCTTCTAGCATTAATAAAAGCTCTTCAGCAAACTTCCGCAAAGGATGACTACTGTAGGTTTTCCGGAAATCTAACCATTGCTTTACCGAAAAATGTTTCCAAAATCCGACTGTCAACAAATATACATCCGACAATCTGCCAGCATGTGTAATACTTTCAGTTCTATGTCTCCAAAAGACACTGAGCGATACATTTCCACTTATAGGCTCAAATTCAAAGAGCTTTCTTTCTGTCATATTCAAATAAGGCGCCTCCGCAAGAGCCCTTCCTAATTTTTCATACAGGAGAAGCATATTGGCGTCGATCGTTTCGTCATTGAATTGTATGAACCGATTTAACTTAACCATACTGACCGCCTCACTTTACCCAAGTGTTTACTAATTCCATTATGAGCTTCTGTTCCATTTTGTCTTCTAGTTTTTCAGCGATACCATAAAGAATAGCTCTTCTGACAGGCATATATTGAGCAAGCGCAACTGCGTCCATTAGACTTCTAACAGAAGCCGCTTCTTCTGCAAGAAGTCCATTCATTACTTGCTTTTTCAAATCGTCATGAATATTCATTAGCGTATTTATCAATTCTCCATTCGCACTAGGAACCTGCTCTTTAATAACATCCAGTAATTGGTCTCCTGCTAAGTAAGGAATTGAAAAAGAGATGAAGCGATTTTTCAATGCTTCGTTCATAGGAGATGTCCCTACATATCCTTCGTTTATAGCAGCAACTACTGCAAAATCTTCATGAGCATGTATTACTTCACTCGTAAAAGGATTAGTCAACATCCGACGATGATCAAGTACGCTATGTAATATGGGCAAAGTTTCTGGCTTAGCCATATTAATTTCGTCAATATAAAGAATATGTCCTTGCTTCATCGCTTGAACTACAGGTCCATCAATAAACTCAATCAGGGACTGTCCTTCTTTTGTAATAATCGTTTTAAAACCAAGAAGAGACTCTGCATCCAAATCAACTGAACAATTTACACTGTGCATTGGTTGGTTGAAAAATGCAGAAATACTTTGAGCAAGTTTTGTTTTACCTGAGCCTGACGGTCCTTTTAGCAAAATGGGCTTCTTTAAAACAACACCTATTAAAATATCCTCCCATAGATGCTCTATTGGAGATACATAGCCGCCTTGCTGAATTAATAATTGGAGTTCTTCATTATAAGACCGTTCAAGTCTAACCGCACGTTCTGATGTAAGTAGTTTTTCCACTTCGATTCACTCCCTAATAGAAATGCCCAACGCCTCAGTATTTGGCATTGGGCATTTCTTTCATTCAAAATATGTTTTGTAATAACCGCCGACTTTTCCGGTGTTATCGATTATGAATATAAATTCTTCCGTTTCATTTTTCACTTCGTACTCTTTACCAGGGGTTAACACATCTGTAACTACATACTTTTGTGCATCCGCATGCTGGCACACAACTTTTTTTAATGTCGGCGCAGTAACCCAATTCTTAAAGTCCATAAGAATCACCTTCCATTACTATTTGATTTGAAAAATGGCCCGGAGGATCCGGGCCATCATTTGAAATTATGAACTTAAGAACCTAGAAGAAGATCTTCTGGATTTTCAAGCAACTCTTTCACCATTTTTAAGAAACCAACCGAATCCTTACCGTCGATTACACGGTGATCATAAGACAATGCAATATACATCATCGGACGAATTTCCACGTTGTCACCTACAGCAATCGGACGTTTTTGGATTGTATGCATACCAAGAATACCGACTTGTGTTCCATTAAGAATTGGTGTAGATAGCAATGAACCAAATACTCCACCATTTGTAATTGTGAATGATCCGCCTGACATGTCACCCAAAGTCAACTTATTGTCTCTTGCTTTAGTAGCAAGTTCGCCAATTGTTGACTCGATTTCAGCAAAGTTCTTACGGTCTGCATCACGAACGATTGGAACAACTAGACCGCCTTCAGTAGATACAGCAATACCGATATCGAAATAATGCTTTAGAATGATTTCATCGCCATCGATTTCTGAATTTACATATGGGTATTTCTTGAGCGCAGCAACAACTGCTTTTGTAAAGAAGGACATGAATCCTAGTCGTACATCATTTTTGTCGAAGAAATCATCTTTCTTACGCTTACGAAGTTCCATAACTGCTGTCATATCAATTTCATTGAAAGTAGTTAACATTGCAGTAGACTGTCTAACTTCCAAAAGACGTTTAGCAATCGTCTGACGACGACGTGTCATCTTCTCTCGAGTTTCTCTGCCGTCTTCTTTAGCTGGAGCTGATGCTTTAGCTGGTGCTGCTGGAGCTTTTGGTGCCGTACCATGCGCGCTGACATCTTGTGCACGGACGCGTCCCATTGGATCTACAGGAGAAACTGAAGCAAGATCAATTCCTTTTTCTCTTGCCATTTTTCTTGCTGCAGGACTTGCTATAGTACGTTCTGTTGCACTTTGGTCAGCTGTCTGTACTGCTGCAGCTTCTTGTTGAGCAGGTGCAGCAGATACCTCTGGTGCTTCCTCTGTTTTAGCAGCAGGTGCTACAGATTGAGCTGCTGGTGCTCCTGATCCTTCACCTACAACAGCAATTACTTGCCCAACTTCAACAGTGTCCCCTTCAGCTGCTAAAAGTTCCTGTATAACCCCAGCTTCTTCAGAAATAACTTCAACGTTTACTTTATCCGTTTCAAGTTCTACGATAAATTCACCTTTATCTACACTTTCGCCAGGTTGTTTCAACCATTTTGCGATTGTTCCTTCTGTTATCGATTCTGCAAGTTCAGGTACTCTGATCTCTGCCACAATAAATTCCTCCTCTATATTACCGTCTCTGCGGTGTTTAACAATTGTATATTTTAGTTGTTAAAGATTTATTTTTTCAGTGCTTCGTTAATAATGCGTTGTTGTTCAATCTTGTGATCTTCCCCATTACCTTCTGAAGGACTTGCGCGGTGAATACGACCAACATATGTGATATCTTTGCCGTCTGCAATCTCACGTAAGTAAGGAGATGCAAATGACCAAGATCCCATATTTTTTGGCTCTTCCTGAACCCAAACAAGTTCTTTTGCCTTTGGATAACGAGAAGTAATTTCCGCAATTTTGTCTGATGGGAATGGATATAATTGCTCCACACGAACGATATGAAGATGATCAAATCCTTCTCCATCTTTTACTTTTTCAGCTAGATCAATAGCCATTTTACCACTTGCAAAAAGAATCTTTTTCACTTTATCGGTTTGTTGTCCAGTTCCTGGCTGTTCAAGAACAGTTTGGAAATGGCCGTCAGATAGATCGCTTACGTCTGCACCAACAAGTGGATGACGAAGAAGTGATTTTGGTGAAACGATAACAAGTGGGCGTTCAACTTCTGTACCAAGCATTTTAGCCTGTCTGCGTAAAATGTGGAAATAGTTTGCCGCACTTGATAAGTTAGCTACTGTCCAGTTATTTTCTGCACATAGTTGTAAATATCTTTCAAGTCTTGCACTTGAGTGTTCAGGCCCTTGACCTTCATAGGCGTGAGGCAGTAACATGACTAATCCAGACTGCTGTCCCCATTTTGAATGACTAGAAGATATGAATTGGTCAAACATAACTTGAGCCATATTGGCGAAGTCGCCATACTGAGCTTCCCATATAGATAAAGCCTTATCTCTTTCCAAGTTATATCCGAATTCATAACCAACTACTGCAAATTCTGTTAAAGGACTGTTATACGCAACGAAAGATGCGTTAGATCCACTTATATGATGTAGAGGAACAAATTCTTCGCCTGATTTTTCATCATGGAGAACAAGATGACGATGTGCAAATGTCCCACGCTGAATATCTTGTCCGGTCATACGAATCGGATTGCCGTCTTGTAAGATTGCTCCAAACGCCAATTGCTCGGCATGTGCCCAGTCTATTTTTCCTTTACCTTTAAATGGCTCTTCACGACGTTTAAGGATTCTGTCTAATTTGCTGAATACACTGAAATCATCCGGATAAGATAGAAGTTCTTCATTCATACGGCGTAATGTCTCTTCATCGACTCCTGTTTCCAAGTCTCTCGGGAATCCGTCAAGAACATATTCAGGAGTTGCATTTGATATCTTTTTCACATCAGCAGAATGCTCTTTCACTTTGTCATATGCTTCTTGCATCACTGCAAATACATTTGTATCAAGTTTGTCAACATCTGCTTCGCTTAAAATGTTTTCTTTTACAAGTTCCATTCCATATAGCTGTCTTGGAGTCGGATGTTTGTGTATTAAGTGATACATCATCGGATTTGTCACTAAAGGTTCATCCATTTCGTTATGTCCATAACGGCGGTAGCCGATCAAGTCTATTAGAATATCTTTGCTGAATTTCTGTCGATATTCAAAAGCAAAAGTAGCAGCTGCGATTACTTCTTCAGGGCTATCTGCATTCACATGTAAAATCGGAACTTCGAAGCCTTTTGCAGGATCCGAAGAATAATGTGTCGATCTTGAATCATAGTATTCTGTCGTAAAACCGATTGTATTGTTAGCAATAATATGAATAGATCCGCCTGTTTTGTAACCACGGACACGACTGTAGTTGAATGTCTCAGGTACTATACCTTGGCCAGGGAATGCAGCATCTCCATGGATCATAATTGCATAAGCAGCATTCATGTCTTGGACAGGCATCCCTTCTTTGTCAGTCGATTCCTGCGCTGCACGCGTCTGACCTGCAACTACAGGATTAACAACTTCCAAGTGAGAAGGATTATATGCTAGGAAACGCTCCATTCCTGATTTCCCTTTATACAGACCACCCATATGATACTTAACATCGCCGAACCATCCACGAGTCGTAACAAGTGAGCCATCTTCAGGTAGGAACGGAGATGATGGTACTCCTGCGAATTCAGCAAACATCATTTCATAAGGTTTGTTTAAGATATGTGTAAGTACATTCAAACGGCCACGGTGAGCCATTCCAATTAATACTTTTTTCATTTGCTCGGCTTCTGAGCGTCGTACTAACTCATCAAGCAAAACTACAAGGGAGTCTAAACCTTCGATAGAGAATCGTTTCGCTCCGACAAATGTCCGGTGGATGAACTTTTCAAAGCCTTCAATTTGAGTCAGTCTATGAAGCAATTCTTTACGATCATCTGCTGAGAGGTTAACAGTAATTTCACCGTTTTCAATCTTAGATTGGATCCAAATGCGCTCTTGTTCATCGATTACATGTGAAAACTCATATGCGATTTTACCTGTGTATAATGATTTTAAGTAGTTTACAGCTTCCAGACCGTTTTCAACACCTGCTGGCGTGTTCTGAAGTAACAATGAAGCGGGCATATCCTTCAAATCTGACTCTGTCAAACCGTAATGTGATAATTCCAGACGACTCGAGTCTTTCGGACGATCGTTAAGCGGATAAATATCTGCTGCAAGATGTCCATATGAACGTATTGCATTAATTAGTGTATATGCAGAAAGAACTTTCCCGAAATTTCCTGCAGGAACTGCTGTTGCTGTAGTCTGTGAATCTCCTTCAACAGATGGAGCTCCAAATTTCTTGAACATCTCAGCTAGTTCAGGATCAACCGTCTCCGGTGAAGTTTTGAACTGCTCATACATTTCCATTACATACCCAAGGTTCGGACCTGCGAATACCGAGTAAGGAGAACGGTGGGAACCAACATTGTTCGACATGTAAAATGACCTCCACATTTGCCATTCGGCCTGTTGTGTTTATATTTTTTATCCGTATCCATAGTACCATGCAAACCGTATTACTGAAAGGGTTTAGTACTATATAATTGACTTTTATACCGCAATCAACTCTACACCTCATTCTCGTTGATTGCAACAGTATGAAATGCATAATTACGTATATTTATCAATATTCATTAGTTTTTATAAGATAGAATCATTTCCGCCATGTCTTTCGGCGATTTTGTCGTTGAAATATCTTCCATTTTCATTAACAAGTCTTGCTTGCTATTTTGCAAAGTTGTAAATAGATCTACTGCTGACAAAGTACTTAATTGTTCTTCTTGGACAATTTCAGCTATGCCGAGGGATTCAAAAAGTGATGCATTTAATAATTGGTCTCCACGACTTTGTGATGCAGATAGCGGAATTAGCAACATCGGTTTCATAACCGAAAGTAATTCGAAAATCGCATTGGATCCTGCCCGAGATATTGCAAAATCTGCAGCAGCTAATAAATGTGGCAATCCTTCAGTAACGTATTCAAATTGTGTATAGCCTGATAGCTGCTCTAACTCTTCGATAATGTTCCCTTTACCGCAAAGGTGGATGATTTCATACCTTTCGAGTAGAAGATTTAAATCTTTTCGTATAGTTTCATTTAAAATTGCTGAACCTTGGCTACCACCCGTTATAATGAAGACAGGCTTTTCTCCTGTTAACCGTGCAATTCGCAGTCCTTCTTTCCGATTCCCTTGAAAAATTTCCGGACGAATAACTGCACCTGTACATGTCGCTTTATCTGTCGGAACATGTTCCAAAGTCTGTTCAAACACAGTGAAGATATGTTTGGCAAAAGGTAGCGCCAGCTTGTTTGCTAGTCCTGGTGTAACGTCTGATTCATGGATGACTACAGGTATTTTTGCGAGTTTTGCTGCCAGAACGACAGGCACAGAAACAAATCCACCTTTTGAAAAAATGATTTCAGGCTTCAATTTCATCAATACAACGAATGCCTGCAAAACTCCCGCCCCCACTTTAAAAGGATCGGTAAAGTTTTTCACGGAAAAATAACGTCTTAACTTCCCACTTTGTATAGCATGATATTGCACTTCTGGATGACCGTTGCGGATTAACTCCTGTTCGATTCCGTCATGAGAACCAATATAATGAACTTCATATCCTCTTTCGATAAATACAGGAATAAGTGCTTCGTTGACAGATACATGCCCTGCCGTCCCGCCTCCTGTTAATACAATAACCGGCCGTTTCATTTGGCCCTTCACCTCATCTGACTAAATTTAACTGCTATTTTTGTTACTACTTAGCTAGTATAGCAAAAAAAACATGATACAATGTGGATTGATTTATAACATATGAAAACTTTTTTAACTTCAGAGTCAACAGTATTTCTTTTACATCGAAAGGAGCATTTCCCGTGGACGATGTTTTACCATTTAAACAGAAATTAGCAACATTTATTAAGATTGTCGTACCAATTCTAATTACTCAAGTTGCACTGTACTTAATGACTTTTTTTGATATTCTCATGACCGGCCGTTACAATACACAAGATTTAGCAGGTGTAACGATAGGGTCTTCATTTTGGGTTCCGGTCTACACGGGATTATCGGGAATTCTTATGGGACTAACACCTATGATTGCCCATTATATAGGTAGCGGAAATAAGAAAGAAACTCGCCCGTCTGTGCAACAAGGTTTATATGTATCTTTAGCATTATCTGCAATTGTTTTTACTATTATGCTACTAGTAGTTATACCATCTATTAACCATATGCCACTTGAAGGTGCTATTAGCATAGTGGCCGGCAATTATTTGAACGGGATGTGTATTGGTTTAATTCCTTTATTCGCTTACACCGTTCTGCGTGCGTTTTTCGATGCACTTGGTGCGACACGCGTTTCTATGTTCATCATACTTTTATCTGCACCTATAAATATTGTCTTGAATTACTTGCTCATTTTTGGAAAGTTTGGCTTTCCTGAACTCGGAGGCGCAGGGGCGGGTTATGCTTCAGGCTTTACGTATTGGATTGTATTAGCCATTTCCTTACTCATCGCATGGAAACGGAAGCCATTCCAAGCGTTTTCCCTCTTTATTAATTGGCAGCGAATATCGTTTAAAAAATGGTGGGAAATTCTTAAAATTGGTGTGCCGATAGGATTATCGATTTTTGTGGAAATAAGCATCTTTTCGGTTGTGACCCTTTTAATGAGCGGATATACTACGGAAACTATTTCTGCTCACCAGATTGCATTGAATTTCACATCACTTTTATATATGATTCCTCTAAGTATATCTATGGGTGCCACAATACTAGTTGGACAAGCAATAGGTGCAGGGCGTTCAACTAACGCGAAGCATTACAGTTACCTAGCGGTAGGACTTGCTGTGGCATTCAGTTTTATTTCTATAGTTATATTACTTTTATTTAGAGAGCCGATTGCTTCCTTATATACAACAGATGCAGCAATCATCGCTTTAGCAATTAAATTCTTCATTTTTGCAGCATTTTTTCAGTTATCTGATGCAATTCAAGCGCCAATACAAGGATCTTTACGTGGTTATAAAGACGTTAATGTAACATTTATCGTCGGGATCATTTCTTTTTGGGTTATTGGTTTACCTGTTGGATATGTGACAGCCACGTATACTACACTTGGACCGTATGGGTACTGGGTAGGTCTTATTGTCGGATTAACGCTCGGAGCCATTACATTAAGCATCCGTTTGTATTATGTGCAAAAAAGATTCGCTTTGAAAATTCCGGGTGCTAACTAATGATTTGTATAGTAATTTTCAAATGAATTTCTATTCAATCATTTTAAATTCATGCAAAAAAAGAACATGATGGGTATACATCCCGTCATGTTCTTTTTCATATCATTTTTGTATAAATTGTTGTGTCCAGTAATTCCCATTGGCATCATACCCAATACCAATATGCGTGAATTCCGGAGTTAAGATGTTTTGTCTATGTCCCGGAGATTCCATCCATCCTTTTACGACTTCCTCAGCGCTACGTTGACCCATGGCAATGTTTTCGGCAGCAGACTTGTAGCTGATTCCATTTGCTTTCATCTGATCAAATGGTGAACCATACGTAGGACTAGTATGTGAGAAATAGTTTTTCGTAGCCATATCAGTCGATTTTTGACGAGCAGAGTTCATAAGTTTGTTATCAATTTGTAACGGCTGTAAACCTGCTTTTTGTCTTTCTGCATTCGTCAGATTTAATACCGCTTGTTCTACAGCTGAAATTGATTGATTTTGCTCCTGATTGACAGGTGGTTGTTGTTCAACCGGCTTGTCGCTCGGTGTCTGTGGTGGAGTAACAGGCTTCTGTGGTTCAACCGGTTTTTCTGGTGCCACAGGTTTTTGTTCCTCAACCGGCTTATTTGGTGTTACAGGCTTTTGTTGCTCATTTGGCTTGACTGGTTGGTCCGGTTTCACCGAAGGCTTTTGCCCATTCAGGAATGGGTATTCACCAAATGCTTTCTCCAACTCTTTAATATATGAAGAAATGTATTCATTCACTTCATATTCAGAATTGAATTGCCCTTTAGTAACAACGTATTTCTGAATCGTTTTTAGTGATGGTTGAACGTCCACATCATTATTTTGATAAGATGCTTCTGCATTATTGTTGTTCGACAGAAGTAGTGCCGAACCGAGTAAGATGACTGACATTGATTTTTTCATCTATAACACTCCCTTCGCAAACTATCATAACGTAAGGAAGATGAGGAGAAACGGCAGAAAAAACCAATGTATCCATAGAATACGAAAATACCTTTGTACAAGTCATCAATCAGTCTACGATTTGGATAATTTCGGTTGGATCGTCTATTATTTCATTTGAAATGGGGTTGACAATTCTCGGATTCAAGCATGTTAGTACGGATAGGTTAATTGTCCAATCCCTTCACCAATGACGACCAATCTAGGTTCCATCTTTACATATTCAGGGAGCCAATTAACCATTCCGTATGCATATTGAAAAAGATAAGGGTTTTTAATATCTTTAACAGGTACATATCCCTTCATTCTATATACTGTATCTGGGAGAGATTTAACCCAGTCTTCAAATTGTTCCTTATCGACTGGGCTATTAAATACAAGCAATTTGGACGACAAAGGCAGATTCCGTCCTGACAGAATAGATTTTTCCAAAGGTTTATCCATTTTCCCAAGCGTTTCTTCAATAAATGAGAAAGAAACATCCGCATTTTTAGTCTGAATAATTGGAGCATGTTCATTTAGATTTGAAATTTCCATTGTGACAGTAGCCATACTAGAGTCAGTCAGTAAGTCTGACTTGTTTGCAAGAATAATATGCGCATGACGGATTTGCTCCATAAACAATGAACGAATTTGCGGTGACAACTTCTCTCTCTCCAACCATCGTTTCGAATCGGCCACAGTTACGATTCCTTTAATATTTAAGCGATCTGCAAACAACGGAGAATAGATAGCATCTAGTGCTTCTACAGGGTGTGCAGCCCCTGTTGTTTCAATTAGTATGACATCAATGTCTTCATTTTCCTCAAGCAGTCCTTGTAATTGAGCTTCTGTCTGCTCGGAACCCGTGCAACATATACAACCGTTTAGCAACTCTTTTAATGGTATATTATCGGAAGTTCCAACTGTATCAGAGTCAATTGAAATAGACCCGAATTCATTCATAAGAACAGCCGGTCTCTTCCCTTGTTCTTTTAATTGGGCAATCAACTTCATTAATAATGAAGTTTTACCACTTCCTAAAAATCCGCTTAACAAATAGACATCTGTCATGTTAATCCCTCTTTTATATATGAAAAGCGCCCAACCATAGAGGATTGGACGCTTTTCAATTATTCTCCGATCTTTTCTTTCAAGACTTCCTTCGCTTTCATCAACTGAGGATCGTCTTTCTTAATTTTGTCTTTCAACTCATTCATTAAAGCGTAAGTTGTATCGCCTGCTAGAATGCCGTCCACTTCTAGTGACAATTTCTCTTGTAGTGATTCAACAGCAGCTTTTGTACTTGCATCAAACAATCCGTCTACATCACCTGGCTCATAGCCGATTGCTTGTAACATTTCTTCAGCAGCTTTGATGGCTGGAGATACCATGCCTTCTTTCATTTCCACAGTTGGATCCAGGAAAGGCAACATTGCATATGTCGGATACTGTACTTCAATATCCGGCTCAATGCCTTTTTCGTGAATCCAATTGCCGTCTGGTGTTAACCATTTTGCTGTAGTTAATTTCAAGTTAGAACCGTCAGGTAAATCTCTAGGTGTTTGAACAGTTCCCTTGCCATATGTTTTAATACCGATTAGTGGAATATTTGCTGATTCCTTCAGAGCACCTGCAAGTATTTCAGAAGCTGAAGCACTGCCATCGTCTATGACGAGAGTGACAGGCACTTCTACTTTCCTGCCATTGGATGCAACATACACTTCAGGATTGCTTCCTTTGCCTTCATATTGGAATAGGTTTTTGTCCTTTGCCACGAAAAGATCTGAGATGTCTATCGCAGTATTTAGCATTCCACCCGGATTTTGACGGACATCGACTATTAAACCTTCCATTCCTTCGTTTTCCATTTCATCAAGAGCCTTCAATAGCTCGTCATACGTATGTTCAGAGAAGCTCGTTATTCGGATATGGGCAATATGATCATCTAGCATTTCAGCGTATACCGTTTCAATCGGAATGACGTCTCTTTCAATTTTCACATCAAATGGTTCGGCCATTTGTCCACGTCGCACAGATAATGTCACGGTCGTGCCTTTTTCACCGCGAATAAGTAACACCGCTTCAGAAGAAGACATTCCTTGAATACTCGTGCCATCTACGGCGATAATCAAGTCGTTTGGTAACAGTCCGGCCCGTTCAGCTGGAGAGTTTTTAATAGGAGAAACAACATTAATATATCCATTTAGCTCTTGGATTTCAGCGCCGATTCCTTCGAAACTTGAAGAAATACTCTCATTCAGTTGACGCGCTTCTTTCTCATTCAAATAATCCGAAAATGGATCCCCAAGCGCCTCGATCATTCCATTTATTGCACCATCAATAATTGACGTTTCATCAATATCGTTGTAATACGTTTTTTTCATTTCGTCATAAGCATCATACAATTTCTTGAATTCTTTCCGGTCTACATTCGCATGATTTTGTGGACTGACAACTTCCACTACTTTGTCTTCACCTGTTGTCAAAGCGAAAAACGTAACAGCTGCAGTAGCAAGAACAAGACCGAATACAAGCATGACGAGTGAGAACGGTTTCATCTGAATAAATCGCTTTGCACGCGGTTCATGTTCTGTTTCATTCATATTATCGAGACCGTCATTTTTCTCTTTTTCGTCCATCCTTTTCCCAACTTTCTTTCCTCTTTATACGAGTTTATTCAAAAAAAGACCGCCGATGTATAAGCGAACGGTCTTTTATTTCATTCTTATTGAATTGCAGCATCCAATGCAACTTCAATCATTTCATTGAATGTTGTTTGACGCTCTTCTGAAGTTGTAGCTTCTCCAGTCAAAATGTGGTCACTTACTGTCAATACAGCAAGCGCTTGTCTGCCAAATTTTGCAGCAAGTGTATAAAGTGCTGCCGTTTCCATTTCAACTGCTAACACACCATATTGAGCAAGCTTTTCGTGTTCAGCATGTTCATTATAGAAGAAGTCTTCAGTGAACACATTTCCAACTTTCAAATGCAATCCTTTTTCAACACCTGCATTGTAAGCCTTTAATAATAGATCGAAATCTGCAGTCGGTGCATAATCGACACCATTGAAGAATGTACGGTTAATTGGTGAGTTTGTTGTTGCACTTTGTGCAAGGATGACATCACGCACTTGGACGTCCTTTTGGATAGCGCCGCAAGTTCCTACACGAATAAGTTTTTGAACATCAAATTCTTGCATAAGTTCAGTTACATATATCGAAATGGATGGTACTCCCATACCCGTACCTTGAACAGAAATACGTTTTCCTTTATAAGTACCTGTATAACCGAACATATTTCTAACTTCATTGTACTGTGTTACATCTTCCAGGAATGTTTCTGCAATGTATTTCGCTCGCAATGGATCTCCTGGTAAAAGAATCGTATCAGCAATATCGCCTTTTTTTGCATTAATATGTATGCTCAATGTTCCCGCCTACCTTTCAAAATTCTTTACTAATCATACAGTTAATCGCTGGATTATGCAATGAAGATGGTCATGCAAATGTATTAGAAACGCTCTTTATACAATCCAAACAACTCATCAAAAACAATACTCGGCATAGCAGAATCCGCTTTCTCTTCTATATAACGGGAAAGCGGATCAAATTCTTTCTCAACTTTAGGAAAAGCTAGGTCATTGAACATAGCTTCAGCAAAAAGAGCATAGACATCTTCTTTAGAGCCGCCGCGATATGCAAGTGCAAATTGATAAAAAGATCTATCCATTATTTGGCCTCCAGTCAGTCTACAAATCGACTACGATACTCTCCATAACCTTCCTTTTCAAGTTCCCTAACAGGAATGAAACGCATTGCTGCTGAATTTATGCAATAGCGAAGACCTTCAGGACCTGGTCCGTCTGGAAAGACATGTCCCAAATGAGAGTCTGCTGTCTTGCTGCGTACCTCAGTCCTACGCATCCCATGTGTCGTGTCGAAGTGTTCTGTCACTTCAGCACTATCAATCGGTTTTGTAAAGCTTGGCCATCCACAACCTGCATCATATTTATCAAGAGAACTAAAAAGTGGTTTGCCTGATACAATATCTACATAGATCCCATCTTCAAAATGGCTGTCGTATTCATTTTGGAAAGGTTTCTCTGTCCCATTTTCCTGAGTCACATGATACTGGATATCCGTCAACGTGTTTTTAAGATTCTCTTTCATTGATGATCACTCCAATTCTCTTTTTTAAAGTTTTCTCTTCCAGATCCTACAGCATATCGATTATAGTGAGTAGGATTTTTTAAGTAGTAATCTTGATGTCCTTCTTCAGCTTTATAGAACTCTTTTGCAGGTAAGATGTCCGTTTGAATCGGTTTGTTGAACTTTCCAGACGCTTGTAGAGTAAGTTTAGATGTCTCCGCTAGTTCATTTTGCTCTTCAGAATGTGTGAAGATTGCCGTTTTATACGATTCACCACGATCGAAAAATTGACCACCTTGATCTGTTGGATCAATCTGTCGCCAGAAAATGGACAGTAATTCCTCATAGGAAATAATTGAATCATCAAAAGTGATTTGAACGGCTTCCCTATGGCCTGTTGTATTTGTACAAACCATTTCGTATGTTGGATTCGGTATATCCCCACCTGTATAGCCTGATATGACAGATATCACACCATCATATCGATCGAAAGGTTTTACCATGCACCAAAAACATCCTCCAGCAAACGTCGCTACTTGTGTTGTCATGTTTGTGCCTCCTTATTCATTTGGGATAGTCACTTCAAAAACAATATCATCTTCAGCTAAGTTCAAGGTCTTCGCTCTCACTTGTAGGTTTCCTGAAACTGGAAGCTCGGCAAGGTTTATGAAAATTTCTTCCTCCTTAGGACGTACAATCATCCATTCCGGTAATTTAATGGAGTCGCGCAACAGTTTTAATACAGTTGCAGGGGGTATATCTAACGGCCCAATTTCCATTGACGTCTGTTTTAAAAGGAGATTTCCATCATTGAGAACAACCGGGTCAAAGTGCATATTTATCGGTACTTTAATCGTAAACGCAATCAATTCAGAGCGTAAAATAACATCATCTTCAAAATTCATCGTCACTGGCAAAGGATCACTCTTCATCGCTTTTCCTATATACGTGTTTGCAAGTGCTTCTAAGTCATTGCGGGATGCTTTTACGCTTAGAACACTACCTTTGCCGGAATATCTTTCCGTAACGGGCAATGGATCAGAGTCACCTGGACTTTCGATAAAAATTACAAGTGCGACAATCCCGACAACAATAAGACCGACCAACCCTAAAAAAGCTATTTTCCAACGGTTCAAAAAATCACCTCTGCAATTCCAATTTCCCATCTGATAACTCCGTCAAACCACAGCCATCAATCTTTTCAATCAAGCGGTTTGCCATCGATTCGTATCCTTTTGCATTAGGATGAAAGAAATCGGAATGGTAGACCAAGTTTTCATTACCGACGAATAAGTCATTGACAGGTGCAAAACAAGCTTTCCCATCCATAATGACTTGCATCTCAATCGCTTCGTTCCAATCATCAATAATCATTTCAAACTCATTCTCTTCATCAGTTAAAATAGAAAGTGGATTATACAATCCAACGACAAAAATAACAGCATCACCATTCAGACCTCTAATTGTTTTAAATACTTGATCAAGCCGGTTTTCAAACTTCCCCAATTCAGTATAAAACGGCTTAGGCTCTAGATTGAAGAGATTTTTCTTCACTACTTTCATAATGTCATTTCCTCCGATAGTTAAATAAATAACATCGGCTTCTTTAACACTCTTTTGAATATCACTTTCATCCAATTGTTTCAGTAGTTGATCACTGCGTCTACCGCGCTTTGCCAAATTGTCGGACTTTAAATCTTTTACACCTTTCCAGTCGTTCATCGCGAGCGTGACACGACCAAAATAGCCTCCCCTTTTATACTCATCTCCAACACCTTGAGTAAGGGAATCGCCTAACCCGATTACTTGTATTGTTTCCGGGATGAAATAATCGGGTAAGACATATTGTTCGAACCGTACATTATCGCGACCCGAAAAAGATGATACTTCATACACTTCCCTCGTACTGCATCCTGACAATAGTAATGAGAAGATGAGTATGTACATAACTCTTCTCATAGCAATAATTCCCCTTTTTTCTTTTATTGAATCCTTTAAGCACTAAATCAATCGGTATAATACATAAAACCGATTGCACCTTCCCCTGTATGCGTGCTTATAATTGGAGATGTGAACGAGAATTTCACGTCTTTCCAACCGAATTCTTCTATCATATTCATTAGCGGCTCTGCCATTGCAAGACCATTTGCATGTGATATACCAATAGATCGAATAATCTTTCCAGCTGTTTCTTCTTTAAATGCCTTATATAAAAATGAGGCAACTTGTTTATGACTTCTTGCTTTCCCGACAGGCGTGTAGACACCGTCTTGTAATGTAGCTATCGGTTTAATATTAAGCAACGAGCCAATCATCGCCTTTCCTTTTCCAATACGTCCGCCTTTAACGAGATTATCCAACATATCTACAACAACAAATAGTGTTGTGTTTTTACGTACGACTGTAAGACGCTCTTCGATTTCCTGTACGCTTCTTCCTTCTTTCGCCATCTTTGCCGCTTCCAATACTTGAAATGTTAATGCATGTGAAATATACATCGAATCGATAACTGTTACTTTAGCATCTGTCATCGAAGCAGCCGCTTCTGCTGATTTTACAGTGCCACTCATTCCACCTGTCATATGTATGGAAATAATTTCACTGCCATCAGCACCTAGTTCATCGTAAAGTTCTTTGAAGATACCTGTTGCAGGCTGAGAGCTTTTCGGCAACTCTTTGCTCGTATTCATTTTTTCTATGAATGACTCCGGTTTAATATCTACACCGTCGATATACGTTTCACCATCTATATGTATAGTAAGTGGGACTACGTGTATATCATATTGCGAAACATAGTTTTCAATTAAATCTGCAGTTGAGTCCGTGACGATATGAATTTTTTTCATGAATGGCACTTCCTTATCATATTGGCGACTTTTATAATATACTAGTATAATACTTCAAAAAGGAGATACGGACATGCCAGAAGCTTTCGATTATAAAAACTCAAATGAAGAGCTGTGGAATGCCATTACGCATGGATTTGGTCTGATTTTAAGCATACCGGCCCTTGTCCTTCTAATTCGAAAAGGTATTGAACATGGAACTGGAATAGCTATCGTAAGCTTTACGATTTTCGGCGTCTCCATGTTTCTATTATTTCTTATGAGTACTCTACTCCACAGTATGCCGGTAAAGTTAAAAAAACTTTTTTCCATTTTCGATCATTCAGCAATCTATGTTCTTATAGCAGGCACTTATACACCATTCGTTCTCGTGACTATTAAAGGAGCTTTAGGTTGGTCGTTGTTCGGAATCATATGGGGTCTTGCCATAGCTGGCATTCTGTTTAAGGTGTTTTTCATCCATAGATATGAAGCTGTTTCACTCATTTTCTATATTGTAATGGGATGGCTCATTATGGCAGGTATTAAACCGCTATACATAAATTTACCAATTGAAGGTTTCATTCTATTGGTTGTTGGCGGGTTATTTTATACACTGGGATCAGTGTTTTATGCTTACAGAAAAATTCCTTATAATCATGTAATATGGCATCTATTTGTTATGGCCGGTAGTGCAGCAATGTTTTTCAGCGTCCTCCTTTATGTGTGAGGACGCTTTTTTTATGAGCTTCTTTCGTAAACTAAATATGAATATGGGGTTCCATAAGCAGAATGATGATCATCAGATTCAGAAATAATCTTCCATTCATCGTCGTATTTCGGGAAGAATGTATCACCATTATATTCATTTCGAATGATCGTAATGTACAGACGATCCGCTAAGGACATGGAGATATTGAAGATTTCAGCGCCACCTATAATGACCACTTCTTCAGAGAATTGCTTACCGCGTTGTAGTGCATCTTCCAGTGAATGAAACACTTCAGCGCCCTCTACTTGATAATCTTCATTTCGCGTTACGATAATATTTAATCGTCCAGGCAAAACCTTGCCAATCGACTCAAATGTTTTACGTCCCATGACAATTGCTTTACCCATCGTTACCTTTTTAAAATAACCTAATTCCTCAGGTATATGCCACGGCATCTTGTTATTTACACCAATAACACGGTTTGAATCATGAGCAACTAGCAATGATATCATAATATTCTCCTTTACATCACTATATTTATACAGCTATTGGTGCCTTAATCCTAGGATGCGGATCATATCCCTCAATTTCAAGGTCATCAATTGACAAGTCAAATATGCTCTTATCCCCCATATGTAAATGTAATGTCGGCAACTGTTTAGGCGTTCGCGATAATTGCTCTTTCACCTGATCCATGTGATTAAGATAAATATGCGCATCACCTAGAGTATGGATGAATTCACCTACTGCTAAATTACATTCTTGTGCAATTAAATGGACGAGTAATGCATACGATGCAATGTTAAAAGGAACTCCTAAAAACACATCGGCACTCCTTTGATAGAGCTGGCACGATAACTTCCCTTCCGCCACATAAAATTGGAACATCGCATGGCAAGGTGGTAACGCCATATCGCTCACTTCTGAAGGATTCCATGCGGTAACAAGATGTCTCCGAGAATCAGGATTTGTCTTAATGCCAGTAATCAAGGCACTTATCTGGTCAATGACATTGTCTCCAGTCGACCATGAACGCCATTGTTTACCGTAAATAGGTCCTAAATCTCCGTATTTTGCAGCAAATTCATCGTCCTCGATAATCCGTTTTTTATAATTAGCCATTTCAACTTTATAGATAGCATCAAATTCTTCATCTTTGAGGCAACGTCTGCCAAAATCAGTCATATCCGGTCCTGAATATTCATCGCTATTTACCCAACGTTCAAAACCCCATTCATCCCATATCGGATTCTTGTCATGGATGAGTGTCCGAATATTCGTATCACCTTTTAAGAACCATAACAATTCCGTTGCAATTAAACGGAATGCGGTTTTTTTCGTTGTCATTAATGGGAAACCGTTCTGAAGATCGTATCGCATCTGGTAACCGAACACGCTTATCGTCCCCGTTCCAGTCCTGTCTTCTTTCACTGTCCCATTTTCAATAATGTGTGTGCATAGATCTAAGTATTGTTTCATCTGAATGTCCTCCTTGTTACTTACATGACAGTATAACAAAAAGCGAAATAAAAGACCGCCAATATGGTTTTAAGATAACCATTTCGGCGGTGTATTTTTTGACCAGTATATATCACCCAGTGAATGGTGGACTGTAAAGTCATCATCTACAGTATGATAATGGAAGTTATAAAAGTATCCATCTTGCGGTCTCTTTTCAGTACGTACATGGAATCGTATTAAATCGCTATTTGAATCTTTGTCAGTTACGTGAAATATTTTTTCTGAATAGTGTCCTGAAGGTTTTTCCGTGATCGCAAGACGTCTTTTTTCCAATCCTCCTGCTAAGGCAACTGTTTCTTCGATGACTTGTTCAATTCTCGGGAAAATGATATCATCAAATTCATTTTGAATGATAGGACCAATTTTTGAACCGAATTTCAAATAAGCCATCTCTTTAGCCGGCGTGAAAAGATCGTTATCAATAGAAGGAAATGAATCGAACATATCGCGTTCAAATATCGAGTCTTCCATGCCCAGCTGTAGTTCATGTTTGGAGGAGTTAGGGATATCTGTTTCCCGCGTGTCATCTTTAGGTTGAAGGTTCGTCCATATTTCATGATTTGGTGAAATGACGCCTAGTGTTAGGACAGCGACTGATGCGATTAGTAATCGTTGTAAATATAGTTTCAACTTTTTCACCTACTTTTTATCTTTTAATAGTTCAGTTTTTAATTGCCAGATTTAATACTTCTATTGATTAATACGAAAAAAACTTGAAAAGGTTTCATATTTCTTCTATTCATTGTACAATACAATTGAACAATATTGTTGGGTCTTATGAAGGAGGTTTTATAAATGAACGTAGAATTGCTAATGGGAATTGGAATGCTCGTACTCGTCCTTTATTTAAGCTCATTGAACTTTACTAATTAATATTAAAAAGCCCGTCCCATTCCATTTCGGAAGAGACGGGCTTTTCATTTAGATAGAAACCCGAAATGGAATTTAGTATTTGGCCGAACGTTCCGATGTAAGTTGTATTGTTCAAACAGAGGAGAATCGAAACGAGCTTTTACGACGACTCGTTTTTTGCTTACTCGGTATGCTTCTGTCATCCATTGTTCGGTCAACTCATTATGCACCCCTACTTGACGTAACGATGTGAAATTCGTTGATTCTTCAATAGGGATGTGAAACATCGGATCCATATAGACGACGTCTACAGACGCATCGGGCTGCATTTGTAAATAGTCGAGTGCATTTGAGTGGTAAACCTTGATGTTTGACATTGCCTTTAAAAGCGCCTCGGAGTCGCTTTTATAATTGCATAACCCATATTGAACAATGAATGCAACTACGGGATCCGCTTCAATACCGATACACTTGCCCTCTGCACCTATTATATAAGATGCTATAATGCTATCCGACGCTAGACCGAGTGTACAATCGAGAAAAGTCTCTCCTGATTGCAGATTAGCAGCTTCTATTAACGGATCGAATTCTCCATTTTGTAATCTCTTCAGTCGAAAAGCAGCTGAATTAGGATGAAAGAAAAACGGCTTCTCCATACCTGTCCTAAACAATTCATATCGGTCTTTTCCAGCGACAAAGACATCCGCTCCAAGTTCTTGTTGCAACCGGTTGATTGATTTTTTGTTTCGCTGAACAATAGGAAAACCTAATTCTTTTTGTGCAATTTCTGCTAACTTGACAGATTTATCATCTGGTCTACCCGCTGTCGTAATGATGGTAGTCATTTCTTGCAAACTTGACTGAGCACTCCAATTAGATGGTCTTTAATCTGTTCCATTTCAAAGTTTTCAATTTGCTCTCTTGGGATGAAGTAAGCAAGTTTGCCGTCTTGCCAAATAGCGATAGATGGTGAACTTGGAGGTACTTCCGGGAAATAATCCCGCATCATTAATGTAGCTTCTTTGTCTTGACCTGCGAAAACCGTTAGCAGGTGATCTGGTTTATTATCAACTTCATTTAATGCTTCCCTTACAGCCGGTCTTGCTAATCCTGCAGCACATCCACACACAGAATTGATGACGATTACTGCAGTACCGTCAAGATTATCCATTGTTTTTTGGACATCCTCTTCCGTTGTCAGTTCAGTAAATCCATATTGAACAAGTTCTTCACGCATTGGTTTAACAATGCCTTTCATATATTCATCGTATGCATTCATGTTGTTTTATCCCCTTTCATTTCTTCACACTCATTTTACATGGTCAGCGTCGTAATTACATCTTTTCACAACCAAGAAGCAACACTAAATTAGTTTACATAATAAAATTATGCGTAAATCAAAAAAACGAAGACAGATTTCACTTTAATACTGTCTTCGTTCATCCTTCACAACATACACACTTATCGATTCGTTGTAAATCTGACTAAGAAATCTTTCAGCCGAGCACTTTTCGGTGTGACAAGAATTTCTCTTGGATCTCCTTGCTCTTCAATAACGCCTTCATTTAAAAACAATACACGATCGGCTATATCTAGTGCAAAATCCATTTCATGTGTGACGAGAATCATCGCCATATCCCCTGCTTTTGCAAGATCCCGTATCACTTCCAGGACCTCACCTACAAGCTCCGGATCAAGTGCGGATGTCACTTCATCAAACAACATGACTTTAGGTCTCATCATTAGAGCACGAGCCATTGCGACTCGTTGTTTTTGACCACCTGATAACTGATTTGGATATAACTCCACTTTATCGGAAAGACCGACCTTATCCAACATTTCAAGTGCTGTTTTCCGCACTTCATTTTTATCCTTCTTGCTGACGATTGTCGGAGCAAGCATACAGTTTTCCAGTATAGTCATATGAGGGAAAAGATTAAAGTGTTGGAACACCATACCGATATCTCCACGGATACTACGCAAGTGTTTATCATCAGCTTCAATATATTCACCTTTTTTATCTGTCATCTGCCATAGATTACGCCCATTCACTTCGATTATTCCCGAAGTCGGTTGCTCCAACGTCATCAGTAATCGGATAATTGTCGTCTTACCCGAACCACTTGGTCCGATCAAAGCAACTTTCTCGCCTGGTAGAATGTCCAGATCAATGCCTTTGAGAACTTCCACATCACCGAATGATTTATGGATATCTTTATATTGTACAATTGGTTCTTCCATGAGATTTCTCCTTCACTTTATAATGTAGCCGTCTTTTTATCAAAGCGTCGATTGTACTTCTTTTCCAATCTGCTAATAAGCAGTGCAGATGGATAGCTTAATAGAAGGAAGAATAACGCGACGACTGTTAAAGGCTCAACATATTTGTAATATTGTGCTCCATAATCATTCGCTAAATGTAACATCGCGACAACACCGATTGTTGAAGCCAAAGGAACTTCTTTGAACATGATGATCAAATAGTTTCCAAGCATCGGAATCGTCGGTGGTATAGCTTGAGGTAAAATGATATATCTCCATTTTTGCGCAGTCGATAAGTTAAGTGCTGTTGATGCCTCCCATTGGCCTTTATCAACACTTTCAATACCAGAACGATAAACCTCTGATGTGTACGTACTGAAATGTATTCCAAGACCAAGTATCGCTGCTACAAACGGGTTAAGTGTCACGCCAATAACAGGTACGACTGGCCAAGCGTAGTAAATGAAAAAAAGCTGCACAAGAGGTGGAGTCGATCTTATAAACTCAGCAATCCATCTAAATAGCCAATTTACAGGCTTAATAGGAATACGACTCATGAATACCCAGAAGAAACCGGCAATCATCGCAAATAAATAGCACGCAATCGTCAGTCCGAGAGTAATCCACAGACCTTTGAATATCAAGGGGATTGTTTCAATGAATACTTCCCAACTCCAAGTCATCCGTGAACCACTCCTTTCTTAGCGACTTTTTCCATCTTCCTCGTAAATCCGATAAGCGGTAAGGCAAGAAGAAAGTAAAAGATAAGAATGAGTATATAAACAGTCGGTGCTTCAGTCAGATGTGTGCTTCTGTAAATATTCCCGTAATACAAGAAATCGGTTAAACCGATAAGCGATACTAGTGATGTCGCTTTTAATATTTGTATTAAGTAATTACCGTATTCCGGCAACATCATCCGAATTGCTTGTGGAATGATTATATGACGCATCCTTTGAAATCGTGATAGATTCAAAGCGATTGAAGCTTCTGTTTGTCCAGGTGGGACTGATAAAATCGCTCCTCTTACAATTTCAGACATATACGCTCCGTAATTTAACGAAATTGCCAAAACAGCCACCCAAATATCGCTGCCTAAATGAATATTGAATAAGCCCGGCAATGCATAGGAAAACCAAAAAAGTTGTACGATTAATGATGTACCTCTAAATATCTCTACATAAAATTTCGTAAAGCCTGTTAATAGACGATTATTTGACACTCTCGAGAGACCTGCAACTAACGCTATTATCGTTGAAAGCATCATAGATAGTACTAGTACAATAAGGGTTACTTTTAAACCTTTCAGTAAGATAAGGGATATATCGGGTATTGAACTCATACAAACAACTCCAATTATATTCTAGTGGTTTTTTACAAGGTAAAGAGGTTAGGGGTCATACCTAAAAAGGCGTGACCCCCGTTTATCCTGCTTAGTAATTTTCACCGCTACAAATACTTTCAGTCGTAATTGCCGGATCCACTACGTTCATTTCTTCTGTAAATCCGAATGGTTCAATTAGTGCAGCAATCTTGCCCTCATCTTTCAATTTCTTAAGTTCAGCGTTATAGGCCTCTCTTAATTCATCATCGTCAATTCGGAATGCTGCAGCGCCGTAACTTGGTACTCCTTCGATATCCGGTTGTTCAAAATCCTCGACGAATTCAAGTTTATCTTGATTCGCTGATTCCAAGGCCATTTTAATCGTCATTTCCGTACCTGTTGTTGCATGTGCACGTCCTGACTCAACTGCAGCAAATGATGCAGGAATATCAGGCACCATCATAATTTGCTTCTCATCCACACCTTCACGCATCATGAAGTCTTTTTCAGTTGCTCCACTCATGACTGCTACTTTAATATCTGGGTTTGCAGCAATATCAGCATAACTGCGAAGATTTTCAGGATTCCCTTTTGCAACGATCAATCCCTCTCCGTATTGCATTTCAGGTTCACCGAATTCAACACTTCCGCAACGATCAGGTGTAATTGCCATTCCCGCTGTGATGACATCAAACTTCCCCGCACCGAGTCCAGGTATTAAGTTACTGAAGTCTGATAGTTTACCGTCCACTTGCTCTATACCAAGGTTTTCAAAGACAGCTTTTGCGATTGCAACTGCTCCTCCTTGCAACTCACCATTATCATCTTCGAATGCATATGGCTTCTCATTTGCGAAGCCTACTTTTACTACACCCTTATCTCTCAATGAATCCAGTAAACCTTTGTCTCCGCTTGCCGAAGATCCTTCTTTGCTGCCGCATGCGGCAAGAATTAATGCAACTACCATGGCCAAAATACTAAACTTGAATTTTCTCACAGTCTTCCTCCTTTATTTTTTAATCAAACATTGTAGTTCGATAGTTTACAGACTATCATAGGTAATTTTAAACATCAACTCATTATCGGTTGCTTTAACATTTAAGCAACCAAGCGAACCTTTTTAAACCCTTTAGTATCAACAATTACTAAAGAAAAATTTTTTTCGGAATATTTTATGTGTATTACTTAATTTGAAATGTAACCGTTCTCTTTTATATTATTTTTTCCATTTCGAGATTGAATTTCATCGGATTTCATAACCACATTAATATAAAAATAAAAAAATCATCGACCACTGAAAAAGCCTTCAGCAGTCGATGATTCGACAATTATTTCATTTACCAATCAGATTCAGCGATTACCGCCACTACGCGCTTCAGTCATTTGTTTCCATACAGAACCTTTCGCTTCTTCACCTTCAGATATACGGGCAATCGCCATTCCGATTTGAAGTTTCACTTCGAATTCAGAATCATTCTCAGCCGCTTTTAAAGCAGGCAATGCATTCTCAGTCCCTGCTTCATAAAGGAACATAGCAGCACGCCATCTTACAAGCTTATTTTTGTCTTTTAAAGCGTTAATAGCAGCATCTTCAAATCCAACAAAACCTAAGTCACTCATGCAGTCACCCGCTGTTCGACGTACAGCCCAGCTTTTGTCGACTAGTGCTTTCTCTACATAAGGAATGACCGATTCATCTTCAATCATGCCGAGATATACGGTCGCAAGGCGTCTTATTGACATCTTTTCATCATCAAGTGCTTTATCGAGCAGAGGCAAATCAGATAAATCAGGATCAGGCATTTGATCAATGAGTTGAAATCTTTTTTCCCATTCATCATTTTCGAATTGAGCAAGTGTCACTTTTACTTTTCCAGCATCCTGAGACTGCCTATCCTCTTCGGATCGATTGATAATTTCCTTTAATCGTTCTTCAGGATAAGCGGCTTCCACTTCAGCAACAACTGTATCGCCTATTTCACTTTTATCGCCGTAACGTATTCCATAATCCGCCCATTTTCGCAAAAGAATATAGTTCTCCACTTCCGAACTATGAACTTTTTCCATCGCACTTACAAAGCGCTCATGTAATCCAAAACGCAGTTCAGATTCGCTATCAAACACCTTCACTTGCAAAGGGATATCTTTATACGTTTGCACGTGCACATACACTTCTCCATAATTATCGATAACAATTTCCTCGTCCGCCTCATCTTCTTCTCTATGTTCATCATTGAAAACAGCTTGAACTTGGGCAAGAATATCTTCCCACTGTACATTACCTATTCGCTCAACAGCCATGAAATTCATTACATGATAAATTCCTTTTACGCCTTTAATTGCAAGTATTCCCGAAATCGGATAAGGTGCACTTTCCTCATCTTCCTTCTTATAATTACGTCCGATACCCGATGCAAGCTCTTCATCGACTATAATTTTCATTGAGTTTGGGCTTGGTGTAGGTTCGATTGTTACTATTTTCACTTTAAATCACTCCTCTTATTATGCATTAGCTATTTCCTGCAAATACGTCCATCTCTCAATAAGCTGTTCATATTTACTGTTTAATGCGTCCAACTGCTTTTGAAGATCACTTAACTTGTCATAGTCAGAGCCAAATTCAATCATCTTCGACTCAGCATCACAAATTTGGCCTTCAATTGTTTCTATATCTTTTTCGATTGTTTCCCATTCTTTCTTCTCAGCATATGTCATTTTTTTCTTTTGATTAGTTTGAGCCGGAACAACTTCAACTGCTTCTTTCTTTATCGCAACCTGTGGAGCTTTCTTAAAACTCATTTCTTCCAGGAAATCGGTATATGTGTTGAAGGAAATTTCAATTTCACCTGATCCGTCAAGTACCCATAATTTTGTTGACGTCCTGTCTAAGAAGAAGCGATCATGCGAGATTGTGAGTACAACACCTGCAAACGAATCGATAAACGTTTCAAGCACTGAAAGCGTTTCGATATCAAGATCATTTGTCGGTTCATCTAACAATAGAACATTCGGTTGTTCCATAAGCAACTTTAACAAGTAAAGTCTCTTTCTTTCTCCACCAGATAATTTCCCAATCGGAGTGCCATGGGCGGAGCTAGGGAACAAGAATCGCTCAAGCATCTGGGTCGCCGATATACGGACACCATTGCCATCCTCGATATCATTGGACGTTTCCCTAATATATTCAATAATTCTTTTATTCTCCTCCATTTTCGGCAGTTGCTGATGGAAGTGGGCGATTTTCACTGTACTTCCTTTTTCGATATGACCTGAGTCGGGCTCTATCTCTTCAGCAAACATTTTCATCAACGTCGTCTTGCCGACCCCATTCGGCCCTACGATTGCAATTCTATCGCCTGACTGCAAAAGACTGCTAAAACCGTTAATAATCACTTTACCGTTATAAGACTTTGATATCTCCTTAACTTCGATCACTTTTTTACCAAGGCGCGAAGTCTTCAGTGCAACATCCATTTCTCCTGAATGATCGTTTTTGGATACCTTCTCTTCAAGTTCCTCAAAACGGCCGATGCGGGCTTTCTGTTTCGTCGATCGAGCTTTCGCTCCGCGACGAATCCACTTTAACTCTGTTCGATAGCGATTGCGCATCTTCGCATCCGTCGCTTCAGACATTTCTTCCCTGATGGCTTTGGATTCCAAGTAATCTGCGAAATTCCCTGTATGAGAGTAAAGTGTCCGGTCCGCCAACTCAAAAATATGTGTCGATACTTCATCTAGGAAATAACGGTCGTGTGTGATGAAAACGACAGCCCCTGATTCATTTTTCAAATAATCTTGTAGCCATTTAATGGATTGGACATCAAGATGGTTAGTCGGCTCATCTAGTAATAGCAGATCTGCCGGCTCTATGAGTACTTTTGCCAATGAAACGCGTTTTTGCTGCCCACCTGAAAGTTCTCCCATCTTCTTATCAAAGGAATCAATTCCTAATTTGGTTAAGATCATACGCGCTTTCGTATTTAAATCCCACGCAGAATTATTATCCATCTCGTTTTGCATATGTGAAAACCGTTCCTGGTTTTCTGTGGACATCGGATCGTCAGTCAACGCGATAAGTGCATGCTCATATGCCAAATTCACTTTCAAGACTGGAGCAGCTGATGTAAATACCGTTTCCATGACGGTAAGTTCTTGGTCAAGAATAGGATCTTGGGGCAAATACGAAATGCTGTATTTGTTTGGATGCTCTTTATTCAAGCTGTCCGCTTCTTCGGTTCCTGCAATAATTGATAGAAGCGTTGATTTTCCAGTACCGTTTATACCGATTAGGCCAACTTTCTCACCTTCAACGATTGTGAAAGCAATATTTTCGAAAAGGGTTTTCTCCCCGACCGTTTTCGTTAAGTTTTCCATAATTAATTGACTCATTCAAACACATCCATTTCTAGTAACTGCATATGTCCATAATAGCTCATATCGAGCTTTTTTTATATGCGAACGTATTTTTAACGCCATTTACCTTTTCACCTACAAACTAAGAACAACTACACATAAGTCTAATTTCTGTATTGAAGCTCTGTTACCGGGCAACATACAAACGTCGATTTAGAATTCAAATCATCGTCAACAGTTAGAAAAATCTATAAATTAATTATTATAATATAACATAATATTATCCCCTAAAATAATCCAAAGGTCTAAAAATACTGCTAATTCGCCATTAATCGATATTTTATCTTCAGTGAATTTAGTTTTGACAAGTAAATTACTTATTTCGTATAATGATAAGCAGTAAGGGAGGAGTGTACTCAATGACACGGTTGCAGAAAGAAGAAATTGTTGAAAGTGTTCCTCAAACTGGATTTTTTGGCCATCCTAAAGGGCTATTCACTTTATTCTTTACAGAATTTTGGGAACGCTTTTCATATTATGGTATGAGAGCAATCCTCGCCTTTTACATGTATTACGAAGTGTCTAAAGGTGGTTTGGGAATCGACAAAAATACGGCACTCGCCATTGTCTCGATTTACGGTTCATTAGTGTATATGTCAGGTATTATCGGTGGCTGGCTCGCTGACCGTATTTTTGGTACTTCTAGGGCTGTTTTCTTCGGTGGAATATTTATTATGCTCGGTCATATTGTTCTGGCTATGCCTGGATCATTGACGATGTTCTTCATTTCGATGGTGCTTATTGTTATCGGAACAGGACTTCTAAAACCGAACGTTTCCACAATGGTTGGAGATATTTACAGTAACGATGATGTTCGTAAAGATTCAGGTTTCAGTATTTTCTACATGGGTATTAACATGGGTAGCTTTATTGCACCTTTAACTGTCGGAACATTAGGTCTAGAATATAATTTCCACCTAGGTTTTGGACTAGCTGCTGTAGGAATGTTCTTCGGACTTCTTCTATTCGTCTTTACAAAGAAAAAGAATTTAGGCTTAGCAGGGACACAAATCGCTAATCCATTAAGTCCGACAGAGCGAAATCGTATGATAAAAATCGTCATTTCAGTTGTTTTGGTTCTAGGAGCGCTTATTGCCATTTCCATACCTAGAGGCTGGTTGACATTCGACTCATTCATTAAGTTCGTAGGTGTGTTAGGCTTCCTAATTCCATTCTCTTATTTCTTCTATATGTATAGAAGTAATAAGACTACTAAAGACGAAAAGTCGAGAATTTTAGCGTATATTCCATTATTCCTTGCGTCCGTCATGTTTTGGGCGATTGCGGAACAAGGTTCAACAATTCTTGCATTGTATGCGGATACACGTACAAACTTGGATGTATTCGGATTCCATATTTCTCCAGCATGGTTCCAATCTTTAAATCCGTTGTTCATTATTATTTTAGCACCTGTTTTTGCTTGGCTTTGGATTAAAATGGGCAGAAAACAACCGACTGTACCACAAAAGTTTTCATTCGGTATTTTACTTGCCGGTATTTCATTCATTGTCATTTTAGTGCCAGGCTATTTAGGCGGAACGGATGCACTTGTTAACCCAATGTGGTTAGTGTTAAGTATTTTCATTGCCGTCCTCGGTGAACTGTGCTTGTCTCCTGTTGGACTATCGGCAACGACGAAACTAGCGCCTGCTGCGTTTTCCGCACAAACAATGAGTTTATGGTTCTTATCCAATGCTGCGGCACAAGCTTTGAATGCCCAGATTGTTCAATATTACTCACCTGAAAATGAAATGATGTATTTTGGTATTATCGGTGGAATAGCGATTGTATTGAGTATTATACTTTTCCTCATTTCGCCTATCATTTTACGATACATGAAAGGTGTCCGTTAACCTTTCAAATAGAGAGCATTGTAAGCATACCCCTTTCCGGGTATGCTTTTTTCGACTTAATTTCTATTATGAAACTAAATTGAATAGACTAAGCTATACGTTGAAAAATTATGATAGCCAGAGATGAGGTGTTAAATGTATTTCGGGTTAACTATCGTTCTTGTAATGGTTTTATTATTACCTTTTGCAGTAAAGAGCATTGAAAGCAATTTGGAATCATTTCTATTCACAATGGGCGTACTGGCTGTCGTTATTAGTGGTGTGTTAAATAAGGAGTTACTATCTACCGCACTAAGTGATCCTATCAACATTACGTTTGCAGTTATAATAGCAGGACTCCTATTCCGCTTATTTCAGAAACCTTTTGAGAAAGTTGTTAGGTACGTCTCTCGACACATGCCTTTTCCATTGTTCGTTGCGATTATCGTCATCGGTTTAGGTATAGTCTCAAGTGTCATTACAGCTATAATCGCCGCTATTATTTTAGTTGCAATTGTAAGTGTGCTCAATTTATCAAGAAAAGATCAAATTCGCATGGTCGTTATTACATGTTTTTCAATTGGTATGGGAGCAGTTTTGACACCTGTTGGAGAACCATTGTCGACAATTGCAACGAGTAAAATGAATGAGACATTCTTTTACTTATTAAAACTATTAGGCGTCCAAATTATTCCAGGAATTTTTGCATTTGGAATTTTGGCTGCTATTATTGTCAGAAAGCCTGCTCGGAAACTTGGAATTGCTCCTAGAAATAAATTAGAAACAATACCAGAAATCATCATACGAGGCATTAAAGTATATATTTTCGTTATGGCCTTAACATTACTCGGAGCAGGTTTCGAGCCATTCATTGAGCGATTCCTTTTGAACATTAATCTCTATGCACTTTACTGGATTAATATGGTTTCTGCCGTTCTAGATAATGCTACTCTAGTAGCAGCGGAAATCAGTCCTGAAATGTCGGAGTCTACGATTCAAGCCATTTTACTCGGATTAATTATTAGTGGCGGCATGTTAATACCTGGTAATATTCCCAATATAATAGCTGCAGGAAAATTACAAATTACAAGCATTGAATGGGCACGTATCGGTGTTCCTGTCGGTTTACTTTCCATGATTGTATATTTTATCGTTATCGTATTTTCTTGACGAGAATTTCTTCTTTGCAAGATGAAAAACCGCCTATTCATCAGAATAGACGGTTTTTCATCTTATTTTTATTTCTTTTTTGTCATTCTACCTAGAGCAAATGCACCAGCAGCTAAACCAATCATCGTATTCGTTTTCTTATTGAAAACCTGCTTCACAATAAGGTTCATGTTTTGTGGTCTTTCAGCAAGTCTACGCATGAAATAGCCGTACCAGTCTTGGCCGAAAGGAACATACGTACAGAAATTATAACCTTCTTTTGCCAATTCCAACTGCATATCTTTTCGGAAGCCATAAAGCATTTGGAATTCAAATTTATCATTTGGAATGTTATTTTCTTTAACAAACTGCTTCACGTGATTAATGACATTATGATCATGCGTAGCAATGGATGTGAACTTACCGTTCAATAAATGCCATTCGATCAATTCGATATAATGCTTATCAATAGCCGCTTTATCCTGATGAGCATATTCTGCAGGCTCTTTGTAAGCCCCTTTTACAATTCGAAGACGGTAATTCTTGTGCTTGTGGAGATCTTCATCAGCACGGAAGAAATATGCCTGAATGACCGTTCCAATATTATCGTAGTCAACAGAAAGTTCATCCAACAAATCAAAAGAAGGTTGTAGACGAGCATAATCTTCCATATCAAAATTGACAAATATTCCGTATTTGTGTGCCGCTGACACAATTTCCTGAATGTTCGATTTGCAGAACTCATAATCAATGTCCAATCCTAATTGGGAAGGTTTCAACGAAATATGGGCGTCGACTTCGTGTTCATGAATAGCTTCTACGACAGCAAGGATTTGATTTTTCGCATCCGTAGCTTCTTCTTTTTCATAAACAAACTCACCGAGGTTGTCCACTGTACATGAGATGCCGTGTCTATTCAATTCTTTGATGCTCTCAATCGTTTGAGCAATATTAGTTCCCGCAACGACATTTTGCGCACCTAATTTTAAGCCGTACTTTTTCGCTGCACTATTCAAAAACTGATTTTGAGATAGACCGATAAAGAAATCTTTTAACATTTCCATAACTCCTCGACAAAATATTATTATTTTCAACAAGAATTATACCATAGCCTTGTCAATTAAACACGATTTTAAGCGGTCTAAACCATAACTATTTGTCTCCAATAATCGTCATTAACAATAGTATTGGACAATTGCTCTCTTTCACTACTATCGCACAATTACTTTGTTTATCATTAAACTTTGTGGTTAAATGATTATGGGACGATTTTCGATGTTAATACAAAAAGGGGGTTTTTTCGTGTCACAGAAAACGATATTTGAATTACTACATACCATTGAACAAGTAACACATAAAATGCTAGTCCGCTGGCGCCAAGCTTCTACAATAGATCTTGGAATTTCTCATATTTTAGTATTGCATGAACTTAGCGTACACGGAGAAAGCAGACCGTCAGATTTAGCGAAGAACCTAAACTTCACTCCAGCTTCTTTGACTCATCTCTCTACAAAATTGACGAAGCAGAAGTTAATTTCAAGAAGACAAGATGAAACAGATCGTCGCACATCCTATTGGTCACTCACTGAAATAGGTTTAGAAGTTCTTACTGAAGCTCAAGAAAATGGTCATATTGTCCGAAAGGATCTGTTTTCCCATTTATCGGAAGAAGAACAAACTACTTTGCTAGCAATTTATACTAAGTTGAATCAAACGTTGAAATAATTTATAACCTCATAAAAGGCAATTAGTAAGCCGACAGATAAGATAGCATGCTCATCTGTCGGCTTTTAAATTTTAATATCAACTAAATTACTATTTCGCTCTGGAATACCCGCCAAATTCTTTTTCAATATATTCACCTAATGAAAATACGGCGTCTTCCTGTCCTATTTTACCGATAATCTGTAGCCCAATAGGCATTCCATCATGATCTTTACCTATAGGAACTGTTAAAGCAGGCAGTCCCCATGTGTTCGCATAGGCAGTGAATGGCATATAATCTTGGTACGTTTTTCTAATTGAAAATATTTCTTTATAAACTTTTCCATGTAAAGGAGCTGCAGAATGGTAAACCGGCAAGATCAACAAACGATTATCAAGATAGGTATCAAGCAATTCATCTCCTTCTCGCAGAGCTCTCCTCATTTCTTCCACCCTTTTTGCAGACGGTTTAAATAAAGAAGCACCAATCATAGCCCAAGATAGGTAACGATGAATTTTTGAAGTCCCTTTTATCAGTTCCTTTACATATTCTCCATACGGATTGCCTTCTTCTCGTCCAAATGCATCTTGCTTGGTAGAGTTCCCACCATCTATTGACATGATTTCCTGCCATAGTAAAGCTGATTCACTTAGTAATGGAACAAGTTCCCTCTCTGTATGAAATTTTCTTTTTAAATTCACGTAAATAGCATTGAGCAATAAAGTCGTTTTATTTGAAATCGGGTATTCAGTCGTACGAAAAACGTTGATCGTATAGTTAGTTAAGTGTTTTTTTAGTAACTCTCTACCAGAAATGATTTCATATATTAATTTTGCATCCCTAACCGATTTAGCGATTGGACCGATGCCTAACATTCGCTGTTGCCAATCATTCTCTACAAAAGGGTAACTGCCCGTCTGTGAAACTTGTCCGTTACCCGATTTAAAACCGATCACCCCGTTAAAATGACTAGGAAAACGGATTGAACCACCTATATCCGAACCGAGACCAGCCGCAGCACAGCCTACAGCAATTGCAGCACCTTCTCCACCACTTGATCCACCGGCAGTCCTTTTTACATTCCACGGGTTATTAGTTCTTCCATACAATTTATTGTCAGTTTCTTGACAAAAACACAGTTCCGGAGTATTTGATTTACTAAGGATGATTGCACCTTCAGCTTTTAACTTACTGACCACAACTGCATCTTTGTTTATAATCTTATTCTTTCGTCTAATTAAACCACCCGTTGTCCGCATCCCTTCGACATCAAAAGACTCCTTCATACTAATCGGAACACCGAACAGTCTACCTTTAGCTTCTCTATTTGCCATCTTATGATCCGCATCTTTCGCTTCACGTAACGCTTCTTCAAATCGGTCTTCTGTCATGAAATTTATCACTGGCTGCTTTTCTTTAATATGTTCAATGTAGGTCTCTGTAATTTCAACTACAGAAAACTCTTTAGTTCTAATCCATTCACTAATTTGTGTTGCATCCGCATCCAAAATCGATATTCTGTTTGTTAATAACGTTACATTATTCAAGTTCCTAGCTCCCCCTTTTAAAAACAATTCATTCTATTCATTATAATGAATATTACTTCAAGACACAAAATTGTTCACTCGTATATTCATTAAATGAAAAGATGACCAAAAAACCGTTCGCTTCAAGTTTGTCCGGTCACCTTTCATTTTTAACTCAAAGAAGATTCGCGAATAGGACGATGAGGATGATAATGGAAACAAAAACTAGTGCCATCCATTGTCCCGAATCAGGTTTTTCCGGCCTACTATCCCATTTTTGCAAAGTATTCATCTCCTTTGAATTTCACTTACATAAAAAGCATGCACCACAAGGAGTTGCAATAACCGTCATTATGAAATTAATCTACTATAGTTACTGATTATGCTAAACTTGAAGTAGAATCGGAGGGGAACAATGTATATCTTCTTAATTAACCAAAAATCAGGAAACGGAAAAGCGTTTACCAAATGGAAAGAACTTCAAATTATACTTAATGACATGAACATATCTTATGAAATACATACATGTACTGATAATGAAACTACTTATAAATATATGGATAAAAAAATCAAATCTAAACGAGTAAAAGCATTTGTAGTTATTGGTGGAGACGGGACAATAAGCTCAGTAATTCAAAAACTTGCTCATACACAAATTCCGTTGGCTATATTGCCGGCAGGTTCTGGTAATGATGTTTGTAGGAACTTCAATTTAGCTTCAGACATACCAACATTTGTAAAGAAACTTCTTGAAAACAGACAAATCACGATTGATCTTTTGAATATCAATGGATTATTCGGAATTACTGTAGCCGGCATAGGACTTGATGCAAAGATTGGTAAACGCGCAGATAAGTCTTTCTATAAAAGATGGTTAAACAAGATTAACAAAGGTTCTTCCGCCTATACAATTGCCGCCGTAATGGAATTATTAACATTTAGACCTTTTCTCGGAAGCGTATATGTGGACGGGAAAACCACTTACATTCCGAATTATGGTTAGTGGCGTGTGGAAATGTAAAAAAATACGGTGGCGGTATGCCTATTTGTCCGACCGCGGACCCTCAAGACGGTTGGATTCACGTGACTGCTTTATATGATGCGCAGCGGTTTAAAGTCTTGACACAACTCTTCCCTAGATTGCTTAAAGGAATACAGATTTCGGATAAGAAAGTGCATTATACAAAAGGCAAAGAGATTGTTATCCAAACAGATCAGCCAGTTCCTTTAGTTATTGACGGTGAAACATATGAATATACTCATACTGTCATTACTATTAATGAAAAAGCTTTAAAGATCATTAAAACGGATTAATAGATATAATTCTTTTTTCATAAAGAAAACGCTTACAGAACGACCATGAATTGTCTTATATTTAAATACATCTACAATTTAGATAATACTTGTTTCATTCTCATCCGTTTCATGTTACTATGATAAAATCTTCATTATGACAACGGAGGAATGAGCACATGACCAAAATGTTAAATACACATCCGAAAAAGGTTCTTGTGGAAGACATACTTATTGCAAACCAATTGCTAAAAGATGTTGTTGCACATACGCCATTGCAAAAAAACGAAAGACTTTCAGAAAAGTACGGTTGTACTATTTATATTAAGCGTGAGGATTTACAACATGTCCGTTCCTTCAAACTACGAGGAGCTTACTACAAAATTAAACGGATAGAAACTGAAGCTAAAGAAAAAGGAATCGTTTGTGCTAGCGCAGGAAATCATGCGCAAGGGGTTGCATATGCATGCGCTCATTTACGAATTAGCGGTAAAATTTTCATGCCACAAACAACTCCTAAACAAAAGGTTAACCAAGTAAGGATGTTTGGAAAGGAATTTGTTGAAATCATTCTCGTCGGAGACACTTTCGATGATTCGTTCACACATGCTATGAATTGTGCAGAAGTGGACAATCGGGTTTTCATCCATCCTTTTGATGACAAAGATATTATTGCCGGACAAGGGACAGTTGCAGTCGAAATTATGAATGATGTAGAAGAACCAATAGACTTCGTTTTTTCCAGCATTGGCGGCGGCGGTCTTATGTCAGGTATAAGTACATATATAAAAAATCTATCACCACAAACTAAAATGATTGGTGTAGAACCTGAAGGCGCACAGAGCATGAAAACGTCCATTAAAAATGGTGAAGTGACGACTTTGGATACGATTGACAAGTTCGTTGATGGCGCAGCAGTAAAATGCGTAGGACAGCTGACTTATGAAATTTGCAACAAATACGTAGACAGCATCGTTAGTGTACCTGAAGGTAAAGTATGCACTTCCCTATTGGAATTATATAACGAGCATGCGATAATCGCAGAACCTGCAGGCGCTTTGCCAATTGCTGCCCTTGATATGTATAAAGAACAAATTAAAGGTAAAACGGTCATCTGTGTCATTAGTGGTGGCAATAATGATATTGGACGTATGCAGGAAATTAAAGAGAAATCTCTACTTCACGAAGGCTTGCTCTATTATTTTATCATTAACTTCCCACAACGGGCTGGTGCCTTACGTCAATTCCTGGATTCAGTTTTAGGACCTGATGATGATATTACAACATTCGAGTATACGAAAAAGCATAATAAAGAAAATGGTCCCGGTCTAGTCGGTATTGAATTAAAAAGAAAAGAAGATCACCCCGGATTGTTGGAACGAATGGAGCAAAATGGTTTTCCATTCACAGAAGTAAATAAAGACAGCACTTTGTTTGAACTTCTTATCTAAATAAAAAATCCGACAATTGAGCGTTAAAGCTCGTTTGTCGGATTTTTTAAAATTCATCATTTTGTTGAAGTCGTTACAATGACGTTTGCTATTCGATCTAATGTTGGGATTGTACTCTTTTTCTGATTTTGTGTCAGTATACTGAAGATAAGTGTTTCACCCTCTGCAGTTTCCACGTAACCCGCCAACGAGTTAACGTGATTCAGACTACCTGTTTTAGCAATCACTTTGCCTTTAACAGCACTTCCAGACAATCTGTTTTTCAAAGTGCCACCGATAAATCTTTCCGGCATTCCGGAAACAGGTAACCCTTGTACAAAACTTCCGTACCAAGGAGCATTGCGAACAAGGTATAGGAGCTCAGTTAGTTGTGCTGATGAAACCTTGTTTTTATGAGACATACCTGATGCATCTTCAAAAGTCCATTCCGCCGAATTTAATCCGATTGATTTTGCATATTCTCGCATGACTTGCAAACCAGCGTCCCAACTGCCATCAGCATATACATGCTTCCCCATTGTTTTCGCCAATGTTTCAGCATGTGTGTTATTGCTCAGTTTCATAAATGGACGCATAAGACTTTTAAGTGGCATAGATTGTTTAGTCACAAGAACCTCTGCGCTTGCTGGAGCTTGTCTACGTAACACTTGAGTAGAAGGTGCAAATTTTATCCCTTTTGAAGAAAGTGATTTTTTCAATACATCTAATGTATATGCTGTAGGGTTTGAAACCGTCACCCATTCTCTTTTGCCGGAACTACCAACTGGCACATTACCTGTAATGACAATTTTATTTGTTCCAGGTTGACGTTTTATAGTCAATGTATTTCGGTTCCCTTTTGCGACTGTTTTCGATTTATTGACGATAGAAACAATATTTGTTTCAGGCGACATCGACACCTTTGCTTTATAACCATTTTTTGTAGGTTTTGCATTCACAATAACTGTACCTGCGTCATAATCATTGTTAGGAGAAAGTGTGAGTCCGGAAATCTGAGCGGCATAATAATGCGTTTCATCATTTTTTTCAATGCTTGGTGACAATCGGACAGAGTCAAACCAAGTATCATCACCGATAAGATGACCGTTAACTTTTTTAATACCAATCGCTGATAATTGTGTTGCAAACTTATCCAAATCCGATTTCAAAAGTGTCGGATCTCCTTGTCCTCTAAGATATAAGTTACCATTTAATACACCATTCACTACATTACCATCCGTCAGTAATTCAGTCGTGAATCGATATTCTTCACCTAAAGTTTCAAGTGCGGCAGCAGATGTTAACAACTTTAATGTTGATGCTGGTGTTACTTTACGGTCTGCATTTGCTTCATAAATGATTTCACCAGTAGAAGCTTTCCGAATCGCAACACTACTGATTACAGAATTCATGGATGCATCACTCAGCAATACATTTATCTTTTTTTCCAAAGACTCATAGGGACTTGAGGCATGAACTTCCGATTGTACGGGAAGCACTGTGAACACAGCTGCTAACGACATGACAACAGCCATAAAGACCATTGCACTTTTTCTCAAAAACAAATATTCCCCCTCCTTCTAGGTTGACGCTATAAGTCTACCATTTAATTAACAATTAATATATAGTTTATTAGTTTCTATTTAAAGCTACTTTGAACCAACTACCTCCAATAGTAAAGACATCCAACGAATGAACTCATTGAATGTCTTTTCAACTGTTTTATAGGCCGACGGATATGTATTTCACTTCAATATACTCATCAATTCCATGATGTCCACCTTCTCTTCCGAGTCCACTTTGTTTAAATCCACCAAATGGCGCTTGTGGAGTGGATGGCTTTCCGTCATTTAATCCTACGATACCGTATTCAAGCTTCTCACTCATCCGAATGCCTGTAGAGAGATTCTCAGTAAATAAATAAGCGGCGAGTCCATAGATTGAATCATTTGCTCGATGTAGCACTTCATCTTCCGTCTTGAATGTTGTAATTGGTGCAACCGGACCAAACGTTTCTTCTGTCATGCATTTCATGTCATCCGTTACGTTAACTAATACAGTTGGTTCATAGAACAAACCAGTCAATGTTCTGCCACCAATAGCTACTGTCGCTCCTTTTTCCGTTGCATCATCCACATGACTTTGCACTTTCTCGATTGCCGCGTTGTCGATGAGAGGGCCAATCGTTACGCCTTCTCCTTTGCCATCTCCAATTTTAAGTTCTTTTACACTTTCAACAAATTTCTCTGAAAACTCATTAACAACCGATTCATGGACATAAATTCTGTTAGCACACACACAAGTTTGACCAGCATTTCTGAATTTAGCAGCTAATACTCCTTTTACCGCTTTATCGATATCTGCATCATCCATGACAATCGCTGGAGCATGTCCACCCAATTCCAAAGAGATTTTCTTCACTGTATCTGCCGCACCGCGCATTAATAATTTGCCTACTTCTGTTGAACCCGTAAATGTCAGTTTTCGTACTCGAGAATCTTCAAGCCAGCTATCACCAATTTCGCCTGATTTGCCCGTGACGACATTTATCACACCATCCGGAATACCTGCTTGTTTAGCCAACTGTACTAATTTAATAGCAGTTAAGGGCGTCTGACCTGCAGGTTTTATTACGACTGTACAACCCGCTGCAAGAGCGGGCCCAACTTTTCTAGTAATCATTGCTGCTGGAAAGTTCCACGGTGTAATGACTGCAGTTACGCCCACTGGTTGCTTATGGATAATAATACGTTTGTCGCGATTGCTTGATGGTATCGTTTCCCCATAAATTCGCTTAGCTTCTTCGGCATAGAAAGAGATGAATCCATTCGCATAATCTATTTCCCCTCTCGCCTCGCTTAATGGTTTTCCTTGTTCTTCTGTCATAACTGTTGCTAACTCTTCCGTCTGTTCAGCAATCAATTGATGCCACTTCATTAAATAAGCACTTCTATCATATACGGTGAGCTCTGCCCATGGCTCAAAAGCTGCAAACGCTGCATCCACTGCCTTTTCTGCTTCATGTGCTCCTCCTTTAGGGACCGTCGCAATAGGTTGACCAGTTGAGGGATTGATGACCTCTATTGTCGAAAGGTTCAATCCTACCTCTTCACCATTAATGATCATTGAATATGTCTTCATCTAATTACCTCCTAGATTTTATAGCTTCTTTGTACAAATGTACCATTAATAATTCCGAATTTCAGTCCAGATGTTCTGAAAATACGTATCTTGCCAAAAAAGTGGTTTTTATAAATTCATACGACAGAACGTTGAAGTGCGCTTGATGATAGTGATTGTGTTACACTAAATAATGTAAAATTGCTTGAAAGGCGGTTCGTTAAATGAGTAATTCTGAAACTGTAAAATTAACAACATTAACCACGAAAGGAGGATGCGGCTGTAAAATTGGACCTGCCGATTTATCGGAAGTTTTACGCTCGCTTCCTCCTTCTCCACATGATCCTAATCTACTCGTCGGTTTAGATACGAGTGATGATGCGGGTGTTTATAAATTGACTGAAGATCTTGCAATTGTACAAACACTCGATTTTTTCACTCCTATTGTAGATGATGCATACGATTTTGGACAAATTGCTGCAACAAATGCGATAAGTGATGTATATGCTATGGGTGGTAAGCCGATAACTGCACTTAATATTGTTGCATTCCCGATTGCTAATTTGGAGAAGAGTATACTCTCTGCTATTTTGCGAGGTGCGGGAGATAAATTAATCGAAGCGGGCGTTACACTAGTTGGTGGACATTCGATTGATGATCAAGAACCGAAATTCGGACTAGCAGTTACAGGAACAGTTCATCCGGATAAAGTCCGTACGAACGCTGGAGCACAAATTGGTGACAAGCTAGTACTGACAAAGCCTATAGGCGTTGGAATTTACACGACTTCATTGAAGAACGGTTTGTTGTCTGATGAAGAAGTGAAACAGGTGACTACGGTTATGACAACGTTGAACAAAACTGCTTCTGAAGTAATGTCATCCTACGATGTCCATGCAGCAACTGATGTAACTGGTTTCGGATTGCTTGGTCACGCGACTGAAATGGCAAAGGCGAGCAAAGTGTCCATTCACATTGTTGCAAACGATGTTCCTGTTTTACCTCGAACGAAAGAACTTGCTGAAGCTGGTAAAATTCCTGGTGGTACAAAGAATAACTATGCACATGTCGCAGATGACGTAACGTATTCTGATGAGCTTGATCAGATTGATCGCTACATACTGTGCGACGCTGTCACTTCAGGCGGGCTTCTTATTTCACTACCCGCTAATCAAGTCAATCAAATGATTCGTGAATTAAAAGAAAAAGGCGTTAATGCTTCTATTATCGGTGAAGTGACTAACGGCCAAGAAGGAAAAATTATTGTTGAATGACCCCTATAATAGAAGGTGAATGTAAATGTTTCGAGATATAACATTAGATGACTTACTGGTACAAAAACAACGGGAGCCCCACACGCTCATTGATGTGCGCTCCCCTTCGGAGTTCCAAGAATCGACTATTCCTGGTAGTATTAACATTCCTGTTTTCACAGATGAAGAGCGAGCAGAAATTGGAACGCTTTATAAGCAGGTTAGTAAAGAAGCAGCAACTCAGCGTGGTTTAGAAGTCTTTGCGGCCAAACTACCGACTTTCATTAACGCGTTCAAGCAGATTGAAACTTCGATGACAGTATTTTGCTGGCGTGGAGGGATGCGCAGTAAGACGGCTGCAACAGTTCTCGATTTAATGGGCATCCATGCAACTCGGCTCAGTGGCGGAATCCGTACATATCGACAATGGGTTGTAAAAGAGTTAGAAGAGGCAACATTTGAGCCTGAACTCATTGTGTTAAACGGTTACACCGGATCCGGAAAGACCGTTTTACTGCATCGCCTCGCGAAAGATGGATACCCGATCCTCGATTTAGAAAATCTAGCGGGACATCGCGGATCCATTTTTGGACAAATCGGTCTTATTCCTAACAACCAGAAGAAATTCGACTCTCTTTTACTATCTGAAATCGAAAAAGTGAAAAATTGTCCATATGTGTTTATTGAAGGTGAAAGCAAACGAATCGGCAAAATCCTCGTCCACCCTTTTCTATTTGATAAAAAAGAGAAAGGTGTCCAAATCTTTATCCAGCTCCCTGTCGAGGAGCGTGTGAAAATCATTTTGGAAGACTACGATCCGACGACATCGCCAGAAAAATTTATTGAAGCATTCAACATGATCAAAAGAAGAATTCATGTGCCGATTGCAAACGAAATCGAACAAGCATTAGCTGAAAATAATTTTGAAAAAGCCGTAACATTGTTGCTTAAACATTATTATGATCCCCGCTATGAATTTTCTTCAGCGAAAGAACCACATTTCAGCAACATAGTTATCAAGGCGACATCAGTTGATGATGCATATAATCAGCTTATAAAACTAATTCCCACATTTTAAATGCAAAAGGCCATTCAACGAATTTTCGATGAATGGCTTTTCTTTTAATTATGAAGCTGTTTACTCTCCCGCCAAAGCAAAAACTGTTCTACACAAATCGCAATAACTGTTCCGATTATTAATCCATTTGAAAGAACTGCTGAGAAGGCTTGTGGCAAATTGGCCATGCTCTGTTGGGGGATGAACATAATTCCAACCCCAATCATTAAGCCAATTGCAGCCGTTTTATACGCTCTCAACTGATTGCTCTCTCCAGCAAGTTCGAGGAATGCCATTTCAACCATTTTAGTGAAAATCGCAAATGTGACCGCATAGGCGACTGCTGGCGGCAAAGCTGCGAACACCGACATAATTGATGGGAAAATCGTCATCACCATGATGAGAACACTGCCTATTATAAAAGGTTTTAACGAAGACAAACGCGTGGCTCCGACAAATCCTGCAGCTCCTGAAATAGGAACTGGTCCTATGGCGGAAAATAGTCCCGCAAGAAGGTGATTCACACCAGATGCGATCGATCCTTGTTTCATTCGATCAGGAGGTGTTACAGAGAATGACTTTTTCAATAGGCTTTCCATCACTCGAATGGAAGCCATCATATTTGCAATGAGTAATAATGTAATGAAAGATGCCGTCACAATTATACCCGTATCCCAAACAGGTTTTCCATAAACAAATACATCTGGCAGCCGGATAAAGCTATCCATGTCAGGTGTAATGAAAGTCGCTTTCCCGACAGCTAAAAACAAAATCCAACCTACTGCGATAGATATCAATACAGAGTATCTCGAAATCCAAGGGATTTTGTGATTCATCGTTAAAAACGTCACGAGAACGACAGCCAGACTCCCTAGGAATAAAACGCCATCCACACGATCCGCTGAAGAATCGACACCGACCATGCCTGTTAAGAACGTGCCGCTCAATTGAAGAATCAGCAACATTAAGTATGTGAATGTAATAGCTGGCGTGAACAGTTTTTTCATTTTGTTAATGACTCCCGTGAGGGCCAACACGATAAACAGAAAGCCACTAACAATCATTCCGCTTTGAAGAGCTTGAAGCGCGTCTGAACTTGTTGGATACATAACACCAACCATTCCAGCATAAACAACGAATATCCCCCACCATAATCCTGCTGGCCCTTCATTGATCGGCAGCCGGTGACCGATAAATGCTTGGATAAGACAAGCCGCACCGAGAACGAATATCGTCCGTTGTATGAACAATGTCGTCTCGCCGGAATCCATGCCAAAGACGTGGGCAATGGCAATTGGTGCTGCTATGGATGATGCAATCAGGAACACAGCCCACTGAATGCCACCAAGTAAATTTTTCATTCTTACACCTCTACCACTTTGGAGTCATTACTTTTTCGTTTTATAGTATACCATTTAGAAGAGTAAATCCCAGTGTTAATAATTTTTAGCTCGGTTTATTACTGTCTTCATATAAAGTGTCTTCATAACCCTTTACAAAGAAACCTTCTGTTTCGGACCATTCACAATAAATGATTTCTTTATATGAATCATAGCCTAAAGCACTCAGTTCTTTTAACAACCAAGCTTCAGTCTTTCTAATTGCATGTAGGACTTCCTGTTTAATTTCCCCTTCATCTATAAGGAGAACGCTCGGTTCCTCCTCTTCTTTATCGATATTCAAATCACCGTTTTGTACTGCCTTATATTTTGCATAGGTATTAATGGAAATTTGACCACCAGGTTCGATATACATATCACGAACTTCCCGCAATGAAAAAATCCCTTGCTGTCGAAGCATTGTTCGTAATTGCTCCATCTCAAGTTGATTTTTCTTGAATAATTTTTCGTTGATCAAGCCATCTGAAATAATTTGATCAGCCTCCCCTTTAATCACTACACGCAATAGATCGAACCGATAGACCAATTTTTCGATACAAAAAATTGCCAACACCCAAACCGCTAATGAAAAGAGGAACATCCAAACACTGATTTTACTATCATAAAGACTTTCTTCTAGAATACCTCCGAACATTATAAGATAGACAATGTCATATGGCGTCATTTCAGATAAATGCTTCTTTCCAAGTAATCTAAGGACTATCATGAATGCAATCAAGCCAATAAGAAGTTTTATTCCATTCATCAAATATTCCATTGCAATCACTCCTTGCTTATCGTCTTGATAAAAAATACCCGTTAATAGTTCGATATAATCTTTCAGCATTAGAATCATATATGATGAATAACATAATTGCTTTTGTAACAATTGTAATGTTTCAAACTATAATCATAGGGTATTTTCTAGAGTAGCAATCGAAGAATAATAACATTACTCAGGAGGCGTTTTATTATGGTACAACGACACGTAGTAGGCTATTATCACACGGAAGCAGAAGCGGTACAAGCAATTGAGGATCTAAAAGCACAAGGTTACACTTCAGATGACATCTCAATTATTAGTAAAGATAGCAACCAAGTCGATCACATTCAAGAAGAGACAGGTACACACGCAGCTGACGGTGCAGCTACAGGTGCTGCAACTGGCGGTGTCCTAGGTGGACTTGGCGGCGTATTGCTCGGTATTGGAGCATTAGCCATTCCAGGGATTGGACCAATTATTGCAGCTGGACCAATCGTTGCAGGAATTACTGGTGCTGCAGCAGGAGCTGGTGTTGGTGGACTCGCTGGAGCTCTAATCGGTATGGGTATTCCTGAAGAGGAAGCACATCGTTATAACGAATACTTCAATGAAGGTAAAATTCTCGTATTAGTCGATGGTGAATATACACGTCCTGATAACCGCATGGACTATCCTGATCGACCACTCGTATAAATGAAATTTAAAAGGCTGTCCGCATTTGCGGGACAGCCTTTTCTGTATTAATAATAAGGAGAAATCATTACGTAAACGAGCACTCCTGTAAAACTGACGTATAACCATATCGGCATAGTCCACCTTACAATTTTACGATGACGTTCATGTTCTTGATTCCATGCGCGTGCCACACTCGTCAAAGCAAGTGGTACAATTGCTGCCGCCAATACTATATGCGTAATCAAAACAAAAAAGTAAATGCCTGCAAGAACCCCTGAACCCCCGTACGGAGTGGAAGGTGCTAAATAATGGTATGATACATATGTCACGAGAAAAAGACTTGTTGTCACGAATGCTGCATAAATGAATTTTTTATGGACATTAATATTCCTTTTCTTAATCGCAATTAATGCACCAACAAGAAATAGAAATGTAAAGCTGTTGAATATTGCATTCATCATAGGAAGAATCGTAATATCAAATGCAGTGAATTCTTCTACTCCCCTTCTTCCAGAGAGTAATCCAATGATCCCTATCAACACAACTGACAAGATAATAATTGCAGGTTTATAATTTCTTTTTTTAAACGGCTTGCCTGATTGTATTCCTGTTCCTTGATTCATAAGAAGTACATCCCTTTCTATCCTCTATATCACTTTGTAGTGTACCATATTTCTATCTAAACAAAGTCAACTTCACAGTGTTGTCAAATTCAATATAAAAAAAGCCGAAGAGCAAGTCTTCAGCCAATAAAAGTTAGAAGTGTTTTCCTAATCTATTACTAATTACGAACAGTACGGTGCAAGAATGCTTTTGTACGATCCCTTTTAGGGTTCGTCAATAACTCACTCGGACTTCCCGATTCAATAATTTCCCCATTATCCATGAATATCGCTTTATTGGCGACATCTCTAGCGAACTCCATTTCATGTGTAACAACAATCATAGTCATCGATTCTTTCGCAAGATCTTTCATCACTTGCAACACTTCGCCCGTCAACTCCGGGTCGAGTGCAGAAGTCGGTTCATCAAACAATAATATTTCGGGATTGCGCATTAACGCTCGAGCTATAGCGACCCGTTGCTTTTGTCCTCCTGAAAGCTTTGCTGGCAAGACATCCGCTTTGTCCGACAGTCCGACTTTAGCTAACAATTCCAATCCACGTTCCCGATGTTCAGTCGTACTCCCCTGTTTTAGAAGCTTAGGTGCCAGTACAAGATTTTCGAGTACGCTTAAATGAGGGAACAAGTTAAAATGTTGAAAAACCATCCCCATTTTAGAAGCGATCTTTTTTAATTGCTGTGGTTTCGAATAAACACCATCATTGACGATAAATTCTCCGTCTACTGCAATACTTCCTCCATCAATTTCTTCTAAATGGACAAGGCTTCTTAACATCGTGCTTTTGCCTGAACCTGATGGTCCAATTATTGCAACGACATCGTTTTTATTTACTTCAAAGCTGATCTGCTTCAACACTTCAAGTTGTCCAAATGACTTCTTCAAGTTACTTACTTCAAGAATTGCCATAGTACTCACTCCCTTAGAGGTTTTATTAATCAAATCGTAATCGTCTTTCAAACCACTTAAAGAATAGCGTCAAACATAAAGTGATGAGAAGATAAATGACACCTGCTATGAGAAACGGAATTATCGTGAAATCGCGATTGACTGCTGTTTGTGCAAAATGCAGCAACTCAGGCACTGCAACTGCATATAACAATGCTGTATCTTTAACTAGCGTAACTGATTCATTCGCAACTGCTGGCAATGCAATTCTGATCATTTGCGGCAAAATGACTCGTGTCGTTGTTTGCCATCTATTCAGTCCAAGCACTTTGGAAGCCTCATATTGCCCTTTATCAATAGCAAGCAGTCCTCCACGAAAAATTTCCGCAAAGTATGCTGCATAGTTTAAGATGAAACCAATCGAAGCTGCGACAAATCGGTCTAATACGAGATATTCCCCAATGACCGGAATTAGCGGTAAACCAAAGACGATAAATAGAAGTTGCAGTAATAATGGGGTTCCACGCATCAGATAAATGTATGCATTTGCAAGCCATGCTAACGGTTTTATCGCACTTCTTACAGCTAACGTCAAAAGAAATCCCAGTGGAATCGACACAATGATAGCAATAAGGAAAAGAAGTACTGTCGCTTGGGCTCCTTCTAACATAGGTTTTAAAATAGATAGTAAATAATCGATTGTCATATATATGAACTCCTTTAAAAAGCAAAACAGGTTTTCATAATGAAAACCCATTATGCCATCCTATTTACTTCACGACTTTATCTTCACCGAACCACTTCGTCGATATTGTCGCTGCACTACCGTCTTCATTCATTTTGTCTAAAGCCGCCTGCAATTTATCAAGTAATTCTTCATTATCTTTTTTCACCCCGACACCGTACTCTTCAGGAGCTAACGATTCATCAATCACTTTAAATACCCCATTTTGCTTGGACATGTAATAATCAATAACAACTTCATCGATTACGACTGCGTCAACCCGCCCCGCCTTCAAATCCGTCAAAGCTAATACATTATCAGCGTACTCGGAAATCGACTTCACTTCAGATTGAATGGGATTAGCATTTAGAGCATCCGATGCCGAAGAAAGTCCTTGCAATCCGATTTTCTTACCGGATAGGTCGTTCAACTTCGCAATATCAGAATCAGCCAACGTTGCAACTACTTGTGCATTTTTCAAATATGGCTTTGTAAATAGCACTTTCCCTTTACGCTCATCCGTAATTGTATAACCATTCCATATCAAATCGATGCGTCCACTGCTCAATTCCGTCTCTTTCGTTTTCCAATCTATCGGTTGGAACTTTACTTCCATGCCCATGTGCTCCGCTGCCGCTTTTGCATAGTCAATATCAAAACCGGTAAGCTCATTATTTTCATCACGGAAGCCCATCGGCGCAAATTTATCGTCCACTCCAATAACAAGTACATCTTTGTCAGTAGTATTATTTTTTGAACTGCCACATGCAGATAGGATAAACATTGTAGCAATCGAGACAGCGATTAGTGTCATCATTTTATTCATTAGAACTATCTCCTTTTAATTAAAATAACTTCAATACTTTAACTCGTTAACGTGTTAATAACATAACATACTATTTTCATGTTGAAAACCCTAAATTATAAACGCGAAATCTTCTATAATTTCAATTTTAACGACCATTGAAAGATCAAAAGCGTTTAAGAAGAGAGAATAAAGGCTATTGAATGACTATAACTAAATAATTCTAAAACATTTTCAATAAAGTATAGAGGAGGAATTAATATGAATAACAATCCTAACGAATATCCAGTAGAAGAAGAACGTCGCAAATTAGAAGTGGAAAGTCATTTCGAAAACGATCTTGCTAAACCAGCAAGAGACGAACCACTATCGAACGAATTCGAAAAAAATGAATTGGATCAAGAACTGCATAAAGACCTTGGTACACCAATGGGACAACACCCTTTATCCGAAGAATATGAAAGCAATGAATTGAACAAGCCGCCTTCCAACGTGAATACAAGCGTTAACGAACCACACGCTGGGGAAACCGTTGACATGGAACGCGACGGAACAATCGTCAACGACGCTGAACCAAATGGTGTGAATCCTTTGCTAAACAACAATGCAGAACCAAACGGCATGAACCCTCAATATAACGTTGAGCACGGACAATCTTTCCAACAAACACCTGGTGAAATTCAAGCTCAGAATATGAAGCACAATGAAAAAGAACCTAACAGTATTAATCCTAAAGACGAATGGAAATAAAAAGAGCCGTCGATACCCATTTTGGGATATCGGCGGCTTATTTATGCTATTGGAAAAACTTTCACGGACTGGATGCTCACGCAACCACTTGACGACATGCATCCGCACACTTCTTACACGCTTCAGCGCATCGCTTACAATGATCATGTTCATGCTTCCCACACTCTTGTGAACATTGATCACACACTTTTGCACAAAGTTCTAATATGTGATTCACAAACGGACTGTTACGTGTAATCGCCTGAGCAGCATATGCACAAACATCTGCACATTCCCGGTCCAAACGAATACACTCCGCCATCATCTTCACGTCATCTTCTTTCAAACATGCGTCAAAACAACTGTTGCAAGCGACTAGACATTCATGGATAGTCTTCATTAGATTTTCGTGGTTAGTAATCATCGTTTCCCCTCCGTTTAATTGTTTTCCTATATTGGTTTCCCTTAGGTGACAAGATTAAACGGTAATCAGCAATCTTTCTCAAATCAATAAACTGTTTCAGTTCTAGAAGTGTGTAATTGCCATTCTGAAAACTTTCACGTTTACCAAATAAAATTATTCTGTCTGCGATTTGAACATCGACAATCCGATCCTTGTCTTTGATTAAAATTCTGATTATCTAAGAAATCTCGGTCATCACGGAAATCACGATTGTTGTTGTTGTTGTTGTTGTTGTTGTTGTTGTTGTTGTTGTTGTATTGATTAACCCATACTTCTCGACATTCACAAACTAACCGAACTCGACGTCTCCTTCTATTGTAAGAACACATAAAATCACCACCCCTTCACCATTTGTAAAACCGGCCGGCCTTCTTTACATTATATGGACGAGTTTGAGGAGTGATTGGACGAACTATATGGTTAAGCAGAAAGATCTTCATTATTCGACAGTATTAAAGCATATTTCTATACGCAGCCTTCATTGGCACAGTCACACCATCCGCTACTTCATCCTTAACCACATTATTAATATAAGGATAAAGAGAATGACTAGCTGTTTGAATAATAGTTCGAGGTAGCCACTGAAAAGACCACTACTGTTGATTTGCGCTTCTGTCGGACGCGTTCCGCGGGGCGAGCGGTGAGCCTCCTCGTTCGCGGCGCTTCGCTCTGCTCCCTGCGGGGTCTCACCTGTCCCGCTTATCCCGCAGGAGTCGCCGACTTACGCTCCATTTAACGGAGACTACCAGGAACGCAAACCGCTCACCCTTTTTGAACAGAAAAAAAGCCCCAGAACCATGATGGCTCTAAGGCTAATCGATTATGTCCCAGGCAGGAATCGAACCTGCGACCCACAGCTTAGGAGGCTGTTGCTCTATCCCCTGAGCTACTGAGACAAAAAGTTTTACTTCCATAGTATAATCAACAAAACAGCCGAGGGCAATAACTTTGTTTTCTTTTCTCACCTAAACTTCTCAAACATTCTCCAATGTACAACACTCCATTTATTTTACACAGTATAAATTCTCCAGCATTGGGCATTCTTATATAAATACTGGATGATTCGGAGGTTACACTATGGATCGTGTAGAAAGAGCCATAACAAAAAGAAATGAAATCGCCAAGCAAAAAATGATGGCAGAGGAATTTGCACATGAATTCGCTTCCCCTAGAGACTATAAAGAAGCACTCAAGCAGCAGTTCCGTAATTCCCAAGCGGATCAAACCGAAAAAAACAAGCCATCCGACTAATCATTGTCAGATGGCTTTTACATTTACCTATGAAAAAAGCATAAATGGAACTGTAAGCATTACAATCGTGAAAATAAAAATGATAAGCAATGTTACAGGTAGCAAAACAACAAGCACCGCTTTCCATATAGCTAACTCATGGACTTCCGCAATCGCACCGATCATAGAAACTGTTGCCCAAACTCCAAGCGCAAAATTCAAGAAAAGACTTACAACTAACCAAATGACTTGAAATATCGAGAAATCATAATCGGCAACAAACATTCCTCTTCCATTAATCAATAAGTCAGGAAGCCATACAAATCCTAATACAATCAAGATCAGATTTGAAACTGTATAAGCCATCTTTGTATGTGCAAAAGTTCCACGTCCACCAAACATTTTCGAAAGCAGATGCAAAACCCCACTTCCGATATATAGTGAAATTACCCCTAGAATCGGACCAGCCAATAGTGCAATCAGTGCTATCGTTCCCATTCCCATTGAATCGCCTAAGTCATTTGAGGATGCTTGGTCGAGTGCTGTGAAAATACCACTTATCAATGCAATTATAATTACAAAACGCCACGTTTTGTGTTGAACCGCATAACGGACCGTTTTTCTCGGATGGAGCCAAATGGATTTCCACATGTTCAACGGTTCTACTGGACCATTCTTCTGTTCTTCAATTGTGTACATACCTAAATCTCTCCTTCGTATAACTGCGAGTATTTATAACTCTTCTATTGTTATACGAAAGAGCAGATAAAAAGATTCATAGTCAAGTTCATTTGTCGTGCAAACCTTTCCCCATACCTTTCAGAAAATCCATTCCGAATTTAATGGACCGATTAATATCAGGATCATTCAGTGCTTTCATCAGTTGGAATATCGATACTTTTTCTTCAGTTCCACCGTATAGTTCAGCTTCATGGATACCACTGGAAATTCCGTTTTTCAGTTTCGCAGTCACTTCAGGATCAATTGCCGTTAAAATCCCAGCCATGTTCATCGCATTGTTCAACATATTTGTCATTGGCTCTCGAGACGCCTGGTGCACAGCGATGCCTGCAATTTCGTCTTTTGCTTTAATCATCGCATTCAATGCATCAAGGACACCAGCTTTGTCCAATTCCGCTGTTAGTTCAAGTATTTTATTTAACGATTGCTGCTGTTCAACAATGAGTGCTTGCAATTCGTGCACTTTCACTTGATGCAATTCTTCATCTGTCAGTTCAATCTTTTTAATAGAAGTAATTGGTGCTGCCATTTAGTTCATCCCTTCTTCCCTTGGTCAGTAAGATGTTCATAGCCAGGTTTAGCCCATTTACGTTCAACTTCTATACCGGATGTCGGGTGTCGTTTTTTATTCCGATGATTGGTAGCCGGTAATGGATTGTCAACCTTCTCCTTCAATACTTCCATTCGGACTTTTGCCTGTTTGAATGCAGGAGTATTCGTACGCTGGTCTACAGCTGTCCCCGTCAAGAAGTTAATGGCAGATTCCTTTTCCACTGAGTTCATCGGCAGGAACAGTTCATTCCCTTTTACCCGATCTGTAACGAGAGCAGGTAAACGTACTGCGCCATGAGGAGAAATTAGCCTTACCATCGTTCCGCTGACGACTCCTCTTTCCTTCGCAAGACCAGGAGATACTTCAACAAAAATTTCCGGAACTTTTTCTTGGATGCCTGCAGATTTATTCGTCATATTTCCTTCATGGAAATGTTCAAGCATACGACCGTTATTAATGTGAAGGTCGAACTCATCTGGATATTCTACAGGTTCTATCCAATCAGAAAGAGCGAATCTCGCTTTTTTATCCGGGAAGTTAAAGCCATCAGTATACAGCAATGGTGTGCTTTTCCCATCTAAGCTACCCCAGAAGAAGCTGTCCCAGTCTTCCATGTTCGTATAATCAGCCTGGCTGAATATAGGTGATAGACTTGCCATTTCTGCAAATATATCGCCTGGGTGTGAGTAATGCCAGTCAGCTCCAAGTCGGTTCGCCACTTCTTGGATGATCCACCAATCAGCTTTCGAATCGCCCATTTCAGGTAACGCTTTATACAATCGTTGCACTCTTCTTTCCGTATTCGTAAACGTGCCGTCTTTTTCAAGTGAAGGCACAGCCGGTAAAATGACATCGGCATATTGAGCAGTGCGCGAGAAGAACAGATCTTGCACAACAAGGAATTCAAGTTTAGACAAGACATCATGCACATGATTTGCATTGGAATCGACAAGTGCCATATCTTCTCCTACTACGTACATCCCTTTCATAATACCCTCATCCACCGCGTGCAACATTTGGATATTGTCTTTCCCAGGTCGATCACCTATTGCAACACCATATGCTTTTTCAAACTTCTCTCTTGCAACATCGTCTGTTACATGTTGGTAACCTGGAAGCCATCCTGGTAAAGTGCCCATATCACATGCACCTTGAACGTTATTATGACCACGAAGCGGGTAGGCTCCTGCACCTGGTCTGCGGTAGTTGCCTGTAGCAAGCAACAAGTTGGAAATGGCTGCAGATGTATCCGATCCACCTGTATTTTGTGTAACGCCCATTCCCCATAAAATACACGTGCCATCTGCGTCACGGATCATTTCAGCCGTTTGGATCAGCATGTCTTTAGATACACCTGTGACATGCTCTGCATATTCCATTGTGTATTTTTTTAGGACTACTTGGAAATCTTCGAAGTGGTGGACGTTCTCCTTGATGAACTGACTGTCATGCCAGCCTTGATCGATCATATATTTAGTGACTGCCATAAGCCATACTTGGTCTGTGCCTTGTTTAGGACTGATAAAAATATCGGATCGCTCGGCCATTTCATGTTTACGTAAGTCTGCAACAATCAGTTTCTGACCGTGTAGTTTGTGTGCGCGCTTCACTCGTGTCGCAAGCACCGGATGTCCTTCAGCAGGATTCGCTCCGACAATGATCACGAGTCCCGCCTGAGCGATGTCTTTAATGGTCCCTGCATCTCCACCCATTCCAACTGTACGGAATAATCCATCTGTTGCAGGTGATTGGCAATAGCGAGAGCAGTTATCAACATTGTTCGTTTTAAAGACTTGTCGCGCTAACTTTTGGATGACATAGTTCTCTTCATTCGTAATCTTGGATGAAGAAATGATACCGATACTATCTTCCCCGTTTTCTTTATGAATGGCTCCTAAGCGTTCGGCAACGAGATCTAGCGCTTCTTTCCATGTAGATTCTACGAAAGAATCACCTTTTCGGATAAGCGGAGTTGTAATTCTCTTTTCGCTATTAACAAAATCCCAACCGAACTTCCCTTTTATACAAGTCGAAATCGCGTTGACAGGCGCTTCTGAAACTGGCTGTATTTTGAGGATTTTACGATCTTTCGTCCATACTTCGAATGAACAACCGACACCGCAAAATGTACAGACTGTCTTCGTCTTCTTTGTACGCGTATCGCGCATTGCAGCTTCTGCATCCGAAATTGCCATAATACCGCTATAACCCGGTTCCACATCTTTTACGAGCTCAATCATAGGCTCCAGTACTTCTTCTTTTAGGCCAGTCATGAAACCGGCTTCCCCAAGCATCGATTTCTCCATCAGTGCATTACACGGACAAACTGTTACACAATGACCGCAACCGACACAGGATGAATCATTGATTTTCGCGCCGCCATCCCATAAAACGATTGGACGGTCCCTGTTCCAGTCCATGCTCAATGTTTCATTCACTTGCAAGTTTTGACACACTTCCACACATTGACCACATGCGATACATTGGTTCGGGTCATAGCGATAAAATGGATGCGTGAAATCGACGCTATCTTTTGAACATTTTGGTTCAAATGGATATTTCTGTTCTTCTATCCCCATCATGTCGACAGTATTATGGATTTTACAGTTGCCGTTATTATTATCGCAAACTGTACAATACAACAGGTGATTTTCAAGAATCCGGTCCATCGCTTCTGTTTGAGCAGCTTTAGCACGATGAGAGGATAATTGGACATCCATTCCGTGCAGTGCTTTTGTTGAACATGCACGAGTTAGTTGACCATTCACTTCAACAATACACGTATCACATGTTTCAATCGGATCGACTTCTGGTAAATAGCAGATTTGTGGATGCTCAATTTTCAGTTCATTGATAATTTGAAGAATAGTCTTTCCCTCGGTGAATGAGTGATTGACACCATTGATGTTAATTAACACGAAAACGCCTCCTAATTTCATAAAAAAATCCACCATCCTCAAATACACCTATTAGGAGGTGTGATTGATGAATGGTGGAATAGTCTCCTAGCAGGTCTTGCTAAATAACCAATCCGAATGTAAAGTAATGGCATGATAACACCGAAGCAGGTTCATACTTCGGCACCATCTTTACTAGTATTATAGGTTATAGAAATTGATAATACAATGGTTATATTAATTATTGAGAGATAATTCACTATTCTTGAACAGGGAGATATTGGTAATGACAAAAAAAGTACATGATTTCAATGCGATTATTAGAAAGTTGAGGAAAGACCTCTTTGGAAAAGGTCCGGAAAGAATTCATACGGTTTTTGTTGACAATATGGTCATCTCTACTCTTTACGGAAATTTGACACCGACTGAGAAGTTCATAATAGGGACACCTGAAGGAAAAGAAATGATTCATATGGCTCGAACAAAAATGATACAAGAAGTGTATTTGGAATCTCCACCAGATGGACTCGAAGAAGTAATCGGTGCAAAGTTTCTTCACTTGTTCTCTGACATCAAACTGGAAGACGACATTGCAGTTTCTGTATTTTTATTTGACCGTAAAATTGACTGAAGGGAGAAATCCGATGAAACTCACTCAGACACAACGTATTTGGCGCTATAGTGATGGAGAATTTGAAGAAAAACAAGATGTTATCGCTACGGAGTATCCGATTACCGTCAAGTTGAACGGCAAAGAACTACTGACAATCATCTGTACCCCTGAGTATATCGAAGACATGGTAATCGGTTTTTTAGCTTCAGAAAGAATTATTATCGACTATCAAGACATAAAAGAAATTCGGTTGGATGAAGACCTTGGTATCGTTCACATAGAAACGAGTAGAGTCTTCCCCTATTTTGAACAACTTCACAATAAACGGTTTATAACATCGTGTTGCGGAATGAGCAGGCAAGGATTTGTATTTGCAAATGATGCATTAACCGCAAAACAAATGAGCGATAGGAATGTCAGTCTTGAACCCTCCGACTGTTTTGCACTCATGGACAATATGAATAACGCAGCTGACTTGTTTCAACAAACTGGCGGGGTACATATTGCAGCATTATGTGATACAGATGGATTTTCCTTAACACGTATGGACATCGGCCGGCATAACGCATTGGATAAAATTTACGGACACTGTTTACGAAACGAAATTCCTGTTAAAAACAAAGTAATCGTATTCAGTGGGAGGATTTCTTCTGAAATATTATTGAAAGTTTCAAAAATCGGTTGTGAGATTGTTCTTTCAAAATCTGCACCTACTGAACTTGCGATAAAACTTGCGAATGAGTTAGGCATTACAGCTGTTGGATTCATCAGGGGAAATTCCTTCAATGTTTATTCACATCCAGAGAGAATTAATGGATAATATCAAACTGTTAAAATAATCATAGTGACAAAACAGAATCATGATGGTACCATGACTGAAATGTGACAAAATTATGTCTCCTCCATTTTCATTTCAGTAAAAAATTAATGAATCAACTAGTTTCTTAGACACCTTTTGTTGTGGGAGGCATTGTGTGTCACATGATCTTTTAATTTAAAGGAGATGTGGACAGTGAAAGGTAAAAGAACAAAAAACAGATGGTTGATAGCTGCTTCTGCGGTTGGAATTCATATTTCAATCGGATCTGTGTATGCCTGGAGCAATTTTACGAACCCGTTAATAGACCAATTTGGCTGGTCTACTAGCCAAGTGCAATTAACGTTCAGCTTAGCGATCCTATTTCTCGGATTATCTGCTGCATTTTTAGGCCGTTTTGTTGAAAAGTATGGACCTCGTAAAGCAGGGATGTTTGCTGCTATTTGTTTCGGAATTGGTGTAATGGGTGCGGGTGTTGCTGTCAGTGCCGGTTCACTCCCCTTGCTCTACCTCTTTTATGGTGTATTGGGAGGAGTCGGTTTAGGTGTTGGATATATAGCACCTGTGTCAACTCTCGTGAAATGGTTCCCTGACAGAAGAGGGCTAGCAACAGGACTTGCTATTATGGGATTTGGATTTGCCGCTGCCATTAGCAGTCCGCTTATGGAAACGCTGATCACTTCTGTAGGTTTGCAAAATACATTTTTCATACTGGGGGCATTCTATTTCACTATTATGATCCTTTCATCGCTCTATCTTGAGAAACCTGAAGAAGGTTGGGCACCTGCAGGATATGTGGCAAAACTAAAAGCAGGAAAAGTTGAAGCGAAAGTGGACTTAGCCCAATTGACTGCGAATGAATCTGTCAAAACAAAACGTTTCTATTACTTGTGGCTAATGTTATTCATCAATGTTACTTGTGGAATTGCAATATTATCGGCAGCAAAACCTCTTGCTATAGAAAGTATCGGTATGACAACGGTACAAGCTGCTGCGTTAGTCGGTGTTTTAGGTCTGTTTAATGGTGCAGGCCGTCTAGGTTGGGCATCCATTTCAGATTTCATCGGCAGACAGCGTACGTATACAGCATTTTTCGCTATCCAAATAGTATTGTTCACACTACTTCCATTTACAACAAACGCGATCATTTTCCAAGTCATGTTAGCAGTGATTTACACTTGCTATGGTGGCGGTTTCTCATGTATTCCAGCCTATATTGGAGATATATTCGGAACAAAACAACTTGGAGCAATCCATGGCTATATTTTAACTGCCTGGTCTGCAGCAGGAGTTGCGGGGCCGATGTTTGCAGCGTGGATGAAGGATACGACTGGCAGTTACGAAAGTAGTCTCCTATTTTTTGCCGGATTATTTGCAGTAGCTTTGCTAATATCCATTCTCATCCAAGTTGATATTAAGAAAGTTAGAGCATCTCAAAAAGTTGTTAAAGGACAACCTATTCAACCTGTTAAAAGTATGTAATTCATTTTCAATAAAAGTCTTTGAACAGTTTCGTTCAAGGACTTTTTTATGTATGAAAAAATTAAATTTGGGCATTCCTACTTGAAACTTCATAAAAAGGAGAGCCACAATGAAACGCATAAAGTATTTAGGAATCTTTGCAGGTTTACTATTATTGTTCATAACCATAACTACAACCAATAGGAATGAAAAATCACTTGTTCCTGTCAGTTATAGCAAGAATACAAATCTAATTGACTCCATCCAGAAATTTGCAGACACAAATGATCTTAAACCAACTGATGCTGTTATTGATCGAGTTTGGAAAGCTATTCCTGGATACAATGGTCTTGTTGTCGATATAGAAAAAAGTTATGAACGAATGGCTCCATTAAACCACTTCGAGGAAAGAAATATAATTTTTAAAGAAGTTTCTCCCACCATTTCTTTACAAGATCTCGGCCCTTTTCCCATTTACAAAGGCAATGAAAAAAAAGAAATGGTTGCTTTTCTCATAAATGTAGCTTGGGGTAATGAATTTATTCCCCCAATTCTTGAAGCACTTGAAAAACATCAAGTGAAAGCCACTTTCTTTTTGGACGGTAGTTGGACACAGAAAAATCCCGAGATTGCAAAAAAACTAATTGAAAATGGCCACGAAATAGGAAGTCATGCGTACAGTCATCCTGATTTGGCAAATTCATCTGAGCAAAAAACGCGTATGGAGTTGGAAAAAACCAATGCAGTCATTAAAGATACACTTGGAATCACACCCAAATGGTTTGGTCCCCCAAGTGGAAGTTTCAACCAAAACACAATTGACATTGCACGCGAGCTGAATATGTTTACAGTTTTATGGACTGTAGACACAGTAGATTGGAAAATACCTGATACGCAAACTATGGTAAATAGAGTCGTCAATGAGGTGGATAATGGTACGATGGTGTTAATGCATCCAACAAAACCAACCGCTCAAGGTATGGAAGAGATGATTCTTGGTATACAGGAAAAAGGCCTTGTCATCGGTACAGTCACCGAGTTATTAAGTGAACAACGATTGGAATCACTGCTTGAAGAACGTTATTTATTACCTAGAGTAGACTTGTTATATAATTGGTAAGTCATTTTTTATATTCATCATACGTTAAAAAACTAATCGCCCCTTCCCAAAAAGGAGCGATTAGTTTATTTATAAAGCTTTAAAATTCATTTCTCTCGATGTTCATCCTCAGGAACATAATCTTTTTCCCAAAAATCAGCGTTTTTAATACCCAGTTTTTTGGGGTCAAATACCGGATCTAATCCTAGCGTCATCTGTTGCTCATAATCCTTTAACGCTAGCAAGGCTGGTTTTGCTAATATAACAATTGCAATGACATTAAGCCATACCATTATTCCTAAACCGACATCCCCAAGTGCCCAAGCGAGATCCGCAGTTCTAATTGTACCCCAGAACGTTGTTATCAGAATGACAACTTTCAGGATAAACATGACTGAACCTGTATTCCTTTTCCTAAACAGATAGGCGATGTTCGTTTCAGCAATATAGTAATATGCCATTATAGTTGTGAAAGCGAAGAAGAATAACGCAATCGCTACAAAGCCAGCACCAAAGCCTGGTAGTATACTGTCAACTGCCGCTTGTGTGTAGCCTGGTCCTTGTTCGACACCTGCCAAGTTTTCGACTATGAAACCTTTGCCATCTTCTGTCTGGGTATTGTACATTCCTGTGAACAGAATCATAAACGCAGTAGCGGAACAGACGAATAATGTATCGATATATACGGAAAATGCTTGAACAAGACCTTGTTTTGCCGGATGTGAAACTTCTGCCGCTGCAGCTGCATGCGCCCCTGTTCCCTGGCCGGCTTCGTTTGAGAAGACACCTCGTTTTACACCCCACATGATCGCCATTCCAATGATTCCACCGAATGCCGAGTCCATCGCGAATGCACTTTTAAAAATTAAAGCTAGGACATCCGGAAGCGCTGTGATGTTCATTAGTACAATCACTACTGAAAACAGAATGTAACCGACAGCCATAAAAGGCACTAGAATCTGAGCAGTAGAAGCTATACGCTTAACTCCGCCTAGAATAATAAAACCTAATAACGCGATAATAACAATTCCTGTAATATAAGGAGGAATATTAAATGCATTGTCCATACCTGCCGCAATCGAATTTGACTGTACACCCGGCATTAGAACAGCCATTGCAATTAATGCTGCAATAGCAAATGTCATGCCGAACCATTTCCAACCAATCCCTTTTTCGATGAAATATGCAGGTCCCCCACGATATTGACCGTCTTGTTTCACCTTATAGATCTGTGCAAGGGTCGATTCGACAAATGCGCTGGAAGCTCCGATGAATGCAATCACCCACATCCAGAATACTGCACCAGGTCCTCCGTAGAAAATAGCTGTCGCGACTCCGGCAATATTACCGGTACCGACACGACCTGATAATGCAAGCGACATTGCCTGGAATGAAGATATACCCGCCTTCGAACTTTTTCCTTTGAACATAAGCTTGACCATTTCCTTCACATGTCGCACTTGTAGGAAACGAGTCAATATCGAGAAAACCAGTCCGACACCGAGCAAAATGTAAATGACCGGTGTACTCCACAAAACCTCGTTCAACAGATTCACAAAACTCTCCACAGAATTCCCCCCTTAATTTTCAATAGTACTAAGTCAGACTATGAGGACTATATAGATAATATACAATAATCCTATTATAGTAAAGGGAATTTTCAAAAATTATTTAAGAAGGTAGTTTAAGTTGTTTAACGAACGTAAAAGGCGGATTGATAAGCCCATCAATCCACCTCTGTCGGTTTTGGAGAGTCTATGAAAGCGATGTAGACAAGATAGGTTGTAAAACAGATGGCTAACGTCAAGTATCCCCACCCTAATGTTATCTGATCAATTAGCAAGTAGTTATTGCACAATTGTACAGGCACTTTAATATAAAGGAAGCCCATGATATAGAAGAGTATTGTAAAGACGATGAACGTAACCCGTTGACTATTATTCGAGATCTTTCTCCAACTATCCCTTAATGGAATGCCTGCCAAAAATGGAAGACTTATGAATTTGAAAACCTCTACAGGCAATTCTGTTAAAGCGTCATCCATCGTTCGAGGAATCATCCAATATACCATGATTACTGTAAAAAGAAGAATTCCCGGTATTCCGTTTTCATTCCAACTAGCGAAAAACTTCGGGAACTGCCGCTGAAAAAATGGTGCCATTAGAAATCCGGATATGACCAGCAGAGGCATTTGCATATGCATATGCATGATCATGATCGATTCAAGCAAATGGGCGACAATCGGAATTGCCAAGAACAACAGCAGTGCTAAGCCGTATTTTGATTGTTTCATGATGGGTCCGCCTCGCTATCCAGTATCGCTAAAATGGTTTCTGCAGCAGCATCCACATGTCTGAAGTCCATCACTTCAGAAAGTTTCCCATTTGGATTCACAAGATAGAAAGCAGAGTTATGTGCATAGTTTCCATAATCATCCGGTATGACAATTACCCCAAATTCATCCAATAACCCATCCAGTTCCTGCTGATCGGGAATTCTTGCCATTCTCCACGTTTCCCCATCGCTATTGAACATGTTTTTATAAAGATCCAATTTCGCAGGATCATCCCTTTTAGGGTCGAAACTAATACTCAAAAAATCAATGCCGTTTCCAATATACTTTTTGGGAATTTTATCGTATAGCTCCGACATGTTCATTTCAAGATCTATGCAAACCGTCGTACATGCCGAATAGAAAAAAGTTATTAGTACGTAATTGCCCTTGAATTCGTCTATGGAGTATTGCCGTTCTTTGCTATCTTGAAAAGTAACCGGTGGAAATTCGGGCTGGTCCTCAAGCAATTTATTCACTCGTGCTGTTTCTGCAGTAAAGGCTGTAAACCCGTCAGTTCCGATAAAAAATAATCCAATTCCAAAGAGCATGACAAGTACTATCGAAAAGGATGTTTTATTGTTTGCCATTCTACTCACTCCTCGAGTGATATTAACTATGAAGGGCAACCCGCCTTTCCCATGGACCGCCCTTCCATTTTTCCTGTCACCACGTTTTAAACGGTGGTGAACCTGGTGGTGCATTTACAATTAGATCTACCAACGGAACGACATAGCCCATAGAGACGACGATCAGCATGATGACAATCCATAATCCCCATCTGTCTGTCCATGCAGGTGTCTTCTCTTCTGAAACTTCAGGTTCTGCAATTGGAAATTCCGTTGTGCCTTTAGGTGCGAAGAACATCATATGGAACACTGCGAATACTTGTATCAATACGCCAATGATTAATAATGTTCCACCCACTGCAAGGAATATCAAGTATGGATCCCAGCCTAGTGCAGTTGCATTCTCGCCATATGTTGTATAAGAGGTTCTTCTAGGTGAACCGAGCAAACCAACCAAGTGCATCGATCCTGACATGAACAACATGCCCAGCGTCCAGATGATTGTCTGGACAACACCAACTTTGTTCATGCGCGGTGTCAATCTTCTTTTTGAAATGTACGGAATTAGCCAATAACTGATTCCGAAGAATGTCAGGATAACAGAAGTGCCTACTGTTAAATGGAAGTGCCCGACAACCCATAGTGTGTTATGGACGACTTGATTTAATTGGTTCGTTGTCTGTGCAATTCCACCAGCTCCGGCAGGAATGAAAGCTATCATTGCGATCATTGGTGCAAGAAAACGGACGTCCCCCCATGGCAATTTCTTAAGCCAGCCAAGTAATCCTTTGCCACCTAGTTTACGGCCTGTTTTTTCAAGGACATAAAACATGGCAAATGCTGTCATCAACGAAGGGAATCCGATAGATATACTCATGAACATGTGAAGGAATTTCAATGTCTGACTCATTCCCGGGTCAACGATCTGATGGTGAAAACCTCCTGGAATATTAGTGATGACCAACAGGATAATGACTACCCGTGTCAAGGTATCACTGAATCGTCTGCCACCTATAATCTTTGGTACGACTACATACCATGCAGATACCGCAGTTAGATACCAGATATTGACTAAAGTATGACCGAATGACCAGAATAACGTTCTGCTCAATAGGACATTGACTGTAGGCTTCCATCCGAATGACCAGGCAATGAGTGTAAATACTTCTATCGTTACACCAATGCTTCCGAAGAACAATAGAATAAAGACTCCTGTTGCAAAGAAGGCGAAAATCGGAATATGTTGTCCTGGATGAGCTTTACGCCATTTCGCTACACTGATAAAAGCGCCGAATGCGCATAACCAGATACCGACTACGATTAAGGCAAGACCGATATAGAAGTAAGGTGAAGCTGCCATTGGCGGATAAAACGTATACATAACGGTAGCTTCATTCATAATAATCGGAACAACCGCAATGACAAGACCTACGACTTTCAACCAGAAGCCGATCCATGCCATTGTTCTGACTTGTGGAAGCAAACCGCCGAGCGTATGGGAAAGACCTGCATAAAAATATCCGATTGTGAAAAATGCTGTCAGTACGACGACGAGCAGAATTCCGTGAGCTGTAAGAACTTGATAATAATTGAACCAATAAGGAAGCTGAATAAGTCCTGCACGTTCCAACCCTTGGAGCAAACCTAATACTCCCCCGATCAACAATGCGATAAATGCCACACTCATATAGGCTTTTGACAGTTTTGCATCCGCAAGGTTCATACCAAGCAATTTAATGGATTTTTCATACAGTTTACTTGTTTCTTTTCGATTGACTAGTGATGTGTTCATTGTACGATCCTCCTTTATTTAACAGTTATGACAGTACTCATATGTTGATGGCCAGTGCCACAATATTCATTACATAAAACGAGGTATTCACCCGGCTTTGAAAACTTTTGAGTTGCCCGCTGTATATGGCCAGGCATGACCATCGCGTTTAAATTCGTATCCACTACCTGGAATCCGTGTACGACGTCTTTTGAAGTCATAATGAAAGTAACTGTCGAACCTGCAGGGATTTCAATTTTTCCTGGGTTGAAGTTGAACACTTCAAGCGTCATGACGACTTCATATTCATGATCTCCTGTTTGATAAACACCCGGTTTGTCGAATGGAGCTGTCTCATCGACTTTCTCGGGATCGATCGTCTCCTTATTACTTGGAGGTCCCATTCCTAATGCAAACGTCTGATATCCAGTAATTACCATGAAAATAACAAGCATTGCCCCGCTTAACATCAGCCATATCTCTTCATATCGATTCATTTTCATTGTTTTTCCTCCTACTCTCTTAAGTGTCCAACCAGTAGTTTAATATCGATACATGTAAATGACGAATAACAATAACCAAGCCAGTAGAATGACAAACCCTACAATGCCTAGCGAAAACATTGTGCCTTTCACTGTATTCTCAACTTCTACTTCTTTTTGGTTGACTTGAGCCTCAGTCGTTTTCATGTTTCTCACCTCCGTAGTTTTGATGTTAACTTCATATTAATTGATAACCATTCTCACTACTGTGATATATATCACAGACTTTTTTTATATCTTTAAATAAAAGAAAAACCATAGTCCCCATTGATCGCCTCTTCATACACGAAGCCTGTTACAACAGTATTTAAAGCACATATTTTTGGCAGATGAAAAAAGTGACAAATTGATGAATGAGTTTTCAAACGCAAAAAAGCCGTTCTGCATTTCCAATGAAACGGAAAACAGAACGGCTTTCTCAATTAATATCATGTGATATTCAACAATTCATCTTTGATTTTTTCTATATAGACGAGATATTCTCCATCCTTTACAATAACGGCATCTTCTTTGCGCAGATGTGAAATCATACGATTGACAGATTCCCTCGTTGTCCCGATCATATTCGCTAAATCGGCATTTTTAAAGCGTGTATTCAATTTGATCCATCCATCTTTTTTACCGGTACCGTGCGTTTCGCAAAGTCTCACCAATAATAGAAGGATGCGTTCATTTGCACTTCTAAGCGCCATCTCTTCCAAACGCTGCTGCAAGTTCACAATCTGGTCTCCTAGAACTCTGAACAGCTTAATGGACAAAGAAGGATTGTTCAGCAATACTTGCTCGAAGTCTTTAATGGCGATCACATACACTTCACTATCCTCTATCGCTTGCGCGTTTGCAGGATACTCGCCATGGCGGAAAAATCCCACATGAGGAAATAAGTCTCCCGATTGTTTGAAGTGGAGTACTTGTTCCTTGCCTGAAGGATCATTCCGGAAGATTTTAATTTTCCCTTCAGTTGCAATAAAGACATTTGAAATAGTATCACCCTGTAAAAACAAGTTTGTCTTATCAGGAAGCTTCCTTTTATTCATTATCGGTAAAAACAGAAGTAATTCTTGATCAGATAAATCTTTGAAGAACATCGTATTCTTTAAGACTGGTATTTCACCGCTCATATGAATTCCTCCTTACGCCATCTCATCATTGTAGCACTTTCTGCTTTTATTATGGACTACTTAAAACTATTCGTATAGTGTTTACATATATGGGAAGAGTGGTACAAAATAGATAGAAGTATAAGCTTTGGAATGGAGTTGATGTGGAATGGAATTTCTTTTGTACGCAAGTGCTGCGATCGCTGCGCTATCATTGTTGCTTATCGCAATTTTTGTCATAATCGCTTTAAAAAGCGCAAAAAGAACGATGAACGACGTTTCCGAAACGATGTCAAGAATGGAAACGAAGCTGAATGGTGTTACCGCTAAATCGGAAAGCTTGATGGATAAGACGAACAAGATCGCAAGTGATGTGGAAAACAAAATCCAACGGTTGGAAGGATTGAGCCGATCTGCTCATAATCTTAGCCAAACCACGAATCATCTGAATCATTCTTTTGAAACATTATCGACAGAAATCGAAAATCCTTCTCGGAAATACAAAGACTTGATGCAAAAAGCCGCTTTATTGACGGAAACAGCATCAAGAATGTATTACAAAGTGAAAAAGGAAAAAGAAAAACAACAGGATACTTCTTACCCCGTGCAGAAAGAACTTCCTTCTCCACGGGACACTAAGTATTAACAAATTTTTAGGAGGTGACTAAAATGGATTGGATGGGTATCGGAGTATTAGTGATCGGCATCGCCTTCGCGGTTCTCGTCATCATTCTAATCAAACCTTTACGAAAGTTAGGTAACGTGCTAGATGATGTTGAAAAAACGACAAACCAACTACCTGATGTATTAGACACTATAACAAAGCAGACTAGCGAAGTCATGCACTCAGGCAATGTTGCAATTCAAAATGTCAATGGGCAAGTCGAAAAGTTGAATCCACTTTTCACCATTATAGAAGACACTGGGCAAGCTACACGCCAACTGACTCTTACCGCTTTAGAAAAAACAAATGCTTTGAAAGCTCAAACAACGACTGCCACATCATTTACTAGACGTGAAAAATACGAAGGCATATATGGAATCATTTCCTTCATATTTTTTCTTTCTCAACGGAAGAAAGAAATTAAGAAAGTGACAGAAGACTTATAACAAACAAAAAAGCTGTCCTGGAAATCAGTATTTTAACTGAATTTCATCGGACAGCTTTTTCTGTACACCTTGCAAATCTTCACGAATCTTCTCGTACATATTTATTAATCCTTGCTGCTTCTTTTGCTTCTTCTTTCATCCTTTTAACGTCAAACATACGTTGTTCTCCGTTCAAATAAATAGTCGATGTTGAAGCCTTATTTACCTTTTTTAAACCATTGGCATTTTTTACTGTATAGTATGCAAGTGCTGTAGCCCCATACATACCACCAAGTGTCTTGTTTCTCGTTTCTTCGTCTGATGCATCTATTTTCTTTCTAGCCGATAAGGTAAAATCATGCACTGATGAAGTAAATTTACTTGTCGATTCACTTAGGTCTCCAACGATTTGAAACAGAGGAGTCAATGTACCCAACTTTACATTCACGTCAGCAAGAGTATCGTTAGAATTTTGAATGAGCTGTTCAGATTCCTTAATAACATGATCCAATTGGTCAGGAAGCCTTTCAACAGTATTACCAAGCCCTTCAACTACTTTAGCTGTATTGTTAAGGATACGAGCAAGAAATACCGATAACAGTAAAAATGCTACACCTATTAACATTACGCCGATTCCTGTCAAATCCATGATCATATCTCCCGTCTTTAGTTGATTTCTTGCCCGCGTTTCCAAGATTTCACTAGACCTTTCGCGAATTCTGCACCTTGAATAATTCGGATGAAAGGTTTTTCTCCATTTGTATTTTCACTACTAGCATAGCTGGCAGTAACATCATTCAAACCTTCACTGATCATCCCTGCAGTATTACCAATTTCACCGACAGTATGGAAAACCCCATTCAGTGCATCGACTTTCGCTTCTACATCTGTGGCTGTAACATATGTGCTATCAAGTACACATTCGACTTCTTGAATCGTTCCGAGAAAGGAAGATTCCATACGTATAATCGTATTACTCACCGAATTGCCGACTATTGATATACGCCATAAGTTCTTACAAAGATAAATAGCGAAAATCGCAAATGAGACAGCTATAAGAAATACGCCAATATGAACGAACATCAACTATCCCTCCTTTCTATTCCATACCACTTTTTGCAGGTGTGTAAGCATTCATTTTAGTTATAGTAAAAAGAATCCAATACCGATAATTAAATATGCAGCTAACAACGTCAACCCTTCAAACCAGTTCGATTCCCCATCGTTTGATAAGTTAATGACAAGCAGAGTTGCAGTGATCATAGCGACTAATTCAGGAATAGTGAATACGAGAGGCATACTTTCCGGCATGATCAACGAAATAAGAACAAGCACAGGTGCAACGAACATTGCGACTTGTAGTGTTGACCCGACTGCAATTTCCACAGCCACATCCATTCTGTTTTTCATAGCCATTGTTATAGCTGAGAAGTGTTCAGCTGCATTTCCAACAATTGCTACAATAATGACACCGATGAACAGCTCTGTCCAGCCGAATGTTTTGCCAAGCGTTTCAAAAGTATGTACAAGTTGCTCAGAAACAAAAGCGACTGCAACTGTCGACAAAAGTAAAATAATAATGGATTTCTTTTTTGACCATTCTGGAAGTTCTTCGTGCTCTTCTTTTTCAATATCGCCAGAAGAGAAAACACCTCTATGCGTAACAAGTTTAAAAAACAATCCCGCGAGATACAATGCAATTAGTATAATCGAGACACCGATACTAAGTGTAAGTGTATCAGATGCATCTAGCGACTGAGAAAAGACTTCAGGAATGACGAAAGCAATAATGACAGCGAATATAAGGAGTCCTGAATTATATCTTGCATCATGCAAACTAAATCGCTGCGTTTTGAATTTTAATCCTCCAGCCATGAACGACACTCCTAATACAAGGAGGAGATTTCCTAATACAGACCCAGTCAATGATGCAAGAACAATTCCTATCAGACCAGCTTTTAACGTGAAGATGGAAATGATCATTTCAACAGCATTTCCGAATGTTGCATTCAATAAGCCGCCGATTCTTGGTCCGCTCACAATAGCCAAGCTTTCTGTTGCCCTTCCGATAAAACTTGCTAATCCAATAATAGTCAGACAACTGATGATAAAAATTGGAATGTCCGACCAATTCATTACAATTCCTATGAGAATCGAGGGCAAACCAAGAGCTACTAGTACTATAAACAATCGATTCATGACATCACACTCCTAAAATGGAAGTTATTATATCATTCCCTTCCATTACAATTTACAAACAACAAAACGATACACAATGGTTTCACCTATTTTAATAATTAATGAAGTGTATTTTTATCATTCCAGGACATCATATGAGATGTAGGTGACACACCTAACAACATTTAAAGGAGCTACTTACACATGAGAGAAGATCAAAACCAAGAACATCAATTCAAAGATAGGCAAAACAACCGTCAAACGAATCGTCAACAAAATGACAATCCTAACACAGAGTTTGGAGAAGAGTTTTTCGGGACAATAGAAACTCCTCAGAAGAACAATGAGAAGGAAAACAAAAACAATAAAGAACGTACTAAACGTAAAAAATAAAACTGCATACGAACAAAAAACAAGGGATTCGGAGTGTAACTACTCCTATCCCTTGTTTTTTTCTTCATCTAATTTAGTTGTTTCATTTTCAATAGCGCTTCCTCACCAATCATACCAACTTCAATACCATATTTTTGCGCTTCAATCGTGACTGATTCTAAAGGAGCTCGTAGCAGTTCATCAATAGTTTTAACACCTACAGCCCTCCCCGCCACGATTTTTCGTTCTGCCAACACTTCATTGAGAAGTCCAATGTCCAAAGCACCACACATAATATAGCCAACTTCGTTTGAAACGGTCAATAATGTCGTTTTGGGCAATTTCACACTTACTCCAGTGAATGGTAAGCCATCTAATATAATAGGCGATAAAGATATCACTCATCTCTCCCCTTTCCATTCTATACATATGGATTCGCTCCATTAAATGTGATTGTTTTAGAAAGCCACTCACAAATAAAAGAATGCATATCACTTCATATTATTATCATAATATAGTATTAAGTCCAATATTATACATATTATCTTCTGAAATACTCTACTTTTTGTTATATGAAAATTTTTGTCACAAAAATAATATATTTTTTTCGTCCCTTTTGTGACAAGGCTACTTAAATATTGTACTTTAACATCAAAAGGAATATTATTTGTTTTGCAAGGAGCATCACACCATTTTGTCATTCATTCTTATCGCGTTTTATGTTATAAGAATATAATTGTTTGATCAAAATTTTAAATGTGCAGCCTTGTCAATTCATAAGAAAAGAGGGGAGTAACCATTGAAGCCAAAATGGTTGTTATTTTCACTATCTATAGCAGTTCCCCTGTTATTAGCAGGGTGCGATCAATCTCTTTTGGTCTTTGACCCGAAAGGTCCGCAGGCCAAAACATTATCAGACACCATTATTTTCTCCATTATGATGATGGTCGGTATATTAGTAGTCGTATACGCATTGTATACGTTCATGCTAGTTAAATACCGTGCATCTAAATTGGATAAAGACTATGAGCCTCCTCACGAAGAAGGAAGCAAATGGTTAGAAATTACTTGGACAGTCATACCAGTCATCATCGTTATCGTACTTTCCGTTGTCACAGTTCGAACGACGATAGATGTTGAGAATGTACCGGAAGCATATGCTAATGAAAAGCCTCTAGTCATTTACGCGTCATCATCGAACTGGAAATGGCATTTTAGTTATCCGGAAGAAGGCATTGAAACAGTAAACTATGTCAACATTCCAGAAGATCGACCTATTGAGTTCCGACTTTACTCATATGGTCCGATTACAAGCTTCTGGGTTCCTCAACTTGCGGGTCAAAAATACGCAATGAGCGATATGGTCACTACTATTCACTTAGCAGCAGAAACACCTGGTTCTTATATAGGTAAAAACTCAAACTTCAGCGGGAAAGATTTTGCCCATATGGAATTTGAAACACTCGTTATGACCGCTAAGGAATATGATGAATGGGTTCAAGATGTAAAAGAAACTGCACCAGCTCTTTCAGAAACGGAGTTTAATGAATTGATCGAACCAAGTGTTCTTGGACGAAAAACGTTCTCTTCGACGCATCTTGAATTTAATCCTCCGCCTGAAGGTGATAATGCCGGCCATCATCACGGAAGTGAAAATCATCATAGTGAAGATGCTAGCACTACAGATGAACATATGCACCACGAAGATATGAAATAATCATTTTCAATCCACTCTCGAAAGGAGTATACATCTATGAAATGGGATGAATTTTTCGTCACTGGCGAGCCGATGATTTATGCTGCCATGGTTTCTATCGTACTTGTTTCCATAGCAATCCCAGCTGGTCTAACCTATTTTAAAAAATGGGGATATCTCTGGAATAACTGGCTGACGACTGTCGATCATAAAAAAATCGGGATCATGTACATTATTGCCGCGTTACTTATGCTATTCCGTGGGGGCGTAGACGCTCTTTTAATGAGAGCTCAAACGGCTATACCGGAAAACGGTCTGTTAGATGGCCAACATTACAATGAAATCTTTACAACACACGGGATAATCATGATTCTTTTCATGGCAATGCCCTTTATCATAGGTTTAATGAACGTCGTTGTACCGCTTCAAATTGGAGCGCGTGACGTTGCGTTTCCACGTTTGAATGCAATTAGCTTCTGGTTATTCTTCTTTGGCGCAATGTTATTGAACATCTCATTCGTTATCGGTGGCTCACCCGATGCAGGTTGGTCAGCATACTTCCCACTTGCAAGTTTGGAGTTCAGTCCGACGGTCGGGAATAATTACTATTCACTAGCGTTGCAAATTGCAGGAATCGGTACACTAATGACAGGAATAAACTTCCTTGTGACGATTCTGAAAATGCGTGCACCAGGAATGAAACTGATGAAAATGCCGATGTTCACTTGGTCTATTTTGATTACAAGTGTCATTATCATCTTCGCTTTCCCTGTTTTGACTGTTGCACTTGCATTGATGATGCTAGACCGCCAATTTGGAACACAATTCTTTGCAATGCAAAATGGCGGAATGGACATGCTTTGGGCAAACCTATTCTGGGTTTGGGGTCATCCTGAAGTATATATCGTTATTTTGCCAGCCTTCGGAATTTACAGTGAGATTATCGCAACGTTCGCACGCAAAAACTTGTATGGCTACAAATCAATGGTTTACTCCATGATTGCCATTTCATTGCTATCGTTTCTCGTATGGGTACATCACTTCTATACAATGGGACATGGCGTTATGGTCAATAGCGTCTTTTCCATTACTACAATGGCTATTGCCATACCGACCGGGGTCAAAATATTCAACTGGCTCTTTACACTCCGGCGAGGAAAAATCAGCTTTACGACGCCAATGCTTTATGCACTGGCATTCATACCGATATTTACAATCGGCGGAGTAACTGGTGTTATGCTCGCGATGGCAAGTGCTGACTATCAATATCATAATACAATGTTTCTAGTCGCCCACTTCCATTACGTATTAATTCCTGGTACGGTCTTTGGTGTAATTGCGGGATTCCATTACTGGTTCCCGAAAGTATTCGGTTTCAAGTTGAATGAACGGCTTGGTAAATGGGCGTTTTGGTTCATTACGATTTCATTCAACGTCACATTCTTCCCTCTCTTCATCCTTGGATTGAACGGAATGACAAGAAGAATGTACACGTATTCTGCAAGTACTGGTTACGGACCATTAAATATGCTATCCATGGTCGGAGCTGTCGGCCTAACGATTGGGTTCATCTTGCTTGTTTACAATATTTATTGGAGTACACGGTACGAGCCTCGCGAAGTCACAGGAGATCCTTGGGATGCTCGTTCACTGGAATGGAGTACACCAAGCCCACTTCCTGAATACAACTTTGCGATAACACCTGCAGTTGATGAATTGGATGCATTCTGGTTCGCCAAAAAGACCAATAAGTCATTGTTTGAAGGCGAATATGAACCGATTCATATGCCGAACAATAGTGGCCTGCCTTTCATTATGGGTATCGCTTTCTTCTTCTTCGGATTCTTCATGGTGTTCAGTTGGTGGATTCCAGCTGTTGTTGCCGGTTTAGTCATTCTCGGCACGATGGCATACCGCACATTTGAACAAGATCACGGTCACTACATCTCTGTCGAAGAAATTGAACGAACAGAAAATGCATTGAGAGGTGAAAATTCATGAAAATCGATCACTCTTTGCCGTTAGAATATAGTACTGAGGAAAATAAGTTGAAGATTTTAGGTTTCTGGATTTTCTTAGGAGCGGAAATTGTTCTTTTCTCAACTCTTTTCGCTGTCTATTTCACGTTACAAGGAAACTTCGCTGACGGTCCAAGTGCAAGTCAAATATTTGAGTTGACTCCCGTTATGATTGAGACGATTTTGTTGCTAACAAGTAGCTTTACAATCGGGCTGGGAATTCACGCAATGCGAATTGGTTCCAAAAAGGCGATGATGACCTTTTTCGGCATCACCCTTCTTCTTGGGCTAGGCTTCCTCGGTGTGGAAATCACAGAATTTGTGACGTATGTCCACGAAGGAGCTACAATGCAAACAAGCGCTTTCCTATCAGGACTGTTTACGTTACTCGGAACACACGGTGCTCACGTAACGTTTGGTCTATTATGGGGTGGAGCAATATTGTATCAAGTGAAAAAGCGTGGTTTAACACCGGAAACAGCTAATAAGTCATTCATCTTTTCATTGTACTGGCATTTCTTGGACGTTGTCTGGATCTTCATCTTCAGCTTCGTTTACTTGAAAGGAATGATGTAAGATGAAACGACTGTTTCCCGTTCCACATGTAATTGGATTTGCTTCTTCACTGCTCCTTTCACTTATTGCGCTTGTCGTCATTAAGTTTGATTTAACATTTGCTATGGGAATGACAATTTTAGGTGTTACTGCCTTAGTCCAAGCGGGCTTACAATTGTTCCTCTTCATGCATGTCAGTGAAAATGAAGATAAGAAAACATTGTTCACGAACATCGGCTATGCGCTATTTGTCGGTCTCGTAACTATCTTCGGAACATTGTTCGCTATGATGTGGGGATATAATATGGGTTAAGAAACATTCGAGTCAGAAAGAGTATAAACTCTTTCTGGCTCTTTATTCATTTATAACTAATTCTTGTTTCATAAATACCTTAATTCTCTCGTTTCCTAATGTAACTTGCTATACTAGTAGAAGGTCATCAATAGAAGCGGGATGTGAGAAGCAGATGAGTGATGATGAACATACGCGTAAAGAACATATGGAAGATGAAAAATATGAGCAAGATGTTGAACAAGTCGACCTCTCATCAATCGATGATGAAGATCTGACAGAAGAACAAATGAACAAACTCGTTCTAAAAGCGCAAGAGGAGTCAAGACTTCATAGAAAAGAACTGATTCCTACTAAGCGAATTCCAAAATGGTTCATATGGATGCTCTCAATTACATTAGTGTTAAGTACGGTCGCTGGCTTATTTCAAGTTTTTTCTATACCAGCAATCGACTTTCTGATGACTTCAGCCAAACTATCACAAGAAGAAGACATCTCGATTTATAAAGAATCGGTTGTCGTAGTCGTCTCAGAAGACGGAAAAGGAACTGGTTTTTCCATTTCAAAAGACGGTATTATCTTGACGAACTATCATGTAATTGAAAATAAAGAGTCCATTTATGTTGTTTTTCCTGAAGACGGACGATTCGAAGCAACTGTGTTGGAAACATTCGAGGACATTGATGTAGCTGTTTTAAAAATTGAAGGTTCACACTTCCCTTCCTTAACCTTAGCTGAAAATCCAAAAATCGAAAAAGATGATGCCATTACCTTTATCGGTAATCCACTCAGTTTTAAAGGGATTGTTAACGAAGGTACAATTTTAGCACCATTGAAATTGGCAGATTGGCAAGCAGAAGTGATGATGATACAAGCACCTGTCTACCGCGGGAATAGCGGTAGTCCTGTTTTCAATAAAGCTGGTGAGGTGATTGGAATTGTTTTTGCCACATTGAACCATAACGAATATGGTAAAGTGGGTCTTTTCATCCCAATCGATTTGTATTATGACAAGTTAAAATGACTCTACGTATAAAGAAAACACCGGAACTAGGTCCGCAATGACCTATTCCGGTGCTTTTCACTGTTAGCTCAATATGATTTCATCTAGAATTCGACCATCGGTTTCACCCAAATTCAATCCTAATAATCTTGCAAACGTTGGACCTTCGTCAACCAGACTCATCGATTCTATCGTAACATTAGGTACAATACCTTTTCCTTTTGCAATAAAAACTGTTCGATAATCTATTTTAGATGGAGAATAACCATGGACGGCTTGACAATACTTCCCTGACGTAATATCGCATGGCTTGATTTCCACCAATGGTTGTACGTTCATATCTTCAGTAAAATAAAATCCTTCCCTCGCTTCCAACATGAATGCAGCTTCCCCGTCTGCCCCCATTTGCGCCGCTTCACTTCCCCTAACTACTTTTTCAAGTCCGTTGTCAGGATTCTGCATGAGCGAATGCAGAAGTGCACCAAGCCTTTCAGTAGATGGTTTATCGTTTTCATCTTTGACATATAGATAAGCAGAACCATCGTTACTTTTGCAATAAACCTTCCAATTTTTCACTTTCCCATTACGATCTGTTTGGATTAATCCACTTTCTTGTAAATAAACATTCATATTTATGGCGTGCGTGACGTCAAGTGCGCTGTGATCACCTAGCGCAATAATCGTAGTCTCTTCAGCATTTCCACTCTCATCAATCGCTTGCAGAATCTTTCCCAACCGTTTATCTTGACGACGCAATGCGCTTAATGATTCCTCCCCTGCAAAACCGTGTTCATGCCGTTGATAATCTATATCTACAAGATGTATGAGCATTAAATCCGGCTTTTTTGTTCTGATCGTATGCGTTGCGACAGCTGTGACAAAATCGTCTAACCATGGTTGTTTTATGCCTTTCCGCATGTTGCCGAAACGCCGGTTCATTTCTAACGTATAAAAGAAGCTACCATTGAGCAAAGAAACGGCAACTTGAGAATGCCATGGTCGATTGGCGAATATCTCAGGTATATGATAATCAATTTTCGCTCTCGCGGTTACTGGCCAGAGTAATGCACCGGTTTTCATGTTTTGTTTCTTTGCTTCATCATACAAAGTTGTACCTTGAATATATTTTCTTTGCCAATACCAATCCGGTGATTCTTTTCCGGGCTGAATTAATGTATTCCTTACGATTCGATGACGATTAGGATAATTCCCAGTAATAATAGATGTGTGGCATGGATATGTAACGGAAGGATAAATTGGCTTTACATTTTCACAAACGGCAGCTCCGTCCAGCAGCTTTTTGAAATTTGGCAGTTCCCTAACTATGGGCATGTCTTTCGACGACAAACAATCAAAAGAAATGACAATCAAATGGTCCGTCAAACGGTTCAATATTATAAAGCCTCCTTAGAAAACGCCTTTCATTATATAGTAACACTTGTGCACTGAATCATAAAAAAATAGTGCACATTTTTCAATCTGTTTGTGGAATGCTACATGAAAAGGAGGTGCTCAAATGAACCAGCGTATACTTTGTGAAGTGGATAACTGCACATATTGGGGTAAGGGAAACAGGTGTAACGCTGACGTGATTTATGTAACGAACCAAACAGCAGAAGAAGCGATTGATACGGAAGACACTGGTTGTAAGACATTTAAGCCTGAAGAGTGAACGAAGTTCCGTTAACGAGTAAAGTGACTGAACCGTGAAACTTACAAGTTTCCGGTTACAGTCACTCTCCCTTTTAACTTTTGACTATCATTTATTTACAGAATTTCACTTTACACCAACCAACTTATCAATACGCTTTTGAAGCATTTCTTTCCATTCATCTGCTAATTCAGGTAGACTGAGTAGCAAACGTAAACCTTCTACGTCTTTCGGTCTGTGAAAATACACTTCGTTTCCATAGAGGACAGAAATCGCTTGAGGATGCTTTTCAATTAATTGTAATGTAGAATCGTCCCGGACCATACCTTCTTCTAACACACGGCATAAATATCCAGTATACCCCGTCTCCACCATTCGTTTCATTAATCCAGGCAAATTAGTTCGTTTTGAAATGGTGCTGCACGGGACTCGTCCTTGAGTCACTTGGATAATAGCATCTCCAAGTTGAAAAATATCGCCGATATGCACGTCTTTCTCCAGCATATTACCAGCTGTAATATTTTCTCCAAACGTAGAATCAGCTAGCTTTGCGTGAAATTCTTTCTTCCAATAAGCATAATGTTCATAAGGATAAATACTTACCGCTCTGTCAGGGCCACCATGGAAACGAAGATCAGCAACCCCATCGCCTTTAAATCCTTCTTTCGTCAGAAAAGCTTCTTTCACCTTCTCTTTGCCAATAGCAGATATCATTTCTTTCTCATTTCCGTACACCATTTTTTTAGGTTGTCCAATAGAAAACGTTTTAATATAAGGCATCTAGCAATCAATCCAATCTTCAGTAATATTTTAATTAGTATATCATGGAATATGTATAATAATAACTTACTTAAAGATAATTCAGAAAAGCGGATTACAAGCAAGCAATCGAGGGAATGACATTACTAACGAAAATTTTTCATTCGCTTCTTCGTTTCACGCGAACTTTTCTCCTTTTAATACGTCTATATATATTGGGGAAATTTTTCTTGCTGAGAATACTTTTTGGTGGTATGATAACGCGTGGTTTGCTTTATAAATTAAGAACATCAACTATACGAGGCGGTGAGCCGTTTGAGCAGAATTGAAAAGAGAAAAACAAAAAGTAAACGTTATAAAGTGATAGGTATTAGTATTGGAACTTTTTTAGTACTTCTTTTAGCTGGTGGGTATATTTACTGGACTTCGCAATTTAATGAAGGCCTTGCGTTATCAGATGAAGGAACATTGGCTGATCAGAACAAAGACTATGGTATTTTTGATGGTCCGGAACCTGAATTCGGAGAGATAAATGTTCTTTTGTTAGGATCGGATGCACGCAAAGAAGAAGACGGTCGTTCAGATACTCTAATGATTGCCAACTATAATCAAGATACAGAAAAGGTAAAACTCATTTCTATCATGCGTGATACGTATGTAGAAATTCCCGGCCATGGTATGCAAAAGATGAACAGTGCTTTTACTATCGGAGGTCCAGAGCTTGTACGTCAAACGATTAAAGATAACTTTGGCTTAGATGTCCATTATTATGCAATGGTCGATTTCAAAGGCTTCCCTAAAATTGCAGACATCATCGCACCTAACGGAATTGAGGTTGATATACCTTACACAATGTCACATGGAATTTATATGACATTGAACAAGGGAGTCCAAACTTTAAATGGCGAACAGCTATTAGGGTATGTACGATTCCGTCATGATAGCAAGAATGATTTTGGACGCGTAGAACGTCAACAAGAAGTCATCTCAAAATTGAAAGATGAAGCAGTTAGTGTTCACAGCTTAGTAAAACTTCCTAAATTATTGGGTGCAGCTGAAGCTTATATTGACACAAATCTCGATAAAATGAAAATGCTCTCTATCGGAAAAGGACTACTAGACAATAAATCAGGTAAAATTGAAACGTTTAGAATTCCGGTTGATAATTCATATACAGATCCACTTGTAGATGTTGGAAGAGTATTGGAAATTGATTTCGATAAAAACATTGAGGAACTAAACAAATTCTTAGATGGCACTTCCGATTTGGCTGATAGCGAAGACACTGAAACCAATTAAACATTGTTATACGAATAAGTATAAAAGCAGAGGATGCGAATTTTACGCACCCTCTGCTTTTTTCATTAGTACTTATTATTTCAAAGTCGGGTCTCCTTCTTTTCGGAAGAAACCAAAGATCCCTACAGTTTGAACAATATTAGTAAATGCATTTTCATCAACTTGATTGATGATTTGCTCCAAATCATACAATTCATAACGTGTTATAACCAAGTAAAGCATATTTTTATTCTCTTTGGAATAAGCTCCTTTTGCAGGTATAATTGTAATTCCTCGCACCATTTTCTCATGAATGGCTTGTTGTAGTTCTTCCGCTTTGTGAGTGATAATCATCGCTGTAACTTTTTCATGACGCGTATGAATCATATCGATAACCGCAATTGAGACGTATAAAGCGACCATCGTATAAAGTGCATTTTCCGGTTCATACAGAATACCTGCAAGCACGATAATAATCCCGTTCAATACGAGAAAATAAATGCCGATCGGTTTGTCCTGCAACCTTGAGAGGACCATCGCGACTATGTCCATTCCTCCTGTGGAAGCACCTAGCTTGAGCGAAAGACCTACCCCTACTCCAGCTATCACCCCGCCAAATACAGCATTTAAAATAATATCGTCTGACAAAGACAACACGGGCAACAGTTCAAGAAAGAGTGTGGTAAATACGACAGAGACGATGCTGTATATTGTAAACCCTTTACCTACCTTGAACCAACCGAGAATGAATACTGGAATATTGAACAGAAAGAGTAGTATTCCTGTGCTGATTACAATGCCAAGTTGATCATTTAAAACACTGGACACAAGTTGTGCAGCCCCAGAAAATCCACTTGCATAAACATTTGCATTAATCAGGAAAAAGTTCAAAGAAATTGAAACGAGTAGTGCTCCAAAAATAACAACTATAATTCTTTTTGCTTCGATAAAAAACATAAGGACCTCCTACAAATTTCAATAGCCGGTATCTGATTATACTCGATTGATGGTGAAATTACTGCAATAAACCATCGGAAAACAGAAAAAAAAACACCAGCCAAGGCTGATGGTTAAACATGGGATATTTGTTTTTTATATTGTAAGTAAAAAGTTGTCGTAATACCAAATAATAACACAAGGGATGCGAGACCAATCATAGCTCCCTCAATGTCAAAGCCGTTAAAAAGGGTAATTGCTGAAATGCTAACTGCAGAACCTGCGAATAACGCCAACATGATAATACGAAGCATGATGTTCATCCTCTCAATTTCCTCCACTCTAAATGAGTGAGAAGGTTTCTCAAGACCATCATATCTTAATTGAGAACATTTATCAATATTGAACTTCAAAATTCATCAATTATTTATATGCAGAGATAAAATGTATATGAATGCTTATGTATTGAAATCTATATTTATAAAAAGCCTTGTATTTCTATGAATCAAGATTATAATTGATAGCAATTCATAAAGAATTTTTAGTATTGGAGACATTATGCGACCTTATAACGAGAAAATTAGTATTTATCATGGTATGGCGACAACGATCGCTATAAATTTTTCCGGCAACTTCTTCCCTATTTTTGCTATAACGATACTTGGCGCAACAAATTACCAAGTCGGACTAATCAATTCGCTCCCTCCTTTGATGGCTTTGCTCATGACAATTCCTGCAGCGATATTATTGAATCGCGCTCATTTGCAGAAAAAGCTTGTCGCTCTGTCAGTTCTAATTGCACGGCTCATGTTCCTGCTAATTATTGCTCTAGTTTATATCCCATCACAGCCAACACAAGCTTGGGCCTTCCTCATTATCGTAGCGCTAATGAATTTACCTAATACCGTTGCGAATATCGGTTGGCAGACATTTATAAGCAGTTTAGTGAAAGAATCTAGGCGTGGCACCTTTTTCAGTGATCGAAACCGATTACTGACGATTGTTGGACTCGTATCGACATTAATTATCGGAATCATTATGAAAGATTCGTCCGCAAGTGTGACTGCCTATCAGATTCTTTTTGGCATAGCTTTCGTTTTTGGTTTGCTAGAAGTATATTTATTGTTAAAGCATGATGAACAACCAATGTTATCAAGCGAGGCATTCCTAAAAAAGAAAACAATGGATTGGTCTATTTTCAAGCATAAGAACTATGTATCCTTTCTAATTGCGGCATTGTTCTTCAATTTCGCTTGGCAAATGGCTTGGGGAATTTTCAACATTTATCATATTCGAGTAGTTGGTGCAACAATCTTTTGGGTTAGCATGTTCTCTGTAGGTAGTATGACTGCGCAGTTCATTTCCTTTCCGTTATGGAGAAAGTGGGCTGAAAAACGTTCCAATACACTAGTTTTTGTATGGGCTGTAATCGGCATGGCGACGATCCCCTTTCTAACAGTTCTCTCGTCAAATCTTTTTTACATTACGCTTATACAGACAGCTTCAGGCTTTTTCTTAGCAGGAATTGTACTTCTACTATTCAACTTACTGCTTGAGCAGTCTCCGGAAGAAGTACGGACGTATTGTATAACGACGTATAATGTATTATTGTCTGTCGTTGCGGTCATAGCCCCACAGATTGGTATTTGGTTGTTGAACCAGTTTGGAATTGAGATCGCGATGTATGTCAACTCAATTTTCAGGCTTTCGAGCGCAGCACTATTCTATTTTGTCTATGTCAAATATGCAAAGAGACCAACTATGGCAATTCATTTGAAATGATCGGTAATATTATAAAGAAAGCAGTATGGTGTAAAATAAACGAGTCCATCATTTTTTCATTAATGATGGACTCGTCCTATTTTCCAACTTCTTAGCTTAGGAAATCCTTAAAACCCGTGATAACAATTCCCATCTGTATCCTGAACGAAAAGCTCACCCTTTATAGCACTTATGCCATAATATACGGATTATCTTCATCATTTTCATTTACCATCTCTTTTAATATAACTATGGTAATTCCTGAATCTACTTTAACATCATCTAATTTAATGACTTCTCTGCATCTCCAGTCAATACACCCACCATTTTTCTGCCTTCTGATATTGTAAATACTTTAAATCCTCTTTTATGAGGGTTATTCTGAAGGCTTATTACAAAGTTCTCCATTTCAGAATTTTCATCCAACCTATCCTTTTCCAGCACCCAATTGTTGTGGGGTGTATATCCCCCACAAGCAGCTAAAACCAAAGCTGTGACAAAAAGAATTGTAACAATAAATGTTTTCTTCAATATTTTTTCCTTTCTTGCTGATTGTTACTTTATATAAACTAGGCCTTTTAAAGAACGTACACTATGAGCAAAACGCCCCTTATCTTCTACAAAGTCTTTAGTATTACAAGACATAATATAGTCTTACAAACGTTGATCTACGTTCCAGCCTTACGCTTTCCAGAGGGCGTGGCTTGAGCCGCTTCCTTCGCTTCGCTACGTCCAGGGTCTCAAGGCACACGCTAATCCTCCCGGAGTCGAAGGCTTGCACTCCAATCAACTAAGAGCGTAGTACCTAACAAAAGCCGCCGATTACGTTATAGTACAATCGCTTATGAAACAATTTTCGCGGTCAATTTAAACTTTTTAAAGAGTAGGAACTACTGTTTAGAGAGTTTTAATCTCCAAGTAAATGAAACTATGAAAGCTGATATTCCCCCAAAAACAAGAGCGTAAAATAATGAAAAGAATATAAAAGATCCATAATCTTCAAGTTCTAAAAAGGGATTATTAGATATATAAGGTTCGGAAATCACACCAATAGTAAAAATCGGTATAAATAAGATATAGAGTCTTTTCCAAAAGTACTTTTTGTAGTTAGGATCTTTATTCTGAAACACTTTTCAACATCTCCTTTTTTTATATTCAGGTGAAATTTGTGCAGATTGAAGCATAAACCATATGCATTAATAGCCTCCAATTATCTTATTAAACGAGTAATGTTGCGATATCTTTTTCAATTTCAAAAATCAAAAAATCATCATCTTCCTCAACTACTACTTTTTTTTATCTAACTTCTTTGTCAATTATCATTTCAAAGTAGTCCGTTTCATTATTCAAATCAAAAACTAGACATTGATCATATCTAACATCACCAATAAAAATTGCTCTTACTTTTTTCATTTTCTTTTCCTTTCAATGCGATATTATTCACCTAGCCATTTCAACTAATTGGTCTAATCCTAGTACAGCGTCGTCCGTCAAACGCCCCCGATTGCGGATTATCATTTACTATACATACGTCCTCGGCAACTGAATATACTGTTTAATTAAAACATCCCCAATTCAAATATAAACTTCAACTAACTTTTCTATAATAATTCCGGTGGTAAATCCTAGTATAATTATAAAAGCTCCAACCCATATAGGAACTTTCTTTTCATTCAGTCCGTATTTATGCAATAACCACAATACTCCAATTGCAATCATTGTTCCTATAACATACTTCCAAAATCCAAATCCCAATGCACCAAAAAAGTCAAATCCTGCAATAGATATAAACATCACACAAAGAATTAATGGATTCGACAGTCTCACCGGAAGTTCCATTTTCATTTTTGCATTTTCCTTTCTGTTGCTTTCTAATTAAAATTTCGCCTTTAAATGGCCCTGTTGCGGTATTGGTGAAAATTCACCAAAGTGGTGCTTCTTCGTTAGACAATTCAACAAACAAAGGAAAAACACATAAAAACAATGGAATTAAAACGATCGAAGAAATTACAGAGCTGTAAGAGGTACCAAAGAAAATATTAATAAGGCTTATTATTAACATAAGTGTGAAGGTAACTATCATACTTCTTTTTCTAAGGAAGCGGCTCAAGCCACGTCCTCCGGAAAGCGTGCACCGGAACAGAAAGCAACATTTAAAATACATCATAATGGCCTTATTTGCTGAACAAACAAACAAACAAACAAACAAACAATATTTAAACATCAAATCGCAACCTTTTCATTTATCTTATCACATAGTTATCTAAATTATTAAAACAAAATAATTTCGCATAATAGATCGATAAGGAATGCATATAAAACAGCAGTATAGCAATCCATAAAAAAAGGAGCCGCCATATCTTATACGAATGGCACTCCCAATAGTTTTGCTTATTAATATTTTATTTCCATCAAACACGTACTTATCCCCAGAAGTATTGTTTTCTCATATGAAAATCTCATACAAACCGATGATAATCAATAACAGTGCAGCGACACTATCGGCATTTTTCCCAAACCATGTCTTACCGATTCTATGACCTAGTTGAACGCCGATAATAATAGATATAATTGAGAAAGCACCGATGGAAAAAGCGGTTAATATGGGAGGGGCTCCTGTAATACCTGCACTAAAACCGATTGTCAGGCAGTTTAACGCAAGTACAAATCCGAGTAGTATAGCTTCCTTATAATCGATAGCGACCAACTCTTTGCTTGTTTGCGACTGTGCAAAGAATAACGTTTTAACTACAAGCCAAATTCCAATTGTAATTAAAAGAGAACCTCCAATCCAATTGGCAGTCTGCAATGAAAAAATATCTGCAAAATAATCTCCTGCTTTTAAAGAAAAGAATGCAAAGATAAATGAAATAATTGAGATGATCAAATTATATTTAAAAGGTATGCGATTAAAACGCAATCCATATGAAATACTAATGCCCACATTGTCTAAATTTGCTACAATGCCAATTAATAATACGGTAATAAATGTCATATAATCCCTCCGCACACATGACTATCATCATTTACTATATGTCATCTTGAAAGCTACTGTGCACATTGAGAATGAGTGTGATTTATTATCATGGAAAAAAATCAGCGAGGATTTTTACTTTTTAATGAGGTATACTGTAAAAGAAACTTAAGGAGAAGATGAGTATGGCAGAACACAAATTCCGTTTGCATGCCAATTGGCCAGGCTTGAGAAATGATATCGGGTCGATCGAGATGGAAAACTTGAAGACAAAAGTTTCAATCCCTCAAGAAATGGACGGTCCAGGAATCGGTACAAATCCCGATGAAATGTTGCTTGGTGCAGCGGCAACTTGTTATATTATTACGCTCGCTGCTATGATGGAACGAAGCAGCCTTGAAAAAACTAACTTACAAATGGAGTCAATTGGTATTGTGGATGTAACTAATGGAGTCATCACTTATAAAGAGATTATACATAAACCGACAATTACATTATTGGCGAACGCGGGTGAAAAAGAGTACTCTCTTGCCAAAAAATTAGCTGAAAAAGCAGAGTCTTCTTGCATGATTAGCCGTGCTCTACAGGGGAATGTTGGAGTAAAAGTTAAAGCAACTGTAATTTCACATTCCAAATAAAACTCGTCTATCACAATAACAGAACATAAAAAACATGCCACTGATTCAGAAATACTGATCTGTGGCATGTTTTTTCAAGTCCTCTGCCATTTTTGAATGAAATAAGATACGCCTGAGCGTAACTTAGGAGCAGACTGACTTTTTGTTAAAGCAAAGTATAACGTTTTCATAAATTGTAAAATATTTGTCCGTGCATGCAAGAATGAATGCGACTGACCGTGATGGTGCACTTCCCGGTCCATGCGGTCAAAGATCTGTTCCACCCACTCGAGTAATACATCTTCCGGATATCCTTCAGCAACTAACTTCGATATGATAGCGACTAATCTTTCATCTTCATCATCCTTATACACGCCGCCTTTATAGAAACAAGAAGAAATGCTACCTAACATAAGCGGAATCAACCGTTTTTCAACTGATGGATGACTAGCAATCATCATATATAAATCAGCCCCATGAGCAATTGCATGAGCCCATCCGTTTTCGGTAAACCCTCTAGTATCATTCTCTTTATATAAGTAATTTGCACATCTTTCCATTGCAAAATCCCTTAGCTCAGGTTCCAAATAGGGCTTTTCTGTATCGACCCAAAATAAGCCCGTCAACCATAGCGCAGAAAAAGATCGTATAAAAACACTATTTGTATCTCTTTCGCCAATCGAAGCAAAAAGGTAACGATCACTAATCAGCTCTTCAGTTGCATGCTTCATTTGAGCAGTTGTTACATGATTACCCGATAACAGCTTGACGAGTAGACGATATATGATTTCATCTCGAAGTTCACTGTCTGGAGTTCCTATATTTTCGAGCATATAAGTAAAAACGGCTTCCCCGCTAAGTTGCATGTGCAGTTGGATTTGCTCATCATCCATCGCTAACAAGTCCATCAATTGCTGTCTCATGATATACCTCTTTCTGTTGAATTGAACATACTACTTATTCTGATTCGTTGAACTCCGGTTCCAGTCGCTTCATGAACTCCTCAACCGCGCTGTATCCTTGTTGCTTTAAATACCAGTTATTCGCTGCAGCTTCTATCAAACCTGCTACATCTCTACCAGGTTGCAACTGGATTTGAATATGAGGAATTGGAACATCCAAATACGTTTTAAACTTTGAATCTAGTTCAAGTTCATTATTTAAGGCGTTATCCTTCCATTCCGTCAATTCAATATCAAGCGCGATTCTGCTTTCTTCTTGAAAAGCAGCCCTTCCGTACAGACGAACGACATTCAGTAATCCAATGCTCCGCAACGCAAGAAATTCTTTGTTCTTTTCGTCATGTGTTCCAAGTAGTGTTTGTGGGCTCAATTTCTTCAAAACGACAATATCATCAGCAATCAATCGATGTCCTCGGCCAATCAATGTATGGGCCGTTTCACTTTTCCCAACCCCCGATTTTCCGCGTAAAAGGATACCGATACCAGCCACATTGACGCATACACCATGAACTGCAATTTCAGGTGCCATTGCTTTTGTAACATACGCATCCAGTTTCGCACTCATTTCACTAGTTGAATCTTTTGTCCTCAACACAGGGATATGCTCTTCTGTACAATATTGACGTAACCCTAAAGGTTCTTCCTGATTGGATGTAATAACAATGCAAGGCGGATCGTATTGAACAATATTTGCTATCCGCATTTTACATTCTTCATCAGACAAAGTATGTAAATAATTAATTTCATTTTTACCGAGAATTTGCACATGTTCAGTTGCAATGAAATCAAATTTATCCATGAACTCAAGACCTGGTCTACGAACTTTTGTCTTTTTTAAAATACGATCCAATTGATCCTTGCCTATCAATACTTCCATATTGAAACGTTTTACGACTTCTTCTATTGTCACTGTCTTCAAAGCGACACCTCCTGCGACTTTTCCTACCTAATCATTACTTAAGTATAGCACGCTTAGGAACTCCTTCATCCATCCATAATCTAAAACGAGAACGTACCATTCATGGGAGCATGCTTTTTCTAATCGTCATTTTTTCATAAAGTACTTCTTTCCTAGCTTCTCGATTATACTCGGAGCGAGTGCATATAACTTACTCGTAATACCCATGATTCCAGGTAAATTCACTTCTCTCGCTGGCTTGTCAATAAGCCGTACAACAGCATTTGCGACCGTATCGACACTTAACAAGTGCCTGCCAAGAGAGTTTCGATAGTTTCCTGTCTGATCCGCTTCGTCGATAAATGGCGTGTCAATAGGTCCAGGATGCACGACAGACACGCTTATACCATATCCCGCAACTTCCATCCGTAATGCATTCGTATAGCCAATCAATGCATGTTTGGAAGCCGCATACACAGATGCTTTCGGAGTTGCCACTTTCCCAGCTTGCGAACCGATATAAATGAGTTGACCTTTATGCTTCTTCATCATTGCAGGAAGAATTCTTTTTGTCAGTTCAATTGGTACAATGACATTCAGATTCATCATACTTTGGACAGATTCGTCTGAAATTAGATGAGCTGATTCAAACAATCCAACGCCAGCTGAAACAATAACAATATCGGGAGATGGAATTTTCTCTAGCAACCTGTCCAATTCGCCTGGCACTGAAAAATCGGTACGAAGAGCTTCAGCTCCATCGTTTTGCAACTGCCAAATCTTATCGTGAGCCCTTCCAGTAGCATAGACCTTAAATCGATCAGTATCCGCCAACAGCCTCATGGCAACCGCATACCCGACACCGCTCGTCGCTCCTGTAATAAGAACGTTTTTAGGTTTGCTCATATTTCAAAATACCACCTTCACCAGCAGTTTGTTTGATGAGTCCTTTTGACAGTAGATAATCTGTCTGTCCGATTGTTTCTGACAATGTCAGACCTAACTCTTTCAAATAGACGGCCGGGAACAATTCCATCGTTAATTCGTAAATCGTTTTGCTTTCATTCACTAGCATACCGTGCACTTTCATTGCGCGCTCATGCTGTTTTTGAAGCCTTGATTCAATTAACGGATGAATATCAGTCACTTGATTGCCATGTCCACTATAAATTGTTTCAATTGGCAAACTTAACAACCGTTTCAATGAATCGTTGTATTGTAACAACGATTTTGGCCGTTCATCAGATGGATTGAATGGTGGTTCGATTAAAGGATTTGACGAAACTTTTTCGAGTACAAGGTCCCCGCCGATCATTTCTCCTGTCCGTTCATTGTATAGTGCTAGATGACTCTGTGCATGCCCAAGCGTCTCTAAAACTTTCCATCCTGGGTGGCCATGCCAGTCATCCCCTTCGTTCGTTTCTCGGTTTAAAGTCCTATCTCCCATTAGTTTAATGGGAAGTTTCATTTTTTCAATCCAGCTAAAATATTGTTCTGGGACCCCTTCTTCTTGCAAACGCTCTAAATAAAATCGATCATGAAACTTCATGAACTCCTCGTCTCTCTTTAACCAAAGATCTGTAAAAGGATGTCCGACTACTTCAGCTTTATCGAATGCATCCATCCAGCCCGCATGGTCAGGATGATGATGCGTCAAAAATACTTCTTCTATATCATTAAAAGAATAACCGAGCTCTTTCAAACCATTCTTCAATGCTTCGTAGGCAGCGGGTGTTTTTGGACCAGCATCTACAAGTGACAAACGATCACCTTTCACAACAAATGAATTTACATCACCGACTGCAAATGGCGTCGGGATTACAATTTTATGTATCATAGGAAAAACTCCTTTGGATTATCATCCTTTTTAAACAATGAATGAGTATTCAGTCCATTGTACCTTCTTTTCACGCTTTCGTCACCCTTTGAAAAAGACACTTTGCGAAACCTTTCCAAGAGATATCCGTATATATGTTATAATGACCATAACTTACGGGGGGGATGAATATGGGTATTTTTAACTTTTTTAAAGGTCAGTTCATTGAAGTCATTGAGTGGACAGATCAAAATTCAAACACAATGGTATACCGTTTTCCTGTTCAAAACAATGAAATTAAAATGGGTGCCAGTCTAATAGTACGTGAATCACAAGTAGCGATTTTTGTGAATGAAGGAGAAATTGCCGATGTGTTTCTTCCTGGACATCACATGTTGTATACACAAAATATGCCTATCCTAACGAAATTGAAGTCTTGGAAAACAGGATTCAACTCACCATTTAAGGCAGAAGTCTATTTTGTAAATACTAAACAATTTATCAATCAAAAGTGGGGAACCTCTAATCCAATTATGATGAGAGATCCCGAATTTGGAATGATTCGACTACGCGGTTACGGCATCTATTCGTATAAAGTGTCTGAGCCGGTTGTTTTCTTAAAAGAACTATTTGGAACGAACAGTTCCTTTGATACTTCAGACGTAGAAAGTCATTTGAAAAAGATGATTTTATCCGGCTTGACAGATTTGTTTGCAGAATCTCAAATACCAGCGCTAGATCTGGCTATGAACTATGACGAATTGAGTACGCAAGGTAAAGAGAAAATGAAAGAACGTTTTTCGAAATTCGGCTTTGAAATCACTTCTCTCTATATTGAAAATCTATCACTTCCTAAAGAAGTTGAACAAGCGATGGACAAGCGCACAACGATGGGTGTGCTTGGTGATATGAATACGTATACGCAGTACCAGGCTGCTGAAGCAATACGCGAAGCGGCTCGCAATGAAGGTGGCGGAATGGCCGCTACAGGTGCAGGGATCGGCGCAGGTGCAGCAATCGGTAATGCTATGGCTGGCGCATTCACAACCAATCAACAACAAGCCATTCCACCTGCATCCACGGAACCTGCGAAAATTTCATGTCCTCATTGTCAAGCACAAATTAGAGCAAATGCTAAATTCTGTCCGGAATGTGGCAAGACTGTCCAACAGCAAACCGTTCCATGCGTAAGTTGTAAAGTAGATATTAAAGAAGGCTCGAAGTTCTGTGGTGAATGTGGTGCACAACAATTGACAGAAAAAAAGTGTCAGTCTTGTGGCACTGTCAATGGACCAACAGCTAAATTCTGCGGAGATTGCGGAGAAACGCTTTAAGAAGTTAGCGAAGAGGTGAAAGCATGTCGAATGCAAATAATGAAATCGTTAGAGACCCGACTATTGAAGAGACGGAAGTGAACCAGTGTTCTTCATGTGGTGGAAACACAGTTTACGATCCATCCACAAAAGGATTGAAATGTCCTTTTTGCTCAACGGAAGTCGCTATTGAAGGTACACGTGAAAATACGACCGAGCATGATTACATCGAATCAGTAGATATGAAAAAGCACAGTTGGGATGATGAAAAAAGGGTTTTCCACTGTGATAACTGTGGCGCAGAGACACTATTGGATATGGATAAAGTAGCAGACTTCTGTACGTTTTGCGGATCTTCTCATATCGCCGTAACTGAACATGACGCAGGTATCAAGCCAGCTCTCGTACTTCCTTTTCAAGTGACAAAAGAGCAAGCTGTAGAGAAATTCAAAAAGTGGATCAAAAAACGGTATTTTGCTCCGAATAACTTAAAGAAAGACTATGAGTTACAAAAGATTACGGGTACTTATATCCCTTACTGGACATTCGATTCAAAGACACACTCAGCATATATCGTTAAAATCGGTACTTATTATTATGTTACAGAGACGAGAACGGTAACGCGAGACGGTAAGACTGAACAGATAACTGAGCAGGTTCGAAAAATTCGTTGGCGCACGGAGCGTGGTACATATAATAAATTCCATGACGATGTATTAGTAAAAGCGTCCAAAAATGTTGCTTCTGATTTGATTGGAAAAGTTGAACCTTTCCAGTTGTCAGGTTTGCTTGATTACCGTTCCGAATATTTGTCTGGTTTTCTTGCCGAACGCTATTCTATTCCCCTAAAAGAAGGATGGATGAATGCGAGAGCAATTATAGATAACAGAATACAGACAGGTATACTAAGACAGGAAACGGGAGATGAAGTGAGAATTGTAAGTGTAGATACTCAATATGATGCGATTACGTTCAAACATTTACTGCTTCCCATTTGGATTTCATCATTTCATTTCAATCAAAAGGTTTACCGTTTCCTTGTCAACGGACAAACGGGAAAAGTGAGTGGTAACGCGCCTGTCAGTGTTTGGAAAGTGGTGCTACTTAGTCTACTCGCAGTTATAGTGATCGGTATTATATTTTTATTTCAAGATGTGCTCTGATTATTGACTTTTATCAGATCACATGCAATAATCTTTTTAATATTTATGTAGCTATAATACAAAAATATATATAGTTAGAATATAGGAAATGCGGAGAAATGCGTTTTCGTTCTGAAATGTTCAGGATGAGAACGCTTTTTTATTTAATGTTGAAAGGATTGATTGTGATGGATAAAGTTATATTTGTAGGCGCAGGTTCAATGGCAGAAGCGATTATTGCCGGCATTGTAAACAAAAGTGTTATGAGAGCAAAAGATATCTATGTGATGAATAAATCAGATGAAGACAGACTTATCTACATGCAAAATACATATGGTGTATCTATTGTCAGCGCAGAACGTAACGAATTGAGTGATGCTGGCCTCTTTATTTTAGCGACCAAACCTAAAGATATCCACCAAGCAATGGCGGATATCGTTAATCATATGAATGACGATGCAGCAGCCCTCTCCGTCATTGCTGGCGTCTCGATTGCTACGATTGAATCAGGTCTTGGAGCTAGACCTATCGCTCGATCGATGCCGAATACGTCTGCCACTATCGGAAAGTCAGCTACTGGAGTATCGATGAACCAATCAGTCAATAATAATATGAATAAGAAAATCATTAGTCTGTTGTCTTCAATCGGAATTGTCAAAGAAGTGGTAGAAGATGAATTGCACTTAGTCACAGCGCTGTCAGGAAGCGGACCTGCATATGTCTATTATTTAGTAGAAGCACTCGAAGAAGCGGCAATTTCAAAAGGATTATGTGCGGACACTGCCAGGGAATTGATTATCCAGACTCTTGAAGGCGCAGCTTCCATGTTAAAAAAGACTGGTGAAGAGCCAAGTATATTGCGTAAGAATGTAACTAGCCCAGGTGGCACAACCGAAGCTGGATTGCGAGCGCTTGAAAAGAACTCCTTCAAGCAGACGATTTCACACTGTATAAATGATGCTGAAGCCCGTTCTCGTGAACTTGGAATTATGACAGATCCGAAAATCACATAAAATGAGCTTCAAAACAATTCATCTCTTTCATCTTTGTTATACTTTATATAGTTTCTAAAGGAGGTCATTCAATTGTCTATGTTATATTCTCCCTACACGATTCGTGGTGTAAAATTTAAAAACAGAATCGTCATGGCTCCTATGTGCATGTATTCAAGTCTTCATGCTGACGGATTCGTAGAAGATTGGCATAAAACCCATTATGCTACACGAGCTGTCGGCCAAGTAGGCTTGATTATTCTGGAAGCGACAGCTGTCCAACCGCAAGGAAGGATTTCAGCAGAAGATCTTGGAATATGGAGTGACGATCATATAGCTGGGCTGTCAGAAGTAGTTTCACTCATGAAACTACATGGTGCAAAAACAGGTATTCAACTGGCACACGCTGGCAGAAAAGCGACAGTAGATGGCGATATTCAAGCACCTAGCGCAATTCGCTTTAATGAACAATACAAACAACCGGTAGAAATGTCTCTAGCAGAAATCCAAGAGACTGTTAATGCATTCAAAGAAGCTACAATACGGACTAAAAAAGCAGGCTTTGATCTCATCGAATTGCATGGCGCTCATGGATATTTGATAAACGCGTTTTTGTCACCTTTATCAAATCATCGGAATGACTCATATGGAGGTTCTGCTGAAAATCGTTACCGTTTTCTAAGTGAAATTATTGATGCCGTTCGGTCTGAATGGGATGGTCCTTTATTCGTACGAATTTCAGCAGAAGACTATAGCGAAAATGGTATGACAACAACAGACTATGTTGAAATGGCTAAATGGATGAAAAAGCAAGGTGTTGACTTAATTGATGTCAGTTCTGGAGCACTCGTTCCCGCAAAAATAGATACCTATCCAGGCTATCAAGTACCTTACGCCGAACAAATCAAAAAAGAAGCTACTATCCCAACAGGCGCTGTCGGTCTTATAACATCTGGTTTGCAAGCGGAGGAAATCTTGAAAAACAATCGAGCGGATCTTGTATTTCTCGCACGCGAATTGTTAAGAAACCCCTATTGGCCATATACCGCTGCCAAAGAGCTTGGTGTTTCAATCGCAGCCCCGAAGCAATATGAACGTGGTTGGATATAAATGAAAAAGCTGACACAACAGAAAAAATCGTTGTGTCAGCTCTGTTTTTTTAGCAATTGTCCGTTTTTCCATTCGAATGAGGAGAAATCTTCAGCAATATGGAGTTCAGTGAAGAAGGTTCTGCCCTGCTCCTTCAGTCTCGAAATATCCCCCGGCATAAATCGCGCACTAATATGATTGGCAATCAATACTTTCACATTAGCTTTTTTTGCAGTCATTGCAGCATCTCCTATTGTGGAGTGGCCATAATCTTTCGCCAGCTCCCCAGTTTCCATATCAAATGTCGCCTCATGGACGAGAATATCAGCATGATCAGCTAAATCGACAGCTGACTTACAGATCCTCGTATCTCCCAAAATGGTTACTATAAAACCTTGTTGACTGTCACCTGTCATATTCGAGCTATAAACAATTGTCCCATCTTCTAGTGTCACGTCTTCGCCGTCTTTCAGCTTTTTCAACAAAGGTCCTTTTGGAACACCCGCTTCAAAAGCTTTATCTATGAGCAATTTTCCAGGTAACGGTTTTTGTTCAATTCTGTAACCGAAACACGGAATAACGTGTTGTAATTCTTTCGTCAATACTTTAAAACGGTCATTTTCGAAAACGACTCCTTCACTAATCTCTACAATAGTTAAAGGATACGTCAAATGGGTCTTTGTTAAGCGCAAAGTTGACAATATCCACTCTTTTAGGCCGGCCGGTCCATAAACGGTTAATTCTTCTTGACCACCTAAAAACGAGCGGGAACCGAGAAAACCCGGCAATCCGAATATATGATCTCCGTGAAGATGAGTAATGAAAATCCGATTGACTTTTCTTGGTTTTATAGATGTATGAAGCATTTGATGTTGTGTAGCTTCACCACAATCAAACATCCAATATCCTTCCTTTTCAGCGGAAAGGTTAAGAAGGAGTGAGGAGGTGTTTCGTTGTTTGGAAGGCATTCCTGCACCTGTCCCTAGAAATTCCAACTCCATTGTATGTGCCTACCTTTCATTAAGACCTCTCTTCACAGCATGAGGACCGAATTTTTTCTCAAGTTCCGAAACGAGTAAATCCATTTTTTCTTCTTTAGCATACTTCTCAAAATTATCAAAAGACAACTGCTCATATAATTCATGTATTGGGAAGACATTCGATACAGTAATACCTAATAGGCGTATCGGCTCCCCTTTCCAATGAAGTTTAAACAGACTAATCGCTTCTTTATAAATATCATCTTCTTTATAGACAGCGTTCATTACCGTTCTGCTTCTCGTTAAATTATGCCAGTCCGCCGTTCTAATTTGAATCATGACAACTTGACCTGCCAGTCCTTTATCATGAAGTCGCTTTGCTACTTTCTTCGCTAGAAATCGGAAAATCTTAAGACATGGCTCAAGCTCCGTCTCATCAATTGCTAACGTAGTCGAACTTCCAACACTTTTGCGTTCATCTGCAGCTTCAGGATCTACTGGTCGGTCATCAATTCCATTTGCCCTATTTCGCAGTCTAAGTCCATTTTTACCCAACTTAGCTTTAACAATTAATTCTTCAGCATTTGCAAGTTCTCCGATTGTTGAAATGCCTATTTCATGAAGACGTTTTTCAGTACTTTGTCCAATGCCATGCATTTCAATTACCGGAAGTGGCCAAAGCAAATTAGGAACTTGTCTTTTCCGCAAAATTGTAATTCCCATCGGTTTTTTCATATCTGAAGCGGTTTTTGCGAGAAACTTATTAGGGGCAATTCCAATTGAACATTGTAAGTCCAATTCATGGAGAATTCGTTGTTGCATATTAGTGGCAATCTGTACCGCATTTGTAAGTCCGCCTATATGTGTTATGTCAATATAAGCTTCATCTATTGAAACAGGCTCGACAAGATCAGTATACGTCCGCAAAATCGAAAATACCGCATTGGAAGCAATACGGTATTTTTCGAAATCCGGTGGAACAATTACAATGTCTGAACAAATTCGTTTCGCCTCACCGACAGACATCGTCGTGTAAATCCCTAAAGCCCTCGCTTCATATGAACAAGTGACAAGAATTCCTCTTCTCTCTTTCGGATTCCCTGCAACAGCCATCGGTATTCCTTTTAATGCCGGATTATAGGATTGCTCAACAGAAGCGAAAAAACTGTTCATATCCAGATGAAGGATGACTTTTACCGGCTTACGTTGGTCGTTTGTCATGAGAATCTCCTCCATGGCTTTAATGATTTGCACGGATAATATCAATCATTCGGTTTACTTTTCTTGCAGTTGTTGTGAAGAAACATACTCACCAATCTCATCCATACCCGCAAGAGTTTTGGAGAGAATTTCAGGGTCTACCACAGTGATCATCCGAGTTTCAAGATTGGCTATCGTTGTAAAATAGGGCGTTCTTGAATAGGCCATCAAGCCACTAGAAGTTAGTTTACTTTCAGGAATATCAATGATTTCTTTTGCATCAAGAACGAGTAATCCGATATGCAGACTTTCCGTTTTTAAGATGACAACTCGCGCGTTTTCATTATTTTTTGCAGAATTCCCATATAAAATCTGCTGGAAATCCAGAATCGGAACGAGCTCTCCCCTATTTTTCATTAGTCCTAACATATATTCGGGAAGGTGGGGAATTGGATTAACATGTTCCAATTTCTCAATTGTAATGACTGATTCTACAGGCAACGCATACTCTTCTTCACCACATTGTACAATAACCGCCTTCATATCACTCATCTGTCATGCTCCTTTCGATGCTGTTACCCGAACGATTTCAATTAACAGTTCAGTCAGCTTATCCAGTTCTTCTCTTGGCATACGCTCGTTTTTTGTATGTATTTCCTCATACCCTACGGAAAGCGTGACAGTCGGTACTCCATGTCCGTTAAAGACATTCCCGTCGCTTCCTCCACCACTCGTCATCAATTCAGGGTTTCTACCTATATTACGGATAGCAGTCATAGCTGTCTGAACGACTTCAGCGTCTTCATTGAAACTGAATCCGGGATACATCAGTTGTAGTTCTGTTTCTGCTGATCCACCCATAGCTTTTGCAGTTTTTTCGTATGTTTCAATCATATGTGTTGTTTGCTTATCTAACTTGTCTGGATTTATGGACCGCGCTTCTGCCAAAATCTTCACTTCATCACAAACAATATTCGTCGCCTGGCCACCTTCAAAACGGCCAATGTTTGCCGTCGTTTCCGTATCAATTCTACCAAGCGACATTGCAGAAATGCACTTCGCTGCGATATTGATAGCTGAAACGCCTTTTTCAGGCGCAACACCTGCGTGAGCTGTCTTTCCATGGATTGTTGTCCATAGCTTCGCCTGATATGGCGCTGCTGTCACGATTCCGCCGACTTTCCCGTCACTATCGACTGCATATCCGTATTTTGCTTTTAACAGAGATGCATCCATCGCTTTCGCGCCAACAAGGCCACTTTCTTCTCCAGCAGTAATGATGAACTGAATATCTCCGTGAGCAATATTTTCTTCTTTGAGAACTTTTGCCATTTCAAATAGTGCTGCAATACCCGCTTTGTCGTCTGCTCCAAGGATCGTCGTTCCATCTGAATAAATATAACCGTCTTCTTTTAGAACCGGTTTTATGCCTCGGCCTGGAACAACTGTATCCATATGACAAGTAAAGTAAATAGGATCTGCATGTTCAACTGTCCTTTTTATAGATGCAATAAGATTGCCTGCACCATGACCGGTTACTTTTTTTGAATCATCTTCCACAACAGTGAAGCCGAGCTTTTCCATTTTTTCTTTCAGAATGGACACAATACCGTCTTCATGTTTTGTTTCTGAGTCAATTTGTACTAATTCGAAAAACTCATCTAATAAGCGCTGTGAATTCATTACGTAGCTCCCCTTTGTTTGCGTTTTATTACAACGGAATATTTCCGTGTTTTTTTCGTGGTCTCGTTTCTTGTTTGTTGCGCATCATTTCAAGTGATTGAAGCAATTTAATACGCGTCTCACGTGGATCGATGACATCATCAACCATTCCGTGTGAAGCAGCAACATATGGATTTGCAAATTTCGTACGATACTCTTCGATTTTTTCGGAACGAGTAACTTCTGGCTTCTCACTGTTCTCAATTTCTCTAGCAAAGATAATATTCGCTGCACCTTCAGCTCCCATAACAGCAATTTCTGCATTTGGCCATGCGTAAACAACATCCGCTCCAATCGCTTTGGAGTTCAATGCAACATACGCACCACCGAAAGCCTTGCGGAGAATAACCGTTATTTTTGGCACTGTCGCTTCTGAATAAGCGTATAAAATCTTTGCACCATGACGGATAATTCCGCCGTGTTCCTGTTTGACGCCAGGGAAAAACCCAGTAACATCTTCAAATGTGATTAACGGAATGTTAAATGAATCACAAGTACGGATGAATCGTGCGATTTTATCTGAAGAATCGATATCCAACCCGCCAGCCATAACTTTCGGCTGATTACAAATCAAACCGACAGATTCACCTTTCATACGTGCGAATCCAACAACAGCATTTCTAGCAAATTCTGCTTGGACTTCCATGAAAGAATCTTTGTCAACGATTTGTTCAACGACCTTTCGGACATCATAAGGTCTAATAGTCTCATATGGAACGACATCAGTAAGATCACTGCGGTAATCATCTTCCATTTCGGTTGCAATAATCGGTGCTTTTTCGTCATTATTCTGAGGAAGATAAGACAGTAGATGTCTCACTTGCTGAAGAACAGTTTTCTCATCTTTCCCCCGGAAGTGCGCATTTCCACTGATTGAATTATGTACTTTTGAACCACCAAGATCTTCTGATGAAATCTTCTCGCCTGTCACTGTCTCAATTACTTTAGGACCCGTAATGAACATTTGACTCGTTTCATCTGTCATGAAAACAAAATCTGTAATCGCAGGCGAATAGACTGCTCCACCTGCACAAGGTCCTAAAATGACAGAAATCTGTGGGATGACACCTGAATAAATCGCATTGCGATAGAAAATTTCTCCATACCCATCCAGTGATACAACACCTTCTTGAATACGCGCACCACCCGAATCATTCAGTCCGATAAATGGCGCTCCGTTTTTAGCAGCAAGATCCATGACATTCGCAATTTTCATTGCATGCATTTCCCCTAACGCACCGCCGAAGACAGTGAAATCCTGCGAAAATAAGTAAATGGGACGACCTTCTATTTTACCATATCCTGTAACAACTCCGTCACCTGGCCCCACTTGTTTATCCATTCCAAAATCACGTGTTCGGTGGACAACAAATGGATTCAACTCGACAAACGAACCCTCGTCCACTAACAGATTAATTCGTTCACGGGCAGTCAATTTGCCTTTATCATGCTGCTTGGCAATTCTTTCATCGCCGCCACCAAGCTCGATTTCTCTCTTTTTATCGTATAGTTCATTAATTTTATCGTAAATATCCATTTACCTTACTCCCCTTTGTCACATAGTTCGTACAGTACACCATATGAAGATTTCGGATGCATGAATGCCACTTGCGCCCCACCTGCACCAGGCTTTGGCTCGTCTTGCAATAATCGGACACCCTTCTCTTTCAATTCCGCCATTCTAGAACGAATATCTGTTACTCCAAAAGCAACATGATGGATTCCTTCACCACGTTTTTCGATGAATTTGGCAACCGGGCTATCTTCGTTAGTCGGTTCAAGTAGTTCGAGTTTAATATTTCCTGCATCGATGAAAGCGACTTTCACTTTTTGACTTTCGACTTCTTCAATCCCAAGCAATGTCAAACTCAGTGTTTCTATGTAATATGGCAGTGCGCTTTCAATATCTTTAACAGCAATACCGATATGATCGACTTTTTTCATACAGACGCCTCCCTCTATCTATTGTAACGTTTTCTAATTAATTGTGCTACATGTTGAGAATTCCTGTATATCTGTTAAAATAGAAATAACTACAACGGTAAGGGGACCTGTCCGATGAGCAATAAGAAAGTACAAAAAACGGTAGTCTATTTAATGATCGCAGCAATGGTTGTGTCCAGTGTAATGATTGGACTTAGTGCGTTATTAGGATAAACAAAAAACAGTCCAGCGATTGGACTGTTTTTTCATTATACTTCTTCGCAATATTCTTCGAAGTGACTTTGAAGATTTGTTACAACAGACATCGGGTCATGTCCTTCAATTTCATAACGCCCGACTTCCGCTACCAGTTTTCCATCTTTTAATAGTGCAAACGATGGTGATGAAGGTAAATGGTCTTCACCGAAAATCATCCGTGCATAAGCAGTAGCTTCTTTGTCTTGTCCAGCAAACACTGTAACCAAATGGTCAGGACGCTTATCATAATGAACGGCATGAGCTGCTGCTGGACGAGCAATACCACCCGCACATCCACATACTGAATTGACCATAACGAGTGTCGTTCCAGGACGATTGAAGGCTGCTTCAATCTCATCCGGTGTTTTCAGCTGTTCGTAGCCACATGCCTCCATCTCATTTCTAGCCACTTTTGTAATATCATCCATATAAAAATTAAAATCCATAGTCATTGTATTTATCCCCTTTCACTATATGTGTTTATCATATCAGTTGCATGGATTACATGCAAAAAAGCGAGTTCAACTGCAACTTAGTCAGTATGCCCTCTTGCAGGAAGAATTCTATCTACAGCACTTGCCACAGTTGCTTCCCCGGTCAGCAACTGTTTTTCTAAATCAGCTACTTGTTCTTTCATCCCTTGTTCTGAGAAGAAATTGTCTATGAGCCTGTCACGAATCATTGAGTGGAACCAATCTTTCGTTTGGGCTTGTCGGCGTCCGTGCCAAATACCATTCGATTCCATCTTTTCTTTGAAGACATTAATTGTTTCCCACACCTCTTCAAAACCTGTGTTTTGTAATGAAGAGACAGGTATCGAATTTGACATCCAACCAGGAGTTGCTGGCTGCAAGAAATGCAATAGTTGTTTGTACTCTCTCACCGTTTTTTTCGCGAGTTTCAAATTGTCGCCATCCGCTTTATGAACAATGATTGAATCAGCCAATTCCATAATTCCTTTTTTCATCCCTTGCAGTTCGTCACCCGCGCCAGTAAGGACGAGCAGCATGAAGAAATCTACCATGCCCCTAACGACGGTTTCACTCTGTCCGACGCCTACCGTTTCGACAAGGATAATGTCGTATCCTGCCGCCTCACATAGAAGCATCGTCTCCCTCGTTTTTTTATGAACACCACCAAGAGTTCCCGATGACGGGGACGGTCTGATGAAAGCTCTTTGGTGCCTTGCTAGCACCTCCATCCGTGTTTTATCACCTAAAATACTGCCGCCAGTCACCGTTGAACTCGGATCGATTGCAAGGACAGCAACTTTATGTCCCTGTTCTGCCAAACGAAGTCCGAACGCTTCAATGAACGTGCTTTTTCCAGCTCCCGGAACGCCTGTAATTCCAATACGTATACTGTTCCCTGTTTTCGGTAGCAGTCTTCTAAGCAATTCCTGCCCCGCAATTTTATCAGTCGGGCGCATACTTTCAAGTAATGTAATGCCTTTAGAGAGATGGAGTCTTGAACCACCGATAATTTCTTCGTAAAGCTCATCAACAGCAATCACTTTTTTCGTTTTCACAAACTTCTTTCTAACTGAAGAAACCATACCGTCATGTCGGGATTCAATACCACCCATCACATTCAATGCACTGTCTTGCACATCACGGTCTTTTTCACTCACTCAATCACTTCCTCGTAACCGAGCGCGCGATAGATGTCTTCAATAACTTTCTGCGCTGCGACTGGTATGACGGTACCAGGTCCAAAGATCGCCGTAGCTCCATTTTTCCTTAAAAAGTCGTAGTCTTGGGCGGGTATTACACCACCTACAACAATTAAAATATCTTGCCTGCCGATTTTGGCCAGTTCATCTCGTAACGTCGGTACAAGGGTTTTATGTCCCGCAGCGAGAGAACTCACTCCGACTACGTGAACATCGTTCTCAGCAGCTTGTAGTGCGGTTTCTTCAGGAGTTTGGAACAATGGACCGATATCGACATCAAATCCTAAATCCGCAAATGACGACGCGATAACTTTTGCTCCACGGTCATGTCCGTCCTGCCCCATTTTTGCAATGAGAATTCGTGGACGACGGCCTTCATTTTCCATGAATTCCTCTGCCATCTGTTTTACTTCATCAATTTCTTCCGCATTTGAAAAGTTTGAACTGTAAACGCCGCTAACAGAGCGGATGACTGCTTTATGCCTGCCAGAAACTTTTTCAATGGCATCTGAAATTTCACCGATTGTAGCACGTGCTCTCGCGGCGTCCACTGACAGTTCAAGCAAATTGTCGCTTCCGCTACGCGCAGCTTCAGTAATTGCATCAAGAGCTGTTCGTACAGCTTCGTCATCACGACTATTTTTCATCTTATTGATACGTTCAATCTGCTTTTGCCTGACAAGGGTATTATCAATATCTAAAATATCGATAGGCTCCTCTTTGTCTAGACGGTATTTATTGACTCCGACAATCGTTTCTGCGCGAGAATCTATTTTCGCCTGACGTTTTGCCGCCGCCTCTTCAATTTTCATTTTAGGCAGGCCAGTTTCAATGGCTTTTGCCATGCCACCCAGTTCCTCGATCTCTTCAATCAATTCCCATGCTTTCTCCATCAATTCATCCGTAAGCTTCTCAACATAGTATGAGCCGCCCCAAGGATCGATCGTTTTTGTCATGAACGTCTCTTCTTGAAGGAACAATTGTGTATTCCTCGCAATCCTTGCCGAGAAATCTGTCGGTAAAGCGATTGCTTCGTCAAGCGCATTGGTATGGAGTGATTGCGTATGACCCATTGCAGCTGCATTCGCTTCTACTAGTGTTCGGGTTACGTTATTGTATGGATCCTGTTCTGTCAGACTCCATCCAGACGTCTGAGAATGGGTACGTAAAGCGAGTGATTTAGGGTTCTTTGGAGAGAACGTCTTCATCATATGCGCCCAAATCTTACGGGCAGCGCGCATCTTAGCAATTTCCATAAAGTAATTCATGCCGATTGCCCAGAAGAAGGATAGACGCGGAGCAAATAAATCGATGTCTATGCCAGCACGTAAACCCGTCCGTACATACTCAAGTCCATCTGCAAGTGTATAAGCAAGTTCGATATCAGCAGTGGCACCAGCTTCTTGCATATGATAGCCCGATATGGAAATCGAGTTGAATTTCGGCATTTTTGTGGATGTATATTCAAAGATATCAGCGATGATACGCATGGACATGTCAGGCGGGAAGATATATGTATTCCGCACCATATATTCCTTCAATATATCGTTCTGTATTGTGCCTGCGAGCTTGTCAGTTGTAACACCCTGTTCTTCAGCAGCTACGATGTAAAAAGCCATGACAGGCAATACAGCCCCGTTCATTGTCATCGAAACTGACATTTGGTCTAAAGGGATCCCATCAAAAAGGATTTTCATATCTTCAACAGAATCAATTGCAACGCCCGCTTTACCGACATCCCCTGTTACACGTGGATGATCAGAGTCGTAGCCTCGATGAGTTGCTAAGTCAAAAGCCACAGAAAGGCCTTTCTGCCCCATTGCCAAGTTCCGTCGATAAAAAGCGTTACTCTCTTCAGCTGTTGAAAACCCTGCGTACTGACGGACCGTCCATGGTCTGGCAACGTACATCGTTGGATAAGGACCTCTCGTATTTGGAGCTATTCCAGGAAGGTCATTTAAATGTCCGAGGTCTTTAACGTCTTCATAAGAATAACTGGATTTGATTTCAATTCCTTCGTTTGTTAGAAATGGTTTTTCTCCTGTAGTCGTTTTTAAAGAGGATGTTAATTTACTCATGTCGACTTTTGTGAAATCAGGTTTTTTCATTTTTGCTGACCTCCTTTACCTAACTCTTGGATGCTTTGCAGTTTAGCGATTTTGTCTTGACCGTTGTATATCATCCCAGCCAAGCCTTTCTCTTTCCATGCCTGCTCGGTAGTCTGATCCAGCTTACCTGCTACGTCGATCACTATTCCAGATGGAAGCTGATCAAGAAGTGGTCCCATGACGACTTTCGTCAAGTCATCATTCGCGCAAACGACCACATAATCTGGTTTTTCCGTCTGAAGCCACTCTATTGCTTCTTCAACTGTTGTATAAGCGGCACTTATTTGGGAATGAATGCCTCCTGTTGCTAAGAAACCTGTTACAAAATCCATTCGTGGTTTGAAGTCTTTTAGTTGTCCAAATGTCAGGACAACTGTTTTTGGTTGGCTGTTAGCAGATTTCTCCCGTACATGTTCGAACATCTCTGCTGGTCGTTTTACTTTTTTTATACCTTTCCAATCATTCAACTCCGTATCGATCAGTTGTGCATACGTATTTGTACCAATAAGTGATTTTTTACCAGTAGCGAGCTCATCATTTCGTTCTGTAGCTAGCTTGAGAAGGTGATCTTCCATTTTGAAAAGATCCACTCCGCCATTTGCTTCAATGTTCAAAAAAAGTGACCATGCTTTATGAACGAGTTCCTCAGTTAGCTCTTCAATGAAATACGAGCCTCCTGCAGGATCAAGCACTTTATCAATATGCGTCTCCTCTTTTAGAACGAGCTGTATATTTCTGCTGTAACGAATAGAGCTAGCACTAGGTCCTGTTAATATGTCATGTGGCTCGGTCGTAATAATATCTGCCCCACCAAGGATTGCAGCGAAGGTTTCATTGCCGCCTCTAAGCAAATTAACATAAGGATCAAGCTTGGAATAAGAACGGATCGATGTAACTGCAGCAATTGGAATTATTGGAGCTTTCTCTATGTCAAAAGCTCTTGCAAATGCAGTCCATAACAAACGGAATGCCCGTAATTTTGCGATTTCCATGAAAAAATGCGTATCGATAGCAAACCGGACAAAAAAGTCAGACGAGAAACTTGGGAATGAATGCGAACCGGCTGACAGTTTAGAAGCTAATGCTAAAGCAACCGCGAGTTCTGTAACTGCATCTGCTCCAGCGTGATGGAGGTCCCACATATCGACGCCTTTTGTCCGTAAATGGTTATATCCATCCGGTGCTGTCCAGCTTGTCGCATCTATCATTCCGACAACCTGTTCTCGCAATTCTTTATCTACGCAGTCAAATGCCTTTAATATCGCATCTTTCTCGTCAATATTGAACATATATACAGGATAGTCTATTAGCATTCCAGATAGTTTTGCGAGCTCATCCTCACTCCAGTTGAACTGTACTGTTCCGTCATAGACAATTGCTTCATTGCCCCGTTCAAATGAAGTTTGTAATTGTTCAAGAAAAATACTAGCACTTTCCGCAATTGTCTGTTGAGCAATGGTCCAACCTCGTTTCCCTATCATCTGTCGGATTGTAGAAGTATGGTATGCATTAGTTTTTTCGCTATATAACGGTTGTATATTGATACCTTCCAATGTTTTCGTCATTAATCGCTCGTATGGTTTACCTTTTAGCGAATCAATAGCAAGGGTTTTCCATTGTGCGTAATCCGCTTTGTCAAAAGTCGTTTGTTTCATGTTCTCTATCTTCATAACACTTGCTCCTTCCGTTCTTTGGAGTGGCGTTGCTCTGTCAATTAAGCCGAGCCGTATCTAACTCAAACCAAAAGTTATGTATTTCATGAAATTAGTAGACTGCTAATTTGCATTTAAAAAGTTAATTTCTCTTTATCTATTAGTGTACCCGACATACTGACCGTTTTAAAGTCAGACTATAGCAAGAAAATAATCATTGGCAAAAAAGCTGTCTCCCACTAAGAGAGACAGCTTTTTTTGATTATCAATAGATGGATGTATTATCTGCAGTAATATTTTCAAGAATTTCCTTAACGCGCGCAAGGAAATTCCCAGCAACAAGACCGTCCAATACACGGTGATCGAGTGATAGACACAAGTTAACCATATCACGTGCTGCGATCATTCCGCCATCCATGATGACAGGACGCTTGACGATCGATTCGACTTGCAAAATCGCAGCTTGCGGATAGTTGATGATCCCCATTGACTGGATGGAACCAAATGATCCAGTATTGTTCACAGTAAATGTACCGCCTTGCATTTCATCGGACTTCAATTTGCCAGAACGGACTTTTGAAGCTAGTTCATTAATATCTCTGCCGATACCTTTAATCGTTTTCTCATCCGCATGCTTAATGACCGGTACATACAATGCATCGTCCGTAGCAACTGCGATGGAAATATTAATATCTTTCTTCTGTATAATTTTATCGCCCGCCCACATGGAGTTCATCATCGGGAATTCTTTCAATGCTTGGGAAACAGCCTTCACGAAGAACGCGAAGTATGTAAGATTGAATCCTTCCTTCTGTTTGAAATCCTTTTTCAGTGAATCGCGGTATTGAACTAAGTTCGTAACGTCAACTTCGATCATTGTCCAAGCATGAGGCACTTCGTGTTTGGAGCGTAACATGTTCGTAGCAATGGCTTTTCTCACACCAGTTACAGGGATTTCAATATCTCCTGCAGCTGTCGGAATCGGTGTAGGTGCTGCTGGCTTCGTAGCTGGTTGTGCAGCCGGTGGAGATTGCATTTGAGTTTCAGAAGCTTTAGCAGTTTCTACCGGTGCAGCTGTCGGGATATTTCCGCTATCAATAATAGATTGAATGTCTTTACGAGTGATTCGCCCTTCTTTTCCTGATCCTTCAACTAGTGAAAGATCGATATCATATTCTTGTGCAAGTCTCATAACTGCAGGAGAATAACGGGATGCTCCAGCACCTTTTTTCATCGGCGATGCGGGCTTTTGCGAGCCTGCTGCAGGCATTTTATTACCAGGATCTTCTTTTGCAGGAGCTGCTACAGGCTGTTCAGCAGTTGTAGGTGTAGCTTCATTACCACCTTCAGTCTCGATTGTACAAACGACAATGCCAACTTCAACTGTTTCGCCTTCTTGCACAATAATTTCTTTAATGATTCCCGCAAATGAAGAGGGAATTTCAGCAGTTACTTTGTCCGTATTGACTTCTGCAAGCGGGTCATACTTATTGACCGTATCGCCAGGCTTTACAAGCCATTTTTCGATTGTGCCTTCTGTCACACTTTCGCCTAGTTTAGGCATTTCAATATTTTCAATAGCCAATTAAAATTCCTCCTTCCAAATCAATTGCGCCTCGGCGTAATTGCGTTGGGATTTTGAATTGTGCACAGTGTGGTGCCTGAAATACGGCAAATCGAACCCTTCGTTGTTCGATTCACAATTAACTCCCCTCAAAATCTCTAACATCCGCCGGAGGCTTAACTTGAATCAGCAGGGCGTTTGAACTCCCTATGATTGAAATATTTTTCTGACATTTATCCCACTACTTATAGAAGTGGGGAACTTCTGCTGAATCAAGTTAAAATTCAGCAAGTTCACGAGCCGCTTTCTCTACTTTGTCAGGATTGACCATGAAGAATTTCTCCATCGTCGGAGCATATGGCATTGCAGGGATATCAGGTCCTGCAAGACGCTTGATCGGTGCATCTAGTTCAAACAGACAATTTTCTGCAATGATTGCCGCTACTTCGCTCATAATACTTCCTTCCAAGTTATCTTCAGTCACTAATAGCACTTTACCTGTTTTTGAAGCCGCTTCAATGATTCCTTCTTTATCGAGTGGATAAACAGTACGTAGATCTAAGATATGTGCTGAAATGCCGTCTTCAGCAAGTCTTTCAGCAGCTTGTAAAGCAAAGTGGACACAAAGTCCGTATGTGATAATTGTAATATCCTCACCATCACGTTTTACATCTGCTTTGCCGATTGGCAGTACATACTCTTCCTCAGGCACTTCACCTTTAATGAGACGGTAAGCACGTTTATGTTCGAAGAATAGAACAGGATCATCATCACGAATAGCAGCTTTCAATAATCCTTTCGCATCATATGGAGTAGATGGAATGACGATTTTCAATCCTGGAGTGCTCGCAAACATTGATTCGACTGATTGTGAATGATAGAGAGCACCGTGTATACCGCCACCGAAAGGAGCACGGATTACGATCGGACAAGACCAGTCATTATTCGAACGATAACGGATTTTTGCAGCTTCAGACACAATTTGGTTGACTGCAGGCATGATGAAATCTGCAAATTGCATTTCAGCAATCGGCCGCATGCCATACATCGCAGCACCGATACCGACACCTGCAATCGCTGATTCAGCAAGAGGTGCGTCAAGTGCACGGTATTCCCCAAACTGATCGTACAAGCCTGTTGTAGCTTTGAAGACTCCACCTTTACGGCCGACGTCCTCTCCGATAACGAAAACATTCTCGTCTCGTTCCATTTCTTCCTTCATTGCAAGTGTAATTGCATCAATATAAGAAATGACAGCCATTACTCGTTGCCCCCTTCCTCTTTATAGACGTGTAAAAGTGCGGACTCCGCTTCTGCATAAGGTGCTTTTTCGGCATAGTCAGTTGCTTCATTGACAATCGCCATTATTCTTTCTTCCATCTCTTTTTCATAAGCGTCGTCTAATACGCCCGCTTCTTTTAAGTATGCCGAAAACTTAGGTAGAGGATCTAGTTTGCGTTCTGCTTCAAGTTCTTCTGCATCTCTATATAATCGTTGGTCATCATCAGAAGAATGGGCTGTTAAACGATAGCAGACCGCTTCTACTAAACTTGGACCTTCTCCGCTTCGAGCTCTGTCAGCTGCTTCTTTAACTACCCGGTACACTTCGAGAGGATCTGTACCGTCTACTGTAACACCAGGCATACCGTAGCCGATTGCACGATCTGATACATTTTCACAAGAAATTTGTTTCTCGTAAGGTACAGAAATTGCATATTTATTGTTTTCTACCATTATTACTGTAGGTAATTTGTGCACACCTGCAAAGTTCATTCCTTCATGGAAGTCCCCTTGGTTAGAAGAACCTTCGCCTAACGTAACGAAAGTGATGAAATCTTCATTTTTCATTTTCGCCGCCAATGCGACACCGACTGCGTGTGGCAATTGAGTAGTGACGGGAGATGAACCCGTTAGAATACGGTTTTTGCGTTGACCGAAGTGACCTGGCATTTGACGGCCACCAGAGTTCGGATCTTCAGCTTTTGCGAATGCAGATAGCATAAGCTCTTTAGGCGTCATTCCAAAATGAAGAACGACTCCCATATCACGATAGTACGGTGCTATCCAGTCTTTATCTTTATTAAGTGCATAGGCAGCCCCTGCTTGAGCAGCTTCTTGTCCCTGACAAGAAATGACGAAAGGAATTTTGCCTGCACGGTTTAATAGCCACATACGTTCGTCGAGTCGACGAGCCATAGTCATCGTTTCATAAATTTCCAACACATCTTCATTAGACAGACCTAATTCTTCATGACGCGTATTTGCCATTTTAGGAATCCCCCTTTTTTTATGCATGTCTGTAAATGGAAAGGTTTTTTTTCTTTCCATTTTGAGCTACTACGAATTACATATGAATTGCTATTCCATCTACAGCAAGTGAAGCTTCGCCCATTACTTCAGACAACGAAGGATGTGGATGGATTGTTGATGCTACTTCCCATGGAGTAGCGTCGAGTACCATGGCTAGACCGGCTTCTGATATGAGATCTGTTACATGCGCACCGATCATATGGACACCTAGCAGGTCATCTGTTTTCTTGTCAGCAATGATTTTAACAAACCCGTCGGAATTACCGTTGACAAGCGCTTTTCCAATTGCTGCGAATGGGAACTTCGCAACTTTCACGTCAAATCCTTGTTCCTTTGCTTGTGTTTCGGTCAAACCGACACTTGCAGCTTCAGGACTGGAATAGATGCACCGAGAAATAGTTGTATAATTCATCGGCTCGGTTTTATTACCTGCAATATGCTCAATTGCGGAAATCCCTTCATGAGATGCTACATGTGCAAGTTGGAGACCACCTATGCAATCCCCGATTGCATAAATATGGCTTTCTTTTGTTTGGAACGTCGGCTTTGTTTGGATATAGCCTTTGTCCAACTGAATTTCCGTGTTTTCAATACCGATACCTTCTGTATTTGCCTGTCTACCAACAGATACGAGCATCTTTTCAGCAGTAAACTCTGTAGTTTGATCTCCAATTTCAGCAGAAATCGTAACTGAATCATCTGATTTGGAAAGTGTTTCAGGTAACACTTTGGCACCTGTGACAAATGTAATTCCTTTTTTCGAAAGGATTTTTTTCATTTCCTTAGAGATATCTTCATCTTCAGTAGGAATGATGTGATCTGCATATTCAATAACAGTCACATCGACACCAAAATCATTAAGCATGGATGCCCATTCGATACCTATTACGCCACCGCCAACGATGAGAATCGATTTCGGAAGTTCCGACATTTTAAGTGCTCCGTCAGACGAAAGGATCTGCTGTTCATCGAGTTCCAGGCCAGGAAGTGTACGAGGGCGTGAACCTGTAGCAATAACGAGGTTTTTCAAGATAAGCATCTCATTTTCCTCGCCGTTGTTCATTTCAACAGAAATCGTTCCAGGCATCGGTGAGAATATAGATGGTCCAAGCATTCTTCCATATCCTTCATACACATCGATCTTGCCTTTTTTCATGAGGGATTTGACACCATTATAAAGTTGTTGGACGACTTCTTCTTTTCTCTCTTGAACTCTCGAGTAATTTAAAGTTGCACCTGTAGTATCCACTCCGTAATGTGCTGCTTCGTTCTTTGTCATCTGGAATACTTCAGCACTTTTCAGCAATGCTTTGCTCGGTATGCATCCTCTATGTAGGCACGTACCACCAAGTGCATCACTTTCTACTAAGGCTGTTTTCAAACCTAACTGTGCTGCGCGGATTGCTGCGACATATCCGCCCGTACCGCCACCTAAAATAACTACATCATATTCCTGTGCCATTTGAATTCACGGCCTCCTATCACTATCCATTCAAGCTGGATAGGTTTTAGCGTTCTCTTCGCCTATGAGGACACGGAGTGCCCCTTCAGCTAAAGCTTGCAACTCATCTTCACCAGGGTAGACGACTACATCAGCAATCCATTTAACTCTGGACGAAATCATTTCAACATAATCTTTTCCGTATGCGAGACCACCTGTTAGGATGATTCCATCTACTTTACCTTCGAGAACTGCGGCTGCACTTCCGATTTCTTTAGCAACTTGATAAGCCATCGCATCATAGATTAGTTCAGCTTCTTTATCACCTTTTTCAATCCGTTTTTCAACGGTGACAGCATCATTTGTGCCAAGATAACCTACAAGACCGCCTTGACCAACAAGTTTCGCCATAATTTCTTTTCGGAAATATGTCCCTGAATAACAAAGCTCTACTAATTCTCCTGAAGGAACGGTTCCTGCGCGTTCGGGACTAAAGGGACCGTCACCATGCAAGCCGTTATTAACATCGATCACTTTGCCGTAACAATGTGTACCTACGGTAATCCCTCCGCCCATGTGTGTTACGATCAACCGCAAGTCCTCATACTGTCTACCAGCTTGCCTGGCAAATCTTCTGGCAACCGCCTTCTGATTCAATGCATGGAAAATCGATTTCCGGCTTATTAAAGAGAATCCCGATACTCTGGCAACTGGTTGCATCTCATCAACTACAACGGGATCGACAATGAATGCTGGAACGTCTATAGACGTCGCAATTTCATTGGCAATAATCCCGCCTAAGTTAGATGCATGCTGTCCTGAATAGCCTTTTCTCAAATCATCAATCATAATTTCATTCACTTTATACGTACCGCCTGATATTGGTCGAAGTAATCCTCCTCTGCCACAAACGGCATTCAGCGTATCTAGTGTAAATCCTTCTTGTTCAAATGATTGAAGAATAGCATCCTTACGAAAATCGTACTGGTCACTGATGGATGGAAATTGTGCAAGCTCCTCGTTTGTATGCCGCAATGTCTTTTCCATAACAAGTTTGTCGTCATCATAGATACCAAACTTTGTCGATGTGGATCCGGGATTTATAACAAGGATTCTATTAATGTTTTCTTGCACTGTAATTCCTCCTATCACAACAATGAAACGGTAAATTTTTACTTCTTCTGCGTTAAGACGCTTTTTTCGTTTTGAAGAAATTGGCTTCGTGATTTCGCAACGCGAGCAATTCGCTCCTCAGCAAGTCTGTCTGCAGCAACATAGGAAGGAATATTGTCACGTTTAGAAATTGCGAAAATCTTCTCGATTGTATCGTAGATTCCAGCAACACGTTTTAATGCGCGTTCACTGTTATACCCTGCAAGTTCATCTGCTACGTTAATGACTCCGCCTGAGTTGATAACATAGTCCGGTGCATATACAATTCCCATTTCATGGATTGTATCTCCGTGTTCAGGATTTTTCAATTGGTTATTTGCAGATCCTGCAATAACTTTTGCTTTCAATTGAGGGATTGTATCATCGTTAATGATTGCGCCTAAAGCACATGGTGCGAAAATATCCGCTTCTTGTGAATAGATTTCATCAGTTCCGACCGCAATTGCACCAAAAGCATCGACCGCACGTTGTACAGCTTCTTTATTAATATCAGTAACGATCAGTTTTGCGCCTTCTTCATGCAAATGTTCGCAAAGCGTATAAGCAACGTTACCGACTCCTTGGACTGCAATTACTTTACCTTCTAATGAATCAGAGCCGAATGCTTCTTTAGCAGCCGCTTTCATCCCTTTATATACGCCAAAAGCCGTTACTGGAGAAGGATTGCCTGATGAACCGAATTCAGCAGACACGCCTGTAACATAATCCGTTTCCAAGTGAATCAGATCCATATCTTCTTCAGTTGTCCCTACGTCTTCAGCTGTAATGTATCTGCCATTCAGACCTTCGATAAAACGGCCGAAAGCACGGAACATTTCATCATTTTTATCTGTTTTTGGATTCCCGATAATAACTGTTTTTCCGCCCCCAAGATTCAATCCAGCAGCAGCATTTTTATAAGTCATCCCTTTTGCAAGGCGAAGTGCATCTTCAATCGCTTCTTCTTCACTTGCATACGTCCACATGCGCGTACCGCCTAAAGCAGGTCCAAGCGTAGTGTCGTGAATTGCGATGATTGCCTTTAAGCCTGAAGTCTTGTCCTGACAGATGACCAGTTGTTCATAATCGTGTGATTCCATATATTTGAATAGTTCCATGATGAAGTTCCTCCTTCGGATTGTCCGATTTTAGTTTTTTGATGTTTGTATTGCAAGTGCTAGAGAATAAAGTTTACTTTCAGCGCTATCCGATCTGGATGTGAGGACAATTGGTGCCTTCGCGCCTTGTATGATACCGCCAACTTTAGCGTTAGCGAAATACATAAGTGATTTATACAGGATATTACCTGATTCAATCGACGGCACCATTAGGATGTCCGCCTTTCCTGCTGTTTCGCTTATAATCCCTTTATGATGCGCAGATTCGATTGAAACTGCATTATCCAGTGCGAGTGGACCATCAACGATACAGTCTTTTATTTGACCCCGTTTGTTCATTACGGTGAGCATCGCAGCATCCGTTGTAGGTGCCATATTAGGATTAACTGTTTCAATCGCTGCAAGAGGTGCAACAATCGGTAACTGAACGCCGCAAGCTTTTGCTGTAGCTACAGCATTACGGATAATTTGTGCTTTTTCGTGCAAATCCGGAGCAATATTCATACCTGCATCTGTGACGAATAACAACCGATTATATCCATTCACTTCAAATGCTGCCACATGAGAAAGCACTTTGCCTGTGCGTAATCCATAGTCTCCATTTAAAACGGATTTCATAATTACTGCCGTAGGCAAGTTACCTTTCATGAGTACATGGGCTTCTCCACTTGAAACAGCACGTACCGATTTTTCTGCCGACTCCAACATGGATTCAGTGTGCCTGATCTGGATTGATGGGTGATTCGCCAATTCAGGGAATCGTCCGTTGATGAGTTCACTGATTTTACCTTCATCGTCAAATAAGATGAATGATGCAATCCCTCTCATCATCGCCATTTCTACAGCTTCCAGCACTTCCTCATCAGCAGCGCAGGCGACTGAGACGATACGGCTTGTGCTGATGACTGCTGCTTGTTCAACTAAAGCGTCTAGTGTAGTCATGTCTTGTCTCCTTTGGTTTAGATGAGTTTGAATTTCTCCAACTTATAATATAACGAACGCAATGATATACCTAGACGACTTGCCGTCAGCGATTTATTACCATCGTGTTCTTCCAAAGCCTTTGCAAGTACTGCTCTTTCATACTCATCCATGACAGAAGCCAGAGTACTCTTTTCTGGAAGAACGTCTGCAACAGCTTTCACCTCGTTTGTATACAGTGAACGTTTAATGTCATCATCATTAATCGTTGCAGAGCCTGATTTCATATAAATCATTGCCCTGCTCAAAACATTTTCCAGTTCGCGAACATTTCCTGGCCACTCGTATTGTTGCAGTCGTAGAAGTGCTTCTGGTGTCAATGTTTCGACATTCATACCAAACTCTTGGTTCAGTTTCACTAATAGATGGTGGACGACTAATGGAATATCAGTCTTTCGTGTACGAAGTGGCGGTATACGTATCGACAATCGATTCAAATCGTAATACAGTTCCATGTTAAACGTGCCGTCATGGATCGCCTTTTCCAAGTTTTTAGATGAGGCAACGATGATTCTCGCACTCTTCCCACTGCCTTCTTCATGATTGCCGACAAAACGTAACTGATTTTGCAAATAAGATAATAATCTTGTTTGCACTCCCATCGTCAAGTCCGTAACTTCATCGAGAAATAGCGTACCTTCACCGACTTCAGCCAATAAACCCGATTTCCCGTCATCTCTTTCGCCAAATAATTCCGTTTCCATCGTAGAAATATCAATTGCACTGCAATTGACGCGAATGAATTTTTTTGACTTCCTTGTACTACCGCTATGAATAGCATTCGCAAACAATTCCTTACCTGTTCCTGGTTCACCACGCAACATGACAGGTATATCGGATTTCGCAGCGATCTTTCCTTGGTCTATTGCAAGACTTATATCACCCGACGTACCTTGAATATCAGAAAATGTATACGTGGACTCGAGTTTGCGGATAATCTGTCTTGCCCAGTCCAATTCTTTCATTAGACTTCGCATTTCAGTGATATCGTGAATGACTCCTATACTGCCTTTCACTTGATGATCGACAATAATTGGAGCGACGTTCACAATGACATCACGGTTGTCTTCACCGATCCGCATATTAACACCACGGACAGGCTTCCCTGTCGTCAATACTTTCATATGAATACTTTCGCCTTCATTAATATCAACAGTAGCAGGTTTCCCGATTACTTCGTCTTCACTCAGTCCAGTTATACGAGTGTACGCAGGATTGACAAGTATGCCATTCCCTTTTTCATCTACAACCGATATTGCATCATCGCTCGAATGGATGATTGCTTCCAGCATTGTTTTCACTGATTTCAAATCCGTAATTTCTTCAGCCAATTTGACAACTTCGGTAACATTCTTAAACACTGCGAACGCACCGAATGTTTCGTTCTTTGTAGAAATTAGCGGATATCTAGAACTAACGATTTCCAATCCGTTCGGAAGTGTAAGAGCATCATTTAATTCCGCTTTACCCGTTTGTAAAACTCTCATCAGTTTACTTTCTGGGATAATGTCTTGTATCGTTCGTCTGAGTGCATAACTATCAGAAACTTCTAACATCATGCAAGCGCTTTCATTGATGAAATTTATTTCACCTTCACGATTAACTCCAATCATGCCTTCGTCGATTGAATTGAATATTAATCGTTGACGTTCTGTTTCATTTTGAATTTTATTGATAAACTGATCATTTTCATTGAGAAGGTCTACTAAAAGATTTGCAACCGATCCTGGTACAAGTAACGTGTGGGCGGGAACTTTTTTTAGAAGTTCTTTAAACACTGTTTCCTCACCGGTTAAATCAAATACGATATCAACTTCATCTGTCAGATAAAAATTCCAATCTGGGCCGTAGGAAATTCCTCTATCTTTAGCGATATGCAATCCTGGCGCTTGTGCATCTTTGTCAACAATCGCCATTACATTCATAAAATCCGAGTTGCGAAGCAAATTCAAGATTTTAGTACCACCGGAACCTGCTCCAATAATGAGAACATTTTGCAAGGATATTCATTCTCCTTTTGCTACCATGCAATCTTTTGCAAATCTATTTATATCATACACGATAGCACTGTTCTTGACAATATTTGTTGAGGAGGTAAAATAAAATTATGTAAGGAGATTGATAATATGGCTAGATTGGCCGCATTTATCGTTCTTTTAATACCGATTGCTATAACGGCTGGCGGGATAAAATTGATGCGTGATTCTTTTTTCGCTTTTCAAGGTGGAGCTTGGTTTCAATTTATTGGCGGACTACTCATGTTCCTAGCTGGTCTAGGTTTTCTAGCTGGTTTCCTTCTGCGACGTGATCGAAGAACTGGAAGAGTGAAAGAACAGTTCAAATAAACCGTTATCGGTATTACGATAAGAACAAGTGAAAAGGGCACCTAGGGAAATTTCCAGGTGCCCTTTTTTTATATATTCTGTTGTTAATTACACATTTAGAATCTCGTCGACAACTTCAAATACACCTTTTGTCGTTTTGTTCAATATGCTAGATTTATTACCAATTTGTATGATAACTCCAGCATTCGCTTCCTGGGTAATCTCAATTTGTGGAGGGATAGCTGTTTTAATTTTATGTAATCCAAGCTGTATTTCATGATCTAGTTCAAACATTCTTTCCCTTGATGCATTTAGAGCATCGCGTAATTTTTCATACGCTTCAGCTTGGCTACCTAGCAATTGTGAATCTGACTTACTATCGATTAGTGAAAGCTGACTTTCTAATGTCGACGATGTCGATTGAAGCTCTTTTAAATCTATTGCCATTTGCTGAATTTCTCGATAAATCATGTCTTTATCGATCCCTTTTGCATGCAAATGAGTTGTGCGTTCATGTGAGTTGCCAGCATAGCCACATTCTATACGATAAAGCGCTTCAACTCTTCCGCCTATTATTTTACCTTTATTCTTATCCACAAACACTTTTTGAGCCACTACTTCTGATCCTAAAATGTAAAGGCCAACATGGAGCTCCCTCGCATGTAGTTTGCAGTTATTTGCATGTTTAATATAAATATCGCCACTCGCCTCAATAACTGAAAGATCGCCGCCAAATACTCCACCTTTTATGTATAAGTCGCCTTCTGCCGAACAAATTTCTTTTGCATTCGTTACGCCTTCGTTTCCTTCTATGGAAATATCACCTGAAGCATTTACAGCATAGCCTGCAAGTACAGTCCCGTACACTGTAACAGCTCCGTCAAAATTAATCGATCCTGTCTCTGGTCCTACATCTCCATTAATTATCAATTGCTTACTCACGCTAACGATGTTACCGTCAATAAACTCTAAAGAACCTCCATATAGTGCACGAAGCACAATTTTCCCTGGTTCTTCTACTTCCACAATGGATTTTCGATCGTACCGTAATATACCATCTGTGCCTCTGAGAGCTTGAATCGGATTTCCGAAAATATCTTTACCGGGCTTTCCTTCTTGAGGAGGAATCTTTTCGCCTAGCCATTCCCCTTTTTTTATATGGGTCACGAAATTCATTTCGTAGTAATCTGCAAGACCATCTTCACGTATAATCGGTTTCTTTTCTGGTTTTTTAATATATGTAATTTGTGCATCCGCACCTTGGCGAGGTTCCAATCCGACAGCGGCTAATGTCAACCTACCCGGAACGATATCGTCTTTGTCAATGTCTAGTCTTCCAAAAAGAATACTATGCGCATCTAGCGCCATTTCAATTTCCTGAATCATTAGGTCTTTGTTTTTTTCAAATTCAGTAACTGTAGTATTTAAAATGAATTCTGCTCTCATATTATTAGTAGAAATGACTATATCAATTAAAGGTGAATACGAACCAATTTTTTGTTCATTTCCAATTTCAGTAAGCGCTTTCCTTAACGCGGGAAAGGAGGTCAATTTCACACGTGGATGTTCTCTCGTTATCATATCGAATGATTTTAATGGATAACCCGTTTTCTTTAAATTCAATAGAACTTCGTTATCTTCTACATACATATCAAAATAATCATTTTGTACTAACATTATTTCCACCTCTATTTTTCTAAAACTCGCCTCTCTTCATTATAATCATATGAAATTCAATTTGATAGACGAAAAATTATAATGTTGGTTAAATTAAAAAAAAGAGGCGATAGGTCATTGAAAATGAATACCGCTTCTTCGTTTAATTAGTCTCAAGGTAATATGATTTTTAAGAGGAATTACAAATCCTCCTTCCAAAGCAGGACTTTATTAACTAGCCATATGTTCTAGACGAATTTTGTCCGCTATCATTGCTATGAACTCTGAATTAGTAGGTTTGCTTTTCAGGTGATGTACTGTGTAGCCAAAAGTCTTCGAAATCACTTCATAATTCCCACGATTCCAGGCAACTTCAATTGCATGGCGGATTGCTCTTTCAACGCGCGACGGAGTAGTTTTAAATTTCTCAGCAATATCAGGATAAAGGATTTTGGTAACTGAACCGAGTAAATCGACGTCTGTGTAAACCATTTGGATTGCTTCCCTCAGAAATGCATAACCTTTTATATGCGCAGGAACGCCAATTTCTTTAATTATTGAAGTGATTGTCGAATCTAATGCACGTTGGGTCATTGCTGTATCTTGTGCAACAGGTTGTTGATTCATAATTGGACGTGCTTGTTTTTGTGTTCCTGCAATTTGATAAATCTGAGTCACTAACCGATCAAATTCAAATGGTTTTAACATGAAGTAGGATGCTCCGAGACTACCTGCCTGTGCCATTACGTCTTCTTGACCAAATGCTGTCAACATAATAATATGCATATTAGCAATTTCCGGATTACCTTTTATTGTGTCCAGCACTGCTATTCCGTCAAGATGAGGCATAATAATATCAAGTAACAACAAATCCGGTTTTTCCTGTTCAAGCATTGACAGACAAACTTTACCGTTATTAGCCGTCCAAATTACTTCCAAGTCCGGATGTTGTTCAAAATAGACAGACATTGTCTTAACAAGTTCTTTATTGTCATCAGCGATTGCAATTTTCATCTTCCCCATATAAATTCCCCCTACTCAATTTTCGTCCATGACTTTTTTGGCTTCTGACTCCATTATTCGCATGAACATCGACTTCTGTAAAGGAAAATTTCGACAAAAACAGTGAAATCCCTTTATTTATGTGAAAAATGAATCTTCTGTATTACGGTTTCCCTAAGATTCGACTAAATTCATCGAAAAAGACCAATCCCAAAATAGGATTGGTCTTTTTCCAGATTTATCAATTTAGACATTTTATTACTTTTCGCCTCCACGCATTGTCTCAAGGAATAGACCTGCACCTTTAGTCGGCTCATCAACAAACATATGCGTTACAGCGCCAACAAATTTACCATCTTGAATGACAGGGCTACCACTCATACCTTGCAAAATTCCTCCTGTTGTTTCAAGCAGCTTAGAGTCCGTAAGAACAAAATGAAATTGATCTTCTTCAATTTGCACGATTCGGATGGAGAATTTTTCGACTTCAGTTCCTTTTACTGTCGTAAAAATCTCCGCGCTTCCTACTTGCAATTCAGTCGCCTGCATAATATCTAATGGTTTCGCTAACACTTTCTTATATGCATCGTTCCACATGCCGAAAATGCCGTAAATTCCATTCTTTTGAATCGTACCTAAATAATCTTCATTCTCAATAATTGTGGAGATTTTATAACCTGGAGTACCTGGCGTGCTTTTCTTAATTTGTTCTATTTCTGAGAGGTAAATTGCACCATTTTTAAATGACGGCGGCGATTTCAACGAACTATCGATAATCTGATGCCCCAAAGCACCATATGTGCCCTTCTTCGGATCCACATACGTTAACGTCCCAGTTCCTTCTGTACGGTCTTTCAGGAATGGAAGGAGACGTTTAATCGCATCCCGATCAGCAAGCAGTTCAATCGCAAGTCCATTACGGTCAATATGCAATACTTTTTGACCGTCTGTTAAAGAGGACACTTTTTTTTCAAAGTCATTCAACGCAACTATCGGCATTTTGTCGATCCGGTTAATGGCGTCACCGGCTTTTAACCAATTACCCTCATTTATGAGGACATCGTTTGTGACAAAAACACCTGCCAGCTCCATTTGAATTCCAATTGAATGTCCCATCGGAATAACCTGCTCGCGCTCTGACGCGTAAATCGCTTCGTGTAAAGGTAAAAAGAACAACAACGCGGCTAACGAAACGGACAACTGCAGTCGTCTACTCCATCCCATGGTTCACCTCCTCGACTGAAAGATACTATTGGTATGTCCTTTCAGACCGAACTTATGAAAGGGTAAATAAAGAAAAAACACGCATACTTGTTGTATGCGCGCTACATAACCTATTCAGGTTTTTTCTTCTTTTAACGGAAAGTTTTTTTCCTTTCAACGGCCATATTTAACAGCTCGTCTGCATGTTGAAGTGTGAGTGAAGTAATTTCTGCGCCTGATAACATTCTGGACAATTCTTTTGTGCGTTCTAAATCACTAATATCTTCAACCGCAGTCGTCGTTCGCTTTCCCTTCACTTCTTTCTTTATTAGAAAATGATGATCAGCCATAGCAGCTACTTGTGGAAGATGAGAAATACACAGAACTTGGGAATTAACTGCAATCATGGCAATTTTATCTGCGATCGCTTGAGCTACGCGTCCACTCACTCCTGTGTCAACTTCATCAAAAATTATTGACGTAACACCTTGATGCTTTGAAAAAATCGTTTTTAATGCAAGCATAATTCTCGATAATTCACCGCCTGAAGCAACACGCACTAAAGGTTTCAATGGTTCTCCAACATTTGTTGATATGAGAAATGATACTTCATCAAACCCATTAACATCAAACATCGTTGCGGATTTCCGAATAATTTGTGCTTTAAAAGTAGACTTTTCCATATGTAATTCTTTCAACTGAGTCATTATAGCTTTCTCTAAGCGAATCGCAGCTTCATGTCTAATAATTGATAATTCATTCGCTTCCACATCAAGATCTTTCATAAGCTGATCTAATTTCTCCTGCTCACGTTCGACACGTTCATCACGATTAAGCAATTGATCTAGATCATCCGCAATTTTGTCACGGTATAGTAAAATGTCTTCAATCGATGCCCCGTATTTACGTTTCAAAGAAATAATTAATGCAAGACGATCTTCAACGATAGAAAGTCGAGACGGATCAAATTCCATTCTGTCAATAACACTTTTTAAGTCATGCGCAGTGTCTTGCAAAGAATAGAAGCTTGAAGATACAACTTCTGAATGGGAAAGTAAATCCTTATCAATAGAAGCTGCCTCTTCAAGATCACTCATCGCCGACCCTACCCAATCAAGCGCGTGACCATCTCCACTAATCGATTCGTACGCTGTATTTAGACGTTCAAACAACCGGTTAAAGTGTTGTAACTTAAGCTTTTCTTCTTCCAACGATTCTTCTTCCCCAACACTAAGTTCAGCAGCATTAATTTCTATTAGTTGGAAAGAATACAGATCAATCCGTTGAGCTACTTGTTGCTCATTTTGAGAAGATGCCTCAAGTTTACGTTTAAGTTTACCGTACTGCTCAAATATGTCTAAGTAATTCTCATGTGCTACTGCCAATTTTCGTCCAGCAAACTGATCCAACAGCCGAATATGCCTTCTTTCGTGCATAAGTTCTTGATTGTCATGTTGACCGTGTATATCAATGAGTTGAGAGCCAATTTCGCGTAATGTCGCAATCGTAACAAGCTTTCCATTTACTCTGCATGTTGTCTTTCCCGATGCATTTATATCACGACGCAAAATGATAATGCCATCTTCAGCTTCAATCCCAAATTCCGCTAACTTATTGAAAACGGGATGCTGTCCATCTTCTATTGTAAACATCCCTTCAAGTTCAGCCTTTGTTGCTCCATGGCGGATAAATTCCTGAGAACCTCTACTGCCTGCGAGCAATTGAACAGCATCGATAATTATCGACTTACCTGCCCCTGTTTCACCCGTAAGCACAGTAAGCCCATCATCAAAACCAACTTCAAGATGCTCGATAATGGCAAAATTATGAATGGAAATTTCGCTTAACATACAATCTTGCACCTCCTTCATCGAACACCCAGTTTAGATTAACGCCAATAATCTGGACTTCACTTCAACTGTTTTTTCTTCATCTCTGCAAATAATCATACACGTGTCATCTCCACAAATTGTACCAAGCATCTCGTCCCAGCCAAGATTATCTACAAGGGAACCGACAGCATGGGCATTACCCGGTAAAGTTTTAAGGATGATGAAATGACTTGCACTATCGACTCCTACAAAAGCATCTGTCAATATTCTGCTAAGCTTCTCTTCTGTGTTGAATTTATGGACAGTCGGTAAACTATATTTGTATCGACCATCTGCCAATGGGACCTTAATGAGATGCAATTCTTTAATATCGCGCGAGACAGTTGCTTGTGTCACATCAACACCAGCACTCTTAAGTTTATCTACAAGATGGTCTTGAGTTTCAATTTCCCCATTCATAATGATGTCCCGGATTCGTAAATGTCGTTGTCCCTTATTCAATATAATCACTCCAATGCATAGTTATCACATTTCTTCCCATTCCTCAAATTACGTCAAATTAGCATGCGCTTCATTAATAAGAATTGCATATGCCGATTCATCAAATGTATTGATTGGAGTATTTTCAGATTTCAAATGGAAAAGAAACTCAATGTTTCCTTCCCCACCTGTCACGGGAGAAAAAGCGATTGCTTTCAATGAAAACCCTTCATTCACAGCCATATCTGCTACTTTTTTCAGAACTTCCATGTGAACTGCCTTATCTCTTATTACCCCTTTTTTACCCACTTTTTCCTTACCCGCTTCAAACTGCGGTTTAACTAAAGCGACTACGTCACCATTCGGTTCCAATATCTGTTTTAAAGGGGGCAAAATTAGTTTTAAAGAAATGAAGGATACGTCAATTGTCGAAACATGCGGCAATCCTTCTTTAAACATGCTTCTTGTCGCGTTACGGAAATTAGTCTTTTCCATAACAGTTACACGTTCATCGCTTCGTATTTTCCAAGCAAGCTGATTTGTGCCGACATCGAGCGCATAACAATGTTGAGCTCCGTTTTGTAAAGCGCAATCCGTAAACCCTCCAGTTGAAGATCCGATGTCAAGTATAGTCTTGCCTTCTACGGAAAGATCAAATTGCTCAAGCGCTTTTTCCAATTTCAAACCACCGCGACTAACATATTTTAGTGCAGAACCTTTAACTAGTAGCGGAGCATCGATTTTAATCTTTTCCCCAGGTTTATCCATTCTCGTTTCAGCAGAAAAAACAATGCCTGCCATAATTGATCGTTTAGCCTGCTCTCTCGTCTCTACAAGGCCTCTTTGAACGAGCAGAACATCGACACGTTCTTTTGATTGTCCGTTTGTCATACGTTCTCCTTTTTGACAGCAGGCTTATTGACTATAGATTCTTCCATCACTTTCACAACTTGTTCAGTCGTCAGATGAATTTCTTCCAACAGTTTGTCAACGCTTCCATGCTCAATGAACTCATCGGGAATACCAATTCGTTTAATTGTTATATCCGAAATGGATTTTTCCTCTGCGTATTCAAGCACACCACTACCAAAGCCACCTGCAAGAACAGCCTCTTCCAGCGTCACTATCGGTTTACCTGAAAGGAATAGCAAATCTAACATATCCGTATCAAGCGGCTTAATGAATCGTGCATTGATGACTTTTATATCAATACCTTTTCCAGTAAGGATTTCAGCTGCTTCAAGCGCCATAGGGATTGTAGTACCGAACGTCAAAATCGTGCCGTCTGTACCTTCTCTCAGTACTTCCCATGTGCCGATCGGTATTGTATGCAATTCTTCATCCATTTCGACACCAAGTCCATTTCCTCTCGGATACCGCATAGCAATAGGACCGTCATTGTATTCAATAGCTGTCTTGACCATATGCTGCCCTTCATTTTCATCTTTTGGCATCATGATTACGAGGTTTGGTAAATGTCTCAAAAATGCAATGTCAAAGACCCCTTGATGTGTTTCACCATCTGCACCGACTAGACCTGCACGGTCAATCCCGATGAACACATTCAATTTCTGTCTCGTTATATCGTGCAACATTTGATCGTATGCCCGTTGAAGGAATGTGGAATAAATGGCAAGGAAGGGCTTCATACCTTGCGTCGCCAATCCTCCTGCCATCGTTACTGCATGTTGCTCAGCGATACCGACATCAAAAAAGCGTTCTGGAAACTCTGTCGCAAATGATTCCAACTTTGAACCAACTGGCATTGCAGGAGTAATCGCTGCAATTCTTTTATCTTCACGTGCAAGCTTTCTCACAGTTTCAGCAACTAAACCACTCCAAGAAGGAGCTGTAGTTGTAGACTTTACGAAATCTCCTGTTTCAATTTTATATGGTCCAGTTCCGTGCCATGTCCCGATTTTATCGTCTTCTGCAGGTCTATACCCTTTTCCTTTTTTCGTAATGACATGCAATAATACAGGACCTTCCATCTTCTTCGCATAGAGAAGATTTCGTTCCAAATCATTGAAATCATGTCCGTCAATTGGTCCTAGATAGGTGAATCCAAGTTCCTCGAAAAACACTCCTGAAACGAGTAGGTATTTCAAACTGTCTTTTACGCGTTCTGCAGCTGCCGCAACTTTACCTCCGACAGCCGGTATTTTCTTAAGAATATATTCGAGTTCGTCTTTAGCACTATTATATTTTCCGGCTGTTCTTAATTTCCCGAGAATCTGATGGAGTGCACCAACGTTAGGCGCGATTGACATTTCGTTATCATTCAGAATGACGATCATATTCGTCTTTTGATGGCCGATATGATTAAGAGCTTCCAAAGCCATTCCACCGGTTAACGCTCCGTCACCGATGACAGGCAATACATAATTCGAGCCCCCTTGCATGTCTCTAGCTAGAGCCATTCCCATTGCAGCAGAGAGTGACGTGGAGCTATGACCTGTTTCCCACACATCATGTTCACTTTCGGCCATTTTCGGGAAACCACTTAATCCTTTATATTGACGTAATGTATTAAATTGGCCAGCTCTTCCTGTAAGAATTTTATGCACGTACGCCTGATGTCCGACGTCCCAAATGAATTTATCCTCTGGGCTATCAAATAATTTATGCATCATTATTGTCAATTCTACAACTCCAAGGTTTGGTCCAATATGCCCACCTGTCGTCGATAGATTTTCAATAAGAAACTTTCGAATATCCGCTGCCAATTCCGTCATTTGTTCTTTCGTCAGGCTTTTGATGAAAGACGGATTGGTAATCTGAGTGAGATCCAACACTATCACACACCTTCATTAATTAATAAGCACGTTTGGTTCAGTATTGTTTTCATTATAACAAGTTGGTCCTTCAATAGGAACTATGGACGCATGTTGCGTTAACTCATCGACACGGGATTTACAACTATCATATATCCCTTTGGACGATATAATCCGCAAAAAGTTCTAACAAGGAGCCTTCCTTGTCCAGAAATGACAAACTTTCCAAAGCGTTTTCATGATATTTCTGAAGTTGTTGCTTGGCTCCATCAAGCCCCAATAGTGAGGGATATGTTGACTTCTGACTAGCTGTGTCACTGTTTACTGGTTTTCCAAGTAGTTCCGTCGTGGAGGTAATATCCAAAATGTCATCTTTAATTTGAAAAGCAAGTCCGATATTTTTCGAGTACTCGCGAAGTTGACAAGTTTCTAATTCAGTCGCATTCGCTAAAACAGCACCGGCTTCAATGCAGAAGGATAGCAATGCCCCAGTTTTATGCAAATGTACTTCTTCCAATTGTTCTAATGTCAATGAAACTTTTTCACCTTCCATATCGAGTATCTGTCCGCCAACCATGCCTTTTGCGCCTGAAGCACTCGCCAATAGCCCAACTAAGCGAATCGCCTTAGAAGAATCAACTTCTTCTAGAGAAGCCAAAATGGTGAAAGCAAGCGTTTGAAGTGCATCACCTGCTAGGACGGCTGTCGCTTCTCCGAACACTTTATGGTTTGTCAGTTTACCTCTTCTATAATCATCATCATCCATGCATGGCAAGTCATCATGAATGAGTGAATACGTATGGATAAGTTCAACTGCACAGGCAACTTTCAATGCATCTTTTGACGTCTTCATGAAATCTTCTAAAACAGCTAATACAAGTAGAGGACGAATCCGTTTACCTCCTGCGTTAACGGAATAGATCATAGACTCTTTTAATTGTGGAGTCGGATTTTCCTTTTGAATAAGCTTATGCATTTCTGCATCTATTTTCGGGACGTTTTCTGAGATGAACGATTGTAAACGATTATTCATTGGCTTCAGTACCTTTTGATGGATCGAATGAAGTCGATTCACCGTCCTTATCGATAATTGTTATAAGTTGTTTTTCAGCATCCTGCAATTTCCCATGACAGTAGGCTGACAATTCCATTCCTTCTTTATATAAATTAATAGCTTCTTCAAGTGGCACATCGCCTGATTCTAATTTTTGAACGACACCTTCCAATTTAGTCATCGCTTCTTCAAAATGGAGTTTTTCGTTACTCATTTTTCATCCTCCTTAACATCTGCCTTGATGGCTGTAATTACAGAATCCACTAAACCGTCTTGTAGCTTGATTTGAACTCCTTCTCCTATATGTAAATCTGTAACGGAATTTGCGACAGAGCCGTCCTTATAGACAATAGAAAAGCCACGATCCATTATATCCATTGGATTGACTGCTTTCATCATTCTTACAAACGTATTAAAGCGTTCGTTTTTGTTACGTAGTTCTTGGTGGATTGCTCTTGTTAGTCTTTCAGTTAATAAAGAATTATTACGGATACCTTCTCTAATTTTATGATTAGGAGAATAAAACAGAAGCATTCGCTCCAACCGAGCATGGTCAGCTAATCTGGCACTCGTCAGTTCACTTCTCATCCTTACGAGTCGATTATCAAGACCGCTCAACCTTTCTGTGAAAGGACGATATAATCTCTCAGGGAATTGTAAAGGATATGATTGTTTATAATGTGTCAATCGCTTTCGTTCATGCTTAATCTGATTAGAGAAAGCTGTATATATAGAACGTTTTCTATCGAGAATGCGTTCAAATAGCTCTTCTCTTGACGGGACAGCAAGTTCTGCAGCTGCGGTCGGTGTAGGTGCTCTCATGTCGGCTACTAAATCTGCAATCGTTGTATCTGTTTCGTGGCCAACAGCGCTTATGGTAGGAATCCTACAGGAGAAAATGGCCCGAGCTACTTGTTCCTCGTTAAAGGCCCATAAATCTTCGATGGACCCTCCGCCTCGACCGATAATAAGTACGTCAATCGAACCATGTTCTAAAGCCTGCCTAATCGATTGAACAATGGAAGGGGCTGCTTGAGGCCCTTGAACGATTGCAGGAAAAAGAACGATAGATGCCAATGGATAGCGCCGTTGTATTGTCGAGCATATATCACGTAACGCCGCACCTGATTGAGCAGTAATGACACCAATAGTTCTTGGCAACAAAGGTAAGGACTGCTTCCATTTCATATCAAAAAGGCCTTCTTTTGCTAATTCCGTCTTTAACTGTTCGTATGCCAGATACAACGAACCTACACCATCTGGTTGCATCGATTGAACATATAATTGATATTGGCCGCTCGCCTCATACACACTCACATCACCCGTAATTAATACATTCATTCCCTCTTCAGGTTTAAACTTCAAATTACTTGCTGCTGTTCGAAACATGGCAGATTGAATTCGGCTTTTATCGTCTTTTAACGTGAAGTATATATGACCACTTGGATGGATTTTGACATTCGAAAGTTCTCCCTTTACAAAGACATTTCGTAAATAGGGATCAGCGTCAAATTTTCGTTTTATGTATTTCGTTAATGAGTTTACAGATAAGTAATTATTGCCAATCAAAACGAGCACCTCCAAAATCCGTACGTATAGAAACGCTGCCTTTCGTGTGAAAAACAGCGTCTGCAAATCATATATCAGTTACTCTTGAAGTAAACTACATTTCCCTTCACGTTGTGCAATTTCAGCACTCAACAATGTGTTCTTTAAAAGCATCGTAATTGTCATCGGACCAACGCCGCCTGGAACAGGTGTAATAGCAGAAGCAACTTCCTTGACGCTATCGTAGTCCACATCACCACAAAGTTTACCGTTCTCGTCACGATTCATGCCGACATCAATGACAACCGCTCCTTCTTTCACATATTCGTCCGTAACGAATTTCGCTTTACCAATTGCAGCAATTAAAATATCCGCCTGCTTCGCAAATGATGCGAGGTTCTTCGTTTTCGAATGACAATAGGTAACCGTCGCATCTTTTTGCAATAGGAGTTGTCCCATAGGTTTACCGACAATATTGCTTCTGCCGATGACTACAGCATGCTTCCCTGCAATGTCAATACCGCTCCGTTCTAACATTTCCATAATACCATGTGGTGTACATGGCAAGAATGTCTCTTGTCCAATTATCATTTTCCCGACGTTTTGTGGATGAAATCCATCTACATCTTTATCAGGTGAAATGGACTTTATGACAAGATCTTCATCAATATGAGATGGTAAAGGAAGCTGAACGAGAATTCCATGTATTGAAACATCATTGTTCAGTTTTTCAACATGTTCCAACAGTTCTTTTTGTGAGATTGTTTCAGGCAGTTTAATCTGCTCGGATTTCATCCCTGCTTGGATGCTTGATTTTTCTTTATTTTTCACATATGTCTGCGATGCAGGATCTTCTCCTACAAGAATTACAGCGAGTCCAGGTTTACATCCTGAATCAATCAATTTGTCTACGCCGACTTTTATCTCATCTCTGATTTCCTTGCCGATTTCAACACCACTGATCACTTTTGCAGTCATCCTATTCCCCTCCACAAGACAATTATTTTTCTTCTTCGAATTTGGATAGGACACCATTTACAAAGCGTCCTGATTTTTCATCTCCGAAATGTTTGCATAACTCGATAGCTTCGTTCAATATGACTCTGTGTGGAACTTCTTCTTGATAAAGCAACTCGTAAACTGCAAGTCGAAGAACCGTTCGTTCAATTTTCGGTAGCCTGTCAAGGGACCAGTTCTCGAGCTTACCTACAAGTACTTTATCGATTTCCTCGCGATTTTCAAAAGTTCCTTTAACAAGTGACTCATAAAATGGATTGATTGGTCCATCCATAATATACGTGATGGCTTCCGCTAGTGTCATTTCTGAGTTATCCAATTGAAAAAGGGTTTGCACCGCTTTTTCACGCGCTTCTCTTCGTTTCATTAATTTGTCTCCTCCACTACTGAATCTCTTGGGGTATATCATAGCATATTCACCTAGGGAATATATAGCAGAACAAGCTGAAAAGCATCATCCTATGGACGATGCTTTCGAATCACTCTTGTTCTATAGTTGTTTCAAAATCAATTCCTGTAACATGAACATTCACTTCTTTTGTGTTAAGAGATGTCATGTTGAAGATTGCTTGTCGGATTTGTTTCTGAATTTCCAAAGCGATAGTTGGAATTGAGTAGCCATACTGCACGACACAAAATACATCGATGACTAGTTTGTCTTCTACCCATTCTGTTTTTACGCCTTTTCCATGAAACACTTTGCCGAATTTCTCAGCTACCCCTGTCGCAAAGTTACCTTGTGTTGTTGCGACACCTTCAACTTCATTTGTCGCAATTCCAATGATGACTTCTAACACTTCAGGTGCCAGCTGAACACGGCCTAACACAGCGTCACCTTTTGAACTCATTCCTGCGAATGAAGGATTTGTTTTGTCAGCCATTCCACTTCTCCTCCTTATTATGGATGATGATGAATGTTACTGATTTACAGCATTACATGACGTCATATTTTTCAAGGAACTTTGTATCAAAATCCCCTGATTTAAATACTTCATGATCCATCAAATTCAGATGGAAAGGAACTGTTGTGTGGACGCCTTCAATGATAAATTCACCAAGCGCTCTTTTCATGCGCGCGACAGCTTCTTCACGCGTGTCTGCATGGACGATAAGCTTAGCGACCATAGAATCATAAAATGGTGGAATCGTGTAGCCTGTGTAAACGGCTGAGTCTACCCTAACTCCAAATCCGCCTGGTGGCATGTACATTGTCACTTCTCCTGGTGAAGGCATGAAGTTTTTGGAAGGATTTTCAGCATTTATACGGCACTCGATTGAGAATCCGTTAATTTTTATATCTTTTTGACGATAAGTCAACTCTTCGCCCGCAGCCACTTTTAATTGTTCCTTAATCAAATCAATTCCAGTAATCATTTCAGTAACAGGATGCTCAACTTGAATTCGCGTGTTCATTTCCATGAAGTAGAATTTTTGGTTGATATGGTCAAAGATGAATTCAACGGTTCCTGCATTTTGATAATTAACCGCCTGTGCAGCTTTGACTGCAGCCTTCCCCATCTCTTCCCGTAATTTGGGCGTAAGAGCTGGGGAAGGTGCCTCCTCAACAAGTTTCTGCATTCTTCTTTGAATCGAACAATCACGCTCTCCAAGATGAATCGTGTTACCGTGTTTATCTGCAATTACTTGAACTTCAACGTGACGGAACACTTCGATAAACTTCTCTAAATAAACGCCAGGATTACCGAATGCAGCAGCAGCTTCTTTTTGGGTAATCTTTATACCTTTAATAAGCTCATCTTCATTCATTGCAACACGGATACCTTTTCCGCCCCCGCCTGCTGTTGCTTTAATAATGACTGGGAATCCAATTTCTTTTGCTACTTTAAGTGCTTCTACTTCATCCGCAACGATACCATCAGAACCCGGTACAATCGGTACACCCGCCTGTCTCATCGTTTCTCTAGCGACATCTTTCGTTCCCATCTTTGAAATCGCTTCAGATGTAGGTCCAATGAATTCGATATTCACTTCTTCACATAGCTCAGCAAAACTTGCGTTTTCAGCAAGGAACCCGTATCCGGGATGAATGCCGTCACAGCCTGTTAGCTTAGCAACACTAATTATATTAGAAAAATTTAAATAGCTGTCTCGAGATAATTTCGGTCCGATGCAATACGCCTCATCAGCGAGTTCAACATGTAGTGCTTCACGATCCGCTTCAGAGTAAATCGCTACCGTTTCAATATCCATTTCTTTACATGCTCGAATAATCCGAACGGCAATTTCGCCTCTATTTGCTATTAATATTTTCTTCATCTTTTCATTCCTCCTCAATTCTGTTTGACGAGGAAGAGAGGTTGTCCATATTCAACCAATTGACCGTCTTCCACGAGGATCTCCACAATCTCGCCAGATACTTCCGCTTCGATCTCGTTGAATAGTTTCATTGCCTCAACGATACAAACGATTGCATCTGGTTTTACGGAATCGCCTTTTTGTACATAGGCAGGTGAATCCGGTGATGAAGATTTATAGAAAGTACCGACCATTGGTGAGGTGATTTTATGCAATGATGAATCTTCTGTAGTAGCTGGAGCGCTTGTTGACGACTCTTGAGACTCTTCAACAGCTGCTTTTACAGGTTCTTCTCTTTTCACTTCTTGTTGCACTGGAGTTGCTTGTTGAGCGGGTTCTTCATTTTTTGGTTCTGTTTGGTGAAGAGTAGGTGATGTATTGCTCTTTTTTTCCAATTTTATTTTCGTACCTTCTGATTCAAAAGAAAACTTTTCAATAGATGATTGATCGATTAATTTAATGATTTCACGGATTTCTTGAATTTTTAACATTGTCTATTCTCCTGACTCAATATTATTTACGTACTTCATTCCTATTTTAGACGTTTTCCGTCCATATTGAAACAAATATAGTGGATTTAGTGTAAATAACAAGTGAATACAAAGAAAAAGACCCATAATGGGCCTTGATTTTACTTGATTTATTCCATGAAGACAACTTGTACAGTACGCGCATCTTCCCAGCTCGTCATTACAAATTGGGTAATCTCCGCTGCCATCTTCGAAGAATGACCACCGTCATCAGAAATAACTGTAATCGTCACTTTCCCGCTATCTTTTCTTACAAAAGCTTCCGGATAGCCTAAATTTCTGATTTGCATTTCCATTAAAGTTTCTGCGGAGTCGCGTTTTATGAGTTCATCAATTTCATCATATGCCGCATTTTTTTCTTCCGCCGTCGAATCTGCAGATAAGATTTTAGTAGTAAGCTGATCTTTCAAATTACTACGCTCATTTTGTACTTCCATTCTCATTTCCTCAAATTTCATGGAATCTGCATAGACTGTCTGTTTCGCGCTATCTGAATCTCCTTGTTTCGTAACTGTCAATTTATCGGGCTCACCGAAAATCGCCATTCCATCTAACTCCATTGGTGCTTCTTTTTTTAAATAATAAATTGAAATTACCGCTACAAGACTAAGTAATGTCAAGAACCACACTGTCCGTTTGTTCGCTTTCATTAAGTATCCCCCTAATTTCGCATTTTTTCAATGACAATCCGATGTTCTGGTAATTGAAGAACTGCAGATAAGATCCGTTTTAGTTCAATTTTAGTCCTGGGGTTATCTGCTCCTTCCGCTACGACCAATATGCCTTGCAGTGGATTTTTTTTACCTGTGGATCCGCCACTGATTGAAAAATAATTAGCAAGCGGGCTTTCCGCTTCAACTTGATCATAATGAAAGTAGATCACTACCTCCCCGATCCCTTCGATCTTCATCAACGTAGCTTCAAGTGTGGCTACATTCCGGCTCTCTTCTCCGTTTTTCTTCTCCCCTCCATTCGAACCCAAAGCCGTATTGATGAAAATGATGAAAATCGCAAGAGCTGTACCGATGAATAGAATATGAAGCTTCTTTTTTGGTTTTTGCATATGATCACCATTTCACCCCTTCGAGCCTGATTTGGTTCGCGTCATCTATGATGCATAATATGCTTGTTCAAAAGAGGCTATGACCAAAAATTCTTGTTATGGAATGAATAATCCAAATTCCCATCGCAATTTTCAGTAATGGTATGAACTCACCTTCCAGTTCATCCGGCAGAAGCAGCGTCAAAATTGTAGACATGACTGTCAAAAGCAAAACACCAGTCAAAAACTCCAACAATTCTTTTCCTCATTTCACTGCTGTAATCAATTTAATAAGAATGACAGTAAATAGTGCTGTGTAGATGAAGGCAAATGCAACAAGAAAAGACACTGCACAAAGGACAAATAGCGTCTTCCCTATATCATCCAATACTCCAGTAATTTCTTCATTTGCAAACGGTTCAATTAAAGCAGCTGTCCATCGGTACAAAAAGCCGGTTAACAATGTCTTAATCGTCGGTAAGAGGGCGACTGTCCAAATCGTCATAATGAGCCACGCGCCAACGAATACACTTGCCCCCGAGGAATACCTGCCGATCGCTCCCATACTATCTGTTATGAACGATCCGATAATCGGTATGTTTTGACTAATGAGCTCTTTAATGGGCTCGCTCGTAACTCCGCTCAACGCCCAGGAGATAGTGCCCCCTGCAGTAATGAAAATCGAGTAAGCCGCGACTAATGCCGAAACGATTCCTAGTAAGGTTGTTCGTAGCAAGTCCGCCATTTTGGAAAAAGAAACGGATGGAAATAATCTTGAGATGATATCAAATAAAATTGCCGCTGCGAGCATTGGAATTAATACTTTATCTGCAAGGAGTACGGCTCCATTTGCAAACAACAGCATAGCGGGTTGAAAATTCAACATAGTGAAAGAGCCACCGGAAGCAATAATGCTTGCTGTCAATAACGGATAAATTGAAATGAAAATCGTAGAAATCGTTTGAGTGATAGACCTTATCATTTCAAGATGTTCAAAGGCAGGTTGAAGAACGACGGTTAGAACGATAAAGAACAAAAATATTCTCGTCCACTTTTTAAAAGCCGGAAAAAGAAAATCAACAACAAGCACCATGAATGATGAAATGATAACTACAATGAAACTCGATAGGACTGTCCCAAGTACAGATTCAAGCATGGATATCATAATTTCTTCATCCGATCATTTAATGATTAGTCTGGATAATGTTCCGATTATCTGTGAAAAATGAGGAAGCCACATCATTATAATAGCGATTTTAACTGCCACTTTTGCAATTTCACCAATTGATCCGTATCCAGCTTCACTTATGTGATTAATAATTAGTTCCGAGAAGTAAAACAAGATTACACTTCCGATGATCAGCTTCGCAAAAGGGCTTGGCAAATGTTCAAATAGATCGATGAATGTTCTTCCAAACGGAATAATAATCATCATTGACACGTAAGACAGAAAGATGAAAAATAAGGCTGCATAGATGATAGGTTGTAAACTTTTGGAAGCGAAAGTTACTACTAGCAACAGAAGATAGATGACAATGAGTTGAAAAACTGTTGCCATCAAAATGCCAGAGATAGCCATTGGAAAAACTCAGCGATTTCCGAAAAGAAAATCCTTAAAAAGCGGAGCATTTCTGCAGCTATGTAAATATAGGCCACGAAGAAGAGAAAGAAAGAGAACTCTTTCTTACCGGTCTGTTCAAAGAAAACATGCAAAAAACCTAACACTAAGCCAATACCGGCAATTCGCAATAAATCATTCAATTCCACTTCGGGTTTCCCCCTTCATGTAATAACTTATGATGCGTCCATTAGAAATATGAGAAGAATTTTTAAGAACAAAAAAACTCCACCATAACCATAGTAGGTTAGGATGGAGTTTATCGTTTGTCTATTAGGCTCTTGAAACGTATTCGCCTTCATCAGTATTAATGATCAGTTTATCACCAATATTTACGAAGAATGGAACTTGGACGACAAGACCCGTTTCCAATGTTGCAGGCTTAGATCCACCACTTGCAGTATCGCCTTTTATGCCCGGCTCTGTTGCAGAAACTTCTAAAATGACCGTAGATGGCAATTCAACACCTAAAATTTCGTCTTTATAAGAAACAACATGCACTTCCATGTTCTCTCTTAAGTAGTTTAATTCCTCTTCGATTTGTTTTGATGGCAATTCTATCTGTTCGTATGATTCATTGTCCATGAAAACATGCTCGTCTCCGTTTGCATAAAGATATTGCATGCGTCGATTGTCAATTTGTGCCTTTTGAACTTTCTCTCCTGCACGGAACGTCTTTTCATTTACGTTTCCTGAGCGTAGGTTACGTAGTTTTGAACGGACAAAAGCAGCGCCCTTACCCGGTTTAACGTGTTGGAAATCCATGACGCGCCAAATGTCGCCGTCCACTTCTATTGTAAGACCTGTTTTAAATTCGTTAACTGAAATCATTCGTGTTCCTCCATTATGTTCATTATAAGATAATAAGTTCTTTTGGTGAATGCGTCAGACGGTAATTGCCGTCTTTAGTAATGATGATGTCGTCTTCGATACGAACACCACCGATTCCTGGAAGATAAATGCCCGGCTCGACTGTAACTGCCATATTAGGCTCAAGTTTAGTTTCAGAACGGAATGATAATGCCGGACTTTCATGCACTTCCAAGCCGATACCGTGTCCAGTAGAATGCCCGAACGCTTCTCCATATCCTTTGGACTTAATATGATCGCGCGCGATTGCGTCAGCCTCTATCCCTGTCATACCCGATTTAATCTGTTCCAAAGCAAGTTCCTGAGCAAAACGTGTTACTTCGTAAATTTCTTTCAATTTCTCTGAAACTTCTCCAACTGCCACTGTACGCGTGATGTCAGAAATATATCCATTGTAAAGTGCACCGAAGTCAAGGGTCACTAGTTCCCCTGATTGAATCACTTTGTCAGATGCTACGCCGTGCGGCAATGCACCTCTTTCACCTGAAGCGACGATAATATCGAATGACGAGGAAGTAGCACCCTCGTTTCGCATAAACATTTCGAGTTCGTTTGATACTTGTAGTTCAGTAACACCCGGTTTAATAAATGTGCAAATATGAGCAAATGCATCATCAGCAATTTTAGCCGCTTGTTTAAGCACTTCAATTTCATCTTCAGTTTTCACAAGACGCAATTTCTCTACAATCCCTGAAACTGGAATGAGTTCTGCGTCGACTTTTTCATCATACATTTCAAACATACCATATGATAAATCATCTTTTTCAAAACCTAGCTTTTTTATCCCCATATCTTTTACTTGAGCTGCAACCTCTTCGATAATCGTCTTTTCGTGTTTAACAATGCGGAAATCTTTCACTTGAACAGCTGCCTGCTCAGTATATCTGAAATCCGTAATGAATACAGCATCATCAGCAGAGACGATTGCTACACCAGCACTACCGGTAAATCCAGTAATATATCGCCGATTATAAGAATTAGTGACTAGAAGAGCATCTATCCCTTTCTCTTTAAGCATTTCACGTAATTTTACAAGTTTCATAACTCTACCCCATTTCTGCGGAGAAGGAATGCTTGGAGTGCTAGCTCATACCCATTTGTTCCAAAACCCGCTAATTGCCCAATGCACACCGGAGCAATGACAGAAGTATGCCTGAAAGGTTCACGACTATGTATATTGGAAATATGGATTTCAATCACAGGCACGTCAACAGATGCAATTGCATCGCGTAATGCTATGCTCGTATGCGTAAATGCACCCGGATTGAAGATGATACCATCCATGTCGCTATCTTGAGCTTCGTGGATTTTATCAATCAAATAGCCTTCAACATTCGACTGATAAAATGATATATCTACAAAATGTTCTTTCGACACTTTAATTAGTCTGTTTTCAACATCCTGTAGAGTTTCAGCACCATAGATTCCTGGTTCCCTTTTCCCTAATCTGTTCAAATTCGGTCCATTCAGAACGAGCACTTTCACAGCCACACCATTCCCCTCACCATTTTCTTTCTCATTTTATCATATCGTTCCATAGTCGCAACCTATTTATATGTCTTAACTGAAAGATTTCTTCATATAGACGGCCGTTCCTGTCACAAATCTGCTGACGATGGCCAATATTGAGAAGAATGGAATGGATAGGGATTTAATCCCTTCGGTAAATGAATTCGGCAAAAAAATGGTCCATTCAATTGCCACTGCTACAATTATACTCATAGCTAAAGCCATAACGGAAGGCGGGACACGGTTAGCAAAATGGGATATTCCATAAAGTAGCATATATGCTAACAAAATTACAACGAAAAGAATGACCCACTTCCACCATTCATGGGAGGAGCCAAATAGCAACCATCTTTTCCCCCAGCCAACTGGAGACCATTTTATAAAATTGAAAAAATAAAGTGCTTTTAATGAAATTAATGTAAAAATTGCTGCAACAATAGACGTCCAAAAAATCGTTCGTATAAACATAATAATCCCTCCTGACGACAGTGTCGGGAATGGATGATTTTTTTAAACCTTTTTAATGGTGAAGTATTAGGTTTTTTTGTACACTGTTAAGATAGGATATTTGTTATACTGATAGAAAGAGAATATATTTTCGAAAAAGTTACTATTCATTTGAAAAAGAGAAGGTGTTGACGTAGACATGAGTAAAAAACAACAACCGCCCACTTATGGCGGTCAAGCTTTAATAGAGGGTGTCATGTTTGGAAGCAAAAATCATACAGTTACAGCGATTAGACGGAAAGATGATTCACTCGACTATTTCTACGTACCTAAAGAACAGAAGCCGTTATCCGCTAAACTGAAAAGAATTCCATTTATACGTGGAATTGTCGCTCTTGTGGAATCAGCAGGAATCGGGTCTCGTCATCTTACGTTCGCAAATGAACGCTATGATGTAATGCCCGGTGAAGAAGTCGAACCTACTGAAGAAGAGACATCGAAGCTCGGAATGATCATAGGAGTAGCAGCGATCGGGGTTCTATCTTTCCTTTTCGGTAAATTTGTCTTTACGCTAGTTCCTGTTTTCCTGGCACAAATGCTGGAATTCATGGCACCGGGAAAGACCGCTCAAATCCTTTTGGAAAGTTTCTTCAAACTTGCATTGCTGCTCATCTATATTTCACTTATCTCGATGACTCCACTTATCAAGCGGGTATTCAAGTATCATGGTGCTGAGCATAAAGTGATTAATACGTATGAGAACGGTTTACCTTTGACTGTGGAAAATGTCCAATCACAATCTCGTCTTCATTACAGATGCGGAAGTAGTTTCCTTCTGTTCACTGTAATTGTCGGCATGTTCATCTACTTCTTTGTACCATACGATCCGTTCTGGTTGCGCATCGTGAACAGAATTCTATTGATACCTGTCGTTATTGGTGTTTCATTCGAAGTTTTGCAGTTCACGAACAGCCTACGCAACATTCCTGTATTGAAATATCTTGGATACCCTGGACTATGGCTTCAGTTGTTAACGACAAAAGAACCTGAAGATGATCAAGTCGAGGTGGCCATTGCATCTTTCAATAAATTACTGGAAATCGAAGAACGCGGCATCGAGAATGTCGAAATTCTGAAATCGACTGATGGGAAAGAACAGGAAACTACAGTTCCAGTAAATTGATCAACTTTTAAAACGCGCGTCGGCGTGATAATCTCATGCCGACGCGCTTTTTCATTTTACAGACCGCATTTCAATTGTGCGTTACAGTTCGTGCATGTATTACAACCGCCGATTTCTTCAACTGTCCCTTGCCTGCATACCGGGCAAGTGTTTCCGATTTCAGAACCGATTGTGACATTAGTTGAACGCAAGTCTTGAATTGTATTAATCAACACTACTTTCCGCTGTTCGATAACCTCTTCTACCATTTCAGTTTCCATGGTGTTTTCTTCTGCTTTCAACGTCAGCACTTGTGCGTCACGACTACCGTCTACATAAACCGTTCCACCTTTTGCTCCGCCTTTATAAAGACGTTCGTAGACGCTTTCCACCTGTTTCACAGAATAACCCCGTGGTGCATTCACCGTTTTAGATATTGAACTGTCAATCCAGCGCTGGATGATGCATTGCACGTCGGCGTGAGCTTCAGGAGACAGGCTCATGGATGATACAAACCATCCGGGAAGATTGTCAGGATCAGCTTCAGGATGGCGTTGCAAATATTCTTCAACGATGCTTGCTTTCACCTCGATAAACTTACCAAGACGACCGCTGCGATAATAAGAAAAGGAAAAATAAGGTTCTAATCCAGTACTGACTCCTACCATGGTTCCAGTGGACCCTGTTGGCGCAACGGTTAGTAAATGCGAGTTACGGATTCCATGTTGAAGCACGCCTTCACGTATATCTTTAGGCATCTTTTTCATGAATCCTGTGTTGATGTATGCGTTACGCAAAGCTTTTGTCTCTTCGTCCGTCTTACCGATAAGGAATGGGAAACTCCCCTTCTCTTTAGCGATTTCAATCGACTCACGATAGGCAGTCGTGGCAATTGTCTTAAAGACATTTTCAACGAGTTCATTACCTTCAGAGGATCCGTATTCTTTTTCACAATAGATCAGCAAATCGGCAAGACCCATGACGCCTAATCCTACACGTCGTTCACCTAATGCTTGGACTTTATTGTCTTCAAGGAAGTATGGAGTTGCGTCGATGACGTTGTCTTGCATGCGCACACCGACTTGGACCGTGTCAATCAGTTTGTCATAATTAACTTGGTTGGTATCTTTGTTAACCATCTCAGCAAGGTTGACTGCAGCCAAATTACAGACGGAATAGGGAGCAAGTGGTTGTTCCAGTTTGTTATCCTAAAGGCTTTTTATCCCTTAGTTCTTACAGTTCTTCTTCCTGTAAGTTCAGCATACATTTTCACTACATAATCTCTTCATATATTTCAACAATTCTTTTCTTCCTTTATCAATTCCGAAAACCGCTCTGGAGATAACTCTGAAATCTTTTACGTCAAATCGGTAAAGAATTTCTTCTGTCATCGGTTTAATAGTTGAATTAATTTTATTGAAAGGCGTAGAGAGTACTATCTCTTTATTTTCTAATGACCATTGAATCACATATTTTTTGATTTCACTATGAATATTCTTCCTTTTCATAACGTATACATTAGTTGCGTTTTTCATGGCTACTGTACCGGAACATTCTCGACTACAATAAATACGTGTAGAAGTTTGAATCACAGTAAACGTTTTAGTACATAAACTACAAAATCTATTTTCACGAGGGATTTTCATTTTTCCTTTTTGTGATAAACCAGAGTTTCGTAATCCTGCAACCATACGTTTTTTTGCTTCGGTATTGCTATTCCACAACTTTTTTGTATGTTCACCAATTTTTCTCTTAGATTCTTCAGAGTGTTTTAGGCCGTAATGAGGGTTTAGACTTCCTTTTGTCGCTTTATTGATAGTGGTTTTCTCTGAAGTAATCCAATTATTGATTATGAAATTCAATGTCATTGGCATCGAACTGTAATGTCTCAGCAATTCTTCATAAGAGATCAATTCAGTTTTGATTTGGTGATTTTCTTCAATGGTTTTCAATAAATGTAATGCTTTTTCTCTCGCCTTTTTATTTCTGGATTTAATTTCAACTATTTTTTCCAGGTTTCCATATTGATTGTAAAAGAAAAAATCTGGTTTGTAACTTTTACCATCAATATTAAAAACTTGATCTTCGTAACTCCAAGGAATGGAGTAGTGATCCAAATAAACAGCATATGCATATTCATAAGAGCTTCTTAAATAAAAACCCTTATAAAATCCACCGTATCCTCTGTTCATCTATCTTACTCCTTACAAAAATATATTGAAATGTTCATTATAAAGTCATTATTTAGTGTTGCGGTCTCGTGCCTGGATTATAGTCTGTTTCCTAATTACAGAAAACAGGATCACCAGGTATGCGTTGCCCCTGGCTGAAGCTTTACCTTCAGCCTTCGGTTCGGATTGGCTTCTCAGCTTTCCCGCTTCATCCCGCAATTTTTAACGTGAGGCGAAGTCCACCACACGGGTTTGTAGCTACGACTTGCTGACCGTAAGCTTTTGCATTCGTTTCGTTATTGGCATTATCAATAAAGAATATTCCCGGTTCTGCAGAATAGGTCGCACAAATATTGATAAGATCCCATAATGCACGTGCTTTGATCGTACGGTATACCCGTACTTCACGACCAAGTCGTTCCCATTCACGGACATCTCCGATTTTATGCCATTGTTCATTATAAGCTATCATCTCGTCGGCAGAATACGACTCAACTGCCGGGAAACGCAATTGGTGTTCTCCATCCTGTTCAACCGCTTTCATAAAATCATCTGTCAACGTAATGGAAATATTAGCGCCGGTCAAAAACTCCGGATTATGAACAGAGTAAGTTCCACCATCATTGAGCTTCGTTTCTGCATCGCGCATGATCGCTTCACTAAAACCACCCATACCCGCGATTGTACGATAGTTTAATATTCCTTGGTACATTGCTTCTTCTTGAGGAGTAAGCGGCTTGAAATTCAGTTTTTCATTTACCAGTTTTTTGATCATCTCGTCTTCTGTATTCTCAATAAGATAACGAAGAATCCGGGGATTCCGCATCTTGGAGATGATGAATTCATAAATGTCAGGGTGCCAGTCCGCCAACATAATCATTTGAGCGCCGCGGCGACTTCCACCTTGTTCAACAAGATGAGTTAATTTCGCAATGTCATCCAGCCAAGACACTGATCCTGATGATTTGCCGTTCACTCCGCGTGCTAACGTGTTCCTTGGTCTAAGAGTTGAACCATTTGTTCCTACGCCGCCACCACGGCTCATGATCTCCATCACTTGCTTGCGATGATCGGAAATCCCTTCGCGTGAATCGGCTATGAACGGCATGACGTAACAATTGAAAAATGTCACTTCTGTTTCTGATCCAGCTCCGTATAATACTCTGCCTGCAGGTATGAAATTCAACTTGGACAGCTGATCGTAAAAGCGATCAAATGACACTTTGCGCTGTTCGTCGGTTGTTTCAACAGCAGACAAGCCCGTAGCATTCCTTTTGGCAATCTGCTCATAGAACACTTCAAGAGGCTTCTCAATCACTTCAAGGGGACGCGTAATGATGCCTTTTTCCTGCTCGTCAGGACTATCAAGGGACGATCGATATTCCTGTTCAATCCATATTTCCGCAAATCCTTCTTCTTTGTTCAACGACTGGATAAAGCCTAATCCACGTGCAGGGAACTTCGGATCTTCTTTCACTGTCAGAACGACAAAATCGCCAACTTTCAACGTCTTTTTTTCAGTATCTTTGAAAGAATACCGATCAATCATAACGAGACGCGATACACCATGATGAACAATTTTCATGTCCTCTGTAATGGGATGGACTTGTGGAAAGTGGGTAATATCCCCATTTAGTTGTTGCTTGTCCAATAACGGTGTCTGTTCATTTGAATAAAGAACCATTCTAGCTACCTCCTATAAACTAACTCTCAAAAACACAACATATTGTATTATTAACAATAAGATTATACTATATGTTGATTGACGATACAATACTCTTTCACTGCATATGATTATCCAAACAGTATGAATCCAGCGATTTCACTTAAAGATTAGACAAAAGTTTCATGAATTACTTTCTGTAAGTCCACTCGTCATTAGCATATTTCTTCCGTTCGATATCCTTTACGAAAAGTTCCTGATCAGCTGTCAGTTCGAAAGGTTTAAGCTGTATACACAGCGCTTCTTGGAATCCACGAGAAAACGCATCTACACATTCTTCTATTGAAATATCTCGATCAGTCAGTCTATTGATGGCGACTGCTTTTTCAGGAAGACTCTTTCTCATGCGTTCCTTACTTTCTTCTGAATCGAATTTGAACAGCGACACCAGCTTATCCTCATCAAGACCTAGTAAGATTGCTCCATGCTGTAAAATTACACCTTTTTGTCTTGTTTGCGCACTTCCAGCAACCTTTTTACCTTCTACAACTAGTTCATACCAACTTGGAGCATCGAAACACACTGCACTTTTGGGCTTTTTCAACCCGTCATTCTGCTCAACTGTAACCGGTATTGAAAACTCTGCTTGTAAACCAAGATTTTTGAAGCCTTCGAGAAGGCCGCCCGATATGACTCGATAGGCCTCTGTGACGGTTTCGGGCATATCAGGATACTCCTCAGTAACGATGACGCTATATGTAAGCTCGTGTTCATGCAATACGCCTCTTCCCCCTGTAGGACGACGTACAAATCCTAATCCGTTCTCTCTTACAGCATCGAGATCGATTTCTTTGTATACACGTTGAAAATAACCGATCGATAAAGTAGCAGGCTCCCATTCATAAAATCGGAGTACTGGACCTATTTCTCCTTTGCTATGCCATTCCAATAGCGCTTCATCAAGAGCCATATTATAAGATGGAGAACATTTCCCCGAGTTGATGAATAACCATTCCGTTTTCGCCATGTAATTGCCCCCTTTTTTACTACACAATGCTTTTCATTTTATCATTCCCATTGAACTAGTGCTACTCATTCTTTATAATGAAAGTATAGAAAGAAAGGGGAAAGTGTTTGTGAATACTAATTGGTATATTCTTGGAGCCATCGCAATCGTTGTCATTGTGTATTTTGTCGTAACGATGCTGCGTCTCCGTAAAGCTGTAAGCAATTTAACACAAGAGCAATTTATCGAAGGGTACCGTAAAGCGCAACTAATAGACGTACGGGAACCAAAAGATTTTGATGCGGGGCATATTTTGGGGGCGCGTAACATTCCTTACTCTCAATTCCGTCAGCGGTATAAAGAAATACGCCCGGACAAGCCTGTTTATTTATACGATCAGAATACAGGGAAAAGTTCAAGATCTGCGTTGTTCCTTAAGAAAAAAAATTACACACAATTGTATCAGCTCCAAGGCGGTTTCCGCACGTGGACAGGTAAAGTGAAAAGTAAATAAGTTTCTATTTAACGCATAGATTTAAAAAGGAGAAGCCCAATTAGGGCCTCTCCTTTTTGATGTTTATAAATTAAACATTTACAAGCTCTTGTTCTTTTGTATAACGCAAAACAGGATGACGGGCAGCCTTTGTTTCATCCAGACGATTGATGACCGTCGTATGTGGCGCTTCCTGAACAATTTCAGGATTCTCTTCAACTTCTTTTGCAATTTGAATCATTGCATCGATGAAGGAATCTAGCGTTTCCTTGGATTCTGTTTCTGTCGGCTCAATCATCATTCCCTCTTCAACGTTCAAAGGGAAGTAAATTGTAGGCGGATGGAATCCGAAGTCAAGCAGTCGTTTAGCCATATCCAATGTACGTACACCTAATTTCTTCTGGCGTCTGCCTGAAAGGACGAACTCGTGCTTACAGTGTTGCGTGTATGGAAGATCGAAATACGGCTCGAGTCTACGCATCATATAGTTCGCATTTAATACAGCATATTCCGTGACCGCTTTTAGGCCGTCAGGACCCATTGAACGAATATATGTGTAAGCACGCAAGTAAATACCGAAGTTTCCGTAGAAAGGTTTCACACGACCAATGGATTGCGGACGGTCATATTCAAATGTGAATGTGTCGCCTTTTTTAACTAGCACAGGTTTCGGTAAAAACGGAGCCAACTCGCTCGTTACACCGACTGGTCCTGAACCAGGTCCTCCACCACCATGGGGGCCAGTGAACGTTTTGTGCAAATTTAAGTGAACTGCATCAAAGCCCATGTCACCAGGTCTAGCTTTAGATAAAACAGCATTCAAGTTTGCACCATCATAATATAATTTACCGCCGACACCATGGACGATTGCTGCCATTTCAAGAATATCTTCTTCGAATAATCCAAGTGTATTCGGGTTTGTCAGCATCAAAGCTGCTGTATCCGGTCCGACTTTAGATCGTAAGTCTTCGATATCGACAAGCCCTTGATCATTCGATTTGACGGTTACTGTATCAAAACCTGCTACAGTTGCTGATGCAGGGTTTGTACCATGCGCAGAGTCCGGTACAAGAACTTTCGTACGGTTCGATTCTCCATTTGATTCATGGAATGCACGAATCATCATAAGTGCCGTCCATTCGCCGTGTGCGCCGGCAGCAGGTTGAAGTGTCACTTCGGGCATACCTGTAATTTCAGCCAGATGTTGTTGCAAGTCGTACATGATTTCCATCGCACCTTGCACGGTAGATTCATCTTGCAATGGGTGAATATTTGCAAAGCCAGCATAACGCGCAACTGCTTCGTTAATCTTAGGATTGTATTTCATCGTACAAGACCCAAGTGGATAAAAACCTGTATCCACGCCGTGGTTACGATTAGACAAAGCAGTATAATGACGCATAATATCAAGCTCTGAAACTTCAGGAAGTTCAGGACTTTCCTGACGTTCAAAACCGCTAGGCAAATGGCTGGATAAGTCGACTTCAGGCACGTCTAATTCCGATAGGTTATAGCCTACTCGGCCTTCTTTTGTAATTTCAAAAATAAGTGGTTGATTATCTTTATGCATGGGTAGCCTCCATTTCCTGCACAAGTGCATCGATTTCTTCTTTTGTACGTTGTTCAGTAATAGCTAATAAAACATGGTTGGATAGTTCAGGATACGTTAAACCAAGATCATATCCACCGATTATATTTTTCTCAAGAAGCTTAGCATTCACTTCTTTTACAGGCTTCTTCAATTCAACAACAATTTCATTGAAATGCGCATTACCAAACTTTACAGCGAAACCTGCTTTTTCAAGTTCACTTTTTGCATACGCTGTTTTAGCGATATTATGATAGGCAATTTCTTTCACGCCTTTTTTACCGAATGCTGTCATTGCCACAGATGCTGCCAGTGCATTTAGAGCCTGATTCGAACAAATATTAGAGGTTGCTTTATCACGACGGATATGTTGTTCACGCGCTTGTAGTGTCAATACATACCCGCGTCTGCCTTCTTCATCAGTCGTTTCACCGACCAACCTGCCAGGGACTTTACGCATCAGTTTTTTTGTCGTTGCAAAATACCCGCAATGTGGCCCGCCAAATTGCTCGGAGATACCGAACGGCTGAGCATCACCGACTGTAATATCAGCACCTAGTTTCCCAGGTGGCGTCAAAACACCTAACGCAAGTGGATTGGAGGATACTACTAATAATCCGCCATTATCATGCGCAATTTCACCGATTTTCTTAATATCTTCAATTTGACCAAAGAAGTTCGGATATTGTACAAGGATAGCTGCAGTATTATCATCAATAAGTTCTTCAAGTTTAGCCACGTCTGTTACGCCATCTTTTTGTGGAACAGTTACTACATCAATGAATTGTCCTGACGCATAAGCACTTACTACGTCACGTGATTCAGGATGTACGGTTTCAGAGATAAGAATCTTTTTACGTTTCGTATGTCCTGCAGCAAGATTTCCTGCTTCAGCAAGTGCAGTTCCACCATCGTACATTGAAGAGTTTGCAAGATCCATGCCCGTCAATTCGCAGATCATTGTCTGGAATTCGAAGATTGCTTGCAATTCACCTTGAGAAATTTCAGGTTGGTATGGCGTATAAGCCGTGTAAAACTCAGAGCGTGAAATGACATGGTCTACGATAATCGGCTTGTAGTGATCATAGACTCCTGCACCTAGGAAGGATGCATTTGCACTTGAATTCACGTTTTTAGCAGCTATCTGTGCAAGTTCCTTCGTCAAAGCTGACTCCGATTTTGCTTTTTTAATAGCTAATTCACCTTTAAAACGGACTTTTTCAGGAATATCCTCAAATAATTCATCAATTGTCGCAATACCAATCGTCGTTAACATTTCATCACGATCAGATTCCGTCATTGGAATATAACGATGGTTCATGTCAGCATGTCTCCTTTTCATTCAATTATCGTTTATAGAATGGTGTAGCAATTAGTGCCGCTTTCAAGCGCTTTCCGCGAATTTCAACTTCGACTTCAGTACCTTGTGCAGTATGTTCTGCATTCAGGAGTGCAAAACCGATGTTTTTTTTCAATGTCGGTGATTGAGTTCCTGTAGTCACTTCACCGATTTCATTATCACCGACGAAAACTTTGTAACCAGTTCTCGGAATTCCTTTGTCGATCATTTCGAGTCCGACCAGTTTACGTGGCACACCGTTCTCTTTTTGATTTGACAACACTTCTTTACCGTTGAAATCCGATTCCTTGTTCACTTTAACGACAAACCCAAGACCCGCTTCTAAAGGAGAAATATCCTTTGACAGTTCTTGTCCATAAAGAGGCAAACCAGCCTCAAATCGAAGAGTATCACGTGCACCTAAACCAGCTGGAACAAGTCCTTCTTCTTCACCCGCTTCAAGAATTGCCGGCCAAAGCGCAACCATTGACTCAGGAGCTCCGTAAATTTCAAATCCGTCTTCACCTGTGTATCCCGTACGTGAAACGAGCACTTTATGTCCTGCAACGGCTACACCTTCCTTGAAGCGGAAAAATTTAATCTCTTCCAAAGGCTGGTCTGTCAGTTTTTGCAGAATTTCCTGCGCTTTCGGACCTTGCAATGCAAGCAAGCCGTATTCATCAGATCGGTTGTCGATCACGACGTCATCAGACGCATGTTTCTCCATCCATTCCATGTCTTTATCGATATTAGAAGCATTGACGACTAGAAGATAATCATTGTCAGCTCTCTTATAAATTAGTAAATCGTCGATTGTGCCACCATTCTCATAACACATCGCCGTATATTGCGCTTGTCCATTCTTCAATTTTGAAACGTCGTTTGTCACGAGTTTCTGCAAATATGCAAGCGCGCCATCTCCGCTGACGAATACCTCACCCATATGGGATACATCGAATAGTCCAGCTTTCGTCCGGACAGCTTCGTGTTCAGCTTTGATACTTGAGAATTGGACCGGCAACTCCCATCCACCAAAATCGATTGTTTTGCCTCCGTACTGTTTATAGCTTTCAAATAAAGCGGTGCGTTTCAAAGTTTCTGCCATAGCCATTTTCCCCCTTAAAGTAATTGATGAATTGCTTAGATCGCAATATTCTTCAGACAATCTATTCAGTTATGACACTATCTTGACAGACTAGTATCAAGGAATAATTGCCATGAAAAGACAGAGATCCCCTTATCGCTAAGAGAACCTCTGTCCGTTTACCTGAAAGTTTGACCTTACGGCTTTCCTCGTTGGTGGCCGAAAAAATCGGCGCTCTCCAGAGATGCGTCCTGTATGAGTCTTGTTACCTGAGAGATTCATAACTTTCGTTACTTGCTCCTTCGGCGACGCCTAATGCGTGCTCTCCCCATACAATCATCCGCTTTAATTCAATTGATAAATATTCGTATAATGTTTCGACAACTATGTAGCCTTTCGCCTTATATCTTAACATTTTGACTTGGCAATCGCAATCTTTTTCAAGATAAGTTATTTTAACGAACAATAAACCATTTTATATTTATATCGTTCGTGTTTGTTTGTTCAGAATTTAAAATCGAGGAAAAGGTTTTATTTCTATATTTTTAACTGATATGAAGTTCAAATATAAGAAAAGCTATAGACACCATGTTGCATGAGTGTCCATAGCTTTTCCATATAAAATCTCTGGCATTAATCATTTTTCAGTCTTATTATTTGAAAAGCGATATACTGCGTAATTTCGTTAAGCGACCTACCTGCGGTTTCAACTTTGAAATGGGCACTCTCTAAATAGAGTGGTTTCCTCTTATGGTAAAGTATTTCCAGTTCATCTCTTGTTGAGCGCTGTACAATTGGTCTGTTCTTATCTGTCGACACTCTTCGCCAAATATCCCGGAAAGTAGAATTCAAACAGAAAACAAGACCGGTTTGACGCATGATTTCTCGATTCTGCGCGCGCATTGCAACACCGCCACCAGTCGCTATAATACAATACTCGTCTTGAAATCTGTGAAGAAAGTCTGTTTCCATATCACGAAACCTTTCTTCCCCGTATGTCTCGAATATTTGCGGTATTGTCATGCCTGTCCTGTTAGCAATTTCAGTATCCATATCATAAAACGGTACATGTAATACATTACTTAACCGTTTACCTACTGCACTTTTACCACTGCCCATGAACCCAATCAAATATACTTTCTTCATAATAGTAACCGCCCTGCCTCATAATCTTTGTTGTTTGATTTTCATAATACGTTTCAATGGAATCGAAAGTTCTATATAGATTACTATGCCATGAAACGAGGGTAAAAAGAAAGAGGCTAACTACAAAAAGTAAAATAATTGAGGCAGCAAGCACTGTACCACGTTCATTCTTGACGTAGTCCAATGACAAACCTCCTCTCACGGATTTTGCCATCACGCATCAGTACTTCGACAAGTAGTTCATCATCTTCATGTGTGAAAATTGCCTGTCGGATATTCGTATAAAGCGGCACGTGCCCTGTGTTATTGACGCGTTTACGGATTACGGAGTCTAGTTGACCAATTTCAATCACCCCCCTGTCATTTATAAATGAAATTGTCCGGTTTCCAACCAGAGTATTAAATTCTTCCACATCTATTAACAATGACTGTAATTCTATACCGAACAGTTCCCATTCGGTCGCATAATAATCTTCAAATTGACGTTCAATAGGAGCTTTCCAATAAAAAAACAAAATGACGAACTGAAGAAATATCCCTAAGATCAGCAATTGAAAAATGGACTCAAGTAAGGAATACCCTAATTCGTTATTCCTTTTTAGTAATCTATGCATTTTTCAACTTCATCCCCCAGCAATTCATACGACACACAAATTGTATTCCCTTCTTTTGTCCACGTGAAAGTCACTTCTTCTATAAGAGTGCTGCCTATGGCTCTCCCATAATAGTGGTTCAAAAGAGCGCCTTGATATACAATTTCTGTTGCGTGCATCTGCACTCGCTTCTTCTCCAATCCTTTTGCCATATTTGAATACAAGGGTAGTAACGTACCGAAAATGACTGTCACGACAACTAGCGCAAGAATGGATTCCGGCCATGAATAGCCTTTCTCATTGATCACGGACGAGAATCCTCCCATGTTCCATTTGCACGGTTATCAGTTTCACTCCGGTAGAAGTTTGTAGTGCAATCGTTTTCACTTCACTGACACTTCCTCTATTGTTGAAAGAAACTCCATTTTGCGAATGGCTAGAACCAATTACCCTCATACCTGGTGGGAAATCAAGTGTCACAGTGGAGGCTTCTGTAAGAGGCGTAAACAAACTATAAGAAGCACCTGAATTCCGAAGTTTGACAGCGGTCGGAACTTCATACCCGATTGCATAAGCTTGTGCATGATGAATAGTAGCAATAAAAGCATGCAGCGCTTCTGTTTCACTTTGCTTCTTCACCCATCTATCACCGCTCGGTAGTATGACTACAGTTAAAATCGCTACAATACTTAGCACTAATAGCAACTCTAAAAAAGTAAAACCCGATTGTTTACTCACCAGCATTTCCTTGCGATGTTTCTAAGCTCCCTGCTGATTTTACTATCCCGTCTGATGAAATCTCAATTGCCGTTCCGTCTGGACAGGAAGCATTTTCTGGTAAATAATCAGCGGTTTGCAACTCAGTCAAAGAAGGTACCTTATGATTTTCCATACGGTATGCCTCCACTTGACCTTGTACCATTTTCACATACGCTTCGCATCCTTTTTTATCAATGTTACTGGAATGTTTAGTGACGTTCGGTATTGCAATGAGCACTAGAACAGAAATAATTAGTAAAACGATCATCATTTCTATTAAAGTGAAGCCATTTTCATTTTTTACATTGTACATCGTCTTACCTCCTCAAATGCTATCGAACATATTGTATATAGGTAATAACAAAGCTAAATAAGCTGCCAAAATACAAATGGCAAGGATTGTGAACAATACAGGTTGTAACGAAGATAACCATTTACTCAAGTCCTCTTCTATTCTTTCGCGTAGATTTTCACTGTAGATCATTAACTCTTTAGGCAAATGACCAGCATTTGCACCATGCAATGCATACGAACTCAACTCGTTACTTAAGCCATCTGTCAGTAAAATTGCTTGGTCTAAGTTTTCTCCATAAATGACATGCTTTTTAATAGTTGTTGCAATTTCCATCATTATTTTATCCACTTGCTGATTCGTCAAAACATCGAGTGCATCTTGCATCGAAAGACCGGAATGGAGTAAACTGCCGAGTTCACTCGCGAAATCGCTTGTTTTCATCTTGACGAAAAAATCGCCGGCTATCGGGATACGCAAGAAAAACCTAATTCTCTTGGATGGTGATAGTTTGCGATAGACTATTGAGACAATTGCCACACCGATTAAAACGATTATTCCTACTATAATCATCAAATCTGGTATTTTGGAGACGATTATTGGCAAAATAGAAACGAACCCAGTACTTGTATCATTTCTCGTTATTGCTAATGCTTGTAAATTAGGAAGGAAGTAGTTGCGGAATAATACGAGCAGAACAGCCATAAAAGAAAAGAGCACAATTGGATAGAGCAAGATATTTCTTAACTTCTTGCTCCTTTCACCTGCTTTTTTCAGTCTTTCTGCAACTCCTTCCAATGCTTCTGCTAATCTACCATCCACTTCCGAAATAATAATAGGTAAAAGATTGTTTGATGAAAAACCGAGGTTCATTAATATATCTACAACCCCATCACCTGCTTTTAAATCAGTTTCAATCTGTTCGAGTAGTTCTACATAATTTTTACTGTGATATGGGAGGAGAAGTATGAGCCCGTCATGAAATGTGTAACCTTCTTTTAACAACATTGCAAGACGTCCTAGAAAGGCTGGTCGATTGATAATTCGTTCAACACGTTTATGAGAACGCTCAATTTGATGCTCAATCATGACGTAACCGTTCCTTATTTCCATATCGTTGTAAAACAGTTTCGATTTTCAATTCAGTAGGGATATTGATCCGTTCACCTTTTACAATCCCATCTGATAATTGATCGAGTAGGTCGCCATGAACAATTTCAAAAACTGCATTTGTCTGTTCTTGTTCATTGTGAACGAGTCGTTGAGCACAGATACAGACAATTGTCTGTCGAAGTTCTTCTGGTGTAATCCCAAAATCCATTAATCGATAGAAACAACCTTCCGGATCCTTCGAGTGAACGGTTGTCAAAACAAGGTGACCCGTTAGTGCTGCCGCTACTGCTGTCTTCGCCGTTTCCGCATCTCTAATTTCTCCTATCATGATGACGTCAGGCGAATGCCTTAAAATCGCTTTGAGTCCTGCAGCGTACGTCATACCGGAACGCTCATTCACTTGTATTTGCAATAAATGCGAATGATTGTTTTCGACAGGGTCTTCTAATGTGATGACATGCCGTTCCAACTCATTTACACAATGAGCAGTCAGTGAATAAATAGTAGTGGTCTTACCACTTCCTGTTGGCCCTGTAACTATGATGAGTCCTTGCCGCTCTTCTGTAGCCTGTCGAAGTTGTTGTTCCCATACAGGTTCCACACATAAATTTTCAAGCGCAACAATCTTGTCATGTTTTTGCAACCGAATGACGACACTTTCTTGCATATTGACAGAGGGAATAGTCGATACCCTAAACGAAAAATTTTCCTGTTGAATTTGTTTATGAAAAGAACCGCTCTGCGGCTTACGTTTGTCACTGATGTCTAGCGAAGATAGAAATTTGTAAAAGGAGATCATACGTCCAGCCAACTGTGGGGGAAATGAACTGGACGTTTCAAGTTTCGAATTGATTTTAAAGCGAACTTCATAATTGTCTTTCAACGGTACGAGATGGATGTCGGTCGCCTGATTGGCTATCGCATTCTCCAACAGAGCAAAGCATTTCTTCTCAATAAGATTATCCCGCTTTTCCATTGAACACCCCTCTTTCCTCAAAGACGAATGACCGCTCCTCGCCTTAACGCGAGTATACTGTACAACACCTTTAAAAGGAACAGTTTCCATCAAACTCATTTTTTGGAGGTACATAACCTATGAAAATCGATTTTTGAATCCAATTAAACCATTCCTATCCATGCATTTGTCACAATGTATGACTTCATAGGAGTTTACTTTTGAGCTTCCTATCACTTATAATGGATAAGAGAACTTTTCATCGTTTTACGTTAAGGAGGGACGGACTTATGGATAATATGTTCAAGCTATGTGGTTTCTGGACTGGTATTTTCGCAGTAATGTTTTTCATCGGCGGTATGTTGCCAGCAACCGTCATCTTTATTGCCAGCACAATTTTCTTCCTCTTGCTTGGTTATTTGAATCTTACAGAACGTATGTATATGTACATGTTCGGAGCTTATCTCATGATTTTCATGGTAGGTTTCAGTTATTACGCAACGTTCATTCACGTACCAGGTGGAGGACACTAAAAGTGTTCAAACAAAAAAACAGCCCATTCGGCTGTTTTTTTGTTTGGCTTCAGAATCCGTTCAAGAATGGATTTGAATCTTTTTCCTCACCTGGTGTTGTCGGGAACCCATGACCTGGATATATTGTATAGTCATCGTCCAGAGATAATAATTGTTCATGTATTGAAGAGAGAAGCTTTCTTGTATTCCCCCCTGGAAGATCAGTTCTTCCAATGCTCTGCTTAAAAAGGGTATCTCCTACAATTGCCGTCTTGTATTCATGAAAGACAAAAGACACGCTGCCCGGCGAGTGACCTGGTGTATGGCGCACATCAATTGTAAATGGTCCAATTTCTACAATGCCCTCTTCCAAATATGCATCGGCCGCTGCATTTTGTACCGGAGGAAATCCTGGGTATCTAGAAGATCCGTTCAAATTCGGATTAAGAAGCCAATCTTTTTCAGCTTCGTGAATAAGGACAGGGATTTTAAACCGATCCCTCACTTGGTCAACTGCACCGATATGATCAAAATGTGCATGAGTCAATAAAATAGCTATAGGTTTAGCTTCTAACTTATTTATTTTAGTATTAATTTTCTTAGATTCTGCACCTGGATCAATAATAAGACATTTTCCATCTTCGCCCATTACAATGTAACAATTGGTCCCTATCGGTCCTAATGGATAAGTATGTACTTTCAACATCATTCCCACCTCCTAAAGTAAATAATAATGAAGTGTAAAGTAAAATTCAAACTTTCGACATTTATTTGGCTCGACAAAAACTTAAATAACCATTACAATAGAGGAGGAATATTGCTAAATCGGCATTCATTTTTTCTCTATTGAAAGGAGTGTCTACCGCATGAATATATTAATGGTGATTTTCGGTCTTGTTGCAATCTTATCGGTTATAGGTACTGTACAAGGATTCAAAGAACGCAATCTGTTGAGCATCGTTTTCAACGTTGCTGCAGCTGTTATCTTTGGCGGATTTACAATTGCTACAATTGTATTCCAAGGTTATCCACCTACTCTTCATTAATCATGTATGTTAAAACAGCATCCACGGATTTTCGTGGATGCTGTTTTTATTCATCAAATTTTATCCATTCAAATCGATCCCCACTTGCCTTCTCAATTAATTCTTCAGAAGTATAACCGCTTAAACAATAGTCGCCCGAAGGTGAACACTTGAGTGGTTCTGGCCCTAGCCCTTCCAATAACTTATCGTAATCAGTTCCTTCCCACGCATACAAGTTATAAGCTGATCCTAATTCATCCAATTGGCCGCTTTTTTCAGTACCTTTAAATAACATATAGTCTTCACTAATCCACACTACTTCAGGAATGACCCATTCAGAGTAGTTGCTGACTGCAGGCATTTGCCATTCTGATATAGTTTCACCAACTAAGGAATTCATGGAAAACGTAAAAAGATTGTCTTTTGGTACTGTAACGATGAATAGACGCTCGCCATAAGTATCAAAGTACACAACATCGTCTATTTCTGAAATCGAAATCTCATCTGATTCTAAATTCAGAAACTGAAGTTTGCCTCCATCAAGTGCATGCTCAGAAATATTAATACTTGCGATTTGGTTGACACCTGCCCATTTAGGAAAAGGATCTTCAACATCGACAATCGAGAGATCCTCATCGTATCCGTCGAAAACAAAAATATCGAACGTCCAATCTTCATGAAATGCCGTTATTAATATTTTTTGTGAATCGGCAGCATTCCAATTTACAGAAAGCTCCGAGGACGCAATTTCCATTTCATGTAAGATTGTGCCTTCAAGAGATACAACTTTTAAGATAGCCGCATCTGCCTGATTACTTGTATGTATAAGCAAATAATCTTCAATTGGATGTACGATGACATCTGTAATGAAAGATTCATCTTCATATACGAGGCTTGACTCCCCTGTTTCAATATCAAAGAATTTCACTTGATAGATACTATTGTTTTTCTCAACGTAAAGAATCTTAGTATCAGTCAACCAGTCAGAAACAAAATGAAAAACAGTAGGATCGGCATTGAAAATATGTACCTTTCTAATAGGATCTTCTATTGTTGAATCAGGAATAGGAGACTGTTTTCCGTCATTCTCGTTATCAACTTCCGCCTTCGTACAAGCTGCTGTAAAGGCGAGCAGAAAACCAAGCAGTATTAGAAGTCTTTTCATCGCGACCCTCCTTCAGGTAAGTAGTTTATAGTATTCCTATGTAAAAAAAGTTCTGCACGGTAAACAAACCCGTGCAGAACTTAGTTGACTTCATGTAATTTCAACTTTGGCTATTCTTTGTCTTCCTCAGTAAATCTAAGCAAGTCGCCGTTGATGATCATGTCAGAATAGTCAAGTTCCGTTGTAGCTCGTTCATTATAAGGCTCACAAGCTCCACTATCATCCATCTCACGTGTTTTAATATCATAACATACTTCTTGCGTATAAATATGATCTTTCGTCACAAATCTTCCATCTCTGAAAATAACGAATGGTTCATGATCAGGTGAAAATACATCTGAACCCATTTGCATATCTTCTTTCGTATCGATGCCAAGTAAGTGGAGAATTGTTGGTCGTAAATCCATTTGACCAGTCAACTCATCCGTCACTTTTCCTTTTCCGTAACCAGGTATATGAATGTACATCGGTACTTTTTGTAACTCAACAGTATCTAGAGGCGTTATTTCTTTATCGAGATACATGCCCATTGCTTTATTGTGATTTTCGGAAATTCCATAATGATCACCATACATGATGATGATTGAGTTGTCGTATAGCCCACTCTTTTTCAAGTCCTCGAAAAACACTTTTATGGACTCATCCATATAACGCACAGTTTGGAAATACTGATTTAACGTTTTAGAATTTGAATTGTATGCTGGAATCATCATATCTTCTTCATCCAAATCAAAAGGATGGTGGTTTGTCAAAGTAATCATACGTGTAGAAAATGGTTGAGGCATCTCTTTCATTAGCTCGATAGATTGTTCAAAGTATGGGATATCTTTCATACCCCAGTTAACTGCTTGACCTTCCCCAATTTCATAACTATCCACATCATAAAATTTATCAACTTTCAATGCCTGGTACATAATATCTCGGTTCCAAAAACTACGGTTATTAGCGTGCATTACTGTCGTATAGTAGCCGTTTTCACCAAGTTTTTCAGACAAAGAATTATATGTGTTACCACTGTTCGTAAAGAAGACAGCCCCACCATTACGGCCATACAGAGAGTTTTCTAATATAAACTCAGAATCGGAAGTCTTTCCTAAACCTGTCTGATGATAAAAATTATTGAAATAAAATGTATCAGGATCCTTTGTAAGTTCATTTAAAAACGGAGTAATGACGTGACCATTCATTTCATTGTTAATAACAAAGTTCTGAAGTGATTCAAGTGAAATCATAATAACATTTTTTCCTTCAGCTACACCGAACATATCAGGATTAGGCTCTGCATAATTTGCATTCACATAGTTAGCAACTTCGGACAGTTCGCTTCCGTCCGCAAGCGCTCTTTGTGCATGTGTTTTAGATTGAATGAACAAATCATAAATATGGTAGTTATACGCACCAATGTTTTTAACGAGTAATTCTCTGTCAAAACTTCGCGTAAGTAATTGTGGTCTTTGCGCTTCCGAAAGTCCTAAATTGACCATCAGTACAGTTGCAGCAACTACAAAGTACAATTTGTTCCCTATTTTCCTCTGGTTGGATGGTTGTTCATTATACGGTATAAATTTCATCGCTAAAGCAATTAGTAGTACATCTGTGAAGAAAAAGATGTCCCAAACATGGATATTTGCAAAAACCGATGACGAAAGGTCGCCAAAATTACTTGTTTGGAATAAAACTGGCAATGTTATAAAATCATTGAAGAATCGATAAAACACTGCATTACTAAACATAATAATTGATGTAATTACACTAATAGAGAGAATATAAATCTTTCTTCTCTTCATACTTTTAATAAACAACGCAATTCCATATATGAATAATAAGAAACTTAGAGGATTTAAAAACAAAATAAACTCTTGAATCATATTATCAATTTTCATGTTAAAACTAGAAATATAGCCAATATATGTCGTTAGCCACGTTGCAATAATCGCGATGACGAGTATTGAATGCTTCGGCCAATTTAATTTTCTCATTATTTCCCTTCCTTTCAAAAACTCGTTTAACTATAATCAACTGAGTGAGCCCGCTCTCTTATAACTTTTGGACAGGCTATATATATAAGACGAATGAAACCATAAAAAGTTTCAATTATCCTAAGATAATCTTGATTTTTTTGCATACCATTAAACTATGTTGTGAACAATGAATAAGTGAATAGCATCATCTTCCAACTGACTATCTCAATCATTTATCATATGTCTCTTTTACTTACTTGTATTACTCATTTGCTGACGAAGGATAAGCACTGCCACCAAATAGTCTTCTTTCATTAGAAGACCATTCTCAAAAAGGTCTTTTACTTCTGTTAGCATTAATTCCAAATCTGTATTCCTGTCACCTGTATAGATGAAGACACCGAATCGCTTAAGTAATTGGAGAACGTCAAAATAAGTTTTCATAAGTTACTCCGATGACATGTGCAATCTATCATTTGATTTTCAGTAATAATCCGATCTACCGGTAAATCATGCGATTGAACAGGAACTTCATTCATCATCTGAATTTCAAAGGCTAACGATACACTATCCCCTTTGTATTGTTCCAAGTATCTATCGTAATAACCACCGCCAAAACCGATTCTGTAACCTTCTTTGGAAAACACGACGCCTGGTACAATTTGTAAATCGATTTCATCTTTTCTAACCGATTTTGTCTTTGATTCAATCGGTTCAAGCAAGTCCATATAAACTGTTTCCAAATCTTCAAAGGAGTTGATCGTGCGAAAATCCATCTCCCTTGTTCTAGCATTACATTTCGGAACTGCAACTCGTTTACCCATCTGCCAAGCGTATTTAATTATTGGACGGGTATCCACTTCAGGATATCTTGAAATCGTAACAGCGACACATTTGGCCTTTTTGAACGAATCGCTTTCAATTAGTTGATTCATTATAACTGCTGATTTTCGATCATGTTCATATTCAAACATATTATTAAGTAATTTAAGGACAGATTTGCGTATTTCAACTTTTCCCATCTACTATTCCCCCATTTTGAAATAAAAAACCAAAACCCTTTAAAGGTTTTGGCATGAGCGATTATTTTGTTTCACGGTGCAAAGTTTGTTTCTTTTCACGTGAGCAATATTTTTTCATTTCAAGACGTTCCGGATTGTTACGCTTGTTTTTCTTTGAAGTGTAATTACGCTCTCCACAATCTGTGCAAGCAAGTGTAATATTTACGCGCATTGTTGTCCCTCCCACTCATTAGCAATATAAATTAAAATATGAGCATGATTTATACGACTTTTTAATTGTATCATATCACACGTGTATGTAAAGTAGAAAGTTTCAAATTACAATATTTTCATCCATATGATACTATAGGAACAAAGTATTCTATTTTCGGAGGCGTTTCAAGTGGATATAACACTCATCTTATTAATCATCGGACTTATAAGCATAATTTTATCCTTCTTTTTCGGCAAGTCTTCCAGTGGACATGAAGAAGACATCGAAAATATCTCCATAAGCCTGCACCACGAAACAAATCAACTAAAAAAACGACTTCGTGCTGTTGAAGAGGAACTGATGATTGGCGTCAGTACAATCGCCAAAACACAACCTGTAAAAAACAAACCTGTTCATGAAATCATTATCAATCAAATCCTATCACTTCACGCTCAAGGGTATTCTGTCAATGAAATCGCAAAGCGCTCCTCTCTAGCAAATGACCAAGTGCTGGAAGTGTTAAAATCAAGAGGTGCTACAGTATGATGAAAATCGTATTTAGAAGTATAGGAATCGGTTGCATCTTGTCAGCAGCAATTTTGTATTTCACAAATCCGGAGAATCTGACAGCTTCAACACAAAATTCAGAAGCTGAATTAAAAAAAGTGCGGATGGAACTTGACCGCGTGAAAGAAGAATTAGCAGTAGCACAGACACTATCTTCTTCATCAAATCAAGGCCAGACGACCTCAAAGCCAGTTGAAAAAGAAAAATCGGAACCAGTTACTGAAGTTGTAAAAGAGTCTCTTGTCAAAACGGTCCTCTCGATAGAATCAGGTTCAAATTCCACTATTGTTTCCGAGAAACTTGAGCGTTCGGGAATAATTTCTTCTAGTAAAGAATTGGAACAATTCCTCTCTGATAATCACTTAGCAGGACGCATCCAAATCGGAGAATACGAACTTGATTCCACGATGTCCATTAAAGAAATTGCTGGTGTTATAACCAATACAAAAAAATGATAAAAGCTGCCCTATGCCGATCGGCATAAGGCAGCTTTTTACTCTTCGTCTGAATCGTTCTCATCTAATTCATGACGACGCTCGATTGCTTGACTAGTTGTTTCAACATTGTTAACAGACAGTCGTTGTTCTTTCAGTTCAAAATAATTGTCTAACGATTGTCTGACAAGTTCGCCCATCGCTTTATTCGCAAACTTATAATCCGCCCGGTTTGTTGAAGCGTACGGAATTACGAATGCATAAGCGACTTCTGGATTTTCCGCTGGTGCAAAACCTATATGCGTCAAATTCACAGATGCCATTCCGTACTTGCTACGATCATCTCCATAGTAAGAAGTTTGGGCAGTACCCGTTTTACCAGCTGGAGTATATGAAGCTCCGTCAAACAGATTGTGTCCTGTTCCATTTGGTCCGAAGTATGTGTAATGCATACCCTTTTTCACTTGTTCAATTTCTTCTTCAGTATTGTTAATGTGATTTAACACTTTCACATCCGTCTCTTGAAGTAAAGATCCTAACGTTTCTCCGTCAACGGAAGGTTCTCTTATTTCTTTCAATATTTTTGGCGCAACCCTATTCCCTCCATTTGCGACTGTCGATACATATTGCAGCAGTTGTAATGGTGTATAGGTATCAAACTGTCCAATTGAAAAGTCGAGTAACTTACCAGAAATTGTGTCTGTGCCAGGGAACCCTGAAAATTCTCCTGGCAAATCGATTTCAGTTTTCACACCTAACCCGAAAGAAGCGTAAGAATTACGTAATCTGTCAAAAGCTCCTTTATCAATTGGTAACGATTTATGTGGCCTATAAACGGCATTACCCATAGACATCGCAATCTTGAACATATAGACGTTGGAAGAACGTCCCAACGCTTGTATGTCATTAATAGGAACACGACCAAACTGATTAAAGAGTGACGCTTTCTTCGCTGTGCCACTAATATAGATCGGTTCATCAATCTTCACTTCACCGACAGATAAAACATTTTCACTATACCCCGTAAGTACAGTGGCCAATTTCACAGTGGAACCAACTTCATAAGCGGCTGTGAAAGTTCCATACGCATAATCATGAACGTCCCATTTGCCTGTATCTGAATCTTTCACAAGTCTCTTGCCAACTAACGCCAAGACTTCCCCATTATTAGGATCCATCATTACAATAAAAGCCCGGTCGAGCAATCCTGCTTTTGGATCTTTCTTCATTTCTAATAATTTTTCAGATAATAGTTGTTCCAAAAATTCCTGTTGCTCACTATCCATTGAAAGGACTAGATCTTTGCCGGGAACCCCTTCTCTCACGGTCTTTGTCTCAACGACACGTCCTGTTCTGTCTTTAATGTTTTTAACTATCGTCTTTTGACCTTTTAACAACTCTTCATACTGCTGTTCAAAATAACTTCTGCCGATGCGGTCGTTTCTTGAATAATCACGCGCTAAATAATAATTAAGATGCGATTTCGGGATACCTTCTACTGAACTTGTCATAGTCCCAAGAATTGTACTACTTGAAAACTTGACGCGATTCCAATCAGTTGTCGTATTTATCCCTTTCAAGTCACCAAGGCGCTCTGATACCGCAGCAAATTCTTGGTCGGTCACATTGGTACTTTTAATAATTTGAGGCGAATAAGCATATCCTGACATCATTTCACGGTAAATCGCCAAAACTTCTAAATCATGGTCGGTAAAGGAATTAATTTCCTCATCCGTTATTCTTTCTCTTGTCAACTTGTTTATTTTGCGTTGTATATCACTTTTAGAAACAGTACCATTTGAACTAATTTTTTTTATTTCCTCCGGACTAACTTTCTTTGCCGCTTTTTTAGGATTCTTTAGTATCCAGAAGTCACGTTTGTCTCCTAAAGTTACTCGCTTCGTATCTTGATTGATAAGTTCAGATAAATCTTCCGCAATTTCCAGCATCTGTGCAGACGTTGTGGAAGTTGTCTTAGTATATGTAATGGCATTCATAGGTTTATTGTCTACAAGTATTTTACCAGTACGGTCATAGATTCTTCCTCTTGGGACACTTGTATTTACCGGAATTTCTTCGGTCTTCTCTAACAGTTTGGCATAAGTTTCACCTTTAACGATTTGCAAATAGCCAAGTCTGAAAATCAACATGGAAAACAAGATGAAAATGGAAAAGAACAGTAAATTCATCCTGAAAGCGATATGTTTTCGTTGCCGGATTTTTGCTTGGTCCACTTTGCGCATAGGCTTCTTCATAATAATTCCCCTAACAAGTTTAGTTCACATTGCATTATAGCATTTCGCAATATAAAAAGCATACATCCTGACGAACAGGACGTATGCTTAGTTGCATATTAGAAATTAATTTTTAAAATTTTTAGCGACAGCGTCCCAATCTACTACATTCCAAAATGCTGAAATATAATCAGGGCGTCTGTTCTGATAGTTCAAATAGTATGCATGCTCCCAAACGTCAAGACCTAGAACCGGCTTTTTGCCGTCCATTAATGGTGAATCTTGGTTTGGCGTCGATGTGATTTCAAGTTCGCCATTATTTGAAACAAGCCATGCCCAACCTGAACCGAAACGAGTTGTAGCAGCTTTTGCAAACTCTTCTTTAAATGCGTCAAAGCTGCCGAACTTCTTGTCGATCGCCTCAGCCAATTCGCCAGTAGGGTTGCCGCCTCCATTCGGAGAAAGCGTTTTCCAGAAGAAAGAGTGGTTAGCATGTCCACCACCGTTATTACGGACAGCTGTACGGATATCTTCAGGAATAGCATCCATGTCAGCAATTAGTTCTTCAACAGATTTAGAAGCTAACTCTTCATGACCTTTCAACGCGTTGTTTACGTTTGTTACATACGTATTGTGATGTTTCGTGTGGTGAATGTTCATCGTTTCTTTGTCGATATGAGGCTCTAGTGCGTCATAAGCATATGGTAATTCTGGTAATGTGTAAGCCATTTGTACATTCCTCCTCGTGTGATAGTGATTTTTCCTACCCTTTAACATTATCAAAAGAGAAGATGTCATTCAATTGAAATGAATTATATGGCAATGAAAATAATAAAAATGCCAATCATTAGAAGCATTACAAAGCCTTTCGTGACAATCGAAGTTAAGAATCCGACCAAAGATCCAACTCCTGTCATTAATGACTGTTTAAGTCCTGTGCGTGAAAATAACAGTTCGGCTATAACGGCTCCTAGGAAGGGGCCAATTAAAATCCCTGCAACCGGTATGATGAATGGACCGATCAATAACCCTATCGTACTTCCCCACATCCCTGCTTTTGAACCGCCAAACTTTTTCACACCAACAACGTTTGCAAGTGTATCTGCTCCAAACAATAAAATGACAAAAAGTACTTGGATAATCCAGAAAATCCATCCCATGTCCTCAAATGATACTATCCAGCCATACAGCAGAAATCCACCAACAATAAAGAAAACAGAAGGGATTATTGGATAAATCAATCCGATAAATGCGACGACAAACATGACGATAGCTACAATCCATCCGATAATTTCCAATGCTATCCCTCCTCTTTACACGCGTTTTCCTAAAATTGCTTCTGCGATATTTACCGCATGGTCACCAATACGTTCCAAATTGGAAACAATATCAACAAATACAATGCCTGCTTGTGCTGAACAATGACCGCCATTAAGACGTACAATATGATTTTTTCTAAATTTACGTTCCATCTTATCAATAAGATCTTCTTGCTCAGCAACTGTTTTTGCCAATTCAATGTCATTTGTATCCAATGAACGAATTGCCTTGTCTACTGTTCCAATAGTCAATGTAAACATTTCAGTCAAATCGTCCATCGCATCTTCGGTCAATTTCACTTTATTTACCTCTCTAAAATCAATTAGTTCAATGATGTTTTCAAAGTGGTCTCCGATCCGTTCAATGTCCCTAACCGTATCCATTAACATGACATGTCGAGCTGATTCAACCGGTGAAATATTAACCGCAGAAATTTCCACAAGATAATCAGTAATTTTTCGATCTAAGTTATTAATTGCATCTTCAATTTGATAAGCAGTTTCTGCATTTCGTTTATTGCTTGTTTTTAAATATTCGTAGGTCTCTTCAAGACCTTGCACTGCAAAATCACCCATACGAATAATTTCTTCTTTTGCTTGTCCAATCGCTACAGCAGGTGACTGGTTAATAAAGTTTGGATCCAGATGCTTCGGTTTGTATTCAATCGTTACATCCTTACCTGGAATGATTTTAGTAACAAATAACGCCCATGCTCCAATTAAAGGGAACTGGATCAACGTATTTACGACGTTAAATGTTCCGTGGGCAAATGCAATTTGCATTTTGCTTTCGAGATTCAATACACCCGCAATCCATTCAACATACAATGTAAAAGGATGAAGCAATATCAAGAATACGATTGCGCCGACAATATTGAATAATACATGTGTTGCCGCAGCACGTCTTGCAGCTACAGAAGCGCCAATTGAAGCAAGAATCGCTGTAATTGTCGTACCGATGTTATCGCCAAACAATACTGGCAACGCTGCTTGCAAATCAACAAGATTTTCAGCGTACAAGCCTTGCAAAATCCCGACAGTCGCACTCGAACTCTGTACAATAAGTGTAAATACTGTACCTGCGACTACACCTAGTAAGGGATGATCTGCCATCGTCACGGTAAAGTCCGAAAAAGCCGACAAAGAACTGAGCGGTTTCATGCCTGCGCTCATCAGTTCCAATCCGAGGAATAATCCACCGAAACCGAAAATGACTTCACCCATATTTTTAATAGAATTCTTTTTGATGAAAAAGATGAGAAATGCTCCAAATGCCATAATTGGCAATGCGTATGCACCTACGTCAAGACCGATAATAAAAGCCGTAATCGTTGTACCAATATTGGCGCCCATTATGACACCAATAGCCTGACGCAATGTCATGAAACCTGCGCTTACCAATCCTACGGTAATGACTGTCGTACCTGAACTTGATTGTATAAGGACGGTGACGATGATACCGACTAATACACCCATGAAAGGATTTGTCGTAAAACGATCTAAAATCGATCTTAATCGGTCTCCCGCTGCTTTTTGCAAACCGTCACCCATGTACTTTATGGCGAATAGGAAGATTCCGAGACCCCCTATAAATTGAAACAGCATCTCTTGCCAATTAACATCCATTCAACAGTCAACCTCCATCATGCTTATATGTATAACAACCTTATTATGTTGATAGTATGTCCCGATTGTAAATAGAAGTGAGCAAATCTTTACATTCCCTTAACAATTGATATTAAAAATGTCATCATTCTGTCGTATATTGATTTCTTACCCTATAAATAGAGGTCGTTGATGTCCACTAAAATGCCGAAAAATGATAAACTGATTTCAGTTAAAGGGGGGGTACTTTTCTGTGAAGTTCCATCAATTATTCGTTGCCTCGCTGCACGAACCAAAAAAGCTGGCAGCATTCCGGTTATTGCCTATCGGACGGGTCATTAAATATGTGTTCTTTTTCGTCTCCATTATGACTGTCATCTCTTTTGGGCGTTTCCTATTTGGAGATACTGAACTATTTGTCGATTCACCAGAATTGAATGAATACAGCAAAACGATGGGCGGTTTAATTTATCCGTCCGCTCTTATTTTCCAATTTGTCATTGCTACTTTTTATGTATTTGTAAGAATAAGCTTATTCGCAGCAATTGGTCTTGTAATCGGAAAAGTCTTGAAAAAACGTGTCGAATATCGCTTTTTATGGAGGACTGCGGCTATGAGCATTACAGTCCCCCTATTATCTACAATTTTATTCGACTTCTTCCCTATGATGGAAACTTGGAGCACGTTGGTGACGTCCATTATTCATATCGCATATATTTTGTTTGCTCTTAAGTATTATCCAAAAGCGATTCGATGAATACAATCCCTCCTCATGCATATAGTGTTTGAAGGGAGGGATTGCTCATGCGCACAATCGTTATCGCAGCTATATTATTTCTCATTTTTCATATTGTACGGGTGGATCTTTTTGATGGGACAATCCCTCTTGCCGCTTTTTTCGGCGAAGATACGCCGTGCGTTGAACCGAAAATACAAGTAATACAAGTTACAACGATACAAGGAGATACAATTGAAACATTGCTTTCAATGTATCCAGATCCAGAGTCGACATTTGTCGAAAGGCTATCAGCATTTTATTCCCTCAATCCACACCTTCAAAACCAAGAGTTAATAGGTGGCTTGATTATAAAACTGCCAGTGACAAAGTTAGCTAACACAGTATGTGATTAATAAGCTTAAGAGGTGTGCCTTGTCTTTTAAGGTTAATGATTGCTAAAATAGAAGTCAGTTAATAGTTTCTTTAAGGAGAGAAAATCCATGAATGAAATGATCCACAGATCTAAAACGCGTCCTGTCCGTGTAGGAAATTTAACAATTGGCGGCAGCGATGAGTTATTCATCCAAAGTATGTGTACGACGAAAACGCATGATGTCGAAGCGACAGTAGAAGAAATTCTACGTTTAGAAGAAGCAGGTTGTCAGATTGTCCGTGTAGCTTGTCCGGATGAACGTGCAGCTTATTCAATTGGTGCCATAAAAGCTCGTATTAATATCCCTTTAGTCGTTGATATTCATTTTGATTATAAGCTTGCGCTAATTGCGATTGAACAAGGCGCAGATAAGATACGTATTAATCCTGGTAACATCGGACGTCAAGAAAAGGTTGAAGCTGTCGTAATGGCCGCCAAAGCAAAAGGCATCCCTATTCGGATCGGTGTAAATGCTGGATCTCTTGAGAAGCATATTCTTAAAAAGTATGGCTATCCGACAGCTGACGGAATGGTTGAAAGTGCTTTGCATCATATAAAAATATTGGAAGACTTGGATTTCCACGATATTATCGTTTCGTTGAAAGCATCCGATGTTAATCTAGCAGTTGAAGCTTATAAGAAAGCCGCAGCAGCTTTCGATTATCCTTTACACTTAGGGATTACCGAATCTGGTACGTTGTTTGCGGGATCCATTAAAAGCGCAGCAGGACTAGGCACTTTGCTTTCAGCAGGTATCGGTAATACACTTCGAGTATCATTAAGTGCAGATCCAGTTCAAGAAATAAAAGTGGCACGAGAGTTGTTAAAAGTATTTGGCCTTTCATCTAACGCAGCAACACTTATTTCTTGTCCTACTTGCGGTCGGATTGAAATCGACTTGATTTCAATTGCGAATGAAGTGGAAGAATATATCTCGACGATCAAGGCACCCCTTAAGGTCGCTGTGCTCGGTTGTGCAGTCAATGGTCCAGGAGAAGCCCGTGAAGCTGATATCGGAATTGCAGGCGCTCGGGGTGAAGGTCTTCTGTTCATGAAAGGGAAAACTGTTCGTAAAGTTCCAGAAGAGACTATGGTTGAAGAACTGAAAATGGAAATTGATAAGCTAGCTGAAGAATATTTCGAAAAGAAACGTCAAGAAGAATTACTTTTGCAAAGTGGAACTGCTGAATGAGAAAGCTTCGTTTCGGAATTGATATTGATGGAACTGTAACTTGCCCCACTTCCCTACTTCCACATATCAATGAACAATTCGGTTGCAACCTTTGCCTTGATGATATAAAAGAATACGATTTAACAAAAGCTTTTCCAATTAGTGAAAAAGAATTTTATGATTGGTATATGACTGCAGAATCTGTAATTTACGCAACTTCACCTGCACAGGAATACGCCAAAATGATTTTGTCCGAGTGGCAGAAACGTTTCGAGCTTTACTACATTTCAGCTCGTGGTGAAAATGTCCTAGATTGCACACGCCAGTGGTTTGATACAGAAGAGATTCCGTATGACCATATTGAACTTATTGGATCCCACCATAAGATCGAGGCTGCAAAAAAGTTCAAAGTCGATGCTTTTTTTGAGGATAAACATGATAATGCGGTAGGTATTCATGAAGAACTTAATATCCCTGTTCTTCTTTTCGATACCCCTTATAATCGTGAGCCGATTCCTGAGGGCGTCATTCGTGTTAATGGTTGGAAAGAAGCCGATGAATGGATCAATAAACTGTTCCCGACTGAGGCTGAAATTATTGGATAATAAAAGGAAGCTGGATGAATAATCCAGCTTCCTTTTTAAATTTCTGAAGACTACATATCATGGATGAACACAAACAGGGCATTTTCCATACACTTCAAATTTATGACCTTCCACTTCATAGCCTGGTAGATTGACAGCAAGTGTTTCCATTGGACAATGCGGAATGTTCTTTGTTTTTCCGCAATCCGTGCAAATGAAGTGATGATGATGCACGCCATGATCGCATTGCATTCTGAACTGACGCTCCCCATTCAATTCTGTTTCTTCCAATATGCCAAGTTCCGAAAACGTCGACAGATTACGGTAAATCGTATCAAAGCTCACACCAGGATTATCCGCTGCCATATGATTCCGAACTTCCATAGCTGTTACATAACGGTCTTTTGCTATTAGAAACTCTAATATGATTTCCCTATTTCTCGTGCGTTTGAACTGATTTTGTATAAGAACCTCCCAAGCTTCATCCAACGTCATGCATAAGATCCCCTTTCACTTTGCCTACACGCTTTTTGCCTTTGAATTTGTTCCATCCAAGTACGCCGAGCAAGATGATAATTGACGTAATGACGATTGTCCCCCCTGGCGCAATATCAAGATGATAAGCTGAAAATAGCCCGACTATTACAGACAGTTCACCAATTGTTATTGACAGTAGCATAGCTCCCTTGAAACTCTTTGCAAGTTGAATAGCTGCTGCAACAGGAATGGTCATTAATGACGAAACCAGTAGAATTCCGACAATGCGCATCGATGCCCCGATAACGAGCGCGACGATAATCATGAACACAGTTTGAATGATTTTTCCGTTGATGCCTGATACTTTAGCATATTCCTTATCAAATGATAGCGCAAATAACTCTTTATAAAAAAACCGAATAAATGCGATGACAACAATTGCTATTGTAACGATGACCCATAAATCCTGTCTGCTTACTGCAGAGACTGAACCGAATAAATAACCGACAAGATCAGAACCGAATCCTTTTGCCAGAGAGATGAATATCGCTCCGAAACCGATTCCGGCAGACAAAATAATCGGAATGGCGAGTTCTTCAAAATTTTTATATGCACCTCTCAACCTCTCAATGAGCAAGGAACCGCCAACTGCTGTAGCCATGCCAAGATAAATTGGATTTAAAGCAGAAAAGAACAGCACTGATTGACTAAGATAAAGGCTACCAGCTATTCCTGCAAGCGCAACATGGCTTAATGCATCAGCAATGAGGGCCAATCTTCGTACGACGATGAATAATCCTAGGAGAGGCGCTATAACACCGATAATGAGACCAGATAAAAATGCGTTCTGTAAAAATTCAAAATTAAGTAAGGCGCTGATCATTTGTCCATGTCCCCCTTCGATGCATGTACACGTCTGACTGGATGTCCATACCAAGAAGAGATATGCTCATCGTCCATTTTTCTATAATCCGATTGTACTCCGTGAAAATGGATGGAACGGTTCAAACAAGCAACATGTGACGCAAGTTCAGTGACGAGATCGATTTCGTGTGTTACAAGTAAGATGGCTATGCCATGTTCACGGTTCAGATCATTGAGCATAGAATAGAATGACGCCACATTTTTCTGATCGATGCCAACTGTCGGCTCGTCCATAATTAGAAGATCTGGATCTCCGACCAATGCGCGGGCAATAAATACCCGTTGTTGTTGCCCGCCCGATAGCTCGCCAATATTCGATGTAGAGAACGAATCCATCTTGACAATTTTTAGAGCGTCGACAGCGCGTTGTTCATCTTGCTTTGAAAAACCTTTGAAAAGACCCACTTTGCGTGTTAGTCCACTTTTAACAACTTCCAAGACAGTTGCAGGAAAGCCAGAATTAAAGGAATTGGACTTCTGTGAGACAAAACCGATTCTTTCACGTTGCTTGAACGATTCTGCACTATGCCCAAAAAGTTTTACAGTCCCTTCATCAGGCTTTAAGAGACCAAGAATAATTTTGATTAGCGTTGACTTGCCAGATCCGTTTGGACCAATTAATGCCCAAAACTCTCCCGCTCTAACTTGTAAAGAAATATTTTCAAGTACTGTGGAATGGCCATAATGGAACCCGACATTCTCACAATCAATTAGTATTTTTTTCATTTCATGTACCCTCTCTGACTTTGCATAACTTACATTTAAAGTGCTTCATTATTTCCAATCTTTAAATAGGAACGATTACTATTACGACCACTCGTAGTAGTATAAACGATGTTTGGATTCGACACAACTCTTTGAGAAGGAATGGTGAACTTTGGACTCTATGCAATTATTGAATGATATAAAAATGAAAAGCGATCACGAAGCGAAGTTGTTAGCAGATTCTTATGGTATCGATTTATCCATTAAAGAGATACGCGCACTTCGTCCGTTAATTGATGACATATCATTTCATTGGTTATTTACAGGAATACCGGAAAGTTTTATTACTAAAGTGAAAGTTGCTGTAGGAGAAAAAAAAGGAGAAGAGCTCTTGCGTCAGTATTTGGATATGATTTAACAAACTGACGCCATTCCTAATATGAGAGGAATGGCGTCACTTTAATTACTTATTGTAAACAGCTTTTTATTCAAAACGACTTAAACAAATAACAATTCACGCATTGCAGGTTGGAAAATGCCTGCTTTAAACATTTCGATTTCCATTTCGTATGGAGCTTTTTTCTTTTTCGGATCATTTCCTACAAATGGTGTTTCGAGGATTTTAGGCACTTGTTTGAAATCTGGGTGATGTACAATATAGTTAAGCGCATCGAATCCGATATGACCGTGCCCGATATTTTCATGACGGTCTTTCATTGCTCCACGTTCATTTTTGCTATCATTCACATGAATGACGGAAATTCTCTCTTTGCCGATAATCTCATCGAATTCTTTAAGAACACCTTCGAAATCATTGACAATATCATACCCTGCATCATGTACGTGACATGTATCGAAACATACACTAAGACGCTCATTGTTCTCAACGCCATCAATGATTCTCGCAATTTCATCAAAACTTCTGCCGCATTCACTGCCTTTGCCGGCCATTGTTTCAAGTGCAATCCGAACAGTTGCGTCATCTGAAAGTACTTCGTTCAATCCTTCAATAATTTTCGCAATTCCGGCATCTGCTCCAGCCCCGACATGTGCTCCTGGGTGCAAGACAATCTGATTAGCACCAAGCGCTGCAGTACGGTGAATTTCCGATTGGAGAAAATCCACGCCTAATCTAAACGTTTCAGGTTTAGTTGTATTTCCGATATTAATAATATAAGGAGCATGTACGACAATATTCGATAGATTGTTGGCATTCATATGTGCTGTGCCTTCTTCAATATTGAGTTCCTCTATCGGTTTTCTTCTCGTATTCTGTGGTGCACCCGTATAAATCATGAATGTAGTCGCTCCGTATCCCGCAGCTTCTTCACTCGAACCAAGCAACATCTTTTTGCCGCTCATAGATACATGAGAGCCTAACAGCAATTGTTGATCATTTCCCATTTTTACGGTTCAGTCTCCTTTCCCTCTTTTTAAAGTTCTCGATATCTTTCGTCATTTTCTTTTTATAACCCGGTTTTACTTTATCAGGCTTTCGGATATATGAACTAGCTTTGCGATCTAATTCGTCGCTCTCTTTGACACGTTTTTTACGCGCATTCCGTTCTTTAACTTCCGTCCATTCACCGTTTTTAATATCTTCATGAACAAAGGGAATACCTAACTTTTCAATCTGTACGATTTTATCTTCCTCTGAAGGATCGTATAACGTAATTGCAATTCCTTCAAGACCTGCACGTGCTGTTCTTCCTACGCGGTGTATGAAGAATTCATTTTCTTCAGGAAGCTCATAGTTCACAACATGGCTTACACCAGGAATGTCTATACCGCGTGCCGCAAGATCTGTTGCAACGATGTACTGATATTCAAGATCGCGAATTTGCTTCATCATCCTTGTACGTTCACGCGCGTTTAATGCACCATGGATTCTTCCCGCTTTAATACCGTGACTGGCAAGATAATTAGCAACTTCATCCGTATTTTGCTTCGTATTCGTGAAAACAATTGCCAAATAAGGGTTTATCGCCTGTAAGACATGAAGTAATTTCTTTTTGCGATCCATACTACGAATTGGTACTAATGAATACTGCATCCCTTCAGTTAACGGCTTTTTATTGCCAATTTGTACATGAACCGGGCTATCCATATATTTAGAAAGGAATGGCTTCAGTTTTTCAGGAATAGTCGCTGAAAATACATACATTTCAAGATTATGCGGCATTTTAGAAGCGAATTGATCGATATCCTCGATGAATCCCATATCAAATGCCAGGTCCGCTTCATCAATGACGAGTATAGAAGCTGTGTGGATATTCAGCGCTTTCACTTCAGTCAGATCACGAATTCTCCCAGGTGTTCCGACAATTATATGAGGGTTGGATTTCAATTTGTCAATGGAACGTTGTTTGTCTGTTCCTCCGATTAGAATTGAACTGCGGAGCCCTGTATGTTCAATCATTTTATTGAGTTCTTCATAAAGTTGCGTTGCAAGCTCTCTTGTTGGTGCAGTAATGACCGCCTGTAATTCCTCTTTCTGCTCATCAAGACGTTCGACAATTGGAATGAGAAAACTATGGGACTTCCCTGTACCTGTATGGGCTTGACCGATTGCATTTGATCCTTTTAGGATTAATGGAATCATCTCTTTTTGAATAGGTGTCGGCTGTTCGAAACCTAACCGTTCAATCGCTTCGCGCAAAAACGGTTTAAAATTGTAATCTGTGAATTTAGACATTTTTTATGCCTCCTAACGTATTCCTATTGTAACATGATTCCGTTCCGCCGTATGCGATTTTCGCATAGTATATATTGTGAATGCTCACAATGACTAAAAGAAAGGGGTTTATGATGAGATACGAATCCTTCTATCCATTTTCGGGCAATCAGCCTCCTCCAGTCGCGATGAGACAGCCCATACAATACGGCTACTTGCCACAGCAATATGTCAATCCAGGCTTGGAACAGAGGCAGGCTTTTCCTATTGACCAAATGGCTAATCAGTATGGCGCGCCTGCTCAAGGACAGCAACAAGATGGTTCAAAGATGGAAATGTACATGCAGACAGCCAACCGATTTTTGAATACCGCTCAACAATTTGCACCGATTGTCCAACAAATGGCTCCTATGGTTCAAAACCTACCTGCAATGTGGAGACTGTATAAAGGTTTCCAATCACTCCCTTCTGCTGGAGCGGGAGTGGCGGCATCGGCAGCTACAGCACCAGGTGTGTCACAAGCAAGTTCACCACTTGGCCCATCTAATCCACGAATCTTCCAACCGCCCAACTAATAATTTTGAATCGGTTGCCAGACTCCGCTATAATGGATACAGATCCCTTTTGAGGAGTGTGGAGTTGAATGAAAGTGATGAAGATTTCCCCGCGCGGTTATTGTTACGGGGTTGTCGATGCAATGGTCATAGCAAGAAATGCAGCACTCGACAAAACATTGCCAAGACCTATTTATATACTCGGCATGATTGTTCATAATAAACATGTGACAGATGCTTTTGAAGAAGATGGCATCATTACATTGGACGGGGAAAACCGTTTGGAAATTCTGGAGAAGGTCGAGTCAGGTACGGTCATCTTCACTGCACACGGTGTCTCGCCTGAAGTGCGTGAACTGGCTAAGCGTAAAGGACTTGTCTCTATCGATGCCACTTGTCCTGACGTCACTGTGACACATGACTTAATTGAAGAGAAGACTTCTCAAGGTTACGACATTATCTACATTGGTAAGAAGCATCATCCAGAACCTGAAGGGGCTATTGGAGTCGCTCCTCATGCCGTTCATTTAATTGAAACGCTAGAAGATGTTGAAGGTCTTGAACTTTCCAATGAAAAATTACTGGTCACGAATCAGACGACGATGAGTCAATGGGATGTTGTGCACATTATGGAGGCATTAAAAGAGAAGTTTCCTCATATCGAAGTGCATAAAGAAATTTGCCTAGCAACGCAAGTACGTCAAGAAGCGGTCGCTGAACAAGCGGGCGAAGCAGATCTGCTTATCGTCGTCGGAGACCCTAAAAGCAATAACTCCAATCGGTTGACACAAGTATCGGTCGAGATTGCCAATACACCATCTTATCGAATTTCAGATGTTTCAGAGATTGATATCAGTTGGCTAGAAGGCGTCGAAACGGTGGCGGTCACTGCAGGAGCATCTACACCTACATTAATTGTTAGAGAAGTGATCAGCTTCTTGGATACGTTTGATCCAGCAGATCCCACGACCCATGTACCAGAAAGCACGTTCAAATTGGACCGAATTCTACCAAAGATTAAGAATCCCGAGCCAGTTAAACGCATTGAACCTTATCCTGTGAATGAATAAAAAAAGTTGTTCTGCCATCAATAGATGGCGGGACAACTTTTTTCTATCTTACATAATAAATCGAAACGGCTCAGTGTCAATAGCAGAACGGATGAACGTGACATCATAGCTCATATCATTGCACATATCCTCCAATTTTTTAGCAACACCTTCAATCATCACTTTCTCAACATGATGTCCTGGATCGACAATTCCTAGATCCATCATTTCCGCATCTTGTGCACTATGGAAATCCATGTCCCCAGTGACAAAGACATCCGCACCTTTTCGTTTTGCCGCGCGTATATACTTGCTGCCGCTTCCACCTAGAACAGCGACTTTGCGAACTCGCGTATTTAACTCTCCAACAACCCTAACAGCTGGCACATCAAAAGCTTTTTTAACAAATAATGCAAATTCTTCCAAAGTCATTTCATTATCCAACTTACCTACTCTACCAAGTCCAAACTCTTCTGTACGCTGGTCTAACACAAAAAAGTCATAAGCAGGCTCTTCATATGGATGGGACGCGAGCATTGCTTTTAACACTTTTTCTTTTAACGGTCCTGGCAACACCACTTCAATTCGCTCTTCTGAAACAGCTTCCTCGTTACCAACTTTGCCAATGAACGGTTCCGCACCCGCAATAGGCGTAAACCGACCAGTTCCAGTTGAACTGAAACTGCATCCTATATAATCTCCAATCGCGCCTGCACCTGCATGTGCTAGTGCAGCACGTAAGTTGTCCGCATGATCGACTGGACAAAATACTGCAAGTTTGTAAAGTGGGTCGGATAGCGTTGGTTCCATCACTTCCACTTGTTGTAGATGGAGACATTGTGCTAATAAATCGTTCACGCCTCCTGGAGCTACGTCCAAGTTTGTATGGGCCGCATAGACCGCAATATCGTGTTTGATGCATTTCTCGATTAGCCGACCTTGAGGTGTATCTGTCCAAATGTACTTCATCGGTCGAAAAATAGGAGGATGATGGGCGATGATCAAATTAGCTCCTTCACTTATTGCCTCATCAATGACTTTTTCATTGACATCTAATGTAATAAGAACTTTTTCAACTGGCCGGTTCAATTGTCCAATATGAAGACCTACTGGATCCCAATCTTCTGCAAACCGTTTGGGCGACCATTGTTCAAATAAAGAAATGATTTCATGGCCATTCACTTTTTTCACGTCGATAAAACCCTCCTGATTAACTCAATTTTCTTTTTCAGTTCCTGTTTTTTATTCGTAACATCTTCCGAATTACCCGCTTGCTCTAAAGAATCTGCAATTCGTTGCCACTCAGAGGATTCACGATTCCATTTATCTATAAATACAGTCGATTTATCAACCATTAAAATAGGTCCTACTAGCATTTGTAGTTCATCGTAAGTCGCTGTTCCTCTTTCGAGTACAATAATTTCATAAATTTTATTATCTTCTTCTAAAATTTGTTCGCCTACAACTTTCCATTCGTTATTAACAGCCCATTCACGAATTGAAGAAGCATGAATGTTCGGTTGTGTAATAATTTTTTTCACAGATGCCAATTCAGTTGATCCTGCGTCCAATATCGAAGCAATTAGCGGTCCACCCATTCCTGCGATAGTAACCGTGTCTATTTCATCAGTCGATTTAATTGCCGCCAAACCATTTGCCAACCGGACTTCGATCTTTTCTGACAGTCCTTTTTTTGCTACATTCCTTTTTGCGGACTCATAAGGGCCTTTCACTACTTCTCCGGCAATCGCTTTTTTCACTTTACCGTTACTGACTAAATAGCACGGCAAATAAGCATGGTCGCTTCCGATATCAGCTAAGATTGCACCTTGTTCAACAAATTCCGCCACTGCCGTCAGTCTTGCTGATAATTTATCATGATTCACTAAAGTTCCCGCCTTTCTATTCATCTAATTGTAATGGATAGACGTTTTCTTTTCCAGAAAACAAAAAACCATCGGAAAGGCAATTATTCTGCCATTTCCGATGGTTTTTATCTCTTATTTAAGTGAAAAGAGATACTCAGTCAATTCATCAATTTGCTCATCTGCAAGCTTGTCACCAAACGGAGGCATCATATCGCCTTTACCGTTTTTAATGAAGCCGTGGACCTCTTCTTCTGAGTCAGTCAAACCAACTAAGCTTGGTCCCATTCCTCCAGTTAGGTCACCACCATGACAGCCAATACATTGTCCTTGAACGAAGGTTTCAGGATCGAAATCTTCAGCTGCTGCTGAATCACCTTCTGTTTCTTCAGTCTTTCCATCTTCATCAGTTGCAGTAATCTCTTTTTTCTGGTCAAGACCGTAAAGTGACATGAAGAAAATAAGTCCTAATCCTAGCGCAAATATTAGGATATAAGGCACTACGGGATTGTTTTTCATTGAATTACCCTCCTTCACAAGGAAATATTCTGTAAATATATACAGTGCACATCTAATATTGTACTGTATCCGGCGAAAAACTGAAAGAGTTATCACTATACATTTTGCCCTTTGTGACAAATTAGACAAACTTTCTACATCAGCAGCCAATTTGGCGTGCAATGACCATGCGCTGTACTTCAGAAGTTCCTTCTCCAATTTCAAGAAGTTTCGCATCTCTCATATAACGCTCCACTTCGTATTCTTTCATATAGCCGTAGCCGCCATGAATCTGAATCGCTTCATCCGCGACTTCCATCGCAATTTCAGATGCGTATAATTTACACATCGCTGCTTCTTTTGTAAATGGACGACCCTGATCTTTCAGCCAAGCCGCCTTATAAACCATCGTCCGCGCCAATTCAATTTTCATCGCCATATCCGCTAATTTAAATTGAGTGATTTGGAATTCCGAAAGTGTCTTGCCGAACTGCTTACGCTCTTTAGAGTATTTTAGCGCACGATCAAAGGCCGCCTGAGCGATTCCTACAGCCATTGCGCCTATTCCAATGCGTCCACCATCAAGTGTGACTAAGAACTGTCTAAAGCCGTCCCCTTGCTTACCGAGCAGGTTTTCTTTAGGTACTCGTACGTTATCAAGTACTAGTTCAGTCGTATTGGAGGCATTCAGTCCCATTTTCTCATAATTGTCGATAATCGTAAATCCTTCGGCATCCGTTGGTACGATAATTGCACTGATCTCTTTCTTGCCATTTTCTGTACCTGTAATCGCAGTCAATGCCAAATGTTTCGCAAGACTAGCATTCGTAATATACACTTTAGATCCATTAATGACATAATCATCACCATCTTCAACTGCAGTCGTCTGTGTTCCTCCAGCATCTGAACCTGCATTAGGTTCTGTCAAACCGAAGGCACCGAATGATTCCCCCGTACAGATCGGTGCTAAATACTTTTGTTTCTGCTCTTCTGTCCCAAATAGATTTAAAGGAGCCCCGCCTAAAGATATATGTGCCGAGTATGTAATTCCCGTTGAAGCGCATCCCCTACTTAACTCTTCTGTGACAATTGCAAAACTAGTTGTATCCGCTCCACCACCACCATATTCTTCAGCGAAAGGTAGCCCCATCATTCCCATTTCCGATAGTTTTTTAAATATTTCTGTTGGAAACTGTTTTGTCCTGTCTCGCTCAATAGCCCCAGGCGCAACAACTTCATCTGAAAACTCCCGCATCATCTTTTTAATCATTTGTTGCTCATCTGTCAAATCAAAATTCATTTTCTTCATCCCCTTTAATTGTGAACGCTTACAATTCTATTATACAGAAAAATGCCCGACTATCAAAATCAATCTTGAGGAAGATTAACAGACGTCGGACATTCTCAAAAATTATTATATGGTTTTAATGAAGAAACCAATGATAAGTAGCAATCCTCCAGCTCCTGAAAGTGTAAAATAAATCAGTTTCAAAAGCCTTCCTGCTAAAAGCCAAAGCAAGCAGTTTAAGATTAATAGAACGACAAGCAAATAAGAGTGTTCCGCAAAAAACAAAAACCATATTTTCAATGATATAAGTAGCAGCATGAATGCCGAAATGATATACAAAAATGTGTTTAATCCAGATGCAGTCGCTTTACTAAAAATCGTTTTCGCCAATAACGTTACCGTGAATAATAGAGCGATCAAAAGCGTAACAACTGGATAAGCGGAAACAAAGAACATCGTCAATCCTATTCCAATTGTAAGCAACAGAAAAAATAGGATAGTCCGATTCATACTCTTTTTTTCTTTCACAAGAATTGCTTCAGAAATATTGACTTCACTATCTTCCTCGCCTTGCGTATACAACGTAATTAAAAAATCACAATAATGTTCTGGAAGCAGCTTATTACTTTTCCAATAATTAATTTCTGTCATAATTATTTTCTTGCGTTGCGCATTCATACAATTTCGCCCCTACTCTTTCTCAGTCAGGTAGATTCAGTTACTGTCTAGTTCACCGTATGCTCCTATTAAAAAAACATCGGCATAGTCCAACTGCCGATGCGTGCTGCTTATTCCAAAAAGTCTTTCAACCTTTTACTTCTTGAAGGATGTCTTAATTTGCGCAGTGCTTTCGCTTCGATTTGACGAATACGCTCGCGTGTGACGCCAAATACCTTACCTACTTCTTCAAGAGTTCTTGTCCTTCCGTCATCAAGACCAAAACGCAGACGCAAAACATTTTCTTCACGGTCTGTCAACGTATCCAACACATCTTCCAGCTGTTCTTTCAACAATTCGTATGCAGCATGATCAGAAGGAGACTGCGCTTCGGAATCTTCGATGAAATCGCCAAGATGAGAATCGTCCTCTTCACCAATAGGCGTTTCCAGTGACACAGGCTCTTGAGCAATTTTTAGTATTTCACGCACTTTTTCCGCTGTCAGTTCCATCTCTTCTCCAATTTCCTCAGGAGACGGTTCGCGACCGAGATCTTGAAGCAATTGACGTTGTACACGGATTAGTTTATTAATTGTTTCCACCATATGAACTGGAATACGGATTGTACGCGCTTGGTCAGCGATTGCACGCGTGATTGCTTGACGAATCCACCATGTTGCATACGTACTGAATTTAAAGCCTTTTGTATGATCGAATTTCTCAACAGCTTTGATTAGTCCCATATTTCCTTCTTGGATTAAGTCAAGAAACAGCATTCCACGTCCGACATATCGCTTTGCAATACTTACAACAAGACGTAAATTCGCTTCAGCAAGTCTCTTCTTAGCGTTTTCACCTTTCTCAACAAGGTCTAACAGCTCAGGAGAAGGTTTTTTCATATCAGCAAGTTTCTCTTCAGCAGCAACGCCTTCTTTTATACCAATCGCTAATTTGACTTCCTGATCGCCTGTTAACAGGTCAACTCGGCCGATTTCCTTCAAATACATACGCACAGGATCGTTGATTTTGACGCCAGGGGGAACACTTAAGTCATTCAAGTCAAACGTCTCTTCCTTAGCAGGTACTTCTTCATCGTCTTTACGTTCCATTTCAATACCTGCAGCTTCGATTTGATCAAGGAATTCCTCAAATTGTTCAGGTTCCATCTCAAAAGTGGATAGTTTTTCTGCCACTTCATCTTGAGATAACTCCCCTGCTTTCTTACCTGCTTCCAATAAGCTTGCTTTCATTTCGTCTAACGTCATTTCATTCTCCATTTCGCCGGATTGCTCTTTTTTAGTCATAATACCCGTTCCTCCTTAATTCACCGGAATACGGCTTACATTGCCGATAATGATTTCCGGAGCTGTATAATTTCCCTGGCCAGCTCCAGCGCCCGGGTATAATCTTTCATTTTTTCCGCTTCCTTAGATTCATGCATCATCATGTCGATTTTCAATGTTACGTGATGCTTTTTCAGATGATGGATGCAGTCATGTATTTCCTGTTCTGCAAAACCAGGATCCCTTTCAAGCATCGCCGCTTCCATGACGATTTTTCGAAGTTCACGGTCATCTATCGATTCTGCAAACCTGTGGAAATCAGGTGACTTGTGCTCTTCATAGAATGCAGCAAGCTTCACAAAAATCGTTACATATTCTTCCCGATTAAAAAGCTCCTGGTGCTCATCACGTATCCTGTCAAATAGATTTCCGTCATTCAGCAGATGACAAAGAAGAAACCTTTCAGCCCTTTCCACGCTGTTCGTTTTACGATTCCTTGCCAATTCAATTGGCTGAACAGCCTGGATACTTGGTTCAGTCGACTTTTCCTTCTGTGCAAGTTTGCCGATAATTTTGGTATGCTGTTCCTTAAGTGCTTCTGCAGATATCCCCGTTTCGGCATTCAATTGTCGAATCAGCAAATCTCTTTCAACAGGAGAGACTTTCGAAGCAAGCTCTTCCATAACTTCATGGATATATTGCAACACATCGTTCTCATGTGACAAATTCTTTGATCTTTTGTAATAGGCCAGTGTAAACGACATATAAGAATGAGGGCTCCCAATAATTTTAGTAGCAAATGCTTCGCCGCCATACGTCGAAATATAATCATCTGGATCTATCTTTTCCGGTAAAAGAGCTATTTGCGCATCCAGGCCTTTCTGATCTGCCAGTATGGCAAAACGCCTAGCCGCTTCCCAACCTGCATTATCACCATCACAACAAATGATCAGTTGATTAGCAATTCTCTTCAACTTCGTCAAATGGGTGTCAGACAAGGATGTGCCCATTACTGCGACACTATTCATGATGCCTGCTCTTTCTGCAGCAATTGTATCCATAAATCCTTCAAACAGTATTACTTTACCCGTTTTACGCACATTAAGACGTGCATTATGAAAATTATAGAGCAAACGACCCTTTTCAAAGATCGGTGTCTCGGGACTATTCAAATATTTCGCTTCGTCTTTTGAGTCCTTTATAATTCTTCCAGAGAAAGCAACGACATTTCCGCTATCATCATGTAAAGGGAACATGATCCGTCCACGGAATCTGTCGAAATATCCTGTTCCATCGTTTTTCATGATGCATAGTCCTGCCTGCTCCATCTCCTTCATATCGAATTTCTTTCTTTGTAATAGTTGGGACAGTACTTCACGATCATCGAGAGACCATCCTATACCATACTTTTCGATATGTTCACGCAAAAACCCTCTTTGTTCCAAATAACTTAATGCCTTTTCACCCTCTTCAGTATTCAGTAATAAATGACTATAGAAATTAGCCGCAAGTTTATGAGCTTCAATCATCGATTGGTTTTCGACTTTCCGAACGTTTGCAGAACCGCTATTCAGTTCAACACCCAATTCAATACCAGATCGATCTGCAAGTTTTGAGACCGCTTCTGTAAACGGATAGTTCTCAATATCCATAACAAAAGTTATTGCATTCCCACTCGCACCACAACCAAAACAATGAAATAACTGCTTGTCTTCCGAAACAGAAAAAGAAGGTGTGCTTTCACCATGGAAAGGGCATAGCCCAAACCAGTTCTTGCCTCTTCTTGTCAGTTGAACATATTCACCTATCAAGTCGACGATATCTGTCTTCGCTCTAACTTCTTCGATTGTCTCTTCGGGAATCTTCGTCATCCTATCACCATTCTTTTCATACATACTTGAATTCTAGATAGCTTTCAAAAATCCTTCTTATTCGACAAAATAATTTTATAACAATATTTGTCACCGCTAGTCCTTGAACACAAAACCGAACAGTCGGCGGCAATATACTATTGTACACAATCCCAAAAGAAGAACCAACCATTATTTACTGGAAGGCTCTTGTTTTTACTAGATTATACTTGCGGATTCGACAAGTCGCTTAAAATCAGGTTCGCTGTTTCTTCCACTGCCCGATTAGACACATTAATCACTTTACATCCTATTTTGTTAACGACTCTCTCAAAATGTTGTAACTCTTGCTCAATGCGGTCAATCTGAGCATAATTGGCATCGTCTTTTAACCCTAACGCTATCAGTCTCTCTTTCCGAATAGAGTTGAGTACGGTAGGAGAAATGACTAACCCAAAGCACTTTTTAGGATCGATTTGGAATAATTCTTCAGGAGGATCTACTTCAGGTACTAGGGGGACATTTGCCACTTTAAATCTCCGATGAGCCAAATATTGCGATAGAGGGGTCTTCGATGTCCTCGAAACGCCGACTAGTACTATATCTGCTTTTAGAACTCCCCTTGGATCACGTCCATCATCATATTTGACTGCAAATTCTATCGCTTCGATTTTTTTGAAGTAATCTTCGTCCAATTGACGAACCAGTCCTGGTTCTTCATACGGACTCTCATTAACAGTCTCGCCTATTGATTTCAACAGAGGACCAAGCAAATCTACACATTTAAGACCGTTTAATCCGCATTCTTCTTTTATTTTTGCACGCATAGAACTTTTTACTAATGTATAAACGACAATCGCTTCCTGTTGTTTTGCTAAAAACGCGATTTCCCTAAGTTGTGATTCGTCTTCGACATGAGAAAAGCGTTTTATCAAAACAGTTTCCAAGTCCTGTCTGAATTGGCTAGCTGCAGCTTTAGCAACAAGGTCGGCCGTCTCTCCTACAGAATCAGAAACAATGAACATTGTCAATTTCGTCATTGTATCACTCCTTTATACACAACTTCAACATGTAATTTCAATGAACGTCAAATAAGAATTTATGAACTAATTATGTAGCATTCAAAGATCATGTTCTTCTGCAAGTGAAAGGAAGGCAGCAGTAATGTTCGTTTTTGTAATGCGGCCGACGACTTCCATCCCTTCATTTTTGCTAATGACTACAGGAAGAGAGTCAATTTGATTATCCATCATTTTTTTCGCAACGTGAATGAGGGAATCCTGCTTTTTGCAATAAGTAATGTTTGGCATTCTTGTCATAATGACGTGTACTGGAATTTTATCCAGTTCGGTATTGCCTAAACTTGTGCGCAATAGATCCTTACGTGATAAAACACCAGTCAACTTTGATGATTTATCTACAACGAACAACGTGCCAACATCATCTAAAAACATTTGGCAAATCGCATCATAAACTGTCACGTTTTCATGTACTACTACTGGAATGGACTGAAAATCCCCGACCTTCATCCCAATCATGCCGTCAGCAATTGATTGGACCGGTTTTTTCCCCGAATAAAAATAGCCGACACGTGGTCTTGCATCCAAATACCCCGCCATAGTGAGAATCGCCAGATCAGGTCTAATTGTAGCTCTTGCCAGACTCAGTCTTTCTGCAATTTGCTCACCCGTGATTGGACCATCCATCTTAACAATTCCAAGGATCTCGGTCTGGCGCTTATTCAATTCCATATGAATCACCGCCCTAAACGTTCGATAATATATCCTCGATAAGTATAGCATTTAGCTACTACAATTCCTATCGGCATGGCTTCTTCTGTTTATTGGCCAGGCAATCTACTCCATCATTGCAGATAGTTTGGAACCATGCTACACTATTACTGAATTCAATAGGCGATGATGGGTCAATGAGTAATGCCACTTTAGCGAACGGGGATAGTGAAAGCCCGTACCGGCATGAAACGGCAACCTTGAGCCACTACTTTCAAGTGGGTTGTTTATACAACCAATCGGGGTGGAACCGCGGGTCATTACGCACTCGTCCCCGGACTTTATGTCCGGGGATGGGTGCTTATTTTAATTGGAGGGATTTACATGTTAACTATGGAACAGATTGTCAATTTATCGAAGCAGAGAGGGTTTGTTTTTCCGGGATCAGATATTTATGGCGGATTAGCGAACACTTGGGATTACGGTCCACTAGGCATCGCGCTTAAAAATAATATTAAGCGTGCATGGTGGCAAAAATTTGTTCAGGAGTCCCCTTATAACGAAGGACTCGATGCGGCTATCCTTATGAATCCAAAAGTTTGGGAAGCATCCGGTCATATCGGTAATTTTAATGATCCGATGATTGACTGTAAAAAATGTAAAACACGTCATCGTGCCGATAAACTGATTGAAGATGCGCTTGACGAAAAAGGAATGGAAGTCGTTGTAGACGGAATGCCATTTGAAAAGATGGAAGAACTGATTAACGAGCACAATATTGTCTGCCCTAATTGTGGTGCACTTGAATATACAAGTATTCGCCAATTTAACTTGATGTTTAAGACATCACAAGGTGTTACTGATTCATCAGCTAATGAAATTTTCTTACGTCCTGAAACAGCACAAGGAATCTTTGTGAACTTCAAGAACGTTCAACGGTCTATGCGTAAAAAGATGCCTTTCGGTATTGCCCAAATCGGTAAAAGTTTCCGGAACGAAATTACACCTGGTAACTTCACTTTCCGTACGCGGGAATTCGAACAGATGGAATTGGAATTCTTCTGTAAGCCTGGCGAAGATATGAAATGGTATGAGTACTGGAGAGACTTCTCTGAAAAGTGGTTGCATGACTTAGGCTTAACTGCAGGCAACATGAGACTTCGTGAACATAACGCTGATGAGCTATCCCACTATTCAAAAGGGACTGTAGATATCGAGTATAAATTCCCGTTTGGTTGGGGCGAACTTTGGGGTATTGCAAACCGTACAGATTTCGATCTAACGCGTCACATGGAACATTCCGGTGAAGACTTTATTTACCAAGATCCTATTACAAATGAAAAGTATGTCCCTTATTGCATAGAGCCTTCAGTCGGAGCAGACCGTGTAACATTAGCATTCCTTTGTGATGCAATTGTTGAAGAAGAACTTGAAGGGGACGACAAACGTACAGTTATGCGATTCCATCCTGCTTTAGCACCGATTAAAGCGGCTGTCTTGCCATTATCTAAGAAACTCGCTGAAGGCGCTGATGAAGTGTATGCAGAACTGCGTAAGCACTTCCCTGTTCAATATGATGATTCACAATCCATCGGACGCCGCTACCGTCGTCAGGATGAAATCGGTACTCCTTTCTGTATCACGTATGATTTCGATTCAGAAGAAGACCGTCAAGTAACAGTGAGACATCGCGACTCAATGGAACAGATTCGCATGCCGATTGCAGATGTCCGTTCGTATATCGAAAAACACCTTGCATTTTAATGAACAAAAATAAAAAAACCGTAGGAAAAGGGTTATCCCCCTTCTTCCTCCGGTTTTTCTTTTTGTGGCAACAATTCAGGCGTACGCTCCAATTGATCGAGAAATTGTCTTGACTTTAAACGGATTCCCACTTGCTCATCATAAACAGTTCTGACGATTTTCTTCATGAACTGCTTCGTCGTTTTCTTTAACGTAAGTGATTCCACTTCCTGAATCGGTACAGTGAAGAATGTTCGGATCAATCGTAGTTGAGTCGGGGTCAATCTTACTAAATAAGGGTCAATCTGAAAACATCGGTGACAAAGAAATCCGATTTCCTGAAAAGAGAACGCAAACTCTCCATCCGTTGCGCTACAATTGGCGCATTGATGAAGAACGGGATGCACCCCCGCTACAGGAAGCATTTTCCATTCAACGAATAATGCAATCGCTTCAGGATCATATTGCTCATTTATGGCATGCAATGCATCATAAAGGAGAGGGAAAACGTTTTGGCTCTGACCCTGATCATCCGTCAACCGGTCGATCAGCTCGACGATAAAGCTAGCATACGCTGTCGCCTCGAGATCCTCTCGTATATGACGCATGGAGTCAATGGGTTCACCTTGCTCAAGCGTTCCCATTCCTCGTCCAGAGCGTAAAAGAAAATATCCATGCGTAAAACTTTGCGTGACGGCAGCTAATCGACTCGCAGGTTTTTTTGCGCCTCTTGCCATCGCCGTCAACTTGCCTGCTTCACGCGTGTACAAAGTAACGATCTTATTAGATTCGCCGTATGGAATGCTTTTTAGGATAATGCCTTCCCATTTATTTAACAAGGACATCACCTCTATCGTAAATGTAACTGATCAATATTCGTCGTCACGGAATCCGAATTCACGCAGTTGTCCTGGCTTATTACGCCAGTCCTTCTGTACTTTGACCCACAACTCAAGGAATACTTTAGTGCCAAGTAACATCTCAATATCGTGACGGGCTTTTGTTCCAATTTCTTTCAGTAAAGCGCCTTTTTTACCAATAACAATTCCTTTTTGCGAATCGCGGTCAACAATAATGGTCGCGGAGACGTCAATGATTCCACGTTCTTCGTCCCTGTCAATCTTCTCAATGACAACGGCGACCGAGTGAGGAATTTCTTCTCGCGTCAGATGGAGCACTTTTTCTCTAATGAACTCAGAAATGATAAAACGTTCCGGATGATCTGTCACTTGATCGTCAGGATAATATTTCGGCCCTTCAGGCATATACTTTGTTAATGTCTCCATAAGTCGCTCCACATTATTACCATTGAGCGCAGACAAAGGAACAACTTCAGCAAAATCATATACTTTCGTGAAAGAAGTAATTGTTGTTAAAAGAGCATCGGGATGAACAAGATCTATTTTATTGATGACAAGGAAGACGGGCGTCTCGGTATGTTCCAGCATGTCGATTACGAATCGGTCGCCACCACCAATTGGCTCATTTGCATTCACCATGAACATGATGACATCTACTTCTTTTAATGTATTACGGGCAGATTTCACCATAAAATCTCCGAGTTTGTGCTTCGGCTTATGAATTCCTGGAGTATCTATGAAAACTAATTGTGACTCATCTGTCGTAACGACACCTTGTACTTTGTTTCTCGTTGTCTGCGGTTTATCGCTCATAATCGCTATTTTCTGTCCAACGACGCGATTTAAAAATGTTGATTTACCAACGTTTGGACGGCCAATTATCGATATAAAACCTGATTTGAAATGGTCATTGTTTTTCTGCATAATCTAAATCCTCCTTGGAAAAAGCTCCAGGCAACAGTTGTCCTACTGTCGTCGCTTGAACGTCACCTTTTAAGTTCGTTAAATAGACAGGCATGTCCCCATCACAAAATTCAGCGATGACTTGTCTGCATGCTCCGCAAGGTGAGATTGGCCCTTCCGTATCGCCGACAACTGCAAGAGCAGTGAATTTTTTTACGCCTTCTGAAACTGCTTTAAAAAACGCCGTTCGTTCAGCGCAGTTCGTCATACTATATGCAGAGTTTTCAATATTACATCCATAATAGATTTGGCCGCCTTCTGCAACTAATGCAGCTCCTACGGGAAATTTCGAATAGGGAACGTAAGCCTTTTCACGGGCTTTCTTTGCTTCAGCCATTAATTTTTCTCGATCCATCATTACACCTCTACCTTAAATTTAATAAAACCATTTCGGAATGAATATGATTAATCCGATGATTGCACTTATAATTGCGAACACTAAAACTGCACCTGACCCCACATCCTTTGCCTGTCCAGCCAATGGATGGTGTTCTGTTGTAATAAGATCTACAACTCGCTCAATTGCCGTATTCATCATTTCTAGAGCGAGCATCCCACCGAATAGAATGAGAATAATAAGCCATTCAGTCGTCGAAAGTCCAGTGAATAATCCTGCTATCGAAACGATGATTAAAGCGACAGCATGGAACTTCACATTTCGTTCGGTACGCATACTATGTACGATTCCATTCGCCGCATAGTGGAAAGCTTTAAAAAAAGTAAGCACTTTCTCTCACCTTTCAAGTCCTAGAGATGACAGAATTGCGTCTTGTCTTCCGAACATTGTTTTTTCATCCGCCTTCGTCATATGATCGTACCCTAAAAGATGAAGGAATCCGTGCAGTGCAAGAAAACCGATTTCCCGACGAAGATCATGACCATATTCACTGGCCTGCCGTTTTGCAGTTTCAACGGATATGACAATATCTCCTAATACAACAGGCATTCCTTGTTGTTGCACTATCGCAACTTCCCCTTCTCCCATCTCTTCAAGAGCGAATGAAATGACGTCTGTGGCCGAATCTTTGCCTCGGTATTCAGCGTTAACAATTTTTATTTCTTCATCATTCATAAATGTCACGGATACTTCAGTATTTGCATTGCATTTTTCCATTTTTGCAGCATGATTCAAAACGGATGCCACTAAGTCCACGATATCTTCGGATACACTTCCCGTTACATCTTCAAAATAAAGATCAAGCATTTTCTCTCCTTCTTTCCTTATTAATCCGGATATTCGATACGGCTATGGAAAATGCCGTTCAACGTTTCGCAAATGACACTTTCAACTTTTTTCAATTCTTTCATCGATAGGTCACACTCATCAAACTGGCCATCGTTCAGTTTTCCGCCAATTATCGATTTGACTAACTTCGCAATCTTATCTGGTGTAGGTTCTTTCATGGATCGCACTGCCGCTTCAACACTATCGGCAATTGAAATGATCGCAATTTCCTTTGTCTGTGGTTTAGGACCTGGATATCGGAAATCGTCTTCAATTACATCCTGTCCCATTTCTTTCGCTTTAACAAAGAAGAATTTCAAGAAGCTTGTACCATGGTGTTGTCTAGCAATATCTACAATTTCTTTTGGTATTTTATGTTTAGCCAGAAGTTCTGCTCCGTCGACAGCATGGGCAATAATGATATCACGACTTCTTTCTGGCGGCAATTCATCGTGCGGATTAACGCTGCCGTGTTGGTTCTCGATGAAGAAATTTGGACGTACTGTTTTGCCGATATCATGATAATAGCTCCCTACACGAGCAAGCAATCCGTTTGCGCCGACAGATTCACAAGCAGCATCCGCCAAATTGGCAACCATTACACTATGATGATAGGTACCTGGTGTTTCGGTCAGTACTTTTTTAAGTAATGGGTGGTTCGGATTTGATAATTCAATCAATCTCATATCAGACAATAAGCCGAAGAAAGTTTCAAAGAACGGCATGAGTCCGATCGTCAATGCACCAGACAATATCCCTGACGTAATTGCTGCTATGCAGTAAAACAATAATTCGGACAACTCGTATGTCGACTGAGTCATCTGTAAATAAAAGATAATGAATAAGATATTCGATCCAGCGACCGCTAGACTCGTCCGTAATATATTTGATCTACGACCATTACTTCCAAGAAGGTAAATACTAATGATCCCACCAAATAGAATATATAGAGCAATCTCCATTTGCATGATTGCAGAAAATCCTTCAAGAAGCATGATGCCAGCTGTTGCAGCAGTAACAATTGTCGTCATATAAGCCATTCGTTCATTCGTCAGAAGCTTGACGAGTAACGGTGCTAGCGCTGTAGGGAATAGGAATGCAACTTGAACATCGAATTCCTTATCTATAAGACTTAAAAGTTTCATGATGGATACGAGGATGAAAAAAATCGCTAAAACGATTAATAACGACTTCTTTTTCGTATAACTGTCTTCTTGCCAAGTGATGAAATGCAAGTAAATGATGAGCATTACAAAGAAGACATACGCAATAAGACCGATAACCGGTTTATTCGAAGATTGATTTTTCAACAAGCCCGTAAGTTCCAATTGTCGGTAAATTTCAGCGTCAATAAACTGACCTTCTCGTACAATCACTTGTCCTTGAAGAATTCTTGTCGGCTCTACCGCATTTTTCTCTTCTTCAATTCTCTTTTCAGTACGTGATTTATTGATAGTTTCCGTTTCCACCACTAGTGACCTACCGAGCGTAATTAAAGTCTGCAGTTCAGCTGGTGGGATTGCTTCGGATAAACGAAGTTTCCGCTCCACTTCATAACGTACAGGTGAAAGATCGCCACTGCGAATCGGCTTCGAAAGTTCTTCGCCAATGATCTTGACGAGTTCTTGTTTCATTTTATCAAGCCGAGATGCTTCGTTAGTCAACAGACTGGCAATTGCTTCATCCGTTAATCTTAGACTAGGTTCTTCTTCTTCCAGTTTAGTCAGTTCTTTCCTCACATCTTTCACTTGTTCCGACCGAGTCTTCACAGGTTCCTCTTTCTCGATGTCTTCTAAAGAAGGCACATTCGCTTGTTTTTCTTTAATGATGAAATCGAATAAAGAAGATGCGACTGCCTGTCTGTTACCTGCTACACTTTCATCAAACTGATAAAATGGTGGCACTTCCGATTCAATGCGGCGCTTTTCCTGTTCGGTTTTCACTGTGTCTTCAACAGTTTTTAAAGAACGTATTGTTTTTGGTGATATTTTAAATTCATGTAATTCATACGTCTCTTGCTTAACATTTCCGTGCATGAGTGCAAAAAGCCCGAATGCTGCAATCAATAGAATGAACAACGAAAAATAATTGAATTTTAACGATTTAAATAGTTTTAATACGGGTTTGAACACAAATTATACCCCACCTATCTCTTTAACTTCCCAATTTCGGTGCAAATGATGAAAAAGCAGCCATTTTAAGATGACTGCTCGTTTTCATATGCTTCAATAATTTTAGCTACAATCGGGTGACGGACAACATCGCCCTGCTCCAAGTATTGGAAGTGAATTTCTTTTACATTTTTCAGAATTGATTCAGAAGCAATGAGACCTGATTCAATACCACGTGGTAAGTCTATTTGGGTTTTATCGCCTGTAATGACCATTTTCGAACCGAAGCCTAGTCGGGTCAAAAACATCTTCATTTGCGCTTTTGTCGTATTTTGCGCTTCATCCAATATGACAAATGCATCGTCAAGTGTACGACCTCTCATATAGGCCAGTGGCGCAATTTCTATAGTCCCCCGCTCCATTAGCCGTTCTGTATGTTCAGCTCCTAAAACATCGTGTAGAGCGTCATACAGCGGGCGTAAATAAGGGTCGACCTTCTCTTTTAAATCTCCAGGTAGAAAACCGAGACTTTCGCCCGCTTCAACAGCAGGGCGGGTCAAAATAATCCGTTTTACAGCTCCCGTTTTCATCGCTTGAATGGCAAGTACGACAGCAAGATATGTCTTTCCTGTTCCAGCAGGTCCAATACAGTAGACAAGATCATTCTGTCTAATCGCATGGACATACTCTCGTTGACCGATCGTTTTTGCACGGATTGCTTTCCCTTTGGCAGTTCTTGCAATTTCCTCATCATATAATTCAGAGAAATATTCGATAGTCTCATTTTTCACCATTTCAACAGCTGTGGATATATCACGCAAGTTTATATTTATCCCTTTACGTATAACTTTCAATAGCTGTTCTAATAAGAATTTACCGGAAGTGATATCTTTTTCTTCACCTGCAATGGAAATTGTGTCACCCCGAGTAATAATGGTAATATTCAAGGATTCCTCAATCAATTTCATGTTTTGATCGGAAATTCCAAGAAGCATAACTGCATCATTCGGCTCTTCAATATGAAGTTGAATCGTCTGTTCGCTCAATAGTTTCAGTCTCCTTGGGATATCGGTCTTTTTATTGCGATATTTTCATTCATCAAAAATAATATAGTCCCTACAACTGTATCATTATCAAACGTCAAGTGTAAAATATTTTCATCTTTAATAACCAGATCTGATTGCGATTCTGACATAATTTTATATTTTATTAAAGGCAATATTACTGTCTCTTCCATTCCTTCCTCCAACTGGAATTTAACTGCCGTATCAGAACGGTGTTTCTCAGTTTGAAGAAATGAGCGGAAAGTAGGCATGTTAGACGTTTTACTCCATATAAGTGGGTTTTGCCACTTAAATGTTCTTCGCTCTTCGCCCAGCAAGTGATAATCGATTGTTCTTGGAATTTCAAAGGAATATTCTGACCAATAATCAGCATAAACCATTCCCTCAGCTCCTACAACGGCTGTTTTGTTCCCTTGTACGAGTATTCCGGTTGCTAATAGATCACCCTTCTTAACTGTTTCGTGCAATCTGGCAACCCTTTCACCACGACTCAACTGAAATCTTGTAATAACTCCACCGGTTCTTGCGACCAAATCAGAGACCGTCTCCTCTTTTTCAACTGAATCATTCAGCTTCGGCGAGTGCATAGGTATGATTGTTAATTTACTGCCTGATCGTACAAACCTCACCCATGATAAAGATGGAATATCTTGCATTAATGACCTTCTGATGTCCCCTTCATCAGGAATGTCAGAAAGCAGTTTATACGTTTTGATGGATGCTTTTTCAAGATTATTTTCAATTCGTTCAACTACTTCAGGAGCATCTGCTTCAATTGTAATATCCCATAGAAACAAAGACGCTACGAGCGGTATGATACAAGCGATCAAAAAACGGAATGAACTGAACAACCTCCTCTCCAACGATCTTTCTTCAGCTCTTCTAATTAACACTTTCACTTTGTATTTCCGCCTGTTCTTCCTAATGAATTCGACACCTTTCTTGTCAGTAAAGAATCGAATTTCACCATCTTGTTCTGAAATGGAGATCGTTTTTACACCTGAAGAGGCCAAATGACTAATAAAACGTGTCGGATGCGACTTGCCTTTAATACTAATTTCAAATCTCTTATAGATCATAATCTTCCTGCCCATCACGTATTTCTTTTACAGAAACTGAAGTGATAAAGTCGAATGACAGGACCGCAATTTCTTCAGACAACGTTTCTACAATCAGCTCTTCTCCTACAGCCTCAATAATGTGGTCACCACTTCTGAACGCAGCATAGTTCGGACCGAGCTTTAATAATGAGTAGGGCCCCGTAATCCGAATAGTAACAAATTCTTCAATTGCAATGGATGAGTTCATTTTAAATAATTTCTTCAACATAAAAACCCCCTATCCAATCTTATGATTTGGATAGGGGGTCGATGATTATTGTTTTGACTTAGGTGGTCCTAATATTTCAGAGAAGATGATTCCTTTTATAAGATCACGTTCATTTTTCGGAACCATTTCGTGATGTTCGACAGGTTCTGCCCACACATGCTTCGCGCCATGCGCGGAGAGTCTGCCGCGATGTGTGCTTTCCCTTGTCGATGACCTTTCCACCGAAGGACGTCCAGCTGCAGGAGCCTTCTCCCTCGGCTTAGCAGGCATCCGGGTTTCAGCACGCGTCACAGCAGGTCTAGCTGCTTCATGCCGCGGCTGAGGGGCTTGCGGAACCTGTCTGCTAGGTGGCTCTTCGATTTCCGTCTGAAACTCACGTTGTATCTCTTTATACATCTCTTGAGACATTTCTTTCAGTTTTCTCATCGGATCAGGCTTCACCGGTTGTGCAGAAGGCTGCCCTGGTCTTTGTTGTTTTTGAGCTTCCTCAGGTTTTTTACCTTTAAAGAGCATACTGATGATACCGATGACGGCAAATATAATTAGCGATTCCATCTTTGTATCCCCTTTCCGGGAACTACATAGTCAAACATTACTCTTTAGAAGAGTCAGGTTTTTGCTGATCCCCGCCGATTTTACTGATGGAATCACGCATTCCTGTATCCGCTTGAATGTTCTTGTAGTTCATGTAGTCCATGATACCGATATTGCCCGAGCGCAGAGCTTCCGCCATAGCTAATGGAACTTCTGCTTCGGCTCCAACAACTTTTGCACGCATCTCCTGTACTTTCGCTTTCATTTCCTGTTCATTCGCAACAGCCATTGCACGACGTTCTTCAGCTTTTGCCTGTGCAATATTCTTATCCGCCATCGCTTGTTCAGTCTGAAGTTCAGCACCAATATTCTTACCGATATCAACGTCTGCAATATCGATAGATAGAATTTCAAATGCAGTCCCGGAGTCAAGACCTTTCGCTAATACAGTCTGTGAGATCAGATCCGGATTTTCCAAAACTTTCGCATGGTCGATGGAAGAACCTATTGTAGATACTATACCTTCACCAACACGTGCTACGACAGTCTCTTCACCTGCACCGCCGACAAGTCGGTCGATGTTTGCACGAACAGTAATTCTAGCTTTCGCCTTCACTTCGATACCGTTCATTGCTACACCTGCGATAAATGGTGTTTCAATTACTTTCGGATTAACGGACATTTGTACGGCTTCCAAAACGTCACGTCCTGCAAGATCAATCGCAGCTGCACGTTCGAATGTCAACTCGATGTTTGCACGGTGTGCTGCAATTAACGCGTTAACAACGCGGTCAACGTTACCACCTGCCAAGTAATGGCTTTCCAACTGATTGATCGTTACATTCAAACCGGCTTTATGAGCCTTGATTAACGGATTTACGACTCTACTCGGAATTACACGACGTAAACGCATACCGATTAAAGTGAAAATACTTACACGTACACCTGCAGCCAATGCGGAAATCCACAAAGTAACTGGAACAAGTGTGAAAAACACTGATAATACGATGATCGCCAAAATGATGATGACGATTGGAATCATAATTCCGCCCACTCCTAAAGCTTCTAACATTATTCATTTTCCCCCTTTTCGTAAGATTCCCGAACAACGATACGAGAACCTTCAACCTTTACTATGATAACATGTTTACCCTTGTCGATGTAACTTCCTTGCGAAACGACATCGACCCGCTCTCCATTCAAGTCAATTGTGCCCGATGGTCTGAGCGGTGTTATTGTAAGTCCTCTTTTACCTAAAATGTCTATCCGGTTAACGTTAGATACATAACCACTTTCCGTATCTGTTGCATCCATCAGAACCATTTTATTAAGCAAATGAAGTTTTCTACCGAAAAATTTCATAATGATCACCATCCCACTGGCAGCAACAGCTATTGCGATCAGGACAGAATATGCCATGTACGCAGGATTAGCGCCTGCCATAATAATACTTGCAACGATAGCGATCGCTCCTAAAGCCCCGGCTATCCCCCCAGCTAAGAAAAACTCCAATATGACGAGCGTTATGCCGATTAAAAAGACAATCATCGTCTCATATCCGGCGAGTCCTGCAATAAGGTGTCCAAAAAAGAACAATAACAACGATGAAATAGCCATTGTCCCCGGCACGCCAAAACCAGGTGAATATAATTCAAGTATTAGGCCAAGGCCAGCTATTGACAGTAATATCGGCACGACAACGGGGTGTGTAATATAACGAGCAAGCGATTCAGTAAACGTCAAATCCGTCTTTACAATTTCAGCTTTTTCGAAACCGAGCAATTGTAACAATTCATCGAAGGATGCTACCGTTCCCTCACTGTACCCGACTTTTTCATCTGCAGCTTCTTGTGCAGTCAACGTTAACAACTTGCCTATCCCTGCTCGATATTCAGATTTATCTACAGTGTCATCTGCCATTGCAAGCGCAAATTCGGGATTACGTTTTGAAGAGTTTGCGGCACTGATCATTTCCGCTTTCCAAAAACTGTCCGCTTTCTCATCAGCTGCATTCCCTGAACCTACAATCGCTTGCGCTGCACCGATTTTACCGTTTGGCGACATATATATTTCATCTGCATGAAGCGCTATGAATGCACCGGCAGAAATTGCACGGTAATTGATGTATGCAATAATCTCGGGTTCTGTTTCATCCATCAGTTTACCAATTTGACCGGCAGCGTCTGTAAAGCCACCAAGCGTGTCGATTTCGAGAATAATCGCTTTGGCATTTGCCTCTTCCGCTTCTTTGAATGCACGTTTCAAATAAGCATGGAGACCTCTCTCGACTGCCTCATCGAGTTTAACATGGTAAACTTTATCCTCAGCGGCTTCTGCATTCGAAAAAGGAACCGCTATGACCGAAAATACCAAAATGAACAGAAGCAACTTCCCAATCATTTTATGCATCAGTATGTTCACCTCTTTCTTCATATGTAATTATACCTTTTATACGTAATGGAAAGCCAAAGGTTTCACTTTTTTTAAAAAGAATAGTAAAAAAACCGAAAAACCCATTAGGATTTTCCGGTTTGATACATTGTCATGCTTAGTTTATCAACTCATATGGACAGTTATTAGAATTTACGCTTACGAGCAGCCTCAGACTTCTTTTTACGTTTAACACTTGGCTTTTCGTAGAATTCACGCTTTCTTACCTCTTGTATTGTACCGCTTTTCGATACAGTACGTTTGAAGCGGCGAAGAGCGTCTTCAAGCGATTCATTTTTGCGAACGACAGTTTTAGTCATATCTCTTGTCCCTCCCTCCGAGCACACTTCGAACAAGGATTTACTCCTTGTACTAAAAAATTATATCCTATTATTTGTTTGTGGTCAATAAAAAACTTTCAAAATAGCAGATTGAAAATTGGAATTCCGTTACGATTCCACTTTGAACCTATCAATAATCAGAATCGCTTTGTAAACCTTGCATAATTTGAACGCCAGAACTTGCTCCAATTCGTGTAGCTCCTGCTTCAATCATCATTTCCATGTCACTAAAACTACGTACGCCTCCAGAAGCTTTCACTCCCATTTCAGGTCCTACAACTGCACGCATCAACTTTATATCCTCAACTGTCGCACCGCCTGTTGAAAAGCCTGTTGACGTCTTAACAAAATCGGCACCGGCAGAAACAGCTAGTTCACATGCTTTTCTTTTCTCAATATCTGTCAACAGCGATGTTTCAATAATTACTTTTACAATTGCAGATCCCTTTGCCGCTTCGACGACTGCTACGATATCCTCTTTAACAGTCGCATCATCACCACTTTTGAGAGCACCAATGTTAATAACCATATCGATTTCAGTAGCGCCGTTGTTGATCGCATCAGATGTTTCAAATTTTTTCACTGCTGTTGTTGAAGCACCTAATGGAAAACCGATAACTGTGCAAACTTTAACCTGCGACCCATCCAAACATTCACTCGATGTTTTCACCCAAGCCGGATTAACACAAACCGATGCAAATGAGTATGTTTTCGCCTCTTCACACAATGACAAGATTTGCTCTTTTGTCGTATCCGCTTTTAAAGCTGTATGATCAATATAGGAAGCATAATTTTTCTCCAATGTAAAACCCTCCTCGAGATGTATGTACCTCTTTCATCATAGCAAATTAAAAGTATCAACGCATTAAAACAGTCCACTCGTTTTGAATGGACTGTTTTGAACTTCATTATACTAATGTTTCGACAGATTCCATGACGCGGACAAAGTGCCCTTCGTTGTATGGATATCCTGATTTAGTAATTTTCACTCTGACAATTTGACCTACCATTGACTCGTCAGCAGCAAATACAACTTTCAAATAGTTGTCTGTATATCCTTCGTAAAGACCACTATTAGGATCCAGCTTATACTTCTCTTCAGGAATGACTTCAAGAACTTCATTCTCAAACTCTGATGCGTACTGCTTCGCAAGTTGGTCGTTCAAAGCTATCAGTCGATGAACTCGTTCATTTTTCACTTCTTCATCCACTTGGTCTTCCATACGCGCTGCAGGAGTGCCTGTACGTTTGGAATACGGGAAAACATGCAATTCGGAAAAGCGTTGGTCACGGATGAAACTATATGTCTCCATGAATTCTTCTTCCGTTTCGCCAGGGAATCCAACAATTACATCAGAAGTAATAGCGAGATGGGGTAGAGCTTCACGTAAACGATCAAGACGCTCCGCGAAAAATTCCATTGTATATTTTCGTCGCATCCGTTTCAAGACAGTATTCGAACCCGATTGGATAGGAATATGGAGATGACGCACAATTGTCTTCGACTCTTTGAGCACTTCGATAACTTCATCAGTCAGTTGGCTCGCTTCAATCGAACTAATACGCAATCTTTTCAGACCTGTCACTTTCGTTTCAAGGTCTCTTAGCAATCGCGCAAGATTATAATCTTTTAAGTCTTCACCGTAACCACCTGTATGTATACCGGTAAGGACAATTTCCAAATATCCTGCATCCACAAGCTGTTGCGCCTGTCTAATAACTTCTTCAGGATCTCTTGAACGCATAAGTCCACGAGCCCACGGAATGATACAGAACGTACAGAAGTTATTGCATCCTTCCTGAATTTTGAGCGATGCTCTCGTTCGGTCGGTAAATGCAGGTACATCCAATTCTTCATAAACACGGTTTTTCATAATGTTCCGTACAGCATTGATGGGTTGACGTTCAACTTTATACTCGTCTATCAATCCCAGCAGTTTTGTACGGTCCTGTGTACCAACAACAATGTCGACACCAGGAATTGCCATAATTTCTGCAGGTGACGTCTGAGCATAACAGCCCGTGACACAAATGACTGCGTCTGGATTACGTCGTACCGCACGTCTAATGACCTGGCGGCTTTTCTTATCTCCAGTATTAGTGACAGTACAAGTATTAATAACGTACACGTCAGCATTTTTTTCGAATTCGGAACGCTTATAACCGGCATCTTTGAATAATTGCCAAATCGCTTCCGTTTCGTAATGGTTCACTTTGCAGCCTAATGTATGAAATGCGACAGAAGACACTAGCTGCTCACCTCTTTCATTCAAATTGATAAGACATTGCGGACAAGACATATAAAGGAGCCGTTTCCGTCCTTAGGATACGAGGTCCCAAAGAGACGGGCAGAAAGTTTGCGGACATAAGCATATCCGCTTCTTTTCTTGATAATCCGCCTTCCGGCCCAAAAACGACTATTACTGACTGTTTATCATACACGTTTTTCAACCTATCTGCAATCTTATGCGGCACTTCACTTTTCGCATCTTCTTCATCAGCAAACAGTCGGACATCGTACGTTGAAGATGCTTCTATCAGTTGCTTGAATGACAACGGATTTTCAACTTCCGGAATGACGGATCGATGACATTGCTCCGCCGCTTCCTTTGCAATCTTCCGAAGACGCTCCACTTTTTTTCCACCTTTTTTTTCATCCCATTTGACGATAGATCTCTCAGCTTCAAATGGAATGATAGAAGACATGCCGAGTTCAGTTCCTTTTTGAACGATGAGGTCCAGCTTATCTCCTTTTGGTAGACCGCATGCAATTGAAACGTTGACAGGCATTTCATTGGCAGGAAGAGGTCCTTCCACCTTGCTGATTTCCACTCCATCAGATAATATAGTTAAAATTTCTGCAACATGTGCTTCCCCGTCAACAACGCTAATGAGTCGGTCTCCAACGGTCATTCGCATCACTTTGACGATATGCTTTCCGTCTTCACCACATATTACAGCTTGATTGTTTTCATCAAATGGACCGGCTAGGAAATAACGTTGCACGGTTACACGCCCCTTTTAGCAGCGATAATAGCAACCCAATCTTCCATTAAGACAGACTCGACAATGTCAAATCCTTTTGAAATTAGATCATCTTTAACTACATCACGTTTTTGGGCGATGATACCAGAAACGATGAACAGTCCGTCGTTAGGAAGAATCGCGTACGCATCTTGGGAAAAAGTCATAATCACTTCGGCAAGAATATTTGCGACAATAACAGATGCTGGCTCTTTAACAGAGTCCAGTAGATTACCGTGTGTAACTTCTACAATTTCCTGCACGTTATTCAGCTCAATATTCTCTTTCGCAGCAGTTACCGCAACTTCATCAAGGTCTAAAGCGTGCACACGAGATGCACCAAGAAGGGCAGCACCAATTGACAATACACCGGACCCAGTACCAACGTCGATAACTGAGTCACCTTTTTTCACATACTTCTCGAGAGCTTGAAGACAGAGTACGGTCGTCGGATGTGTTCCTGTTCCAAAAGCCATTCCAGGATCCAACTCAATAATAAGTTCATCAGAATCGACAAGTTCATAATCTTCCCATGTAGGCACGATCGTGAATCTCTCGGAAATTTTGACTGGATGGTAATATTTTTTCCATGATGTAGCCCAATCCTCTTCATCCACTTCGCTCGTGCTGACTAGATTAATCCCAACATCTAGTCCGTATTTTATGAGATTTTCGACCGATTCACTAATTTCCTTCACAGTTTCAATGAGAAAGCTATTGACTGGTAAATACGCTTTTACAATGACTCCTTCTTCAGGAAAATCTTCTTTTTTCAGTTCATAGATTTCTCCAAAGCGATCTTCATGAATACGATCTGGCTCATGTGAATCTTCTATGATAACTCCACTTGCACCTGCTTCATGCAAAATATTGGCAACCGCTTCAGTCGCCTCATGTGTGGTATGGATTGAGATTTCAGACCATTTCAACAGAACTCATCCCTTTCAGTCGCCTTTGATTGTACGCTTAATCTTATCAAAAAGTGAGCTTGAATACTCATCAGGCGAGTTGCCTTCAATCGAAGCGAACTCACGGAGCAGTTCTTTCTGTTTTTCAGTCATTTTCTTCGGTGTAATCACTTTCACTATAACATGCTGATCACCCGTCCCATGACCATGTACGTTTTTAATCCCTTTACCGCGCAGACGGAAGTTCGTCCCGGTCTGAGTGCCGGCAGGAATTTTCAATTTAACATTACCATGCACTGTTGGAACTTCCAGTTCATCACCTAAAGCCAATTGCGGGAATGTCATTGGCACTTCGAGGTAAATATCATCTTCTTCACGGATAAAGCGTTCGTGATCCTTCACTCTGAATACGATGTATAAGTCACCAGATGGTCCGCCGTTTACGCCTGCTTCCCCTTGACCCGTTACACGCAGTTGCTGCCCATTGTCCACACCTGCAGGAATAGTTACTTTGATTTTCTTGCGCTTCGTTACCCGTCCAGCACCATGGCACGTCGTACATTTTTCAGGGATGACCTTACCTGTACCCTGACATTGTGGACAAGTGCGACGATTGACCATCTGACCGAGAGGTGTATTTTGCGTAACTGAAATCTGTCCCGATCCGCCACAGTTTGAACAAGTATTGACTGGTGTCCCTTTTTTTGCTCCAGTTCCATCACACGTGTCACATTTCTCTTCACGGGGAACTTCGATTTCAGTTTCCTTCCCGAAGACTGCATCCATAAAGTCAATTGTCATCGTATATTGAAGATCGTCACCTTTTCTCGGTGCGTTCGGGTCACGACGTCTTGTATTTCCACCTCCGAAGAACGTACTGAAAATATCTTCAAAACCAAATCCGTCAGCTGACCCCCCTCCACCAAAACCGCCGAATCCTTGGTTAGGGTTTGAGTGACCATATTGGTCGTACTGCGCCCGTTTGCTGTCGTCGTTCAGGACTTCAAATGCTTCTGTAATTTCTTTGAATTTATCTTCAGCACCCGCTTCTTTGTTCAAATCGGGGTGAAACTGTTTAGACAACTTACGGTATGCTTTTCTGATTTCCTCTTTACTTGAAGTTTTCGGTATACCAAGCACTTCGTAATAATCACGTTTACTCATTATTCCACTCTCCCTGAATCATTCGCTATTACTTATTCATATGAATGGGCAGTCGGTCCCCATTTCTAATTGTGCATTAGATAAAGACTGGGAACCCACTGCCTAGTTAGTTTTGTCTTTCTTAAAACCCAGTTAGGATTGAAGCTTCGACTCATTGTAACACGCTAGGAATGAAGAGACAAAAAGGATTTGCAACAATCATCTGCAGACAGCCATTTACACAAGAAAAAGTCAAAGCCGGAATATCGGACTTTGACTTTTCCGTCAATCGATCGTTTAATTAGTTTTTCTTGTCATCATCTACTTCTTCAAAATCCGCGTCGACAACACCGTCATCTTTCGGTTGATCTCCAGCTTCAGGATTTCCTTCTTGCGCTTGAGCTTCAGCTGCAGCTTGTTCATACAATTTCATCGTCATTTGTTGCACGATTTCTTCCAAAGCATCCTTTTTTGTACGCATATCTTCAAAGTTGCCTGCTTCAATAGCAGTTTTCAACTCTTCTTTAGCTTCTTCAACTTTTTTCACTTCATCTTCAGAGACTTTGCCTTCTAGATCTTTTACTGTCTTTTCAGCCATGAACACTAGTTGGTCTGCGTCATTTTTCAAGTCAGCTTCTTCTTTTCGTTGCTTATCCGCATCCGCATTAGCTTCTGCATCTTTCACCATACGCTCGATCTCATCATCTGAAAGGCCTGAGCTGGATTGGATAACAATATTTTGTTCTTTTTGTGTTCCTAGATCTTTAGCTTTAACTGTAACAATACCGTTTTTATCGATATCGAATGTTACTTCTATCTGTGGAATTCCACGTGGAGCCGGTGGAATATCCGTCAATTGGAAACGACCAAGCGTTTTATTGTCAGTCGCCATCGGACGCTCACCTTGAAGTACGTGGATGTCTACAGCCGGCTGGTTGTCAGCAGCAGTCGAGAACACTTGTGACTTACTAGTAGGGATTGTCGTATTACGCTCAATCAATTTCGTAAATACGCTGCCCATAGTCTCGATACCTAATGATAGTGGAGTAACATCTAATAACACGACATCTTTCACATCTCCACGAAGAATCGAACCTTGAACTGCTGCACCCATTGCTACAACTTCGTCTGGATTTACGCCTTTGAACGGCTCTTTACCAGTTTCTTTTTTGATTGCTTCCTGAACAGCAGGAATACGAGTTGAACCACCAACTAAGATGACTTTATCGATTTCAGACGCAGACAAGCCCGCATCTTTCATCGCCTGGCGTGTAGGTACCATTGAACGCTCAACTAAACTAGCAGTCAACTCATCGAATTTTGCACGGCTTAATGAAATTTCCAAGTGTAATGGACCTGCTTCGCCTGCTGTAATGAATGGTAAAGAAATTTGAGTTGATGTTACACCAGAAAGGTCTTTTTTCGCTTTTTCTGCTGCATCTTTCAAACGTTGCATTGCCATTTTATCTTTTGACAAGTCAATTCCATTTTCTTTACGGAACTCTTGAACTAAATAGTCAATGACCAGATTATCAAAGTCATCTCCACCGAGCTTGTTGTCTCCTGCAGTTGCACGAACTTGGAAGACGCCATCTCCTAATTCCAAGATTGAAACGTCAAACGTTCCGCCACCCAGGTCATAAACAAGAATCGTTTCATCTTCATCAGTCTTATCCAAACCGTAAGCTAAAGCAGCTGCTGTTGGCTCGTTAATAATTCTTTCGACTTCAAGACCAGCAATTGTACCAGCATCTTTTGTAGCTTGACGTTGTGCGTCGTTGAAGTATGCAGGAACTGTAATGACTGCTTTCGTAACTTTTTCTCCAAGATACTCTTCAGCATATCCTTTCATGTATTGAAGGATCATTGCAGAAACTTCTTGAGGAGTATAATCTTTATCTTCAGCGTTAACTTTATAATCAGTACCCATATGTCTTTTAACTGACATAATAGTATTAGGATTTGTGATTGATTGACGTTTAGCGACTTCACCAACTTGGCGTTCGCCATTTTTGAATGCTACAACAGATGGCGTTGTACGGTTACCTTCCGGATTCGGGATAACTTTTGCTTCTCCACCTTCATACACTGCTACTACTGAGTTTGTTGTTCCTAAGTCAATACCGATAATTTTGCTCATTTGTTTTCCTCCTAGATAAATGGATCAATCCATAGATTAATTTAATTATGATTGGTTACACTTATTCGTTCACTTTGACCATTGACGGTCGAAGGACACGATCTTTTAGCATATACCCTTTTTGAAGTTCCTGAAGCACGATATTCGAATCCTTATCAGGATCATTATCAGTCATAACCGCCTGATGGAAGTTAGGGTCAAATTCCTTATCAAGAGCCTCTATTTCGACTAAGCCTTCACTCTTCAATGAATCCAATAGATTGCGGTAAATCATATCCATGCCTGTCAACAGCGATTTCGCATCATCCGATTTCACTTCAACCGCAAGAGCTCTTTCGAAGTTTTCAAGGACAGGTAGAAGCCCCGTTAAAATGCTTTGAGCTTTATATTTATTCATCGCTTCCTTATCAAGCGCAGCTCTTCTTTTGAAATTTTCAAAGTCCGCTAACGCGCGAAACACCTTATTTTCTTCTTCTTTAAGAGCTTCTTCCAATTCAGTGATTCTCTGATCTTTCGGATCGATATTCCCTGTTTCATTATCCATAGATTCATCTGTTGTAGATTCAGTCATTTCCTCTGACAAGTCTACGCTTTCTGACTCGCCCGCTACATTCATATCAACTGCTTCTTTTTCAGTCACATCTGATATGTTTTCTTTATTTTCGCTAACATCTGCCATTATTCTTTCCTCCTATCCAATCCAATGCCGCCTATCGTCAGTTTGCCAAGCGCGTTAGATAAATCTTCACTCAAAACATCAAGCATTGTGATGACTCTGCCATAATCCATACGTTTAGGACCGATAATCGCAATGGCTCCCGCAACGTTATCACCTGCAGCATAGTTGGCTGTGATGACGCTGTAATCTTCCATTGCATTGTTTTTATTTTCGGATCCGATTCGAACGTGAATGCCTTTTGTATCATCTTGAAAGAAAGTCATCGCAGGTACATCATTCTCCATCATTTCAAAGAACAGTTTCATCTTTTGAAAATCATTGAATTCTGGCTGTTTCATCATATTCATTTTCCCGCCGAAATACAGACGTTCTTCAGGTTTAATAGTCATTGCCCGTTGGAATGATGCAAACAAATCCCCCGCATGGTGTACATGCTGTTCAAAGACTGTTTTCGCTTCGTGGGCCAGTTTGTTCTGAAGGAAGCTTAAGGGCGTACCGACAAGACGTTCGTTTAGAATATTAACCATCTTTTCGATATCCGATGCAATCATACCTGAAGGCACGTCAAACATCCGATTTTCAACATGACCGTTATCTGTGACGATAATTGCCACTGCTTTAGTTGTATCCAAAGGTACTATGGAAAATCTTTTCACTGAATGCATTGACATGTCCGGTCCAAGAAGGACGGACGTATAATTGGTCAATTCGGATATGATCTTTGCGGAATTTCGAATCAATTCCTCCGTCTCACCTACGCGGTCTTGAAAGATGGAACGTAATTGAACACTATCTTCCAATGTCAGCTTTTCCGGTGTCAATAAATGATCGACATAAAATCGATATCCTTTTTCAGATGGCACCCTCCCAGAGGAAGTGTGCGTTTTTTCCAAATAACCTAGATCTTCCAAATCTGCCATATCATTTCTGATTGTGGCCGGACTGAAAGGCGCCTCCGCTTTCTTCGATAACTGCCTAGATCCGACAGGTTGAGCGGATTCGATGAAATCGTTAACCGTCAGTTGCAATATAAGCAATTGTCTGTTTGTCAACATAATCATCACTCCTGTTAGCACTCTTATTAAGCGAGTGCTAATACTACTCATAATTTATCAAATTGAATTGTACATGTCAACGATTTAACTCTAAATCATTTCAGGAATTCCTGAAACACTTCATTTCCTCTGAAAATCCCTTTGCGTGTTAAGCGGACACGGTCTTCTGTAAGTTCGAGTAGACCTTTCCCACTCAAGTCTTTCAACGCAGATCCATAAACCTCTGTCAATTGAAGATTGAATTTAGATTGGAAAGCTCCCATAGAGACACCTTCCATTTTTCGTAATCCTAAAAACATCTCTTCTTCCATTGATTCAGTCGGTGTGACTTCATGGATTTCCATGACAGGTCTTAAATTGACGTTTGTTTTTTCCATATATTTTTTTAGGGGACCGATATTCGCATACCGTTGCCCTTTTAAATAACCATGCGCTCCTGCTCCAATACCTGCATATTCATCATTGTCCCAATAGATGAGGTTATGAATGGATTCTCGACCAAGCACTGCAAAATTACTAATTTCGTATTGATGCTTCCCTGCTTGCGCCATTCGCTCCATGAGCATGGAAAACATTTCTGTTTCAGCGTCTTCACCAGGCAATGGTAACTTTCCTTTGTTCATAAGATTATAGAATACCGTTTTCGGTTCGACTATTAAGGAATACCCTGAGTAATGAGGCAAATCCAGCTCCAGCGCAATATCAAGCGTATCTTTCCACTGTTTAATTGTCTGATCAGGAAGTGCATAAATTAGATCGATACTTATATTATCAAAACCAATTTCACGCGCATCTTGTATTACTTTCACTGGATCGTTCGCGCCATGTGTACGACCTATTCTTTTCAATAGCTGTTCATCAAATGATTGGACACCTATGCTCAACCTTCCAACTTGTCCATTTTTCAAAACGGCCAGCTTCCCAGTCGTTAATTCATCAGGATTCGCTTCTGTCGAAAACTCGCGCAACGATTTAACATCGATGTATTGATGGACAATTTCCAACAATCGATCCAACTGCTTTTCTGATAATGCAGTTGGTGTTCCTCCACCGAAAAATACAGTTTCAACATTGTTAAATGAATGGCCTTCTTGCACCATTATAGCTAGTTCATTATCAATCGACTCAATATATTCATCAACCGGTTGGTTTTTGAAAAACACTTTATTGAAATCACAATAGTGACAAATTTGATGACAGAAAGGAATATGAATATACAACCCTCGCATTTGGTTTTTCTCTCCTTTCTTACAGCAAAATGATTGCTGCTTCGTAACATACTTTATACATCAAGATAGTTTACCCCATACACTCAAACTGTACAAATGATTGACAAGTAGGCATAGAAAAAGGAGTCCAAATTGGACCCCGATTTATAAAATGAACGTATTAGTCCTCATCCATCTTTAATACCGCCATGAAAGCTTCTTGCGGAACTTCAACAGAACCGACTTGCTTCATACGCTTTTTACCTTCTTTTTGTTTATCCAACAATTTACGTTTCCGTGAAATATCTCCACCGTAACATTTAGCAAGTACGTTCTTTCCGATAGACTTGATTGTTGAACGAGCCACGATTTTTTGTCCAATTGCAGCTTGAACTGGTACTTCAAATTGCTGACGAGGGATCAGTTTACGCAATTTCTCAACGATTGCTTTACCGCGTTCATAACTGAAATCACGATGGACGATGAAGCTCAATGCGTCAACTTGTTCGCTGTTCAACAGGATATCCATCTTCACAAGTTTCGATTCTTTATAGCCTATTAGTTCATAGTCGAGCGATGCGTATCCTTTTGTGCCTGATTTCAATTGATCGAAGAAATCATAGACGATTTCAGCGAGCGGTAGTTCATAGATGATATTGACGCGTGATGCATCCATATAATCCATTGTTTTGAAGTTACCGCGTTTGTGCTGGCATAATTCCATTACTGATCCAACATATTCGTTAGGCACCATGATGGACGCTTTAACATACGGCTCTTCCACATGATCGACTTTTTGTGCATCCGGCATCAATGAAGGGTTGTCCACTTTCAGTTGTGTACCATCAGTCAAGACTACATTATAAATAACGCTTGGCGCAGTCGTTATTAAGTCAATTTTAAATTCCCGTTCAATTCTCTCCTGGATGATTTCCATATGAAGAAGACCAAGGAATCCACAACGGTAACCGAATCCTAATGCTTGAGAAGTTTCCGCCTCATATTCAAGAGCCGAGTCATTGAGCTCCAATTTTTCAAGGGCATCTCGCAAATCGACATATTTAGATGAATCAATCGGATATAATCCACAGAAAACCATTGGATTCATACGGCGATAACCTGGTAGCGGAGCAGCTGCAGAATTCTTAACTGTCGTAATTGTATCCCCAACTCTTGTATCCCCGACAGTTTTAATGGCGGCTGATAAAAAGCCTACGTCTCCGACAGACAATTCGTCTCTTAAGGAAATAGTCGGCGTGAAAACACCTGTTTCAAGTACTTCGAATTCTTTGCCTGTTGCCATCATCCGGATTTTATCTCCCGGTCTGACAGTCCCTTCGACTATTCTGATATTGACGATTACACCTTTGTATTGATCGTAATGCGAGTCGAAGATCAATGCTTTTAGTGGTGCTTGAGGGTCACCGGATGGAGCTGGTACTTTCTCAACGATTTGTTCAAGGATGTCTTCAATTCCTATGCCTGATTTCGCTGAGGCAAGAACCGCTTCTGAGGCATCAAGACCAATAACGTCTTCAATCTCCTTTTTCACTTTTTCAGGATCTGCTGCAGGCAAGTCAATCTTATTAATGACTGGTAGAATTTCAAGGTCATTATCAAGTGCCAGATAGACGTTAGCAAGAGTTTGTGCTTCAATACCTTGGGCTGCATCCACAACGAGGATAGCCCCTTCACATGCTGCCAGGCTTCGTGAGACTTCATATGTGAAATCGACGTGTCCTGGAGTATCAATTAAATGGAAGGTGTAATCCTCGCCATTTTTTGCTGTGTAGGTCAATTGCACAGCATTCAATTTAATCGTGATGCCGCGTTCACGCTCTAAATCCATTGAATCTAATGTTTGCGATTTTAACTCACGCGAACTAACTGTTTCAGTCTTCTCCAATAACCGATCGGCCAGCGTCGACTTTCCGTGGTCAATATGGGCGATTATCGAGAAATTTCTAATATTTTTTTGGCGTGCCATTCGTTCTTCATGATTCATCTGTCAGTTCACTCCTATATAAGCTATTTGCATTATAGCAAATAACTAATAAACATGTTAGATTTTCTTACTTTCATGCTTCACTTATTACAATTTGTATGTAGGCCTTCTCAAGTCTAACAGATGAGTGCAAAATGATAAAGAATGGAATTAGCTAAAAAGCTTTGCGATGTATAATTCGCAAAGCTTCCTACTGTTCATTTCTCTTCTATTTGATCAATAATTTCCTTTATCGATTCAGCTATTACTGCAATTGTTCGACTTAACTCATCTTCGGTATTTCCAATGCCGCCTAATTCAAGAAGTATAATATTTGGATGCAGGTCTTGGTTATACTTACCATCGACTCCCGCTCCACCCTTTGGAATAACATTGCGAGTTATTCCAGGGATTCGTTTTTCCATTTCTTCTTTCAGTCGATTTGTCATCGCTTCATTCTTTTTATAATTAGGATTATCTGTTCCTACCACGAAAGCCACTTTTGCATACCTTTCAGTACCATGGACGAGTGTCGTTTTTTCAGGTCCTACAGAATCCCGGTGAATATCAATGATAAGATCATATTCCTTTTCTGAAATCCGTTTTTTCACATAAGGTCTCATATCTTGATAAGCACGAGTGTAAGGAACAGCTTTTTTAAACGTATCCGTTTCCAAACCATACAAGTCAAGTTGGGCTTTAAGTTTATCACCCATACGGATGACATTTTCTGTCTGATGATGAGAAACCGCGACCTTCCCATCAATGTTTTTTGTAATCGGTTGGTAAGCTTCTGTCGAATGGGTGAAATAAAGTAACAGATTCCCGATTTTTTGTTCCGGTTCGGCTTCAACTATCATTTCTGGCTCCTCATCCGGTACTTCCTCTTCAACGATATTGGAGGCATAGACAATGAGCGCATTTTCTTTAATGATTTTTGAGTTGGAGATCTTTGATTCTTCCGGTATGAATTGAATGATAACCGGGAAAAGGAATAGAGTGAGTATAACTACAGTCCAAATTTGCAAGTTCTTTTTCAAGTGGCATCCCCCCGTCTTCAACTATATGTTTGAAGAAACGGGCGCATGACTTATTATTTTTTTTCCATCCACGCTTTCAATGCCTTTGATAATAAATCCGCATATTGATACACCCATGAATCGATTTCTTTTGGCGAGATGAACGTATTCAAATCATGATTTGATAGCACTTCCTCGAATAATTGAATGCGTTCCTCATGTGGCCAGGATGCCCAATCACCAAAAATAGGAATAAGTTTTGTTGGATCTGCATCTTTATTATCTGATCGCAACCAAGGAGACACGGATAATCTTGACGAAGGATGACTTTCCTCTTCGATTTTAGACCCAATATAGCTAAATAATGTATTAATGGCGTCTGCTATTAGGACAGGTCCATCCACTACTGTCGGAATTCCAATAGCAATGACAGGCACTCCCAGCGTCTCCTTTGAAATTTCCTTACGGCTATTTCCGACACCTGAACCAGGATGGATGCCGGTATCAGTTATTTGGATCGTTTTGCATAATCTTGAACTGTCTCTCGCAGCCAATGCATCAACGACGATGAGAATATCCGGTTCGATTTGCTGAGTCATCGCTATGACGAAGTCTGCAGTTTCTAACCCCGTCTGAATAGTGACGCCAGGTGCATAGACGAACAAGCGACTTCCATCATCAGAATAATAGTGAGGAACGAGTTCTTTAAGCCGATCCATTGTCAGGGGACCGACAGCATCTGGTGTCACTTCACGGTTTCCGAGTCCAATAAGTAATACTTTACTTTTTTCAAAGTTAGCAATTTCACTTGTCATCTCAGACAATTTACTTATCATAACTTCAGTCATCTCTTCCATACCGTCTTGATCTGTCGGGAAAAGTGTAGGTACTGTGAGCGTCAAATAAGTGCCTGCCTTCTTCCCGATTCTTTCCTCCCCTTCTGCATTTATTTTGACGGATGTAATAATGACACGGCCAGTTCTCTTTTCTTCAAATAGTATACCTTCAGATTCTTTGAGTGTTTTCTTTTCCTGTTCAGTTCTATGCTTGACCATCTCTTCATGCTCTACAAGAAGATCTGTTCGAAAAAAATCGTGTTTTTCCAATATAATCACCTCATTTTACAGTTTGCACGATGTGTCAAGGAAATATTCTTTGCATATTTTTATTGCGTTATCGCTCTCGTTTTGCTAAAATGTTAATGTTGTATAGAGATATCCGAATGTAATTATGGAAACACTCTTGCCTTACCTGAAATTGGAGGTGAATGGAATGCCAAACATCAAAGGTGCTATCAAGCGCGTTAAACAAAGTGCCGCTGCTAATGAACAGAACTCACATGTCAAAGCTTCAATGCGTACTGCTGTACGTAAAGCTGACAATGCTCTCGTCAACAAAGAGGAGAACGCAGGTGAACTTTTGAAATCTGCAGTTAAACATTTGGACACGGCTGCTCGCAAAGGCCTAATCCACAAAAACACAGCTGCTCGTCAAAAAGCACGTCTTACAAAAAAGGCGCTATAAGTTTCTAAGGTGAAGGCGCCAATTGTTTGGCGCTCGGAACCGGACGAAAAAAGGTTGTCCATCTGTCGTTTAGTCGACAGATTGGACAACCTTTTCTTTTTCACTTCAATGGTTCCATGAAAAACAGTTCAAGTACCCGTTCTCTTTTTCCACCCGTTGATTTTAACTGATAGTCGATATGGGCAAGTTTTTTCAATATGAGTAGTAATCTTTCCGTTTTAGGTATTCGTCGATTTTCCATAATCAGTTTTACCCGGTACGGATGAACATTTAATGTTTTAGCTATTTGTTGCTGTTGATAGCCTTTTTTCCCTAATGAGGAGACATGGATCATGAGACGTATTTGGCCAGCAATAAGAGACGTCAACATTATTGGCTCTTCCCCGTTTTGAAGCAAGTCATGGTAAATTTTAATTGTTTCTTTAACGTTTCCTGTCATATAGGCTTCAGTTAATCGGAAAACGTCCATCTCCGGTAGGCGAGGTACGAGCAGTTCGATTGTATCTTTTGTAATTTCACCTTCGCCATTCATATACATCGCCATTTTCGTCAGTTCAGATGAAAGGGATAAGAGATTGTCACCATTCATATCAACTAAATATTGAGCGTTTTCAGGACTGATTTTGACGTCTTTCGTTCCTGCTTCTTGCTGAATCCATGTCAGCAAATCACGACCTGTTAGTGCAATAGCTTCCACGACAACCGCTTTTTGTTGGAGCGTTTTCGTTATTTTCTTTCGTCCATCAAGCTTTTCATAAGGCGCTATAAAAACAACAATAGCAGTTGGAGACGGGTTATCTAACCATTTTTCGAGCAACGTTAAGTTATGTATTACTTTTTCTTTAGATTTGTCGGAAGCTTTTAAAAAAGAAGCATTGTTTGCGACTATTAGTTTTTTTTCTTCAAGAAACGGCAATGTGTCGGCTTCCTCGATGACGACTTCAATTGGCGTCTCTTCCAAGTCAATTCTAATGACTGAATCCGCATCGATATCCGGTAAGCCTTTCATTAGGCGTTTAATTGTCATGTCCATTAGAAATCGCTCTGTTCCAGTCAGTAAATAGACAGGTTCGATATTGCCTTCATTAATTTTTTTCCAAATTGCGTTTACCAACTGAACCACTCCTTTTACCGTAAACTCATTATACCTCACCATTTACCTACTATGAACACTTTGTGTCGATTGTCATAAACTCGCTATAAAAGAAGGTTAGATATAGATTTTTTTCCCGTTATCATCTATACTATAGAGGAATTAGGAGGTGTAGCAATGAATGAGTTTGAACAAGACGTACAGTCTAAACGCAATGATTTAATAGATTCAGGTGTTGGTTTCGTTGTAGCTTTTGTTGCTTTTTCCGCAATTTTCGTTATTGCTACTATTGTAGACTTCGTCGCATTTTAATCGTATGTAGAGAAGGCGGATTGTCCGTCCCATCATGGGGTGGACAAATCCGCCTTTTCTATTTGTGAATGGATTATTTCGTATCCTATTTTTGAAATGATCACTGTAATTGAACCGACATCCGCTGTAGCGATTGTAGGAATTTCATATTTATTGAACGTTGACACAACTTCTTCATGAGGGTGTCCATATTTATTTTTCCTACCATATGAAAGAATCGCAAGTGCGGGTTGTAATTCACGTATAAATGCATCTGAACTTGAAGTCCTACTGCCATGATGACCTGCCTTTAAAATGACTTCGCCCCAATCAATTCCTGCATACTTTTTCAAAATTCGCTTTTCTCCATCCATTTCCAAATCTCCTGTAAATAAAAACGAAGGTCCTTCTGTCTTCATGAACAATACAAGAGAGCTATCATTTCCATTATATTTTCTTTCATCTGGAGCAATATAATGGAACTCAACAGCATTGACAGCCCAATTCATTCCTTCGTTAATCGGCACCATAGGAATATTCTTTTCTGCCGCAATACTCACAACTGCTTCCATCGTTTTCTCTTTTTCACTGTCAGCAGATATATGGATTTCTTTCACTGTCAGTTCTTCCAATATTTCATCTGCCGCTTCCATATGATCACTGTCTGCGTGAGAAATGATCATTTTATCGACAGTCGTAATTCCACGTCCTTTTAAAAACGGTATGACGATTTTTCTACCTACTTCGAATTTCTTGCTGGGAGTCCTCCAATTGTCTTCACCCCATCTGACCACTCCTCCTGTATCGACTAGATAAACGCCTCTGCGATACGGCAGCTCAATGACAATCGCATCACCTTGTCCGACATCTAGAAACGTTACTCTTACATGTCGATCCGTAAAGGGTGCGAATTGGATAAGTAAGGCAGGAATTAAGACAAGCAGAATAGCTTTAATAGGTTTTACTCGACGTTCAAGCGCAACAAAAAACAATAATGTTCCGAGTGCTGCCAACGCCGACAACAAGTAGGAGGGTCTACCAGGCACCCACATTTGGTAAGGAAATGAGGACAGGATTTCCGTGAATGTCGCAATAACACTTCGAGACGGAACGTAGACAGCGAACAGAATATGTGCAAGCCGAGGCATGCAGTACGTCAGAAGCAATAACAAGATATTGGCCGGTAAGATAATGACGGAATACAAAGGTACATACAAAAGATTTACTACAAAAGATGATAACGATAATTCATGGAAATGGTACAGTAGAATTGGATATAAAGCGAGCTGTGTGATTGTTGTCACAAGAAATGATAATCCGGTTGCAGATGAAGCGGTAGATAAAATTCTTGAAGAGAAAATTAATGAGAAAGCTGCCATGTACGACAATTGAAAGCCTGGCTGGAAAATGACAAACGGCTGGACGATAATGAAGCCGATAGCACTTAGTGCAAGCGCATCATCCGTTCTCATCCGCAACCGCCCAGAAGTAGTGAGCAATAGTAGAACCGTCACGGAGACAGCTCTCCAGACAGATGGAGCTCCACCAGCCAACAGTGCATATAAAGGCAACAAAATAATTAGCAGTGTATCCACGGTTTCTACACGTATTTTCAGACGTAGTAGGATAGACCGCAATAGAAATGTGAGCAGACCGACATGCAATCCCGATATGGCAAAGAGATGCGTAATGCCTAATGTCCTATAGTTGTTTGCCAGTTCCTCATCCATACCACTACGGTCGCCTATGAGAAGTGCTTCCGCTTCTACGATAAGGGATTCTGGAAATCGCTGTTGGATATGTTGTTTTACATCCCATCTTCTCTTAGACAAAAGCGTGGTTATGCCCGTTTTTTTATAATAATCGAGTATAGTTTCCGACTCGAATACACCTATAGCACCATTCATTTTCAAATAACGATGCATCGAAAACGAATATTCATGCGCTGGGGGATGAATTTCTTGAAAAGCCCCTTGCAATTCGAAAGTATAGGAAGGTATATGTGATTGCTGAAATAGTTTTTTCTCGAGTTCGCTATTGAACTTATAAATTGCATACACGGTTTCGCCTGACGAAACTTTCGCAAACCCCTTCATCGTACCACCGTCTATTTTGACGTTGTCCGACCATGTCAACTGAAGAACGTTCAACTCGTTTTCAGTGTCATAATAAGGTAAATGTGAAGAGAAATATATATAGGAAACTAGTACTGCACAAGAAGCAAGTAGCGGTGTCAGCACATCATGTTTTCTGCGAAGAAAAATGGGGATAAGGAGTAGGTTCAATGCTAACAGATGTACCGGTCCGTATGCTGCGAAAGACGATACGGCTACCGGTATACATATATAAATTAAACGGACTTGTGTGACGAGCTTCCGAATAGGTCCTCCACCCTTCTTTTGAAGGGAATCAGTTCTTCAGACGGCGCTCCTAATGTTTCCATCTCGGAGAGTAGTTCGTAAATCAATTCGATTTTGCTTTCCTTAGTGAAATCCACTTCCCTTTCATCAAAAGGAATGTGACTGACTTGCACACCGGATTGCTCGAATAATTTTATAGCATATTCGTCATTTTTATAATCAGTGGCGTAATTGACTTTCTTAATACCTGCCTGAATAATTGCTTTTGAACATTGCAAGCAAGGGAAATGCGTTACATACAGTGTCGCCCCACCTACAGGACTGCCATATTTAGCACACTGTAACAGTGCATTCATCTCTGCATGAATTGTACGTACACAATGATTTCCCACTACATAGCAACCTTGATCGATACAATGCTCGCCTCCTGAAATAGAGCCATTATATCCTCCCGCTATTATTCTATTATCTCTAACGATCGTTGCACCAACTGCAAGTCTCGTGCAAGTGCTTCTGACTGCCAATAGATGACATTGCGCCATGAAAAACTGATTCCATGTAATACGCTCCATATGTATGCCTCCAGCTTCATTGATTTAATCGACCGTTACAAAAGACTCCAACCTATCAAATGTCTTTTGGCCGATTCCTGAAACGTCCATTAACCTATCGGTTGACGTAAAAGAGCCATTCTCATCACGATATTGGATAATTGCGGCCGCTTTTGACGGACCAATGCCCGGTATTGTCATTAATTCTTGCATATCCGCTAGATTAATGTTCACTTTATTAACAGACTTTTGATCTTCTTCTTTTACTGGTGTCGTCAATATGCTTCCACTTAGACTAACTTCCTCGCCTTCAATAGGAACATAAATATAAAATTCGTCTACAAGCTTCATCGCATGGTTGAGCATTCGCGAATCAGCGTGAGGCAAATAACCTCCTGCAGCATGAATTGCATCGATTAGCCGGTCACCTTCCACGAGCGAATAGACACCAGGATGTGTGACGGCTCCTTGAACATCGACTACAATTGGCTCAGGTGCGGTCGGAACAGAAATAATTGTCTCTTCTTCAACTATCTCCAGTTCTTCTACTTCAATTAATGGGGATAATCCGCTTGCGACAGTCAATTGACTGTCTGCTTGTCCTCGGGGGAAGAACAATACGACGGATAGTACAGCGATTGCTGCGATAGGGGTGATGATCTTACGCCATTTGAACATTGCCAACTTGGGAAGCAGTGTTTTCACCCTTTCCGCGAGGCATTCATATGGAGTCATCACCACTATATATGATTCAACTGAAAAAAGGAAGCATCATTTGTAAACTTGATAAAATATTCTTTCACTTTCTGCAGTTGGAGGCTCATCTTCCCAATCCGCAAATATTCGTTCGACTGTAAACCCTGCTTCACGCAGCATATCTACATATTCAAATACTTGAAAGGTTCGTTGTTGGTGATTTTCATCGAAACGGCGATAAAGACCATTGTCTTCACGGATGAAAAAAGCGAGCTCAGAATAGACAGAATGCTCGGCATCGCCTTCTTCAGTCTCCCATATGTATGCAATGTGCCCATTATCAAACGTGAAAGGCCCTTCCATGAAGATCGTATCTGTTTTGAACGTTGAATGAACGTCAAAAAGTAACTTTCCACCGGATTTCAATGCTGAATGAATTCCTTTGAATGTTTGCACAACGTCTTGGCGTTCAGGTAGATAATTCAAGGAGTCGATCGCTATGACAGCAGCGTCATAGCTTCCTTCTCCTCGTATTTCCTGCATCGGTTGTTCTTTGAATTGAATTCGCAATGATAAATCGAGTGCCCGCTTTTCTGCTACCGCTAGCATTTCGGATGAAAGATCGATCGCAGTCACTTCAGCACCTTTACGTGCCAATTTCACTGACAGTAACCCTGTTCCGCAACCGACGTCCAAAATTTGCTTACCTTCAAGACTACCCGTTGCCAGTTCAATCAGCTCAACATAACTATCATACGGAATGTCCGTCATCAATTCATCATAGACAAGTGCAAAATCCGTATATGCTTCTTTCATCGCTCGTTGGCCATATTAAGTAGTGGAGCGTCTCCCCATAATCTTTCGAGGTTGTAGTATCCACGGTCGTCTTTATGGAATACATGTACTACTACATCACCTAGGTCAACTAGAACCCATCTACCGTTATCAAGACCTTCGACCCTTTTCACTTCAAAGTCATTTTTTGAAGCTTTGTCTGCCACTTCACGTGCAATGGCTTGTACTTGACGTTCGGAGTTTGCGTGACAAATGATGAATTGGTCTGCAATAAGTGAGACTCCTTCCATATTCAATACAACGATATCTTGGCCTTTTTTTTCATCTACTGCTTGATAAGCTGTTTCTAATAATGTTGGCATATTTTCACGATCCTTTTCATAGTTGTTCGTTCATTTTCTCTGTACAAGTTCATTATAACAATCGATCGAATCAGGATGAACTGCCACCCTTTTACCGATCAGATATAATATGGAATGGCTCACACAATCGTTCATCAGATCATGTATGGACTTTCCGTTCGTATCTCTTAGTTGTGCAATACCGGGGAATTCTCTTCCCGGTTCAATCAGATCTGCGATATATATAACTTTTTCCAAAGTAGACATGCCTGCTCTTCCAGTCGTATGATACCGTATTGCATTTAGTATATCTTGGTCAGCAACTCCGAACTCCTCACGGGCAATAATTCGGCCTGCCGATGCGTGCCAAAGCTCATGATGAAAGTCGAAAAGCGAAAACTCTCTACTGTCACCATCATTCTCAATAATTTCCCGCATATGCGCAGGTTCCATAAATTTTGCAATATCATGAAACAGCGCTGCCTGTTCCGCTTTTTCGGCAGACACGTTAAATTTAACCGCTAAGTTTTTCGCAGTATCCGCGACCCTCAATACATGTTCATACCGTTTTAGCGGCAATCTGTTTTTTATTTCATTTCGTAAATCCCTGACTTCCATACAGACCCTCCTGATGAATAAAGTCAGCTACCTGATCTGGCACAAGAAAACGGATAGTCCCTTCACTTTCCACCCGCTGACGAATAAACGTCGACGATAGATCAATCGCTGGTACGTTAACCATTGTAACCGGTAAAGAAGTTCTCCCATCCGTCCCAGGTCTCGCAACACCGACAAACGACACGAGTTCCAACAACTCTTCAATATTATACCAATTAGGAAGCATATCGATCATATCGCCGCCAATAATGAAGAAAAAGACGTTTTCGGGCTCATGTTCCGTCAATCGTTTCATTGTATCATACGTATAAGATACACCACCATGATCGACTTCGAATGAAGAGGCTTTAAGGCCAGGAATGTGTGCAACAGATAGCGATACCATATGCATTCGCTGTTCTGGCGAAGCATCCGCCGGATTCATTTTATGCGGAGGGATCGCGGTTGGCATTAAACGCACTTCGTCTAGTCCTAGGGCATGCCTCACTTCATTCGCAATGATGAGATGACCAACATGTGGAGGATTGAAAGTGCCACCGAGAAGGCCTATTTTTTTCATTCTAATTCACCTCTTAAGGTAGAACGATCTGTTTTTTCTCTTGTGATTCCTTGTAAACAACAAGTATCTTACCGATGATCTGTACGACTTCAATACCTGCATCTTGAAAGCTTGCAGCAATATCATTTTTATCTTCTTCACAATTCTGAAGGATACTTACTTTAATCAATTCACGTGCCTCTAGTGCTACTTCAATCTGTTTAATGATTTCTTCTGTCAAACCACCTTTACCAATTTGAAAAATTGGTGATAGGTGATGCGCTTTACTTCTAAGATAACTTTTCTGTTTGCCTGTTAACATTTAATTTCCTCCAAGTTTTGTTGAGATTGACCGAATCATTTTTTCAGTATCCGGATAAATTCCTGTCCATAATTCAAATGCAAGTGCTCCTTGATGCACAAACATTCCAATACCATTCATCGTCAGACCGCCCGACTCTTTTGCAGCCTTTAAAAACTCAGTTTGCAACGGGTTATAGATAATATCTGCCACAATAGAGCCATCTGACAACAAAGCCGGAGACAAAGGCATACCACTTTGTGCATGATTCATACCGACAGTCGTTGTTTGAACGATTAAGTTGAACTTACTTATTTCCGCTTCTGCCTGTCCAATAGGTATTGTCCGACTTCCTTCAATATCTTCAGACAGACGATGCGCTTTTTCAATCGTGCGATTTGTAAACGTCAACGGTCCGTAGCATGCCTCTTTAAGTGCGTAAGCAATTCCACTCGCTGCGCCACCCGCCCCAATGACAAGAACGGCGCTGTCACTTTTCCGCTTGCCAAACATTTCCTCTAATGACTGCACAAAGCCGCGTCCATCCGTATTCATGCCGAACAGTGTTCCATCATCAAGTACTTTTACGGTATTGACTGCATTCATCTTCTTTGCAGAATCGTTGATCTTATCGAGAAAAGGAATAATGGCTGATTTATGTGGCACCGTTACATTCCACCCACTGCAACCTAGACTTTTTAAGCTTTTAACAGCACTTTCAAGGTTTTCAGGAGTGACATGTACTGGTATATATGAAGCATCGATATTATTTTCACTGAACCACGCATCATGCATGGCGGGTGACATCGATTGTCTGATTGGATCGCCGATGACAGCATACCATTTTTTCATCGTGATGCCTCCTTATATGAGTGATGGTCTGAGAACGACATCCACCCCACGTGGTGCGTGTACCGCAACGACAACGCCTGGGTGCTGGACGGTTATCCAACCAAGTCCAGATATAACAAGGTCCGTCTTAGGCTTTTTAACTGAGAATTCATGCCTAACGAGCGGAGGCATCTTGTCCAACGATTCTCCACTTGGCGGAGATAACATCTCTCCAAGGTGATTGGCATATAAAGAGTCTGCATTTTCAAGTTTTGTACGATGGATCTGCAATTCATTCGATACATGAATTGTGAAAGAAGAACGATCACCAGCTATAAAGTCGAATCTAGCAAGTCCGCCAATGAACAGCGTCTGCTCCGCATTCAATTGGAACACTTTCGGTTTCAATTCCTTTTTAGGTGTAATCGCTTTTAAATCGGTTGTATCCAAGTGATGCGCAATCTGATGGTTATTAATGATTCCTGGTGTATCGTAGATCGCTTTACCGTCATCAAGTGGAATTTCAACTAGGTCAAGTGTCGTGCCAGGGAAATGTGAAGTAGTAATGACTTCACCTACGCCTGTTGCACTTTTAATAATACGGTTAATGAACGTCGATTTTCCCACATTCGTGCATCCGACCACATAGACATCTTTTCCTTTTCTATACTCATCAATGGCATTGAGCGCTTCTTCCATGCCTTGGCCTTTATACGCAGAAATGAGTAATACGTCAATCGGTTTCAAACCGAGTTTAGCCGCTTCTGCCTTCATCCAATTAATGAGTCTGTTACGGTTGATCGATTTAGGCAAAATGTCAGATTTGTTACCAATTAGAAGGATGTCCTTCTGTCCGACGAAACGTTGCAAGCCATTTATCCAACTGCCGTTAAAGTCGAAAATATCCACAACTTTTATAACAAGACCTTCCTTATCGCCAATACCATTTAAGATGGCAAGGAAATCATCTCCTGATAAAGAAACCGGTTGTAATTCGTTGTAGTTCCTCAATCGGAAACAGCGACGGCAAATAACTTCTTCTTTTTCCAAGGATGCTGCAGGTGCATATCCTTCTTTTTTCGGATCTTCTGTTTGTATATCAATACCGCAACCAATGCATTTAAGTTGTTCCAAGTCTTATTCCTCCCATTTAATCATTCCTGAGCGCTTCAGTTTGCCCATGATTCTTCTTTCCATCATCCGGTTGAATTTAGTGAAAAACCCATCCGAACTTGCTACAGGGACGACGAGTATCGTATATACTCCGAATCTATTCCCTCCGAGCACATCTGTCATTAGCTGATCTCCAACCATGACGACTTCCTCTTTTTTCAAGTCCATCATGGACAGTGCTTTTTTAAAAGACTTCCGTAAAGGCTTTCGAGCATCAAAAATAAATGGCGTGCCAATCGGATCACAAAACGCTTTCACACGTAATTCGTTATTATTTGAAAGGATTGTCACTTGCAATCCTTCTTCGTTCATTAATCTAATCCACTCAATGATTTCAGGAGTTGCTTCCGGTCGGTCCCATTCAACAAGTGTATTGTCCAAGTCCGTAATAATTCCTTTAATACCTTTTTCTTTTAAAGTTTCCGGTAAAATGTGAAAAATGTCTTTCACATACTCATCGGGCATAAATTTTTTATACAAATCATCCACTCCGTTATATCTCATTTTCTAAAATGATTATACCATATAGACCGTTCGACGTATTCATAAGTGTTAATGAAAACCTGCTCCAAGAACGTAGAATTAATACAAGCCACCATGGCATATGCTGTCATATAACGACACAGGAGGTGGACCGATGAGCGGGTTTGTTATGACACTCGTCCAACTGTGGGTCGAAATCCCCGCGATGGTTGGTTACATCAGGGGGCAGGCATTTCGACGTCCGTTGTCACAAGCGGAAGAAGCAGATTGCCTGCAACGATTGGCAGAAGGTGATGAAAGTGCTAGAGATGAACTCATTGAACGAAACATGCGACTCGTCGCTCACGTCGTAAAAAAATTCCATCCAAAACACGAACAACTGGACGATTATATTTCTATCGGCACAATCGGACTCATGAAAGCTGTGAACAGCTTTACATTAGACCGTAAGACTAAACTAGCCACTTATGCAGCTCGCTGTATAGAAAATGAAATTCTCATGTACTTGCGAACACAGAAAAAAGTCCAAAAAGACGTTTCGTTATTTGATCCTATCGGAACAGATAAAGACGGACAGTCATTGCAAATCGCTGATCTCTTGCAGACGGATGAAGAAGCCCCTATTGAGACTGTACAGCAGAAAGAGCAGAAAGAGAGGCTATACCGTCATTTAGGAAAACTCGATGGAAGAGAACTAGAGATCATCCAACGTCGCTATGGATTGCTAGACGATAAACCAATGACCCAAAAGGAGATAGCAGAACAACTTAACATTTCAAGAAGTTACGTCTCCCGCATAGAAAAAAGAGCTATCGTAAAGTTATATCAGTTATTCAAACACGAATACAACGAATGAAGACAAAGTATGCTATTTACGTTTTCCAAACAATGAAAAGGCGTTTCCATTCACAGATAACGAACCTGTGAAAGGAGACGCCTTTAGTTGCCTATTTTACTTTTCAAGACGGAAACCTCAGTCAGCGCTTACCTCGCGCATAATGACTACCGCAATAACCGTAGTTGCAAAGAACACACCAGCCATTAAATAGAACATGTTTGACATCCTCCTTCAAATCAATATGTACATTACAGCAATTATATCATATTCTCTTTACAATTTCGAGATGACTTGCATCACAATTTCAGAAGAATGTTTAGCAGCAATTGGCAGGAATTCATCAAAGCTAATTGAAGAGTCCTTACCAGCAATATCAGACAACGCTCGAATAACAACAAATGGCGTTCCGAACTGGTGGCACACTTGGGCAACGGCAGCAGCTTCCATTTCAGCAGCAATCATTGTAGGAAACAGTTTTCTTACATCCGCCACGCGATCGCGGTCACTCATGAACACATCACCTGAAGCAATTAAGCCAGTTGCATGTGGGTGTTGTCCGATTTCTTCAACCGCAATCTTTGCTATCGCTATCAGTTTTTCATCAGAACGGAACGTTTCAGGCATTCCCGGAACTTGTCCAGGTACATAGCCAAACGCAGTGACATCTACATCATGATGCGTCACTTCATCAGAAATGACGACTGTTCCGATTTCTAGCGCTTCACCAAAACCACCTGCGGACCCTGTATTCAAAATGATATCCGGCTTAAATTGTTGGATGACTAACGTTGTTGCGATTGCAGCATTTACTTTACCGATTCCACTTTTCGCTAATACGACTTCGCGGCCATCAATGTCACCTTCGATGAACTCACACCCACCGATCGTTGACACAATCGGTGTTCCAATCATTCCACGCAGAATTTCCACTTCTTGTTCCATTGCTCCAATGACCGCAATTTTCATATCCAATACCCTCCATATGAGCAGTCGATCCGCTCAATATTCAAAGTCCAATGTTGTTAACTTATCCATCTTAACAGGCTGCCATCCTTGTCCATCTACCCATTCAAGAAAAACCCTGAATTTTTCAGACTTGTCTTTTGTTGAAACGATGCCGATAGATTTTTGGGGACTTCCACCGTTTTTTATTTTCCAATAGATCAATTCATCTTTTTCAAAACCTGTTGCATAGGCAAGGGCTTTTTGTTTTTCAACCCAATCAATGGACTCTCCATCATATTTGGATTCATGAACACCTGTCTGTTCTGTCCCTATAGGCTTCCACGAAGTATTTATAACGGACTCCTGTATGAAATCATCTTCGCTCGGAACAATTGTCACCGTTCCAGAACTCTCTTCCTCCCCTTCACTTGAAGTAGAAGAGTCAGACTCAGTGTCTCCGTCATTACTATCGTCAGCAGACAGACCAGCGTTTTGATCAGTTGATGATTCCGTCTCTTCGTCATCAGGTTCAACAATTTCAATACTCTCGTCATCTACTGAATCTGATTCTTGACTATCTGTAGGATTACTTGTAGATTCCTCAACATTCTCATCAGTCGCCAAGTCATTTCCTTTGTCATCTTTTGGACCAATGATGATAAACGCACCGACGACAATGATTAGTAGTACAACGAGACCGATCAACACGTTCAATAACTGATTGCTTTTACTCGTACTGCGTTTTCGGTTAATGCGGGAAAAGTTCGGATCATTGTTATTCATCTCGCTGTCCCCCTTTTTTATACTTTACATTCAAGAAGAAAGACCGCCCTGTTAATAGGCGGCCGTTCAATTTTACTTGATTTCAACAATTACGACGGACATTTCTCCACCAGGAGTCATAATCTTAACTTCATCGTCTTTGCTGCGACCGATTAATGCTCTTGCGATTGGAGAATCATTTGATATCAATCCTTCGATCGGATTCGCTTCTGCAGAACCTACAATCGTATATGTTTCTTCATCACCATTTGGTAATTCCTTGAATGTAACCGTTTTCCCAAGTTGCACTTCGTGAGTGTTATCTTCGTCTTCAGTGATGATGACCGAATTACGGATCATCGATTCTAGCGAAGAGATTTTCCCTTCGACAAACGCCTGATCCTCTTTCGCTGAATCATACTCGGAGTTCTCAGATAGGTCCCCATAGCTTCGGGCAACTTTAATACGTTCGACTACTTCTTTACGCTTAACCGTTTTCAGGAATTCAAGCTCTTCTTCTAACTTCTTCTTTCCAGAAACCGTCATTGGATATTTTTTTTCTGATACCATCACACAACACTCCTCATATTTCCTGTTCATAAAAACACTATGCCGCCCCTTTGACAAGTATGCGACATAGGTTCGTTTATATTGAATTCTGACTACATCATATTACAAATTCGTTCCATATTCAAGAATTGTTTTTATTTTCGTTACCATTAGGTCAATTGCCACTTCGTTATGACCGCCTTCGGGAATGATTATATCGGCATAACGCTTTGTCGGTTCAATGAATTGATTGTGCATCGGTCGAACTACCGATAAATACTGATCAATCACTGAATCAATCGTTCTTCCACGTTCATTAATGTCTCTCATGAGACGTCTAATGATTCTTAAATCTGCATCAGTGTCGACGAACAGCTTGATATCCATCAAGTTTCTCATTCGTTCGTCTTCTAACACTAATATGCCTTCAAGGATTATGACGTCTTGTGGCTCAATACGGATTTTTTCGTCCGAACGTGTATGAAGCGCATAATCATAAACGGGCTTATCAATTGACTCGCGTTTTAATAGCATTTCGATATGTTCAATCAGATGATCTGTGTCAAATGCTAACGGATGATCGTAATTCGTTCTCAATCGCTCTTCAAAATCTAAGTGAGATTGGTCTTTATAATAAAAATCTTGTTCGATCACTACTACTGAATGCTCTTTAAAGACATTGTAAATCCGGTTTGTCACGCTTGTCTTTCCGGAACCTGAACCACCGGCAATCCCTATGACAAGAGGTTTATTGCTCATTATTCATGTCCTCCCTCATATCAAATAACCTGAGATATCCATTCACTTATGACGTTTTACAGCGATCAGAATTCCGTCACCTACAGGCAATAAAGATGAGTCATAGTCAGGATGCTCCATGACCCATGCGGTAAATGCTCGCAGATTCCTGATCATCGTGCGATTTCGTCTAGGAATTTCTTCGTCAGCCATCAGTACAGCACCATGCATAAACATATTATCGCAGTAGATGATTCCACCTGGCGCAACATGATTGCTATACTTCTCAAAAAATCGTTTATATTGCCCTTTTGCAGCATCGATGAATAATGCATCAAAATGTATAGGAGGAAGGATTTCACTTGCCAGTTCAAGGGCGTCCCCTTCAATAATGGTTATACGATCGTTTAATCCTCCACGGCGTATGAATTCCACCGCTGTAGTAAAGCGATCAGCATCCCGCTCAATTGTTACAACAGAAGCCTTATCCAAAGCTTGAATCATACGGATAGCAGAATACCCTATTGCGCTTCCAATTTCAAGAATTTGCTTCGGCTGTTGAATACGCAACAACCCGAGAAACGTGTCCATTCCGCTTCTATCCATTATCGGCACATGGTTTAAAGCGGCATATCGTTCCATTTCTTCAACAAGAGAATTAGCTGGTTCTGAAAAACCAGCTATATAGTCTTCGTACATTTTCATATACTAGCCACTTCCTATCAATTACAGCTAATTAAGCACAATCAATTCGGTCTGTATTTATTACGATTATTCAAATGCTCATCATATGTTTTCGCAAAATGATTGTTACCTTCATAATCTGCCAAGAAATACAGATAATCCGTCGTAGAAGGATCAATGACTGCTTCTATAGATGAACGACCGGCGTTTGCAATCGGACCTGGTGGAAGTCCTGTATTTACATATGTGTTATATGGATCCTCAATTTCAAGATCAGAAAACAGGACTCGGTCTTTGTGCTCGCCAAGCGCATATAGCACAGTCGGATCAGTCTGCAAAGCCATATCAATTTTCAATCGGTTGTAAAATACACTCGCTATTGTTTCGCGATCCGTTTTAGCAGTTGCTTCTCTTTCAAGAAGACTAGCAAATGTTAGCAGCCAATGAACGGATTTATTATTATTCTCAAGATAGGAGAAATACGGTGTTAAATTAGAAGACGTTGCGTCAAGCATTGTTGTAACAACCGTCTCTACTGTTGGCTTCTCTTCAAAAAACGGGTACGTTGCTGGGAAGAGATATCCTTCAAGAGGGTATTTCACATCTTCATTAAGTATTTCTTCCGACAATATTTTCGGATATTTAATCATCATAGCTTCAATTGTCTGTTCGCTATTCACATAATCCAAGAATTCTTTTTCTTTAATGCCGATCCGTTTTTCAACGACTTTTGCAATTTGATCGAGTGTCAGCCCTTCTGGCACTGTCATAGTAAATACAGGTGTTCTGTATACTTTTCCTGTTTTAAGACTTTCAATCAATTCATCCAACGTCATTGCTTTCGTCAAGCCGTAAGAGCCCGCTTGAAATTGGGACTGATTATTGAACTTCGCATAATATTTAAAGATTCTTGCATCTTTAATAATTCCCTTGTCTTCAAGCACTTTCGATATAGATGTCAATCCTGAACCGATAGGGATTTCAATTTCAATAATCTCTTCTGATTTGGGGTCGACTGGTTGAAGCGATTCGCTTATGTACTTATAAATTGCTCGACCACCTAAAAGGCTAGCGATGAGGATTATTAAGACGATAACAAAAACGATTCGTCTGACAATCTTCACTTCTTTTTTCTTTTCAATCATCTTTTCGAACATGACATCTTTTTTAGAGCCTTTGTCCATTTAGCGCTACCTCATTTCAAACGATTTCTTTGTTTCATCGTTTTGAACGTAAACATGTATTTGCGATTCAATAGTTCTTAACAGTGAAAAAACGGAATGGCCTTGCACCATTCCGTCACGTGCATTTATAAATTATTCTTCGTCGTCTTCTTCGTCCTCTTCAGCAAGGAACGTGTTAAGCATTTCTTCGATCATATCCCATTCTTCGTCTGTTTCGATCGGCAATAATTCGCCATCTTCGTTATCTTCAGAAGGGATGAATGCTGAAGCATGAATTTCTACTTCTTCGTCGTCGCTAACTTCTTCGTCACCTAAAATATGATAAAGTACATAAGATTTTCCGAAGTCTTCTGAATCGAATGTGAAAATCACTTCACATACATGTTCTTGTCCGTGCTCGTCTACTACTGTCATTGTCTCTTGTCCGTGTTCCATCTCAAATCACCTCATCTGTTTTTTGAATCAAGATACCCTTGGAGTATCATGACTGCCGCCATCTTATCGATGACTGTCTTTCTTTTTTTTCTGCTGACGTCCGCTTCAATCAGCATGCGTTCCGCTGCCATCGTCGTCAGGCGCTCATCCCATAATACAACAGGATGTCCAAACGTCTCTTTTAACAGTTCCGCATACTGTTCAGAAGCTTCTCCTCGTGGTCCTATAGAGTTATTCATGTTCTTTGGATAACCGACGACGAATGAAGTTACTTCATATTCAGCAACTAGCTCTTGAATTCTCTCCATGCCAAAATCGCAGGAGCTTTCGTCGATTTTGACCGTTTCGATGCCTTGGGCTGTCCACCCAAGTGCATCGCTGATCGCAATTCCGACCGTTTTGGATCCTACATCTAATCCCATTGTCCTCAATTCTACTTACCTCTGTTCTCACGGATATAAAACTTAACCAGTTCCTCTAGAATCTCATCCCTCTCCAACTTACGGATAAGGTTACGGGCTTCATAATGACGAGGAATGTATGCCGGATCGCCCGAAAGGAGGTAACCGACAATCTGATTAATCGGGTTATAGCCCTTGTCTTCGAGTGCTGAATGGACATGTAGCATAACCTGTTTTACTTCTTGCTCCATGGATTCTTCAGGAAAGTTGAATTTCATCGTCTTGTCGTATGAATTCATAGTCGACACCCCGCTTTCCAATCGTCCGTTCGCAAACCGGATACCTTTCCCACTTACTTTATACCCGAGTTGCATTTCCGCTTAAACGGATTTGACATAATCATACACGGATTGAAGTGCTTCATCAAGTTTTGAAGCATCTTTCGCTCCAGCCATTGCCATATCAGGACGTCCTCCACCCTTGCCTCCGCAAAGAGACGCTACGTGATTGACGATTTTACCAGCATGGAAGTTCCCGTTTTTCAAATCTTCGGTCACACCAGTCGCAAGCATTACTTTCCCATCAGCTTCAGCTCCAAGAACGATGACACCTTTTACGAGTTTCTGCTTCAACTCATCAATCATCTGTCGTAGCGCGTTATTATCTTTTACATCGACCCTTGCAGACAGAACGGTTACATCGTCAATTTGTTGAGAGGAGGCAAGTATATCTGTCAGTTGACTATTACCCAATTTTGCAGATAGTGAGTCATTTTCGCGTTGCATTTCTTTCATTTCCGTCAATGTTGCGTTCACTTTTGTCACAATGTCTTTCGTGTTCGCTTTCAACAAAGCAGCAGCTTCGGATAGAAGCATTTCTTCTTCTTTGAATGATTGGTAAGCTTGTTTGCCCGTTAACGCTTCAATTCTTCGCGTACCTGCTCCGATGCCGCCTTCAGATTCAATCTTAAATAGCCCGATCGAAGACGTTGCAGCGACGTGACAACCACCACACAATTCCAATGAGAAGTCTCCTACTGTAACAACGCGTACAATATCACCATATTTTTCTCCAAACAGCGCCATTGCACCCATTTCTTTCGCTTCACTAATTGGCTTCTGCTCAATTTTTACTACAATATCTTCCCAGATCTTCTCGTTTACAATCGCTTCGATTTGTTCAAGTTCATTTTTTGTCACTTGTCCGAAGTGAGAGAAGTCAAAACGTAATCTGTCTGGTCCGACATATGAACCTGCCTGATTGACGTGTTCCCCAAGAACCATTTTCAATGCTTTGTGAAGTAGATGTGTTGCTGTATGATTTTTGATTGTTAGATTTCTCGCTTGCGCGTCAACTTCTGCAATGACAAACGTGCCGTTCGTCACTTCTCCTGTCTTGACGAAACCAGTGTGTAAATGTTGGCCGTTTGGAGCCTTTTTAACATCCTTCACTTCGATAATAAATGTATCGCTTGACAACGTACCTTTATCCGCAATTTGTCCTCCGCTTTCAGCATAAAACGGCGTGTGATCGAGGATGAATTGAATCTCTTCGCCTTCAGAAACGCGTTCCACCAATTCACCGCCATGTACTAATGCGACAATTTTCGACTCCATTTTCAATTGATCATATCCAACGAATTCGCTCTTTTCATGAATACTGCCAAGCACTTCAGATTGTACATGCATGGAATCGACATCTTGACGAGCAGCTCTTGCACGTTTCCGCTGGTTATCCATTTCCACGTCAAACCCAGGTCGATCAACAGTCACACCAGCCTCTTCAGCGAACTCCTCCGTCAATTCAAATGGGAATCCGTATGTGTCGTACAATCTGAAAGCATCAGCTCCAGACACTTCTGGATGACCGGAAGTTTTCGCCTTGTCGATTATTGTGTTAAGTATTGTTAATCCTTCGTTTAATGTTTCGTGAAAACGTTCTTCTTCATTTTTCACGACTTTCATAATGAACGATTCCTTTTCCTTCACTTCAGGATAGAAGTCTTTCATAATATCGCCGACAACTGGTACTAAACCATACATGAATGGTTTATGGATACCGATCTGCTTCGCGAACCTCACAGCTCTTCTTAACAATCTTCGTAATACATAGCCACGACCTTCGTTCGATGGCAATGCACCGTCTCCGATAGCAAATGCCACCGTCCGGATATGATCGGCAATGACTTTGAATGCTGTATCTTTCATATGATCTTTTCCGTATTTTTCACCTGAGACATTTTCAACTGCATGAATGATTGGCATGAAAAGATCAGTGTCGAAATTTGTCGGTACATTTTGAATGACACTTGCCATCCTTTCAAGCCCCATACCCGTATCTATATTTTTCTTAGGAAGCGGTGTATACGTATTGTCAGGATTATGGTTGAATTCAGAGAACACTAAGTTCCAGATTTCCAAATAACGTTCATTTTCTCCACCTGGATAAAGTTCAGGATCCGTAAAATCGTCCCCGTATGAAGGACCTCTATCATAAAAGATCTCTGAGTTCGGTCCACTCGGGCCTTCTCCGATGTCCCAGAAGTTACCTTCAAGACGGATGATGCGTTCTTCCGGCATTTCAATCTTGTCTCTCCAAATGGCATACGCTTCATCGTCTTCTGGATGAACTGTTACTGAAAGAAGTTCCGGATCAAAACCGATCCATTTTTCATTCGTCAGAAAATCCCAAGCACGCACGATTGCTTCTTCTTTAAAATAATCGCCAATCGAAAAATTGCCGAGCATTTCAAAGAACGTATGATGTCGAGCCGTTTTACCGACATTTTCGATATCATTTGTTCGTATGGATTTTTGCGCATTGACAATTCTTGGATTTGTCGGCACTACTCTACCGTCAAAATATTTTTTCAACGTAGCGACCCCGCTGTTTATCCATAGAAGAGATGCATCATCTATTGGGACAAGAGGTGCGCTTGCCTCGATGTCATGGCCATATTCTTTAAAGTAATCTAAAAACATCTTACGAATCTCTGCCGCTGTTAACTGTTTCATTTTAAATTCCTCCTATTTGATTTAGTATTTTGACTGATTTTCGTTAATGCTTGATCCTGCATGAAAACAAAAAAGTCCCCGCCCCTGTACAAGGGACGAAGACGATTCGTGGTACCACCCAAATTTACCGGTCAGACCGGTATCTCAAGAAGCCTTAACGTGGCGAACGGCAAGGATCAGTTGCACTCGGGAGTAGCTTTCGGACGACTAACCAAGGGATTCCTTGCAGCCTAGGGAATCCTTTCTTAACTCGGTCAAAAGCCTACTTTCTCCGTCAACGAATTTTATTATGTTACTTTGGATTATAGGTAAAAGCAGCCCGACTGTCAATCCATCGGTTCAGAAAAATCATTTGGTGTAACTCCTTGCATGCCGATCATCGGGTCTATTCCTAGAATCGTATCCATAGTCAACCGGTATTCAGCAATGATTGTCGGTTCTTCACCTGTTTCAGTCGCTTCATTTTCGGCATCCATTACAGTAGCATCTTTACTAGTATTTGCGACAGCTGCCATGTCGCTAATGATTTCTTTGCACAACCGCTCTTTAAGCGTCGTTTGACGTTCTAATTCATCTTTTCGGTTAATGCCTATTTTGAACTCTTCAGGTTCTCCACAAAGAATGAGAAAGTCTTTGGCGCGTGTAATCCCTGTATATAGAAGGTTTCTGCGGAGCATTTTTCGATAACCGCGTACGATCGGCATGACGACGATAGGAAATTCGCTACCTTGTGATTTATGAATAGAGCAGCAATAAGCGAGTGTGATCTGATTCAGATCATTCCGTTCGTATTCCACTTCAATGCCATCATAAGAAACGATTAGCAGCTCTTTTTTGTCTATTGTCTCTTTTGCTTTTATGATCGAAATGACTTCCCCCATATCTCCATTGAACACATTACTCTCAGGTTGATTGACAAGTTGTAGCACTTTATCGCCAATCCGATAGACCACATCTCCAAAGGCCACTTCTTTGCGATCGGGCCCAGGAGGGTTAGCCATCTGCTGAATCATTTTGTTTAAACCATCAATACCTGCCGGCCCTTTGTACATCGGTGCCAACACTTGAATGTTTTTAATCGAATGACCTTTCGATAGTGCATTTTTCAAAATTTGCTGGACCGCTTCAAGAATCTGATCTCCATGTGCTTTTATGAAAGAACGATCAGCTGTTTTCTTAGTGATATCACCAATCATTGTAGAGTTTTTAATCATATGGGCCATTTCAATAATCGTGGAGCCTTCACTTTGTCTATAGATTTCCGTCAGTTCCACAACCGGGATTTTGCCTGAGTTCATCATATCTTTGAGTACTTGTCCAGGCCCGACTGGTGGCAACTGATCTTGGTCACCTACAAAAAGGATTTGCATGTCATTGTCGAGCGCCTTCAGCAACTGATGTGCAAGCCAAGTATCGACCATGGACATCTCATCGATGATGATCAGTCTGCCTTCCACTTCTTTGCCGGTTGCATCATCTTTCTCCTGGCCATTAAATCCTAGAAGCCTATGAATTGTCATAGCAGGTAACCCTGTCGATTCAGACATCCTTTTGGCAGCTCTGCCAGTAGGTGCAGCAAGAACAATCGGAAACGTTTCTTCTTTTTGTGCATATACTTTCGGATCCAATGAAAGACCATGTAATTCAGCGTACACTTCTACTAGTCCTCGTATAACTGTCGTCTTTCCTGTACCCGGTCCTCCTGTCAAAATCATGACGGGGGAATGAAGCGCCTTTTCAATTGCAGCAACTTGGGTTTCAGCATAACCGACTCCTAGTCGCTCCTCCGCTTCCCCAATCGCCTTTCGAATTTCGGATACAGGGAAAGTATTGGACAGATCATTTTCCAAAATGTGCTCAAGCTTGCTAGCTATACCTATTTCAGAAAAGTAGAGGGAAGGAATATACAGTTTACGTCCTTCACCTGCAATCTTCCCTTCTTCCACCAATTCAAGTACAGCACGCGATATATCCTGAAACGGCACTTCCTCTTTTTGACTAGCTTCGAGCAGACTTTTTATCTCTGGCAATATAAGTTCAGCTTCCAAATAGACATGTCCTGATGACTGTACGGCTTGGTTTAATATATGTAAGATTGCAGCTTTAACTCTAGAGGGATGCTTGCCTGTAATACCGAGTTGCCGACCAAGTTCATCAGCCCGTTGGAAACCGATACCTTCCACGTCTTCTATTAGACGGAATGGATTTTCTCTTAAAAGATCCAATACTTCCTCTCGATACGTCTGATAGATTCGCATAGAAAGCTGTGGACCGAAACCCCAATCGTTTAGTTGGACCATGCTTCGCTCCAGTCCTAAGTTTTCCTGAAGGACCGAAACGAGAACATCTTTCTTTTCTTCCGATAATCGGGGCACATGATCGAGGACTGAACGGTCTTCCAAAATCTTTTTAATTGCATCTTTCCCTAATTTCTTGACGATAGTATCTGCTGTTTTACGGCCAATCCCAGGGAACAGGTCGCCGGACAAGTAGTGGACAATCCCCGTTTCCGTTTCAGGCATTTCTTTTGTAAATGTGTGCACGTCAAATTGCTTGCCATATGTTGCATGATTGACAAGTTTTCCGGTTAGTCGATAGTCCTCTTCATTTGTAAGCGGCGGGAAGCTTCCTTTTATAACGATTTCCTTGTCTTCATATCCGCTATTAGTTTTGGATATCTTCATTTTAACGATTGAAAACAGGTTATCGGGATTGTGGAAGATCGTTACGACAGGTCTTCCGACGATAAAAACAGCTCCATCCACCGCTACTTGTCCATTATCCTGTATCATTCTGTCCACCGCCTAGCTATTATGCTTGTCAGGACTGATCGCCTAACTTAATCATATCGAAAATATATCGCGCTTGCGTATGTTCTGGTTCAATTGTGAATGCTCTTTCCAAATGATGTAGCGCATCATCTTTCCTATCTGTCGAGACTGCATACAGAACTCCCATATTATAATGCGCATCAGCATGCTCTTGATCATTTTGCAAAATAAAAGTGAACTCCTGGTCAGCTTCTTTGAATAATTCCATTTCAGCAAGAAGAATGCCATATGCCAAACGGATTTCAAGATCTTCTGGAGCAAGTTCAGCAGCACGTTGCATATACGGCAAAGCTAGTTTTGCACTTCCAGATTGTTTGAGACTTTTTGCGAGCATAAAATAAGCATCCGCTTCGTCTAAACCTGTACGAATAGCTTTTTCATAGAGTTTTGCCGCTTCTTCGTACCGCTCATTGGAAAAGTACAGATTTGCTAAACCATAAAAAGCCGAGCCTGCTTTTTCATCCAATGTAATCGCTTTTTGGAAAAACCGTTCTGCTCGTTCAGTATCACCAGCAGACGCAAACACATTTCCAAGATTAATATAGCCGACAGGGTTTTCGGGTTCTTCCTCAGCCGCCTTCATAAATGCTTCTATCGCTTTTTCAAAATTACCTTCTTGAAGGGCTTTAATGCCGATTTCATTGTGTTCCATATAATTCCCCTCTCATCCTACATATTCTAGTTGCACGCCATTTTTAATGACTTTGTCAATCGTTCCGCCACCCAGACATTCTTCACCGTCATAAAAGACGACTGCCTGCCCTGGTGTAATTGCTCTTACGGGTTGTGCGAACGTTACGTCTGCTGTTCCATCTTCATTCAACTTCACATGTACGTTCGTATCGGGTTGACGATAGCGGAATTTCGCAGTGCATTCAAACTCTGTTGGCAACCTCCTTGCTGTTGCAAAGCTCAGATCAATAGCTGTTAGGCTATCCGAATACAACGCATCATGGTGAAAGCCTTGACCAACTAGAAGGTGATTATCTTTCAAATCTTTTCCGATTACAAACCAAGGGTCGCCAGCACCGCCGATCCCAAGGCCGTGACGTTGTCCGATTGTATAATACATAAGACCATCATGTTTGCCAACCGTCTGTCCATCCATCGTTTTCATATGACCGGGTTGTGCAGGTAAGTACTGCCCAAGAAACTCTTTGAAGTTCCTTTCTCCGATAAAACAAATACCTGTAGAGTCTTTCTTCTTAGCTGTTGACAAGCCTGCCTCTTCAGCCATTTTACGGACTTCTGATTTGTCCAGTCCACCGATAGGGAACATAACTTTCTGCAACTGATCTTGTGTCAATTGATTCAAGAAGTACGTTTGATCCTTATTTTCATCTTTACCTCTGAGCATCGCTACGCCGTCATCCGTTTCAACGACTTGCGCATAATGACCTGTCGCGAGGAAATCCGCTCCAAGACTCATCGCATGGTCAAGGAATGCTTTAAACTTAATTTCCTTGTTACACATAACATCAGGATTCGGTGTTCTGCCTGCCTTGTATTCTTCAAGGAAGTACGTAAACACTTTATCCCAATATTGCTGTTCAAAATTGACCGCATAATACGGAATGCCGATATCATTACAAACACTAATTACGTCTTCATAATCTTCAGTTGCCGTACAGACACCGAACTCGTCCGTATCATCCCAGTTTTTCATAAAAATACCGATGACATCATATCCCTGCTCTTTTAAAAGTAGGGCGGCGACGGACGAATCGACTCCTCCTGACATGCCGACAACGACACGTGTTTCTGCAATTGATTTAGTGGAAGTTCTCATTATAATTCATCCTTTATCTTTTCATTTCACAAGTCGTTGAATAATTTCAGTTGTCATTAAAGCTGCATTTCGCACTTTGTCTACATCTAATCCGAGACCGAAACTGAAACGCACGGAATTCCTTAGTTTGGTAGAACTACTTCCGAACATCGCTGCCAATACATGAGACGGCTCAAGGGAACCAGCAGTACATGCTGAACCACTCGATACCGCAATGCCTGCCATATCCAAATTGACGAGCAATGACTCAATGTCTGTTCCAGCAAAACTGATATTCATTACATGTGGTAGCTTCTCGGTATGATTTGCATTCACTTCGTATTGAATGTGTTGCGCATCAAATACAGATGTCATGATTTCCTTGTAGCGATTATACTTCTTACGGTTGGCTTCCATCTCACGTTGAGCGATTTCGACCGCTTGCGCAAATCCCGCAATTGCAGGTACATTTTCCGTGCCCGCACGGCGTTTGCGTTCCTGTTCACCGCCAAACGAAAGAGGTGCCGTCTGCAGGCCTTTTCGTTGGTATAGAAAACCAACACCTTTAGGACCGTTAAGTTTATGAGCGGACGCGCTCAACAAATCGACTTGAAGTTCATCCACATGAAGTTCGACGATACCGAAGGCTTGAACAGCATCGGTATGGAAAATCGCTTGGTGATCTTTAAGCAAAGCACCAATTTCCTTTATCGGTTGGACGGTTCCTACTTCGTTGTTGCCGTACATAATCGTTACAAGTATCGTCTGATCTGTCAGTGCTTCAGCTACTTGTGTTTTTGTTACACAGCCGTTCTCATCCACTGGAAGGTACGTAATTTCAAATCCCCTTTTCTCAAGCTCTTTACAGGAATGTAAAACGGCGTGGTGTTCAATTGCAGTTGTAATAATGTGATTGCCTTTTTCTCGCATACTAGTTGCAGTTCCAAAAACTGCGATGTTATCAGCTTCCGTACCCCCTGATGTAAAAATGATCTCAGTCTGATCCGCATTTAGTGCTGCAGATATCGTTTTTCGGGCATCATCAACCAACTTCCTTGATGCTCTACCATACGCATGTATGCTTGATGGATTTCCAAATTCGGAATCCATCACTTTTTTATAAATGTTGCTTACTTCAGGGTGAATAGGCGTTGTCGCTGCATGATCCAAATATATTGTTTCCATCGTTAAACTCCTAACTGAATCGTTCATATATAAAACATGTATCCATCTGATGTCAAGGATTCATCGGATCTGATCAAGTCGTCTATAGTAGTAGTATCCAAGACATTTCGAATTGCATTCCCAATTCGATTCCATAATTCCTGTTGCGGGATGCCCCCTTCAGTAATACCATCAACTACTTGAATGGGTCCTTCAAGTAATCGGATAACTTCCCCAGCGGTAATTTCAGCTGGTGGTCGGGACAATTTGTATCCTCCGTATGCACCTCGTACACTTGTGACAATACCGCTGTTTCGCAATGCTGGAATAAGTTGTTCTAAATACGCTTCTGATAGACCGTTCTCATCAGCAATTTTTCGTAATGCTAATGGGCCTTCCCCAAAATTCTTACCTAGTTCGACGATTACCGTCAGGCCATAACGCCCTTTAGTTGAAATTCTCATTACTAACCAGCGTCCTTTTCATTAAGTACAAAATATTATAGCATAACTGTAGTCTAGCTTCCTTCAAATGACTTCCAACCAATCATTGTGTATAATGGTGGAACAGATGTGCGGGGAGTGATCAGTTTGCATAACGAACCTTTAGCTTTTAGGATGAGACCAAAACATATAGATGAAATCGCTGGACAACAACATATTATCGGTAAAGATACTGCATTATACAGAATGATTACAAAAGGGCACGTCCCGTCCATGTTGCTATATGGAGAACCTGGTATCGGAAAAACTTCACTTGCTTATGCTATTGCAGGTACAAGTGATTTGCCTTTCATTGCACTTAATGCAACTGTATCGGGTAAGAAAGATGTAGAAGAAGTTGTTGCAGAGAGCAGGATAACAGGAAAAGTGATTCTGTTCCTCGATGAGATTCACCGATTCAACAAACTGCAACAGGACACATTGCTTCCTCATGTTGAGAAAGGATCGATCGTTCTCATTGGCGCGACGACCGAAAACCCCTATCATGATGTCAATCCTGCGATTAGGTCGCGATGCGGTGAAATTTTGCAGTTAAAAAGACTTGATCGAGAAGATCTTATCAAACTGCTCAACCGCGCTATTCTTGATAAAGAGAGGGGCCTCGGGAAAAAAGCTATTCAAATTTCTGAAGAACAGATTGATAAAATAGCATCCGGCGTGAATGGTGATGCTCGAAAAGCACTCACTTTACTCGAGTCCATTGTATCGGCAAGTGATGAAGAAGATGATACTGTCATTATCGAAGATTGGCTAATTGATAACTTAATAGGAAGAATAGGACTTGTTGGCGATAATAAAGGATCACATCATTATAATTTACTTTCTGCACTTCAAAAGTCAGTTCGTGGTAGTGATGTTAATGCATCAATATTCTATTTGGCAAACCTACTTGAGACAGGTGATCTCGTTGCGGTCAATCGCAGACTACTCGTCATGGCTTACGAAGATATCGGTCTTGCTGCACCTGAAGTCGGTCCGCATGTGCTTGCAGCAACTGATGCAGCAATTCGACTTGGAATGCCAGAAGCAAGAATCCCTTTGGCCAATGCAGTCATTGAGATGTGTCTTGCGTCAAAGTCCAACTCCGCCTATAAAGCAATTGATGCAGCAATTGGAGCTATTAATGCAGGTAAAACAGGAGATATCCCGCTCCATTTAAGGGATACTCACTACGCAGGTTCTGCTGACCTTGGACATGTAGGGTACCAATATCCACATGCGACACCTATTGGGTCATTCGGTGGGTGGGTCAATCAGCAATACTTGCCTGATAAAATCAAGGATATGGAGTTTTTTGAACCCGTCCTCGCAGGCGAAGAGAAGAAGCTAGCCGGTATATACGAACGGCTGAAAGAATTCCGTAAAAAGAAGTAATAGAGTAAAACAGCACTTTCCTTCATTTTTTGTTCAAATGAAGGAAAGTGCTGTTTTATTTAGAGAATATATTTATCCATCTTTAATACAAGTTCTGCAATTTCAGGTTTGCTTACTTGATCGTCCGCGCCGACACTCATACCTTTATGCTTCAATTCATCTGTTATTAATGAAGAGAAGATGATAACTGGCAACATGGATAAATCCTTGTTTTCACGGATCCGTCTTGTAAAATGATGGCCATCCATTTGTGGCATTTCGATATCCGTGATGACCAATTGGACATTGTCAGACACCTTTCCGCCTTGTACTACGAGATTTTCCAAATAATCGAGCGCATCTTTACCATTTTCATAAAACTCTAAGTTAGCATATCCGGCTTCTGTCAGCGTATCATTCAATAATTTACGCAATAGCGGAGAATCTTCAGCGATCAAAACCCGTTTATCAGATCTTTCACGGACACCGAGTTTCTTAACTTCTTCTATTCTAATTCCACTGTCCGGATTGATTTCTAGAACAATTTTTTCAAAATCAAGTAACAAAAGCATGTCCTTCTCACGTTTAATAACGCCGATTACTTGTGATGATTCATCCGAATACAGTTCAGAAGGCTTTTCAATCTGATTCCATGATACACGGTGAATTTGTGATACTTCATGCACATGGAATACGACTTGCTGTTTATTAAAAGCTGCAACAATATATTTCCCTTCAGTTTTGCCTAGCGTTTTAGGCAGCCCCATCACTTTCTCCATATCGATAACCGGCAATACTTCTCCACGCAACTGAATAATCCCCTCAATGGATGGGTGTGCATGAGGAATTATTGTAATTGGTGTCGGTAAAATAATTTCTTTTACTTTAATGACGTTGATACCATATCGGTTCTCGCCCATTTCAAATTCTACAATTTCAAGTTCATTTGTACCGCTTTCAAGTAAAATACCGCCTTGATTGTGCATGATTTCATTTCCTTTCCGGAATCCTTAGTGCTCTCTCTATATATATCGTCATTTTTTAAAGGGTATCCATTGGTTTTGGGAAGTTTTATTTATCATTCACTCTTTCAATTGGCAAGTCTTTTACGATATCGTTCATGACCCAGCTAGCGCAAACGAGTCCTGCTACTGAAGGGACGAATGCATTGGATGCTGGCGGCATTTTCGCTTTACGGATGAGTGCATCAGGATTGCCTACTGAATCGACGACATCCTCTTTGATAACGATTGGACTTTCATCAGAAAAGACGACAGGTACTCCTTTTGAAATGCCTTCTTTTCTCAATCTGAGGCGGATGACCTTTGCGATGGGATCAGTATGTGTTTTTGAGATGTCAGCAATTTGAAATCGGGTCGGGTCGAGCTTGTTTGCCGCTCCCATACTTGAGATAATTTTAACACCGCGATTAAGACATTCTTTAATGAGATGTATTTTGTAGCTAATCGTGTCTGAAGCATCAATGACATAGTCAGGTTTGTGACTGAAAAACGTATCGCTTGTTTCGTCGGTATAAAACATGTGGAGTTCGATGACTTCACATTGTTCGTTGACGTCTTTTATACGTTCTTTCATCACTTCGACTTTAGAGCGACCGATTGTTGAAAGTGTTGCGACGAGTTGACGGTTGACGTTTGTAATGTCTACTGTATCTTTGTCGACAAGGATGATTTTACCGATGCCGCTGCGTGCGCATGCTTCTGCAGCAAATGAGCCGACTCCTCCTACGCCGAGTATTGCTACGGTTTTGTTACGCATGCGTTCAAGTCCTTCTTTGCCGATTGCGAGTTCATTTCGTGAGAATTGGTGTAACATATTATTTCCGCCTTTCTTAAGTTGAATAGTGATTTATTATAAGAACAATGTTTTACGTTGCGAGCAGAAGAATTCCTGGGCGAGTGTTTCTATCCATAAAAATAAAACCCCTCAGCGGTTAAGCTGGAGGGGTATGTGAAGTGTTACTATCGTTTGAAAGTAGAACGAATCCCGACTGTGCCGTCCTTTTGGTATCGTTTTGAACCCGCACTCAGCAGGTGGGTGCCCTATCTGTTCGTTTTGAAGTCCCCCGAGAGGGCTTTTCATCCGGAGCAGAATAGAAGCTCCCTACGACAATAATGTTGGGTCAAAAATGACTAGCAAAAAACGTACACTTCAGGATTCGTATTACTAGTATCCTATCACATAATTTTATACGAATCAATCATTTAACATTTACAAATTTCAGCAAGTTTCAAAACAATGCTTGTTGTCCTATCAACTTACTTCGGACTAACAGCTATTCCAAGCTCTTTTAATTGTGCATCATCTACTGTACTTGGTGCTTCTGTAAGTAAGCAGCTTGCGCTTGCCGTTTTCGGGAAAGCGATTGTATCGCGTAAATTTGTTGAACCTGACAATAACATTACAATTCGGTCGAGGCCGAATGCAATTCCGCCGTGCGGAGGTGTGCCGTATTCGAAAGCGTCTAATAGGAAGCCGAACTGTTCACGCGCTTCTTCTTCTGTGAAGCCGAGTGCTTTGAACATCTTCTCCTGAATGTCACGTTTATAAATTCGAAGTGATCCACCACCAAGTTCATAGCCATTTAAGACAAGGTCGTACGCTTGTGCTTTAACAGCACTAGGATCAGATTCCAATTGTTCAACGTTTGCTGGCATTGTGAACGGATGATGTGCTGCGTAATAACGTCCGTCTTCTTCGTCGTATTCGAACAATGGCCAATCTGTTACCCAGAGGAAGTTGAATTTCGATTCATCGATCATGCCAAGTTGTTTTCCGAGCTTCAAACGCATTGCCCCTAAAGCATCAGCAACTACCGATTTCTTATCTGCGACGAAGAGAAGCAAGTCTCCTGCTTTCGCTCCAAGTGCATTAATCAACGCATCAGCTGCTTCTCCTTCGAAAAACTTCGCAATTGGACCTTTTACTCCTTCAGCATCGACTTTCAGCCAAGCAAGGCCTTTTGCTCCGTAACGAGCTGCATATTCCCCAAGCGCGTCAATGTCTTTGCGGGAGAAATTATCAGCTGAACCTTCGACGTTAATCGCTTTTACTTGTCCACCTGATTCAATGGCACCCGCAAAGACTTTGAATGAGCTGTCTTTCACTAATTCTGAAACGTCTTGCAGTTCCATACCAAATCGAGTGTCTGGTTTATCTGAACCGAAACGGCCCATCGCTTCGTCGTATGGAAGACGCTTGAATGGAGTTTCAATTTCAATTCCTTTAACGTTTTTCATCACTTTTTTCATAAGTCGTTCGTTTAACTCAATAATTTCTTCAATGGACATGAAACTCATTTCCATATCAATTTGAGTAAATTCCGGCTGGCGGTCTGCACGCAGATCTTCATCGCGGAAACAGCGAGCGATTTGATAGTAACGGTCAAAACCGGAAACCATCAGCATTTGCTTAAATAATTGTGGCGACTGCGGTAATGCATAAAACTCTCCGTCATGAACACGGCTTGGTACGAGATAATCTCTCGCTCCTTCAGGTGTAGATTTTGTCAAAATTGGTGTTTCCACTTCGAGGAATCCTTCATCATCAAGGAAATTACGAACTGTTTTAGTAATATCAGAACGCATTTTGAATACTCTTGCCAGTTGTGGACGACGAAGATCCAAGTAGCGGTATTTAAGTCGTAATTCTTCATTCACGTCCGTTTCTTCTTCAATCATAAATGGAGGTGTTTTTGCTTCATTAATTATTTCTACTGAGTCAATATGCACTTCAATTGAACCGGTTGCCAATTTATCGTTTTTCTGATTGTCTTGGCGCTCGATGACCTTACCACGGACTTCAATAACATATTCACTTCTAATTTTCTCAGCAGTTTCAAGTGCCTCTTTTGAAAGGTCAGGGTTGAATACAATTTGTACAATTCCTGAACGATCCCGTAAGTCTACGAAGATTAAACCGCCTAAATCTCTTCTTTTTTGTACCCACCCTTTTAATGTGACTGACTTCCCTATCGTTTCCGCTGTCAATTCTCCGCAATAATCTGTCCGTTGCATAGTATTCATCAACCTTCCTTATTTCAACTTTTCGTGTAATGCCGTTACTATAGTGGAGTCTGCCACTTTTTCTTGTGATCCGTCAGCCATATTTTTCAGTTGCACGACTCCATCAGCTACTTCATCTTCACCGATAACAATAACCGTTTTCGCCTTGAAGCGATCTGCAGATTTCATTTGGGCTTTCATTTTACGATCCATGTAATCCATATCAGCACGGATTCCTGCATTACGTAATTCATTCAACAATTTAAAACCTTTACGGTGAGCATCTTCTTCCAATGTGACAATGTATACATCAAGATCAGCATCTTTCGTAAACGATTTACCTTCAGCTTCCATCGCTAGAAGAAGACGTTCAATGCTTAAAGCATAGCCGACTCCTGGCGACGCCGGCCCTCCAATTTCTTCTGCAACGCCGTTGTATCTACCGCCGCCGCACAAAGTTGTAATTGCGCCGAAGCCGCTAGACGTGCTCATAATTTCAAAAGCAGTATGATTATAGTAGTCAAGACCACGTACGAGATTAGGATCCAGTTCATATGGAATTCCAATTGCATCCAAATGCCCTTTCACTTTTTCGAAATAAGCGGCTGATTCTTCATTCAAAAAATCGGCAAGTGACGGAGCAGATTGCATTAATGGATGTTCGCGGTCCACTTTACAGTCAAGAATACGAAGTGGATTCTTTTCCAGGCGAGCTTGGCAATCTCCGCAAAGTTCATCAATACTTGGTTTAAAGTGCGCAATAAGTGCTTCTCTATGAGCAATTCGTGATTCTTTATCGCCTAGTGAATTGAGAACGAGCTTGTAATCTGTCAACCCGACTCGCTTATACAGTTCCATCGCAAGTGAAATGACTTCTGCGTCTATCGCTGGATCTGCACTGCCGATTGCTTCCACACCGAACTGGACAAACTGTCGATATCTTCCTGCCTGTTGACGTTCATAACGGAACATTGGTCCTTGATAATAAACTTTGACGGGTTGATCGGCATAACCAAACATTTTGTTCTCTACATAAGAACGTACGACAGGCGCAGTCCCTTCAGGACGCAATGTCATTGAACGATTTCCACGATCGGTAAATGTGTACATCTCTTTTGTGACAATATCGGTAGTATCGCCAACAGTTCTTTGAAACAACTCCGTCTGTTCAAAAATCGGTGTCCGAATCTCTTTGTAGCGATACTTATCACAAACGTCACGTATGACGGATTCAACACGTTGCCATTTCCAAGTTTCCGAGGGCAATATATCCTGTGTTCCTCTAGGCACTTTAAAATTCATTTAAATACCCCTTCCTTTTTCTGATTGATCTGATTGACAAAAAACAAAAAAGCCCCCATCCCTTGTTTGCACAAGGGACGAGAGCTAGTATCAGCTTCCGCGGTTCCACCCAAATTGGTACTTTAAAAGCGTACCCACTCGTATCCGGTTAACGGCCGGTTCCGTCCATACCTACTGAATAGAATTGTTCAGCATGGAGCCTCGTTGGTGTTATTCACTATATCCGTCTGTAGGATGAATTTCAGCCAAGTTCATCCCTCTCTTATCAGTCTGCAATACAGCTACTTTCCACTTCATCAGCACATTGTATAAAGTTTAATTAACCATAATCTTAATCATTCAACGTGAAAGTGTCAACCTTTTTCATATTGATGTGGTTTTTTCCAGTGAAAGCTTTTACAATGTTAAGTAAGGGAGAGTGATAGTTTGTCTAGGAGTTGTAAATGGTTTTTAGCTTTCATCCTTTTATTTTCAATAATTATCGACTTACCAGCTGTTTCAGCAAATGGGGAAACGGTCACGATTAACACAAACTCTTTGAATATCAGGTCTGGCCCAGGTCTTACTTTTCCTGTTACTGGCTCACTGAAAATGGGAGCTCGCGTAACAGTCGTTTCTACTCAAGGGGATTGGTTAGAAATACAAATGAGTTCTGGTTCTGGATGGATTGCATCATGGCTTGTGAAAAGTGATGACGCAGTAAAAGCTGCAAATGGGACCGCAGTTTCAAAAGTGAATGCCCTTAACATCCGAACGGAACCTTCTTTAAATGCCGCGGTCATCGGAAAGATGAATGCTGGAGATAATGCCATCATCACTAGCCGTAAGGGAGAATGGGCTTCCATTTCAAGAAACGGAACAGATGGTTGGGTACATACAGCGTATATTACAGAAGTGAACGCTAAAGAGACCGGAAAGAACGAGAAAGTTCATCATACTGTCTCAGCAACTCCAGAAAAATTCGTTGTTGCGGTTGATGTCTTGAACGTTAGAAAAGAACCTGGACTCGATACGAAAGTATTGACGCAAATCCATAAAAATGAATCATATCCAATTGAAGCAGTTGAAGGGAATTGGGTCCTCATTACGCTAGATAAGGACAAGTCCGGGTGGGTATATACATTCCACGGCACAATGGATGCAAGTGTTGAAACGTCAAATACGCCGGCATCAGCGAAAAAAGTAACAGTGCTGACGAACGGGACAAATATCCGTGCTTCCGCTTCAACATCATCACACATAATCACGAGAGCGAATGCCGGTGAAAAATTGGATGTGTTGAGCGAAGACGGCGAATGGTTCAAAGTTTCATTGCAGACAGGTGAAGAGGCTTTTGTTGCCAAGTGGGTTGTATCGACTGGCAATGTTGCAATAGCCGATACAACTAAAGAAATGCAAAAAGCACCTCGTACAAGAGGGACTTTAAAAGGTTTGACAATTGTCGTCGATGCCGGTCACGGTGGGCATGACAGAGGCACTACGGGCATACAAGGTACAGACGAGAAACTGTTAACATTAATGACCGCTGAATTGTTGGCAACAAAATTGACAGCAGCAGGCGCGAATGTCGTTATGACGCGGGATTCGGATACGTACGTTTCGTTGCGCAAGCGGGCTTCCATTAGTCAGCAAGCTAATGCTGATGCATTTATCAGTTTGCATTACGACGCTAACCCTGACTCATCAATAACAGGGTTCACTACGTATTACACGCACAGCAACCAAAAAGCACTAGCAACACACGTCAATGAAGGACTCGGATCTTCCGTTGCGCTACGAGACCGCGGGGCACAGCCTGCAAACTTCCTCGTGTTGAGGGAAAACCGCTCGAATTCGATTTTGATCGAACTTGGCTTCCTCTCAAATCCAACAGAAGAACGGATGCTTACGACAGAGTTATTCCGCGAACAAGCAACACATGGCATTTACCAAGGCCTTCTTGATTATTTCGATGCAAATTAAAAATAGACGAAAAACCGCAGACCCTATACCGGGTACTGCGGTTTTATTTGGATTCGATAATTATTGTTACTGGACCGTCATTTGTTAACTGAACATCCATCATCGCTCCGAAAATTCCGGTCTCAACATGAAGTCCTTCATTACGCAAGCTATCGTTGAAGTAGTCCCATAAAGGGCCAGCCTGTTCAGGGCGAGCAGCGTCGATAAAACTTGGGCGGCGGCCTTTTCTGACATCCCCATACAATGTAAATTGCGATACGGATAAAATCGCACCGCCTACTTCATCAATCGACTTATTCATCTTGCCATCTTCATCTTCCCACAAACGTAGACCCGCCACTTTCTTGGCAATATAATCGGCATCTTTCTCGGTGTCTTCATGCGTGACACCAACAAGAAGGACGTAACCTTTCTCGATGGACCCAGTCACCTCTCCCGCCACTTCCACCGAAGCACGACCAGATCTTTGCAAAATGACTTTCATCCCAAACACCTCTTCACTTAATGAATAATCCGTTGGACGGAGTAGATATCTCGTATTTGTTTAATCCGTTCGACAATACGTGTCAAATGCGCAATATCCGTAATTTTAATCGTCATATTAATTTTCGCCATTTTATCTTTATCCGCTTTTCCGCTAACCGCGACCATCGGGGTTTTCGTATCAGCGACGACCATCATCACTTCATTCAACAAGCCTTGTCGGTCAAAAGCAGAAATCTCGATATCGACTTGGAAATCTTTACTCTTGTTCATTTCATCCACTGCCCATTCAACTTCAATGAGTCGATCATTGTCTTCAGCATGTATATTCGGACAATCTGCCCGGTGAACGGAAACACCGCGCCCTTTTGTAATGAATCCGACAATATCATCTCCTGGTATCGGGTTACAACATTTTGAAAGACGGATCAGAAGGTTTTCCAATCCTTTAACGATGACACCTGATTCTGTCGTTTTAACAGGTTGTGGTGTCTTCATATCTGAAACGATTTTATCAATCGTATCTTGTTGTTCACGTTCTTTACGCAATTTCTCAGCAAGGCGGTTGACGACTTGCTGTGCGGTAATCCCGTTTGACCCGACCGCAGCATACATGTCCTCTTCCGACGTAAAGCTGAACTTGTCAATCACTCGTTGTATATTGTCGTTCGTAAGTACGGTCTTTTGATCATATTCCTGGAGACGTATTTCCTTTTCCACCATTTCGACGCCTTTGTCGATATTCTCTTCCCGTAATTGCTTTTTAAAATAATGGCGGATCTTATTTCTCGCCTGAGAAGTGTTGGCGATTTTCAACCAGTCACGGCTCGGTCCGAATGATTGTTTCGACGTAAGGATTTCAACGATGTCGCCGGTAAATAACTCTGTATCAAGCGGCACCATTTTACCGTTAACTTTCGCTCCAATCGTACGGTTTCCGACTTCAGAGTGAACGCGGTATGCAAAGTCAATCGGCACGGAACCTTGAGGAATTTCAATGACATCCCCATCAGGCGTGAAGACATATACCATATCCGAGAACAGATCGAATTTCAGTGATTCCATGAATTCTTCTGCATTGGATGATTCATTTTGGAATTCGAGGATTTCACGGAACCATTTCAGTTTGGAATCGATATTATCCGGTTTCTCTGAAACAGTTTTCCCCTCTTTGTACGCCCAATGCGCTGCAACCCCGTATTCAGCGATTCGGTGCATTTCCTCTGTACGGATTTGCACTTCTAATGGATCTCCGGCAGGACCTACGACAGTCGTATGAATCGACTGATACAGATTTTGTTTGGGCATAGCTATATAGTCTTTGAATCTCCCCGGCATCGGCTTCCAAAGTGTATGAATAATTCCGAGAACAGCGTAGCAATCTTTGATACTCTTCACAACAATACGGATGGCAAGAAGGTCATAGATTTCGTTAAACTCCTTGTGTTGAAGCACCATTTTACGATAAATTGAATATAAATGTTTTGGACGGCCGTTAATATCTGCCTCCAAGCCCATTTCATTTATTTCACTCCGAATGAGATCCATGACGTTCGACAAATACTTTTCACGCTCATCACGCTTGCGTTTCATCATGTTCACTATTCGGTAATATTGTTGCGGGTTCAAATAACGCAGCGCAGTATCCTCTAACTCCCACTTAATCGTGGAAATCCCTAACCGATGTGCAAGCGGGGAGAAAATATCCAAAGTTTCAGCTGAGACCCGTTTCTGCTTCTCTTCTGACACATGTTTCAATGTCCGCATATTATGCAGTCGGTCTGCGAGCTTAATAAGGATGACTCGGATATCCCTCGCCATCGCAATGAACATTTTACGGTGGTTCTCTGCCTGTTTTTCTTCGTTCGATTTAAACTTCAGTTTTTCCAGTTTGGTTACACCATCAACAAGCATGGCGACTTCTTCACCGAAATCACGGATAATATCATTTCTGCACACATTCGTATCTTCCACTACATCGTGAAGGAAGCCTGCTGCAACTGTCGACGGATCCATCTGTAATTCTGCCAAGATACCAGCGACTTGGACAGGATGCAGTATATAAGGTTCTCCAGAACTTCTAAATTGACCTTCATGTGCTTTCTTTGCCGCAACGTAAGCCTTCTTGACGAACGCGACATGCTGTTCATTCATGTAGGATCCAATCAATTCAAATAGTTCTTCAACCGTCATGTCCCGATTTTTCGCCATTTAATTACTCCTTTCGACCTTTTCCGCAAAAAAATTAAAGATAATTCTATTGTATGTATAAGTAGTATGTAATGTAAAGCCCTTATAACAAAAAGATCCTCCGCAACATGGCGAAGGACCTCAATATCAATAGGTCATTAGAGATTGAACTTTATAGCCTTCCAACTTTTCCCGTCCGTTCAAATAGGAAAGTTCGATTAAAAATGCACATCCTGCTACCACTCCGCCCAATTTCTCAACGAGCTCGACAGTTGCTCCAACCGTACCACCAGTGGCAAGTAGGTCATCAACAATTAACACACGTTGCCCTGGCTTAATGGCATCGTTATGTATAGTTAAAGAGTCTTTTCCATACTCAAGATCATATTCCACTGAAATCGTTTCCCTTGGCAGTTTACCTGGTTTACGGACTGGTGCGAATCCAACTTCTAGCGCATAAGCAACAGGACAACCGATGATGAATCCTCGCGCTTCAGGTCCTACAATAATATCTGTTCCTACTTCTTTTGCGAACTCTACGATTTTGTCTGTCGCATATTTATAAGCTTCGCCATTATCCATTATTGTCGTAATATCTTTGAAGCTAATGCCTTTTTTAGGATAATCCGGTACGATTGTTACAAAACTTTTCAAATCCATAATTGTTCCTCCCTGATGACCGTTTCGTCACAAACATCATCAAACCATTTTTTTAGTTCCATATAGGAAGCGTAGACAAGCGTTTTTTCCAATTCAATCTGACGCCCTCTATTCTGATAAGCAGCAGACTCGGATAACTGTTTCTTGTCAGCATCTTCAATGACAATTGCAAGTCCATCCTCTATCTTAACAAATCCAAGCTCAGAAAACACCTTTGTCATGAAATATATCGTGTCGATTTTCCAACCTTTATGTTTTGATAACTGTTGAACTTGATTTCGAAGGTCAAATGAACCTCTTTTTTTCAAAAAACTATAATACCACCCAAAATGCTCACGGCTCGGTACACCTTCAAAGTACTTAGATTCAGGGACATAGAAATGAGCATATATACGTTTAGGGTTCACTGAAGCTATTAGTTCTTTCAATTGTTGTTCCTTTTCAGGTACATCTAACAGGACTATATAATCTGTATCCGTTATGTCAGCATGACCAACATGATGAATTAGGACTCCATCAAGTACTGTACTGAAATGGTCAATTGTAGATTGTTGGAAAGCGACATACACCGTTCCGTTTTCAGGTAACAGCTGTGTCCATCTGCCCGGTTCACGAATACCTCGTAAATCGAACAATTGTCGCTGATTGGACAGTAAATCCTCTAATAACATCTGTGGCTTTTTCCTACCGTTCCATTCATTCACTTGTAAATCGCCTGTAATGGATAACTTTGCGCCTGGACTGATTGCATCTGCTAGTTCGCCATCACCAAAACCGATTACATCCAAACTGTCAGTTCCATCGGACAATTCCATTTTCAAATGATTTTTAGCTGCACCGATTTTCCGAATGGATGTCGGTGTAAGATTTTCAATCATAAATACAGGCTTTTCAAAAGACATGCCAAAAGGTCGGAGTTGTTCCATGCTTTCCAGGACGTCAACATCGATTTCACCGATTGTCAATGGTACGTCAATCCGGAGTTGTGGAATGAGCATCTCTGTTGTCAATACTTCTTTTGCTTGCGCATTCAGTCTGGATCTCAACGCAACTACATCATTTACAGAAAGAGACATTCCTGCCGCCATTTCATGACCACCAAAATGCGATAGAATGTCTGCATTTTTCGACAGCTCTTTGAACAGATCGAAGCCCGCAATACTTCTGCCAGACCCTTTCGCAATCCCTGTTTCGTTATCTACGCACAGAACGATTGACGGACGGTAATACTTTTCTGTCAATCTTGAAGAAACGATACCAACTACACCTGGATTCCATCCCTCTCCTCCTATGACGAGGACTTCAGGAATGCTATCTCCGTACATATCGATTACGGCTTGTTCAACCTCTTCTGCAATCGTCGAAACGATTGCTTGTCGTTCCTTGTTCAATGAATCAAGACGCTCAGCAAGCGCAATAGCTTCTGCTTGTCCTTCAGCCTTTAAAAGATACACTGCATCATCTGCACTGCCGAGACGTCCAGGAGCGTTTAGCCGTGGTCCGATCATGAAACCAAGTGATTCCTCAGTCAGGCTCTGTTGTTCCGTACTACTCACTCTCACCAGTGCTTGAATGCCGGGTCTTTTCGACTTTCGCATTCGTTTAATACCTTCTTTGACGATGAATCTGTTTTCATCTTTTAACGGAACTAAATCCGCAACTGTTCCAATTGCTGCTATTTCATAAAGATCCTCTGGCACTTCTCCAAGTAATGCGCTTGCTAATTTGAATGCTACCCCTACACCCGCCAATTCACCGAAAGGATAAGTGCCTTCAGGATGTCTCGGATGAATGATGGAAAAAGCATCGGGAAGTACTGGACCGATTTCATGATGGTCAGTGATGATGACATCCATACTGACAGAATTGGCATATGCAACCGCTTCCAACCCTGAAATCCCATTATCGACTGTAATGAGTAAACCTGTTCCTGCTTCATGCAATTTCTGGAACAATTCTACATTAGGACCATAACCGTGCTCAAAACGATTAGGAATTGCAAAATCCACATTTGCTCCCAGCATCTCAAGAGCGGTCGTCAGCACCGTAACACTCGTCACTCCATCTGCATCGTAATCGCCATATACGGTAATTTTTTCATTCGCTTCGATTGCTTGCCGTATTCGCTCAACACTTTTTTTCATATCGAATAGTAAAAACGGATTGTGTAAACTGTCATTACTCATATGTAAAAATGATTTTACAGCTTCCACATCTGTGTACCCTCTGGAAACTAGTATTTTTGCATGGACTGATGGTAATTCGAGTGCGCTCATTAATAACTTGACTGATTCTTCATCAGGGCGGTCAATCGTCCATCGTTTTTTTGATTGAATCAAAATAAATCACTTCCTCTACAGTTCATTATATCGGATATGTCATGTCACTTAAAGGAAAGAAAATCTAATGTGAATTTCCTCAAACAAAAACATCCTTTACAAAAAGGATGTCAACTGTCGCTATCGACCTATTTCATTTCATCATGCGGTGATTTAGCAGAATCCCTAAGTGCCACAATTTCGTTTTGCTGATCAGCAATCGTTAATTCCTTTGCGGTCATTTCTTTTTTCAATTCATTGATGGAGCGGTTTATCTTGACTGTTTTGAAAATCGCCATGAATCCGCTAATTGCAGCACCAAGTAAAGCTGTGAAAAGAATGATGAGGATTAACGGCAGCTGTGCTGTTCCGAATAGATAATTCACTTTAACGGCTTCAACATTTAATACTGCAAAGAACGCGATTAATATCGCAAAAATGATACTAAGTATAATTGCCCATTGCTGTTTCATTAGTCGCTCCCCTTTCTAAACATAAAAAAACAGAGTATACACAAAGTATACCCTGTTCATATAATCATTGAAACGTGTGTCTTAAACGACGGGCTCGTCTGAACCCCATTGCTTTTTCTCTTTTTCTATTTTCAATCCGCCTGACTTCTTCATTTCTCTCTTCTTCAAATCAAACCAGATTTGTGCTGAGATGAAGATTGACGAATACGTACCTGCGATTAAACCGATTAAAAGTGCGATTGAGAATGGACGAATTGCTTCCGCTCCAAGCGCGATCAATGCAACGACTACTAAGATAACTGTCAACACTGTGTTAACAGAACGTCCTAACGTCTGTCGCAACGATTTGTTGACGATTTCCGCTAGCTCGTTCTCATCATCAATTTTGCCAACCTTACGCATGTTTTCACGAATACGGTCAAAGGTGACAATTGTATCGTTAATCGAATAACCGACTATGGTCAATACAGCAGCGATGAAGGTAATATCTACTTCAAGTCTCGTTATACTAAATACTGCGACCATGAAAAATGCATCATGGATCAAACCAATAATTGAAGAAACACCCATTCGCCATTCAAATCGGAATGCGACATAAATGATAATGCCTAGTGCGGCAATTATCAATGCCTTAAATGCGTTTTTAGCCAATTCTTTACCGACTGTATTTGAAACTGTCGATACGTTCGGATCAGATCCGAACTTAGCTGTCAGTTCTTTCTTGATCGTATTGACTGTTTCCTGTTTGAACTCCTCTTTGTAACGGACAACTCCAATGTTGTTCGTGTCACCGGAAATGACGATATCAGATGATGGTTGGCCGAGTTCTTCCAATGCCGCTGAAACTTCTTCAGTCGTTATTGTTTTATCAGCTAAAATTTCAACACGCGTACCACCTGAGAAGTCAATGCCAAGGTTTAACTTGAATATCCCGAGCACAATAATTCCTGAAATGATTAAAACAATGGATATTGCATAGAATTTCTTCCGTGAATGTACAAAGTCGAATCGATCGAACTTCGTTGTCAAATCAAATGTGTCTTTGTTTTCTTCAGGAGCATGAACCCGTTTCTTAGAAATCCCGAACAATCCTGTTTTCCCGTCAAGGAAACCACTATAGACGAGAAGACCAAGCAACAGACGTGATCCCCAAACAGCAGTCAAGAAGCTGACAAGGATACTGATGATAAGCATCGTCGCAAACCCTTTGACAGAGCTTGTCCCGAAGATGAACAAAACAACTGCTGCAAGTAATGTCGTAATGTTCGCATCAAGAATTGCAGTAAACGCCGATTTTGCTCCAACAGTGAACGACGTCTTCACCGATTTACCAATACGCAGCTCTTCTTTAATACGCTCATACGTCAAGATGTTGGCATCGACCGCCATACCGACCCCGAGCATAAGTGCTGCAATACCTGGCAGCGTCAATACACCATTAATGCGTGTAAAGACGAGCAAAATGAGATAAATATAAACTGACAATGTAATAACAGCAACAAATCCAGGAACACGGTAATAAATAAGCATGAATAGAAGAATTAGTGAAATACCGACGATTCCAGCTAGAACTGTCTTATCTAATGCTTGTGCACCGAATTGTGCCCCTACAGAAGTAGAGTAAATTTCTTCAAGATGAACAGGAAGTGCTCCAGCATTTAAAATTCCTGCTAAGTTTTTTGTTTCATCAACAGTGAAGCTACCTGAAATTTCAACGTTTGATGAATTAATTGTACGTTGTACGGAAGGAGCAGATATGAACTTCTGCTTATCAGCAGGCTTCATCCGCTCTTCACGGTATGAGTCGACGCCTTCTTCAAAGTCCATCCAGATGACCATAACGTTCTCTGGCATTTTTGAAATTTCCGATGTAACTTTACCAAACTTGTCCGGGTCTTTCATTTCTAGTGTGACGACAGGATTGCCGTTTTCACCGAAATTCGCTTTCGCTTTACCTTCTTTAAGATCGTTTCCATCTAACATCAGATTATCATCTGCGTCTCGGAACGTCAGATTCGCTTGCGTGGACAAAAGTTCACGAGCAGACTCCTGATCTTCGACACCTGCCAATTGAACACGAATTCGGTTGTTCGATTCAACCGTAATATTCGGTTCACTAACACCGAGTACGTCAACACGGTTACGCAAAGCGCCAGCCGTATCACTTACAACACTTTCTGTGATGTTTTTATTTTCATCACCTTTAAGTGGCAGTACTTCATACAGAACTTCAAATCCACCTTGCAAATCGAGTCCGAGTCTTACGTCTTTTATGATTGGATTGGATGTAACGCCTACTAATGAACCCAACATGACGAGTAATAGTAAAAATGCTACAATCCGGCTTCTTTTCTTCATCAATTAGTTCCCCCTCTGTACGGCGAGCGGCATGTGTTTGCTATGTACAGTTTTTAAAAATACAACACTCCAATTATGAGACAGAGAATTCCATCTGTCAAATCGTTCGGTGCTCGGTAACTCATACATTCTCTTTAACTCTTAGGAGACAGCAACAATTGCAATTCATCACTGTTCAAATCAGAGAACCAATCTGAGCCTCTTTGTTCTTCTATTTGCGTATATGTCATGAATTCTGGAGCTGTTATTCTAAGTACATCATTGACGATTTCATGAATACGCATTGTGGAAATATTTTTCTTTCGCCATTTCTTTTTAACACAGTAATCCCAAATCTCTGCGTTCATCACTGTAGGATAGCCATACAAAACGAGTTCATCGCGCTTGCTCTGGATTGCCGGCAATGCTTGATAATATAATTGTTCGAATTGGATCTTCACCTTCTCCATTCCTTTCACGTTCAGTCGTAAACAGATAAAGCTATGCATAGGTTTAGTGTATACGAAATGATCGGAATTGAGAAGGAGTTGTTTAGAAATGTCCACTTTCATTCGTGGAACCGCCATATTAATGATTGCCGTTTTCATGACCAAGCTATTAGGGTTTGTTTACCGCATACAATTCATGCGTGTCGCAGGAGAAGAGGCAGTCGGTATTTATATGACCGCTTTCCCAGCATTTATCTTCTTTCTCTCACTCGTCCAGCTCGGTGTTCCGATAGCTGTAGCAAAAGTGATAGCGGAATTAAAAGCTAGGGGCGAATCTGCCAAGCTTCCTGCTGTCATGAAGACGGCAACGGTCATTACAATATTGACCGCAATAGTATTCTTACCTTTGTCTATCCTTTTCGTTCCATTCCTATCAGAGACATTGCTTGGGAATGCAGCGACATCAACCGCATTATACGTAGGTATTGCCATCATTCCAATTGCGGCGGTAGGCGGATTGATACGTGGATATTTTCAAGGTATCGTCAGAATTGAAGAAACAGCGTGGTCACAAATCATTGAACAGCTATTCCGTATCATTTTAATCACTATACTATTACCTATTGTTTTAGTACCTGATAACAGTGCAATGAACGCGGCATATGCAATGGGAATAACATTGCTTGCAGAAATGTTATCTGCTGCGTATCTATACTACAAGTATTATCAACATAAACGTTCAGATCGCAAGCCTGGCGATACAAAAGAGCGATACCCAATGGAGCCGATATTATCAATAGCCCTTCCTTCTTCGGGTAGTCGCTTGTTCGGCACTTTCACATGGTTTCTTGAGCCCATAATCTTTTTGCGCGCGCTATCATTGGCAGGAGTTGGAGCAGTTGCTGCTACATCGCTTTACGGTGTCATCTCAGGCGTTCTTATTCCGTTACTGTTATTCCCGTCCTTCATACCATACGCGCTCTCAGTCGTCCTTGTACCAGCTGTGAGCGGGGCTGCAGCGACTAGCAACAAAAAGAAATTACAAGAACGCATCCAATTGGCATTGCGGCTCTCCGCACTGACTGGAGCTTTTGCGGCTGCCGTTTTTTATATCCATGGACAAGATTTAGCGGAAAAACTGTTCAAAATCACCGATGGCGGATCGTATATGTCATTACTTGCTCCCATATTTTTCTTTTACTATATCCAAAGTCCCCTGTACTCCATATTACAGGCGACAGGAGATGCAAAAGCCGGAATGATGAATTCAGTCTATGGAGGAATCGCCAAATTAGGCGTCATGTTCATCTTAGCGTCACAAGCTGGATTACAAGTTACAGGTGCAGTACTCGCCATTGGATTCGGGGTACTCGTCACTTCTTTCCTCCATATCGCAACTTTACGGAAGAATAAAGCGGCTGGCGCCGGTTTTACAATGTTTGCGCTACCGTACGTATCCTTTATTATGACAGCAGTCATCCGACCGATTTTCATACCGATCGGACAGTTCGGATTAGTGACAGAATGTCTAATTACATCATTGTTCCTCCTGATTATTTTAATTCTTTTCGGTCAAGTGAAGAAAAATGACGTTCTCATGTTAAAGCGTCTTGTGAAAACTTATTGAAAATCCTGTTTTAGTTGAAAATGGAGTTCACCTTGCTCGTAGCAGCAATAAAAAACCTGTTGAACATCATTGACACCTAGCTCTTTCAAGCCAGTTACAAGCCAATCTTCTGACTTTCCAATAAGTTTCACATGCCTCGACAGGATGACTCCATCTGAAATAAGCGCCAATACAGGTGGTGTCTCATTTGACGTGAAAACGGATAAATTTCCTGATGGCTCTAAATATGCATGTGTAACTTCTAGTATGGAGCCAATTTGTTTTTCCCTTAACTGTTGAAACAGATCATCGAGATTATACCGCTGTTTACGCATCTCTTCCTCTTGTATAATACCATTTAGAATGATGGCTGTCGGATCACCATCTACAAGATCTCTGAACTTTTTACTTTTTAAAGAAAGTAGAGAAGTCAGAAGTTGGATGCCAAGAAGCAAGAGAAGTGGCACTATAGAGTGACTCAGTTTTTTATCTGGAGAATCCAAAGCAAAGGCTACGACTTCAGCCATAATAACAAAAATGACAACATCGATTACGCTCAACTCCCCCACTTCGCGTTTCCCCATCACGCGTAGTATTAAAACAATGAGCGCGTACATGAATACTGTTCTAAGACTAATAATTAGTAAATCGGACATGGCCATCCACCCTTTCTTCTGAAAGGATGCCTTATCCAGAACAGGAATATACACAAAAAAGAGGCGGCTTACAGGGAATAACCTGTAAGACCACCTCTTCAAACGTTTTCAGGCAATTTACCTTATACGCTAATTATCAGATTGCGCTTGCATCTACTACACGGCCGACAGCTTGTCTGTCGAACTGCAAAGTCGTTCCATCCGCAACTTTCAAGAACACGGAGGACTCGTCCACTGCATCAATTGTACCGTGGATACCACCGATCGTAATGACTTTATCGCCACGTTTTAAGCTCTCTTGCATCGTCTTCGTCTGCTTTTGTCTCTTTTGTGCAGGTCTGATCAATAAGAACCACATAATCGCGAACATCGCAACAATCGGAAGTAATGTACCTAACATATCACCATTCATTTAATTTCCCCCCTCTTCTCCTATTTTATTATACAAGATTTAAAAGTTTTTTGCATTTGGTTTGTTGAAACCGTACTGTTCAAAAAACTCTTCACGGAAATCGCCTAGGCGATCATGGCGAATCGCATCTCTCACTTGCTCCATCAAATTCAAGAGGAAATGGAGATTATGATAGGACGTCAGACGGATACCAAAAGTTTCGTTGGCACGGATTAAATGTCTGATATAGGCTCTACTATAGTTTTTGCACGTATAACAATCGCAATTGGGATCGAGCGGACCGAAGTCACGTTCGTATTTCGCATTTTTTACGACGAGACGTCCTTCACTCGTCATCAAAGTACCGTTACGCGCAATTCTTGTCGGCAAAACACAGTCGAACATGTCCACTCCACGGATCGCACCATCGATAAGAGAATCCGGTGATCCAACACCCATTAAATAGCGAGGCTTGTCACTCGGTAACAATGGTGTCGTCTGCTCCAATACACGATTCATAATATCTTTCGGTTCCCCTACAGATAATCCACCGATAGCGTATCCTGGAAAATCCAGTGAAACTAAATCTTTCGCGCTCTGCTTACGCAGCTCCTCGAATTCACCGCCTTGCACAATTCCGAACAGACCTTGATCATCAGGACGGGCATGCGCTGCCAAACATCTTTCAGCCCACCTTGAAGTCCGTTCAACACTTGCCTTCATATAATCATATGTCGCAGGGAAAGGAGGACATTCATCGAAAGCCATCATAATATCCGAGCCGAGGTCATTTTGAATATGCATTGCCTTTTCAGGACTAAGGAACAGTTTACTGCCGTTAAGATGGTGACGGAAATGAACACCCTCTTCTTCGATTTTCCTAAACTCACTTAGTGAAAATACTTGAAAACCACCTGAATCTGTCAAAATGGGACGGTCCCAGTTCATGAATTTATGAAGCCCGCCCGCTTCCTTAATAATGTCATTCCCCGGTCTTAGCCATAGATGATACGTATTACTGAGGATGATGCCTGCCCCCATTTGCTTCAACTCTTCAGGGGATTGTGTTTTGACAGTTGCCTGAGTTCCTACAGGCATGAAAGCCGGTGTTTCAAAAGAACCGTGCGGTGTGTGGACGATGCCTAAACGTGCTCCAGTCTGTTTACATGTTTTAATATGTTCGTACGTAATTGCTGCCATTGTTGAAATTCCTTTCGTTGGGGGACTGTTCTAGAGCCCCTTTACTTTTTTGATGGTTTAATGAACATCGCATCACCGAAACTGAAGAAACGGTAATTTTCTTTAACCGCTTCATTGTAAGCAGCAAGTACATGTTCGCGCGTTGCTAATGCCGAAATAAGCATGATTAATGTAGACTTCGGCAAATGGAAATTCGTCAACATCCCGTCAAGTATGCTGAATTCATAACCCGGATAGATGAAGATCGATGTCCAGCCGCTTGAAGCGACTATTTTGCCATCGTTCAGCGTAGCGATCGTTTCAAGCGTACGGGCAGAAGTTGTTCCGATGGCAATAATATTACCGCCGTTCGCTTTCGTTTCATTTATCGCATTTGCAGTGCTTTCACTGACTTGATAATATTCTGCGTGCATCGTATGGTTTTCAATTGTATCGACACTCACTGGACGAAATGTACCAAGACCCACATGCAAAGTGATGAATTCAATTCCAACACCTTTGTCTTTAATCGCTTGGAGGATTTCTTCTGTAAAGTGAAGTCCAGCAGTCGGTGCTGCTGCGGAGCCTCTTTCTTTTGCAAAGACCGTCTGATAACGTGATTGATCATCTAATGACTCTGTTATATAAGGAGGCAGCGGCATTTGACCTAGTGCGTCCAGTATTTCATAAAAGATGCCAGCATAGCTGAATTTAAATTTCCGTCCGCCTTGCTCCATGATGTCTATGCATTCTGCTGTTAAACGGCCGTCACCAAATGTGACAATCGTGCCGATTTTAACGCGCTTCGCTGGCTTGACGAGTGTTTCCCATTCGTCTGATCCAGTTTCTTTTAATAGCAACACTTCAATAGAGGCGCCTGTGTCTTCTTTAACACCAATTAAACGGGCAGGAAGGACCCGTGTATCGTTAAGAACGATCATGTCACCTGCATTCAGTTCGTCGATGATTTGACGGAACTGACGGTGTTGTACTTCTCCTGTTTCTTTGTTTAGTACCATGAGCCTGCTTGCTGTTCTGTCAACCAAAGGGGTTTGGGCGATCAAACGGTCAGGCAATTCAAAATCGAAATCATTAACATCCATTAGTTCTGTATACTCCTTTTATTGTAAAGTGACCACTTTTTCAGTATTCATTACCTTCTGGCATAGCATAGCCGAAATGGGTATATGCGAGTCCGGTTGCGACTCTTCCTCGCGGGGTTCGCTGGATGAAGCCGATCTGCAAGAGATACGGTTCGTAAACATCTTCAATCGTGATCGATTCTTCACCAATGCTTGCTGCGATCGTATCGATTCCGACTGGACCGCCCCTGAAGCGCTCTATCATGCTTCTAAGTAGCTTATGATCGATATGATCTAAACCATGTGAATCGACTTGCAACATTTCGAGTGCTTCTTTTGCAATCGCCATTGTAATATTGCCGTCGCCTCTCACTTGTGCGTAATCCCTGACTCTTCTAAGAAGACGATTGGCAATACGAGGGGTTCCTCTCGACCGTCTGGCGATTTCAACAGCAGCACTGTCATCGATTGCAACGTCAAAGAGGCTTGCGCTACGTATGACAATCTCTTTGAGTGGGCCTTCTTCGTAGTACTCAAGACGCAACGGAACACCGAAACGGTCACGTAAAGGCGCAGATAGTGAGCCTGCCCTTGTCGTAGCCCCAATCAATGTAAAAGGCGGAAGGTCAAGACGAATCGACTTTGCGGAAGGTCCTTTACCAACGACTATATCGAGACAGAAGTCTTCCATTGCAGGATAAAGCACTTCCTCAATGGAACGGTTCAATCGATGGATTTCATCAATGAACAACACATCTCCAGGCTCTAGTGACGAGACGACTGCGGCGAGATCACCTGGACGCTCGATTGCCGGACCACTTGTCATTTTGACATTGACACCCATTTCATTAGCAATGACAGATGCTAATGTCGTTTTTCCAAGACCTGGCGGACCGTACAAAAGGACATGATCCAAACTTTCACATCTACCTTTAGCCGCTTGTATGAAAATGCTTAAATTATCTTTGACTTTTTCTTGTCCTATGTATTGGTGTAACGTTTGAGGACGTAGAGACTGTTCAAAGTTATCATCATAATTAGTTTGCTCACTTGAAATGACGCGATCCATCATCGACCATTCCTCCTTTCCTACTCGTTTTCATCACTTTTGCTTTAACAGTAAACTTAGCGCAAGTTTCATATAACCTTCTGTATCAAGTTCTTCTTTCTGCATATCAGACCGGACTTTTGTTAATTCACGTTGTGAATAACCAAGTGCCTGCAATGCAAGTACTGCTTCTTCCAAAGAATCATTCTCTGCCATCGATAAAAGAGTAGATTCCGTATCGGGCATGTCGATTTCTGTGAACAAATCATGGAGTTTGCCTTTTAAATCTAAAATCATCTGGCGCGCTGTCTTCTTGCCGACACCCGGAAATTTCACAAGAAAAGCCTCATCTTCTCTTTCAATTGCACCAATTACTTGTGAAGGGATGCCGCTCGCTAAAATAGCTAATGCTCCTTTTGGACCGATACCTGAAACGGTAATGAGCTTTTTGAATAGTTCACGTTGCTCAAGTGATTTAAAACCGAGAAGCCATTGCATATCTTCACGCACATGTAAGTACGTAAAAATTTGTTGTAGATCCTCCGTTTGATGAAAAGCATAGGGATTCGGCGTCATAATTTGCCATCCGATGCCGCCTTGTTCAAGCGTTATGTATTCTGGTGTCACCCGTGTGACTATGCCTTTAATATAATCGTACACGTCATTCTCCCCCTAGTATAGGAACTATTATAGCATACGAACGCGTTTTCTACCTAAAGAAGATCATGTGACCGTTCATTAAAATGGACGTAAAAATAAGCCGCTATTAGGCGGCTTCTCTTACTATTTATCTACTTCATAATCCGCTCTACATCATACCATAACTTTGGCCATGAAGAGAGAGCTGTATCAGTGAACGGAATAAGTTTTCTAGCTAAACGTTCCTGATTATCTTCTGGTAATGAGAGAAGATGCAACCACTCCCTCAAAACCTCATTCGGATAAAGGATCATCGCTTTTGAAGCATCATCCAAATGATTCAAAACGGTCTGTTCTGCTAATAAAAAATCCAAATGATAACCGATATTCGGCAAGACACGATGTACCCAAAGAGCTAATTCTACACCAGGAGGCCCTGTACAAGCGAGATCAAAATCAATGAATCGGATAAGTCCATTGTAATCACGCAAAATATTATGGTGGACGACATCTCCATGCAAAAGCGTGTAGCCCGTTTGCTTTCTTTTCGTCTTCCTCAATACAGTTAACGCAAGTTGACTGTACGACACGATTTCATCGACAATCTGTTTGCCGAGATGCATTTCCAAGGCCGTACGATTGTCGATGAAACGGTCCAATCGATCTTTCCATTTATCTAACAGCTGATATCTATGCAAATAAGGAGACGCATCCCAATCAATTTGTTCACTTGAATTATGAAGTGCTCGCAAAGCGAGAAGCGAATCTGTGCGGTCAATTCTTTTTCTAAAATTCACAGGACGCGTTCCATCAAACCAAGGTTGCATAATCAGTAAAGGATCATCCGTTTCTAATACAGGAACAATATTCGGAAATTGAATAGCATGAAGCTGCCTATGAATATAATCTACTTTGACGGCAGTGGAACGAGATTTGTACCTTTTCAATGAATAGGCCGCATCCCCTTCCACTAACTTCCATACATTCTCTTTTACTTTCCGTATATTTTTTTCAATGGCCATAAGCCAATCAACACGTTCCGCAATCGTTATTATCTGGTTGGCTATAATATGGATATGGCTGCTGATGCATTGGCATCTGTTGCATTGGCCATTGTTGCGGTTGCATCGGCATTGGCATCATCATTTGTGGATAATATCCATGATGGTGACATCCGTGATGATAGACTGGCTGGCACGGTTGACAGTGGTAATACTGCTGTTGCGGATGCATCATCCCATAAGGGTGTTGCTGTCCTGGCGCTATCATCTGAGGCATGTAGCCTTGTTCAGGCGGACAATGAACCATATGGTGCGAAGATTCCATTTGAGGCATATGCGGCACATGAGACGACTCCATCATCTCCCAACCGCTCGTTGGATAAGATGGCGGTGTGCCCGTTCCCATTCCGGGATAAATCGGTGATTCTTCCCAATCGTATTCTTGACTCGACTCCATCATGTCAATCGCCGGCGGTTTTGTTCCCATCTGTGCAGGCGGTGTTGGCTGCATCGGCATGGATGGCAATTCAGGTGTTGGTAATGGCAACGGTGGTGTCATCTCTTGATGGTGTACCATCGGGTAGCAGTCTGCGTCAAAAATCGGCATCCATCCACAAGGAATCGGCATCGGCATGACCGGCGGATAAAACTGCGGCATCGCCATCGGTGGCAGCTGCGGTGCAGGTGGTGTCGGCGCTTGTTCAGCAGGTGGCTTTTGCTCAGGTTGTTGTGGCTTCATGACAGGTGGTGTCGGTTTTGGCGGCATAGGTGGTTTCGGTTGCGGCTTTACTGTTTCTCCTTGCGGCGGTAAAGGAATAGGCTGCATAGGCTTCGTCGGTTTTGTCTGCACACCAGTTTCAGGCTTTTTTTGTGTTGGTGGCTTGGACGGCTTTACAGGTTGTGTTTCTTTACCTTGCTGTGGTTTCTTGTCAGGAACTTTCATCGAAGGCATATGTTCTTTTTTCTTCGCTGGTAAAAAGATTTTCATGCCTGGCACAATATAATCCGGATTTGCCAAATGGGCGTTCACTCTTTTCAAATCTTCAAATGAGATACCGTATTGCCTAGCAATCTTCCACAAGGTATCCCCTTTTACAACAATATGGACATCCACTAAAAAAATCCCCCTTCCATCATTTCATCGTATGAACGAACGCCCGATTTGGTGACGTTATTAAAAGTAGGCGCCCTCTCTCTTAGTATGTATATTGTGGAGTAGGGAAGAATATTCATTTATTTATTGCAAAAAACCTTCCAACTAAAATGAATTAGCGGGAAGGTTTTTGTTCGTACGTGTAATAAGTGCCAAAGGAGCGTACGTTGCAGTTGAGAGCAGCGAGTTCTTCTAAGGCTCCTCTCATCATAGGGTGGTCTTCGTTTTCGAGGACGTCGATGATGAAGAAGTAGTTGCCGAGTCCTGTTTTTAGCGGACGGGATTCGATTTTACTCAAATTCAGTTTGCGCCATGCAAATACTGAAAGAATTTGATGGAGCACTCCTGAACGATCGTCTTCAGGTAATTTCACCATGAAAGTCGTTTTAGGGTTATCGGCATGACCCTTCGCTTCCAAGTAGCCTTTTCGCATTGACAACACAACGAAACGCGTATGATTGAAATGAAAATCGTGGATATTTTCTTCTGCGATATGTAGTCCATACTTTTTTGCTGCAAGCCGATTGCCAATAGCTGCAATGCGCAAGTCCGGATTTTCAGATACGTATTTGGCAGCCGCGGCCGTTGAAGTCGTCTGGATGAGTGGCGTGCGGCGATAATGATATTGCAAGTATTTATGACATTGTGCTAGTGCATGTGGATGAGATTGAACAGAATCCAATTTGTCCAATGCATCTTTCTGCTTTTCATTCACCATCAAATGCTGTTCAATTGGTGTAGAAATTTCCGCGTTGATGAACAGATCGCTTCCATGGAACAAATAATCGATTGTCATCGGCACGGAACCTTCTAATGCATTTTCAAGCGGCACAATGGCATAGACCACTCGCCCTGTCGCTACAGCTTCTATACAGTCGGGTATTGTCGGTTGAGGCATGAGTCCGGCATTTCCGAAGAGATAAGTTGCTGCTACATGGGTGAATGAAGCTTCAGGTCCCAAGTAGGCAACCGTAGGTGAATATTTTAAATCTGTCACTTCAGCTACCTCCTATCAAAGTGCGCCTGAACTAATTAGATGGACGGAATCGATGAAATTCGGAGATTTCAACTTTTGCATGAATTCCTCCATCGAAATTAGCATTTCGGTCACATCAAGTGATAATGTAATATTTGCACGACCTTGGACAGGAATTGTCTGATGGATCGTTAATACATTGCATTTCGCTTCGGATATGAGACGGAGCAATGTTGCGAGTGAGCCTTTGCGGTCTTCAAGCTGTATGAAAATCGTCAATACACGCTCACGTGCAATCGATTCAAAAGGGAAGACGGTATCTTTGTATTTGTAGTAAGCGCTACGGGAGAGCCCAACCCGTTTAGTCGCTTCCTGTATCGTCTTCTCTTCTCCGCTCGCAAGCATCCTCTTCGCTTCAAGCATTTTCTGCATGGATTCCGTAAGCACATCTTCTCGTACAAGATAATACTGCCCTTCCCCCAACGGCTTCATTGAATGCCTCCTAGCTACAATTCATTCTCGACTCGAAATTATTCTATGAATTCGAATTCGAAGTCAAGGATTCGTACAGTGTCTCCGTCTTGTGCACCGCGTTCACGAAGAGCGTCATCGATTCCCATTCCGCGCATCTGACGTGCGAATTTACGGACGGATTGATCGAAGTTAAAGTCGGTCATCTTGAAGAGACGCTCAATCGTATAACCGGAAACAATGAACGCACCATCATCATCACGGCTAATGTTGAAGTCTTCAGGGTCTGCTTCGTGCTTATAAAGTACAGAACGGTTTTCATCTTCTTCCTCAATTTCATGCATCGGGAATTCAGGCGTTGTTTCAAGTAATTCTGCAACTGAAAACAGCAACTGATCGAGTCCTTCACGAGTAAGTGCAGATATCGGGAAGATGAGCGCATTGTCATCATTCAATTTCTTTTTGAATGCCTCTAAGTTCTCTTCAGCATCAGGCATGTCCATTTTGTTAGCAACAATAATTTGCGGACGTTCCATTAAACGGAGATTATACTTTTCCAGTTCTTCATTAATCGTCACAAAATCTTCATACGGATCGCGTCCTTCTACACCGGACATGTCAACAACGTGAATAATAACACGTGTTCTTTCGATATGACGCAAAAACTGATGACCAAGACCAATTCCTTCATGCGCTCCTTCGATTAACCCTGGTAAGTCGGCTAAAACGAACGTATTCCCACCGTCAAGCTCAACCATTCCTAGATTCGGAACAAGTGTCGTGAAGTGGTAATCCGCAATTTTAGGTTTTGCTGCTGAAACGACAGATAGCAAAGTGGATTTTCCGACACTCGGAAAACCGACGAGCCCTGCGTCAGCAAGTACTTTTAGTTCGAGAACGATTTCTCTTTCAACACCTGGTTCTCCCTTTTCCGAAAGTTCCGGTGCTGGGTTTTGTGGTGTTGCGAAACGCGAGTTCCCACGTCCACCACGTCCACCACGAGCGATAACTGCTGTTTGTCCATCTTCGACAAGGTCAGCGATAATGTCACCCGTTTCCACGTCTTTCACTATTGTGCCAGGTGGAACTTTGACGACCATATCTTTTGCACCTTTACCGTGCATATTTTTCGTTGCACCATGCTCACCTCTTGGCGCTTTGAAATGACGTTGGTAACGGAAATCCATTAATGTTCTAAGACCTTCATCCACGATGAAGACGACATCCGCACCCTTTCCACCATCCCCGCCTGAAGGACCGCCATATGCAATATACTTTTCTCTGCGGAATGCGACCATTCCATCGCCGCCGTTACCGCCTTTAACATAAACTTTTACGTGATCGACAAACATTGTTTATTGCCTCCTATTGTCCACTTATTGTGAACGTCCATTGCTCATCTTGCATAATAGTGCTTACTTCAAATCCGTGATCGACATCGTCAATTACAGGATTTCCAGCAAGCAGTCCTTGTATTTTCAATTGAATCGACCATCGTTCTTCAGTCGCTTCAACGACTGTAGAAATTGTATAGTCTTCCATCGGATCCAGCACTTTCTCAATTTCCTGAATCAGTGTTTCAAGATAAGAAGAAACCGCTTTGTCGTCTGCTAACCGCTCACCACTTACAGTCGTACAAGTAAGTGTTTTAGAAAAAGATGGATGTTGCCATTCGAATGTACTGAGCCATACTTCTGTTTCAGGCATCCGTAAATTTTCAAGCCTGGAGAGATGTCGGATACGCTCAGTCGTTTCCAATAAACTGTTTTTCGCATCAGCTGGCTTTCCAAGATCCATATACAGCAGCATTAATTGCAATTCATTTAAAAAATCGTGCCGTGCAAACTTCAATGCTTTGCCAATCGTCAGCTTTTCAGACTCCATACTTTCACCGCCAATGGTTTCATACTATACAGTATAACATTCTGTACTGGTCTTTCGTCAAAAAATAAAAAAAGGACTGCACGGTAAAATGCAGTCCTTCCAAAAATACGTTTAAGCTTAAGCTTCTTGAGCTTCAGGGTATACGCTAACTTTTTTCTTGTCGCGACCAAAACGTTCAAAACGAACGACGCCGTCAACTTTTGCGAAAAGAGTATCGTCACCGCCGCGGCCAACGTTTTCACCTGGGTGAATTTTTGTTCCGCGTTGGCGATAAAGGATAGAGCCGCCTGAAACGAATTGTCCATCAGCGCGCTTTGCGCCAAGACGTTTCGAATGAGAGTCACGACCGTTCTTTGTAGAACCTACCCCTTTTTTCGATGCGAAAAACTGGAGATCCAAACGTAACATAAGTGCCACCTCCTATCGGTTATAGATAAGTTTTATATGTTGCCCGTAATCTTGTTCAATCGTCTGTAATGAAACAATCATTGCCTTCACGATTAACTGGATTTCACTGTCTTTTTCCGTTTCCGGAAAAGCCACTTTCAAATAACCTCCATCTGACCCTTGTTGGATTTCAGGTGTTATATCAGTGAGTGCAATAATTGCATTAACAGCTCCAAAAGAGACTGCTGATGCACCTGCACAGACTAGATCTTTTCCATGTTCTGCGTAATCGGCATGGCCTTTCATCTCAAAAGAGCTAATACGGCCTGTTGGTTGTTCATTAATAATGATTTTGATCATGCCGGCTTACAGGTTGATGCCTTCGATGACAACTTTTGTGTATGGCTGACGATGACCTTGCTTTTTGTGGTAGTTCTTTTTCGGCTTGTATTTGAAAACAGTGATTTTCTTGCCACGGCCATGCTTAACGATTTTACCCGTTACAGAAGCACCTTCCACGAATGGAACGCCGACTTTCACGTCTTCTCCACCAACGAATAGAACTTTGTCAAATGTTACAGTTTCTTCAGCTTCACCAAGAACTTTCTCGATGTAAACCTCTTGACCTGCTTCAACTTTGATTTGTTTCCCACCAGTTTCAATGATTGCGTACATACTTGCACCTCCTCTATAGACTCAGACTCGCCTTCATAGGTGATCCATACGGATGCTTGTACCCAATCAGTGCGGTTGTAGCACGGGTGCTACAAACAATAACATTAAAATATTACCATGCACAGCGTTTCACGTCAACTGTTTTCTTTCAACTGTTCAAATGCTTTTTCGTATTTCCTGAACTTGAAAGTTGTAATGTTTTGTATAAGAAGGAATAAAGCCAATGCTATGAAAAGCAACGTGCTCGGTATCCAATCTATCATCACAATAATAGCAACCGTTAAAAACACGATTGAAAAGATGAGATATGAAGTACGCACCTCAAATTTATTCTTTTCCGTTTCGATAAATGCACAAAGTGCTTGTCCGCCGTCAAGCGGTATAATAGGCAACAAATTCACTAGCAGAATGACGATTTGAATCTTCACGAGTTGTTCGTTGCCGGGAAAATTGAGGACTATGGAACAGAGAAGAACGATGAAAGTTGCGGCTGGACCACCTAATGCGACAAAGATCTTTTGTTTTTTTGCGTATTGAAACTTGCCAGGTATATGCAATTCTCCCCCATAGGGCATGATTGTACACATACGCACTTTCATTCCGCTCAAATAAGCAGCAAGGATATGCCCCGCTTCATGGAGCAGTAAGGAGAGGAAAACAAGTGCGTAAAATGACAACCCTCCTGTCAACATAAGTGCCAGGAAAAATGGTGCCAAAACTGGATGGAGACGAAGCTTCATTGTTTAGTATCCGAAAAATACGTCGCCAATACCGACGCTTCAAGGACAATTCCTTCTCGTTTCACTTTCAGATAGATCGCCTCTTCATTCATTAAAGCGAGCGTGTCCCCTTTTTTCACAGTCGAATAGGGCAATTTCTTAAATGAACCGACAAACCCATATGTCACTTCATCTCCATCATCATAGAGCACAGTTACCGTCTTACCCGATTGTCTTGTAGATCCTGTAAAAACGACGAGTCCATCCCCTTGAGCAGTGATTGGCATTGCGTTCATATAAGAGACTATTACTCCATCTTTGTAAGGCTGCATCGACTCATACAAAGCAAACGGTATATCTTCTTCAGAACTTGCGGATACAGCAATTGTATCTTCGTTTGAGTCACCAATAATTGAGGAGACCCACTTCTTCATGACGATAAAATCTTTTCCAGTTGTCACGTATTGAGTGATTGGTTTTGATACGACTCCCATTTCCTCCATCTTTGCATACGTGAACACACCGATTGCCATTAAGACGGCAATGATCCATTTTGTTTTCCATTTCACCCCGCCACACCACCTTTTTCACAGTATATGACGAGTGTACTATGAATATTATGGGCAAACGCTTGAATACGTACCAAAGTTTACGCATTAAAAAATCCCTGACGAAGACGTCAGAGACTACTTTTCATTTATTTTGTAAATAGTGTTTTCAACTTACCGAAGAATCCTGATTTTCCTTCATTAAGGGACATTAAAGGAACGGATTCACCGAGAATTCTCCGAGCGATGTTACGGTAACCGATGGCAGCCGGGTTGGACGGATCCATAACGACAGGCTCCCCTTTGTTTGAAGAAGAGATAACACTTTCATCGTCAAGTACGATACCAAGCAAATCGATGGATAAATGCGTTGTAATGTCATTCACATCAAGTGCATCACCACTGTTCACGAGACGGGTTTTAATACGGTTAATAATGAGTTTCGGCGGTTCAATATCTTCCTGCTCAAGCAAGCCGATAATCCGATCCGCATCCCGTACAGCTGAAATCTCGGGCGTCGTTACGACAATTGCACGATCCGCACCTGCTACCGCGTTTTTAAAGCCCTGTTCAATTCCGGCAGGACAATCTATGAGAATATAATCATAGTCACGCTTCAGCTCAGTGATGAGTTCTTTCATCTCTTCCGGCTGCACAGCGTTTTTATCAGTTGTCTGTGCTGCTGGAAGTAGAAACAAGCGATCTTCAAAACGTTTGTCTTTCACTAATGCCTGATGGACTTTACATCGTCCTGAAATGACATCGACCAAATCGTAAATGATTCGGTTTTCAAGACCCAAAATGACATCGAGATTTCGTAGACCAATATCCGTATCCACAAGACATACTTTTTTTCCTTGCAGAGCCAATGCAGTACCAAGATTTGCTGAGGTAGTCGTTTTGCCGACTCCTCCTTTTCCAGACGTTATGACAATTGCTTCTCCCACACTAGCTCCCTCCTTTAAATGTTGACAGATTAGGCCGGAGAATCCGAAGCTCCTGCAGTCGGTCGATGGCGATGAACCCGTTCGGATGGATATATGCACATTCCATTTCAGGTTGTTCTGACAGTATCGTCAGTTCATCTGTCATCGTTTCCAACTTGTCCGCTATCATCAGATGCGTAGCTTCAAGCCACGAAGCAGCAATTACAGCTTCTTCATTACCTGTAGCACCCGCATGTGCGATCCCTTTCAATCTTCCTAATACGTAAATACTGCCAGCTGCGACAACCCGTCCATTCGGATTGACATCACCAATTACGACAAGATCTCCTTCAGCTTCCACAACTTGTCCAGAGCGGACAATACCGATAAACGTTTCAGATTGGTTCTCTAACACTTTTCGGTTGCTCTCTTCGATGGAAATGACTTCACTTTGAATTCTTGCTACTCGTAAATGGGGTGATTCATGTACAATATTCATTATTTCTTTTAGTTCTTCTTCATTACAATAGCGATTACCAGTGTGAATCCTCACTTCGGCTAGCCCTTCCAGACTATTTTCACTGACTTTATTGCGGAGTTCTGCAATCATGTCCGAGTAAGCGCATTTGTCGTCCAGTCGGAGGACAAGACCTTCTTTTGTCCCTTTTATCGTAACATAGTGCTGTTTCGTCATTTGCGTCCCTCACAGTTTCTTGTTTATATACCGGCTAATTGCTCGCCGCTCTTATCAAAAAGTTGCTTGAACAGGTAACCGAACATCCCGACGAAAATTGAATTGGCAATTAGCGTTGGCAGCAACCGGCTCGAAAGAAAATCGTCGAACCCAATAGTCGTCAAAGAAATCAGACTCGCAAAAAGATAGGAGAATATTTCCACCAATGCAATCATGACAATCGATAAAGCCATAACTGTCAAAATGTGCCGGTGGACCTGACGGATAATAAATGCGGTAAGATAGCAGATTACCGGATATAAAAATGTATATACTCCAATAATATCAATGTGATACATATCATACAAGAGGCCAAAGACGATTCCGTAGATGATTGCTTGTTTTCGACTGTAATAAACAGTGATGAAAATCAAAAAGACAATAACAAGACGAGGTACGAGCGTATACTCATTTTGCCCGATTGTCACTGGCGAGAATAAGCTGAAAACAGGTTCCAGGTAAAATAGGACGACGGCAATAAGAGGGATTATGAATCTACTCACGATTCATCCTCCCCTTCATCGCTGGACGAATCTTTGCCATCCGTCCCGTCATTCGTTTTGGATAATCTATTTGCAACCATTACATGATCAAGCATTGAGAAATTCGCAGCTGGCCGTATATATGCTAGCTTCGTTAATCCGAAATCGTCCGTAGACACTTTCGTCACTTCTCCAATTAAAAGTCCTTTCGGGAAAATGCCCCCTAGACCTGACGATTCGACTTTTTGGCCTTCCTTAATATCAAAGTTCGAATCGATCCGTTTCATAATCAATTCGTCACGCTCAGCGTCATACCCTTCAATTAAACCGAATACCGGTTTCTCCCCAGGTATAACAGCCGCGACTCTGAAGTTCGGATTTTCAGTAGTCAGAAGTTCAACGGTCGATTTGAACTTCGCTTCGAGCACCACTTTTCCAATCAGTCCATTCGCAGTAATGACAGCCATATTCATACGTACGCCGTGTTCGGTTCCTTTATCAATGATCACTTTTTCTTCCCATTGATCAGGATTCCGGGATATGACAGTTGCTTGAATCGGCTCGTAGTCACGCAAACTTTCTTGCTTGCCGATAATATCTCTGAGCTTTTTGTTGTCAGCTTTTATATCGACAAGTTCTGATTGGGTGGATGCGTATTCTTGCAATCTCGCTTTCAAATGCTTGTTTTCTTCGTATGTATTCAAAATTCCATCGATTTTGGACAACGTGCCTGTAAGGAAATGCGTCGGTTTGGAAAACAGTGTCTGTCCAAATCCGACTACATCTTTTACAAGCTGTTCTGGAAGGGTGGCATTTTGCCTGTCCCGAAGAGAGAAGGAAATCAATGCCACAAGCACGATTACGCCTACAAGCAATAAAATCAATCGTTTATTCGAAAAAAAACGTGGCATTGCCAAAATCCTCCCTCAGATTACCGAACTTGCATCTTTTTAATGACTTCAAAATTATCAAGTGCTTTCCCAGTACCGATCGCTACACAATCCAATGGATCTTCAGCGATGAACACAGGCATATTTGTTTCATCAGAAATTACTTTATCAAGATTTGCAAGCAATGCACCACCGCCTGTCAGGACGATTCCACGCTCCATAACGTCAGCAGACAATTCAGGAGGAGTTGCTTCCAATGTCTTTTTAACACCTTCAATAATCTGAAGAATGGATTCGCGTAGTGCTTCCACGATTTCGTCAGATGAAATTTCAAGTGTTTTCGGCAGACCCGTCAACAAGTCACGACCGCGGATTTCCATCTTTTCTGCTTTGTTCATAACTCTTGCAGATCCAATTTCAATTTTGATCGCTTCTGCAGTACGTTCACCGATCGTCAAATTATACACTTTACGGATATAGCTAATGATTGCGCCATCCATTGAATCGCCACCAATACGGATCGATTCACTTGTAACGATACCTCCAAGAGAAATGACCGCAACTTCAGTCGTTCCTCCACCTATATCGACGACCATACTACCAGTAGGTTCCCAAACAGGTAAGTTTGCACCGATCGCAGCCGCAAATGGCTCTTCAATCGTATATGCATCTTTCGCGCCAGCTTGTTTAGCAGCATCTGTAACAGCACGCTGTTCGACAGAAGTGATACCAAAAGGAACACAAATCATAACGTTCGGCTTTTTCCAAGAGCTACCCGCAGCCTTTGTCGCTTCACGCATATAATGTTCGATCATTGCAGTTGTAATTTCAAAGTCCGCAATGACGCCGTCTTTCATCGGACGCGTCGCCACGATGGATCCAGGCGTACGACCAATCATATTTTTAGCAGCTGAACCAACAGCTACGATTTCATTTGTAATTATATTTTTCGCTACAACGGAAGGTTCCCGTAGGACGATCCCTTTTCCTTTAATAAACACTAATGTATTTGCTGTGCCGAGATCGATCCCGACATCTCTTGATCCTAATCCAAACAAATTTGTTCTTCCTTTCTATTCGACCGTCCAAAAATGGTCTTCTTCAAATCATAAACCATATTATAACGGATAGAAGGACAAATTCACAGTGTCAATAGCTACACTGACAATTTTGTTGCTATAGCCATTCTCCCTATACGTCTCTTATACTAGTAGCCGAATCCCATTAACTATAGGGATTCGGCTGTTTTATTCTATATGGCAAGGCAAAAGCAATCGACCAAAATAGGAGGTATTTGCTAATTCATATATCCTTTTTCCTTAAGACTTATGAATTTATGATCCCCGATAATGATATGGTCGAGCAAATCGATGCCGATAATCGAACCAGCTTCAACGAGACGCTTCGTCACTTCAATATCTTCAGGAGATGGCGCGGGATTTCCGGAGGGGTGATTGTGCGCGACGATTATAGAGGCAGCAGACCGTTTGACGGCTTCACGGTAGATTTCGCGCGGATGTACAATCGATGAATTCAAGCTGCCGATGAAGACGGTATGCTTATGTAACACTTCGTTTTTCACATTTAAAAACATGACTACAAAATGTTCTTGCAAAAGCGAAGTCATATCTGTCATTAAATAAGCTGCAGCGTCTTCAGGTGAGCGGATGACGTATTTCCCTTCGGAGTGTTTGCGGTATACCCGCTTTCCTAATTCAGCTGCAGCAAGTATTTGCACCGCCTTCGCTCGACCGATACCTTTCACAGACGTAATCTCTTCCACTGTCGCATCTTTCAAATCCTGTATTTTATCGAATGACTTTATGACACGGTTTGCAAGCATGAGAACAGACTCATTCTTCGTTCCTGTGCGCAACAGTATAGCAATTAGTTCCTGATTCGATAAACTCTCTGCACCTTGCAAAATGAGTCGTTCACGGGGTCTGTCCGATACGTGCACATCGCGGATCATCATTTGCCCTTTCACCTCAACTGTCATCGGCAAGTTCACCACCGATCAGTTCAATGAACCCTTCGTCACGCATGACCTCAACGAGCTTTGACAGTGGTAAACCGACGACATTTAAGTAATCGCCATCGATTTTCTCCACTAATAACGCTCCAGCCGTTTGAATGCCGTATCCTCCAGCCTTGTCCATCGGATCTCCCGAATTGACATACGCTTTTATCAACTGCTTATCCAGCGGCTTGAATGTCACTCTCGTTTCTTCGGAAAAGACGACCGTCCGACCACGATACTGCAAACAGACACCCGTATAAACAGAATGCGTATTACCTGCAAATGTCTCCAGGAAATTTACCGCTTCTTCTGGCGTAGCTGGTTTCGGATAAACTTCACCGTTATAGACAACTATTGTGTCCGCTGCGATAACAAGTGATTCCTGCGCAGTTTTAGACACGGCATCCCCTTTGCGCTCAGCTAACAGTTGAACATATCCCTGAAAATCACTATCCGTAAAATTAACGTGTTCATCCACATTACTTGGATTAATTTCAAATTGAATGCCAAGTGATTCTAGCAGTTCTTTCCTTCTCGGCGAACCGGAAGCTAAAATAATTGGAATATATGAAGCGAATTTCAATTGACTACCTCCTTCTTTTCTTATCAATATCATACGTCAGAAGATAGCAGTTGAAAATTTTCTCGTTAGGCAAAAAATTTCAGATTGACGACAAACAGCACTTAAAATCCAATTTTGACACATCCGTCTTTATTCGTATAATGCGATAGAAGTTTCAATCGGACAATCGTCAAATCAGACGTAAACGCCGTCACAGCAATGATATGCTTCCGGAATTCAGCTGCCTTCGCGTCTTCCGAATCACCTGCTCCTTCAACGGTCAAAGTTTTAATTTGCGATAGCGCTGTTTCAGTAAGTGTTTTTCTCAATTTACCTGCCCCTACAGCCGAGCACGCTGATGTATCCGCATTAAAAGGCTTGCGGAAAGTCCCTTCTGCCTCACTCACTTCAAATTCACTTCCATCTAGCCCGACAGCACTCCAAACATAAAACTGCCCTTGCGATTCAATGACGGACGCTTTTGAAAGATTAGGATCTTCCGCTATGAACAGTGCAGCGGATTCCGCAGAAGAAAAGACACCATGTTGTTTCGCAAACAGTTTCAAAGGCGGTTCCGTTCCTATAGCAACATCAGGGCCAGAAGTCGGCGTTGTTTCACCTGGTTTTTCTACAGGCTTAGTAACGACTTCATTGTCAGCCGCCTGCTGTTTACTCTTACTACTCGTCCCAACAATGATGAATCCAACAATCGCAACAGCCGCAATGCCAATAATGACACCATGAATCATTGCAGCGAGAACTGTCACTTTCGAATACTTTTTCTTGAAATTCAAAGTAGTCCACCCCATTTTTAGTAACCGTACCAAACGGGACATGAAAAAGGACAAGACCTTTGTCGTCTTGTCCTAAAATATTTATCGACTTAAATGAACAAATGCTGGTACCAGTCGACAAAGTCCGCCCCATAGAAGTACGCGATAATGGCAGCGAGTGCGATCGACGGTCCGAACGGTACAGGTGTCTTCCTCCCTTTGCCGGTTTTCTTCAATATATAAATACCGGCAATCGAGCCGATGACCGACGCAAGAAACAGCGTCAACAATGTATTAGCCGTACCGAGGACAAGACCGATGACAAAGAATAATTTAATGTCTCCGCCACCCATGCCACCTTTCGACACAACCGCAATTAGAAACAGCACACCGAACCCGACGACTGCCCCAAGCAGGCTATCCCACCACGGAGAGAGGGGTATGACGAGACGCAATACTAAAAGCGTGATTGCAAACGGCAATAGCACTTTGTCAGGGATTAGCATGTAGGCAATATCTGAAACAGTAATGATAACGAGCATGGAAATGAAGAGAATGGCGATCAGTAATTCCAAGCTGAAACCTAGTTGGTAATAAGCAAACGCGAAAAGTGTTCCAGTCAGGAATTCCATAATCGGATAGACTGGACTGATTTTCGTTCCGCAAGTACGGCATTTTCCCTTGAGGAAGATGTATGAAAAGACCGGAATGAGATCTTTCGAACCGAGTTTGCGGTCACAGTTCGTGCAATGTGACGGTGGTGAAACGATGGATTCCTTTTTAGGCACTCGTAAACCGACAACGTTGAAGAACGAGCCGAAAATGATGCCGTAGAGGAAGAATAGGACTAACCAGACGATTTCCATTATTCCTCACCCGACCCGTTACTTTGATTGAATGGCGTAGGATCTGATTTATTCGCTGAAGGCGGTGCGTCCACTTTCGGTGCATCATCTAGTAGTCCCGGTAGATCATTGCGGTAGAACGCATGGAACGTTACAGTCAGTTCCTGCATGTCACCTTCATCATCAGTAGTGCGAATTTCTTCAGGTGCCGTAAATTCAATTTCATTAATCACGAATATCCGTTCCATCGACTCGATTTCTTCTATGAAACGGTCAACATTAGCGTAATCAGTTGCAAGCAAATGAACTTCAGCAATAATCGCTTGCACATTTTGCACATCTTCAGGCGGTGTTTCGATCAGCGCTTCTTCAAAGGAAAAATTCACTTCTTGCACATATGTATCAGACTTCACTTCAGCTTCCTGCACTTGAAGAAGAATGAGATCTTCCAGTGGGACGACAGGCAATTGTTGCTGCAAGATTCTAGAATTAGTCGTCTGATTAGGTACCTGTTGCGCCTGCTGACGTTGCAAAGCGAACAATATATCCCGTTCATTCGATAATGATTGCAATGCCCGTTCATTCATATCTTTAGCGGGTGCATAAATTTTAAAATACGAATACAGCGCGAGCGACAACAAGAAGATGACGGATAATACAACGAGCGCAACATCTTTTTGTCGTTTTGACAGATTACTCATCGGCATCATCCTCCTCTTGTTGAACGTCAACTTCAACTTCAACATCTACGTTGTCTTCAATTTCCACGACAGCGTTTCTTTCATCGAGGAACTCCACTTGATAGACGGCTTCAAAACGAGGAAGGACTTGCTCCCCTTGTTCATCATCCAACTGTTCAGCAACAATAGACTCAATCGTTGCGGCAGTTACGAAAGGCGAAGATTTCATTCGCGTCAAATAATGGGCAGCATCTTTTTTCTCATCGAACTGCACAGTCACTTGAGCCGAATGTGGTGCCGCAAATTCAAACGAAACAAAGAACCCGCGATTAGGTAATAAAGCGATCAGTTCCTGCAATAATGGAAGCGTCTCATAACGATACGATTGCGCCCATTCTACAGTTGCTTCCAATTGTTGCAACTCACTAGATGTCGTCGTCGGTTGCAGCTCTTCACGAAGGGCTTCTTGGCTTACATGTAATGAAGCAACCTGCGTTTCCAAATGAACGGTCTTCTTCGTCAAGTGATTGGAATACAGAAAAAGAACTGCCCAAAAAAGAATAGCCACACTTAAAATAGCGAGTGCAGCGATAAGAAGCGTCGACCGCTCCCTCTCCTTTTCGGGCAGTAAGTTAATATCTACTAACATCGTCACACCTCTTTCAATGCCAATCCAATCGTCCGGTTAAAACGTGCAGACAAAATATCGCCATCCGGAAGTCGCAGAGGTTCTTTCAGCAAGCGATCTGCATGGATGGAAAACCGTGTGCGAACCATATTCAATAAATCATCCATCAGCTCATACTCGCCATTGACGAGGACATGCGTAATCGATGCTGCACCATTATGTAAGTTATAGCGATAAAAGTTCATCAATTTTTCAAGTTCCAAAGCAATCGACGTCGGTGAAACGGAATGTGGATCGAGTGCGCCATCCGCAACAATTGAAATATCCGCAGACTGATCTAAATCGACCGGACGCATGAATAACGGGTAATGCTCGTGGAAAATGGAAACCGTCATGACGCCGCCTCTCAAATCGGCAAGCAGAACATGCTCTTGACCAGAGAACTCATACATCTTATGCGCCAGACGATAAAGCGCCAATGGCCCAATATCTGCAACTGTCGGATCTAATTTCACCGTTTTCAGCACATCTTCATATTGATCGAGAATGCTTTCTTTAGATGCAATGAGAATCGCTTCATTTGCTTCATTATTGAATGTACAAGGAACGACATCAAAAACCGGATCATCGAACGGCAGATAGATGGTCGAACCGATTTCAATGAAGAAATGCCCTTTCAACTCATCAGGCCGCACGTCTTGCGGGTAAGCAACCTTCCGGATTAACACATATGTATCAGGCGCAAGAAATTGGACATCGCGTTTGGCGATGCCCCATTCCTTTACTGCGCCCTCTAAAATCATGACTAAGTTTTCGGAGTCAATGATCTTTCCTTCGACGATTGTGTTTGGAGGAAGTATGATTGCTTCCGCACGTTCAATTTGGAGAGGGTCAGATGATTTCAACCGGACATAACGGACGGCGTCTTGTTCAATTGTAAGAGTGGCCGGCTGTTTGCGGCGGTTGAATAGTTGCATATTATTGACTCCTTCTTTTTAAAAGCTTCTAGAAGAATAAATGTTTGTTCACTAATTAAGGAGTGGGAGTGGGAGTGCCAGTGACAGTTTTAGAATTGCCGCTTTTATTTATTGATTCTATTGTTGCATTTGTAAAGCTAACAGCTTCTTCAGCTTTATCGCCATATTTTGCAGTTGCAGTAATACTTGTTTTTTTATCTTCTTTTGCTTTTGTCACTAAACCATTTTCCGTTTGCAATTTACCCAAATCTGTCATATAGCCATCTTTTTTCAAATCAGTAAGTGAAACATTATCTTTTGTATCATTTTCAACAAAGTATAATTCTGCTGCAGCTATTGCATTTAAAGCGTCTGCTTTAGTTGCTTTAATTCTTTGGTTTTCTATTAAACTCCCAATAGACGGCACTGCAATCGCAGCAATAATTCCTAAAATAACAATTACCGCTAATAGCTCGACTAATGTCAAACCCTTTTCATTCTTCAATCTTTTCTGTAGCCACTTTTTCATATAAATTCCTCCTCATTGTATCGTACTTATTCTTACAAGTTAAGCATACCAAACTACTAATCAAAATGAAACTATCAACCTATAATTCTATTAAATTATTTTGCTTTTCGACAGTTTTCGTTACAAATTGTCTATTTCGGAGAATAAGCTAAACATCGGCAATAGGATAGAAAGTACTATAGTACCTACCAAGCCAGCTAATAAGATGATCATGATTGGCTCTATCAATGCTTTTAATCGATCTGTCGAAGCTTCCACTTCTTTCTCGTAGAAGTCCGCCACTTTCCCGAGCATTGCATCGAGCGATCCTGTTTGCTCCCCGATTGCAATCATGTGGGGGATTAATGGCGGGAAAGCCCAATGATTCATCATTGGTTCTGTGAGCGAGCCACCACGTTCCAGTGATCGTCTTGATTCACCGACGACTCTGGAAACGACTTCGTTTTCCACAATCTTCTCAGTCATTGATAGCGCCTGCAAAATCGGAACTGAGCTTGCGAATAACGAGCTAAGTGTCCTTGTGAGCGTAGCTAAAGCTGATTTCTTCATCATGTCACCGAAAATCGGAAGGCGTAACAGCAATGAATCAAGAATGTATTTTCCTTCTTTATTCGTGTACATCATCCAGAAGCCGATAACTACTGCAGCAATCGCCAAGATTATTACGTACCAGTATGCAACCATGAATTCACTTGCTTTTAAGACGAATTGTGTCAGTAACGGTAATTCTCCGCCTATGCTTGCAAATAAGTCGACGAACATCGGGACGACGAATGATAGTAAGAATATGACTACTCCAATGGCGACAACTCCAACGACAAGGGGGTATGACATTGCCGAAATTACTTTTTGTCGTGTTAAATGCGCCTTCTCATAATGGTCTGCGAGCCGATCGAGTGAATCATCCACCGTACCGGACATTTCCCCCGCTTTGATCATGTTGATAACGAGCGGTTCGAATGCTTTCGGATGCTTCATTAATGCTTCAGACAACGCACCGCCTCCGCGCAAGTCATCCCCGATCGAGATGAGGATTTTTTGGAAAGGTTTCGACTCTACTTGTAAAGACAATATTTTAATAGACTCTACTATTGTCACGCCTGCACGCAACAACGTAGAAAACTGACGTAAAAACATGATGAAATGCGCGCGTTTTATCGGCTTGCCGAGATGGATCTCTTTTGTCAGCACCGTTTCAGCTTGTTCGTTCAAGTCTGTCACTCGTATGCCCTGTTTTTTCAGTTTCAACGCTGCTTCGCGTTTATTTCCAGCAACTATGACGCCCGTTCGCACTGATTTCGCATCGCGGCCGCTATATTTAAATCGAGCCATCGTCAATCATCACCTTCGAGGTATGGCATGGCAGTTTCATACGAAATCATTCCCTGGTCAAGCAATTGTTTCACTGAGGATTCCATCATATGCATACCCATCGCCCGATTCGTCTGGATGACGTTCGGAATTTGGTGCACTTTTTCAGACCGAATGAGATTGGATATGGCAGGATTGTTAATCATCAGTTCTGTTGCGACACGGCGGCCTTGATTGTTCGAGGTTTTGAACAACCGCTGTGATAGGACCGCTGTTAGGACACCCGCCAATTGAACACGTATTTGCGCTTGTTGCCCATGAGGGAACACGTCGATAATACGGTCGATTGTTGAAGCCGCACTCCATGTATGCAATGTAGCGAGCACTAAATGTCCCGTTTCAGCCGCAGTGATCGCCGTCGAAATCGTTTCAAGGTCACGCATTTCCCCGACGAGTATGACGTCAGGATCTTGACGCAACGAAGCACGCAGCCCATCCGCAAATGACTGTGTATCGAATCCGACTTCCCGCTGATCGATGATCGATGAACGATGCGCATGGACATACTCAATCGGGTCTTCCAACGTAATAATATGTTTGCGCATCGTATCGTTCATATACCCGATCATCGATGCAAGAGTCGTAGATTTACCAGAACCCGTAGGACCTGTCACTAAAATTAATCCTTGTGGTGTTTGCGATAGTTGTTTCAATATTTCCGGCACTTGCAAATCATCTATGGAAGGGACATTTGTCGGGATTGTTCTGAATGCCAACGAAACTGACCCCCGCTGTTGGAATGCATTTACCCTGAAACGTGCAATCCCTTTTAATTCATAGGAATAGTCAATCTGCCCCTTAGAAAGAAAATCTGTAAATAACTTCGTCGGAATCGTCAGTTTAGCCGTTTCCTTTGTATAGTCATCATCCAATGCTTGTTCTCCAAAGCGTTTCAAGTCTCCATGAATACGGAATACCGGTGGAACACCTACCGTCAGATGGATATCGGAAGCATTCAGTTCAACTGCTTTACTGAGGATAAAATCAATATGTTCATTCATAAAACCATGCCCCTATTCAATGAGTGCAACTCTGAGCACTTCTTCAGTTGTCGTAATTCCGCGTTTCACTTTCTCCAGTCCATCGTCAATTAAGAAAATCGTTCCGTTACGTGTTGCTATTTCGCGGAGTTTAGCGGGCGTGCTGTGATTATTGATTGCTTCCCGCATTTCATCATTGATGATCAGTACTTCATGAATTGCAACCCTGCCTCTGTAACCTGTCATGTTGCATGAAGCACATCCTGGACCGCGTACGATCGTATCGATTTCCATATGACGCTTTGCGAAAATCTCTTTTTCACGATTGGAAGCAGGCATCGGCTTTCCACAGTCCCGGCAGACGCGGCGGATTAATCGCTGTGCGATGACCGCATTAAGTGATGCTGTCACGAGAAACGGTTCAACTCCCATATCAATGAGGCGTGTAATGGAAGCAACAGCATCATTCGTATGGATCGTGCTCAGGACGAGGTGACCTGTCAATGAAGCACGTATTGCAATTTCAACTGTCTCCCTGTCACGAATTTCCCCTACCATGACGATGTCAGGATCCTGACGCAAAATTGAACGAAGACCATTTGCAAATGTTAATCCGACTGCCGGGTTCACTTGAATCTGATTGACCCCTTCGAGCTGATACTCGACAGGGTCTTCAACAGTAATAATATTGACCGCTTCTTGATTCAATTTATTCAAAGCAGCATAGAGTGTCGATGATTTACCTGAACCCGTCGGACCTGAAATTAAGACAATTCCGTTTGGCCGCTCAATCTCTAAGAGGAATTTCTGTAAGTTCGCTTCACTAAAGCCGAGCTTTGCTAAGTCGTTTAATGAACTACTTAAATCCAATATACGCATGACGATCTTTTCTCCGAACACCGTCGGCAAGCTGGACACACGTAAGTCTATAGGTCTGAAATCGATATTCACTTTAATACGCCCGTCCTGCGGCATACGGCTTTCGGTTATATCTAACCCAGACATGATCTTAATACGCGCAGTTAGCATTGCCTGCATATGCTTCGGCAAATAACGTTCGGTTTTCAGTAAACCATCTACACGGAAGCGAATGACGACTTGATGTTCTTGCGGATCGATATGGATATCACTCGCTTTTTGAGTGATTGCAGAAGATAAAACTTGATTAACAAGACGGACGATCGGTGAATCGAGATCAGTCAGTTCATCTGCTTGATCTTGTTTATCTTCAGGTTGCTCAACTGAAAATTCTTCAAGGAAATCGTCATCATAATACTTGGAAATCGTCTTCAAGATATCATCTTTTGAAGCGATAGCTGTTTCAATATGGAAACCTGTCGACAATCGCAAATCATCAACAGACAGATAGTCCATCGGATCGGACATTGCGACAAACAGCCTGTCCCCTTCTGCTTTCAGTGGAACAATGGAGTTCCGTTTCGCAAACTCTTTCGGTACGATATTAAAGAGTTTAGGGTCAAACGGATATCTATACAAATTGACGTGAGGAATCCCAAGTTGAAACTCCAGTACTTCAATAAGCTGCTGCTCCGTAATATATCCCCGTTGAAGAAGGGAGTCACCAAGCTTCTGATCTCTCGGCTTCTCTTCCAATGCAGTGCTAAGTTGAGCCTCTGTGATTAAACCCGATTCAACGAGTAAATCCCCTAATCTTTTTCGTGTAGTCGCCATTTGCACCCGCCCTTTTTATCACTTACCTGTAATCGGAAGTCCACTCTTGTCGTATTCAAGCTTTCCGCTCTTATCGGCGGAATTGTTAGTTGAAGAAGAAGGTCCATTGTTGTTTCCGCTTCCGGTATTATTGTCAGTATCAGTGTTACCTTGATTTTCACTATTGTTTTGATTCTCTCCAGTGGTTTGATCCTGATTATTATGATCAGTGAGAGTTCCTGTATTTTGATTATCGTTAGTTTGTTCACTGGAATTCGTCTCACTAGAATTATCTGCAGATCCTGACTTCTCTTCTTTTTCTAATGGATGTAACTCTACTTTTGACAAAGGTGCGTAAAAATCTTTTGCGATTCTGATCGAGTCTATCAATTGTCCGTCATGTTTAATAGTTCTATTGACGACAGCACTAATGCCTTCCTTGCCTTCTTTTTTAACGGTAACTTGTCCTTTTGAAACAAAAGCACTGTATTGAACAACAGTCCTTGGTTGAAAAGTTTCCACTTCATTTATGTCCGGCTCATATTCATAGTATAGAGGAATCCCTTCAATCCAGAATTGGATCTCTCCTCCGCTTGAGTCAGTGCGTAAAGTGAACGACGATTTGTTCGGATTTGTAAATCTGAAATCAAGATTAGCAGGGATATCCAAAGTCGCTTCAAATCCTGGTTGAATAGTAGATGATAGAACCGCACTAATATTTCGTTCGTCAATCGTAAAATTTGTTTGCAAGATTGCGCTGTAAACGAGTGAAGCTAGAATTGTGCTTTCTTCATCAGATAAAACACCTATTTCAGTTGAATTTAACAGTTCTGCGAGCGACACCGATTCAAACGCACCGACTGATTTGCCGTCAAGTGCTTTTAGGCCATTTAGGAATGCAGTTGAAATGCCATCCATTGAATAGATCGATGATGCTATTTTTTCAACAGGTATTGCATTCGAATTTAAATAATCTGTTACATGAATATTTCGTGGCATAATTCCAGTTTCAAGCTCTTCTTCCGTTCCCGCTGCAATCGCGTCAATCGATTCATCCGATAATGTCAGGAAAGGTAATTCCTGACGCAGGACGGTTGTTAGCCCTTCACGAGATACGTGGACGATGATTGGATTATCTTCACCTGATTGAGCTGATGCGATTGTTGCGTCAATGTCGAATGAGAAAACTTCAGTTGGAACTTCGAAGTGGTGATCTTGGTAGTGATAGTTCACTTCGATGTTGGATTGTAATTCTGTGAAATCGCTAGCTAGTTTTGACTTGGCGTTTTTGGATTTAGTGTTTGATATGTTGAATGGTCCTACGTATGTGTGATCGTTGAATTTCTTTGAGCCGATTGTGAAGAAATCGGCTGCGGATACTCCTGAAGAGATTAGGAGAGAGGCCAACAACAAAATTGATGAAAATGTTGCAGTAATTACTATTTTTAAATTATTATTCAACTCAATAACCCCTTATTTTTTTGGTTTAATATCGAGTATCGATTTCTTTCAAACCCCATATTACTGAATTCCCTTCTGATGAGCAGACAGTTAATAACTCTTCAAAACTATTTACCCATTTAACATATTTCACTTTAGATGGTTCATCAGAAAACTCAACATGACTATCTCGAATCATATATAATTCTCCATTTATATCAACATCATCTTTGGCCGTTAAGTTACCACCCACACATACCTTCGAATTCGATTTTATTTCGAAATCATCTTTCACAGTTAGATTACCCACTACAAACAAGTTCGATTTATTCTTTAATTCAAGTTCATCGTCAACATTTAAATCTCCACCAACATAGAAGTTACTCTTTATCATTTTCACTCCATCATAAGCATCCACTTTTCCTTTTACGTATAAACTGCTATCATTTTTCAAATCTATCTCATCATGAGATGTCATTGACTCACCTACATAAACATGAGATTTATTAAGATCAAAATCATCTCTGATAGTTAAAGATTTATCAACTTTTAAATAAGAGTCATTCTTCATTTCTAGTTCATCAACGTCAGCATTTCCTTTAATAAGTATACTTGTACCTTTCTTTAAATCTACATCATCAGCTTCAATAATGTCAGATGCAAAATAGCATTTTTTTCCTGAGTTTTTCGAGAGTTTGTTATTACATAAATAATTACCTGTCGGTGGGAATGTTTTTTCAAAGATAATTGTATTGGATTGTCCAGGTTTTTTTTTATCCTCTGGTATATAAGGGGGAATAAAAAAAGTGAATGTATAGTCTATTGAACTTTCTTTACTTTTCGAGTTGTTAAATCCAGTTACTTTTCCTTCAATAATTAATTCTCCTTTATTTTTTCCAACCGTCACTCTTTCGTTCGAACCCTGAAATAAATAAGAATTAACTTCTCGTTCTTTTTCACTTTTCCCCAACGCTTTAATGAAATCATTTCTCATAACATTAATAACTTCTTCCCTTGCCTCCTCGTATTTATTTTCTTTTGCAGTTGAAATCTTTTTATACATTTCTTCTTTTTTTTCAAAGAATGCGTTCATGTAAATGGTTTTAAAGTAATCAACACCCATTTCAGCAGTAGCAACTACTAAATGATTCTGATCCACTTCATTTTCTTGTTTAGCATTAGTTATTGAGATGCGCATAAAAACGGCTGATATAATCGTTATGAATACAATTAGAAATAAAACAATTAATAATGCATATCCCTTGTCGTTCTTTATCATTTTCAGTTCACCTCTCAAATCTAACTATCCTCGTACCTAAATATTAGAGATTTTATATCCACTTTAAGTGAAGGATTACTATTTAACGAAACAGTTACAGTTAATGGATATTTAGCGTTATATAGACTTTCTGATTCATCATTCACATTTCTTTTAGTATAAATTTTCCCACTCTCGCTTAGTTTAATAGCAAAAGGATAACTGTTGTATATAGATATATTTTTATTGTTTATGCAATCTTTAATTATCCATTCTTCATCGACTTCGTTTTCTATAATTTCATAGCATGAATATTGCCTATGTATACGTTGTATATCTGTAATGATGTAATTTGCCTCTTGTTGCATTTGTGTTTTCTTCGATTCGGCAATATTATATTTCATACTTATCATTATAGTAGTGGATATTAACACAATAATTAAAGATGATAAGAGAAGAGTCACCAACACTTCTACTAAGGTCATACCTCTTTCTTTCCACAACATTTAATCATCCCTACTTTCAGTGTTTAACCTTCCACATATCCAAAAGTCTCGCTTATGATTATCTTTTCTTTATTAGGGTTTTTTATTTTAATATGTATTTGAAATAGCGTAATTTGACCAGCACTAGTATTATCTGGTTTGAGATCAGGATTCATTATGTAATCTATTTCAACTATGTACCCCTCCACATTAGGTTTAATTATTGTGCAAATATCACTTTTTTCTTTACTACATATTGATGGTAGTCCGTTTTCTTTAGCGGAATCCAATTCTTTCCTCGCCAAATTCATCGTCTCCAACTTACTATAAGTCTTCTCATTAAACTTAGTCATCTGCGGAAAAATCGTCATAAACCCTACAAACACAATTCCCAAAATAACAAGGGCAGCTAAGATTTCCACGAGCATTAAGCCTCGTTCATTCGATAATATTGCTCTTCGCTTCATGGTTTCGCCACCTTCCGACAAAATTGAATTCATTAATGTAATGTATTGCATTGTTTACTATTACAAATCTATCATTCTTGTTACTAACAGCATACAAAACTTATTGAAACTTATCAACTAGGGAATAAAGATAGTAATATTTTCACACAAAAAAGACCGTTTCGACAACGGTCTTTAGATTTCAACATTTATGTCATTTTCTATTCCGTACATTCCAATACGATTTCTACCTGCTCGTTTGCCGCCGATGTAAAGTGCTCTATCGGCGTTACGCATTAAGTTTTTTGTGTCGTTGGCGTCTTCAGGTAATGAGGCTACGCCCGCACTTATCGTAATATGCACTTCGACTTCTTCCCTGGCGGTTGAGAGATCTCTAATGATTTTAAAAAGAGAATCGTCAATTTCTTGACGGATTGTTTCTGCCAATTGATAGGCATTCTCTTTGTCTGCATTCGGTAAGAGCAGCACGAATTCTTCCCCACCATAGCGCGCCAATGTCATATCTGCCTGAATGTATTTGCGTAGCAAATTTGCAAATGCACGAAGGATATCATTACCGCTCTGATGGCCGTACGTATCGTTAATAGATTTAAAGTGATCGATGTCTAGTATGATGGCTGACAATGAATGAATTTCACTTGTGTGATACCTGATCATTTCTTCATCCAATTTACGTTCTAAATATCTGTAATTGTTTAATCCGGTTAAGCCGCAACGTTCACTTTTTTCCACAGTCTTTTCATAGTACTTCGCTTTATCAATGGAAGCTGTTACATAGCCTGTAAGCAACTCCGCCATTTTCTCATGTAAATCCGTAAACACATATTTCTTGCTCGATGTTAGCAACAAGAATCCTTCTGTTTTCAAGCCTCTTTTTAGTGGAGCCGTCATGACCGATTGGATGTTTTCCGAAAAGCCATATCTCTCTAGCTTGTCTATGCTTTTTCTGTTCGGATATATTTTTACTTCATTATAGTCAATACCATCACTATCTTTTATCTTATCGGAGCAAGAGAACAATTTCGCTTCTTTTAAATTATGCCCGCTTTCGACTATTCGTAACATCATCAGTTTGTCTCCATGCAAGTCTACAATATAAGCATTTTCGTATGGTATGACTGTTTGCAACTGCGAAAGGAATGTATCGAGCACGTCGGATACGAGTAAATTGCCCGCCAGTTTATGGCCGATCTCAGAACTTGATGTGAGAACTTCATTCAAACCTTCTGATTTAATATAGTTTTTCGCGATAAGTAACAGCAATATGCATGGAATTCCAATTAACAGTAACGACTTGCTGTGTAAAGTTTCGCTTAAGAAGCAGAGTGCAATTGCAAACGGCAATAATAAAAGGGTTAACACATAATCTTTTACAGCTGAGTCAAAAAACTTGATGACTTTATGTCCGATGACTTTGAAGTTTAAATACAGTAGGACATTATTCACAATTGCATAGGTGGATGCGTAGATGAAGCCCAATATAGTTAGTTTCACTACAGATTGTTCCATGAGTGAACCGCCTAATGCATAGTAAATTGATCCGCTAATTAAGGAAACCAGCAGAAAAATCATTGAATTTGTAGTAAATCTCATTAATTTGGATGTTGAGGATTTATCCGAAAATAATACTATGAATATACCGATTTGAACAAAAATCATTTCTATTAATAATCCATAATGAAAAAACACATAAAAAAGAACCCAGCGCTCCAATGTAATGGATACACTATCCATCCTTAATGGCAACATCATCAAAATGACGAGGATGATCAGGTGTATGGTCGTATCATAATAGTTCAGTTCACCAATCGGAAAATTCCGGTAGCCAATGTATATAGAAGTTGGGAAAAGCAAAAACCATAAACTTAAGAACACTCTCTTTTGCATCGAATTATAGAGCATTGCCATTCCCCTTCCATTATCTTATATACTCAGCAACCCGATCTCTTCCAGCTTGTTTCGCACCGTTATATAGGGCACGATCCGCATTACGTAAAAGTGTCATTGCTTCGTCAGTGTCGTCCGGTGAAGTGGAAACTCCTATACTTGCGGTAATGTACACGTTTACATGTTTCTTATCTTTGTTAAGATCAGGCATTATTTCAAATGCAGTGTCTTTCATTTTCTTCCGAATTGATTCACCGAAAGCGACCGCTTCTTTCTTTGTAAAGTTGGGCAGAACGAACATGAACTCTTCCCCGCCGTACCGTCCTACTATAGTTTCAGGAGGGAGTTCAGATTGTAGCAACTTAGCGAAACTTACTAATATATCATTACCACATTCGTGACCATATGTGTCATTCACTTTTTTGAAATGATCAATGTCTATCATGACAACTGATAATGATTCAATTATCTTTTGATTAAGCCTTGTCATATTTCCTTTCAAGTTTTCTTCCAAATATTTATAGTTATATAATTTGGTCAATGCACACCGTTCGCTTTTCGTTACAGCTTCCTGCATGTATATCGCTTTATCTAATGAGACGAGGAAGTAAGAACTTAGCAAGTCCACTAGTTTAAGCTGGTATTCTTTAAAGACATTTGCTTTCCTTGCTCCTAAAAACAATACATATTCCACTGCTTCATCGTGCGCAATCGGCACACAAAGAATACTTTCCAATTCCTTCGTATTGAGATACATGGAAATATCTTTCCATTCTTTTTTCGTTGCATATAAGGTTGGTTTCTTCGTGGCGAAAACGTTTCCTACTATTCCACTCCCACGTAGTAACGGGGAAATGGTATTGTCGACAATTCGGTTATCTTCTATTGAACGAATTGGTTCTAGCCAATCGTCATGGCTTTTAAATAAATAAAGTAAATCCGCATTAAACAACCCATTCACTTCTTCAAGAAATTTATCACGAATTTCATTTTCGTCAGTTAAGCTCGTCAAATCACTACCAATTTTTCCTGCAAGCGCTAGTTCTGTGTTTACTTGTTCAGATTTATCGTATTGTCGAATAAGTAACGCGATAACTAGGTATGTACCGCCTATCAAGAAGAATGCCGCATTGCCGATGATGTCGAGCAGGAAGTACAAAGTAAGCGCCATAGGCAACAACAAAATGACATTCCAATATTCAAAGAGGACCGCCTTTGCAGAAAGATAGGTAGAAGCGCCTTCTGCTTTGTAAATGGTTTTCACAAGAGAAATATTGACGAGAGCATATACAATCCGATAGATTGCTAGGCTAAAAAGAGCAAGCCAGAAATTAGACGTACCAATTTCTCCACCAACAACGATGAAGCTGAACGCTGCGGCAAAAGAAGCAATAAGCATCATCGAAGAGTTGATGAAATATCTTTTCAACAGAGGAATTGAACTTCTCTTCACTGTTAGTACAACGATAAGGGCTAGTTGGCTTATAACAATTTCAGCAAAAAGTCCATACTGAAGAAACACTGCCATCGTTATCCACATTGTCCATGTAACTGTTTTACCGTTAAATTTAATAAGAAGGGATGCCGTTAACAATGCTAAAATCGTATATAAAATGAAGCTATCCATCTCTAAGGAAGCAGGAAAGTAATTTAGTCCAAAGTAAAGTAAACCAGGAGGTACAATGAATAGCCATAACAAGAAATAAAAAAGTAAATTATATTTTTGGAAAGCCATTCCTTCCCTCCTTTACATTCTCAAAAGACGTAATTTCGAAAAAAATGATAAGTAACTAGTAAGTATATTCGATTATAAGTATTGTTAGTTCAAAAGTCCAGATATAAGGTACAAAGAACCCGCGACTATTTTCTTTGAGTTTACTTCCCTATTTAGTAGTATAGTATCATCATACGAATTTGTCATCTTTTTTCTATTATACTGACAACTTTTGTACAAATCGATTGCTTTTGCTGCTTGCGGGTGCGGAAATGAAACGAATGTAAATGAATTGGCAACTGGAATTAATTCGTCTAACGTAGCTTGAATGTCTTTCGTATTAAGCATACCAATGACAAAATCTACTTTTTCACCAGGGAATTCTGTCCGAATTGTTTCGGCTAACATTTTTGCTGCTGCTGGATTGTGCGCGCCGTCTACGTAGACGCCTTGCGAGATTTCTTGAAACCGATATGGGAGTGATGCTTCTGAAATCCCTTTTATGATATATTCATGTCCCAAAGAAATTCCAGATTTTATTAATGCCTCGATAGCGATAGCTGCATTCATAGCTTGATGAGGGCCTTTCATTCTCCGCGTTGGTATTTCGAGTTGTAGTTCACTTGAAGAAAAGATATTACTACGCATCCAAAAGTCCTCCCCGTATTGCAATAACTCACAGTTTAAGTCAAGTGCTTTTGACCTAACTACTGCATTTGCTTCTTCAGGCAACTGACCAACGACCACAGGCACGCCTTTTTTAATAATCCCCGCTTTGTGCCTAGCAATTTTGCCCAAGTCGTCTCCAAGAAAACCTACATGATCCAAAGCAATTGATGGGATGACTGAAACTATTGGAGTTACAACATTCGTACTGTCTAGCAGACCGCCCATCCCGCATTCCAAAAGGACATAATCAGGACTGATACGCTCAAAAGTTACGAATGCCGCCACTGTCAGCAATTCGAAATCTGTCAACATACCACTTAATCCAGCTTTGCTCATCTGTTCAAACGAGTTGTTCAGTTCATCTGACGTGATTGGCAGACCGTTTGGACGTATTTGGTCATGAACATCGACGATAGCTGGTGAAGAAAAGACGCCCGTCGTATACCCATGTTCTTTTAATACATTTTCCATGAATGCAATTGTCGAACCCTTGCCGTTTGTACCAGCTACATGAATAATACGCAACTCTTGTTCTGGATTTCCAAGTTTACGCAAAGCAGCTTGTATGCTTGTCAATCCAGGTTTTATTTCATCGTCACTTTGTATGTTAAAACGTTCTTTGTACTCATCAAATTTAGGAATCAATTGTCTCTCTCCTTATGATAGAATCAACTTATAGTAAGTATATCATGGGCGGAGGAAACGAATTGAAAAAGTGTTGGGTCATTTACAATGGAAGTTTGACGAGTGACAAATTCCGAGATCAGGCAGAGTTATTAGCTGAAGCGGCTAGAAATGCAGGTGTGCAAGCAACAATATTGAAAAACTATGAAGTGATGATGAGCAGTCATGAACTGATGGAATTCCGTCCTGATTTCGTTGTTTTTCTGGACAAGGACATTTTGCTTGCGACCTATTTAAAAAATGCTGGAATTCCTGTCTTTAATGATCCTGAAGTGATTGAGACATGTGACAATAAAGCGAAACAATACATACAGCTTGCGAAAAATGAAATTCCGATGCCGATAACGATCATTGCACCGAAAGTGTATCCGAATTTCACGATTAAAGACACTGGTTATTATGAACAAGTTCTTGAAAGACTCAGATTGCCGATGATCATAAAAGAAGGTCACGGTTCGTTCGGTATGAAGGTATATTTGATTAAAACAGAAGAAGCATTTTTTGCGAAAGTTGATGAACTGCGCGGCGTCGATTTTGTATTTCAGGAATTTATTGCGACGAGCAGAGGCCGAGATATCCGCGTGAATATTGTCGGCGGTGAGATAATTGCTGCGATGTACAGATATAGCGAAACGGATTTTCGTGCAAATATTACAAATGGTGGAGTTGCATCGGTTGTCGAATTGACTGATGCGCAACGTACTTTGGCAATTCGGGCTGCAGAAGCTGTTGGCGCAGAATTCGCAGGTGTCGATCTGTTATTCGGCAATGATGAAACGCCGCTTGTCTGCGAAGTGAATGCGGCTGCGCATATCAGGAATATTTATAATGTGACAGGCATCAATGTCGCAGATCGGATGATTAGCTATATCCTTGGAAAATTGGCATGAAGGGGCATCTTTATTATTCACGTGTAGAAGCAAAACGAAATCGGGGATTTATCGATGATTTGCTTGTACATGCTGCCAAGCAATCGATTTCTCTTACATTACTTGTAGATGAAGAAACACCTGATGAGGATGCAGATTTTATTTTATTCAGGGATCGGAATTCGGAGTTATCTGCTTCGTGGGAAGCAGCGGGTCATCGTCTCATTAACCGCTCGGAAGTGAACAGGATAGCGAATGATAAGTTGCGCACGTTTGAAATGGCTAGTTTACTTGGAGTATCAGCAGTACCGACACGGATTGTTACGAATGTTGATGCGTTGACCGGTTATCCGCTCGTTTTGAAGACTGTCGATGGACATGGTGGAGATGAAGTATTTTTATGTAAGTGCGCAGAAGAGGCAGCTACTGTTCTTTGTTCTTTTGAAGGACGGCGAGTTATAAGCCAGCCTTACATTGAGTCCGATTCAACGGATGTGCGGGTGTTCATGTTGGGTACGGATGTACTTGGTGCTGTTAAACGTAGTGGAGTCGACTCTTTCAAATCGAATTTTACATTAGGCGGGTCTGTAGAGAAATTTGAGTTGTCTGCTTGGCAAGTGAAGGAAGTGACGACGATTGCTAAAGCGTTGAAAAGTGATTATGTAGGCATCGATTTCTTGCTGTTGGCTGACGGTTCATGGGTGCTCAATGAAATCGAGGATCCTGTTGGTGCGCGATCATTGTATGCTACGCATGATTTTTCGGTTGCTGAGAAGTTGTTGAGGTATGTGAAGCGATTAATGGAGTTATGAGGGATTTTGGCGATTTATGAGGTTTTATTGCGAGTTATGAGCTTTCATTTCGAGTTATGAGCTTTTTTTCAATTATATGAGGTTATTTTCGGAGTTATGAGCTTTTTTTGCACTGTTATGGACTTTTACTCGAAGTTATGGACTTTTAGCGGCTATTATGGACTTTTTGAGTTAAAATAATCCCCTGTCTGCGCATTATTTGCAGACAGGGGATTTTGATTAGATTTCTTTTAATTCTTCAATACGGCGTTCGACTGCCGCTTTTTTCTCGAGGTAATCTTTTTCTTTTGCTTTTTCTTCTTCGACTACTGCTTCAGGTGCTTTGGACATGAAGCGTTCGTTGGACAGTTTGCCTTGGACGCGCTTCACTTCGCCTTCCCATTTCGCAAGTTCTTTCTGTAGGCGTTCGATTTCTTCGTCAAGATTGAGCAAGCCTTCGAGTGGCAAGAATAATTCTGCGCCAGTGATGACGGCTGACATTGATTTGCCTGGCGTTGAAATGCCGACACCAATTTCGAGTGTTTCCGGGTTACAGAAACGTTCGATGTAGTTTTTATTTGCTTCAAGTACTGCGACTGTAGCTTCGTCTTTCGCAGCGATGAATAATGGAACTTTCTTGCTCATTGGCGTGTTCACTTCAGCACGGATGTTACGCACTGCGTGTATGAGGTCAACGAGAAGTTTCATATTTGACGCTTGCGCTTTGTCTGTCAATGATTCATCCGCAACCGGCCAAGCAGCTACAGTGATGGACTCGCCTTCGTGCGGCAAGTTCTGCCAGATTTCTTCTGTGATGAATGGCATTAACGGATGCAAGAGGCGCATCGTGTTGTCGAGGACATACGCTAGAACAGAACGCGTCGTCTTTTTCGCAACTTCGTCTTCACCGTATAACGGCAGTTTCGCCATTTCGATATACCAGTCACAGAAATCATCCCAGATGAAGTTATAGAGCGCGCGGCCGACTTCACCGAATTCATATCTGTCTGCAAGTTTCGTCACTTGCTCGATTGTTTCATTCAGACGTGTAAGAATCCATGCATCTGCTACGGATTTCTCGCCTGTCAGATCGATTTCATCATAGGTCATGCCATCCATGTTCATTAAAGCGAAGCGGGAGGCATTCCAGATTTTATTCGCAAAGTTCCAGATCGCTTCGACTTTTTCCGTAGAATAACGAAGGTCTTGGCCAGGAGATGATCCAGTTGCAAGGAAGTAACGCAATGCGTCTGCACCATACTGATCGATGACATCCATCGGATCGACACCGTTGCCGAGCGACTTGGACATTTTACGTCCATCTTCTGCACGTACTAATCCATGGATCAATACATCGTCGAAAGGACGTTCACCCGTGAACTCGAGTCCTTGGAAAATCATGCGTGAAACCCAGAAGAAGATAATATCATATCCTGTTACAAGGGTTGCAGTCGGATAATACTTTTTAAACTCTTCATTATTAAGATTCGGCCAGCCCATTGTTGAAAATGGCCATAATGCAGATGAGAACCACGTGTCGAGAACGTCTTCTTCCTGGTTCCAGTTTTCAGCGTCTGCAGGCGCGTCGTGACCGACATACACTTCGCCTGTCTCTTTATGGTACCATGCTGGAATTCGATGTCCCCACCAAAGCTGACGGGAAATACACCAGTCGTGGAGGTTTTCCATCCAGTTCAAATAGGTCTTTTCGAAACGTTCAGGTACGAAATTCACTTTTTCTTCGCTGTACTGGAGTTTAATCGCTTCTTCAGCAAGAGGTCCCATTTTAACGAACCATTGCGTAGATAAATACGGTTCAACAACTGCACCACTTCGTTCTGAGTGACCGACAGAGTGCATATGCTCTTCGATTTTGAACAATACGCCCATGTCCTGCAAATCTTTGACAATCGCTTTACGGCATTCGAAGCGGTCCATGCCTTCGTATTTGTCTGCAAGCTTATTCATCGATCCGTCTTCATTCATGACAAGGACACGTGGAAGTTCGTGACGGTTACCGATTTCAAAGTCATTCGGGTCATGAGCTGGTGTGATCTTAACCGCACCGCTTCCAAATTCCATATCGACATAATCATCAGCGACAATCGGAATCTCGCGACCGACGATTGGTAACTTCACTGTTTTCCCGATGAGATGCTTGTATCGTTCATCTTCAGGATGGACAGCGACAGCAGTATCTCCGAGCATTGTTTCAGGGCGAGTTGTCGCAATTTCGATACTATCCGTTCCGTCAGCGAGTGGATAGCGCATATGATAGAATGCACCCTGTACATCTTTGTGAATGACTTCGATGTCGGACAACGCCGTTTTGGTTGCAGGATCCCAGTTGATGATATATTCGCCACGGTAAATCAAATCTTTTTCATAGAGCTTAACGAATACTTCATTAACCGCTTTTGACAGACCTGCGTCTAGTGTGAACCGTTCTCTTGAATAATCGAGCGCAAGTCCGAGTTTGCCCCATTGTGCGCGAATATGTCCTGCGTACTCATCTTTCCATCTCCACGTTTCTTCAAGGAACTTTTCACGACCAAGGTCATAGCGTGTTTTGCCTTCGCTGCGCAATTTCTCTTCGACTTTCGCTTGTGTCGCGATGCCTGCATGGTCCATCCCTGGTAACCATAATGCATCGTATCCTTGCATGCGCTTCATTCGGATTAAAATATCTTGTAATGTTGTATCCCATGCATGACCTAAGTGAAGTTTACCTGTGACGTTCGGTGGTGGAATAACGATTGTATATGGTTCTTTTCCGCTTTCAGGTTGCGCTTCGAAAAACTTTCCTTTTAACCACCATTCATAACGGCCAGCTTCAATTGTTTGCGGCTCATATTTTGTTGGCATTGACATGTTTTCAGTTGACATATGAACTCCTCCTTTTGTCGTACACGTGCATTCATCTGCAAAATAAAGAATTTTGGACACAAAAAAACTCCACCGCCAAAAAGGACGAAGGAGTTATCCGTGGTACCACCTTTATTCGCGCAAACAGAAAAAGCGTCTGCGCCTCAATAACAAATAACGGTTTCAAACCGGCTCCCGCTACTCAATTTCACGAGAACTGCTCCCGGATGACTTTCTGCAACACATTTATAGGCTCTTCCAGCAATGAAGCCCTCTCTTGGATAAATGGATATTGCATACTCTCCCGATCAATGCATCGTTATACAATTACCAATATTGTAGCTGACCGGAGGAGCTTGCGTCAAGTACAATACGAAAGGAAGATTACATGAGACGTGGTTACAACCCCTACTTACTACCGCCTTGGTTGCGCAAATGTAGGTTTTACTGCAAAGGAATCATTATTCCGATTGCCGTTTTTCAGCTTATCAGGCTTTTAATTGTGCCGACTACAGGGGATTTCCTATTACTTTGCGCGCTAGTTGGCCTCGCTTTCCTCTTGTATAAGAACATCATTTGAACGGAAAGTTGTCGTCGTCCACTCGTCAGGCAATGTCGCAATATATGGCAGCACTTCGTCATGGCCACTCCATGAACTGCTGTCGTGTACGGCGACTTCCGCGTCCATTTGGACAAGCTTCTTCGGCTCTTGCGCCACTTCAAGCTCAGGTTCTTCGACTGCGACTGCTACCGCTTCCGGTTTGTCAGCATACGTACATGTGACATTCCATTTCACCGCAAGTGCGCCATTGTCATCCGTTCTGACTGATACATCCGTCGCCTCGAGCGTAAGGGGCGCATTGACTTCAGGTGGCAAATCGATATAGAGCGGAACGGCGTACTCGAAATATCCGGAGTTCCCTTCCAATTCGACATCATCTACATAAACGGCCTCATCCGCAAACTCCGTAGCCCTTTCCCCTTCTGTAAAGCCGACTTGCGCGGCGACGTGGTAAATGCCCGTCAACCGAACTGAGTCTTCCGTCCGACTTTCTGAAAAGCCTGCGTTCACTTTTACTGCACCGCCCTCTTCAGGCACACCTATTTCTTCAGGAAAATAAAAGAGTTCTTCCATTGTCCACTGTAATGTTTTCAAAATGCTTTCCCTCCTTTGTACATTCACTTGCCATTATATGCGAGCGGGCAAAAAGTAGAATTAAACGCATTATAAAAACGCCCTTCCGAAATCATTTCCGGAAGGACGCTTACTTATTTCGCCAATTGAGCAAAAACGTTATGGAAAGCTTGTACCGTTTTTTCAATATGCTCTTCTGTATGTGATGTTGAGAGGAACATTCCTTCGAATTGGGAAGGAGGCAAAAAGATGCCTTCTTCCGCCATTAGACGGAAGTATTCTGCAAAAAGTTGAAGGTCCGATGATTTAGCTTTGTCGTAATCGGACACTTTTTCATTTGTGAAGAAGAAGCCGATCATTGAACCTGCACGGTTCACAGTATGTGGAATGCCGTACTTTGTCGCAGCTTCACGGAATCCTTGTTCCAACTGGTCACCAAGTTTCATAAAATGCTTGTATGAATCAGGCGTCAGCTTTTTCAGAGTCTCGATTCCTGCAGTCATTGCAAGCGGATTACCTGAAAGTGTACCTGCTTGATAAACCGTTCCAGCCGGCGCGATGCGTTCCATAATTTCGCGTTTACCGCCATAAGCACCGACCGGCAAACCGCCACCGATCACTTTACCTAGGCACGTAAGATCAGGTGTTACACCGAAGTACCCTTGTGCACATGTGTAATCGACACGGAATCCTGTCATTACTTCGTCAAAGATGAGCAATGTGCCGTTTTTCTCCGTTAATTCACGCAATGTTTCTAGAAAACCGGGTTCAGGTGGTACAACGCCCATGTTACCTGCGACAGGTTCAACGATGACTCCAGCTAAATCGTCACCATATTGTTCAAAGGCGAGCTTTACACCTTCTAAGTCGTTGTATGGCACAGTTATCGTGTTCTTCGCAACGCCTTCAGGAACACCTGGACTATCAGGTAAACCTAGTGTAGCAACTCCAGAACCTGCTTTAATGAGCAATGAATCGCCGTGACCATGATAACAGCCTTCGAACTTCAAGATTTTATTGCGTCCAGTAAAACCGCGCGCCAATCGCAATGCACTCATTGTCGCTTCCGTACCTGAAGAAACCATCCGGACAACTTCAATAGACGGTACACGGTCGATGACGATTTGCGCCAACTCGTTTTCAAGCAATGTCGGAGCACCGAAACTTGTTCCAGTTTCAGCCACTTTTTTAATCGCTTCTACAACGTCGGGATCCGTATGCCCTAAAATGAGAGGTCCCCAAGATAAAACATAGTCGATGTATTCATTACCATCGATATCTTTAATAATCGGTCCTTTTCCACTTTCCATGAAAATCGGATCCATATTGACTGACTTGAATGCACGTACAGGAGAATTTACGCCTCCTGGCATTAATTTCACTGCTTCTTTGAACGCTTGTTTTGATTTCTCATAACTTCTACCCATTCATTTCTCCTCCAGCCAACGCACAGCGTCTTTTGCATGGTATGTCATGATGAGGTCTGCGCCTGCGCGTTTCATACTTGTTAATGTTTCGAGTACAATTTGCTTTTCATTGATCCAACCGTTTTGAGCGGCTGCTTTCACCATTGAATATTCACCACTTACATTATAAGCGACGATAGGCAACAATACATTGTTTTTCACGTCACGCATAATGTCCAAGTAAGATAATGCCGGCTTGACGATAAGGAAATCCGCACCTTCTACTACATCAGATTCCGCCTCGCGAAGCGCTTCCATTCGATTTGCCGGATCCATCTGGTAGGTCTTACGGTCTCCAAATTGGGGAGCCGAATCAGCAGCGTCACGGAAAGGTCCGTAATAAGCAGAAGCATATTTAACAGCGTAAGACATAATCGGGATATGTTCAAAGCCTGCAGCGTCAAGGCCTTGACGGATCGAAATGACAAAACCGTCCATCATGTTCGATGGAGCGATAATATCCGCACCTGCCTTCGCTTGGCTTACTGCCGTTTTCACTAACAACTCTAGAGATGGGTCATTCAAGACATTTTCCCCATGAACAACACCGCAATGCCCATGATCCGTATATTCGCAAAGACACGTATCTGCAATGACAACAAGTTCAGGATACTCTTTTTTGATCAACTTCGTTGCGAGCTGTACGATTCCTTCATCATCATAAGCACCTGTTCCGACAGCATCTTTCTCTTTTGGAATACCAAATAGCAGTACGGATGGAATCCCAAGTGATACGACTTCTTCCACTTCTTCAAGCAGCTTGTCAAGCGATAATTGGAATATACCCGGCATTGAACTAATTTCATTTTTAACGTTTTCACCTTCGATGACAAAGATCGGATAGATGAAGTCCTCTTTTTGTAAAACGGTTTCCCTTACCATCGAGCGCAATGTGTTGGAATTACGCAGACGGCGATTACGTCGAAATTGATAGTTGCTCATTGGATCTCTTCCTTTCGCCTCGCCAATGCATCGACAAGGTCCTTTAAAGTATATGTCTGTGGTGTTACGTCGACTGCGGCACCCGCTTCTAGTAACGCTTTAGCAGTAACATGTCCGATTGCTCCGATCGTATAACCTTCCCAACCGACTATCGGTACTGCGCCTTCTTCAAAAACATGGACAGCTGACGGACTTGCAAACAACAATGTGCATGATTTCCGTTTCTTCAACAATTCAACAATCGAAATAATTGAATCGGGTTTAGCTACTGTTTCGTATACTGTCCATTCTTCAACACGAAAAGGCAATTCTTCTCGTATGATACTTCCTGCAAGTGTTCCTCTTAGAAACAGTACATTCAACATGCATGATCCCTCTGGTTTAAACTGTTCCACAAATACATCCGCGCTGAAGATAGTCGGTATGAATTCCACTTGGAAACCTATTTTCTCAAGAGCTCCCGCTGTCTGTGTGCCGACTGCCGCAATTTTAGATGAAATGGCTTCTGCTGTCACACCATACCTCTCCATTTTCGAATGAAATGAACGAACTGCACTCTGACTCGTGAAAATTAGCCAGTCGTAACGGTTGCATTGTTGAAGTTGGCTTTCATCGGACACGTCTTCAATTTCCCCTACTTGAATAAGTGGAAAGGAAAACGGCTCGCCCCCGTACTGTTTAACGAGGTCGAATACATCGACAGATTTAAGCGTTCCTGTGAAGATGACTGTTTCACTTTGTAACGGTTGTTCTTCAGGCATCCATCTCTGCCTTCACTTTCTCAATTACTTCAGCAGCTCCTTCAGCTCGTAACACTTTAGCAACTGCTTTACCAACTTCTATAGGGTCTTTTCCTGATACGGTTTTCTTGAATACTTGCTGTGCATCAGGTGTTGCAATATACCCTGTGAATGTTATTTCATCGCCTACAGTAGTTGCAAAACCTGCAATCGGTACTTGGCATGAGCCATCCATCTCGGAAAGGAATGTACGCTCTGCGTCAACTTCACGCCACGTCTTATCGTCGGACATTTTTTTAAGCTCAGTCAATAGTTCAACGTCATCAGTACGACATTCAATCGCTAGAGCGCCTTGTCCTACAGCAGGAATGCAATCTTCGATAGACATGTATTCCGTCACGATATCTTCGCTCCAACCCATTCGTTTTAAACCTGCAGCCGCTAGTAAGATGGCATCATATTCACCGTCTTGCATCTTTTTTAGTCTTGTATCAATATTTCCACGAATCCATTTAATTTCAAGATCTGGACGTAACAACAGTAGTTGTGAACTGCGACGCAAACTTGATGTACCGACAACAGCGCCTACAGGAAGATCCATGAATTTAACACCGTCATTTGCAATATACGCATCACGCGCATCGACGCGGGGCGGAATGCAACCGATTGATAAGCCTTCGGGTAATACTGCAGGCATATCTTTCATGCTATGTACTGCAAAATCGATTTCTTTGTTGAATAAAGCTTGCTGGATCTCTTTGACGAATAGTCCTTTTCCGCCCACTTTAGACAGCATGACGTCGACGATCTGGTCACCTTTCGTGACGATTTCCTTCACTTCAAATTCAAAAGGAGCTCCTGCTGCTTTCATTTGATCGATGAACCAATTGGTTTGTGTCAATGCAAGCTTACTTCTTCTTGAACCTACGATGATTTTTCTCAATATGATCTTCCTTTCTTAATACGAATGTGTTCGTTATATCCAGAAATGGAATTGCGATAATTTACTTCCGAGGAAGAAGTTTATGATGACAAAAAGAAAAGCGATGATGTTCGCCCAAGCAAAATCGTTCGCTGTCAGTTTACCTCTTCTTTGTAAAAACAATACTAAACTATAAATGATGATTAAAAAGAAAGAACCGATAATTTTCACATCAGTGAACATCCACTCATCGAGAGCGACCATTGCCCATTGCGTTCCAAGGACAAGACTGATGAATAAAACTGGAATTCCTGTATAGATAGATGCTTTCATCCCAATGAGTGAAAGTTGCAGTGAAGGTAGTCGGCCAAATTGTTGTGACCATTTTTTTCTTTTTAATAAACTATAAACGAGCAAGTAAAGAATTGCGAAAACGGCTGCCATTGAAAATGCCGCATAGGAAAATATCGCAAACGTAATATGAATGAACAATAATTCCGAAATAAGCGATTCTCCAATTGGTGAATGCGCGATTTGATAAGGAGCAAATGTATAGATTGTCATGAAGACGAAGCCGATGACGTTTAAAAAGAACACCGCAAATCCGACTTTCGTGAACAATTGAAGAATCATAGACAGCGTAATGAGCAGCCACGTGTAGAAATAGATCCCTTCGTAAAGTGAAAGGATCGGCAATCTCTGTGTTTCCATCAATTGCGCGACGATTGAGCCGCTCTGCATCATATAAACGACCATTAAAATCCAGAATGCACTACGGTGAGCAATCTTGTTTTTATTTAAATAATCGATAAAATAAAATACAATGCTCACCGCATAAAGGACGACAATCACTTCGTGAAATCTCGCCAATGTAATTTCAGCCATGATGCATCCTCTGCCTTTCACATGAAGAATATGCACATTGAAAAGATATTTTCTTTAAGCCTGGCCATTGTAGCTTAATAAGACAGATCCGACTGCGAATACGTTGTAGAAGTCTGCGGAGTTTCTGTTATCGGTTTCACCTTGCTAATTGGCTCTTCTAAACCGAAAATGGTTTTGAACAATGCCAATTTCTCGCTTGCCTGATCGTCCATCGCAAGCTCTTTCGCCTGCAAAATCGGATCTTTCAGCAACTGGTTCACAATCGATTTTGTATGTTTGTTCAACAGCTTCTTTTCACGAGCAGTAAGATTTGGCATCTTATTTTCGATACTTTCCATCGTTTCACTTTGAATAAGGGACGCTTTTTCGCGTAATGCGGAAATGAGCGGAACGACACCAAGCGTCGCAATCCATTCCTTGAACAAAACGATTTCCTCTTCAATCATCAAACCGATTTCATCCGCAGCTCGCTTTCTTTCCGCTAAATTCGCTTCGACAATACCTTGTAAGTCATCGATATCATATAAGAACACGTTCGGCAAATCACCGATACGAGGATCAAGATCACGTGGAACCGCGATATCGACCATGAATATAGGCTTGCCCTTACGAAGCTTTTCAACAAATTGCATCATTTCTAAGTCAATGACAAAGTCCGTTGCGCCTGTTGAGCTAATTAAAATGTCCGCCTCAAGCAATGAGCATTGCAGTTCTTGCATCGGTTTCGCAATGCCTCCGAACTGAGCAGCCATCTCTTCTGCTTTAGAAAGCGTCCGATTAATAACAGTCACTTTTTTTGCCCCGCTGCCATGCAAGTTTTTAATCGCTAATTCGCCCATTTTCCCGGCTCCAAGTATAGCTATATGTTTATGGTTCAATGAACCGAAGATTTTCTTACCAAGTTCAACTGCTGCATAGGAAACGGATACCGCATTTTCTGCGATTGCTGTTTCAGAATGCGCACGTTTCGCGAGTGTAATGGCTTTTTTGAATAGTTCATTGAAAACCGTTCCGGTTGTACCGATTTCTTGTGCTTTTAGGAAGCTGTCACGTACCTGACCTAGTATTTGTGTTTCGCCAAGCACCATTGAATCGATCCCGGCTGCAACTTTCATAAGATGTTCAATTGCACCGTCATTTTCGTAGATAAGTAAGTGAGGAGACAGATCCTCTAGATCCATTTTGAACCAGTCGGCTAAAAAGCGTTTGACGTAGTAGCGTCCTGTATGGATTTGGTCTGCCACTGCGTATATTTCAGTACGATTACATGTTGATATGATAATGTTCTCCAATATGCTTTTCTCTTTTTGGAGTTGTTGCATGGCTATTGGCAAGTCATTTTCCACAAAAGAGAGTTTTTCTCTAATTTCTACTGGAGCCGTCCGGTAGTTTACACCTACCACGATTGTATGCATTGGGTGTTCACACCTCTCCCGTTCTTTTAACAATGTAATTATAACATAATTGTTTGTGTTATTCGGTATTTATTGTGACTAACTATTGAACCATCAAGGGTTTGTTGGATGTTTTTGGAATTATTATAAAGTATATTATCCAAACAAAATCCGGAAGAGCGTTTGCTTCATCCGGATTCGTGTAGGAACATTTTATCACATTCTGCTTTCGATTTCTCTCCAGGCTTCTTCCATTCCCATTCCTTTTTCTGAAGAGAAGAGGATGATTGGGTCTCCTGCTCTTAGGTGCAATGTGTCTTTGACGATTTTTTTATGTTTTTCCCATTTGCCTTTAGGGATTTTATCGGCTTTTGTAGCGATGATGATTGTCGGAATGTCATAATCTCCAAGGAAGTCGTACATAATACAGTCGTCTACGCTTGGTGGGTGACGGAGGTCGACGATTTGGATAACCGCTCGCAATTGTTCGCGATCTGTTAAATACATCTCGATCATCCCGCCCCATTTTCCTCGTTCTGATTTGGAGACTTTAGCGTAGCCGTAACCAGGTACGTCTACGAAAAACAGTTGTTCTTCGATTTTATAGAAGTTCAATGTTTGGGTTTTACCTGGCTTTGAAGATGTTCTTGCTAGGCTTTTACGGCCGATCATTTTATTGATGAATGACGATTTCCCTACATTTGAACGTCCTGCTAGTGCAAATTCCGGAAATCCGTTATCTGGGTATTGTTCAGGTCTTACTGCGCTCATGATCATTTCTACATTGTTTACTTTCATTCGGGAGCCTCCTCTAATGCGATTGCTAATACTTCTTCAGCATCCGAAACAAGCTTGAATGTCAGCTCACTACGTACACTTTCAGGTATATCTTCTATATCTCTTTCGTTCGCTTTTGGTAAGATGATTGTTGTCAGTCCAGCGCGATGTGCACTTAGGGACTTTTCTTTCACGCCGCCAATCGGAAGTACTCTACCGCGTAGCGTAATTTCCCCCGTCATGCCGATTTCGCGCTTAATAGGGCGTTGTGTCAATGAAGAGACGAGCGCAGTTGCGATCGTCACTCCAGCGGAAGGTCCATCTTTCGGTACAGCACCTTCAGGGACGTGTATATGGATGTCGTTCGATTCATAAAAGTGAGGATCGATATTGAACTGTACCGCTTTAGAACGCACATACGATAAAGCTGTTTGGGCAGACTCTTTCATGACATCTCCCAGTTTACCGGTCAAAATGAGTTTGCCCTTGCCTGGAGAGAGTGATACTTCGATTTGTAACGTATCCCCACCGACAGTTGTATAGGCGAGTCCTGTTGCCACGCCAATCTGATTCTTTTCTTCAGCTTGCCCATAACTATGTTTACGTTTGCCTAACAAGACTTCTAACGTTTTCGCACTCACTGTAATGCTCTTTTTTTCGCCTGTTACGATTTGCTTGGCAGCTCTTCTACAAATCCTCGCAATTTCACGCTCTAATCCACGTACACCCGCTTCACGTGTATAGTATCTCACTATATTCATAATCGCTTCGTCGTTGAAACGAACTTGGGATTTTGTTAATCCGTGTTCTTTCAATTGTTTCGGGATAAGATGGTTTTTAGCGATTGCACGCTTTTCCATTTCCGTATAACCGGGAATTGAAATGATTTCCATCCGATCTCGCAAGGGTCCAGGGATCGCGCCGAGATCATTGGATGTTGCAATGAACAAAACATCCGATAAGTCATAAGGCTCTTCGATGTAATGATCGCTGAACGAGTGGTTTTGTTCAGGATCGAGTACTTCAAGCATCGCTGATGATGGGTCGCCTCTGAAATCATTGGACATCTTATCGATTTCATCCAATAAGAATACAGGGTTTATCTTCCCCGCTTTCTTCATCGCTTGAATAATCCGACCAGGCATCGCGCCGACGTATGTCCTACGATGACCACGTATTTCAGATTCATCACGCACGCCGCCAAGTGAGATTCTGACGAATTTACGGCCTAATGATTCTGCAATAGACCTCGCCAGCGACGTTTTTCCTACGCCAGGTGGTCCATCCAAACAAAGAATTGGACCGCGAAGTGAATTCGTCATTTGACGTACAGCTAAGTATTCAAGAATACGCTCTTTAACAGTTTCCAAACCCTCGTGATCACGATTAAGGATTTCCTCAGATCGGGTGATATCGAGCTGATCCTTTGATGCATCCGACCACGGAAGGGATACTAGCCAGTCAATATAGTTCCGGATTACTCCGCTTTCCGCAGATGCAGAGTGTGCTTTCTCATAACGATCAAGCTCCCTATATGCCGCTTCTTTTACATTTGGCGGCATACCGGATTCCTCGATTTTTTCAGTCAACTCGACGACTTCTATGTTCTTACCGTCTTTGTCTCCTAGCTCCTTTTGAATCGCCTTCATTTGCTCGCGTAAATAAAATTCTTTTTGCGTCCGTTCCATCGCTTCTTTCACACGCAAATTGATTTTGCGTTCAAGTTCGAGAATTGCTTGCTCATCATGTAGTTTATTAATAAGAAATTCCAGACGCTCTTTAATATTTATCATTTCAAGGATTTCTTGTTTCGCTGCTAGTTTTAATGGCAAATGCGATGCAATTGTATCCGCCAACCTGCCAGGTTCCTCGATAGTCGAAATGGAATCGAATGTTTCCTGTGATACTTTCGCTGAATAACCCATGTATTTTTCGAAATAGGAAAGCAGTGTCCGCATTAAAGCGATGCTATCCATATCTGCTTCATCATCTTCAACAAATGCTTTAACATCTACAACAGGATAGAGGTCAGCTTCTTCATAATTGGACCACAATCCTCTGCTAATTCCTTCGATAGCCAAACGATATGTACCATTGTTTAACTTTGTTAGTGATTTAACATGTGCCAACAAACCAATTTCGTATAAATCTTCCGCTTCAGGATGTTCCACGCTAGTATCCTTTTGTGAAGCTAGCATGATGAGATTGCCATTTGCTATTGCATGCTCAATTGCGAAGATCGATCGTTCTCGTCCAACATCTATATGTAAGGCCATTTTAGGATAAACAAGAATACCGCGCAATGGCAATAAGGGTACGTTCAATTTCTTATGTTTTGACATGCTGAAGTCACCTCCAAAAGTTCGTATGTTATGTATGTGCTAAATAGTAAATCTTATAAGGTGGAAAAAGCCGACAACCGACGAGCGATTAAATCGCATCACCGGAGTCAGCTTCATTCCTCCAATTCTCAAGCCGTCTTCTCTGGATCGAGATTGAATTCAGTGCCGTCTTCCTTATAAAGAATCGGACTGGATTTTTTCAGCACGGAATCTTTTGTAATGACGCACTCAGTAACTTCATCGAGTGAAGGAAGTTCGTACATAATATCCAACATAATGTTTTCAATGATGGATCGCAATCCACGTGCCCCAGTTTTACGGACGATCGCTTCTTTAGCAATTTCAATAAGTGCTTCTTCTTCAAAACGAAGTGCCACACCATCTAGCTCGACCATCTTTTGGTACTGCTTGACGATTGCGTTTTTCGGAACTGTTAAAATCTGTAACAACGTATCTTCACTAAGTTGCTCCAAAGTCGCAATTACTGGAAGACGTCCGATGAATTCAGGGATTAAACCGAAACGCTGTAAATCTTCAGGAATGAGTTTTGAAAGTAAAGATGTTTCTTCTTCAGCTTTCTCGATTTCAGTACCGAAACCAATCACTTTCTGACCTGTACGGCGTTTAATGATCTCTTCCATGCCATCGAATGCACCACCAACGATGAACAAAATGTTCGTTGTGTCGATTTGAAGGAATTCCTGGTGAGGATGTTTACGTCCGCCTTGAGGTGGAACGCTTGCGACTGTACCTTCAAGAATCTTAAGCAATGCTTGTTGTACACCTTCACCGGATACATCACGAGTGATTGATGCATTTTCAGATTTACGTGCTACTTTATCAATTTCATCAATATAAATAATGCCTTTTTCAGCGCGCTCAATATCAAAATCAGCCGCCTGGATAAGTTTCAAAAGAATGTTCTCGACGTCTTCTCCGACATAACCTGCTTCTGTCAATGAAGTTGCATCAGCAATTGCGAAAGGAACGTCTAGAATACGCGCCAACGTTTGAGCCAAAAGTGTTTTACCGCTACCAGTAGGACCGATAAGAACAATATTCGACTTCGCAATTTCAACATCATCGACTTTACTGTTTGTATTGATACGCTTGTAGTGGTTGTAAACAGCTACTGCTAATGACTTTTTAGCTCTGTCTTGACCAATAATATATTCATCGAGGATGCCTTGGATTTCGCGTGGTTTCGGAACGTCCTTCAGTTCGAAGTTCTCTTCAAGCCCAACTTCCTCCTCAACGATTTCCGCACATAATTCAACACATTCATCACAAATATAAACACCTTGACCAGCGACAAGCTTTCTCACCTGATCTTGTGTTTTCCCACAGAAAGAACAACTTAAATTATCTTTTTCATCATTGAATTTAAACATCAAGCTCACCCCTATCAAGTCCCAATATTACAAGATTACTCCGTTATAATCAACTAATTAGAACTTAGCATCTTTTTTGAAAGGCTTATTTTCCCCTATTAAAAACAAGGTACGGATAAGCCGTACCTTGTATTATACATACTATTACTTATTCAGCAATTTTTGCGTTCTCAACAAGGAATTCTACCGTCTTGTTGAAGCGCAAGTCATTTTCAAGAACTTTCGTTCCGCCCAATGTCTGTTTAATCTGCTCGATTTCCATGCCGAATTGCTCGGACATTTTTTCAAGTTCGGTGTTAATATCCGCTTCTTCAACTTTAATATCTTCAGCAGCGCCGATTGCTTCAAGTGTCAAGGAAACACGCACACGGTTAGTAGCGTCGTCTTTCATTTGGTCACGTAACGTTTTTTCGTCTTGACCTGAGAATTGGAAGTATAGATCCAAGTTCATGCCTTGCATTTGAAGACGTTGGCCAAACTCTTCCATCATACGGTCGACTTCAGCATCGATCATCACTTCTGGGATGTCTACTTCAGCGTTTCTTGCAGCAGCTTCTACTAAGTCGTCGCGAAGTGCTGTTTCAGAAGCTGATTTCTTCTCTTCAAGCGTTTTTTCCTTCAACTTTGTACGAAGTGCTTCAAGGCTTTCGACTTCTTCGTCGATTTCTTTAGCTAATTCATCATCTAGTTCAGGAATTTCTTTTGACTTGATTTCGTTAATTTTCACTTTGAATACTGCTGGCTTACCAGCAAGTTCAGCTGCATGGTATTCTTCTGGGAAAGTAAGTTCTACGTCTTTCTCTTCGCCAGTTTTAAGACCTATAACTTGTTCTTCGAATCCAGGGATGAATGAACCTGAACCCACTTCAAGGTCGTATCCTTCAGCTTTTCCGCCTTCAAATGCTTCACCATCAGTGAATCCTTCAAAGTCGAGGTTAACAGTGTCGCCGTTTTCAACAGCGCCGTCTTCTTTAATGACCATTTCAGCCAATGAAGCTTGACGCTCTTTCAACTGCTCATCGATCTCCTCATCTGTCACTTCAGTTTCCTGACGTGTCACTTCAAGACCTTTGTATTCGCCTAGTTTCACTTCTGGCTTCAACGTAAGATGCGCTTTGAATACTAACGCCTTACCTTGTTCCATTTCGTCGATTTCGATATCTGGTTGAGCAATCGGTTCAACACCAGACTCATCAAGCGCGTTGCTATAAGCTTCAGGTAGGATGATATCAAGTGCATCATTGTAAAGAGCTTCTACTCCATACATTTTTTCGAACATCTTGCGTGGCATCTTTCCTTTACGGAATCCTGGTGCCTGAACTTTCTTTACTACTTTTTTGAATGCTTCATCAATTGCAGCGTTCACTTTCTCTGCTGGCACTTCGATTGTAAGTGTCCCTTTATTACCTTCTTGTTTTTCCCAATTAACTGACATTATAAAAACCCTCCGAATCATTTATGACAAGTATATTTTCTCATGTAAAATACGTCATTTACAACCATTATAGTATATCACAGTCTTACGATCTTTCAACAGATTTCCTACTTCTCAATAATCTGTGTGCTCGTCAACGGAACGAATGATCGAATTTAAAGCATTTTCCATCATCGGTTCTCCTGAAAACATGCTTTCTATATGATGCATATAAGCATCCGAAATCTCTTCGACGGAGTAGCCTTCCCATTTAAACGGGTATGCTATGACATCATACCGTTGTATCGCGTCAATCGCCATCTGCAATCTGCTTGGATCTTTCTCGTATAGGTCGGTTACCCGTTCTATTACGGCAGCCGTTACAGATCCGTTACCTGGCAATTCAAGCTCAGAAGGGATGAAATCCTTCTCAACTCCGAACTTTCTAACGGTAACTTCTTCTCTATATCCTGCACCACAAAGTATGACAAGTGCATATGTAATTACAATAGAAGAGACTTCCTCGTCTCCTGCAATCGCAACAAGAAAATCTAGTATCTCTTTTTCTAAAGAACCTTGTTCATATGTAGCAAGTAACGCATGTTGTTTCTCAGTAGTCCACGTTTTAAATTCTTCTATAGAGATAACGGAGTGACTAGTAACTTCCTCTACAACCGAATCAATATACATATTGGAAAGTCTTGCATTCAAATCACGTAAATAATGAAACTTCTTCGTCATTTCAGGAGTGACCACTTCTTCATCAAGCAAAGCTTCGATTGTCATTTCGACCTCTTCGTAATGTTGCAATTGAATACTGATCGCCAAGTATAACTCCATTGCATCCAGATAATCTGTGGCTCCGCTATGAAGTAATTTTGTAGCGACTTCTTTCGCTTTATCGAAATCTTTTGTTTCATATAATGCGACTGCGTACGGTGCCAGTATTCGCATATTTTCGGAGTCGAAATGATAAGCCTGACCGAATGCCTCAACCGCTTTTTCATAATCAACATCCTCGATCGCATCTAATCCGCTTTCGATCAATCCATCTAAAGCACCTGGGAACACAACGACATTATCTTTCTTTAACAGTCTCCCGTACCTATGCCGCACACGACTCACCTCTTTCATTCGTTTCACTATACCATATAGGTTTTTCCAATAGGAAATGATTTATGCAGTTGTTTAGTAATAATGTAATGGAAGTTTCGTTTACCTTCTCGTTTACAATAAAAACAACATTTATTTGTTCCCTTGTTCATTATGATGTTCTTTTTGTATTTTGTTTGTCGGTATAGCTTTAAATGTGTCGGCTGCCGAATGTCCGCCAAGTAAAAGAATACTAGTTAAAATCAGTATCCCTACCGGTTTAATAAACCAGAGCCCTCCGGAGGCTATTGAGCTTTTGGACGTTTTAAAGATCAATATAAAATAGATCGTGCAAATTGAGAAGAATAAAAAAAGTTGTATCAGAATGACGGAATCCTCAACACGAGTCATCTCCCCCAACATAGCGCCCATCATTCCGGCCATCATTCCAGCCATTACCCCTTCTAATACTGATATCATTCCAAACCACATCCCGCATAGTGCCCCGGCAATCACACCGACGAGTATTGAATAGATTGTAGATAGAAATAAATCTCCTTTAAAAGTGGCTCCAAATAGTATTCCAGCAGTTATTCCTATATTCATTGCAAAAAACATGGTAATAGTCATGCCTTGCATCTTTTTTAAAGCTTTTCCATACGTCGTGTTCAATAGGATGACTATGCAAATCAGTAAACCAATGATTCCCAAGATAAACATTTGATAAATACCCAATGACTATACTCCCTTCTATTTCAATAGATGAAAATTCGCAAACATCTATACCTTATAAGGGTATGTCGGGAGATTATTTAACATGTGTGATTCCAAATGGGTCGATGGTCGTTTTATATATTTTTTTGAAGATATATTGTTCACACTAAAAACAGCAATAACACAAAAACGAGGATGCTAGTAACTACTCTGTTATTCCACTTTTATCTGCCCCATCATGCCGTTATCTTCATGCTCAAGAATGTGACAATGGAACATATACACACCTTTATTTTTAAATTGTACTGCTATTTTGACTTTCTCGTCTGGTTTAACGGAAATGCTATCTTTCCAACCTCGTTCATTCTCGGGCGGTGCATTACCATCCCTAGAAATAATCTTAAATTGTGTTCCGTGGATATGGAATGGATGAATCATTCCCCCCATCATGTCGGGCTTGTTATAGATTTCCCAAATTTCCGTAACTCCTTGCTGCTGAGTAAAATCGATTCGATTAGGATCAAATTTCTTTCCGTTTATCGTAACCATGTCCATCATTCCAAAAAGCTCGACTTTCTTTGAAACTGGTAATGACATTTCTTCTTCTGTTAATGAAAAATCATTCATTTGTGTTGGAATCCCACTCTCTACTCCACGGTCATTTGAAATTTCAAATGGTAAAAGAACTGAATCCTCTTCGTCGATTAGCGCTACGTCATCTATTGTACTTAGATGCGCAAAATCAATAATAATTTCAGCTCTTTCGGAAGGTGTCAATGTTAGCTCCTTTAAGGGAACGGGTTTATTTAAGAGACCACCATCTGTAGCAACTTGGACAAACGAATCCCCACTATTCAATTTAAATGTAAAGTTTCTTGCGTTAGAACCGTTAAGTAAACGAAGACGCACTTTTTCTTTATTCACTGTTAACTTAGGATTTACAGTACCATTTATCAATAATGTATCACCGATCGTGCCGTCTTCATTCATCGTAGCTTTGTAATCTAATTGCTTTTCGCTAGTAAAATTTCGATCTTGAAATATCACAGGAATATCATTTTCCCCATATATATTTGGCAATGTGTGATTTCTTGAATTTGCATCTTCTATATAAAGTAATCCTGCAAGACCATTATAAACTTGTTCAGACGTTTTCCCTTCAGGGTGTGGATGAAACCATAAAGTAGACGCTTCTTGAGTCACTTTAAATTCGATAATTTTCTCTTCTCCAGGTTTCACAGTAGAGTGAGGACCCCCATCTGCATCTCCCGCTATTTCAAGTCCATGCCAATGAAATGTAGTTTCTTCATCCAACTCGTTTATCGTTCTAATTTTAACTTTATCCCCCTTTTCTAAACGGAGCATCGGCCCTAAAAAAGCACCATTATAGCCTAGAGTATTAGTCTCGATGCCATTAAAAATCTCGGTTTTCCCTTTTTGAGCTTTTACCGTATAAGTAACCCCTTCCTCAGTATCCCGAGGTAATTCAAGAGGGATTTTCAATTCATTTTCACCTGTTGAATGAGTTAATTTTAAAGCCTCATCGTGACTCATGTGACCTTCCATCATGCCCGACATGTTGGGATCTTTTAAACCATGGTCCATCATTTCATGTGATTGTGAACTATTACTGCAGCCACTAATTACTACTAAAACAATTGCTATCCCAACAAACTTCAATTTTATTTGCATTCATTATTTCTCCTTCCTATTCTTAAATTTCTACTGTAGTGTAACAAAAACATATGAAATAATTATGCATGACTGGATATTTTTTAGCATGAAGAAATTAAAAAAGCCCACAGCGATGTGGGCAATACTTCTAAATCCAAATTTCAACTAATCAAATCAAAAGCCCATGAAATCTCCAAAAAACGGACTTAACCAAATGATAATATAGGTCATGCCATCGAAGAATAACAACACTCCTATAGCTATCATAATAATTCCGCCAACTTTTGTAATTACGCGATTGTGTTTTTTAATCCAAGAAAGTCGCGTAATAAAGAGCGATAAAATGAAAAACGGAATTGCGAAGCCAAGTACATACGCCCCCATATACCAAACACCTAGTCCTGGATTTTGTGAAGCCATCATGAACACTGCACCAGTAATTGGTCCTGTACATGGCGTCCACCCAGCAGCAAATGCGAGTCCGATAAGAAATGTCCCTAAATAACCAGTAGGTCGATTTTTAAATTGTAATCGCTTTTCTTGCATCAAAACTTTCGGGGTGAAAACACCAAGTATCATCAAACCGAAGACTACAATGAAAATTGAACCCACCTGGCGCAATACGTCTTGATAGTGAAAAAAGTATTTCCCGAGGAATGAGGAGCTGTATCCAAGAAAAATGAAAATGATTGAAAAACCAACTAAGAATAGAATAGTGTGTATAATACCACTTTTTCTTAATCGTTTGTTATGTGATTTAAGTTCATCGATCGACATACCAGTTATATAAGATATAAAGGCTGGATATAAAGGAAGAGCACAAGGAGAAACGAAATTTAATAGTCCAGCACCAAAAGCTAGAAATAAGTTCAAATCAGCAAACAACTAGTATTACCTCTCTTCACATTTAGTTAATTAATGAACTTCTAATCCTCCAAAACACTATATACCCCAAAAAGCTATTGTATCTGCAATACCTATAATGATAAGTACTACGCCAGCCACACGTTGCACGATCCTACCGACTTTCATACTTGTTTTCATAATGATCCTTTTAGCATCAAATAGCCAAATGAAAGCAAACAGAGTAATGAGCGGCAACGAGGTCACAATCCCGAAAACTGCCGGCAAAACAAAACCATATGAAGTGGAAACTACCAGTGGCATCAGCCATAAAAAAAACAGGACAAACATCGTTGGGCAGAAGGCTATAGAAAAACTAGCCCCCAACATGAAAGAACCTGATTTTCCATTCCTAAGTTTCAAAGGAATGTAATCGGTGAGCTTTGTTAGAAAGTGCAACTTAGCAATACCTAGCATTACAAGTCCGGTTATAATAATAAGGGGGCCAATCATTTGTCGGAAAATCGGGAAAAAACTTGTCATAGCTAACTCGAATGAATCACCTACTATCCAAACAAGGAACCCAATTAAACTAAATACAAACACTTTGCCGAAAATGAAGGCAAAGATTTCGCTCATATTATTTTTCATTTGAATTGCTCGATTTCCATACAGCGTAATTGCACTTATATTCCCTGTAAGCTGGCATGGGGCTACTGCACCGATTAAACCTAAGAGCATTGCAACAATAAGCGGATATTGTTGAAACGAATTGATTAGAATGGTCACTGGTTCAGTTATTAATTGGCTGACCTTAGACATCCACCCATACATGTACAATGCACCTTCCGTTTCACTATTTTTTTAACGTTCCTTTTTCAGCTAACATACTCCAATTTGCGCCTTCATCTTTCGTCAAATAAATATCATTGGTATGCGTTGCAATAACAATCTCTTTTTCATTATCAGGATTGACTGCTATAAAACTAATAGGACTCATTTGCTTATGTGGTAGTCGTATTTCCTTTTCTTGGCCGTCATCAAAATTAAAAGATTTTAGTTCAACATTTTCATTGGCATAACTTGAATACATTCCTCCGTTTTCAGTCATGAATACATATAGAACTGCTTTCGAATCATTCAAGAGTTCAAAGTTTTCACCCGAATCATTCGAAAGGAATATTCCATCTTTACTACCTATAGCAAGCATCTCTTTTTTAGATGGGTGAGCAGATAAATTAGATACAAAATCAGAATTAAAGCCATTCATCGGTACAGTATTCCAACTAATTCCTTCATCTAATGTATAATGTAGACCTCCCGATAACTCGTTAGTCGGTGTCTCATTTAATACATAAATTACGTTCGACTCATACCCCGCTGCCAAGTAGTGAAAATCAATTTCACCGTAGAATGCTAATTTTTCAAAACTTCCTCCACGGTCAGTACTCATTATTAGTCCAAGTGGATTTTTTAAATCCGATCCTTCTTCAGGATGTCCGCTTGAATAAAAACCTTTACGGACCGCTTGAAATCCCATGTAATCATGCTTTTCACTATTTGCTTCTTTCCATTGATCATTCCCATATTCGTATAAACCATCATGAGTTGACAAAGCAATCTTTGGCCCACCATTTATGTAGCCTAAACCATGTATATGTTCAAATTTGTTGTTCTTTACAGCTTCAAAAGAATACGATGTGCTTTCTTTACTGCAAGCTACCATCAATGCAACAATTGAAATGAGTCCAGCTACTATCTTAAATTTCTTCATCATTATAAACCTCCATTCAGTTCCATTTATATCCAATTCCCCAAACTGTCTTAATGAATTCTTCTGTAGGAAATTGCGCTGTTTTCAGTTTATCTCTTAAGTTTCGTATGTGAGAATCTATAGTTCGCATATCCGTGTAGGTGTCATAATCCCATGCAGCTTCTAGCAATTCTTCTCTAGTAAAAGTCTTTTTAGGACGGGTCATCAACGCCTCAATTATATAGAATTCCTTTAACGTAAGCTGCGCCAACTCCTCTTTAAATTGTAATGAATAGGTTTCTCTATCCAGCGTGAAATCACCTTGCACTATCACACTCAATTCTTTCTCCACATTCGGTAATCGTCGCAAAACTGCATTAATCCTTGCAACTAGCTCACGCTCGTCAAAAGGTTTGGTTAAATAATCGTCAGCTCCTATTTCTAACCCCTTTACCAAATCAAATTTATCGGATCTAGCTGTCAACATAATGACTGGAACTTCAGAGAACTTTCGTAGTTTCTCACAAACTTCCCACCCATCCATACCGGGCATCATGATGTCTAATAGAACCAGATCTACTTGTTCCTTAGTCAAGATTTCCAGTGCCTTTATCCCACTCTTCGCTTTTATACATTTAAATTCTTGAGGAATTAAAAACAATTCAATAAGATTGAGCATTCTTTCCTCGTCATCGACTAGTAAAATCGTACGCATTAAAACTCCACCCTCGCTATATCTTCACAATAAATGTACTTCCTTTTCCTACGTCACTAAGTACTTCGATACTTCCGCCGTGCGCATCAATTAATTCCTTTACGACAGCGAGACCAATTCCCGACCCTCCATATGCGCGTGATCGGGATTTCTCTACTCGGTATAGCTTTTCAAAGATCAACTCAATATCCTCCTTTGATATGCCAATACCTTCATCTGTAATCTTAATAACTGTTGTTTCTTCTTTCTTAAATGCTTCCAAAGTGACAGTTGAATGTTCATTTGAATATTTTAATGCATTATCTAATAGATTCAATATCACTTGTTCTAAGCGTAATGAATCGGCGTAGATTTGTAATTCACTATCATAGGTAAAGTCTAGTCGAATATTTTTTAAATTGAACGAAGGCTTTACGAGTTGGAAAATATTCTCTAAAAATGGACGCGCAGAATAGTTCTCTTTAGTTACCGTGTACGTATTTTCATCCAATTTGGCTAAGTCTAATAAATTTTTCACAAGTTCTTTCATTCGATTGGACTCTTCTATTATTATTTCAAGATAATGTGTACGTTCCTGTTCATTAAGACCTTGTCGCATCGCAACTTTTGAATAGCCAATTAGATATGTTAGTGGCGTACTCAACTCATGAGCAATAGATGCTAAAAATTCATTTCGTTCTGCTTTCAGTCTTTCCAAATCATCTGCAAGCTTCTGAATGGAACCGGATAATTCGCCAAGCTCATCCTTCCCAATGAACGGAAGACTTACATCGAAATCTCCTTTACTCAATTTTTCAGTAGCTTCTTTCATCCGAATTAAAGGCCGTGTAAGGAACTTTGAAAGTATTGCGTAGATGAGAAATATAACAACAACACTTGTAATACCAGCCATACCAAAATGCATGTTCAATTTTGCAACCAATTGTTCAACTGCTTTTGTGCTTTGAAACATAATTACATAGCCTGCTTGTTGTGCATTAACTTTATATGGGTGAATACTGATGATATAAGGGGAATCCTTCCAATCAGAAACAACTATTTCATCCTTTAAAGTCTTTTCTATTCTTGGTACGTATTTTGTTAGCTCATTAATATTCTCGACAGAACTTTCGATAATGTCACCTTGGGGATCAGTTATAAGTACTTCTCGTTCCCCGTCCGTCTCCATTAAAACGATATGCTTCATTGTTGTATCAGAATAATATTCGGTTAAAACATCCCGATGATTAGATCCGGTCGCTATCAACCTCGAGAATTCTTCGTCAATTCTAGAGTGAATAATATTTTGGTGAAGATATAGCATCAATGTAGTTTCCATAATTAATACAGAAATAAAAAAATAGGACGTTAACTTAGTGGAAATTCTGTTCACAATACTTTGTCCTCCCTTACGTTTTTAGTATAAAGAAAAGATGTGAAAAAATTATGCACAACAGTGTCTTACCGTTATCCAATGATGACAGCTTTGTGAATGCATAATTTTTTGATATTCATTTAGTATAGTTGAGCTTCATAAGCATGTCCTAAATATTTTAACAATAAAGCAATGGGAGGTAAGGATAAAAATTGAACAACAAAAAAAGGAAGCGATTAATTATCAGGTCAATTGTGTTACTCGCGTTAGCAGGTGCTATTGTTTTTACAATATATAGCGGATTGACAAGAGAGACACAAAACATCCTGAAAGTAGGTGATGATGCACCAGATTTCAAGTTAACCGATTTAAATGGAAATAGTCATCAACTTTCTGATTATAAGGGGCAAGGTGTATTTTTAAACTTTTGGGGGACATGGTGTGCTCCATGTAAAAAAGAGATGCCGGCAATGGGAAGACAATATGAGGTTTATAAAAATCAAGGAGTTCAAATCTTAGCTGTCAACATTTCCGAGTCCGATTTAAAAGTTCGAAGCTTCGCTGACCAATACGGAATGGTTTTTCCTACGTTAATTGATAAAACGAAAAGTGTCATGCAAGCTTATAATGTGAAACCACTGCCTACCACTTTACTCATTGATCCTGAAGGGAAAATCGCGAAAATCATTACGGGTGAAATGAGTGAAAAAGACATTCAAGAATATATGGAAAGCATTAAACCGAATTAATTTGAACCAAATCGGCACTTTAATGGGTGCAGAAATACTTTTTGCCACTATACACTATACAAATTCAAACTAATTGAAGTCGGGAGTTATACCATAACATTATTATTACAAAACAAATTAGTCCGACGCATAGACGGTTTCTTTATAGTACGTGATTACCAAACAAAAAAGCGAAAACTCTATTCTAATAAGAAACAGAATAGAGTTTTCCTATCTTCCTATTAAATTGATGTATCTTCCTAAAACATCGATTGTTCGAGAAGCTTTGCTGCAAAATATTTGCGAGCTTCGGCTGTTAAAATCTGCAAACTAACTACTTCTTCAAGCCGTTTAAATTCGACAAACATCCCACTTAGATTCTCATTCACAGAATGGACTTGAAAACCTTTGTCTAAATAGGCATCCACTTGTTTCATTTCGTCCAGACTCAATAGATACTCAGACATAGTCAAACCCCACTTTCCAATATACCCCTTTTTACTTCAATCTCCTGTTCAACGATATCGTCCCAATCATGACCTACAGTTATACCTAAATACTCGGCATCACTTGGATTCACAAGCTCGGCTTGCGGGTACTTTTTAAACCACCAATATTTCGCCAAACCATAATAAACAATGGCTCCCGCGAAAAATCCGACTAATGCAGAATATGTCGGGAACATATTTGCTAAAGCTCCACCAATTATCCAAGCGATTAGCCCAGCTAAGTTAAAGCCGTTCATATACTTATATTGACCGTCTAGCTCGTAGAGATCTTTTACATTCACCCTACGCTTACGAATTAAGTAATAATCCGCAAAGAGGATTCCAACAATTGCCGTTAAAATGCCTCCTATAATTAGTAGCGCACTCACTAAGACACCGAACAAACTCCACGGTTGCGCTAGTATCCCGATAATTCCCGCAATAATAACAGCTGCCCAGAACGGCACTTTCGGCCCGCCGATGTTCGAGAAAATCGTTGCTGCAGGAACTACGTTCGCAGATGTGTTTGTTGACCATTGCGCCAACACAATCATAAGCAATAAAATTCCTAGCACAATTCCACTGGCACTTTCTTGCAATGCATTGATCGGATCAGCAGAAGCGACCGCCATATATGCAACTGCACCGATTGTTACGATAAATGTATTTGTAATCGGCATGACGATTAACGAGCCGACTAACTGTGTTTTATTGCGCTTGAACCAATTGCGTTCGTTTTTTGGCGCTTTAAAAAATCGGGATAGTGTCGGCATATCAGCAGCTAACGTTGCCCAGAAACCCATATTCGCCATCATGACGACCATGAATGCTGTAAAAGCTGCGATACCTGTCGTCGGAGACTCTACCCACGTCCAAACATCTTTCCCTTGAGAAGTCGCATTTCCAGCAAGTGCAATGTACATCCAAATCGCTATTAAAATAATAACAGGCGCTGCAAAATCCGCAAAACGCTCAATGGATTTAATGCCAAGAGATGTATTAAATAACTGTAATGCTGCAAAAATGATGAAACAAATAAACCAATTATTAAAGCCGAATAATAAATTCAAAATCCCATTAATGGCCATTGCACCAAAATAAGTGTTAAGTCCAAACCAACAAGCTGCTGTCACTCCTCGCACGAGCGATGGTATATGCGTGCCGAATGTTCCAAAAGGTGCACGCATATAAACCGGGAAGGATAGACCGTGCTCGACACCGATATCGCCTATCAACGTCATAAGTATACCGATTAAAATGGAGCCTAGTAATGTAGCTAAAATGACCATCGGCAATGATAAACTCATAATAGCTGCGCCGCCAATTGCAAAGGCGGCTAAGACGATCGCCATACCAATCCAAATTACCGCAAAACCAAATGTTCCAACGCTTCTTTTTTGATGTGTAACTGGAAGTAAATCTGGTGACTTTAAATAATTCCCACCATTCGCCATACATGTCTCTCCCCTATTGTAGATTTCCAGTGTATGCACATACATTTACCTTGTTAACGTGAAAAATTGCTAATAAGTGATTGTCTTTCGTTCCATGTCATTGGTGGAATCGTCGACCTTCTTTCAACCATTGAAATCGCACCGTCTACTGGACACACGATTGCGCATAAATTACAGCCAACGCAATCCACTTCACGCACTTTCAGCATCGGTCGACCACTCTCTGTGTACATGTCAATACATTGATGTGACGTATCTTCACACGCAATATGGCACTTATTACAGTTAATACAAACATCGTTATTAATCTCAGCAACAATGTTATAGTTTAAATCCAAGTCACCCCAGTTAGAGTAACGTTGAACTGATTGACCGACTAAATCCATGACAGAAGCAATCCCTTTGTCATCCAAATAATTATTAAGACCATCAATCATGTCTTCGACAATGCTAAATCCGTGATGCATTGCCGCTGTACAAACTTGCACACCTGTCGCACCCATGAGCATGAACTCCGCAGCGTCTTGCCAATTTGAAATGCCACCGATTCCTGAAATCGGTACATTTACGAAACGATTTCGTGCACATTCAGCGACCATGTTTAGCGCAATCGGTTTGACCGCCGGACCACAATAGCCACCATGCGCCCCTTTTCCACCAACATGAGGCACAGTGTTCCAAGAGTCCAGATCGACACCTGCTAAACTATTAATCGTATTGATCATACTGATCGCATCTGCCCCGCCACGTACTGCCGCTTCCGCTGTCATCGTTATATCCGTAATGTTCGGTGTAAGCTTGACGATGACTGGTGTACGTGCAACTTCTTTCACCCAGTGCGTTTGTCGTTCCACCAATTCAGGCACTTGACCGGAGGCAGACCCCATTCCTCGTTCCGCCATTCCGTGCGGACAACCAAAATTCAGCTCTAGCCCATCCACTCCGACAGCTTCAACTTTTTTCACAATCTCGTGCCACTTTTCCTGCTTTGGCTCTACCATTAAAGAAGCGATAATTGCATGATTAGGAAACCGTTTCTTCGTTTCAAGAATTTCTTGTAAATTAACTTCTAATGGTCGATCCGTAATGAGCTCAATATTATTAAAGCCCGCTACTCGCTGGCCGTTAAAACTAACAGCGGCAAAGCGCGAAGAAACATTCAAAATCGGTTCGCCCAGCGTCTTCCAAACAGCCCCGCCCCATCCTGCTTCAAAGGCGCGTTGCACTTGATAGCCTGAATTAGTCGGTGGTGCTGACGCTAACCAAAATGGATTCGGTGATTTGATCCCCGCTAAATCAATTCGTAAGTCTGCCATTTTACATCCCCCTTCCTATGCAATCTCGCTCGGTTTTCTTAAACGTTCATGAATCATGTATGCAGCATCTTTCCCTTGCTGTGCAGCAGTTACTACCATCGCTTCGCCCTGTCCATTGCCGAACACAACATCCCCACAGGCAAACACTTTATCATTCGATGTTTGCATTGTCGTTTCGTCAATGTCCACAACTCCGTCTGTATGCTGTAAGCCAAATGCTTCAACGAGCGAGACAAAGCGCGTTTGACCAATTGCTTTAATAACTGCATCTACTTCCAGTACGAACTCAGATCCTTCGATAACTTCAGGTCGTTGTCTTCCATCCGCACCTGCCTCTCCAAGTCTCATCTTGACGCATTCTAGTCCGATCACTTTTCCAAACTCATTACCAATAATCTGTTTTGGTGCTGTTAACCACTTGAATCCTACGCCATCTTGCTTGGCAAATTCATATTCATATTGGTAAGCAGTCATTTCTTTTTCGGTTCTTCTGTACAGAATATCAACTTCCGATGCACCTAGACGGACAGCACATGTTGCTCCATCAATCGCTGTATTACCAGCTCCAATAACCGCAACACGCTTACCAATTAACTCTTCTGTCAACACACCCATTTTTGTATCTTTTACGAACTTGATTGCATCATGAACGCCATCTAATTCTTCCCCAATAATACCAAGATTAGGTACTGCTCCCATACCGACCGCTAAAATAACGCTGTCATATTGCGCTAAAATTTCATCTGCAGAAATATCCACACCTACTCTTGTGTTCGTTTTAATCTCCACTCCGAGTTTTACAACTTGATCGACTTCCCATTCCACTACATCATTCGGTAATCTGAACGACACAATGCCGTAAGCGTTCAAACCACCCGCTTTTGCTTCAGCTTCAAAAATCGTAACGCTATAGCCTAAGCGACTCAGTTCACGCGCTGCTGAAAGACCCGCTGGACCCGAACCAACAATCGCCACCTTTTGCCCATTTGCTTCACCTTGTTTGAATAGCTGAACGCCCGAGTCGATCGCCCAATCTGTCGCATATCGTTGTAATTGCCCTATTTTAATAGGTTTCGTCGATGCATTTAACACACATGCTCCTTCACACAACACTTCCGTCGGGCAGACGCGCGCACAGCTCGCACCTATCGGATTGGCTTCCATAATCGTCATAGCGGAACCTTTCATATTATTGGAAGCAATTTTCTTAATGAAATTCGGAACTTGGATACTTGTTGGACACGCCGTAATACAAGGTGCGTCATAACAATACAAACAGCGATTCGCTTCATCCATTGCTTCATTTTTCGTCATCCTAGCTGTCATTTCTACGAAATTACGTTCGAGTTGCGAACTCATTAGACATTCCCCCTCATCAATTGATTACTTAAGCGTTTATCGTTTCTGCAGTTTTCGGCTTCACCTTTAAAGCTCGCTTAATGTATTTGCCACTGCCTACTACTCCAACAAATTGTTTGTTTTTTATGACGTATTCGCCGCGCACAAGCACACTAATCGGCTCACCTGTCACTTCCCAGCCTTCATAGGCGTTGTAGTCGACATTCATGTGGTGGGTTTCGGCTGAGATCTCACGTTTTACTGTCGGATCAAAAATAACGATATCCGCATCTGAACCAACTGCAATCGTTCCTTTTTGTGGATATAAACCAAAAATTTTAGCGGCACTCGTCGAAATCATATCGACGAAGTCATGTATGGAAATTCGCCCTTTTGCAACTCCTTCAGAGTATAAAATGCTGAAACGATCTTCGATAAACGGTCCTCCATTCGGAATCTTAGAGAAGTCATGTAACCCTAATTGCTTTTTCCCGTTAAAACTAAATGAACATTGGTCAGAACCAATCGTTTGAAGTTGTTTTGCTTTTAACGCATTCCATAAATGCTCTTGATGATATTTCGGACGCAGTGGTGGCGACCAAACATATTTCGCTCCTTCAAAGCCCGGTTGCGCTAACGCTGACTGATCAAGCGTCAAGTAAGGTGGGCACGTTTCCCCGTAAACGTCATAGCCTTTTTCACGCGCTGAAATAATTTCATCGAGCGCTTCTTTGCACGTCACATGCACTACATACAGCTTGGCACCTGCGATATGTGCCAGTTCAATGGCCCGTTTCGTCGCTTCGCCTTCTAATTCCGCTGGACGTGTCAATGCATGGTATATCGGCGCAGTTTGACCGGCTTGCTTCGCCTCTTCCACTAACTCATCGATGACTGAGCCGTTCTCGCAGTGCACCATAACTACTGCGTTCATGTCTTTTGCAATTTTAAAGGCTTTAAACAGCGTACGATCCGTCGCTTGAAATTCTTTTGCATAAGCCATGAACACTTTGACAGATGTAATTCCTTCCCGTTCTAGCAATAGCGGCAACTCGGTTTCTGTTTCAGGCGTCAAATCGCTGATCATCAAATGAAAACCATAATCGATTGCCGATTTGCCTTTTGCTTTTTCATGCCACTTGTCAACTGCGGTCGTTAGCTTTTCTTCTCCTGCAGATAAACAAAAATCTAAAATAGTTGTCGTTCCACCAAAAGCAGCCGCAATTGTACCTGATTCCCAATCGTCGTCTGTCACTGTATTGTTAAACGGCATATCCAAATGCGTATGCGGGTCAATTCCTCCAGGCATGACGTATTGACCAGTTGCATCTACAATTTCCGCTCCATCAGCTGCTAAGTTTTTTCCGATTTGTACAATTTTACCGTTTTCAATTAAAATATCCGCCTCATACATGTCTGTCGCTGTCGTTATTAGTCCACCAGTAATTAGTTTTTTCATACGATCCTCACCTTTCCAGTAGTGAATATAAGCTTTACGTACAGTAGGCTTATTTGTCAGTGCACATTTTCTGCAAGACTTAGCTTCTTTTGAAGTGACAACACCGATGCGACTAACACGTCAGACCCTTTCGCACAATCTTCATATGTCGTTTCTTCCTCTTCGCAATGACTTTTCCCGTTAATACTCGGAACAAAAATCATTGCTGATGGGATGAAACCCGCGATAAACTGCGCATCGTGCCCAGCACCGCTGTACATCCGATTAGACGTATACCCTAAGTTCTGGCATGATTTCTCCACTTCATCACAAATAGCTGCATCAAAAACTACAGTATCCCTGCCCCATAGCTTAACCGGTCGAATATGACACCCGTTTTCCTCAGAAGGTAAGCCCGTCAATAGCTTTTCCACTTCACGCATAATCGTTGGATTTTGATGACGTGAATCGATTGTGAACACCACTTTGTTCGGAATGACGGTATGAATATTAGGAGCAACGTTCATACGACCAAATGTAAAAACAAGTTCATCGTCAATTTCACCTAATTGCTCGTGTAATGAAGAAATGATACGAGATGCCACTATCATAGGATCTTTTCGCATCTTCATCGGCGTTGTGCCGGCGTGATTCGACTCACCAGTCACTGTTATTTCATAGCACACCATGCCTAATACACCTTCAACGACTCCTATATCACGTTGAGTAGCTTCTAACACAGGTCCTTGTTCGATATGAAGTTCAATATATGCAAGCGCTTCCATTAATCGATTTGCTTGCTGCCCTTCATATCCACTTGCCTGTAATGCTTCTTGGAAAGTAATGCCATTCTTATCTGTAGATTGTAGCATTTTTTCCTTTGTAAATTTTGAAGCGAGAACACCAGAACTCATCATCGCAGGATCGAAGCGTGCACCTTCTTCATTTGTAAAATTAACAAGCATTAATGGAATTTCAAGCTCAATTTCGTTTTCTTGCAGCGTTCGAATTGCCTCGATTGCAGTTAAAATCCCTAAGACTCCGTCAAACCTACCTCCCTTTTCAACTGAATCAAGATGAGAGCCTATAACAATCGGGGGACACTCTTTTTTTCCTGGTAGAGTCGCATAAATATTGGCCATGTCATCGACCTGAATAGTCATACCTAGCTCTTTGCATACTTCACAAAAATAGTCTCTCGCTAATACATCCTCGTCTGAAAGTGATAAACGAGTTACACCTCCATTTGCTGTTGCACCAAATTGACTAAACCGTTCAATTAACTCCTGTAATCGACTTCGATTACTTTTCAACATATGCAAGTCCTCTCTTCCATAGTTATTAAGAAGTGTGTGTTTATGAGAATTATAAAATATATATTATTCAGAAGATATAGATATAAAACTAAAAACTTATGTGCAAGTGCACAAGTTTATGGTACGGTGTTCATATACAAGGAGGGCATGTTATGGGAACGATAGGAAAAATTGTTGAAAGCGCTCTTTTCCCGATGTTGACATTAGTCGCCGGAAAAAGCGGTATGTACCGAAAAGTGACAGGTATTAACATAGTAGAATCTAGTGATTTAACGATGTTTTGTCGCGCTAATGAATTAGTCGTTACGACAGGCATTAATTTCCAGCACCAAAACACACGTTTAGAAGAACTTGTTAAACAAGCTTATACTAGAAAAATTGCCGGGTTTATTGTGAATACCGGGCCGTATATTCCTGCTATTCCTCAATCCGTTATCTCATTTGCCGAGGAGCATGAATTCCCTATTTTTCAAATGGATTGGGATCGCCGTATAGCGGATCTCTTAAAAACGACATTTCAATTCATTGCGACTTACGAGCAAGAACAAGCGACAGAAGACCAAGTCCTTTACAACTTACTGTTTCACTACGACAAACATGTCGATTCCACGAGATTGAATTTAACGCAACTAGGATTTCCACAAGGCACAGAGTTGGCCATCATTACTTGTACCACTACAGATGCACAAAGTAGCATTGATCAGTACGAGGTCCTCATTCAATTCGCACTTCAAAATAGATATAAACAAATTTTAAGATTGAAGCATAAAAATCATCTCATCTATTTAATTAGCCGATCACAAATTACAACTGTAAATAGCCCTTTCTCAAAAACAGTTGAAGACATTTACGATAAAATCATACAGAAAAACGGCAGTCTAAATATCATCATTGGTAAAGGAAGTTTTTATGAAGACTATGAAAACATCCATAAAAGCTATAAAGAATCCCTAACTGTCATTCAGCTGGCCCAGTTGCACAATAACCGATTCTTGTACAAATACAAAGAAATAGGCGCGTATAAGATTATTATGGGCGTGCAAAACCGGACACTTATCGAATCCTATAGTCAAGATATCCTCGGACAACTTTACCGTTATGATGATTTGCATAATACCGATTATGTCGCTTTTTTACGGATTTTTCTCGAAGAAAATGGCAGTACGAGTAAAATTAGTGAAAGATTATACATTCATCGCAACACTGTGTTATATAAAATTAAAAAAATAGAACAACTATTAGATATGGACATGAATAACCTGTTCACAAAGACCAATTTATATATGGCCTTTCTAATAGAAGATGTGTTGGTTCATCAATAATGATGCGTAGTAGGAGGAAGCAGTATGAATGAGTTTTCACTCACTGTAGCCGATGTACTCACGAAAAAATTATTCAGTAGCGCGAAGCTTCATGCGGGAGCAAAAGGGCAAGATAATGTCATTAAATGGGTGCATATTGTTGAGAATATGGATGCTGCCAAACTATTAAAAGGTAATGAATTGATTCTAACGACAGGTATTCATTTAAAAAATAGGCTAGAAGACTTTCATTACTTTATTCATCAATTAATCGACTCAAAATCAGCCGGTCTTTGTATTGAACTTGGTACTTCTATTCAAAAAATTCCTGATTGCATACAAAAGCTGGCGACAGATAACCAGTTCCCTCTCATTGTCTTTGAAGAAGAGGTAGCGTTCGTCGAAATCACACAAGAAATACACAGCATCCTCATTAATCAGCAATATGGTTTAGTAAAAAACTTAGAAAACTATGCACAGCAAATTAATAAATACACATTAACCGCCAACAATTATGAGCAAATTTTAATGCATCTTTACAAACATCTTGGCTTACAAGTCATTTTTACATTCAACAGTCAAAAGCCGGTATTTATACCTAATATTCATCAGGATAAGTTTACAAAACTGCAACACGATGCAAGTCCTGAGTATGTTGAAAAGCATGTACTTCGTTGTGAAGTGAACATTTTTAATCAGTATTATGGCGACGTTTGTTTGTTTTCTCCGAAGCGGGTCGTTGATGAATATGATGCACTAATTTTAGACCGTACCGTTATTGCACTTTCACAATTTTTGTTGAGAGTTTTGTATATTGAGGAAAAGCAAGCGATGGAAGATCGTGAGTTTTTAGAGCAATGGTTGAATGGTCAGACAAATGAGGAAGAATTGACGTACTTCCTAGAAGATCATCATGCAAATAGTTCGACGAGTAATTGGTTGGTTATGATCCATCAATTCCACAGAAGTACTGACAGTGATTTAACGTACTATAAACTTTTTGCGCGCAATGTATTAGAGAAGCTGGAATTTTATCCGTTAATTATCGAAAAGCACCAGCAACTCATTTTTATTGTTGCGGATGTAAGTACGCACGAAACATATAAGCAACGAATCGAACAAGCTATCAAACAAATGCAGCAAGATCAGCAAAAACACAAAAATGATGGCAAAGTTTTAGTCGCTGTCGGCAAATATGTCACTCATTTTCAAGCTGTCAATACGAGCTTTCTAACAGCCAAAGACACTTTACACCTTCGATGGAAAGCCCCACAGCTATCGTACTTCTATGAAGATTTACATCTTCACCACATCATTTTGCAGTTACAAAAGAACCCCACAATTATCGACATGATGACTGAGTATATACAACCAGTTTTAGACTACGACCGCAAACATAGCAGTCAGTTAGTCGAAACGTTAAAAGTATATTTACAAGCCAATGGACAAAAAAAAGAGACCGCTGACAAGTTGTTCATCGTTAGACAAACACTGTACCATCGGTTGGACAAAATTGAACAATTACTCGGTAAGGAATTCATGCAAACCGAAAAGCGACTAGCACTTGAGTTAATGCTGTTCACTTACAAATAACCATTCTCTCACTCACCTTATGTGAAGAGCGATACTCAATCCATTTGTCATTGTGTATATTGCTATTTTTCATTATACACAGAATAATATAATTATAGATGGATGACATAAGGAGTGATGATGGTAGATGACGAATGTAACGAGTGAAAATTGGCAAGTAAAAGATGAACAATATGTATGGCATTCGATGAAGCCCTACAACCCGAACGCCACGTCAATTATTCAGAAGTCCAAAGGGGCATGGATCACAGATATTGACGGGAAACGTTATTTAGATGCTATGTCTGGTTTATGGTGTGTGAATGTCGGTTACGGGAGAGAGGAAATCGCCAAAGTCGCGTATGAGCAATTACTGGAAAACGCCTATACACCTCTCTCTGTCGGGCACATTCCTGCCATTCAACTTAGTGAAAAGATCAGCGAATTATTAGGTGACGATTATGTTGTCTTTTATTCGAATAGCGGTTCAGAGGCGAACGAAGCTGCGTTTAAAATCGCCCGTCAGTATCACCAGCAAAAAGGAGATACGACTCGCACGAAATTCATTGCCCGTTATCGTGCCTACCACGGCAGTACGATGGGTGCATTAGCGGCAACAGGGCAAGCACAGCGCAAATATAAATACGAACCGTTAGCACCTGGCTTCCTGCATGTTGCCCCACCTGATGCATATCGTGCAAACGAAGATCATATTACGGACCCTACTTCCCTCCCGTCTGTTCAGGCGATTGACAATGTCATGACGTGGGAAATGTCCGAGACGATTGCTGGCGTTATACTCGAGCCCATTATTACAGGTGGCGGTGTCATTATGCCACATGAAGACTATTTACGCGGAGTGAAAGAGATTTGTGAAAAGCATGGTGCCTTACTCATTGTGGATGAAGTAATTTGTGGCTTCGGACGAACAGGAAAAGCGTTCGGTTTCCAAAACTATGGCATACAGCCGGATATTGTCACAATGGCAAAAGGGTTAACAAGCGCTTATATGCCGCTCTCCGCTACAGCTGTGCGTCGAGAGATTTATGAGGCCTTTACAGGAAGCGAAGAGTATGACTTTTTCCGCCACGTTAATACATTCGGCGGTTCACCAGCAGCATGTGCAGTTGCACTCAAAAACATTGAGATTATGGAAAAAGAGAACTTATTTGATCGTTCTGAAGAAATGGGCGCAATTATCCATGCGGAACTCAAAGAGCGCTTAAAGGACCATCCATATGTCGGCAACATTAGAGGAAAAGGCTTACTCGTCGGCATTGAACTTGTGAGCGATAAACAAAGCAAAGTGCCACTTGAAGTGACTGCCGTCAATAAAGTGATTGCATTATGCAAAGAACAAGGGTTAATTATCGGCAAAAACGGTGTTACAGTCGCAGGTTGCAACAATGTGCTCACACTCGCTCCACCACTTATTATTTCGTTAGCAGAAAAAGACTTCATTGTTGAGAAACTGACACACGCTTTATATGAACTATTACCTAAAGCGTAATACGAGGAGGGATAATTGAATGGTAACGAATACAGACGTAAAAGAGCTAGGACACTTTATAAAAGGTGAAATCGTTGCAGGCTCGAGCGGGAAATTTTCGGATGTTTTTAATCCAAGTTCAGGAGCAGTCATCGCACGTGTTCCTATCGCAACAAAAGAAGAAGTACAAAATGCTATTGAAACTGCAAAAGCAGCCTTCCCAGCATGGCGTGACTTGTCTGTTGGCAAACGCGCAGAAATCGTCATGAAGTTTAGGCAATTAATGACTGCACGTATTGATGAACTTATAGACATCATTTGTTTGGAAAGCGGCAAAACAGTCGACGATGCCAAAGGTGAAATTACTCGAGGTCTAGAATCCGTCGATTTAGCGATTAATGCCCCTCATCTATTAAAAGGTGAGTACTCTGTCAATGTGGGTGGGAATATTAATGCGTATTCCGCAAAAGTGCCACTCGGCGTTGTTGCAGCGATTTCCCCATTCAACTTTCCAGTGATGGTGCCACTTGCCATGACAAGTATGGCAGTCGCAGTCGGCAACTCCGTCATTTTAAAGCCGTCCGAACGTGTACCTTGCTCCGCATTATTTTTCTCGGAACTGTGGAAAGAAGCGGGCTTGCCAGATGGTGTGTGGACAGTCATTAACGGCGACAAGGATGCGGTCAATGAACTATTAGAAAACCCTACTGTTGAAGCAATTTCCTTTGTCGGATCCACACCTGTTGCCGATTATATATTTGCAACCGGCTCAAAATACGGCAAGCGAGTCACGGCACTAGGTGGCGGTAAAAACAATATGATCGTCATGCCGGATGCAGATCTGGAGCAAGTCGCAAACGCATTTCTAGGCGCTGCATATGGTGCCGCTTCCCAGCGTTGCATGGCCATTTCCACAGTCATTCCCGTCGGAGAAGAAACAGCGAACAACCTTGTTAAAGTTCTAGCTGATAAAATCTCGAAACTAAAAGTCGGACCCTACACAGATCCAGACGTTGACTTTGGACCCGTTATTACAAAGCAATCAAAGGATGCAATCATCGGCTTCATCGACCGCAGCCTAGAAGAAGGCGCGACACTCGTATGCGATGGTCGCAACCCTGATGTCGCTAAAATTTCTAATGGCTTCTATTTAGGACCTACACTATTAGACAATGTCAAACCTGGTATGGAGGTTTATGAGCAAGAAGTATTCGGCCCTGCTCGTAACGTCGTCCGAGTAGACACGTTAGAGGAAGCAATCGAATTGGTCAACGCACATGAGCTCGGCAATGGTGTCACGATTTTCACGAATAACGGGGCCGCCGCCCGCAAGTTTACAACGGAAATTGACGTTGGCATGGTCGGCGTCAACGTGCCCATTCCAATACCTGTCGGTTATCATAACTTCGCTGGCTGGAAACGCTCCAGGTTTGGTGAGGGGCATATGTTTGGTCCTGATCATGTCCGATTCTTTACTAAGACGAAAACTGTTTCTGAGAAGTGGTTTGAGGAGAATAGTGAGTCGGTGTCGACGTTTGCTTTTCCTAGTAATGAGGATTGATGGTGGATGTGGAATATACTATTGAAGATAAATTGATAACTGATTCACTTGAAATTGAAAAGCACTACAAACGTTATATACACAACGTTTGTAGTGCTTTTTTATTTCTATACGATTACGTCCCAGGAGGATGTTTGTAAGAGCGTTTTCCCCCTTATATAGCAAGGTTCTTACTATTTTACGCATATAATATGAGTATAAGTTAAATATCCAATTATATGTAAAATTGATAGTAACACTGTGCCTGTTAACTATCTTTTTTATCCACTCTTTCAACCACTCAATCTCCTCTAAAGATAAGCTCTGCTCTTCTTCGATTTCCTTTTCAATTACATGATGCCAATTCGCTTCTTCCCATTCCAAGTGAGCTTCCCACTCATTTACAACTTTCGCTGCCTTTTCTATTTCCAACTGCCGCCTTGTTTTAAAAGTTATAATTTTTGTCATAGCTACCACCCCATTGCTTAAGTGTGTATCACAGTAAATTTATTCCATCAATATACACTTTTCAATTTTACGTCATTAGCTCCTATCTTCATTAAAATCTAGAGTTTATTGATAAGAGGATACGACATCGTTTGTATCATAATCTTCCTAATTTCCCTCGCATTATTCAATGATTTAATTTTATTTTTGAGTTTGATTTTTAGCTCAAGCTTTTCAATTTCTCTTTGATCATCTTTATTGAATTTAGCAATTTCCTCTTCATAAACACTATCTATAATTGCTTCTTTAGCATCAGTAGAGAGCTCTTCAAATTTAATAAAATTATCAAAACGCGAGTAAATAGGTGCACCCAGATTTTCCTTTATCTCTTTTTCACTTTGATAATTTGAAGTACAAAAAATAATTGTGTTTTCTAAATTCAACTCATAGAACTTATCCGTATACACTCCCTCATCAAATAATTGATAAAATGCACTATAAAACATTGGGTGAGCTTTATCAAACTCATCTAACAAAATGATATTGCTTTCTCTATCTAATAAATCTTTGGCAAAGGAATTACTTTTATCACCAAAGATATAATTCATAAAGTTTTCATTATGAAACATTGATAGCTGTTTTCGAAACAATTTTTTCTTTGAATTAACGACTTTACTTACAAATTTGGCAGTCTCTGTTTTCCCCACACTGGTAGGGCCGTATAGCATAACTACTGTTGGTTTGTGTACACCTTTGTTTGTCACACTATATAACGAAGCTAAAAGTTCATTTTTAACATTAGATTGTCCGTAAATAATATTATCGAAATCCTTTTTTATAGCTCTTAAATGCCCCAAATTTAATTTAGGGTACTTATAGTCGACTACGGAAATTTCTAGTTCAGTCTGTGAAGCTTGAAGTTGGTGCAAGATTTTCGCTGGTGGGTTATGTAGCAATACCTCTTCATACCCAAATTTTTTAGCGAATAATAAACTATAGATTAAAAAACCTTCAATGAAAAAGTCTGCGACACCTGAATACTCGTCCGAATATATAGCTAATGTGTAACAATCCTTATAAGTATCTGGAAGTAAAGTATCTTTTGGGTCTAGTGATCTCACTAAATTCGAAAGTGTTATAACATTTTCAGTAGGGATCCTTTTATCAAATTCTCTTTTAGGACCATTAATTATTTTAAATTTCAATTACTCTTCACCTCCACGCCAGCAAGAATTACATCATATACTTTTAAGTAGCTGCTATCTTGACCAGGGCCATCATCATTTCCCAATACTTCACTCGCTGAAAGACGAGCAGTTTGCCCATCAACGTCCATTTCACTTTCAACACTTAGATCTATCTCTTTTGCTTCCCCTACTTCTATCCCATAATAATGAAGCTTCATTTTAGGCAAATCCATCAAGCTATATGCATTCTTAAATGTATTAATATTAAACCTTAAAATGACTTTAATATCTCCTTTATATGCCAATAGTTCATAATACCCTTTGGCGTTTTCTAATATCTCATCGAAGTTATGAATATCGAAGTCTTGCATTTCTACCATAAGAGGAGAATCTTCTTTGATGATTTTCATATATGGAGTGATCATTTTTATAAATGCAAATGAATTTTTAATAGGACGAATATGAAAATCCTCAAATATATGTAGTTTTTGTTCTTCTTTTAATTTTCTACTCAGTTTATGGAAATCAGCTAGAATAGTATTTGAAATAGTTTTAGTGACGAGTGAATCACTAGTGCTTGCGGTATCTACGCTTGATTTCACACTAAAAGCTGCCTTAATTGCCGTAAAGAAATTAGTACCCGCTCCTACTTCCGCTGAAGCTTCTATTTTACCTCCAAAATGAATCGTTCCGTGTTTTTCATCAACTGAAATGAGCTCGCCTCCATATTCTATTTGTAAAATATCTGTAGCAGATCCCTCATCAAAATAAATCACCTTTTGCACATCTATTCCCCCTGCCATTTCTACCATATTAAGGATGATAATCTTAAATTGTTCTAATTCCCAACTTGGTTACTGGATCTAATCAAAATAAGAAATAACTATATTGACACTAGCTAGGCTTAAAGCCACCACCCCGTAACTTTTAAGTAGCAAGTTAACTCAACCAAAGTCAAAAGACCCTATGATTTTCTTTCGATCATAATCCAAAATCCACTCATTATACACTTCATACAAAAACCGTATACTTTCCTTGTCCGAAGCTAGGATGTCACACCCACAATCATCATACAAATGATAAATAAGTCCTTTTGTTAGATTAAGAAAATAAATCTCGTAACCACTTTGTTGGTCATTTTTCAAAATCCTCGAAGGATGTATATAGTCTTCGTGGCAAATTGCACGCAACAAAGCTTGGTACCGAATATCTCGCTTTTGACAACGTAGTGAAAACCGATGCATACTCATATGTTCCTCTTCGTCAAAAGCATCCGGAATCATTCCATGTTGAAGCGTATATAACAGCTCTTTCTGCTTCACATACTTCCGATATACGTTCAATGGTTTCTGTTGTAGATACCCGTTATTGGGTGGACTAGTCACTTCTGTAACCAACAGAATTTCATCCTCCGTGTCGAATACTTCGTCAAATAATCAATCGACCGGTGAAATGCCTGCTTCAAATCATCTGGATGTCCATAAGGTATGACTGGATTTGCAATTTCAAATCGGATACCATTTTCGCTGGCATAGAACAATGCAGGAGCCAAAGTTATTCCCTTAAAATGATGGGCTAAAAAAGATTCTGTACTTGTTATGTGATTCCCCCCTTCCCTTGGTTTGAAGCTTATGATCCTTGTCCATTGCTACCACCATCTTGCTTAGTACATTCTATTTTAGAGGTTTCAAATAGAATAATCAAAAAAACGCCCCAGAAGTTGGTATTAGCTTCTGAGGCGACATGTTTTAATTCACTTATATGTCCTTGATCAAATCGTTACGGCTTGCTCGTCAATACCAAGCTGAATCATGGCCTCTGCAACATCTCTCACGCTAAGGCTAAGTGCATGAAAAATTTTATTGTATGTTTCTGTTGATAAATTATCAAAACCACCTTCTGCCCGGGATATAGTTTTTTGTCCAACTTTCGCTAAATCAGCAAGTTCTCTTTGCGAGAAACCAAGTGTAATCCGACGTGAGAAGATAATTTTTGCGTAAACCGGTGATAGGCCATCTAAATTTCGCTTCAAGTCGGAATGACCTTCTTTTAACATCGAGGTAGTCATAGCTAAAAGGTCTTTTGTCCGTTTCATTTCAATCCGTCCCTTCCAAATAAAATTCAGGATTAAGTTGTACTCTTTTATACATTTGATAGGTTAGATCTCTCATTTCATTCGTTTCATCAACAGTTGGGTTCCATGTTTTTTTGAAATACTTCACAAAGATATAATTGGATTCTCCTTTATACTGGAATGGAAAAAATAAAAATCGTAAATGCTCATTTTGATTCATCGCGTAGCGAAGTTCATAAATTGGTATGACTTTTAAAGGTTTTACCAACTCGTATCTTTTTGTTCTCGAATGACCATTGAGTATAATCGTAATTTCCGTCATCGTATTAATGAGATTTTCTAAAGGTTGCACACTCAACAAATTAAACGCACTATGTAAAAACATTAAGTGAAGCTTTGCTTCCTCAGTGTACTGAGATTCTTTGGATAATTGAGAAAGGAACTCCCCTACTACATCTTGATTATTCTCATCTAACAACGTGATAATGTTATGTTTATCTATTTTCATAATATGCTCATTATATCACATATGACACCAATTTTCTAATAAATGACGTCATATATAACTCCTCCTTGCCTACTCAGATTTCAAAAGCAGTAAAAAATACCTTCATCATCAAAGTCTTTAACTTGGACAACCTAATCGGAAAACTGTTTCACCGTATCCGTTCTACTACCAATTACAAGGGATAGCACATTAAACTGTTTCTTTTTTTTCTTCTGATTAAAAGCTTCTAAAATAGAATCCTTTAACCTGTCTTCACCGTCCGTAACAAACACGACATCAGCTTGTTTAAAACGACTTTCGTTTATGACTTTCATTGCCTTATCCAGGGGAAGTGCAAAGTTCGTACCGCCACCTAAGAATGTTTGTGCGAACCTAACCATATCGGCCCCTTTAATTTTGCCTTTTTCATATTGAAAGATCTGTGTACGTGTAGAAAACAAGATCAAACAAAAATCCCTTCTCTGTCTTCTCGCAATCGACATCAGGGCTAACGTAAAGCCTTTTTATTGTGTATCAAGTTTGCTCATGCTGCCTGACTGGTCCAGACAAAGTACAATTGGACCTTTCCCTAATACTTCTTGCCCTTTTTGCTCATATTGCATCGTTTGTCCTTCAATATACCGAAGTAGGAAGTCGTTCTTGGTTGTTGCATGCGTGTATAATCCTAGTTCCATCGGCAATAACCGTTCAATTTCGTTGCCTAGGGTGACTCCGCTTCTTTCCATAGCCTCATTATGTTTGGACTTCTGCTTTTTACGGGCAATCTGTTTGAAGCTGCCTGCCCACTCAGCAATTACTTTCATCTTCTTATCAGACACAATTTTCTCTGCCAATGCAATCTGGTCTCGAAGGGGCACCTTCTTTAGTTCTTTATCCCCATTACCAGCACCTGTGCCACCAAGCAACGATTTCATATAATTTCAAATACCAGGTTCTAAAACAATTCAGAATTGAATTAGAACCTGGTACCCTTCACTATTTACAAGTTTATCAGCTCATGATGCATGAGCATCTGCTTTAATAGCTGAAGCTACGATGATTTGGAGATGTGCTTTGCTTAGTAAAGAGGGAAAAGCTGCCGAGAAGTCGAACTTCTGAGGCAGCTCAGTTTAATTCCCTATTTTTCTTTGACTTCATTGGCACAGATTTCTTATTCAAAAAAAAATATATAGTTTAATACTATACAACATGTAATCATTTTTTCACATCTAATGAACACCTAAAAACTTATTTAACCTATTTTATCTTTTTAATAATGCACCATGATAAAATATTTTATTTTTTAATTCTTTTAAAGCATTAACTCTTCTTTTAGTAATATTTACTGGTTCTTTAACGATTTTATTTTCATTTATATATGTTTCTGTTATTTCAATAAAATATTCAATAGATTTTATCATTTTATTTTTATTATCATTTGAAATGTTATCTTTATGTCGCTCATAATAATCGTTATATTTTGAAACTCTTTTAAAGACTAAATGTGGTTGACATTTATCATTCATAATAACTTTTACTAATAACTCATGTGCTTTCTCAAATCTTTTATAACTGTCTTGTTCATCTTCTAAATCCGTTTCAAGTAAATACCTTGCGAATTGAGTATCTATTTGGAAAGTATCAAATGTATATTTTTTTTCTCGCCCAATTTTATACGCTTGGTTTAAATTAGCATGCGCTCTCTCAAAATCTTGAGCTTCCAAGCAAGCTATTCCATATTGTAACCAGAAAAACTCGTTTTTCTTGTAAAAAGATACATTTCTTATATTGTAATAAAATTCAACAATCTCGTTAAAATCTATGATTCCCTTATCTCTATTTATAAGTAAATTTAAATTAGAAAAGGAAACTATAGCTTCTCTCACCGCTCTAATTTTAGATTGATCAGGTAAATCGTTTATATTTTCGTTAATAATATTTAATAAGTCTAATAAGTTTTCTTGACCAAAATTATTAACTATATATTTCGCTAAAACCGTTGATTGCATATGAATTTCATTATTAGCGGGTCTGATAAATTGATTTAATGATTCATCATTGTAAAATGAAATCGGTAAGGATTTAGATTTTAAAAGTGTTTGGAAATCATTCAATGACAAATCAATAGCAAACACTTTAAAAATACAAGCTATCAATACCAAGTCTTCCATCAATCTCGATTTTGATATATCCTGATAAATATCTCTTATCTCTTTTTCAATTACTGGAGATTTTATTAATTCTAATAATATATCACTAAATTGTGAATTCCATTTTTTTTGGATGATATTCCTTTTATCTCTCATCGAAGAATTGCTAAAATCCAGGAAATAGTCCGATGACTCCAGCAGATTTATCACTTTATCTATATCATCCTTATTTATGAAATCAACATAAAACTCCTTGACATCATGCTCCGATAAACCAGCAATTCTAATCAAACTATCTCTTCTTGTATCATGTATAAACGATCTAGCTGTAACAATTAAATGAACATTATCAGATAGTAAAATGCTTTTCAATTTTGATAAAATGTCAAGATATTGATTATAATTTTCTAAAATGATATAGACAGGACCTTTTTTTAATCCAATTTCTTTTATTTCTTTATGTAAATTTCTATTTGTAGATTTATACAAATAAACATTACCAATTTCAGTGAGTTTATTACTTAAAGATGTTATCAAAGAGGTTTTCCCACTGGACATACCTGAAATTACACATATACATTTAGTTTTATTTTTTAATTCTTCTAAGATATTATCTGCTTCTTTTCTATTAATTAAATAACTATTATTATTTCGATTAAAATAGGCTATTTTTTCATTAATAAAACCCATTTTTAATAAGTCGCGAATATCATTAGAATTCAATTCTATATAATTTCCTTCTTTTACTTCTTTAAAACAAGAAAAATTTACAGATTTATTTTTTCTGGTATGTGTTAATGATATTTTTGCTATTTCTTCAGCAAAAGCATCTATACCAATATTATATACCTCTCCAAATTTTTCTTTGTAATAATTAAACGTAATATCATTAAAATCATGGTCTGAAGGTAAAACATTATCAATAAAAATTATCTTATCTTTAAAATTCTCACTATTATATATTACTTCTTGTAAATCAATATCATATTCAAAAGATACACCTACAAATATAACTGTTGATGCGGCATCCAAATCAGATTTAAATATATCAAACCAACCTGTCTTGCAATCTTTAAAACTTTCAACTAAATAGCTAGTTTTAGATAGTTTAAACTCACTCATTAAGGTTTTGGGAGTTAATTCATTAATAAATCCATTAATATGCAATATCACATCTTTACCCGAATATTCTTTAGCTGTTTTACTTAAAGTTATAGGTATTCTCTTTCTCCCTTTCATAGAAGAAGCTTTCTCGAATACATCATCATAATTAGTTGTATAAACCCTTTGCCATGGTACTTTAGCAATCATCGCTTGACTAGCTTCTCCAGATACATTTTTACAAATATATAGTTGTTCTAATTTGTCTATTAAACTTTCTTTTCCTAGCTTATCAATATACAAGTTAGATATTAGACCTAAATCTTTTGAAGGTTTAACTATGTTTAATTCTTTAGATAAATAATCTTCACTTAATGTACCCGCAAATGGGATGTCCGTATTTGAAACATTTTTCATTCCAGAGGAAAATCCTGCACCAGTAAATATTATAGCGTCACCATCTAAAGCATGTTTTATTGCCTTTTCTAAATCCATTCCCTCACCTCTTTTTCTACATTATACCATTATTTATTTATATTTCATCACTATCGTCGCATAAATAAATTCGAAACATTCAGTTTACATTTTTCTGTCCGCAAGGAAAAAAACGAAGACAGCTGAACAGAGACAGTCAACATCCATTTTTTTACTATACCTATTGCTACTGTGACAGAAAGGGGTTGCTATCGTTACGGCGCATTTTTATCTTCAATCTTTCGAATCCAAACATGTGCAGACTTCCATAAAGAAGCCTTTAGAAAGCGGCTGATCTGCAAGTAGGTTCGCTTACTTTTTGTCCGTAACTGTGCCAACACATTCAAGCAGTAGACGATCATCGCCAGATACACCTGATTGTTCACGCCTTGCTGACTCTGTGCGTAGAATTTCTTGATGTTCAAATGTTGTTTCATCCATTTGAAAAACAGTTCAATGGCCCAGCGAGACTTGTACAGTTCTGCGATTTCATCTGCAGATAAATCGAAACGGTTCGTGACCAGATTCAGTTGGTTGCCTTTAGAATCAAGCACTTTCAAAAGCTGAAATACATTCTCCGAACGGTTTTGTGTGGTGCCGATGACGACCATTTCATCCGACAATACGACGGTGTCTTCCGGCAGGTTGAAGTGTTCAAGTTTCCGTACGACTGCGTTTTTCCGCAGACGAGAGACGAAGAAATAGCCCTCATCCGTCATGCGGTCGAACCGTTCGTAATCTAAATAGCCGCGGTCGAACACATACAAGCATTCCTTGTCATCGACCAGTATTTCTAGCTGCCCACGATCGTGCTCCTTGGCGTTTGTCAAAACTGCCTGGTCAGGATAAGAACAACCATTTTCCAAGAACACAAGCCGCAGATGAAGCTTAATGCCAGACTTCGTTTTTCGGAATTCTGCCCAGCGGTGATTATTCAAATTTAAGGGCAATGTGCTAGAATCAATGATTTTCAGCGGAGTCGTCTGTTTGCGTCGCGTTTTAAAATCCGTCGCTTCATGGATCTGAGACACCAGATCGAGAAAAATGGCTTGAAAGAATTCGGTCGGCACTTGTCGAAGACGCCTGCCCAGCTGTGAGAAGCTGATGGAATCCAAGTTCGTGGCTTCCTGAAGTTCTTCGGAAAATACACTATCACTGACGGCGCGTAAACTTTCCGTTTCATGAAGCTGCGCGTACAAGAGTAAGTTCATAAACGAAGCCATATGCAGCTTCTTTGTATAGTGATCGAGACAATGAAGCTGAACCTGTTCCGCGAATAATTCATTGGAAATGGGTTCTGCCCATTGCTCAAATGCTGTTTTTCGTGTAATCTTATCCATGAGATTGTCCTTTATTTTGGATTTGGATGGATTACTGCCTCCAACCCATTGTAAAGGATTTTTTTATGGAAAAGAGTAATTAAAGAGTATTCAGAATCTATTACTCTGCATCAATATTTTATTGCGACACTAGTGATATTTCATTGAAAAAATCTTTAAATCTAAATAAGATTACAATCGGGAACAAAGGGTCATCCGTTGTTCCCCAAAAACAACTCACCTACCTTTTCTTGAAACTGTCCAACCTAATATATAAATCGTACAACCTCTACTCTTAACTCCTCAAACAAACATTTTAACCGTTTAATATACGGGTTTGGTTTTTCATTAATTAAAGATTAACAAATGATTTCACTAGTCTTATCTCATTATAGAGTCTGTATCCAACCGTGCCCGATATTTATTAATTGCCTCCCCCATTATGCCAACTCTCATTAGAGTGCTGTACATAGGAGTTTAGAGCGTATAGTTATAATTTCGAGTACCATATTCTAAAACAATTCAGATTTTAATTAGAACCCTTCACTAGCATCGCCTGAAAGATCATTTTGTGTACAGAATCTGAGAAGTGCTGCATCGTCATCCCGTTTCTGAAATGAGGTAATTCTCCTTCAGCATCGTACCGTGTACAGCTTTTTGAGCGAGATAACGCTTCCCCAAAAAAAAAATTTGGTAAAGGGATCTAGCGCTAGCGGAAGATGTGTTCTTTTATTCTTTACGTTCTTATAGTTCTTAGTAGTTGTTACTTGATTGTTAAGCGTATGTTGATGAAAGTGCAGCTGCTTTGTTAGGGAGTTGCCGTTTTGCTAGTAGAAGTCCCATTTGACAATGGTTATGAGACGGTTTTGCCTTGTTGACTTATTTGTTAGGTAACCGAACTTTTCGAACCGTTTGATGGCCGTCCGGATATTTTGCACACTGACTTTTTTGCCGCATAATATTTCGAGTGACGCGAGAGACGTGATGAATTGTCTTGGTTTTGAGATATACATCTTTCCTTCCCACTCCCATTCCTTCTCTTCGAAGTTCGCCAGCAGCAATAACGTAATGAGCACCACTTTCTGTTCTGGTGTCGAGTCCGTCCACACTGGTTTGCTACGTAACGCCCGATGTAATTTCATCCAACCTGTATCCTTACCAATTCCCTGCTTTCTTTTTTTGTAATGAACAGCCTTGTAATACTCTATATAGAAGGGGATTTGCAGAAAGTGTACACATGATAAAAATAAATTTCGTCCAATTTTTTTAGGCAGACGGAAAAAACCCAACCTATTTGCAGGTTGGATTTTTCATTTGCGTAGCTTATTCAGACGTCGCTTCGTAAAATCAATCTCAACCGATGATTAAAACAGGCACCTATTCAGTAAACCCAATACAATTGCATAATTTTTTTAGCGGGACATGCCGTACTCCATTTGGATAGAGCATATTGTATTCAAGTTAGTTGAATTATCTTGAATTTTCCTTGCACAGGTTCCGACAATTTTAGCGATTAGTGTCGAAAGGTCTATATACCATTATTGGCTCGCATATAAATTTGCACCTTTAATCTTGTAATCTCGAACTTTGTTTATATACTCTTTATCAATATATCCTTCAAAAACATAGTCTCCATAAGGAGTCAGTCCAAACGAGGGAATACTCATTAATTCTCTTAAAATTTCATTGTTATTGTCATCATATAAATACAGGTAGAAATAGCCTCCAATATATTTGTCCCCACTATTAGAAATTGTTAGCTTATATTTATCTTCGTTTTCTTTTATTCTTGGCTTACCAAACTCCACGCTTCTAATAGCAAGTTCCATCGCTTCTGCACTCTCTATCTTCAGCCGTTCTGCTACTACTTTTTCTATTTCCTTTTCGTGCTTGTAAGATTGGTATTCAGTAAAAAGTAAATTCCCTAAAAAGACAGCTATAGCGCCAATAATTACTATACCAACATATTTTAACGAATTCTTCATTTACTTTTATCTCCTTTAGTAAGTATGATTCCAATCCAAAGTTGTTAATTTCACTAATCGATGAATTTTATTTTCTTTCAATAAAATACATCTCTTGTAATGAAGTGTTATTGGAAATGGTTTGCTTATTAGTTTCACTAAGTCCATTGTATCATAAACTTAAGAATCATTTTTTATATCTTTATGGTGTTCTTGTAGTTTATCACTGCACTAAATCCATGCTGATAAGAAAGGTTAATAGAGTGTGTTGACAACAGATCCAATGGCTCGTTAAATCTTTGCTTGTAAATGTGAAGTCCACATCAAATAATCCCATCTTTTTCTTCATAATAAAAAATCCTCCATTCAGTTGAATTGGAAGATAATTTCGTGTCTTATTATACGTAAATTGTTAGGGTACAAAAAAGGGATTCTGCACCAGTGACCGAAGCCCTGACCGAATCCTTAGTTTCTCACAAGTCCAATCGTATCAATGGTTTGTGACTGATTTAATTACGTCCCAGGAGGGATTCGAACCCCCGACCGATGCCTTAGAAGGGCATTGCTCTATCCAGCTGAGCTACTGAGACATGTTCGATTTGCAATTTAGTTATCGCAAACGACAAATCTTATTATAGGCACGGGACGGAAATAAGTCAACACTATTTTTGAAAGTTTTTTAGTTCAATTTCGTCGATCGTTTCAAACGCAAGATTTTTGAATGTAATTCGGATCGTTTCATCCCATTCTATTTCTGCAAATGTTGCTTCGTTCCCTCCGCGTGGCAATAATGTGCTGCCCGGATTGAGGAATAGGATGCCGTCTTTCATTTCCGCTCCGTATAGATGCGAATGGCCGAACAGGACGATGTCTGCTTGCTGTTCTTGGGCTGCATAATATAACGGCATTAATGTCCTTTTGCAATCGTGTTCGTGGCCGTGGACAACGAGGACGCGCTTATTACCGACTTCTACGACGAGCGAGCGCGGAAATCGCTGATCCATATCACAATTCCCTCTTACGATATGCATACCCTTTAAAAGTGGATCATCGACAGTTAGTTCACTATCGCCACAATGGAAAATTGCATCCGCATGTAACGCAGAAACGGTTTTCACCGTTTCCTTATTACGATGCGAGTCACTCATGACAATGATTTTCATTTCGGCTCACCAAATGATTCCATCAGTTGTGGAAGATGCTCTTTCAGTTGCGCTAAAGCTGCCCCCCGATGAGAGATTTCCCCTTTTTCATCCGCGGATAGTTCTGCCATCGCGCAGCCTTTTGCGGGTGTGTAGAAAATAGGGTCATATCCGAACCCATTCGTTCCTTTTCTTTCATGAAGGATCGAACCTTCACAGCTTCCAGAGAACGTTACTGTTTCCATATCAGGACCTGCAACAGCAAGTACACATCGAAAACGCGCAGTACGATTCTCTTCAGAAACGTCTGTAAGCCCATTGAGCACTTTGTCTATATTGGCTTCATCATTCTTCTCCAAGCCCGCATAACGAGCGGAATAGACGCCAGGAGCGCCATCCAACGCATCGACTTCAAGTCCACTATCATCTGCGATGACCATTACGCCTAGAAGCTTCGCTACTTCTTCCGCCTTCAGTATGGCGTTTTCTTCAAATGTAGTACCTGTCTCTTCTACATCGATCGTTTCTTCCAAGTCGTTCAATGTCATTACACTGACGCCCAGAGGATTGAATAGCGCTTCAAAATCTTTCGCTTTTCCTTTATTATTCGTTGCGATTAATAGTTGCTTCATAATAGATCGCCTTCCTGTACATCAATTTGTGAAGTGATTGGTCCTAATACATCTTTTTGGATGTCAATCAAACGATGAATTCCAACTTCAGCTAATTCAACCAGGTCATTCATTTCCTGTCTAGTGAATGTCGCTTCTTCTCCAGTACCTTGTAATTCGACAAATTCTCCTGCCCCCGTCATGACGACGTTCATGTCTACTGCCGCACTGGAGTCTTCTGGATAATCAAGATCCAAAATCAAAATGCCTTCTTCTGTCTTACCAACACTAATCGCTGCCAAATAATCTTTAATCGGAAATTTTTTCAGTCCCTTTTCTTCCGTCACTTTGGCAACAGCGATACACATTGCGACGAATGCTCCTGTAATGGACGCTGTGCGCGTTCCGCCGTCCGCCTGGATGACGTCGCAGTCAATCCATACCGTCCGCTCACCAAGTGCTCCAAGGTCTATAACAGCACGCAGAGCGCGTCCAATTAGACGTTGAATTTCCATTGTTCTACCACCGACTTTACCTTTAGACGACTCACGTTGTGTACGTTGGCCAGTCGCACGCGGTAGCATAGAGTATTCAGCTGTGACCCACCCTTGTCCACTTCCGCGTAAAAATGGTGGGACACGTTCTTCTATCGATGCTGTACAGATTACTTTCGTGTTTCCAACAGAAATAAGTACGGAACCTTCCGGGTGAATCAAATAATCTGTTTCAATTGTGACTGGTCTTCCTGTATTTTCAGTTCTACCATCATGTCTCATATTAAATACCTCCACTTTTTCAATGTTGCTCCATCTTATCATAGACAATTTCATCATAGCAAAAACCCGGATACCTTAGAAAGGATCCGGGTTTCCTAAAACGATATGTCTGACGTCTGGTTGATCGATTTCTAGCCAATCTTGTGCAATCGAAGCGAATACGTCCAACTCACCTGTCGTATAGAACAGCGGTGCTTCTCTCTTTTTGAAAGGAGTAAACAGCGCCAGTTCTTCTAAAGTTCGTTGTACGTCCAGTACGGTTTCATTGGCGGATGAAACGATATTTATACCAACAGGTAATTCCTGTTGGATAGCATCATGCAATAATGGATAGTGCGTACAGCCGAGAATGGCGGTGTCAAACTCCATATGTGCTATAGGTTCTAAAGACGATTTGATGATTGGTCGAATATCGACATTTTTATACTGTCCACTTTCAACAAGCGGGACAAAAAGAGGACATGCCAGAGAGATTGTACGGGCGTTAGGTGATAATGCAGAAATCGCATACTCATACGCACCACTTTTGACAGTGCCTATCGTTCCTAAAACGACAATCTTCCCTGTCGTCGATACACGTAACGCCGCCCTTGCACCAGGTGCAATGACACCGATAACAGGAAACGGAAATAGTCCGCGCAAGTCATCTAGCGCAACAGCCGTTGCAGTATTGCACGCGACGACTAACATCTTTATATCCATCGCACATAAGGCGTGAGCCATCTCCATTGTAAAGCTTCTCACTTCTTCGACGGAGCGAGGGCCATACGGACATCGCGCATCGTCTCCAATATAGATAATCTTTTCAGTAGGCAAAAGCGCAAGCATTTCCTTTACGACTGTTAACCCACCAACACCGGAATCGATTACACCAATTGGTGAATCGTTCGCGACGCTCACTCTTTAATCATCTCTTCATGCAATTTTGTCAATAAATTCGAGAACTCCGTAATTTCATCCTCAGTAAAATCGACGAGAACAGAATTCAAATATTTACGACGTTTATCGATAACTTCTTCAATAATTCTTCCACCCTCTTCAAGCAGATGGATACGGACAACACGTCGATCGTGTTCATCACGGACACGCTTGACGAGCTGATTGTTTTCCATGCGATCGACAAGATCCGTCGTCGTACTGAACGCTAAATACATTTTATTGGATAAATCGCCAATTGTCATATCGCCATGTTCAAATAACCATTGTAACGCAACGAATTGCGGAGGTGTTATTGAATAATTACCTAACAGTTTACGACCTTGCTGTTTGATGATCCCAGATATATATCTAAGTTCTTTTTCCATCCGTGCGATGTTTTCGACACCGTCCAGACTAATTCCATTGTATTCCGTCACATATACCAGCTCCCTGAAAACGAATACTGTCTACTTATTGTCACCTTTTTCATGACATAACGCAACTTTTTTAAGTAATTTACATGTATATATCGTTTTCGGCAAGTTTTTCTTCCTGATGATATGTGCCGGCAACGGATTGACCATTCATTTTCTAGGTATTATACCCTAATTCAGGTCCAGTTCGCCTAATCGCAACAATTCGACAATCGCTTGTGCCCTTCCGGAAACTCCTAATTTCTGAATTGTATTCGAAATATGATTCCGGACGGTTTTTTCGCTAATGCCGAGCCGCCCTGCGATTTCCTTCGTCGTATGGTCATTCACTAAAAGATCGAATATTTCCCGCTCTCTTGCCGTTAGTAAAGAACGGTTTTTCATTTCTCCAGTCAAGACGCGCCCCCTCCTATCCACGTTCACTTTACAATATGTGAAAAAGAGATAGGCTGTGCCGGCTCGAACACTGTTTTAAAAAGAAAATCCTGTTTTTTCTTCTTCTTTCCAAGGAACCGCTTTTCCAGTCTTACGGTCAATTTGAACAATGGACCCTCTTCCTGTAAAAACAACCTCACCTTTTGCATTTTTCGCCATGTAATGTAGGTCTACTGAGCTATTGCCGATTTTGGCAGCTTTCACATAAACGGACAGTTTTTCATCAAAAAACACTTGTTTCATATAATCGCATTGTAAATCTGCAACGACTGGTATTGTAGTACCTTTCGGATCTAACCAGTCGATCATATGACCAGCGGTTTTCAAATATTCGATACGTGCATATTCAAAATACGTAAATGTAACAGTATTGTTCAAATGCCCATACATATCCGTTTCAGAAAAACGAACTGATACCGGTACTGAAAAAGTAAAGTCTTCCATCCATTGTTCCATGTCTTCAATATACGAAATTCTCATTTTACACACCCCTTTTCAAAATGAATGAACATTCATTCTTTTATTATAGCAAAGATTTGCTAAATGTTCATCTCAAAAATCATATCAAAAAGCCCCGCTACACAATTTAACTTGTGAGCAGGGCTTTCACTGATAATGAAATCAGTCAACCATATGGTCACTTCCGAAGAAGTTTTTGAACATTTGAACTGTAGTATCACGATTAAGTGCTGCGATAGAAGTTGTCAAAGGAATTCCTTTTGGACAAGCAACAACACAGTTTTGCGAGTTACCACATTCACCTAGACCGCCGTCAGACATAATTGTTGCTAGACGCTCGTCTTTGTTCATGGAACCCGTTGGATGTGCATTGAACAGACGGACTTGCGACAACAATGCAGGACCGATGAAGTTTGTTTTGTCATTCACGTTCGGACAAGCTTCAAGGCAGACACCGCAAGTCATACATTTAGATAACTCGTACGTCCATTGACGTTTACGCTCAGGCATACGAGGTCCTTCACCTAAGTCATACGTACCGTCAATCGGAATCCAAGCTTTAATACGCTTCAAGGAATCGAACATGAATTCGCGGTCGACAACTAGGTCACGTACAACCGGGAAAGTTCTCATCGGCTCAAGTTTGATCGGCTGTGTCAACTGGTCAACTAGTGCAGTACAAGATTGGCGTGGACGCCCGTTAATGACCATTGAACATGCTCCACAAACTTCTTCCAGACAGTTCATGTCCCAGTTGACTGGTGTTGTTTTCTTACCTTCAGCGTTCACCGGATTACGACGGATTTCCATCAATGCGGAAATGACGTTCATATTCGGACGGTAAGGTATTTCAAATTTCTCGAAATAAGGTGCAGATTCAGGTGTATCTTGTCGTTGAATCTCAAATTTCACGGTTTTACTTGCAACTTGCTGTTCCTGAACAGCTGTTTGCTGAGTCATTTGTGTCAATCTCCTTTCGCAGAATAGTCACGTTTACGTGGCGGAACCAAAGATACATCCACTTCTTCATAAGAAAGGATCGGTGCAGATTTCCCATCGAATTCTGCAATCGTCGTTTTCAAGAAGTTTTCGTCATCACGTTCCGGGAAGTCCGGCTTGTAATGCGCACCACGGCTTTCATTACGGTTAAGAGCTCCTAATGTGATTACTCGTGCTAAATACAGCATATTCTTCAATTGGCGTGTGAAAGTTGCGCCCTGATTCGACCATTGTTGTGTATCAGTGATATTAATATTTTCATAACGCTCAAGAAGTTCGACGATTTTGTCGTCAGTCGCTTGAAGTCTATCGTTGTAACGGACAACTGTAACGTTCTCTGTCATGATTTCTCCAAGTTCTCTATGAAGCATGTACGCATTTTCTGTTCCGTCCATCTTCAATGTTGCATCCCATTTCGCTTGTTCATCTTTAATGGCTGCATCGAATAGAGATGATGGAAGTTCATCAGCAGTACGTTTTACGCCGCGCATATACTTGACCGCTTCCGGTCCAGCAAGCATACCACCGTAGATTGCCGATAGAAGTGAGTTCGCACCAAGACGGTTCGCACCGTGCTGGGAGTAATCACATTCACCTGCAGCAAATAATCCAGGAATACTTGTATGCTGATTATAGTCAACCCAAAGTCCGCCCATTGAATAATGGACAGCCGGGAAGATTTTCATCGGCAATTTACGTGGATCATCCCCTGTGAATTTCTCGTAGATTTCAATGATACCGCCAAGCTTGATGTCAAGCTCATGCGGATCTTTGTGTGATAGATCCAAATACACCATGTTCTCGCCGTTGATGCCCAATTTCTGATTCACACAGACATCAAAAATCTCACGCGTTGCAACGTCACGAGGCACTAGGTTACCGTATGCAGGATACTTCTCTTCAAGGAAGTACCACGGCTTACCATCTTTATATGTCCAGATACGTCCGCCTTCACCACGCGCAGATTCACTCATGAGACGAAGTTTATCGTCCCCAGGAATTGCTGTTGGGTGGATTTGGATGAACTCTCCGTTTGCATATTTAGCACCTTGCTGATAGACGATAGATGCCGCTGAACCTGTATTGATAACAGAGTTCGTCGACTTACCAAAGATGATTCCAGGGCCGCCTGTAGCCATAATGACTGCGTCACCAGGGAATGCTTTAATTTCCATCGATTTCATGTTTTGCGCTTTAATACCACGGCAAACTCCTTCATCATCCATAATGATACCAAGGAATTCCCAGTGTTCGTATTTCTGAACAAGACCAGCCACTTCGTGACGTCGAACTTGCTCGTCCAAAGCATATAGAAGCTGTTGACCAGTTGTCGCACCAGCATATGCAGTACGGTGATGTAACGTACCACCAAAACGGCGGAAGTCAAGAAGACCTTCAGGAGTACGGTTGAATGTTACACCCATACGGTCCAATAAACTGATGATTCCCGGCGCAGCGTCTGTCATACCTTTAACAGGTGGCTGGTTAGCAAGGAAGTCTCCACCATATACAGTATCATCAAGGTGGATGGCAGGTGAATCACCTTCACCTTTCGTATTTACTGCACCGTTAATGCCACCTTGGGCACAAACGGAGTGGGAGCGTTTAACCGGAACGAGCGAGAATAAGTCAACTGCGACTCCATCTTCCGCAGCTTTGATGGTTGCCATCAAGCCGGCAAGCCCGCCGCCTACGACGATCAATCTGCCTTTTGCCATTATATTTCACTCCTCAAATTTTACATGTTCTATTACAAACTTACGTAGCTTGTTTTAGACAAACGCAAGCAGTGCTTGAATTCCAATGACGGAAAGCACTAAGAAAACCCCAATAGTAATGTATGACACGATTTTTTGTGAACGTGGTGATTGTGCGATGCCCCATGTTACAGCGAATGACCAAAGGCCGTTTGCTAAGTGGAATGTCGCAGCAAGAACACCAACGATGTAGAATACAAGCATGAATGGACTTGATAATATACCAGCCATCATGTCGTAGTTCACTTCAGTGCCTAATGCTTTTTGAATTCTAGTTTCCCAGATGTGCCAAGCGATAAAGATCACAAGGAGTACACCTGTAATACGTTGCAACATGAACATCCAGTTACGGAATGTGCCATAACGTTGAACGTTGTTTTTCGCAGTGAAAGCTATGTAGACACCATAAAACGCATGGAACATTAATGGAATATAGATGATGAACCATTCCAAGAACAGCACGAATGGCAAGTTCCCCATGAAGTTGGATGCGTTATTGAATGCTTCTTCACCGCGAGTTGCAAAATGGTTAATAACCAAGTGTTGAGCTACAAATAACCCAACCGGAATGACTCCGAGCAATGAGTGCAGTCGGCGCAAGTAAAAATCTGATTCTCTCGACAAGTCTTTTACCCTCCCTTATTAAGTGGGATATACCCGTTAAAGTACATCATATGAACTACATATGAGGACATTGACGGTATGCCCCTTCGTGGTACAATAAGTTTAACATGTTCATTGTACTCCTCACTTTTAAGGAGGTCAAGGAGATGTGAACATTTCTTGTCCGCCACAAAAGTACCCTAAACAATCTGATTCTTCCTTCGAAAGGACTGCATAATTGTTGACTATAGAAATAGAGACTAAACCTACACAACTAGGATACGAGATTTTAAAAGACCATGTATTACCTTCCATTCTCGGTAAACATGAAGATGACATCCTGTACTGGGCAGGAAAGAGCGTCGCACGAAAGTTCCCTGTATTTTCAATAGATGAAATCCCCACTTTCTTTGAAGAAGCTGGCTGGGGTCCTCTTACATATGAAGATGCGCGCGCTCCAAAAGATGAATCGTGGCTAACACTTCGGCAATCCGATCGCACGTTGCTTGAAAAAAGATCATATCAACTGGAAGCGGGCTTTATCGCCCAACAATTCCAGAAATTAAATGGTTTTCTCACTGAATGCTACGGTGAAAAACTACTAAAAGACGATCAAATCCGCTTTATTGTAAAATGGGATCCGAAAACAAAAATGCAATAATACGAATCTAAAGGACTTCAACGTTCCCCGTTGGAGTCCTTTTCATTTCCCATCTTCAATCTCTTCAGGTTCAATTTCCTCTTGGAAATAACCCATAATCGATTCAGCTACTTTTGTAGGCATACCCGCTTCAATCAATTGATCCGTCGACGCTTCTTTAATTTTCTTCATCGAACCGAAATGTTTCAATAGTTGCTTCTTACGTTTAGGTCCTATACCCGGTAACCCATCAAGCGCAGAAGTTAATGAATTCGTATCTCTGCGTTGCCTATGGAACGTAATAACAAATCTGTGTACTTCGTCTTGAATCCGTTGCAACAAATAAAACGCTTCACTCGTACGTTTTAATGGTACCGTTTCAACTGGATTACCATATAATAATTGGGCTGTCTGGTGTTTATCATCTTTCGCCAACCCTGCAATTGGTATCGATAATCCGAGTTCATCTTCAATTACTTCACGGGCAATTTCCATTTGACCTTTACCGCCGTCAATAATTATTAAATCTGGTAAGGGCAGATCATCTTTCAACACTCTCGTATAACGCCTTCTGATCACTTCACGCATAGCACCGTAATCATCATGAGCCGCAGCAGTTTTTGTTTTGTATTTTCGGTAATCTTTACGATTCGGCTTGCCATCGATGAATGAAACCATTGCCGATACAGGATCTACCCCACCTGTATGCGAGTTGTCAAAAGCTTCAATTCGCAATGGCGGAGAAATGTTCATCGCCTCGCCCAAATCTTCGCACGCACCGATTGTTCGTTGTTCTTGCCGTTCAATCAGCTGGAATTTCTGGCTTAAGGAAATGACTGCATTTTTCATCGAAAGCTTTACAAGATCCTTTTTCTTCCCACGTTGTGGCACGAGGACATTCACTTTCAAAAGCTCCTGAACAATTTCTTCATTAATACCTTCAGGCAACAAAATCTCTTTCGGCAATAAATGTCCTGATTTTCCGTAAAACTGACCGATGAATGTCAACATCTCTTCTTCAGCACTCTGGTATAACGGAAAGATGGAAACGTCTCTTTCAATCAGTTTCCCTTGTCGGACAAAAAAGACTTGGACACACATCCAACCCTTTTCGACAGCATAGCCGAAAACATCCCGATCTGTGAAGTCATTCATCATCATCGTCTGCTTTTCCATGACCGCTTCAATATTAGCAATCTGTTCACGGTATTCTTTCGCCCGTTCAAACTCCAGATTTTCAGCAGCAACAGACATCTTTTCGGTCAATTCTTTTTTCACATGCTTATATCCGCCATTTAGGAAACGGCTAATATCGTCAATCATCTCTTTATACGTTTCCGTCTTCACTTCATGCACACAAGGGGCAAGACATTGTCCCATATGATAATAAAGACATACACGATCAGGAAGCTGATAGCACTTCCTATAAGGATAGAGCCTGTCGAGTAACTTTTTCGTTTCATGGGCAGCAGTCGCGTTCGGATAAGGACCAAAATATTTTCCTTTATCCTTTTTCAATTGTCGTGTGACAATCAGTTTAGGGTGCCGTTCTGCCGTTAATTTTAAATACGGATACGTCTTGTCATCCTTTAACATGATATTGAACTTTGGGTCGTATTGTTTAATCAAGTTCAGTTCCAATATGAGTGCTTCAATATCTGAACCGGTTACAATATATTCGAAATCCTCAATTTCACCGACAAGACGCTGTGTTTTAGCGTCATGTGATCCAGTAAAATAACTGCGAACCCGATTTTTCAGGATTTTCGCTTTGCCGACATAGATGATTGTCCCTTGGCGATCTTTCATCAAATAGCAACCAGGCAAATCAGGCAGCAAGGATAATTTATGTTGGATGAGTTCTTTCATTTTTTCCACCTACCAAAAAACCGGGTTCCTCTAAAGGTTCCCGGTTTCATGTAATGAATCACGCGTGTTTTTCGATCAATTCAGCAAGCTGTTCTTTCGGTTGGAAACCGACAACTTTGTCTACGATCTCGCCGTCTTTGAAAAGAACGAGTGTAGGGATTGACATGATGCCGTATTCACCAGCTGTCGATTGGTTTTCGTCGACATCCACTTTAACGATTTTCGCTTTTCCTGCGAGGTCGCCGTCTAGTTCTTCTAGTACTGGAGCGATCATTTTACAAGGTCCGCACCATGTAGCCCAGAAGTCTACGAGTACGAGTCCGTCTTTTGTTTGGTCTTTGAAGTCTTGGTCAGTCGCATGAATAATTGCCATTGTGTGTTGCCTCCTTTTAGTAGATCCAACTATGAGTAAATTATAACACGGTAGGATTGATGCCGGCTAAACATCTGCTTATGTGTGCTAATCGGCACGATGATTTCCGTTCCGTGCGGCGCTTTCCGGGGCGTGCGGTAAGCCTCCTCGGTCGCTGCGCTCCACTGCGGGGTCTTACCTGTCACGCGCATCCCCAGGAGTCGCCGCCCTGCACTTCAATCATCTAAGATTCTATTCTCTAATGAATGTTGTCTTAATTAATATTACAACGTGTAAGAATTTTATCTTTACCCGCGCCAGGAATTATCTATTCAACAAAGAGTTTATTTGATTGTAGCGGAGAGCGGCGACTCCAGAGGGATCAGCGAGAGCCGTGACGAAGAACGGCTTTTGCGAGACAAAGCTTTAGCTTTTCGAGCACCCATGCCTTAATTTCTGAAAGTCACAGAAACACGGCAAATCGAACACTACGTTGTTCAATCGGAAAGCGTCCGCTCGCAGCGAAAATCAACTTTCCAGATTTTATTTCATTGAAAAAAGACTGCAGGCAAACTCTCTATTCTCTAGAGTTTGACAACAGTCTCAACAAAATAACCTTAAACGACTAAATTAGTTGGATTGTACTTTTTTAATTTCTTCGATCATCATCGGGATTACTTCGAACAGGTCTCCAACGATGCCGTAGTCCGCTACTTTGAAAATGTTAGCTTCTGGGTCTTTGTTAATTGCAACGATTACTTTTGAGTTGGACATACCAGCCATGTGCTGGATAGCGCCGGAGATTCCTGCTGCGATATATAAGTCAGGAGTTACAACTTTACCCGTTTGTCCGATTTGTAATGAATAATCGCAGTAATCCGCGTCACACGCTCCACGTGAAGCACCGACTGCGCCGCCAAGCAGTTTTGCTAATTCTTCAAGTGGTGCAAAACCATCCGAACTCTTCACGCCACGTCCACCAGCAACAACGACTTTCGCTTCGGACAAGTCGACGCCGTCTGTGGACTTGCGGACAACGTCTTTGATGACGGAGCGCAAGTTTGTGATGTCCACCGAAATGGATGACACATCACCAGTACGGCTGTCATCTTTATCGAGTGGCGCTATGTTGTTTGGACGGATTGAGATGAATAGAAGTCCTTCTTTGTTTTTCACCTTTTCGAATGCTTTACCGGAGTAGATCGGACGGATGAATACTGCGTCGTCCCCTTCCCCTTCAATTGCAGTAACGTCTGACACTAAACCTGTTGCCAGTTTACTAGCGATTTTAGGAGACAGGTCTTTCCCTAGAGCTGTATGTCCGAAGACGATTGCTTCAGGTTTTTCCTGCTCATAGGCAGCCATGAAAGCTTGCCCGTAACCGTCGGATGTATAGTGTTTCAAATGCGGATGTTCTACTGTAATGACGCGGTCCGCACCGTGTTTGATCATTTCTTCACCTAAGGATTGCACTGCATCTCCAAAAAGGACGCCAACGATTTCTCCACCGCCGGATACAGTTTTTGCTGCCGCGATCGCTTCGAAAGAAACGTTACGTAATGCTCCTTCACGAGCTTCACCAAGTACTAATACTTTTTTAGACATATAGAGTCCCTCCCATTACATTATTGATTGCTATTAGAGTACTTTCGCTTCTTTGTTCAACAAATCGACGAGTTCTTTCACTTGAGCAGGGATGTCACCTTCAAGTACTCGACCTGCTGCTTTTTGTGGTGGCATGTAGATTTCGATTGTTTCAGTTTTCGCTTCCACATCGTCTTCTTCAAGATCTAAATCATCCAATTCCAACTCTTCAAGCGGTTTCTTTTTCGCTTTCATAATGCCAGGTAAAGAAGGATAACGAGGTTCATTCAACCCTTGTTGTGCAGTAACTAGCAACGGCAAGGATGTCTCGATTGTTTCAGAATCCCCTTCAACGTCTCGAATGATTTTGACAGACGTTCCGTCAATTTCAAGATTAGTGATTGTTGTTACGTAGTTAATGCCTAATAGTTCAGCTACACGTGGTCCAACTTGGCCAGACCCGCCATCGATTGCAACGTTACCTGCAAGAATGAGGTCCGCTTCTTTATCTTTTAAGTATTCAGCAATGATCTTTGCCGCTGAAAATTCGTCCATTTCGTCTAGATCATCTTCAGTATTTATAAGGACTGCTTTGTCAGCACCCATAGCTAGCGCTGTACGAAGTTGCTTTTCCGCTTCTTCTCCGCCAATTGTAACGACAGTCACTTCGCCACCGTTAGCATCGCGCACTTGGATTGCTTCTTCTATCGCATACTCGTCATATGGGTTGATGATGAATTCCGCTCCATCTTCAACGATCTTTCCGTTGGATACAGTAATTCTCTCTTCTGTGTCAAATGTCCGTTTTACTAATGCATAAATATTCATAATTCAGACCTCCTCAGCGTATTTACTTGCCTTTGAATTGTGGTTCTCTTTTTTCAATAAATGCTTGGATACCCTCTTTTGCATCTTCAGAAACGAATACTTCACCGAAGGAGTCAGCTTCAGCCTTCACGCCAGCGTAGAAAGAATCGTCTTTTGAAAATTGAAGCATTTGGAGAGCAGCCTTCATTGCGACAGGACTTTTCTTAGCAATTTTCTTTGCAATCTCCATTGTCTTCGGTAGTAGTTCTTCATCGGAAAATGATTGGTTTGCCAGTCCTAGACGTACTGCTTCTACACCCGTTATAGGCTCACTTGTGAGCAACATTTCTGCAGCTTTTGCGACGCCTACATATCGCGGTAAACGCTGGGTACCTGCAAATCCAGGGATTAGACCTAGTTGCAATTCCGGCAATCCGAGTTTTGCACGTTCAGTGACAAATCGGATATGACATGCCATCGCAAGTTCAAGGCCACCTCCTAATGCAGCACCATGGATGGCTGCAATGACTGGTTTACTGAAGTTTTCAAGTCGCTCAAATACATCTTGCCCTGAAGAAGAGAGTTTTGTAAACGCTTCCCCGGATGATACGGTTGTAAATTCCTTGATATCCGCTCCAGCGGAAAAGAATTTCCCATCTCCATGAAGAACAATGACTCTTACATCATTATCGTTTTCCACACTATCAAGCAATTGACCAACTTCTTTAATTAGGCCGCTCGATAAAGCATTGGCAGGCGGTCTATTAATGACAGCGGTTGCAATACCTTCGTCAATGGCGATTGTTAAGAACTCCATTTCATCCCATCCTTTCCAAACTATTAAGTTCAGTATAACTAGATTGAAGAACGGACAAAAAATTCATCCATTTCATTCAACCTATCATACCTTTTAAAATTAGTCGATGGACTTCCGGTGCCAATTTCATTAAATCATACTTCTGATCATTCATTACCCATGAAGTGATTGTTTCGTCAATTGTACCAAATACCATTTGGCGGGCGAGTCTGATGTCGATATCACGATCGAATTCGCCTTGCTCAATCCCCTCTTTTAAAATCGAATCAAGCAACATCAAATATTCTTTGAGTACTTCGTTTATCTGTGAACGCAATTCTTTATTGGATTGGCGCAATTCCAACTGGGTAACGATGGCGAGGTGACGGTCATTGTAAAGGAGCGAGAAGTGATTATCAATGAGCTTAGATAGCTTTTCAGTTGCTGTGATCTCTTTCTCGATAATCTCTTTCACGTTCTCGGCAAAGATGCCCATCTTCTCTCTGAAAACAGATATGAGGATGTCTTCTTTATTTTTAAAATAAAGATAGATTGTGCCATCTGCAACTCCCGCTTCTTTAGCAATTTTTGAAACTTGAGCTTGATGGTAGCCGTTTTCAGCAATGACGATAACGGCTGCATCTACTATCTGTTTATATTTAGGTTTGTCCCGTTTCATTATTCTCACCACCAAAAAAGAAATATGAATGATTGTTCATTCATATTTCCATAATAAACTTTTATGTGGTTGTCGTCAAGTTTAACATTATGACGTTTGCAATTCCTGCTCCATCTTTTTCTTCTCTTCTTCGACAAGTGTGCGTCGTAGTATTTTTCCTACGGCTGTCTTTGGAAGCTCTTTTCGGAAATCATATTTTCTCGGAACTTTAAATGAAGCGAGGTTTTCTCGGCAATATTTATCCAACTCTTCTTCTGTTACTTGTTTACCCTCTTTAAGAACTATATACGCTTTAACAGTTTCACCCCGATATGGATCGGGCACTCCGGCTACGACACATTCAAGTATTGCAGGATGTTCGTAAAGTACTTCTTCGATTTCACGCGGATAAATATTGAAACCACTCGCAATGATCATATCTTTTTTACGATCAACGACATAGAAATGACCTTCATCGTCCATATATCCCAGATCACCTGTTAATAGCCAACCCTCACGGAATGTCTCACGTGTATCATCTGGTCTATTCCAATATCCTTTCATCACTTGAGGCCCACTGATTGCAATCTCCCCAACTTCTCCGTTCGGTAAAGGTTCTAATGAGTCCGGCCCAACAATTCGAGCGTCAGTATCTGGCCAAGGAACACCGATCGACCCTTTCACTCGTCGTTTTTCCCATACAAAGTTTGCAATGGCAACAGGTGAAGTTTCCGTTAAACCATATCCTTCAACAAGCTTTCCGCCTGTCACACGCTCAAATTCTTCTTGCATTTCGACAGGCAATGCAGCAGATCCACTGATGCATGCTTTAATGGACGATAAGTCATATTTAGCCAAGTCCGGATGGTTCAATAAGCCGATATAGATCGTCGGTGCTCCTGGAAACAGTGTAGGTTTTTGCTTGTCAATCGCTTTCAACGCAGTTTCGAAGTCGAATTTCGGTAATAGAACCATCTTGTTACCGAGCATAACGGACAGTAAGAGTACAGTTGTCATGCCGTATACATGGAAAAACGGTAAAATCCCCATGACTGTTTCTTCTCCATCTTCACACTTATACAGCCAGGCATTACACATTTGCACATTGCTGATCAGATTGGCATGTGTCAACATGACGCCTTTGGGCGGTCCGGTCGTTCCTCCTGTGTATTGAAGTAATGCGATATCTTCTTCGTAGTTAAAATGATATGATACCGGATCAGGCTTCGCCACTTTCATAATTTCAGTGTAAAGATGGTTCATGCCTCTATGTTCCACTTTTACAATAATACCATATTCTTTTTTCTGAATGAATGGATAAACAAGATTTTTAGGAAATGGCAAATAATCTTTTATGCCTGTAATAATGACATGTTCCAACTTCGTATCTTTTAATACATTTGATATTCTGCTATATAGAATATCTAGTGAAATAATGACTTTCGCGCCTGAATCAGACATTTGATACGCTAATTCCCTTTCTGTATACAACGGGTTCGTTTGCACAACAATGGCACCGATATAGAGAATACCATAATAGGCAATCGCACTTTGCGGACAGTTCGGAAGCATAATCGCCACCCGATCACCTTTTTCAACACCGAGCGATTTAAGATAATTCGCAAACTTTAATGCAGATTCATGAAATTCGGCATATGAAATGTTCTTGCCCATAAAGTGCATCGCAGTCTTTCCAGGAAATTTCTCACTCGAATTCGTCAAAAATTGTTGTAATGGAATCCGATCATATTCGATTGTTTTTGGTATCTCTGCCGGATACAAATCCAACCACGGTTTTTCGTTCATTGTATAACCTCCCCTTCTCACTATAATTCTTTGAAAATTCCTTCTTCACTTATTATATCGATAAATGAATCCGCTTTCAAATAGAATATTAAATTAATCCACAAAAAATGCCTTGACTGGCAAATTTCAGTCAAGGCGAGTTCGTGAACAACCAATATGCTCCTACAATAATGAACAGGATACATATAACAATAAGTATTTTCGATAATTTCTCCATTTCGATTCTCCTAAGCTATACTTGCCCCGATTACGAACGACAAACCGACGGAAATCGTCAGGGAAATGAATCCGACAGAGCGATTATCCTCTTCGATCTCTTTGTCAATTTTGAACTGGGGCGTAAGGAATTCGAACAACATGTACGCAACGACAAGCAAGACGAATCCATATAGTCCCCATCCGATCATCTGTGGTAGCGTATTATGCTGCTCTATGGAATAGCGGAAAATGTTAGCGACACCAAAGATTTTTCCGCCTGTTGCCATTGCTACCGCCACATTCCCTTTCCGTATCTCTTCCCAGTTCTTATATTTCGTAACAATTTCAAACAATACCATCGAGACGATGAGGCACAGGACTACAACACTGAAATATCCTGCAGTTTCTACTAAGGGATGGCTCCAAAATCCTGTTGACGTCATCTATTCGGCTCCTTTATGAATCATTATTCCATACCTATACGTATTCAAGCGGTAAAAGTTTCAATGTTATCGTTGGTTATTTTAGTTCCACTACTGTAACACCATACCCGCCTTCTCCTGCTTCTCCGTATCGATAACTTTTGACGCGAGGATGCCTTTTCAGATATGTCTGTACGCCTTGTCTTAACGCACCTGTACCTTTTCCGTGAATAATAGAGACTTGATGGTAATTGGATAGTAAGGCATCATCCAAATACTTTTCCGTCCGGTGTAATGCATCTTCGTATCGTTCACCACGCAAGTCAAGTTCCAGTTTCACGTGTGAATCACGACCTCTGACCGATGCCGAAACGACCGTATCCTTCATTTTTTCAGGTTTTGTGAATTCCAAAACCGATTCATCTAACCGCATTTTCAGGATACCAATCTGAACAACCCACTCTTTTGAAGAAACTTTTTCAATCAGCGTCCCCTTTTGACCATAGGTGACCACTTTCACTTCGTCCCCGACTTCAAGTGGACGTGCTGCTGCTTTGGCAACGACTTTCTTTTTCTTTTCCTTCGGAGATGCTGCTTCCATCTTTTTTCGTGCTTCAATCAATTCATGCTCTTTTACATTCGCACCCGCATGCATACGTAATGCACGCAAATCCGAAATGACAGCTTCTGATTCAACTCTGGCAGAGTCCACAATTTTCTTCGCTTTTTCCTTCGCATTTTCTACGAGTTTCTCTTTCATTTGCTCAAAGTCAGCTAATTTCGCTTCCAGTTCACGTTTCAACTTTTCCGTTTCGAGCAATACAGCATGTGTCTGTTCGGCATCCTTTTCGGATTGAACGCGACTCGATTCTAATGATGCGATCATCGAATCGACTTCTCCGCGGTCAGTTCCTGTGAACTTTTTCGCGCGGTTAATGACGTGATCATGCAAACCGAGACGTTTTGAGATTTCAAAAGCATTACTCCGACCAGGTACACCGATAAGTAAGCGGTATGTCGGACTTAACGTATCAATGTCGAACTCCACACTCGCGTTAGCAACACCTGGACGGTTATAGCCATAAGCTTTCAATTCAGGGTAATGGGTTGTTGCCATGACTCTTGCACCTGTACCATGTACTTCATCCAAAATGGCAATTGCAAGTGCTGCCCCTTCTTGCGGGTCTGTTCCCGAACCAAGTTCATCAAAAATAAGTAGAGATTTAGAATCAAATTTCTTTAAGATATCGACAATGTTCACCATATGAGATGAGAATGTACTTAGACTCTGTTCAATCGATTGTTCATCACCAATATCTGCATAGACCGATTCAAATACTGCAATTTCAGAGCCGTCGAGTGCTGGAATCGGCAAACCCGCTTGCGCCATTAATGTGCACAGTCCAACCGTTTTCAATGTAACGGTCTTACCTCCAGTATTCGGTCCTGTAATAACAATTGAAGTAATCTCTTTCCCAAATTCAATCGTATTCGCAACCGCTTCTTCAATTGACAATAACGGGTGTCTCGCTTTTGCTAATCGTATATACCCATTGTTATTCACTTCGGGTTTTGTGCATTTATGTGCTGTACCGTACTTGGATTTTGCAAGAATTATATCGATTTCGGAAAGAATATCGACTAATACGAACAGTTCATGTGCGATTTCCTGTACTTTTACAGACAACTCGAGCAAAATCTTATCGATTTCCTCTTTTTCTTTCATCTTCAAGTTACGAATTTCGTTGTTTGCCTGGACGACTGCATCTGGTTCGATGAACAATGTTTGACCAGAAGAAGACATATCATGGATGACTCCGCCGAAGTGGGAACGATATTCTGCTTTGACTGGGATAACAAATCGGTCATTGCGGATTGTAACAATCGCATCTGATAGCATCTTAGTAGCATTTCTGCCGCGTGTGTAACCTTCAAGCTTCTCGCGTACACGCCCTTCTTGCATACGGAGGTTTTGTCTAATTGAACGTAACGTACCTGACGCACTGTCCATCACATGCCCGTTGTCATCGATGGAGGCACTAATTTCATGTTCAAGTGCCGTAAGTATCGGTAATCGTTCTTTTTTCGCTAAGAAATGCGGAATGTCAATATCTTCATCTGCATCGACTGCTTCGATGAATTGCCTTAAGACCCTACTTGCTCGGATTGTGTTGGCGATTTCCATCAGTTCGTATGCACTAAGGACTCCACCTATTTGTGCGCGTTTTGCATGTGGACGTATGTCGGTAATCCCGCCCATCGGCACATTCCCGCGAACCCGTAAAATGGCAAGTCCTTCATCCGTCTCTTCAAGCAATCGGACAACGTCATGGAAATCAGTGAGAGGCACGAGCTTTTCCATATGTGCTCGTCCTGCTGAAGACGTACAGTAAGTCGCGACGATTTCACGTATTTTATCAAATTCAAGTGTTTTTAAGACACGGTTTTCCAATGTCTTACACTCCCTTTCACTTCCGTATAATGTTACGGATAAATTGTTTAAGTGGCCATGTATTGATGACCGTCTCTTTTTTCAACCAAGCTTTTTGTGCATATTTCACACCGATATCCATCAGATCCAGCTGATCGATCGCATGTGCATCGGTGTTGATGGCAATTTTCACACCTGCCTCCTGCGCCATGACGAGATAATCTGTCATTAAGTCAAAGCGGTGCGGGCTGCCATTCAATTCAAGAATTTTATCATATTTCTTTGCCCACTCGATCAATTGCGGTACATCAGGGTTATAACCTTCGCGCTGACCAATAATGCGGCCAGTCGGGTGCGCGATCATCGTTACATATGGGTTTTTAAGTGCAGCATGCAACCGCTCCATAATTTGTTCTTGAGATTGGTTAAAATTCGAATGGATAGATGCGATGACAAAATCCAGTTCCTGCAATAGATCGTCCTCGAAATCGAGTGTCCCATCAGGAAGGATGTCCATTTCAGTACCGCAAAAGACTTCAATATCATCGAATTCCGCATTCACTTGACGAATTTCAGCAATCTGCTCTCTCAATCTCTCAGGCGTTAGCCCATTTGCGACCTTTAAATAGTGAGTATGATCAGTGATCACCATATGCGAATATCCTTTCGCCCGACATGCTTCCACCATTTCACGAATGGAGTAACCGCCGTCCGACCAAGTAGTATGCATATGGAAATCTCCACGGATATCTTCAATCTTTACTAGCCCATCAATCTCAGCTGCCTTTGTAATTTCTGTTCCATCTTTACGCAAGGAAGGTGGAATGAATGGCAAATCAAAAAATGCGAAGAATGCTTCTTCCGTGTCAAAATTTTTGACAGTGCCATCTTCTAATTCAACGCCATATTCACTAATTTTCATTCCTTTGGATTTTGCTAGTTGACGCATTTTCACGTTATGGTCTTTAGAACCCGTAAAATGATGCAAAGCTGTAGCAAATTGAGATGCCGTCACAAAACGAAAATCCGCATCGACGAGATCAGTCATATCGAGTACGATGGATAATTTCGCGTCACCACCTGCAACAACTTCTTCAACAGGAAGCATTTTTAACAGTTTTTCACGAACAGTTGTTGGCTCTTCCGTTACAATGATGAAGTCTACATCACTGCTCATCTCTTCCGCACGGCGGAAACTCCCTGCTACGGAAAAGCGCGTAATTTCAGGGATTGCTCTTAGTTCTTCTTCGATGGAAGTGACAATTGTCTGGATTTGCCATACAGGCAGTTTTCCTTTGCGTGTACCAAGCAATTCTAGCTCGTGAAGTATTTTCTCTTCAGTCTTTTTACCGAACCCTGGAAGTTTGCTCACTTTATTAGCTTCACACGCCTCACGCAATGATTCAACAGAGTCAATGTTAAGTGTTTCTCTAAGTTTCGCAATCCTTTTTCCGCCAAGACCAGGAATTTTCAATAAAGGAATTAAACCTTTCGGGACCTCTTCTTCAAGTTCTTTCAGTAAATCGGATTCGCCTTTTTCCATTAAATCGATAATGACAGCACCAGTTCCTTTACCAATTCCTTTTAATTCAAGGATGTCATCCATTTCGGAAAGACTGCGTTGATCCGTTTCAAGAACGCCAGCCGCTTTGCGGAAAGCGCCTGTTTTAAATGGGTTCTCTCCAAGCAACTCCATATACAAAGCAATCTTTTCGAACGTGCGAATGATCGTTTTTTTATTCACAATGCATCACTACTCCATTCTGAACAATCGTATTGTGTGAAAAAAGCTTCCCTCCAGGCAAGGGGGAAGCCGTAAAGTGTTTGAATAGTATTATTTAGTATAAATATACCACCAATTTTTGACCATTTCCGAGAATACTGGTGTATGATCAAACATTGCTTCCGTCAAAATTGAATTGCCGATTAAGTTCTGGATGAAATCTATCGGAAGCATTGCCAACAAATAGAGAACGAGGAATATGAGAATATAAAACTCGACAAATCCAAGAGCTGCGCCTCCAAAACGAGCGAGGAAGCCCAAAACCGGTAAATACTTCAGGAAGTCAAACATGGAAGCAATTAGTTGCAACGCAAATTTGACGACGAGGAAAATAAGGACGAATGCAAGCAATCGATAAAATGTCTGATCCAAATCGAGCGTTTCTACTGTCCATGCCAATTTCGATCCCGCCGTAACACCTGGGTACGGAATCCATAAAACAAACTTGTCAGCTAACGGTTTGTAATATATGTAGGAAATGATTAGTGCGATGATAAAGCCTGTCATATGTATCAGTTGTACTATGAGACCACGTCTAAATCCGGTGATCAGTCCTCCTAGTAGAAGGAATACGATAAGTAAATCAAGCATATTCTTCAGTCAACCCTTCAGCTTATTCAATTCTTCTTCTAATTGCTCAATACGTTCCCGTAATTTCAAATAATCATGCACACTATTCACTGCAGTGAGGACAGCAATCTTGGAGCTATCCAAATAAGGGTTGCGCGAACTGATTTCCCTCATTCTTTCATCAACCATCGAAGCGACAAGGCGAACATGACTGCTCGTTTCACTGCCGACAATTGTATATGTCTGTCCATAAATGTCAACCGCAAGGCGCGTCTTCTGCTCGTCTGCCAATGATGAAACCTCCCAAATGAAAACTATGTAACCAATCATACCATGAAACAGTTTTAGTTGAAAAGAGATGGCAATGGTTTCAAGCAATTGTATGGAAAAACAGTTCGTTTTTACATCACACACCATGAGTATTGTACAATATAAGAATCATATGCACGGGAGGATGAACAGTATGGGCCAAAGCGTCTTACAAATAGATGCGGCAACAATGACCAAGATTTCCGCTCACTACGCACAGTTCAAAGTCGTGCGTAATGCACCAGGCGTCGTGTTCGCCGCAAAATTGCCCGATACGGCAATAACAGCTTATAAATCAGGGAAAGTGCTTTTCCAAGGCGGCGGAGCTGAACGTGAAGCTTCTATATGGAACGGAACAGGTAATAGCGCATATAGTGCTAAGACGTTAACGAAATCCGCCGGGGAAGTATTGCCTGCTAAACTTGCCCAGTTATCCGTCCTCGGATCTGACGAAACCGGAACAGGCGACTTCTTCGGTCCAGTGACAGTTGCCGCTTGTTACGTACCCGCCCAGAAAATCGAACTAGTTCGGGAATTAGGAGTGAAAGACTCCAAGCAATTGACGGATGATTGGATGAGAACGATTGCGCCTGATTTGCAGGAGACACTTATCCACAGTGTCCTCACGTTGCCGAATGATAAATACAATGAAGTCCAGGCGAGCGGATGGTCACAAGGTAAAATCAAAGCACTGCTTCATAACCAGGCATTGAAACATGTGTTGCGCAAACTGGAAGATGATAAACCAGATTACATTTTGATCGACCAGTTTGCAGAACGCCGGATTTATTATAATCACATTAAAGACGAGCCCGAGATTGTCCGCGAGAACGTGCTCTTTTCAACGAAAGCGGAAGGGCTTCATGTTGCGGTCGCAGCCGCTTCCATCATTGCAAGGGTTGCGTTTCTGGAAGAGATGGATAAGCTCAGCAAACTGGCTGGCGTCACACTTCCTAAAGGTGCGGGGCCAAAAGTGGATGAAGCCGCAGCCAGGATATTATTGAAAAGCGGGGAAGATACGCTGAAATCGATGACGAAGTGGCATTTCGCCAATGCGCAGAAAGCGAAAAAGATTGCAGCGATGAAAAAAAGGTAACTTACTTTACTAACGTCAAAAGACCGTTTATGGACATACCCATAAACGGTCTTTCATTTATCCTCTTAATTGAGCATCTGCTTCAGTCAATGCATTCAGCACTTTATCATGCGCTTTTACGACTTCTTCGTCCGTCAATGTACGTTCCGGATCGAAATACGTCAATGAGAATGCTATTGATTTCTTACCATCCTCCACATTATCCCCTTCATATAAATCGAAGAGTTTCACGTCTTTCAACAATTTTCCGCCTGCTTGACGGATGATCGTTTCAAGCGTTCCTGCAGAAGTGTCAGTAGATACGACCAAAGCGATATCTCGAGACATCGATGGATAGCGAGGTACTGGTACATACAGAAGTTCATCTGTATTCGTGGAAAGCACTTTTTCAAGATTGATTTCCATCACATACGTTTCTTTCAAGTCCCGTTTCTTCTGTTCAGTCGGATGGATTTGACCGACCATGCCGATATTTTCTCCATTTAGGAGGATAGACGCTGTACGTCCAGGGTGCATCCCTTCAAGGCTAGCCTGTTCGAATGAAAGGCTTGCTGACATACCGAGACGATCCATCATGCCTTCGATGATCCCTTTAAGTACAAAGAAGTCTACTTTCTTTGTTTCGCCTTGCCATGCATTGTCTACCCACTTGCCAGTCAATACAGCAGCGACATGTTCCACTTCACGTGGCAGACCGTCTTCTTCAACTCCAAGGAAAACAGAACCTGTTTCATAAATGGAGACTGAATCGATACGGCGTGCAACGTTATACGTAGCCGCTTCCAGCATATGCGGGATAAGGCTCTGACGCAAAATTGCGCGATCCTCACTCATTGGCATTAGCAGTTCAGTGACAGGTGCCGTCTCAAGCGCATATGCTTGTGATTGCTCTTTTGATGTCAATGAATACGTAATTGCCTGAAGAAGACCTGCACCTTCAAGGAATTGACGGACAATACGACGCTTCGCCTGATAAGGTGTTAGTCCACCCGGTTTGGATTCTGTGACAGGCAATGTTTTTGGAATTTCGTCATAGCCGTGCATTCTGGCGATTTCCTCGATGATGTCTTCTTTAATACGCAAGTCTTGTCTGCGAGTCGGTGCATCGATGACAAGTTTGCCGTTGATAGCTTGCGTAGGAATACGAAGTCGCTCCAGAATCGTCAGCATTTCATCCATCGAAATCTTCATTCCAAGACGGTTATTTATATAATCCGGTGAAACAGTGATTTGTACAGGCGTCTTGTCGAGTTCATCGAAAACGACGGAACCGGCAAGCACTTCCCCTCCAGCAATTTCTGCCATCAGTTGCGCTGCGCGCTCTGCTGCTTCCTGTACGCGATTCGGATCTACGCCTTTTTCAAAGCGAGTACTTGCATCGCTTCGAAGTCCAACTTCTTTCGATGTCTGACGGACGGAAGATGGCGCGAAATAAGCGGATTCAATGACGACTGTCGTTGTGCCTTCATGAACTTCGGAATTCGCTCCACCCATGACGCCAGCAAGTGCAACGGGTTCTTCGCCATTTGTAATAACAAGGTTATGCGTATTCAATGTGCGATCTGCATCGTCCAGTGTTGTAATTCTTTCGCCTTCAATTGCATGACGGACAACGATTTCACCTGTTTTAAGGCGGTCGTAGTCGAACGCATGCAACGGCTGACCATATTCCATCAATACATAATTCGTAATGTCGACAACGTTATTATGCGGACGCACACCTGCAGCCATCAAATAATTTTGCAACCATAGCGGTGATTCACCGATTTTGACGTTTTTCACGACTTTCGCCACATACATTGGGTTATCTTTCGTCGCTTCTACTCGTAATTTCAGTACATCAGATGCTTTTTCATTTGATTCTTTATAATTGATAGAAGGCAATGCAATGCCTTGTGATAAAATTGCGGCAACTTCATATGCTACGCCTAACATACTTAAAGCGTCCGAGCGATTTGGTGTCAAATCGAGTTCAAGGATTGTGTCGTCAAGACCAAGCAACGGCAGTGCATCCGCTCCTACAAGTGCATCATTCGGCAACACATAAATGCCTTCTGCGTACGCTTTCGCAACATGCTTGCCTTCGATTCCAAGCTCTTGAAGCGAACAGATCATTCCGTTCGATTCTTCACCACGAAGTTTTGCTTTTTTAATTTTGAAATCGCCTGGCAGGATTGCGCCTGTGCGAGCTACGATGACTTTTTGTCCTGCAGCGATATTTGGTGCACCACAAATAATTTGTGTCACTTCATCCCCAACATCTACTTGACAAATATTTAATTTATCCGCTTCAGGATGCTTCACACACTCTTTTACATAACCTACTACGACATTTGTCATCCCGTGCGAACGGTCGATGATTGAATCGACTTCGATACCTGAACGAGTGATTTTTTCTGCAAGAACTTCGGGTTTGATCCCGTTTATATTGACGTACTCATTTAACCATTTCGTTGAAACTAACATACTTTCTCCTCCTTACGCTTCCGTCCGATGGAATTGTGATATGAAACGGGTATCATTTGTGTAGAAATGACGGATATCTTCCACACCATATTTCAGCATTGCAATACGCTCTGGCCCCATGCCGAATGCGAACCCTGTAACAGCAGTTGGATCATAGCCAGCCATTTGTAGGACGTTCGGGTGCACCATTCCAGCGCCTAAAATTTCAATCCAGCCTGTTTTCTTACACACATTACATCCGTCTCCGCCACATTTGAAGCACGAGATATCCATCTCAACAGACGGCTCAGTGAATGGGAAGAAGCTCGGGCGCAATCGGATTTCACGTTCCTCACCGAACATCTTTTTAGCGAACAGATCAAGTGTACCTTTGAGGTCACTCATGCGGATATTCTCTCCGACGACAAGACCTTCGATTTGAGTAAACTGGTGGGAGTGCGTCGCATCGTCATTATCACGGCGATACACTTTCCCAGGACAGATGATTTTGATCGCTTCTCCGCCTTTTGCTTCCATCGTACGCGCTTGAACAGGTGACGTATGAGTACGCAAAAGCACATCTTCAGAAATGTAGAATGAATCCTGCATATCACGTGCCGGGTGGCCTTTCGGTAAATTGAGCGCTTCGAAGTTATAATAATCCTTCTCCACTTCAGGACCTTCTGCGATTTCATACCCCATGCTTATGAAGAAGTCTTCAATCTCTTCAACGACACGTGTGAGTGGGTGATGATTGCCTGTTGGAGCCGGACGTCCCGGAAGCGTTACATCGATCGCTTCATTTGCCAATTGTGCATTAATCGCTTCTTCTTCAAGCAAAGCCATTCTTGCTTCCAATGATTCCGTAACGGATTCACGCACGACATTGACGAGCGCTCCCATTTTCGGACGTTCTTCTGCAGGCAGTTTGCCCATTCCTTTTAACAAATCCGTAATCGGACCTTTTTTGCCAAGATAAGCGACACGAACGTCATTCAATTCTTTTACTGACGTCGCTTCCTGGATTTTCACTAACGCTTCTTCTTTCAATTGCTGCAACTGTTTTTCCATCGTCATTCTCCTTTCAAAATAAAAAAACCCCGCCCCCTAAAAAAGGGACGAGGACGAGTTCGCGGTACCACCCTGATTATTATGCAACGAAACGCATAATCACTTCATTATGGATTAACGGCCCTCTACCGGCACGCCTTTACAGTTTTCACTGGTCCAAGCGGCAGCTCTCGGGGTGAACTTCAACAGTTTTCTGCTATCGGCGCTCGCAGTCAAGGCGCGGATTTCCTGTAAGTGAACATCTGTCTACTTTTCCCGGTCACAGCTTTTAAAATGTATATTCCATTTTATTATACTGTACTCTTTAGGAATCTTCAACATCGTGTTGTTATTGTCTGCCATACGCGTAAAGCAAAATACCTGTAGCGATCGCGACGTTCAAGGATTCAGCTTTACCGTACAGTGGAATTTTAACGATTTCATCCGCTTCTTTGAGGTATTCATCAGCGACACCACTTCCTTCATTGCCAACGATAAGCGCGAATGAATCAAGTGGATCTACGTTGTAATGCTCTGTCGCATTGTGCAGACCTGTACCAATGATTTTAATGTTTTCTTTTTTGATATTCGCAATCCATTCGCTGAGCTCACCTTTCACAACAGGTATATGGAAATGTGAGCCTTGAGCGGAGCGGACCGTTTTTGGATTGAATGGATCTGCTGAACCTTTGCCCAATATGACTGCATCCATCCCAGCAGCATCCGCCGTTCTGATCATCGTGCCGATATTGCCAGGATCTTGGACAGCGTCAATAAACAGATATTTTTTCCAAGATTGAGGTGCTTCGTCAGTGTACTGAGGCTGTCTGCAATGCGCAAAAATCCCTTGCGACTGCTCGGTTTCAATTAATTCTTTCGCGACAGCACGTGTCACTTCGATCAATTGTAGATTATCAGTAACCCACTTTTCAGGTATTTCAATATCTTCTCTGACAATCAAATGAATGACTGTGCCTTCCGATTTCAATGCTTCTTCAACGAGGTGGAATCCTTCTACAATAAATTCTTCTGATTTGTCACGATCTTTTTTAGATGTGACAAGCTTCTTCCAATGCTTAATGAGGCCATTTTGAGTAGATTCAATTCTTTTCATATAGTTAGTGTCATCCTTTTTCTTCTCAGTGTAACAAATGTCCGTATAGTTGGCGATGATTCTGTGCAAAATGATTGTAGGAGGATTGATATTATGAATTTTCAAATCCGTGACGCTATCACCGCAAACATGACAAACAACTCCGCGGATGATATACGGAATGTAGTGGAAGATGCGTTAAACCGTGGCGAAGAGCATCTTTTGCCTGGTCTCGGTGTGTTTTTTGAAAAGTTATGGGTCAATGCGGATGAGCAGGAAAAGTCTAAAATCACTGGAGAGCTTGCACAAGCATTTACTGGGTGATCATAAGGAAAAGGGTTCGATGGATGTGTTTTTTCCATCGGGCTTTTTTTGTGAGGTAAAGTGGGGCGTTGGGGACGTAGACCGCGTATCGAAACGTAAGCCGTTCGTATCGAAACGTAAAACGAGCGTATCGAAACGTAAAACGAGCGTATCGAAACGTAGACCGCGTAACGAAACGTAAGCCGCTCGTATCGAAACGTAACTCCTCCGTAACGAAACGTAAGCCGCTCGTATCGAAACGTAGACCGCGTAACGAAACGTAAACCACTCGTATCGAAACGTAACTCCGCCGCAACGAAACGTAAGCCGCTCGTATCGAAACGTAACTCCGCCGCAACGAAACGTAAGCCGCTCGTATCGAAACGTAGACC
>NZ_JACSQN010000019.1 GCF_014836615.1 Sporosarcina quadrami | reverse complement strand
GCTACTGGACCGCAAGGACCTCAAGGTTTACCAGGTGCTGATGGCGCTACTGGTGCTCAAGGACCTCAAGGATTACCAGGTGCTGATGGCGCTACTGGTGCTCAAGGACCACAAGGTTTACCAGGTGCTGACGGCGCTACTGGACCACAAGGACCTCAAGGAATCCCTGGATCTAGCGCAGTGATACCATTCGCATCAGGTGCATCGGTCGTAACATTAAACACGCTTGCTTTAGGATTAGTTGGTACCCCGGCGTTACTCGGATTTGGTAATTCCATTCCAGGTGTAAGTATTGTCGGTGGATCATTTACACTACCTGTTTTGAGCAACTTTAGCTTTACTGCTCCACGGTCTGGTGTTCTTTCAAATATTTCTGCAGGCTTCACTAGCAACATTGGTTTAAATTTGCCAGGGTCAACATTAACAGTTCGGGCAGAAATTTATCGAGCAACCGGTACAAGTAATATATTCAATTCGACTGGAGTTGGTGTTAACTTAGCTTTTGATAACACAATTTCAATTGGAGAAACTAGAGTAGGTACCGCTAGCGGTTTTACAGTTCCAGTAAATGCTGGAGACCGTTTACTAATGGTCTTTACTGCAAGTGCAGCCGGGGTTGATTTAGTAAATACTTTAACAGGTTCCGCAACAGCAGGTTTAACGATAAATTAATAAAACCTATCGACCTCAATTATCATCAAAGCTCATAAAATCAAGACTACTCCTAGTCTGACTTTATGAGCTTTACCTTTTCGATGATTAAGCAGAATCCGATTAAATCATCTTCCATTTTCTTTTATTTAGACAATTAATAACCACAAATACAACCCAATGAGTGTAATGAAAAGTGTAGGAATTGTTAGAATGATTCCGACCTTAAAATACGTCCCCCAGCTAATCTTAACGCCTTTTTGTGACAACACATGCAACCATAACAATGTTGCCAATGACCCAATAGGCGTAATTTTAGGTCCTAAATCCGACCCGATAACATTCGCATAGATAAGTGCTTCGCGTATGGTGCCGGTTGTACTCGTCTCAGCTATTGCCAATGCATCTATCATGACAGTCGGCATATTATTCATGATGGACGATAAAAATGCCGCGATGAATCCCATAGAAATAGTGGCTACAAAAAGGCCTTGATCGGCAGCAAGTTGAATTACATCCGCTAGGACACTAGTCAGTCCAGCGTTTTTCAGACCGTATACAACAACATACATACCGATAGAAAAGAAGACAATTGCCCACGGAGCTCCTTTTAATACTTGCACTGTCGGAACGGCTGGACTTCTGTTCGCCATTACTAAAAAGAATATAGCTACAATGCCAGCTATGAATGATACCGGAATGCCAGTGAATTCACTCGAGAAATAGCCAATTAGAAGAACACTTAATACGCCCCAAGACAGTCGAAACATTTTATGATCTTTAATCGCTTCTTTCGGCTGTTTTAAATTTGAGACTTCATAATTCCCAGGAATATCCTTACGGAAAAATAAATACAAAACAAGAATACTTGCCGCTAATGAAAATAGATTCGGGACAATCATTCGTGATGCATATTCCACAAATCCAATACCGAAAAAGTCTGCAGAAACAATATTGACCAGATTACTTACGACGAGTGGCAATGAAGTCGTATCTGCTATAAATCCACTAGCAATGATAAAGGGAAATATCATTTTATCGCTAAATTTCAAGTTCCTAACCATCGCCAGTACTATCGGTGTCAAAATTAATGCTGCTCCATCGTTTGCAAATAATGCTGCTACTATTGCGCCCAAAATACTTACATATACAAACATCCGTAAGCCATTCCCTTTAGCAAAACGAGCCATATGTAAGGCAGACCATTCAAAGAATCCTATTTCATCCAAAATCAATGAAATAATAATAATTGCAATAAAAGCAAGTGTCGCATTCCAGACAATTCCAGTTACATCAACGACATCCGTAAAATCAACTACCCCAAATAACAAAGCAACAACCGCTCCAATACATGCCGACCATCCAATCGACAAGTTTTTCGGTTGCCAAATAACAAAAATAAGTGTAACAATAAAAATAATTGATGCCATAATAACTGGATACAAAACTTTTTTCCTCCCTAACTTTACTCACATAAAATACGTAGTCCTTGTGATTCCAATTCAACGATGGACTTATCCTGTAGCGGCAAATGCGCAAGTACACTTTGAATTAGCGGATAATCCTCATGCTTTTTATTAATTGAATAAAAAATCCACTGACCTTTTCGCTCTTCGTTAACTAACTCAATATCACGAAGCTTCCGTAAGTGTTGACTAATTGCTGGTTGACTCATCTTAAAAATCTCCACAAATTCACACACACAACAATCATGCGTTTGAAGCAACTTCATCATCGTCAATCTCGTTTTGTCCCCGAGAAGTTTAAGTAGCTGCGATGCCCGTTGTAGTTCAATATATTCTTTTGAGCTCACCTTTCCCATCTCCTTTTCACTCTCATCATATAAGCATATGATTATATACGCAAGATGTTTATTGCAAATCAAAAAAACTCCCTTGGAAAGCAGGAAGTTTTTCGGTAATTACATTATAAATGAAGCAATAAAAATAATAACAATTGCTATCGGCGCGATAAAGCGCACAATAAATTTCCATGATCTATTTAATAAAGGATGCATCCGCAATTCATCATCCGTCTCCGCAGTAGTTAAGACATATCCGGCGAATATAGAAATAAGTAATGCGCCAATAGGCAATCCAATCCGGCTAGTCAGCATATCCGCAAAGTCAAAAATCGTTCCACCACCGGGCATTTTAACATCTGCTAACAGACCAAATGACAAGGCACTTGGTATACCAACGATAAAGATAAGTATGCCAAACATCCATGCAGCACGTTTTCTGCGTTCATACTTATTGCGGATCCCCGTTGAAACAACAATCTCTAACATCGAAATTGAAGACGTCAATGTCGCAAACAATAATAGTATAAAAAACACAATAATAAAAAGCGCACCGAACGGGATTTCATTGAAAATTGCAGGCAACACAACAAAAATAAGTCCTGGCCCTTCAGCAGGCGACTGTCCTAAAGCAAAAACTGCCGGAAAAATAACGATTCCTGCTAATAATGATATGACGATATTGAGAATAGATACATTAAAAGCCGATTGACCTAGCCTTTCTTCCTTCTGCAAGTAAGAAGCGTACGTCATCATTGCGGTCACGCCGACACTTAGCGAGAAGAATGCTTGGCCAAGTGCCATCAGGAGCGTCTTACCAGTCAAATAAGACCAGTCAGGAACAAATAAAAATCGGATTCCTTCCATAGCCCCATCCAACGTCAACGACCGAATAGCAAGCAGGATGAAAAACACGAACAATAGTGGCATCATCACTCGACTTGCACGTTCAATCCCACCTCTTATGCCACTTTGTACAATCCAAATCGTCAACACCATGAAAACCGCCTGTCCGATGAGCACTTCTAACGGGTTGGCAATAATTGAATTAAACAGTTCACTATGATCAGTAATATCCAACTTAAAAAATATTGCCCTAACTAAGTAAGAAAGTATCCAACCACCTACAACGCTGTAGAAGGACAATAGGATGAAGGAAGACCCTAACCCCATCCAACCCATCCAATGCCACTTACGCCCCGGTGCAAGCTTTTTAAGAGAGGTAACAGCATCACTCTTTCCTCTCCTGCCAATCACGAATTCTGCAAGTAAAATTGGCAAGCCGATTATTAATGTGCAAATAATAAATAATAAAACGAAGACACTTCCACCATTCGTACCGGCCATATATGGAAACTTCCAAATTGCCCCAAGTCCAATTGCACTCCCTGCAGCCGCCAAAACAAATCCGATTTTAGACGTCCATTGCTCACGCTGTTTCATCCAATCACCCACTTCGTTCCCAGTGAAACCACTGAATTTTGTATTAGTATACCGTAAAATGTATAGAACCTTAATTTTTTTATTATTCCGTAAAATGATCTTTTTCCGTTTCATCCATAGAATCAAGGGAATCATACTTATAAAGGATAGGAGGTGAGCTTATGGAACTGCTCAAAGTGAATGGACGTTATGATGGCAAACGGATCGCGACTGGCATTCTTTTACCGATTATAGGCGGATCGATTACAGGTTGGATTGCCAACCGGAATTCGCAGGAAAAATATAAGAAATTGAAGAAGCCCTCATTTTCTCCTCCACCCGCAGCATTCCCGATAGCTTGGACAACGTTATACGGAATGATGGGCTTGGCAAAATATCGAGTAGAGAAGAAAAAAGAATTTGGATTGCGTGAACCGACTAACATTCCTTCTTATGAGATACAACTTGGTTTAAACTACTTATGGTCTTTCCTATTTTTCAGATGGGGATTGCGTGGGACTGCATTAATGGAGATGACGGTTCTTCTTGGAACAATTGCATTAACAACATATGAATTTTACGCAGTCGATAAAACCGCTGGGACTCTCATGATCCCATATATCGGATGGGTCGCATTTGCACTAACGTTAAATTATGCTACTTGGAAGTTGAATAAATGAGTGAAACGAGTAAGAAATCCCTTGCCATAAGTCGCAAGGGATTTTTGTGATTACAATTAATTAAATTTAATATCCTGAGGTTCTTGTCCTTTTTTGTTCATGAGGCGCATTGATTCAGGAGTCACTTTAAGGATTACAAGGTTCGGATCTTCAGGGCCAGAAAACCATGGCTTCATGTGTTCATTCCACACTTTCTCTTTCAAGCTTTCGTCATCTGTCACTTTAACGGTACCCATTATTTCAAGATAGGCATCGTCATACCCTTCTCCATCATAGCCAATTAGAATATGAGTGTTTGGATTTCCTTCCAACTCTTCGACCTTATCAGTTTGTTTTGATGTCGCTGTGTAAAGAGTGAAATCTTCATTGAAAAACGTCATGTAGCGGCTGAAGGGTTTATTATCCTGAACAGTAGCCATTGTTCCGACTAGACTTTCATCTAGAATTTTTCGTGCTGTATCTTTTGCGTTCAATTTTACCACTCCTTATTTAAAGTCTCTTATAACTCTTCCTATAATCACGTAAAGCTAAACATTTATTTACTTGCTTAGTCCTGTTTTCAACACAGGAAGTTTTTCTCATTGATATTTCAATGTAGTAAGCGTATTATATAAACATAAGCTGCATTGTTCGTATCCACATAAGTTTTAACCTTTAAGCTGTAAAAGGGAGTTTTATATAAAAACAGGAATGGCATGCCCGGTTCACTTAGTCAATCGGGACAAACAGGAATGTTTTTGCGAACACCCACTTTGAGGAGTGGTGGTTTAAAACTTTCATGATTCACGATACGGCAAACGCGGCTTACATAAAGCTGTTCATATCAAGCTTTATAAGCAGGCACCACCTTAATCGGGTGGTGTTTTTTTGTTTTCTCTGCAAATTTCCCGGACTGAAGTATAATAGGAATATATACAAAGTTGGAGGAGGTACGACATGACAAATCATGTAAGATGGACACTAAACCGTTTTCATTCACACATTAATGAAGAAAGCGACTTGCTCCCGTTTGCTGAACAGACAATCAAATCAATTCATCAATTTCAACAGTCCCACGCTTCATATTCAAGAACACCATTAGAAGCATTACCACATCTAGCAAATCATTTAGGAATTTCTGAGCTATATGTAAAGGACGAATCATACAGGTTCGGACTCAATGCATTTAAAGTGATGGGTGGAATTTATGCAATAGGCAATTATATAGCGAATCATCTAAGCAAAGATCTATCTTCACTCTCATTTGATGAATTACAATCAGTCACTATTCGTGAGCAATTGGGTGAGCTAACATTCATCTCTGCTACTGATGGCAATCATGGACGAGGCGTCGCTTGGACAGCAAGGGAATTAGGACACCGTTCAATTATCTATTTACCAAAAGGAGCCACACAGCAGAGACTTGAAGCTATTCAAAACGAAGGTGCAGAAGCTTACATAACAGAAATGAACTATGATGATACAGTGCGAGAATGTGCTCGACTTGCGGAAGAAAACGGTTGGATTCTCGTGCAAGATACCGGGTGGGAGGGTTATGAAGAAATTCCACTTTGGATTATGCAAGGCTATGCAACCATTGCTTATGAAATCGCTTTAGAACAGTTACAAGCGCCGACTCATTTAATACTTCAAGCAGGCGTGGGATCTTTTGCAGCTTCCATAGCTGCAACTTTCTTGACAATGTATCCTGACAACCCGCCAAAAATAATACTTGTAGAACCGGCCGCTGCAGACTGCTATTTCCGCTCACTCACGACACATGATGGCCATATTGAACATGTAACTGGTGATCTTGCAACAATCATGGCAGGATTATCTTGCGGAGAACCGAATACCCATGCGTATAAGATCTTAAAAAAAGCCGTCAGTGCGTCATTCTCATGTGCTGATTCATTGGCAGCACTCGGTATGCGCGTACTTGGAAATCCTCTCGGTGACGACAAGCGTGTCATTTCAGGTGAATCTGGAGCTATTCCGATGGGTTTACTCTATTATTTACGGACAACTGAAGAAGGCAAAGATATTTGCGAAGCGTTATCTATAACTAACGACGCCCGTATTTTATTCATTAGCACGGAAGGTAATACAGACGCCACGCATTATTTGGACGTCGTATGGAAAGGCTATTACTCCAATTTACCGAGTTATTCACAAATCATAAAGTAAGCTTTTGTATAGTTTTGTTAACGTTATGAAAAAGGATGGAGTACATGATTAAAAGACTTGTCGTAACAGGTTACAAAGCACATGAATTAGGGATCTTCAATGATAAGCATGAAGGCATAAATATTATAAAGAAAGCTTTGGAAAGTCGATTGACACCCCTCCTTGAAACTGGTCTCGAGTGGCTTATCATTAGCGGTCAGCCTGGTGTTGAGACATGGGCTGCCGAAACCGCAATTGATTTGCAAGATGACTTTCCTGAATTACAGATCGCCGTCATTACGCCTTTTGAAGAACAAGACAAAAACTGGAACGAAGCAAAGAAACAAGCTTATGAATTCATTTTAGCGCATGCGGATTACTCGGTCAGCCTGACGAAGCGCCCTTATGAAGCACCGTGGCAGTTCATTGAGAAGGATAAATTTCTATTGCGTAATTCTGACGGGATATTAATTGTCTATGATGAAGAGAATGATGGTTCACCGAAATTCATTAAAAAGATGGCAGTGAGCTATGCTGAAAAAAGTGCATATGAAGTATTATCGATTTCCGCTGACGACCTACAATTAATCGCTGAAGACTTGCAGCGTAAAGATTGGGATTAAGAGAAAAACAGCTATTCACGAGACTTCTCATGAATAGCTGTTTTCTATTTACTTTTGATGCTTTTCCAGGAATTCCAACATCATTTCATACACTTTTATTTCATTTTCCTTTTTCGAGAAGCCATGTCCTTCATCATCCAATACGAGGTACTCCACATCGCGTCCCTTTTCTTGCAACTTGGCTACGATCTGATCCGACTCCTCTTTTACAACTCGTGGATCCTTTGCTCCCTGGATGACGAGCATCGGTTTTGTCATCCCATCCAAATACGTGACCGGAGAATCATTGACGAATCGCTCTTTATCACGTTCAGGATCACCGAGCCATCTTTCCATAATGGGCTTCCAATGTGGAGGTACGGAATTGACGAAAGTGAACATGTCAGATGGACCGAAGATGTCTACGACCGCCTTGAATTGCTCAGCATGCCTTCCATGAAGCAACAATGCCATGTAACCTCCGTAACTACCGCCAACTAAGAACAGACGGTCACTGTCCGTAATACCGTTTTTAACGAGCCAGTCGATTCCAGCAAGGCAATCCAGACGGGGACCCTCTCCCCAATTCTGTTCAACAAGTTTCGTGAACTCTGAACCATAACCTGTACTTCCTCTGAAGTTTGGAGCAAAAATCGTATAACCCCGATTCAAGAAGCATTGGAACATCGAACGGAACATTTTTCTTTCAGCTGATTGCGGACCACCGTGCGGCCAGAAAATCGTAAAACCGTTATCATTTTCAGATTGCGGCTTAAATAGCAATGCTTCAATATCCATATCATCAAAAGATGTATAAGATACGACTTCTGGTTCGACCATTTCATCCTTGCTAACACCAAGCACACGGTTTTCCGTGAGTCTTCTCCATTCTTTACCATCTTTAGACGAATAGATATTTTGCGGATCGGTCGCACTTCTCCCTAAAATATACACATTTCCAGCTTTCGTATAATGAATTTGATCAAGAACATCGACTGGTAAATTACAGTTTTCTAATTCCCCATTTTCTATCGTATACCGGTAAAGTTTATCTGTCACACCGTTTATCGTTAAGATATACAAGTCATTGTTCTCTTTATTCCATTTAATTGTCTGGATGCTTTCGCCCTTAATTTCCAATACTTTCGAAAAGGTATTGGATGATACATTAAATTTAGCCAGATACGCATTGTCACTTTCATAATCTGTCACAAAATAGATTGTGTCATTGTCCGTGAAAACTGGATCATAAGCTACATGGACTTTCTCGTGATCAGGTGTCAAATACGACGTCTCCTCACCTGTTTTAACGAAACTGACCGTGTACGTATTTGCAAAAGAGCGAGAATAGACAAATGAGTTCTCGTTCTCGGACACCGCTGAAAGCTGGGTTGGAGAAATCTCACCAATGTTGATGAGCGTATCTACACCGCTTTCCAGATTACGCATATGCGTGTTCAAGAACGAAGGATTGTCTTGGGAGGTCATATAATACAAGCGTTTGCCATCTTCGCTCAAATGGCTGAAATAATATTTTTCTTCAGCGCGTCCTGTTATTAACGGTTGCGGAAGCCCTCCCTCAAAAGGAAGTGCATAGATTTGATAGTTCTCATCACCATCTTTATCGAAACCTGCAAGAACCATGTTATTTTCTGGTGCAAATTTAATGAAATTGCAGGATTCATCACGATGCGCGAACATGTATGGAGATGTACTAGGCAAATCCATTGCCCATAAATTCATCTTACCGTTCAGATTCGTATTAAAGACAAGTTTCGATTCATCACTGTTTATCGCAAAGTTTGTGATGGCATATGTTCTGAAGAACTGTTCAACTGTCGGTTTTGCAAAAATCACCACTCAAATTCCTCCCTAAAGAAAATCTTATTTAGGGACTAGTATATCATTGTTAGGATTACTAATCTATTTTCTTCGAATAATTAGAATCGAAAACAGAAAGTGTTTTTGCTGTATGCTATTCAGATTTTTTAGCTTTATCTTTCAGTTTACTTAAATAGGTTGTCGTAAGTTGAAAGCTGTTATCAATTTTATCGGCAATGAAATGTGTTCGTTCAAAAATGACAGACCTCAAAAAATTCAATTGAAGGGCGAATTTCTCTAGCATGCCTTCTTGTTGCTCCAACTTTTCAGCAATATTGCTTTGCACTTTAGTCTGTTCGTTAAGTGTTTCAGAGAAAAGATGTTGTTGTTCGATTTGACTATTCATTTTTGAAAGCAATAAAGCTTGGTCTCCGTCGATTTTCTCCAATCTCTCGGAGAATTCGTTATTTACTAGAGTTAGTGTTTCAATTTTAGCTACAAATTCTTCATTCAAACGTCTTTTTTCATCCAAATCGGCTTGCAACCCTTCATTTAATCGATTTAACCTATTGATAGATTCCGTTACATTCAACTCGAACTGATTATGTTGCATTTGATTATCGATTATAGAGTCGAGTTGTAGTCCGGTCGCACTCCACCGATCTGCTTGTATTCTAGTTTGCTTACGTAACTGCTTTTGCAATTCGTCGTGCTTCTCGTTTACTAGATCGAATGCTATCCGCTGTTCTTCAACTAGCTGAGTGAATGTATCAGTTCGGAAGACATCTTGATTACTACCTTGCATACTATTTTCTTCATTATATAAATCCGCATGGACTCTTTTATTGATAAATAACCCCATTTTCTAGCCTCCTGTCCTCCGTTTTTAGTAGCATATGTATTTTAAACCAATCCGGTCCTGAAACTTCCCCTTGAAAAATTCACAGTGAAAAAACCGTCCCTCGATAGGAACGGTTTTGTAAATTTAATTATTTTTCAAAAACGTGATGCAACACTTTTCTTCCTTCTACTTTTGTTAAGTTCTTGTAAATACAGTTATTTGGCTTGTTTCGAAGTGACTTTGCAAATGAATTCGCTAGCTCCGCTTCACCAACGACATATACTTCTTTCCATTGTAACTCTTTCCTCATCTTTTCAACGATCGTACCCATTTCTTTGTAAAAACGGTCCAGGTTTTCTTTTAAGCGTAAATCTAATTCATCTGAATTGTTCCCGCCCGCTCCCCGTTGGAGAGATGATGTGACGCCTTTTTTCTCACTCCATACTTCCAGTCCTGAGTCGAACTCATAGGATTTCTCTCCATTAATAAAACCCATAGCAGTGTCTATAATTCGAACTTCCCCAAAGCTTGGTAATACAATTCCTGCTTCGGGATATGCTTTTAACATATATTCCATTTCCTCCACGATAGGATGGTCTTCCCAATGGAAGCTGGTCTTAACTTGTACTTGAACGTAATGGACTGACCATAATTCAGGATTTTCCGCAGCAAAAATTACGACCCCTTTGTTTAAGTCATTTTGATTATCTTCAATTTCTTTCATTACTTTGTCTTTCAATTTTTTGTACGCCTTAATTTCTTTTTCATCTTGAGACGCATCCAAATACTCGGTAATACGCTTTAATCCATTTTTCAAATGAATTCTCCACGCACCATTCTGTTGCTCCGGATCTGCAGGATTGGTGTTCAAATAGACACTCAACACACAACGTGAATTACACTTGAATCCCTTAAGGTCTTTCAACTCTTCACTAAGTGACATGTATCCCGAACCTCCTTAAAAGTATGCTCTTTTGTAGCATACCCTGACGATGCCATTCTAAAACGATGAAAGTGGCTAAGCAAATAAGCATAAAACGCTAATTAGGAACCATATTAATTGAGATGATGATTGGAGAGGAGCATGTTAAACATGGGAAGAGACGAGCACAAAAAAGGTAGTAATAATGCCGCTTCATTACCACAAACGCCTAAAAACCAGAAAATTAAGCCAAAGGATATGCAAGCAGAAATTGCAGAAGAGTTTGCGGAACTACGTAGAAACAAGAAGAAAAAGGATTTTAGATGGCCATAAAAAATTCCCCGCATGCGCGGGGAATTTTCGTTCCACTAAATTACCAATTAAAAGGAACTTAAGTCCATTCCATTAGATTCTATCACTAACGCTTTCATTCCTTTATCAGTTGTCGTTTCGTGTCCTTCTCCCTGCCCCCACACAACTATATTTCCTGCAACAACTTTCACTTTATCTTCTCCGGTTCTGACGTAGCCCTCGCCTTCAAGGATGATTAGCATTTGAGGTACAGTCGTTTCATGATAGCCAACCTTTCCTCCTTCTTCCAAGTGCATAACTCCTACATGCGATTTTTCATCTGTCATCATAATCTTCTTCATAATGAATTCAGATCCATACTGAGTTATACTCTTCCCTACTAGTTCATTTAAGTTTGTTATCTTCAATTTGAGTCCTCCTCATGCTTCCAGTCATTCTTTTACTACTTTTTTAATACATCACTTGGCTGACTACCTTGTTTCGTGTTATAAATCGACCATGCAATCATTGTTACTAAGATTAAGCACGCAATCTTTGACTTATTTGCTTTTTTCAAGAGAATTACCATCCTAATAGAATTCAATTTGCTTCAAATCAATTAATTTACATGCTTTTCTCCCATGTTATGAATATACCCACTAATGATGGGACGAGTTCCGACTAGTTTTCTTAGTTCGCTAATATACCCCATGTGTATTCCCCTATTTTATTGGATTCAATTCGATCCTAGAGCGTTTCATCCAATTTCTTAATCTTTGAGCGTGACATTAAATATACATTACCCAAAACGTCGATTTTGTCTCCCTTTACACGGACAGCGCAATCCTTATTCGACACATAAATATCGATTTCTTCCGATAAGGGAGACAATTCATCTTGAACGAGCGCAAAGTTATTTTCAAGATCAAAATGAGACAGAACGGAAAAATCGTCAAGGCCGATACCTTCGTAAACAGATTTATTATCAACGTCATATCCAAAGTTTTTCGAACACAACCATTTAGAGGACATGTTGATTGCACCGGCGCTCGCTCCCATTACAACAGCGCTACTTTTTTTAATCAGATCCGACAATTCATATTCCTTCAAAAAAGCATTTTGTTCAACAGTATATCCACCTAACAAGAATATGACTGAAGCATTTTTAATTAACGATTGTGCATCTTCTTTCTGTACGCGGTAGTTAATTAACTGATATTCATCGAACTTAATGTCAGCCTGGTCAAGCCAAGAGCGTTCAGTAGTACCATCAAGTTCATACAAAGATGGATTTGAACTAATCATAACAAGCGATTTTCTAACAGCTATATCCCCCTTTAGAATCCTGACAAGATTCTTCGGAAAAAAATCGCTAAACCAACCTAAGTAATAGTGAGTACTCATCAAATAACCTCTAATGGCTTTCTTACGTCAATCAATTTAAACCTTTCACAGACGAGTAATAAATCCTTCGTAAACGATAAATTCGCTTTTTTTAAAGCCTGTTTAAAATAGCGAACATGAATTTCTTTCCATTCTTCATAAGAGCCTTCGCCTTCCGCTAAGGCAAATTCCTCTTTAACTTCATTCATTGGTACGAGTGAAACGTCAATTGTTTTTATGATTGCGACTGGTTCTTCTTTGCTGTTTAGGATAATACTATACTCCTCAGTTGTCGGTAGTGGTTCATTTTCCAATTCATAAAGTATAAGTGCTGAACATGTCGCCGTCTTTTTTCGTTCAATGACTAACTGTGCAAGCTTGTCCGGTGTATCACCGAACATCCAAGCACTTAAGGATGCAGGATGTTCTCTGTCACCCCAGTAACTTTCCCAATAGGCCTTTGCTGCTTCATTCATCATCGTGCTACCTCACTTTCCACAAACTATTTTACATGTTTAATAGGAGCTCCAAAATCGCTCCGACGAAAATCACTGTTCAATGTTTTATCATTTTCCGTAAATCTTCTATGTATCCCGCAAGATCCACCTTTTAATGTGTTCGACGTGGTGAAATGAGCTGTACATAAGTTTTGCTTTGTGCCGGTTTAATAACGATCGGCTTCATCGTTCCGTTAAACTGTATTTCAATATTCTCTTCTTTAATTCCTTTCAGTGCCTCTATTAAATACTTGCCATCAAGCGTAATATCAAATGAGTCCAGACCATCGACTTTCATAACCTCTTGACGCTCTTCAATCATACCCATCTCTGTAGAGCTTGAAGAAATCGTAATAGATGTTCTGTCACCAAGCCTCAAGAGCACATTATTATGCTTTAATTCCCTCGAGAAAACACAGGCTCGATCCACACCTGCTAGTAAAGCTTTGCGATTTAAGGTTAGGGAGGAAATAAATTCAGTCGGAATTAATCCTTGTGTATTTGGATAGTTGCCTTCGATTAACACTGAAATAAGTTTTGTATTCCCGATTTCCATTACTAGTAAATTGCTTTCATGGAGAACTGTGATACTTGTCGAGTCAGAATCTTTCACCTGTAAAATCTCAAGCATACTGGCAGCAGGTACAACAAATGCCTCAATCAGTTCTGATGAAATCTGCACCTCACAACGTGACATTCGATTCGAATCGGTCGCAATACAAATAAACTTTCCCTTTTCAAACTCCATCCTCAAACCTGTTAATACAGGTTTAGTATCATTTTTCGAAACAGCAAATATCGTTTGATTGATTGCTTCTTTTAACGTTCCGAGTGTTAATTCAACAGGTTTCTGTGAATGTACATCTGGTAACTTTGGGTATTCATCAGCGTTAAATCCTGGTATCTTCGTTACGACTTCATCGGATTTAATAACTACCGATTCTTTCATGTCAGCTTGAATTTGAACTTTACCCGGTAGCTTTTTTAGTATTTCGCTAAATATTTTTGATAAGACAACAACACTCCCCTCTTCAATGACTTCAACAATTTGCTCGCCATTGATTTCAAGAGGTATTGTCTTCTCTATGAATAATTCTGAATTTCCACCGATCAATGTTAACCCATTCTTACTTGCTACGATTTTAATCCCTGAAAGAATAGGGATTACACTTCTTGAAGTGCAAACTTTATGAAGTTCGGAAATTACTGTTGATAATACCGAATTATCTACGTAAAAATTCATCATTGTGTCCCTCCTCGCTCACCATGCCGAACAATTGTACCTTGTACCATCTTGCCTTCCAGTTTTTCTTCATAATTCTATCTTTATAAAACTGCATTTGCTCTTCACTCTGCCTAAAATAAGGTGTTGGCTTCACATGGTAATTCACAACATCTTTAATACCGTGTGGTGCAGTCAAAACTACCTCTCCAAGATTATCTAATTTTACACCTAGTGCTGTCGCAGTTTCCGGAAACTTGGAGATTGCGTCAATAGATGATAGATAGGGTGAATTATTATTGACGATATGCATTCTTGCCTGATTTTTCACAGACCAAGGGAGATTAGGTTGGATATCAATTAATATATTTTCATAGTCTTTTTCTATTTCCTCACTAATAATGGTAGGATCGAAATAGATGACGTCAATATCAGGTAAGGGGGATCTTTCACTATACTCATGCAATACATCCCACACCTTAGCTCGTACAAATCCTGCACATACCCACCAGTCAGGTAAATCCAATGTCTGTGCACTTTTTAAAATACCCATCATCCACTCGTCTTCCTGAATTAGCCTACATATATCTTTTTCTTTCATGACCATGAATTAACAACCTCACTATTTTTTTAATAACAATCATAAATTCATATATGCAAAAAACGTTTCAACAACTTCATACTCAATAATTTCACAAATATGAAGGGAATATGGACAAGTTGAATCCACTTCTTTTTCAATATATGAAATCCCTTTTTGAGTCGCATCATTAATCTGTTGGATCATCAAGTCATCTAGTAAGGGTAGATTTGAATATTCATCTACACCAATCCAACCTAACTCCCAGCTATTATTATCACTTCCATACATCAAACTGAAAGCAATAACCTCTTTTCCTTTCAACACGACATAGCTATGACTTTCAAGCATTCCATCAAACGCTATTTGTCTCCATGATTCCATTGAATGATCACCGACTGGATTACTTATATGGGTTTCTGTATATGTTCTTATAAAGAGTTCCACTAAACTGTCCATCATATCGATATCTTCACTAATTTGAGCTATCGTTTTCAGCGAGGTCATAATCTCTTTTTCGTGTTTGTTCGGTCTAATATGTAGTACTTCCGTTTTCCGAATCATGTTGAATTGCTGTTCCTTAAGCACATCCTGTAACGAACTGAAACGATCATCCAGCAAAAAGAATAACGGTTTACTAAATTCCTTGCTTAGAAACTCGGCTGCAGCTTGAAGCAACTCTACATCAACACTTGCTAAATCATATACTAATCGGATATAGACACAATGAGGATGCCAACCACTTTCATGAGCCGAAGCATAGACAGGACTACTATTTACATTTAAAAATTCAAAAATCCCTTTATTACGATTTGAATTAGCGCTTGCTATGATTTCACCATGCAAATCCGTATGCTCCTCGAAAACATCTTCTATAAACAGTAGATGACTATCGCTAAAACATTCTAACTTATTCACTTTCAATCCAATACACCTTCCCATCATTGCTGCGCTTCATGAATTTATAATCAATGAAATATCGTCTGATTGTTGCAAAGTCAGGATAAACCTCTTTCAATATGCTATTTATCTCAGATTCCTGATACTCAGTACCGACTTCAAATCGCTTTATTATTTCTTGGGCAATAATGTATTTTCTTTTGTCTTTGCTTGGAAAGATATCAAGCGGGCCACCTACACCTTGCTTGAAGTAATTCTTCAATACTTTGTCTCTTTCAATTTCTGTACTTTCAAATCTAGTATTCAAATAAACCAATCCTTTTATTATAGTTATCATATATATCGGAATAATCTTCACTGCTCGGTAAGTATATCATAAGAAGTGACTAACTTTTCAAATACTATTCACTTCAATTTACTCGAAAAGAAAAACGAGACTCCGAATTGGAGCCTCACTGTTTATCCTTTCTATTACATTATGGTTAAATGGACAATATGAAACGGAATACAGTATAAATAACCATTAATAACAATACTACCAAGATCGAGACGATTAACTTACGCATCCATTTTTCGGAGCTTTCGTCATTTACAAACTGACCGCCTAAGCCCTGGACGGGAATCATTCTTGCTGCTTTTTCAGCTGGTATGATTGTTCCAAGAATACCTACAACAATAGGGACCAAACCCGTCACAAGAATAGTATTGAGATCATCAATCGGAATTTCTCCATAGAGAATCCACATTGCGCCAAACGCTAGCAGTAGCGAAAGAATCGCTGCGTAGATTCCTGTGAATAATCCTTCGGACCAAATAAGTTTTCTAACCGCGCCGTTTTTCCATCCAACCGACTTGAGTATTGCGATTTCTTCACCACGTTCCGCAACATTTTGCCAAGTAATTTCAAATGTCGTCAATACTGCGATGACAAGCGCGATGATCATTGCAATATATTGTATAGGACCGACTTCAAGTGCGACATATTGTCCTAGCCATGTCGTATACATGACCCCTTTTAGCCGGAAACCGACATATATGAATAAGGCAAGTAAACTTGTCGGCAAAGCAATCGTGATGATTGAGAGCCAATTTCGTTTCCACTTACCTAGGAAATGATTGGCTGACATTGACATTATGCCTCGAGTACGAAGCAAACGTTTCTTAGAGATCGATATCTCTCCTGTTTGCATCGCCAAATACGGGGAGATATTCCTTGCCATAAGTGCAGGAACAATCGCACCGATTATATAAATGACAAAAGCAATGATCCCGGTTGCCAAAAAGCGCCAAGGTGAAACCGCAACCCCTTCAGTCAAGTAGACAAAGCCAATAATCGTCCACGACACGAATGCTACAAATCCGCCAAGCAAGGCTGATTCCATAACAAGCAATCGGCTAATTTGGCTAGGTCGCCATCCAACCGCCGCCATAACTGCAAACTCATTACGTCTTGCAAGTAAAGAGACAAAACTTGATGCCCATACATATAAGGATGCGACGACTATTACGCTGAAAATAATCCCTGTATACCCAATCTTCGCTTCCTTGAATAGCGTAAAGGAAGAGCCTAGTTTCACCCACATTTGTTGCAACCATACTCAGGTTGGTTATTTATCGCTGGAATATTTGTTAGCGCCGGTTGCGGAGATGAACCAAGTGTAATGTCTGTATTCAACCCGGTTTTCTCTTCAATTTCACGGGCGATAAGATCTAGCATTTCTTGACTTTCTCCAGTTAATTCACTTACCCCTGCCACCTTGACTCGAATCGCGGATATCGGTTGATCACCTCGTATCATCTCTGCAGCTTCAATTGTTGTAAGCATTCCGGGCGGATTTGCAAGAAAATTATCCGGACTTACTTCCGGCTTTAATGTTTCCGGCGGATTTACAGGGTTTCGATCTCCATCAAGTACAAGTTCTGCAGATGCAGGACGATAAGTTTCCATCGGCAGCTCATTCAAAGGATCCTTGGATATATCCAAGTTGGTCGGATCGTAGAATCCAATCCAATATGGTGCTATTAATGGAGCCAAACCATCCTCGATAAAAGAGTTCATCTTTCGGAAGCCTTCGTAAGCGCCTTGCATTCCTTCATTTTCCTGAACTTCAATTTTATATGCATACGGCCATCTTTCTTTGAAAGGGCTGTCCACTTGTTTGTATTGAAACTGACTTGGATGGTTGTCTAATGTAATGTAATCAAATTTCAATCGGTTCTCATAGACTGGGTCACCTGTCACCATATCGTAACCAGACATACTGTTTCCGAGCTCTTCTAGTACTTCTTGATCGTCATAGGTATACTTTCTTATAACTGTTCCGGGTTGCTTATCCAAATAATTTCTGCCACCATTTTCTTCGGCCCGTTCAAGTGTAATTGAAGCTTCCGACTTATCAAATGGCAGATCCAATTTTTCGATTGTATAGTTCGTTTGTAAATCAGTATATGATGTATCGCTAAATATTACTGGAAATGAAAAAACATCGGACAAATCTTTCCCTGATTGATTTTCGGTTAAAGGTCTTTCTTCGACAATATCTCCCTTAGCAAAGTAACGATTATGATCATTTGCTATTATTGCTTTGTCCAAACCAATTAATTTCGCTTCTTGTTCAGGATCAATTCCAGCAAATAAAATACTTCGCACAACCACTATATTTTCGAAGATCGGACCTAAAAAATAATCTCCTTCGTTTTCTATGAACTTCTGATGGACAATGGCGTCATTCCCATATGTGAAGTAGGAGTGGGTCTCATTTCGTTTCTCAGTGATTCCGTCGTTTATGACTTCTTCTTCTATCAATCTATAAATCCCTTCGTCTTCCAACTCATAGTTGTCCAAGTACAGATTATAGGTTCCATATCCAATCATCGCTATCGGTGCCGCAACTTCTATATTATCGATAGCTTTGATCTGTTCATATTGGGCTAGGCTAATTCCCCCATCAAGTCCACTCAAGTAATTGGGATCTAGTAAATTGTCCGATTCAGTTATACTGCGTGATCCTTCAGGACGAACAACAATATGATAGGAGGCCGACCAACGTTTTTGCAGTTCGTCTACAATTGTCCCTTTGCTTGTCTCAGATAGACCTACCAAATAGGATAAGCCAGCACTTATAATCAACGCTCCAAATAGCAACAACAGAAAACGCTCTTTACGCCTCCACCAACTTTGCCAAATGAGACGAATCATACGCCAGCACCAATCTTGTCAGACACTATAAGCCCATCTTTCATGGTTATAACTCTGTCCGCTTTTGCGGCAAGTTCGGGATCATGAGTTACAATAATGAGACCACACCCTACTTCCTGCTTTAAATTCCGTAGCAATTCTAGAACTAGTTCGCCAGTTTCCGTATCGAGATTCCCTGTCGGTTCATCCGCCAATAACCAACTTGGCTTATGTACAATAGCTCGAGCTATCGCTACCCGTTGCTGCTGTCCCCCTGACAATTGCGAAGGAAGAGAATTCAACTTATCCTCCAAACCTACCTGTGCAAGCACTTCTGTTGCCCGTTTCTGTTTATTATATGGTACCTTTCTAGAAAACAGAGGAGTCATCACATTTTCTAGTGCAGTCAATGTAGGTAGGAGATGAAACTGTTGGAAAATGAAACCGATTTCATTGAAGCGAAAGTCAGCAATTTCCTTTTTCCTTTTTTTCATGATGTCATGGCTGTCATATAGAACGGTTCCTTCAGATGGCTTGTCCAATGTTCCAAGCAAGCTAAGCAATGTCGATTTCCCTGAACCAGAAGAACCTACAATGGCTGAAAATTCTTCTTTTCTAAAGATGATGTCAATATTTTTTATAGCGTTCGTTTTGACCCCATCCCCAACATAGGATTTCGTTAGGCTTGAACATGTAATTTCTGTAACCATTTAGTATAATACCCCCCTTTTATTAAAAAGAAATTGCAGTATACATAACCGAGAAGCCTGATAGAAGAATTCATCTCTCAGGCTTTTTGTAGACCATTATTGGAGTTCAGATGAATCCAATAAAATCATTTGTTTATTTTTTATCATTATTTTCATCGCTATTTTGACATGCACCTTCACAGTATACAATCCCAATATATACTGCCGTGGCTGTGTTTTTTGGATAGTCACGGATGACATACGCCAATGGAATCCGTCCTGAATATCCGTATTGATCCCGAGAGTAATTATAATAAGATGCAAATTGAGCGTCTGCATCATATTTTATGACAGAATGCGATACTTCCCGACCAACAGCTTATATTTGAAAATCCTCACCTTGTTCATAAAATATCGGGTTTTGTGATGAAGCAGAAATTGGGCTGAACGACATGGCAAATGACATCGACATTATTAATCCGAACAGAATAACAACACGACTTGCTTTCTTAAACAACTATACCGCCTCCAATTTAGTTTTTATATCTATTGATTCCTCATACGCCTATCCTCCTTTTGTTCATGCTAGCTATATAATATACTATTGTACGAATTATTTCGATTAATTAGACTAAATAAAAAATAAATAGTATAATTTTGTATTTTGAGATATAAATTATCCACACATACAAATAACTCTTATTTTTTAATTTAAAATTTTTTCATATTTTATCACCATATGTCATTTAGTTTGTCCGCATAGAAACCAATAGCACGTTTGTAAGGACCCACGTCCGGGTCATTAGACGTCTCCACAATACAAGTCAGGAGAATTTCCATCGCTCTATTTGTTTCTCCTAAATTGTAAAGTGTCATTGAATAGAATGTTTTCAGTGCATTGTTTTCAGGGAAACGGGCAATTCCTCTTTCAAATACCTGTTTTGATTTTTTATATTCTCCAAGCGTACGGTATGTACTGCCAAGGCCAATTGTAGCGCTTAATGTATCAGAATCATCCATTCCAATATGAAGTGCCTTCTCATAATAAGGTGCTGCTTCAGCTTCTTTTCCTAAGACATCGAAACTCCATGCATAGTGAAAGTTCAATTCCGCATTCTCAGGATTATCTTTTACTAGTTTTCCAAGAAGTTCGTTCGATTCATTCAACTGTCCTTCTTCTCGTAATTGAATTGCACTTGTAAGTTTGTTCAATTTAAACACACCTCGTTTTTACTATTATGCCGGCCTATTAACCTTCTATCATTGCTACATAAGGAATCTCCTTCTCATCAACAATAGCGATGACAAATCCGCTATCTGTATAGAAAATGCGCGTGCCAACAGGAAGTTTATTTGCTGTGCCATTTGTGAACCACCATGCACTACTTGCCTGCTTTGTAATCTCGGCCATTTCCTCTCCGCGTGTATAATCCGATTCAGTAACCCATTCAACATGCTCAGAGTTTGAATAGACGACGTCTTTAAATAAGAATATATCTGCATCATCAGCTGTTAAAAAATCTTTTGGTGTTGGATTGCCTTGTATTCCATTACATCCAATCAAGACAATTGACAGGAATAACAATCCGATTAACGATGGTACTTTATTCAGCATCAACAACTCCCTTAGAAAGCTCATCAAAATGCTTGTAGGTAAGTTCAAATATGCCGAATTGATTAGTACTAATCAGCGTTTTTATTTCATTAAAGTCTGACCAAGCTTGTTTGTAATCCTGAATAGAAATCAAATGATCATTTAGTGCAACTTCTAATTCCTCAATATCTTTCTCGATAATTTCACCTGATGGCAAGACAATTAAATCTAAGAATAAATCATCCATCCAGGGACCGTTCACACTACAATAGCCATTTTGTTTGCAAATATCGATATACCATTGGACGATTCGATTTTCTGCATTAAAGACAGTCGTTACAGAATAGCGCTTACCTTCAGGGAAATGTTGCAACCAACTGTATCCCATATCGGCAATACAAACAGTCCTCTCTTTGTAAATCATGTTGAGAGGTTCAATCACTTCGCACATTGTAAACAAACTAATATACCCCGTAAATTGTGGAGTGGTCCTATACGTTTCTGTATACCTTTTCTTCAAAATACGCTTCCAATCGTACCGACTTCCATATTTTCGTTTCAACAAAGAATTCACGCCTTTCTAACTCGGACGTTCACTATATGGATGTATTTGCCCAATAATCCGCTCTTCAATGGGAGCTAAAAATTGTTGAATGACGCCATTTGCTATTTCTTCATGCGTCAGCCATCTAGAGTTTCCAGCTTCCATAACGAATCCTAGAAACACTTTCTCATACTGACAATTGAGTTTAATGTGTATTTCTTCTTCATCAAAATACCTTCTGCTTCCTTTAATATGGATTAATCGGAAGGTATTTTCCTGTTCATTCAATTCACAAATCCTTTCAAGTGCTTCATAATTCGGCGTCCAGCTGATGATTAAACTGAACGGTCCCCTGGCCTTTATCGCATCTTCCACTTTAGTGAAAATTTCATCCGTATTGTAATCCGCCTGAATAGGAAAAATTGTAGTAGGTGGACAATCCTTCATCAAGCGATTAAATTTTGAAGAAGTACGGCCGACAACTGAAACGGAGTGCCCTTCAGTTGCCAAAAAACTGCTAACGCCAGCTAACATACCAGTTCCACCAATTATGAGCGCATGTTTTGGATTCAACATACTTAAACCTCCTGCTGTACATCTTTCTTCATTTCTAAATAACTCTTAGCCAGATAGTATGCGCTGACCGAAAACAGCTGTGTCATTTCTTTCTCTTGAATCATCTTTTCTACACTTTCAAAAGGATACCTTTTTACATCTATTATTTCTGTTTCATCCAATTCCTGATCACATACATGATAGGCATCTTTGATTAAAAAGGTGATCACTTTGTTAGTCTGTGTCGCAGGATTAACCATAAACTCCCCTAATAGAATAGGCTGCTCTGCTGAAATATACCCAGTCTCTTCACGCACTTCCCGTACAATTCCTTCTGCATACGTTTCCCCTTCTTCAATTTTCCCTGCAGGTATTTCCAAATAATAATCATTACCAGGATGCCGGTATTGCTCAACGAGAATGATGTCGTCATCCTTCGTTAAAACGATTGCATTCACCCAATCCGCATATTCATTTACGTAATAATCTTGAATAATGGTTCCGTCAGGCATTTGAATAGCATCTTTTCGTAAATTACCGAACGGCGATTGATAAATGTATCCCGAGTTAAGAACTTCCCATTTTCGCAACTAAATCCCTCCATATAATCATCGTGTTTCATCTTCCATAATCCATTTCTCCACAATTTCATTGAACAATCGAGGATCCGCTATAGGTAAACCGTGTCCCATGTTCGGAATGATATGCATTTCCGTTTTTTTATGACAATCGACTATCTTTTTGGCGGATTTCAGAAGCAATCCTTTCTCTTTATCTCCAACTGTCACTAAAATACGAGTTGCACTTTCCGCAAGATTATCTGGAAGTGAATAGGACATATTTTCTTTCAGTATTTCTACAAGAGTTGCTGCTTTCATTTTTAAACTGTCTTCATAATATCGTTCAAAGTATTCTCCATCCATATACAACTGCTTCGCTTGTAGTTTGGCAAAGGACTTATTTTTGATAAGTGGAAAAGTCATTTTTATTGTCGGTGCTATTAAAGCGCTAACAAACTTCATCGGAATAACTGTCGCACTGTTTACAACTGCTGTGGTGATAAGTGCCGGAGCTAGATGAATCATCTCCAGACAGATTTGTGCACCGATTGAAAAACCTACAATATGTATGTTCTTTCCAGTTCCTTTTTCTTTGATCAAGTCTATCAATTCAATCGCATTTTCCCGTATTGAAAAGGTATTTTCATCACTTCTGTCGCCATGTCCTTGGAGAGTGGGTACGATACAGTAATATTCACCAAAATAAGAGATTTGCTTATCCCACATCCAACCGCCAACACCGCCCCCGTGTATGAAAACCAGGAGCGGTGCATGCTTGTCGCCATATTCATCATAAATCATTTTTTCTTTCATTCCTTACTATTAAATTTCATGATATGAGTCGTCTCTGTATCGGAATCGTCAAATGTAAAACCTGTTGCACGATAGAAAGCATCCGATTTCGATGACTCCGTCCGTACGGTAATCTCTTTGAAGTGATTTTTTGCATGGTCAATAATCGCATTTTGAAGCAAAGTGCCAACGCCTTGACGACGCGCCTTTTCCAACACGTAGAAACGTTGGAGCCTCGCTACATTTTCATCATCCGCAAATGGAGAACGATTGATGCCTCCGATTGCAACGATATCACCAGATGGATTACTCACTGCAAACAAAGCTTCTCCGTCTTCACTGAATGTATTCGTCTTATCTTCATAATCATTCACTAATCGTGAAACAAAGCGGTACCCTTCTTCTTCGCTTTCCTTTACAAGCTTTGTTATGTCTAAAGTATTCAAATCTTGAACTCGCTGTACTTCGTAACCCATACTCTCTCCCCCTAAAAGTCATTTATATATGTAGTATTCGACATAGTCGTATGAAAAACCTGTGAATTTTAAAAAATAAACCGAATCCGTTTTTGAGGATCCGGTTTATCGTTTAAAATGAATATTGCACACTCATCGCAGCTGCTATGATAATCTGTCCTTGCTCGATTGGCGTGGAGGACATATCGGACATAGCGACAGACTTATATCGTACAGGGTTCGCAACAGCATCCAGTTCCGTCACTTTAATCGGTTGCGGTTGCATAACCAATTGGAGGGATTTTGCAATGGTTGTCGCTTTTAATTGTGCGTCCTTTAATGCGTTATCAATCGCTTGCTGTTTATAGACGGATTCGTCTTCCACACTGAATTGGATATTCGATATCTGATTCGCTCCATTTGCAACTGCTGTATCAATGACAGTCCCGACTTGCTGGATGTCTGTGAGTTTGACAGAAATTGAATTGTTCACTTCGTATCCTCTGAAGATCTGTTTGCCATCGACATAGTCGTACTGCGGGGAAACAGTATAAGATACTGTACGTATATTTTCTCTAGGTACACCCAGTTGTAGCATGGACTGGATGACTTGGTTCATAATCTGAGCGTTTTGCTCTTGTGCGACGCTTACTTGTTTATTCACTGTACTCACTTCAATCTGCACTGTTGCGACATCGGGTTCAACCGCAACTTGGCCATGACCAGTTACAGTGATTTTCCGTGAAGAACGATTATGGCGCTCCGGGATATAAGGATAATACATGTTTGCACGCTCCTAATTTTCGTTATACTCGATTCTATGCTTAATTTGCAATGGAAATTAAAAAAGAACCAGCGACTTTCATACTGGCTCCTTGGCAGGTTTATAGAATTTTACTGAAAAACGCTTTCGTCCGTTCGTTTTTTGGATTGCTGAATATTTCACTTGGGCTTCCTTCTTCAATCAATATTCCCTGGTCTAAAAACAACACTCTATCCCCCATCTCTTTCGCAAATCCCATTTCATGCGTGACGACGACCATTGTCATTCCTTCAACTGCCAATTGCTTCATGACATCCAGAACCTCTTTCACCATTTCAGGATCTAGCGCAGAAGTCGGTTCATCGAACAGCATGATTTTCGGTTTCATTGCAAGTGCTCTAGCAATGGCTACTCGTTGCATTTGCCCACCCGATAATTGTTCGGGATACGCATTTGCCTTATCGGAAAGACCAACTTTTTTAAGAAGTTGATGAGCTAGCTCCTCAGCTTCCTTTTTGTTCATTTTACGAATTTGTATGGGCGATACGGTGATGTTATCCAATACACGCATATGAGGGAACAGATTGAACTGCTGGAAGACCATTCCAACTTCACGGCGAATGTCATTAATATTCGTTTTAGGGTCGTTAATTTTCACGCCGTCAATGACCACTTCGCCTTTTGTGATATCTTCAAGCAGGTTCATACACCTCAAAAATGTACTCTTTCCGGATCCACTTGGACCAATCACGCAGATCACTTCTTTTTCTTTGATCTCATAATCAATGCCTCTTAATACGTGGAGATCACCAAATGACTTATGCAAATTCCTTACGCTGATCATCTCTTATCGCCTCCTGTTCTTGAACGTCTGTCCGAAGAAATTGACTTCCTGGAGGATGGGACATAACTATTGCTGAATCGCTTCTCAATCATATTAATAATTTTCCCGAAAATAAACGTCAGAATCAAATAAAGGATAGCGACTGTTAAATAAGGCTCCCAGAATCTAGAATAAGCACCTGCAACCACTTTTCCTGCATAGAGCAAATCGCTTGCCGCAATAACCGTTACGAGGGATGAGTCTTTCAAAAGAGCTATCAATTCATTGCCTAGTGGTGGAATCATTCTTCTGAAAGCTTGCGGAAGTATGATCAGTTTCATAGCCGTATTATGCGGCATTCCAAGAGAACGGGCTGCCTCCATCTGCCCCTTATCAATAGACTGAATCCCTGCACGGATGATTTCCGCATTATATGCAGCACTATTCAGCATCAAAGCTACAGATCCTGAAACGAAGAATCCTAGCGAATGTCCGAAAAGACTAGGTATCAACGCAGTATGGATCAATAAAATTTGCACAAGTAAAGGCGTACCCCGAAAGAAATCCACATAATACTTAGCTGGATAGTAAATCCATTTTCTTTTTGATAACTTGCCCAACCCGACAAATAAACCTAAGATGAAACCTCCTATATAGCCAACCGCGGTCAACGCTAATGTCACCCAAATACCGCGGATGAAAAGCTCCCGATAACTCCAAATGTTTTCGAACATGTCAACACGCAAACCTAAGAACTCCAGAACGCTCACCTCCCCGATGCAAATAAATGTTGCTTATAATTCAACAATCACTTCACATCAAAGCCGGTGATTTCTTTCAGTTTTCCGTTTTCCTTGATCTTCTTAATCCCTTCATTCAGCAAATCAACAATCTCCTGGTTCCCTTTCTTAACCATTAATCCGTAGTATTCTTTTTCAAAGCTATTATCTTCGACTGTCTTCAACTTTACTTTCGGATTATTCACTTTGTATTCTATGATAACTGCGTTATCTCCAACAGCCGCATCTGCATTTCCATTAATCATTTCACTGATTGCAAGCGGCATCGTTTCTGCTGCGACGATATTTTTACTCGTTTTGCCTAGCAGTTCTTTTACTGCTTTATGACCTGTTGTATTAATTTGAACGGAAACCTTTTTGTCTTTCAAATCATCAAAAGATGTTACATCCGAACTCTCTTGAATTAGAATTAATTGATTGGCTATAAAATAAGGATCAGAGAAATCGAACGATTGCTTACGTTCTTCGTCTATCGTTATAGAAGAAACAGCAAAATCAATTTCTTCGTTATCTAATGCTGGGAATAACGGCTCCCACCCATAGTTTTTATACTCAACTTCAAATCCTGCAGCTTCTGCAATGGCATTGACGATATCGATATCAATTCCGACAATATTCCCTTTCGCATCCATATACTCCATTGGCGCATATGTCGCGTCCGTTCCAACAATCAATTTCTTTTTACCATCGGTGCTTGATTTACTGGCTCCGTTAGTATCCGATTTTGTACCGCATGCCACGACTACAATTGATAGACAAAAAACTCCAGCCAGCAACAAAATGTGTTTGAATGTTCTCCCCATGAAACAATCCCCCTCAATTTGTGTTAAAAACAGATAAAGCAATACTTTACTAGATTATAGTCGAAATTCAAGTTTACTACAACTGAATATTTATAATATATAATTTTTTAAAAATATTACACTTATACTTGTGTTTGTTGACAGACATTTTTAAATATGCTAACTTAAGTCATCACTATTAATAGAATAGCTTAGGAAATAGGTGATCTGACACACATCAGATCTTAAATGGGAAGCCGGTGTATAATTCCGGCGCGGTCCCGCCACTGTGACGACTCTTGTCGAAGCCAGATACCAGCCTGTTTCAACGACGCTGCTAACCTACGGTGAATAGGGAGGTGTTAGACGATACGCACTTGAATTGTGTGCTTTTTCAGCATACATTTACCCGTGAAACGGGATACACGTACATTTCTAACATTCCTTAGAAATGTATTTTTTTATGGACAAAAATAAAAAAACTGAGGAGTCGATGAAAATGACAGCAATTAGCAGTACGATTGGGTATCCATATATTGGAGAAAATCGCGAATGGAAAAGAGCTTTGGAGGCATTTTGGGCGGGCAAAACTGAGGAAGATGAGCTGTTAAAAGTGACAAAGGAAATTCGTCTTTCTCGTATACAAAAACAAAAAGATGCAGGAATAGATTTAATTCCTGTTGGTGATTTTACGCTATATGACAGAATGCTCGATACCGCTGTAATGTTCGGCATGATTCCAAAACGATATAATTGGAACGGCGAGCATGTATCATTATCTACATATTTCTCCATGGCTCGCGGAAACAAAGAAACCGTAGCTTGTGAAATGACAAAATGGTTTGATACGAACTATCACTATATCGTTCCAGAATACGAAGGTCATAATCTGCAATTAACGGCAAATAAACCTCTACAGGACTACCGAGAAGCAAAAGAAGAACTTGACGTTAAAGGTAAACCGGTACTAATTGGTCCCTATACATTCATCAAACTATCCAAAGGATATGAGCATACCGATATCCCCGCTTTCATTCTACAATTGTTGCCGTTATATGAAAAGGTGCTCCTTGAGCTCCAAGAAGAAGGTGTTGAATGGGTTCAATTAGAAGAACCCGTTCTTTCCACTTCCATTTCAAAAGAAGAAATGAAAATAGTGGAACAGATTTACGCACAATTACGGAAAGCTGTGCCTGAGCTGAAAATATTCTTACAAACTTATTTCGATTCAGTAGATTGGTATGAAGAGACTGTCTCTTTACCAGTTGACGGAATTGGTCTGGACTTTGTTCACGGGCTCGATAAAAACGTTGAAAACTTGAAAACGCATGGCTTCCCTTCCGACAAGATTTTAGGCGCAGGTGTCATCGACGGAAGAAATATTTGGCGGTCAAATCTACAAGAAAAAGTAAATCTTCTTAACGATATTAATGGCAATCTAAAAACTGATGCAATATGGATCCAACCTTCTTGCAGTCTGCAACACGTGCCAGTAACATTGGCTTCTGAACAAAAATTGGATACAACAATCAAGGCAGCCCTTGCATTTGCAGATGAAAAACTTGTAGAAGTATCCACACTCATGAAAGCCATCAATGGTGGTGTTGAAACTATAACTGATGCTATCGAGAAAAGTGTGAGAGCGTGTGAAAATCTCGCACAATTGCCAGCAAGAAATCGTACAGATGTACTTGACGCTGTCCAATCCATTGCTAACAGCGATGCTAAGCGTACATCTGCTTTTACAGAACGTCGCCTAAAACAGGAGGAAGCATTTAATCTTCCAATCCTGCCGACAACAACAATTGGCAGCTTCCCTCAGACACCTGAAGTGAGAGCTACCCGCACAAAATGGCGCAAAAAAGAAATTACTGACAAACAATATTCAGATTTTATTCATGAGGAAATTAAACAATGGGTAGCGATTCAGGAAGAAATCGGTTTGGATGTGTTTGTACACGGGGAGTTTGAGCGGACAGATATGGTTGAATATTTCGGAGAGAAGTTGGCCGGATACGTGTTCACTGAAAAAGCGTGGGTCGTTTCGTATGGCTCACGTTGTGTGAAGCCTCCCGTCATTTATGGAGATATCGCTTTTGTAGAACCAATGACCGTTGATGAATCGGTCTATGCTCAATCTCTTACGGACAAGCCGATGAAAGGGATGCTTACTGGCCCTGTGACAATGTTGAATTGGTCATTTGTCCGTGACGATATTCCGCTCAAAGATGTCACCTACCAGATTGCACTTGCGCTCCGTAAAGAAATTGAAGCACTTGAAGCTGCAGGCATCCATATGATCCAAGTGGATGAACCGGCACTTCGTGAGGGGTTGCCTCTTAAGAAAGAAGAGTGGAATGAATACTTGGATTGGGCAGTCAATGCGTTCCGTATTTCCACAGCAACTGTCAAAGATACGACGCAAATTCATACACATATGTGTTACTGTGACTTCAATCATTTCATCGATGCGATTAGCGCGTTGGATGCAGATGTCATTTCAATTGAAACCTCTCGTAGCCATGGTGAACTTGTCCATGCGTTCAATACGTTCCATTATGACAAAGGTATCGGCTTAGGTGTCTATGATATCCATAGCCCACGTGTTCCAGAGGTAAATGAAATGGTTGAAATTATCGAAAAAGGCTTGGAAGTATTGGATGTTAAACAGTTCTGGATCAACCCTGACTGTGGTTTGAAGACAAGAAAACATGAAGAAACGATTGCAGCCCTAAAAAATATGTTTACTGCGACTAAGCAAGTACGTGAACAATTGGGTGCGCTGTCTCAAAACTAAAAAAAGTTCCGCAGCTCAGTAAGTGAGTTGCGGAACTTTTTTCATTCACCATATATCGCCAATTAAACGGAGTAGAGGTCTAAGGAGGAATAATACTAATCGAATCGGCAAAAATAAGAGTTCTGGGACGAACAGTAGTATATCCGCAAGAATATCGAGTGCAGAATAACGCTCATTGTTCTCTTTTCGTTTAGCTTTTCGTCTCAACATACATCCATCAACTCCCGTTTCATCTTAGAAGATTGGTGGTAATGTAACAGCAACCATCAACAAAAACAAAATCGCGATATAATTGACCGAGTACATGAACATGGCGTACGCCCATTTATCGTCATCTTTTGCAAAGAAGCCACGAATCGATACTGCAAGAAAACCAATATTTAAAATTGTTGCCAATACGACAAATACCATTCCAAGTGACCCTAAATAGAAAGGCAATGGCAACAGGCATGCCGTGTAAACGAACATTTGCCGTTTAGTCATTTTAAAGCCTCTAACGACAGGCAACATCGCAACATTCGCAGCCTTATATTCATTATATTTGCGCATAGCAATCGCGAATGTATGCGGCATTTGCCAAATGAACAATATGATGAACAGCATGATTGGAACCATATGATAGGATGGCGCGATCGCAGCCCAACCGATCATCGGCGTAACTGCACCTGAAACGCTTCCGATAACCGTGTTCAACGTATACTTACGCTTCGTCCACATCGTATACATAATGACGTATGTGAACCAACCGACAAATGCATAAATCGCCGCTTCCATCGTTGTAAACATGAGCATGATCATCCCTATTGCAGACAATCCAATACCGATGCTAAGTACGGTACTTAACGATATATTACCAGTTACTGTCGGGCGATTTTGCGTCCTTTTCATAACCGTATCAATATCTACATCGTACCAATTATTTAATACAAGTGCACCTGCCATTAAAATTGTACTACCGATAATCGTCAGCCAAAACAGCTTGCTGTTTGCAAGTAAGGATCCCCCAGTAAAATGAAGGGCTAGCCAGAATCCTACAAATACAGGCAACGCATTCGCTAGCAGTACAGGCGCTTTGAAAAGCGATTTCAGATCTGCAATAATTGTAGTCGTACGCTCTTTTTCAATTGTAGTTTTAGTTTCATTATAAGTAATATCCATTTCTTTCGTCATCTATATACGCTCCTTAGAAGCATTCTTAACTATTATCCTTATTATCATATCATTTCATTCCTAATTATTTAAAGGTTTATCTCTTTTTATTTGGAAATTCCCTTACTTCCCTCTTTGTTCGTCACAAATTATTCAAAATCGTCTTAGCCATCAGCCGGTTTATGATAATGTACATAAAAAAAGAGAGCTCCCGTAAGAGCTCCCAAGCTTTCATTGTGCAGCTATTCCAATGAAAAGAAAGAGAATTAGCATAAGAACATAAAACAACATGACTAACGCAAAAATCCCCCCCATAACAATTAGATACGCTTTCGCAAAATTATTACGTGGATCTTTTTTGTCTGTTGCCCAAATAATGAGCATAATGAGGCTTACGATCGGTAACGCAATAAGAATAATGGTAATAATCCAATCCTTCAATGACATCATTTGGTTCGTCTGTTCAGTTCCGTTCAATTCCAATTTGTTCACTCCTCTTCTATTCTTTACGGTCATGCCGCAAATAAGTTTCAATAATACGTAAATATGTATAGTTATTAATGCTAGCGGTCATGTTAAATACTAACAGATGGAAAGGATGATTTCACATGCGAAAATTAACTTTTATAATCTCTCTCGTTCTAATTTCGATTGTATTAACAGCGTGCAGCAATCAAAACCTCATTCCTGAAAAAGAGGCTGAAAATGTTGTCGATACATACGGGATCACTTCTTTTTCTGTCACAATTGATACGAAAGAGCAAAGCGGGGCCCTCTCTGCAAGTTTTACTGAAAAGAAAGAACGTTCTGAAGCGGAGTATTCTCATAAAAAAGATGAAGTCCATCTGCATGGAGAAAAAGCAATGTCCAAGCTGATGGATATATTGGAAAAGATGGATATTGATTCAGAGACAGAAGAAACTGAGCTCATCAAGAAAACCGCTGACGCTTTTGGGTTTAATGATTTTAAACAAATAAAAATTGAAATCACTTTCAAAGGATATGATGGTAAGGAAATAATGATGTCCAAATAAGCGGGATATCGATTGCTTTTAAGGCAATTGATATCTTTTTTCTATTACGCTTCTAACAGAACAAAAAAGGGTATGACATAGGTAATCACATGTTTATTTAACAGTTACGTCACAAGGAGGAATAGGAATGGAGTGGAAAGGCAGAAGAGGAAGTTCAAATGTTGAGGATCGAAGAGGTATGGGTGGGAAAACTCTCGTTGGTGGCGGGATTGGAAGTATAATTCTTGTAATCGTAGTGCTATTTATGGGTGGAGATCCATCCGATATATTATCAGGAGTGACATCATCCCCGACAAATACAGAATATGTGGAAACTGAACAAGATAAAGAATTAGCAGAGTTTGTGTCGGTCGTTTTGGCTGATACGGAAGATGTTTGGTCCACTATTTTTGAGCAAGAAGGAATGACGTACCGGGAACCGACACTAGTATTGTTTTCTGGCAGCGTTCAATCGGCTTGTGGAATGGCTGGTGCAGCAGTTGGACCGTTCTATTGTCCTGCTGATGAGAAATTATATATAGATTTGAGTTTTTACGATGAGCTGCAAAGTAACTTTAAAGCACCGGGCGATTTCGCAATGGCTTATGTCATCGCGCATGAAGTTGGACACCACGTTCAAAAACTTCTTGGTGTAAGTGATGAAATGGCAAAAATCCGCAACCAAGTAAGTGAAGAGGAGCACAATAAATACTCCGTGCGACTTGAATTACAAGCCGATTACCTAGCTGGAGTATGGGCACATCATGCAAAAGGAATGGGTGTCTTGGAAGAAGGCGATTATGAGGAAGCCATTACTGCAGCAAGCGCTGTAGGAGATGATACGATCCAAAAACGAGCGCGTGGATATGTCGTTCCTGAAAGCTTTACACACGGTACATCAGAGCAACGTATGCGCTGGTTTTCCAAAGGCTTCAAAGCAGGCAATTTGGATGAAGGCGATACATTTAAAGCAGCTAATCTATAAAGAACAAATCGACCGAAATCATTTTCGGTCGATTTTGATATTCAAATAATATCAGACACTTTTTTGGATTGGCTTTCAAGTTCAGATGCAGACGACGCTATTGTCTGGAAATCTTCCATTGCAACTTTAATGTGTTGCTGACAACTTTCGATATACTTTTTAGCAAGCACTGTGCCGTTAGAAATGTTCAGCACGTCTGTTGAAATTGCTTCAACGCCTTGTCGCACTTCAACAATCGACTTTTCAACATTCGCCGACAACTTTCTCACTTCCTTCGCAACAACGTCAAATCCTCTGCCATGTTCCCCGGCACGCGCTGCCTCGATGGCGGCATTAAGTGCAAGCAAATTTGTTTGTGCAGCAATTTCCCTGATTGTCTTGACGATCATCTGAATACTGTCGGTGTGAACGCGTAAATGGGATAAAATCTCCTCATTTTCATTAGACGTTTTGGCAATAGATTCAATAGTTGTAAGAAGCTCTTTACTCCTACCAATCCCTATATCTGCACGCTCAGTCAATCCCTCAGACATATTACGTAATTCCTGGACGACAGATGTGATAGCTGTTTGGCGCTTCGTAATATTTGTCGCTACTTTAGAAATGCCGATTACCTTCTTACTTCCATCCCCAAATATCGGCATATAAGTCGCTTCAAGCCAAATTGGATCTCCTTTTTTATCAATTCTTTCTACTTTGCCTTGTTGACTGACCCCTCGCAACAATTCTCGCCAGAACTTTTCATATGCTCCGCTCCTTACATACTCTGGAGGACAGAACTTCTCATGTGATACACCAATCATTTCTTTCGCGTCATATCCCATAGCAGAGGCGAAATTATCATTAACGTAAGCTACTTTATGATTCGTATCGAAACGGATAATTGCTAGATTTGCTTCAATTGCTTTTACGACATGATCATCTGTTACTACTTCTATCGCTGTATTCACATCTTCACCCCTTCAATATACCTATAATCCAAAGAAACTAACTTAAGAAAGAATACATTTAAGACTTTTATAACATGCTTTTCTTTATTAAATCATAGTACAGGAAAAATTGGAATACCTTGGATGTGAAATTCTTAAATTTTAGTCAATTCAAGAATTTATTACGACAGTTTTTTCAATAGAATGTAAGACTGATAATATGCTGAGGGCCGTTAAATAACTAGTTTTTGCATTGTCAGGTGAAGGGTTGTTTGTAATCGTCACTTCAAATTGTCCAAAACCACCTTCAGCTTCTATATGATGAATATTTTTAGTCGCAATTGGATCAGCGATAATTTTCACGTTTGTCTTCCTGGCACCAAGTCCAGCGAGCGATAAAGCAATCGCGACGTTTGCGTTTTTTGGGAATTTAGCAATTGCATCATCAGCAAATCCCTCAAAAACAATTTTTTCTTCCAGAAGCGTTTTATCAGTTAGCGCTTTTGCCGGTTTTCGTGATGTCAAAGTAACAGAATCCAACTCGCCAGCTACCTGGGCTGCTTTAATTACATCCAGTCCTCCGATGGCACCCGACGGCAAAAATACTTTCTGTCCGTTTTCTTTAGCGAACTTTTCAAGTTCATCTGCGAAATAAGTATCTGCTAAAACGCCAATACTTATTAATAGCAAGTTTGTATGCTTTACTATTCGACGAGAATACTTTCTAGCCACATCGATAGTGGCGCATTCAATTATTAAATCAAGATCCTTTTCAAGAAATGTTTTCAATGCAAATACTGCTTCACAGCGATATTGTTCAGCTAAAGCAGTTATTGTTGGACGGGAACTTTCACGCTCGTCGAAGATTGCTGTGATTCTATGATTTGGAAGAAGTTGTTCTTCATTTATTTTTTTGAGTAAGAATGTGCCGATAGAACCTTTTCCGATTAGACCGATGTTCATTGAATTCAATCCTATCTATTTTTAATTCAGTATATATGAAAACCCCCTTCGATAGAGCCGAAGGGGGTAAAATTATCGTGCTTATTGATTATTGGACAATTGTAATTGGTGAGGAAGCTGTTACTTTGTTTCCTGCACCATCGACTACAGTATGTGTGTTCAATGGTTTTAGTGTAAGACCGTTAATAATATCTGCAGAAGAAACGTTATTCTCAAGATTGAAAGTAACTTTAGTTTGTCCAGCGCTTGCCGGGCTTGTAACTACAGATTTAGTAGCAACTGTTGAACCACCAATTAGTAGTTCAAAGTCTTGTGTGCCAGCTGTAGTTGTAACTGCTTCTGAGAAAGTAAGTTCCACTTGGTTTGTGCCTACTAACTTAGCAGCTGTAACGGTTGGAGCTACATTTTCTTTTAATGATACAGTGTTAGTTGTGTAGACGTCCATTGCTACTGTAGAGCCAGCAGCTTTAACGTTTTGAACGCTAATGTTACGAACACCTGTGAAAGTGTTTGAACCTGGTTTTAAGTTAAGTACTGCAACTTGCTTATCATTAGCAAAAGGCATCAGTGTTACAGATTCAACAATAGCTCCAGAAATTGAATAGTTAGCTACATTACTAGCAGTTGCACCATCCACTTTCTTATCGAATGTAACATTCACTTTGTTGTTATCATTAGTATCTTGAATGATTGACTCCACGCCTACTTTAGCAGTATTGGCAGGTGTACCATCAGTTCCACGAACGAATGATACTGAAGCTTTAGGAGCAGCTACTCCGAATTCGCTAGCAACATTTGCAAATGTTAAGTCAAGTGTATATGCTGCACCTTCTACATCAAATGTTGTTCCAAGGAATGTATCCAATTCTACGCGGACGACTTTTTTATTCCCGGCATTTTTATAAGTTACAGGCGCTGCTGACAAAGCATTATCGTTAATTGTTGTCGTTACATAGTCTTTAACGAATGAACCAGTCGCATCAACTGTAGGATTTGTTCCTAAGTCGACATTCTTATCGAATGTGATTTCCAAGTATTGCTTCATATTCGTTTCGTCAGATACAACTTTACTGGATTGAACTTTCGGTGCATTAATGTCTTGAACGAAAGTAACCACCTTCGTTGTAGAATCGCCCATTTCACCACTAAGGTCAGTAAAATTAGTAATTGTTACTGTCTTAGCGTCATCCAATACTTCAGTTGTTGTAACGTTATAGACTGTCGGATCATTTGCATCTTTAGCAACTGTAATTCCAGTCATTCCTGCAACAGTTACTGTAGGCGCTACTTGTAACTCTTCAGAGAATTTGATTGCAAATGATTTCGCACCCGTTTGTGTAATAGTAGAGACAGCAGGCTTCACACCATCTTTATCACCTTTTTGGAAAGTGATGTTAGTTGGATTAGGTGAAATTAAGTTATTAGCCATATCTCTTGTTCCGACAAGGCTAGCCATAACGTCCTGGTTTGCTGTAACATCAGAACCGATTGTGAATGTAACTGCTGTTGCACCGACTGTAAAGTCATTTGTAACTCCATTGCCTGTTCCACTAACAACGGTGCCATTTGCAAGTTTGTATGTTACTGTTCCAAGTTCTTTAATAGGTTCAGAGAACGTAACTTTGAACTTGCTTGCTGACAATCTATCAGTCTTCACAACTGTAGGAGCAGTCTTATCTTCAGATAAAGTTACCATACCTGTATATTTCACAATGTTTTTGCCGTTATATGATTTTACGTTGTCTACTACTACGTCATAACGCTTGGAAACTGCATTTTGAGTAGTGATTGTCAAAGTTTTACCGTCTGCTGAAAGCGTGCCAGTCAAGTTACCTGGCGCAACACCATCAAGAGAAGTCATTGTAACGACACCGGTTTTGAGAGTTCCATCTGTATTGAAAACTGTAGTTTTGTCAACAGGAAGATTGAAGTGAACTTGAACTTGAGTCGCACTCAATCCTTCGACTGATGCTACTTCCAAACTGTTAGGCTCTGCTACTTTCACAGTAACTACTACATCTTCTGCATTATTTCCAGCAGCATCAACAGCGCTATACGTTATTTTGTATGTGCCGTAAACTTTCGTGTCAACTGCAGTAAGTCTTTCACCAGCTTCGTTTGTGATGACAGAAGTGACTTCAACTTTTTCATCTACATTGTCAGTAGCTGTGACAACTGGTGCCGAGAAATTAGCACCGTATGCAACTTCAATCGTTTTTTCGCCAGTGTATACGAGTTTAGGAGCTTCTGTGTCAACTTCTTCCTTCATATCTACTAATGAAGTCTTATAAAGCAAGGATGCGAACTGCCCACGAGTTGTTGTCCCTTTAGGATTAAATTGGGGTGCAGCTGGGTTCGTAATGTCAAAGTAGTCAAGAACATCGATGTATGGACGCGCTTCAGCTTTTGCCTTCGTACGATCGGTAACATCTTTATCGAATTCCATTCCTTTTACCATTGTGACTAGGTCCGTTTTGTACACAGCATCATATGCTCTTACAAGAACAACTGCCATGTTTTCACGCGTAATCGGCTTTGCGGCTCCAAGTGAACCGTCTTCATACCCACCGAAAACTTTGTAGTCTTTTACGAGTGCTGCATATTTTAATAGTTCGTCGTTCGTTTTAGATGTGTGATCTGTAAAACGAGGATTAGTCTTGTAATCTGCTGGAACTTTATAGTCCATTGATTCAAGCCATTTGCCCAGCATTTTGACAACGTCAGAACGATTTAATGATTTGTTAGGTTTAAATGTACCATCTGGATATCCTTTAATGACACCTGCATCTACTAATGCATTAATAGCTGCTTCATGCGTATTTCCTTTAACATCAGAAAAATCTGCAGCACTTGCACTTGTTGGTGCTACTGCTGATGCGACCAATGCGGCTGATGCTGCACCGATCATGAAATTACGGTATTTTTTTTGTTGGTTGTCCATAAAAAAATTTCCTCCTCTGAGATGTAACAATTTTTTTGAAAGAATTTCATCCCATCTACTTATACCCTCCTGTTAGATTTTTAATCTTATTTCGCTAAATTCATAGGGGAAACTAAGTACAGTTTCTCGTATTTAAAATGCTTGTTGGTATGGTTGTTAAAGAAAAATAAAAAGAAAAGCCCCCTAACCGATTGCTCGATTAAGGGACTCTGCCTTTAAAACGTAGATATCATTCATTTACTAAATTAGTTGTTAGTAATTTTGATGTTACCTGTTGTAAAGATGCTATTTCCTGCAAAGTCTTTCAAGTTCATTGTGCTTAGTGGCTTAAGTTCTAAACCATTAGCAATGTCTTCAGCAGAAACAGCAGTTTCTAAATCAAAAACAACAGTTTTTGAACCTGGAGTAGCAGCTACTCGTGTTGTAACAGTATCGTTAGTAGCAACTGTTTTTCCACCAATCACCAATTCAAAGTCAATAGTTCCAGCTGCAGCAATTACAGCTTCTGAGAATGTCAAAGTTACAGAACCCGTAGTAGTTAGCACTGCGCTCTCAACTTTTGGCGCTACGTTCTCTTTAAGAGTTACTGTACCTGTGTACTTATCCATAGCAACTGATGAACCAACAGCTTTTACGTTCTGAACAGTTACATTACGTACACCTGTGAACGTATTAGAATCAGCCTTCAACGTTAACTCTACAATTTTAGGTGAACCGGCTACGATTCTTGCTGATTCAACTACTGCTCCATCAATCATGTAGTTTGCAACATTCGTACCAGTAGCTCCATCAACATTTTCAGTAAACTCAACAGTTACTTTATTGTTGATAGATGCATCTTGTGCAATTGGAGTAACTGCAATAAGTGCATTTTTGATATCGCTTGGAGCAACTCCGTCTTTACCACGTGTAAACTGAACTTTCACGCTTTCCATTGCTTTATTACCTGCAATATTCGTTACCGCGATAGAAGAAATAGTTACGTCATATGCTGCACCTTCAACTGCTAGTGCTGTAGCTGACAATGGAACATGGAGTACTCTTTTGTTAGTTCCTTTTCCATCCGCATAAACAGATGTTGGTGTTTCAGAAATTCCAGTTGTAGTTACATAGTCTTTGATTTGTTTACCAGCAACTGTAACTACTCCTGCTGTTACATCCTTATCAAATGTTAACTCAAGAACTTCAGCGTTATTCTTGTCTACAACTATCTTAGAAGCTGTTACTTTCGGTGCAATTACATCTTGACTAAATGTTACAACTTTTGATAGGTCAGCAGCATTTGTTTGACCAGCTAAGTCTACAGCTTTACCAGCTTTAACAGTCACAGTAGTTGCTCCGTCAAGATTAGTATCAACAGTTACTTTGTATTCACTAGCAGAAACTTGTTCAATTGCAGTAACAGCTGTTGCTCCAGTAACATCTACTTCTGCTCCATCAACAGTAAATCCAATATTTTCTACATCTTTATTGAATTTAATATTGAAAGTTTTTGCACCTGTTTGAGTAACTGAACTAATTGCTGGAGTAACACCATCAACTTGTTCCTTCATTACTTTAACAGTTGAAGGTTGTGGAGTAACCAGGTTACCAGCCATATCTTTCAAACCATTGAATGTTACTGTAATTTCTTTGTTTACTAGAATCGCTGCATCTTTCAAATCCACTACTAGTTCAGTTGCACCAGTAGATACTGCAGATGTCGCATTAGTTACCGTCGAACCATCAGCATATGTGTAAGTTGGAGTGAGAGATTGAACAGGCTCTGAGAATGTAATCTTTACTTTATTAGCAGAAATACGTTCTGTTCCAGTAATTGTCGGAGCAGTTGTATCTTTACCAAGGTCTAGAACCTTTTTATCGAAAACTACTATCTTCTTGCCTTCAACATCTTTAACTCCGTCGATTTTAACATCATAACGGCCTTCAAATACTTTACCCGCAGTTGCTGTGATAGTAAGTGTCTTACCATCTTTAGATAGTACACCAGTAGATGTGTTACCAACTACATCATTTGTGGATCCTGTATTAGGGTCTAAATGAGTAAATGTGAAAACACCTGATTTAAGAGTACCGCTTGTACCTGCAGCAAATACTGTTGAAGCGTCTACTTCTTTATTGAATTTAACTTCTACTTGAGTAGCATTAATAGCATTAACTGAAACAACTTCAGAAGTTGACGGCTCAGCGACAACAACTGTAAGAACTAACTCTTCAGCTTTGTTTCCAGCTGCGTCAACTGCGCTATATGTAATCGTGTAAGCGCCAGGAACTTGTGTATCGATTTCAGCTAGTTTTTCGCCAGCTGCGTTAGTGATTGCAGAAGTAACTACTACTTCTTCATCTTTGTTGTCAGTTCCTGTTACGACTGGAGCTGTGAATGCAGCCTTATATTCAACGTTTAGTGTTGTTGCGCCTGTGTATACTAACTTAGGTGCTTCAGTATCTACTTTTTCAGCTACTTCTACTTTTGTAGTTTTGTAGAGGAATGATGCAAACTGTCCACGAGTTGTTGTATTTTTAGGATTGAATTGAGGCGCAACTGGGTTTGTAATGTCGAAATAGTCAAGAACGTCGATATACTCACGCGCTTCAGCTTTTGCTTTTGAAAGGTCCGTAACATCTTTATCAAATTCTTGTTCTTTTACTAAAGAAACTAAATCTGTTTTATGGATAGCGTCATAAGCACGTACGAGCACAATCGCCATGTTTTCACGAGTGATTGCTTTTCCCGCTCCTAGTGAACCATCTTCATACCCGCCAAATACTTTGTTATCTTTTACTAATGCCGCATATTTTAATAGTTCATCGTTTGTTTTAGATGTATGGTCAGTAAAACGTGGATTTGTCTTGTAATCTGTCGGGATTTCATAGTCCATAGATACAAGCCATTTACCCATCATTTTGACAACATCAGAACGAGTCAAAGATTTGTTAGGTTTAAATGTACCGTCTTCATATCCTTTAATGACTCCTGCTTCAACCAATGCGTTGATAGCTGCTTCATGCGTATTGCCTGTCACATCAGAGAAGTCTGCTGCATTAGCACTGATTGGAGCTACTGCGGATGCTACTAGTGCTGCTGATGCTGCACCAAGTACGAAATTGCGGTATTTTTTTGGTTGGTTACCCATAATTTAATTTCCTCCTATAAGTAGAACTAATAATTTGAGAGTAAATATGTATCCCATGTACATGAACCCTCGTATTACATTATTAATCTTATTATGATAAATTCATAGGGGTAATTAATGGATATATAACCAGTCTACTAAACTTTACTTTAATTTTTATATTGCAATTTACTAGTTTCCGCACATATTTGTAATTCATTAAGGTTTTTATTATTCTTTCCCTTTAAGTTCTTTTGACGTTTTCTTTAAAAACATTTTGTAAATCGGTTTTAATGATTTTGGTGTTAGTTCAATATTGTTTTCATGCGCGTATTTCACGGCATGTCCAAGTGCAATGGTCATTCCACCAGCCACGCTTGCCCCAACAACCATTCCCGCTCCCGGTACAACTTTTACAACTTGTCTGAAAACAGTTTTGCCGATATTGCCGACGATTGTTGCGATAATAAGTTCTTTAGCATTATCTTTTGAAATCGGTTTTCCATAAAGTGTAGATAGTTTTAACATTAGACTGACTTGCAAGGCTGTAAGCGGGACAAAATCAGAACCAGGAATAGGCACAGCACCAATTGCCGCAGCAGACGCGCCAGCTCCTAAAATCCATCGTTTTGCGATTGCTGACTTATCCGCCATATTACTTGCCATCAGAATATCCTTTTTTTTTGACTCCAATATAGTTAAAACTTCTTTTTGGAGCATATTGATATTTTGCCCTGTTCGGGATGAAATTGGTGTAACGGGGTACGCATAACCGGTATGATCCTGTATATATTTCACAAGACTAGGTATATCATCAGCGGCATCAATTTTATTTAACACGATAATCAAATCTGTATTGACACTTGCTATTTTCTTCAATGAAATCAATTCTGCTTCAGATAAGACAGTTCCTGCTGCATTCAAGAAGAAAAGAATGACGTCGGCATGCTTGTAGAATTTCATCGTTTCCGCAGAATGTTCGCTATAAATATCATCAAGACCTGGCGTGTCTACGAAAACAATATTTTCTTTAAAAACAAATCGGTTAATGTTTTGTGTTTCTCCAGGTTTCGCCCCGACTTGAGCGACGTCTGTCCCCATTAGACGATTGATCGTTGAAGATTTCCCTGCATTGACGTCGCCAATCATCGCGATGAGGATTTCGCTTTCCAGTTGCTCGTTTATCTCTGTCGACTTTTCATCAAATATGCGGTCAAACTCTTCGTCTGACATCCAGTTATTCTTCATATATAACACCTCTTATTGGTTGTCGTATTTTTGTTTTGTCTTATATACGTTCTATTTACTAAATAAGATTCAATTAGTAAATTACTACCCTAATTAGGTGAAAGTTAAAAGTTATATTTGTTGAAGAACCTGTGAGCATATAAAGAGTAGTATTAGATGAGGTTGAGCGGATTTCGACTTACATAGAGAGGTTCATGCACCTATACGAGCGCGGAGACGAGGTTTACGGGCGCGATGACGGAGTTTACGAGCGCGACTTGACGGTTTACGAGCGCAGCGACGGAGTTTACGGGCGCAGCTTGACGGTTTACGAGCGCGGCGACGGAGTTTACAGGCGCAGCTTGACGGTTTACGAGCGCAGCGACGGAGTTTACGAGCGCGACTTGGTGGTTTACGG
>NZ_JACSQN010000018.1 GCF_014836615.1 Sporosarcina quadrami | reverse complement strand
AGAAGATTTTGCGATTGTCAGTCCAATTAATAGAGAACATTTTATCAACAAAGTGAAAAAACAAGCAAAGTAAAATACATGTAAAAAAAAGGGAACTGGATCGTCTTAACATCCCTGTTCCCTTTTTTTATTTTTCCATAGTGAATGAGATGGTAAAAAAATAAATTAATTACCTTTTATGGAATCCATGCAACGCTAGTGGGTACCTCACTAGTGAAAAATGGCCATGGCAATTGTAGCGTATTAACTGAATTAAATCTGGCACAGGCACCCAACTCTAAAGCCGCTCCATGTTACCACGGAACGGCTCTTGTTTGTAGTTGCATGCAAGATTCCTATCGACTCTTCACATCCCGAATCTACGTATCACCCTTGGCAAAGCTCTTCGGCGATATTTACAAAATAACTCACACCATACTGTAATGCTTTTTCCTCAATCTTAAATTTAGGATGATGTAAAGGATAAGCAAGACCGAAGTCTTCGTTGTGAACGCCAATAAATTGCATGGAAGCTGGAACGACCTCTGAATAGGCGGCAAAATCTTCTGCCCCGAACATAGGCTCCGGCAAGTCGTGCACATTTTCCTTTCCGACTATTTTTGCCGCTGCTCGACGGGTAATCTCAGTCGCTTCCTCGTCATTGTGGACAGCCGCACAGCCAAGGTCCCACTTCACCTCTGCTGTCGCTCCATGAGTACTAGCAATCCCTTTGGCGACCTGCTCCAAAAACTCTCTTGCCTGCACGCGAACGACCGGATCGTGTGAGCGGATGGTCCCACCCAATGTAGCCTTTTCTTCTATGACATTCAATGAATTTCCGCAGTTGAACTTCGTAACAGTGATAACTGGTGCATTCAAAATGGGTAATTTACGAGACACAATCAGCTGAATATTCGTTACAACTTCCGCCCCAATAATCAGTGGGTCAATCGTAAGTTCCGGGGTGGATGCATGTCCTCCTCGACCTTTTATTGTAATCTCAAAGTCATCGCCTGCTGCATTCATTTTGCCAGCGCGCATTGAGAAAGTCCCGGCATTTTCATACGGATAGACATGTAGCGCAAACACGTAGTCCACATCTTTCATAACTCCGTGCTCAACAAGCTCCATCGCTCCTCCAGGCGTCACTTCCTCTGCATGCTGGAAAATGAAACGGATTTCCCCACTGAATTCATCTCGCCGATTCGATAATGCTTTTGCAGCTCCAAGCAGCATTGCCGCGTGCGCATCATGGCCACAGGCGTGCATGACGCCGGGTGTGTTTGATTTGAAATCGACATCCGCTTCTTCCTGGATGGGTAGTGCATCGATATCTGCGCGGAACGCAATCGTGCGCGGCTTTGCACCAGCCCGCTTTCCGCCTTTCAGTACAGCATACACGCTCGTCTTTGTAGGCCTAGTGACAGTCAGCCCCGGAAATGTCGAGACCGTCTCATAAATATAATCAGACGTTTTGTATTCATGATAAGATAGTTCCGCATTTTCATGTAAATGTCGTCGCCATGCAATAACTTCTTTTTGTAATTCATCCTGGATTGTCAATGTGACAACCTCCTCTCAATTAAAACGGACCATAGTTGATCGTTTGTGCAATTATGATGAAAATGATAGCAATTCCAACTTGCAGTAAGAAATAGGGAAAGACCCACTTCAACCATTTTGTAAACGGAATTCCTGCAATTGCAAGTCCCGCCAACAACACGCCGCTCGTCGGAATGACCATATTCGAAATGCCATCCCCCATCTGGAAGGCAAACACCGCTGTTTGTCTCGAAACGCCAATCATATCAGCAAGCGGCGTCATGAGTGGCATCGTCAATGCTGCCTGACCACTCCCGGACGGAACAATGAAGTTAATGAACAACTGCATGATGAACATCCCAACAGCATTGATGGAAGCAGGCAACTGTCCGACTAGCCCGGCTGCATAATAAAGAATTGTATCGAGCAGTCCACCATCTTTTGTTACGACCAGTATGGTTTGTGCAATTCCGATTATCAACGCGCCGGCAACCATTTCGCGTGCTCCTGAGACGAAGCCATCCGCCATTTTGTTCGGTCGTATCCCGCCAATGATCCCCATAATAATCGCGCTCAACAGGAAAATTCCTCCTATCTCGCTAATGTACCATCCAAACTTAATGACCCCAACAATTAATGCAATGAAATTTCCGAGCAGAACAAGCAATGCGAAGAAATGTCTTCGACTCATCTTGAACGTCAAGTCAATTTCCGGTTGTTCATTCGGATTAAACTTACCGTATACGCCGAGTTCGGGATTCTTCTTCACTTTTGAAGCATGTCTATAAATATAAATCACTGTAAGAAGATAGAACACGATGAAAATCGCGATTCGCAATCCCATCCCCGAATAGATCGGTAGCTCTGCAATACTTTGGGCAACCGCCACGTTAAACGGATTCGTGATCCCCGTCACAAACCCCGTTGCGAGTGTTCCAAGCATAACAATCGCAAAACCGGTCAATGCGTCCATCCGTAGTGCCATCGTCAACGGCACGATGATGGCGATGTAAACTAGTGTATCCTCTGCTGATCCGATCAATGTCCCTAACAAGGCAAAGATTAACACAAGCACAGGAATGAGTATGGCCTCCCGCTTCCCAAAACGCGCAGCGACGACTTTGATGAACGAATCGATTGCTCCAGTAGCCTGCATGATCCCAAGCGCCCCACCAAATAAAAATACAAACAGAATGATATGCGCACCTTCCATTAACCCTAAATGCACACTATTGAACATTTGAAGGAAACCGACAGGCGTATTGTCTACAAATTGAAATGACGCTGCGTCAACAAGCGTTCTTCCATCCTTTTCAACCCGATCGAAATGCCCGGCCGGCACGATATACGTTAAGACCGTCATGATAGCTATTACGAGAAACATCAGCACAAATGCATTAATCCCTTTTTCCGGTGTTTCTTGTTCTTCATGGTTCACATAGTCTTTAATAGGTTTCGTCATTGTTTTCCCCCCAGGGTAATTGAGTCATTTACTATCAGAACATGCTTTTAACCAATGTTTCCAAAATGACCGGCATCTCTTTGAATGCGCTATCCACATGCAGCCGCTCCGTTTTCTGATGTGCATCTTTTCCGAACGGGCCCACATTCAAGACGGGTGCCTGCAACTCGGACATCGCCTCAAATGGGATGCTGTACGTTTCACCATAAACAGGCGTATTGTTTTCAAACGCCGTCCATCCGTGTGCATCATCGGAGTAGTTCACATAACTTAAATCGCAAATTCCGTTGAAATAATGAATTTGATTCACCGTCAAGTCGAACGTACTTGCAGTTTGCTGTACTAATTTAATCGCTTGATCGACGAGCGGAGAATCTGACGAATTGATGGCCGGATAATACGGAGGCGCATAGAGCAGAACAGTTGCCGGAGCAAGTTCCTGACACTGGATCATCAGATTATCCACAATGCGAAGCGATTTTTCCCGATCATCCCATTCCTCGTTCTGGAGTGCTTCTTGCTTATGCCGATTCACTTCCTCCACGCCTAGTTTGTTCAAAGCATATGACAACAGTTCCTCATATCGCAGCACTTTTACATCCCCAACACCCTTCAATTGCTCCCGTTCGCATACTGCCTTGTAATGCGCATTGCATTCCGCCATCGCAACACTTGCAACTTCCGCGAAAATATCCATCACTTCAGCAGCCGTCCGCTTGAATAAGAACACATTGTAAAGGGCCGCCGCACGGTAAGGTGTTTGGGTCGAGTATTGCGTCTTCAAATCCTTTTGTTGCAATGAAACCGGCAGCGGCGTGCTCTCCCCTCGATCTGTTTCCCGAAATCGTTCATTCCATTCCATTTTTTGTGTCAAAAACGAAGCGATATAGTTCGCCGTCATCCCTCGGAGTGGTTCTCCGACATGTGTCTCTTTACCATAGAACAATGCAGCCGGCATGATTTTCCCAATCGTTCCCGAATAGATGTATTCTTTATTGTCTGCTGGACCTTGAGAAAAAGAAGGTTCACCATTCAAAAACAATTTGTACGTCAAGCCATACTCTTCCCGAAGACGGACGAGCTCCGTAACGACGGTACGCATCCCTGCAGAGTTGACCTCTTCATCTGGAACAGTCGTCAACACGAGGTTGATCGGCCATTTTTCCTTGCTCGCTTTCTCGATCAGTTGCATATGTAGCGCGAGACCCATCTTCATATCCATCGTGCCGCGGCCGAATAAGTAATTTCCAGATTCAAGATCCTCTCTCGCTTCTACAGATAAATCCTCTTTATGGTCGTGCAGCTTCTTCGTCAACTCTTCCGGATGAAAAGCAAGCGGCTCCAACACACCATATTCCTCGGTCTGAACCGTATCAAAATGGCTGATCAGCACAATCGTTTCCGTTGCTTCGGCATGCTTGTACAATGCTGTGACAGCACTTCGGCCTAATCCTGCATCATGCATAGCCAAATGTTCAGGATAATCGCGGAAGTAGTCGAGCTCGCCTAGCTTCGCCATCACTTTCGGTGCGAAAAATCGCTCTCCTTCTGTCAATGTTCGACTATCCCAACTGACAAGTTCACATAACAAAGCACGTAGGTTCTCAGATGTCGCCCATAAAGATTCTTTCATTGTTCCCAATCTCCTCTTCCAGTGCCAGGCACTTTATATAATGTAATTCCTTATTTCGTTTCAGGCTCAAGCTCCGATGCTCCAGCACTCACAGGAGGCTTCTTTGACAATTTAAATTTATAGAACAACATACAAGCGATGAAAAAGCCGACGCCGTATAGTAATCCGATCCGTTGTGTAGGATCACTTGCAAGGAAGCCGAGTACAGCTAAACAGAAGACAATACAGAAAATCGGAAGCCAAGGATAAAAGCGGACTCGGTACTCCAGTTCTTCTATTTTCCCGCCTCCTTTAATGTACCGATAACGGAACATTAATTGGGACGTTGCAATACCCATCCATGAAATCGTGACCGCGATTCCAGCAATCGACATGAGCAGCACGAACACTGTATCGGCTTCCATCACACTTGTTAACAGCGATAGCAAAGAGAAGAACATCGTGAAGATCAACGCATTGAGCGGCACTTTGTTTTTCGTCAAGCGACCGAACAGCTTAGGTGCCATCCCTTCATTCGCCATCGACCAAAGCAAGCGTGTGGATGCGTATAAACAAGAGTTACCTACCGATAAAATCGCAGTTAGGATAATGAAGTTCATGATGCCTGCCGCATAGGGAACACCCGCCAATTTCATCAATGTGACAAATGGACTTTCCATCAGCCCTAACTCAGATGACGGAAAAATCGCAGACAACACGACGATGGATGCAATATAAAAAACGATGATACGGAACAATATTGTCCGAATGGCTTTCGGAATGTTCTTTTTCGGATTCTCCGTCTCCCCAGCCGCGATTCCAACGAGTTCAGAACCTTGGTAAGAAAAAATGACATTCATCATCGTCACGAATACAATGACAATCCCTGCTGGAAACATGTTGCTAGGCGCCAAATTAGAGAAATGCGGCGCCACACGGTCTTGCAGCGGTATCCACCCGAATATTGCAAGTGCTCCGATTACGATGAAAGCGATTACAGCAAGGACTTTTATACCTGCAAACCAAAACTCCGCTTCCGCAAAACCTTTTGTTGTGAGCGCATTCAAAAAGAACAACAACGCCATGAATACGGCACACCACACCCAAACCGATATATCAGGAAACCAATGTTTCATGAGAATTCCTGCAGCTGTGAACTCGACTCCCGCCGTAGCAGCCGAACCAACAAAGTATATCCAACCGAGTGAAAACCCTGCCGAAGGACTTATATAGCGAGTTGCATACGTTTGGAATGATCCAGTCACCGGCATATGGACGGCAAGTTCCCCCAAACAAGTCATCACCATATATAAAATTAATCCACCAATCAAGTACCCGACAAGCGCTCCTCCAGGGCCAGCTTGATTGATCGTATAGCCGACATTCAAAAACAATCCGGTTCCAATCACACCTCCAAGAGACAGCATGAGCAAGTGACGGCTTTTCATCGAACGATTCAATTGCGGCGTATGTGCTTGTTCCCCTACTTTCTTCATACCATCCACTCTCCCATTACCTCTGAATAAAAATAAGATTCAGTCTTCTTTAATTTGAAAGTATCCCCGATAAATTCTTTTTAAATTAATCGGGGATTTCTCATTAGAAACGTAAAGACAAGCAGCTTAGACCACCATCATGTTTTTGAAACTCCGACATTTCAAGCTCAATCGTTTGCAGGCCGGCTTCATTTAATTGACGTTTTGTTGCTTCGTAGCCTTTTGGAATGATGACATAATCATTCACTTGAATGCAGTTCGCTGAATACTCATCTTCTTTACTGACGATGATTTTTTCATATGAATCAAAAGCAGGATGGTCCACGAACTCACCAGCAAGTACCATCCGATTCTCTCCCACATAAGCGATGCCCGTCTTTAAATGGAAGAATTCTTTCAACGGAATAATGTCCGCTTCATATCCTTCTTTCTCAAGGATTCCCTTTAGCTGACGTGCACCTTCTTCATTCGTCCGTTCAGAAATTCCGATATAAAAGTGGTCTTCTGCTTGGAGTACATCTCCTCCGTCCACTGTTCCGGTTCCTTCGATAAAGTAGATTTTGTCATAGAACTTCCGAATGGCAGGCTCCATGTCTTCGATTTCACGATTACGGGAAGCAGCTCCGGGATTACAAATAACAGCGAAATCTGAAGTGAGGACTGCCGTATCTTCAACGAACGTGGAATCCGGGAACGCTTCATTCGCAGGCAAATGGGTCACGTTGACGCCACATTGTTTCAAAGCTTCCACATAAGCCTTATGCTGTTCGAGCAAAACATTGTAAATCGGCTCCCCTAAATCCGATGTCGTTAGTCCATTTAAATAGCTCTTACCTGGTGTTTTTACGATGACATTTGTAAACATTTGAAATCTCTCCTTTTTATTTAGGTTCTAACAACTGGACAGGTGAGACACGTCGGTCCCCCCGTGCCTAAAACGCTTATTTCATCGCCCTTATACTCGTAAACCGTTGCACCGGCTTTCTCTAATTGCTCCTTTGTGGAAACGTTTCCAATTGGGAGCATACAGACGCGTGGTGCCAATGCCAACACATTGCAGCCTAGCTTGTCGTACTCCTCATTCGGAACCTCGATGAGCTGAATCCCTCTATCGATCAACAACTGACGGAAAAACACAGGCATCAATCTAGAGTGAACAACTGCCAAGTCTTGGTCCACCATACTGATGAAAGACATTAAATGCAGACACTCCGCTTCACCTAAATCATGTGGCAATTGTACAACGATGAACTCGTCCACCATATGAGCAGTCATTTCTTTTAATTGGCGGATGGCTTCATCATTTGTCCGGTATCCTCTTCCAACCACAAGTGTCCGTTCATCCAGCCAGACGATATCACCGCCATCCGAAACAGCATCACCTGTTAACTCGCCGATGATCGGAATACCTTTCTCTTTCAAAAACTGCTTATAGGCAGCAGCTTCCGGTTGCCGCAGCTCTTTTCCTGATTTTAAAATGATGGCCCCAACAGGTGTGAACTTTACCGGGTCATGGGCATATAAAGAATCCAAACCGACATCGTCCGACTGCGGTAAATAATCAATTTGTTCAACATGCTTGCTCAGAATGTCAATGAATCTGTCATACTCTTTGACCGCTTCTTCAAAATTAGGTTCAGCTAAATAGTTGAAGGTACGCCATTCACTCGCCAGATGCGACTGATTACGGAATGCATCGTTCGGATGCTTCACAATTACGTGTTTCAAAGATCTATACATTGAAGAACAATACGTCAATTTAACTCCTCCTTTTCCACTGAACGGAAAGCGTTTCCGTTGTCAGGAAATTTAATAGATTAAATATATTGCTATTATGGTAAAATGTCAATAAGGTTGAAGAAAGTAATCTATTTTTTTTTACAACAAAAAATCTATCGATCCTAATCGACTTACTCAAGGGAGGAAAATTTCTGTGCAAACCATTGATCGCGCGATGCTCATTGCAAATTTATTAGCAACTCAAACTACTGATACAGGATTATCCATTTCGGAGCTTTCCGAAAAACTGCATCTTCCACTCAGCACCCTACATCGAATCCTAAAAGCGATGATTAAACAAAGAATGGTAGAGCAAGATCCTAAAACGAAACTATATCGGCTCGGCACCATTTGGCTGGAGTACGGCCTGCAAGTATATGACTCGATGGATTACGTGAATACAATCCGAGTGGAGCTCGACCAGCTTTCAAGGGAAGTGGAAGAAAGCGTCTATTTAAGCAAACCAGCAGAAATGGACGCCATCATTATCGAAAGAATTGATAATGAAAAAAACCAAATCCGTATTTACGATCAACTCGGGATTCGGATTCCTTTACACATTGGCGCAGCGAACAAAGTGATGCTAGCCGCCTTCCCGAAAGATAAAACGCGAGCTATTTTAAAAAGACTCATTCAAGAACAAGAGATCCCTGAATTTGAAATGAAATTAAAAGAAATAAGAAAACAAGGATACGCAGAAAGTCACGGGGAACGAACAGAAGGAACCTCCTCCATAGCCGTCTCGATCGTGAACGGATTCGGGGAAGTCGTCGGCGCGGTCAGCATCGGCTTCGCCAGCTTCCACATGACCGAAGAACGCCTCGCCTCTTTGCGAGAGCGATTACTCGAAACAGGAGCGCGCATCTCAAAAAAACTGGGACATCGTTCGGGTTATTAACGTAGTGAGTGATGATTTGCGGAAGACGCCGAGAAAAATGATCACGCGTACTTACAGGTATACGACGTAAAAGGAAGCCGAAGTTACTTGGCTTCCTTTTTACAATTGTCGCTATTAAGCAATGCTGCTTGTTTTCCCGATATGCCGAATCATAATCTTCACGGTACCTGTGCCAGAAACATTTACGTCAAGGTTTTTTCAGAAGTAAATATAAAAAAAAGAGAACTTTAATAGTTATCTCTTATAATCCATCTGACCAAACAACTCTTCAACAGTTTTCACTTTACGATATGGGGCAATCTCACCATAGACCCTGATGAAAGAGTGACTGGCACCTGAACTAATTTTCTTTAGTCCATTTTCCTATCCTATGAATATTCTTTTCACAAAAGTTTGTTATAATGACTATAGACATATTAATCAGTAGAACTCTGTAATTTTTAGCAACAATGTATAGCTCGATCCTTATCGGAAGATCGTGCTTCTTTTGTTGAAATGAATGTAGAGTAAGGCATCAAAACTTTCTTTCACTATTTTTTTACAGAAGTCTATTGACTGCAATGTGTAATAGGAAATTTAAATAGATAACGATTGAAGGGCATGAGCATATGATGAATGAAATGGAACTAATTGGAATGAATCTATTGGAAGAAAAGACGAATATTGCACATAAAATTCATGAAGTGCGATTATCAGAGGTTCCGGAGGATCAAAGACAAGAAATCCCTACTCAAATCGAAGAGGAAATCGTCAATATGAGAGCAAACTTCGTAGGTCTCTTCGGAGAATTCCTGGTCAGCCCCGAAAAGAGAGATATGGCCTATGAGCTGATCGAAAAATGGGCGGCTCAAACTTCCGAGTATGTATTTAAACTTTGCGTACCACTAGATGAAGCCTTGAAAGATACGGTGCTGTATCGAACATATATCAATGAAGAAATTGAGAAGATGGTGTTGACACATGATATGTCGGTAAAATCGTTGTTAGCAACTTCCAAAATCATAGATCCATTGCTGGATTATGCTGTTTACTGTTTCAGCTTGACCTTTGTCAACTTCTACACAGTCAGTATCGATAGTGCAAAAAAAGCATTTATTGAGTTATCTGTTCCGATTGTTTCAATTTCGGATGATATCGCCATCCTGCCATTGATCGGAGATATTGATACTGAACGGGCATTAATGTTGATGGACAACACGACAAAAGAAGCAGCAAGATTGAAGATTTCTTACTTAATACTCGATTTGTCAGGGGTTGCGATTGTCGATACGATGGTGGCACATCATATCTTCAATTTGAGTTCCACCTTAAAATTGTTAGGAGTAAAAACAATCTTAACCGGTGTGAGACCTGAAGTGGCTCAGACTGCTGTAAGCCTAGGCTTGGACTTTAGGGATCAAATTACAAAAGGTACCTTGCAACAGGCACTAGCAGAACTTCAGATTATTTCTTGAAAAAAGTACCAGGTTCTAGAATAATTATGAATTCATTGAGAACCTGGTACTCAAAATTTATCTACTCCATATAAGGTTCTGCCCTTATAAAACACGACCAACGAAGTGGTGTAAGAATGCTTCCGCTTGAACGTCCGTACATACGAAGACTTTCGGTTCGCCCACTGAAGAAGCGACCGTCCTCCCCGTCTCATCCCCTTCCACTATCACCTCTATGTGCCATGCTTCTCTCTTCACGAAATCAGGATCGATCGCAACACCTACCGCCAACGGATCGTGCAAGGCGCAGCCCCCAATGCCCGGTTGAAAAGTTTCATAAGCGTTCATATAAAAACCGGTCATGTCCGCAAAGAACCGGGCTTTCTCTGTCCCTCTCGCCCGCCAATCCGCTACGACCGCTTCAGGCAACAGCGTCTTCATCGTCACATCCAGACCGACAACGGTAATCGGAAGTCCGGACGCAAACACCAATGCAGCAGCTTCTGGATCCGTATAAATATTCGCTTCACTATACGGCGTGACATTCCCAGGGACGAAAACAGCCCCTCCCATAATGATGACCTCTTTAAAAAGAGGGATGATTTCAGGAGCCTTCAGGATCGCCTTTGCAAGATTCGTAAGCGGTCCTACCGGAATCAGCGTAATGTCATTCGGCCGCTGTTTCACTTGGCGGATGATAAAATCTACCGCATTCTCGTCTTCCGCTTTCCCAAGCGGCTCATTCGTCGGACAATCGCCAAGCCCGTCCTCTCCATGGACATGGGTCGGAATGTCCCTTGTCTCGCGCTTAAGCGGCTTATCGGCACCTTTATAGACAGGCACGGACTTCCCTGCCATTTCTACAATAGCAAGTGTATTCCGTGTCGTTTTCTCAATCGTGTTATTCCCAAAGCACGTCGTTAACCCGATCACATCCAACTCAGGTGACTGCAATGCATATGTAATCGCCAATGCATCATCGATCCCTGTATCCACGTCCAAAATCACTCGTTTCATTCGATATTCCTCCCTTTCGCATTTCGTACATTAAGTGTCCTTAAAAACCCTTCGACTTCTTCCATCGTTGGCATCCCTGCCTGAGCACCAAACTTCGTCACCGAAATGGCCCCGACAACATTGGCAAACCGGCAAGCTTCCTCGACACTTTTCCCTTGGCACAATGCAAAAGCCAATGCACCGTTGAAGGAATCCCCAGCACCTGTCGTATCCACCGCTTCCACCTCAACGCCCGGAATCAAGATCTCTTCACCATTTTGATAAAGCATAACCCCTTTGGAACCTTTCGTCACAATGCACTTTTCTTTCAAGCGCTCCAATTGCTTCACGCTTCCGTCCGTCGAAGCGAACAAGAGGGTCTGTTCGTGTTCATTGGGCGTCAAATAATCCACCATCTCCAGCAACTCCATCGGGAGAGGCTGAATCGGAGCCGGATTCAAGATTGTGCGGATGTTATGTTTCTTTGCCAGTTGTACAGCACGGATGACACTGTCGAGCGGGATTTCCAATTGCACGAGCAGCATGTCGCTGTTCTTCAGGACTTCTTCCTGTGCCTCGATGACAGCAGGCGTGATCGAGTGATTCGCACCAGGTACGACAATAATGCTATTGTCTCCGTCAGACACCGTGATGGCGGCGATTCCTGTTGAGCAACCTTCCACTATCCTAATAGCATCTGTCCCGATGCCCTGCTGCTTCAAATTATTCATTGCCGCCTCGCCAAACGCATCATCACCTACCGCACCGACCATCGTCACCTCCGCACCAAGACGGGCCGCCGCCATGGCCTGATTTGCGCCCTTTCCACCCGGCGTCGTATGGAACGCATCACCGATCACCGTCTCCCCTACTGCCGGAATCCGGTTCGTGCTCGTCACTAAATCCATGTTCATGCTGCCAACCACAATTATTTTACTTGCTGCCATAAGATTTTCAGCTCCTTTAATGCGGTGCCTGTCACCCAAACATTCACGTTAACTAGAACAAACTTGAATGTTATAACTTTCATGAATGAATGAGTGACTGTCACTAAGAATTGACTAGATCGTGCGTGGCACAGGCACCTGGGACTAACAGATTCTTTTAAGCATATTATGTACCGCGCGTTCTGCTGAACAAAGGGCGCCTTCGAGATGTCCTCCATGTGAAGAGGTTTCCGTGCCGGCAAAGAACAATTTACTTTTCCAAATGCCGGCATCTTCCGGCTGACCATACACAGGAAAATCGGTAAGCGGTTTGGCGTCCTCAAGTACTGATGTATCCATGTCCCGTGACCAGTCTTTAAAAAGAAGTGCAACCGGTCGCTCTGCAGGAGACCCGAACAACTTTGCCAATTGAGCAATCACAAGCTCACGAATCCTTTCCTCTCTCAACTGCTTACGATCAATTGCCGTCAGCCCGAAAAACCCGAAAAGAGCTCCGCTGCCTGCCCCGGGTGAAGCGTCATGGATTTCCTGCAATGGACCAGCCCAACTCGTCACTTGTCCGGAAAGACCCACATCCCGCCAAAAGGGTTGCTCATAGACTGCGATCGCTTTTGCCTGTCCAGCCATCCAAGTCGGCTTGGCGGTTAGGCTTATCATCAAATCATTGGGAAGCGGCGGTGTAAATATGATTCCTCTCGCAACGATGCGGGGCGGCAGTGCCAAGATGACAGCTCGTGCCTGTAGACTTTCCTTCCCTTCTCCTGCATGTTCGACATCCAGAGAGACCATTCCTTCCTCGTCCATATGGATTGCGGTCACTCGCCGATTGAGTTGGATAACGCCATCCGGCAAACCGTCTGCTATCGCGTCAATTAAAGACTGCACTCCTCCAACAAAGCGCATCGATTTCGCAACAGTCCCCTCCGTCAGCATATGACGCTGTGCAGGCTGATCTGCAGATTGCTCGAAAAGCAGTGCCCCGTTGGTATGCTGCTCGAATGTCCGCAGCCCAAGTTCCTTGACCAATGCAGCGATAACGGGCTCATGCTCCGGCCAAAACCACGTCGGCCCGAGGTCAAATTTCCCTAACTCGGGACGATCTGCAATCGGCTCGCTCAACACCCTCCCGCCAATCCGCCCCCGCGCTTCAAGAACGACGTACTCGATCCCTTTAGCACTTAATACGGAAGCAGCATGAAGGCCGCTTAACCCTGCCCCGATAATTATTACGGGATTATTCATCATCTCCACACCACCAATTCGATATTTGTGTACCAGAACTTTGCCTATTCACTACAATGTAATATTCTTTTTCATGAATCCTATTAGGTCGAGGTAATTATAGTGATCCTTTCTTCAAGTAACTAGATTGTAAAACGTTAATTCAGGCAATTTGGATATGAATACAGCATTATTTTAGAAATACTGATTTTGCAACATACCTATTACATCTTAATGCAATTGTAGTGGATTGTCCGAATCCAACTATGCACAAGGCACAGCTCGAAGCAACTATGCAAGGAATTATCGATTCGCAAGTAGTTCAAGTCGAAGGCTCCATTCTTGCAACTGTAAAAGGCGCTCGCGTTATCGAATATACTTTTGAAGTTCTTGTAAAAGTATATATTCAAAAGGCTCTCCAGCCAGACTGGGGAGCCTTTGCGGTGCCTGGCACTCAAACATTCACGTTAACTAAAACAAACATGAATGTTACAACTTTCACGATTGAATGAGTGACTGTCACCCTCACAGTCATCTACGATCCCCATTTCTTGAATAAAACAGCCAAGGTGAATGTATCACCATCCACTTCAGCAACCGCCTGCCCTCCCAAATTCCCGATGAGCTGTCGGACGATATGCAAGCCGAGTCCGAGCTGCCCGTCCGATCGGCTGCCGTCCATCCGGAACGTCCTGTCGAAAATCCGTTCGATCTGCGCAACATCCATGGACTCAAAATCATTTGTCACTTGCAGGCCAATATTGGCCCCTTCTTCTGACAGCTGGATCGTCACCGTGCTTTTACTGTAGGTGAGGGCATTTTGGATGATGTTGGCGACGATCCGGCTCACAGCCTTCTGATCCGCCAATATAGGCAGACCCTCACTTTCATCGAAATGAACCTCTAATTGCTTCTTTTCAAACTCATCATAGAACGATAGGAGGACATCGATGACCGTTTGATTCAAATCCACTTTCTCAATCACTAGATGCTGGTCCGATGAATTCAGCTGCGACAATTCATAAAACAGATCCACGATGTCAATCAAATGATCGATTTTCTTCTGGACAACCGCCAAGTATTCCTTCTTTTCACTATCCGTCAAGGAAGTATCCGACAACAGTTCCGAAAATCCTTTCATCGATGTCAAAGGTGTACGGAAGTCATGCGAAATGTTCGTGATTTCCTGTTTTAAATTCTTCTCCCGCGCAACTCCCCGCTGCTGGTCCTGTTTGAACACAGAGATGAGTTTGTTGATGTTGGCAGCGAATTTGGACAAGCTTCGGTTATGCGTGCTCGTCCGTACAATTTCATTCGTCCCGAAGTTCTCGATAATCCCGTCAAGCTGTCTCGTCATCGTGCGTATGTCGTAGCGCAGAAGCAGATAGAAGATGGAGACAATGAGCAGAAGTCCTATAAGGATTGCGATGATTAGCCAGCTGCCCATATGTCTTCATCCTCCTTCAGTCAATTGGTTTTTTCGAGAATTGTATAATTCCGATGACGATCGCCGCTGCCGCCAACAACCCGCCCGTCAAAAAGTACGGATAACCGATTTGCGCCGTCTTGTCCATGAATCCCATCAGATTCCGACCCATCAGTGTATCAGGTGCATACTCATACAACTTTTTAAAGAAGGGGAACTTCTTCGCTACCACCCATAAAAGGTTGCCGGCAAAGCCGTAAATGCCGAGCAGGATCACCAATATATACACGTCACCCATGTTCAACAACTTCAGCGTATGAATCAGCAGAAACGCGCTAAGAATGATTGGCACCATATTTGCCACTGCCGCCAACAGATTGCTGATCGATCCACTTTCGCTAGCCAGAAATGTTTCCCCGATGCCGATCAAGAGACTAAGTCCGATGATGCAAAGGACGAGGAAATAAATGAATGTGAGAATCAGCTTGGACCAGTACACCGTCTTCCTCTTAATCCCAAACGAAATCGTGTTCTTCAATACCGTGGTATCTTTGCCGGTTAAGCTGAAATTGACGATGAACGCTACCAAAATGATGAGCCCTGCACCGCCAAGCACATTCGAATAATAGAAATTGGACGTGGCGTACGGGAACGTAGGGTCAGTCTTTCCGAAATAAGCGAGCACCGCTCCGGCCGCACTGATGAGCAACAGGCAGACAAGACTCGTCAGATGCAATGATTTCTTCCGCAGCATCCTGTACTGTTCACTCTTTAAATAATTGATCATATCGCTGCACCTCCGACCAATTCTAAAAAGTACTCTTCCAAGTTCCGAGCCTCCGCGCGGAATTCCATGACGGTTACGCCGTTCATCGTAAACAGGCGGTTGATCTCCCCGCCGTCCTCAATGTGACCATCGATGGTGATCACTTGATCCGGCAACACCTTATAGGAAATTGCAGGATAGTTCTGCTCCAACAGACGTACAGCTTTTGCCGCATCATCCACCGTCACAATGAGCTGTTTCCGGCTTTTCTCCTGCAACGCCTCTTTCGAAATATCTTCCACGACTGCGCCGTCCTTCAGAAATACAAACCGCGTCGCCAATAAATGCAGTTCGGTCAGAATATGGCTTGAAATGAAAATCGTGATTTGTTTCTCTTCATTCAGCCTGATCAGCAAGTTGCGAATTTCACGAATGCCTTCCGCGTCCAAGCCATTGATCGGCTCATCCAGCACTAAGCAGTCCGGACTGCTGAGCAGACAGAGGGCGAGGCCCAATCGTTGCTTCATCCCCATCGAATACTCTTTAAACCGCTTCCTCTTCTCGTTCGCCAACCCGACAATCGCCAATACCTCGGCAATCCGGTTCTTTTCCACGATGCCCCGCTGAAGCACATAATACTTTAAATTTTGCTCGGCTGTGAAGTCGGGAAAGAAAGCTGGCGTCTCGATCAAGAACCCCATACGCCGCCTCGCATCCTCCTTGTCCTGTTCGATTTTCCCGAATAACCGGATTTCACCCGACGTCGGAATTAACTGGCCCGACAGCATTTTAAAGATTGTCGATTTCCCCGCTCCGTTCTGGCCAATTAATGCACAAATCTCTCCCTTAAACAACGAGAAGTGGAACGGTTTGATTACATTCGTCCCTTTGAAACTTTTCGTCAGCTGTGCTGTTTGAATGACTGTCTCCATATTAGTAACCCCTTTTCAAAAGTAGTTCGTACCTATATGGTAACGCAGCCCTCTTTAACATCCTGTAAGCCAAACATAAAGAATTCATAAAGATGCCTTACACTAACATAAAGCCGACGCCCCAAACGGTTTTTATGTATTCCTCGGTTGTGTATTCAGCCAGTTTCCGGCGCAGGTTCGACATATGTACGCTGATCGTATTGTCATCGCCATAGTACGTGTCTTTCCAAATACTTTCATAGATTTCCCTTTTCGAAAAGGCGCGCTCAGGCTGACGCATCAATAAATACAGGATGTCAAACTCTGCATTCGTCATTTGAAGCAGCTGGCCCGACAGGCAAACTGACCTCTTTTCCGTATGCAGCTGCAGATTCCGCCAAACGTGTTCCACCGGCTTTTGCGAAGACGGACCCGCTTTCCTCAACTGCACGTCCACCCTCGCTACCACTTCCTGCTGATGAAACGGCTTCGTAATATAATCATCCGCACCCATTTTCAGGACGTTCACCTTATCATCCACATCCGTCTTCGCTGAAATGACAATAATCGGAATGGCGCTCTCCTTGCGAATCTCCCCGATCAGCTCCTCGCCAATCTTACCCGGAAGCATCAAATCCAACAAAATCAAATCGAACGTGTCCATCTGCAGCTGAAGCAGCCCTTCCGTCCCTGAATACGCCTGCACAGTTTCAACCGTCTTGCCCGTCAGCATAATCCGCAAAAGCTTATTGATCTCCGGATCATCTTCTATAATTAAAATCCTCTTTTTTTCCTCCATTATGCTCACCTGTCTATTCTGAGTACTGTCTATTCAGTATACATAATTTCTGTCAGTCCAAAAAAGGTACCTGTGCAAGAAACATTCAAGTTAATTCAGACAGTTTGGATATTAATACAAGATTATTTTAGAAACTCCAATGTATCAACATTTCTATTTCATCTTAATACAATAGTAGTGTATAGTCTGAATTCAACCTTGCATAGGTACCTGACAATTATTCACATTTTCACTTCTTCAATACATGTTTTTTATCCCGCACATCTATAATCTCCAGTCCTTTGTCTGTCACCATCATATCTTTTGCTTGAATGCTTGATAATTGAGCTGTTTTCTTATCTAGCAAGCTGTATTTAAATACCCCTTTTTTATTGAAATAGTATATGGTTGAATGCTCATACTCTACGGACTTATGTTTTTGAGTATAAGGGAACGTACCGACTTTTGGTCCAATGTCCTCAAAGATGAATCGAGCATTAAACTTGGATTCCAATTTTAAATCCCCACCGCTCAAATTGATGGAATACAGAAGTAGGGAATCGTCTACATTAGGAATATCTTTATAGTAAGACTCAAAATCACGTGGCTCTTTTTCAACTGTATAGTAGATTCTGTCGTTCCATACATACATATTTCTTTCTTTTGCATTATACGATATGAATGGAAGATTAATTTCTTCCACCTTTCCACCATCTATCGTTGTCTTCATCAAGCCAAACGAAGAAGGGATCTCACTCATCATCCCAATTACTTTATGGTACGGGATATAGAGATCATCATTGTATAAAATAACAGGGAACCCTCTTCCAAGCCTTTTCTCAAAGTACCCTTCCACCCGTTCAAAGTCGATTCTTGTAAGCAACACTACCTCTTCATTTGTCTTTTGATTTATTTTGATTAACCTATCGTCTTCAATCGTATATTTCCACCCGTCCCGAACAATTTCAGAACCGGTTTCCCCTACATAAGATTTAGAAGCTTTCACTTTCATCGAATCTTCCATTGCACGAGCTAGGAAGGCAGAGAAATGTGCACGCGTAACCACGTCAGACGGCTTGAAAGAACCATCTGGATACCCACTGGCGACCCGATTTTCAGCAATGCTATTAATATCTGCATATGCCCAATGCACTGGAGGTACATCTGTAAAAGTAGGTTGACTCTCTAAAGGCATATTGAACGCCCTTCGTAAAATAGCAGCCATCTGCGCGCGAGAAGTTGGTTCCCCAGGACGCATATATCCGTTATCTCCCCGGATTATTCCTTTTTCATTGATGGTCGCTAGAATGGAATAATAGTTCGATTTCTTCGTGACATCTTTGAACTGAACGGTTGGATTTTCAATCACCTCAATATCGAGTGCTTTCAATAACATCGCCGCTGCCTGTGCACGCGTTATCGGCTCACTCGGCCTGAACGTTCCATCTGGATAACCACTGATAATATGCTTATCATGTAAATATAAAATTGCTTCCGTGGCGCTGTTTCCTTTTAAATCTGAAAACACTGGGTTTGACTGCGCTTCCACGCTAGATGTCATGGGAACTATTAGCACAAATGCAATGATAAACACCATAAACTTTTTCATTCCAATCATCCTTTCATTAATGAAATCCGAAATCTCTTTATTAAAAGACTACCCTAAGCAAATTTTTCGGTCAATGAACTTACCAATAAACCTATGTCATCTATACCCTTTACGGTTGCAATGAAGCGTTTTTAAGCCACTTCTTGGACAAGCCATGTTATCTATATTCTTTAGATCCTTCAGAGGAAGAGATTTTGTTAAGTGGAAAGTTAATGGGCGCGAATGTTAGAACAAACACATTCGAAATCAATGCAAGTGATGGTGAATTAATCATTGGGAGAATTAGTAAAGATGCTCTTCCTGAAGTTGCTTCATTTGTTCTTGATCAACAATGTAATGCTTGTTCATAATAAGCGATATCCCGATGCAAGCTCTCCATCTCCTGATGCCGCTGCATCGGATTCGCCGTACACGTCGGTTTCTGGTTCTTCACCGCTTCCAGATGCTCATACAATTTATCTACCTTTGTCATCCTCATCACTTCTTGATATTTTGCCAAACAAAAAACTCTTCCCCATAGAGAGAAGAGTCTGCATGCAATATTTCTCCTCATCGTTCAGGTTTCCCTGTTGGACGTAGCACCTTACCCGCAGGCAGTTTGCTGAGACTTCGTCGGGCCAATTCCCTCCATCTCTCATAATAAATAAAGAGAGTTTGTGTTTAGTTGAATTTAGTACTCATGTGTTCCAGTCACTCACACAATTTACCGATCGTTTAAGTTGGATGGAGCATCGAAATGAAATTGCATCATGCACCAGCACTTGTTTAATCAAATAAATGGTCTTGCCTATTCATAAATCTCACGACTCTCAGATCTTCCCGAATTTCAAACATATGGATACCTGTATCACCTGTAGCAAAAACAACGTCGCCAACAGGCAATTGTAGAAACGCTTGAATTAAACTCGAAATCAACCCTCCATGGGAAACGATCGCAATTCTAGTGGCGCCTTCATAGTCATGTAGAACTTGACGTAAGATCCGTTCTGCCCGGTAACGCAAATCCAGTTCCGATTCCCCTCCTTCAATCGGGATATGGACTGGCCTTCCACCTTCAGGCAACGGATACTTGACGGCCGCCTCTTCCATTGGTAGCCCCGCTAAAACCCCATTATGCCATTCCATCAAATCGTCATCATACTTCAGTTCACATCCGATGGCCTCTTGTAAAATACTGGCCGTCTGACTAGCCCTCTTTAAAGGACTTGCCAAAATCAGCACAGGTGGATATTGTTCGGCTATATAGTCCGCCATCTTCCTAGCTTGCGTTTGTCCCAATTCTGTCAGCGGGTAGTCTGCTCTGCCTTCAAGGACATCGATCAGATCTGCCTCAGATTGGCCATGTCTGATGAAGAGTAGTTCGATCTTTTTTATCTTTATGGAATGCATAGTGATAGTCCCCCTCTGTTATAATACGGTGTTTGGCACTCAAAATTTAAAAGTAGAAATAAACACCACTCAAGTAACTTTCTAAACTGTTTTCAGCCACTAAGTCATAATGTTTCTTGCATACATCCTTTCAAAATCAAACCACTCTTCATCGATTCCCAGTTCTATAACTGTATTTTTAAATCGACGGAAAGGATTTCGTCCATCCAGTGCAACAAACAACACTTTCATTCTATCGGCAGATTGTTTTCGAGCGAATTCCATCATGACTTGAAACATCTCAGAGGATGATGAAACAGGTATTTCTATAAAAGCACTTGCCTCTTCTCCGTCCCAATCAATTCCCGGCTCACCTGTTAATGATTGTGGAGCGTCCAATAGAACTTCTTCATTTGATCTTATTATGAAACCGACTCAAATTGTCTTGATGGGTCTTTAAAACTCTTCAAGCCCTTAACTACTTTTTCTTTCCACATTCATATTCTTCGTATACCGGCAGCTAGGATAATTTACACAGCCATAAAATTCCCCATACCTACCCTTCTTCATTACCAATTCTCCATTACACGTTGGACACACACCATTCACTGAAGAGGCTACTTCCTTCATAGGCCTAGCTTGTTTTCCAACCGATCGCTTGACACTTTTCGCCCTCCGCACCGATTGCATATGCTCAGTCTTCAGCTGCTTCTTATCACTTCTATCCACCGCTAAAAGCTTTGTTAGCTTTTCATTGACATCCTTCACGGCTGTTTCACTGAGCCTTTGCTCTTTGTACTGTCTAATCGTCTTCAACAATTCTCCAAACTTGATAACATGTGCTGACGTAAATTCCTTCTTGAATTTAAACGTCGAGTTCGGTGAGAATGCAATGATCGAATGAACATCTAGTTCCTGCATTTCAGCTTGTCCTATGTAAGTTAATAAAGCCTGCACATGTCCGTAATTCTGTCGTATCGGATTGTGCATTTTCGTCTTCTTCTTATAGATGACTTGCGTCCAGTCCGGTTTGTATTCATCACCAAAAATCCATCCCGCATAGTGCTTCGTCTCAATGACAAAAATGCCATACACAGACGTAACGATATGATCGACCTGCGTCAGACCACGATCACCATTTGGAATATACACATCGTGGAAAACCGTATAGGACTCCCCTAATCTTCGCAGTTTTGACTTTACTACCCATTCCCCAAACATACCTTTGATCACCGGCATCTTCCAACGAACGACCATCGAAAGAATCATAAAAAGAACGACAAATGGGAATGCGCTTGAGGTGATGAACATCTTCAAAAATAGTAAAATGCCTTCGTAGAAGCCGGCTATCATAGTGTTTTCTAGCATGAAATCCTCCTTTTGTTTACTGAGTCAACACGCAAGTGCCAGTCACTAGAATAATTCACTTATAACCCACTTCTTGAAGGGGCTATGTTCTAGAATATCGAACTAGGTTCTAAGCACATCTTTTCTCTTGAATATATATTTTTTCACAAAAAATGTTGTTTAATTAACTCTCTTAGAACTTTCAAATTCTCGTCCTCCAACTTTTTAATAACTCTCCTCCTTTCACGCTCATTAGATAAGAAATAGAGAGATACTATAGCAGTTTTCAAATCATTTGAAGATGTAAGTTCTTTTATCACCTTTGCATCATTGAAAGTAATAAAGTTTTCCAACTCAAAAGGTTCTTTTTCATAATTATAAAGCTTGAAATTACTACTCTCTTGTTCACCAAAATATGAAACGTAAGTATCAAATGCAGTTCTTCCAGCTTTATCATTATCCAGTAGAACTAAATACTTGTTCGAACTTGCTATACTTAAAGATATCAATTCTTTTAGGTTAGCAGCACCCATCCCAGGGATAATACGCATATTAGCCCAAGAAAAATCTTCTCTGTATTCCATTAACATATTAATAAAATAATAATCAGTTATCCCTTCCGTTATTACTATGTTCTTATTGTCAATATTCCCTAAACCTGTCTTTAAGTGAAGAGCATCGAGTAATGGGCTAAGTGCCCCCTGACTGTTATTTTTTCCATAAGAGTTAAAAGATATTAGATTAACTTTTCCTTCTTGTTTTACTGCAATCTTAATAGTAGAGACATTAATGCTATCAGGATCTAATAAGTATTGTGAATGTGTACAATATAACAATGTATTTTTTTTAGAGATTTCCTTCAACTCACTTAATAATTCTTCTTGAGCAGATGAATGAAGATAAGAGCCTGGTTCATCTAATAAGTAAATTGCATTCGAAGGATTATTCTTATATTTCGCGTTGAATTTCAATTTTATAATAAAATTGAAATACCATTGAAATCCTTTACTTCTCTCAATCACATTAAATTGTCTTTTTTTTCCTCCAACAGTTTTATCTATCACCTTGAATTGAAAACTGTAACTTGGGTTGTCATCAGTTGGTGATATATAGTTGATTATTAACTCCAAGTCGTCTTCATCATTTGCTAAAGCTTTGCTACCTTTGCTTTTAAGTTTTTTCCATTCATTTATGATGTCACTATTTAACTGGTCACTTACGTCACTAAGTAATGCAGCTTTATCATCTTCATTTGTCATTTCCAAAAAATCTTTTAATTCATCTTCTCCATTAGTCGATCTAAGAAATATCTCTTCCAGAAGATTGCGCCATTCTGCTTGTATACTTGTGCTACTTCGCAAACCTTTTTCTATATAGTTAATTGGGAAATCTATAATATCGGGAACTCGATCGCTAAAATCATCAAAATACAGAATAATTGGTAGCTCATCGAAAATCTTTTCAGCTAATTCTTTATTTCTTTCATCTTCTACAGGGAAGTTTACAAGGCTATATTTTTTGTCATTCAAGGATCTTGATACTTTAATACTTTTTTGACTTTGGACATATTCTTTTAGCCTCTCGTATAAACTATCACCTACTTTTAATTTCATTTTTCTAGCTATCTTCTCTACTTCTTCTTCTGTTTCTAAAACTATATTTGCTACAATATTACATTCCTTTTCTTTGTAAATATATTTATTCTTATAGTTCAGATGTTCTCCTTTATTATAGTTGTCTTTTAATTTATCAAATGAGAGGATTGCTTTCAGAACTGAAGTCTTTCCCGACTCATTTATCCCTATAATAGGTATAAGGGAGTTGGAAATCTTCACTTCTATGTATTCAATTGCCCGATAATTTTCTATTTCGAAACCTATATATTTCATCTAGACACCGCCTAAAGATATTTTTAATCGAGAAAGGATTTTATGGTTATATATACATAATAATTTGTAAATAAATACAGCGAGAATCTGGTACTAGAGATTAAGTCTACAGGACAGGATTTTTTCATATGGCGTTAGGAAACTCCTTAAAAAACTCATTTAGTTATAGACAATAATAAACTCTATTTTCATCCGCCTTCGCTCTCCCGTACCCCCATCAAATTGAAAGACATAAATCTCAAGCCGAAATCGTGGCGGGGTATGCATCTTTTATGATTTTTTCCAAATTCAAACCAACATCACCTGTCTAAACTCATAAAGCTTTAAATACTCTAATGTTGTTTCTATATCAACTTCATGAGCCAGATGAAATTTATCCTGCAAAACTTTCGGCAAGTATGATGAGTACTTTGAAAAATGATATTCATGCTCTTTCGTGTATGGAATCAAATCACCCGGCTGCCAATCATTTCGTTTTATTTTTTTTAGAATTGAACAAATATCCGGTGTCCCAGTAATTTGTATCCTACCAATACCATCTATTCCTCGCACATCGACCCCGAACGATCTTAACAACCAAGCTAAAGTTCTGGAAATGGTCGTTCCGGTAAACGTCTCTATAATTATTTCTTCTTTCCCTATCCAAATAGGCCTGCAATCCGAAGTAAATCCATACTGGTTATACTTTGCTCGCATGCTGTTAAGAGTTGCAGCCGCTTCATCATTTATGTATGGAAATTGTTGATTCGAACAGGCGATTGCCCACATTTTTTCACCAATGTGTTTATGTATCTTCCCTCCATTGCCTGCATATTGAGGAGGCTTACCATTCGACGCGCCAGTAACATACACTTTGTTTTTATCTGCATCAACATCCATGATTGTCCACAACTTGCCCGCTAATATTATATTATCTCCTGCGTTGAGGAAAGGTGATTTGTCCAGTTTACCAATTCTTCTAATTCCTGATAAAACTTCATATTCCTCAGCTGTTATAAAGACCGAATAAAACTCCTTGTTCCTTAATATCCTTTCTCCTTCAATTCCAACGATTAGATCATCTCTTCCCCGGATAATTTCCAAGTAATCTTGCTCAATCATATGATCAATCAATAGTTGAACATCAAAACTATCTAAAGTGTGTAAAATATGGTTCATTTCAATTCTGTTTGTCAATTCGCTATTCCTCAAACCATTTGTCTCCTGGCAAATAGATATGATTTGATGGAATGCTATGTCAATAGGAAACTGATAATCAGCGGATGGCTCTACCCATTTCTCAAGCACCAATACCATTACAGCCAATGACTGTAGAAGGCTGTCCTCCCTGGTCGAATATAGCTGCAACATTTGATCAGCCTCTTTTTTCCTACCAGACCTCCCTAACCTTTGCTTTAAGGAAGAAACGGTAAAAGTGCTGTCCAATTGAATGACAACATCAACGTCCCCTATATCGATGCCCAATTCCAATGAACTTGTGGCTACCACGCTCTTAGGTAACTTGGAATCCATAATCGTTTTTTCCACAAACTCTCTTTCCTTTTTATCTATCGATGAATGGTGTGCGTAATAGGTTTCTCCCATCTTCTCTCTCTCGGCTAGTCGATTTAAAAATACCGTAGTCTCTTCTACGCTGCCTCTACTATTACAGAAGATGATTGCTTTCTGATACCTTGTCAAGTCACGGATATCTTCAAATAATTCAACAGGAATTTTTCTATCCTCACCTGTCGGCATGTGCATCAGGTGATATAGTAATCTCTTATCACTATTTGAAGCTTGAATAACTTCGACATTCTCAATGTCGTTAAAGTTAATCCATCGTTTCACTAATTCAAAATTGTCAATCGTGGCTGACAATCCGATGATTCTTGGCTTGTTTAGTGTATAAATTTGAATTCGAGATAACAAGGAGCGGAGTTGCACACCTCTCTCACTTCCAATGAAAGAATGAATTTCATCGATAATAATGAAGTCCAAATTTCGAAAAATTAGTTGCAGCTGTCCTGTTCTATTAATAAACAGACTTTCAATTGATTCTGGCGTTATTTGTAGGACCCCAGCGGGTTGATTCATAAACTTTTTCTTTTGGTTTTGGTTGATATCACCATGCCATCGGTATATGGGGATATCTGTGTACTCGCAGAGCTCCTCAATTCTTCCAAACTGATTATTAATTAGCGCCTTAAGTGGCGATACGTACAAGACTTTCAAAGAAGTCGCAGCCTCTTTTTCAATTAAAGAAATAATAGGCAAAAATGCGGCCTCCGTTTTTCCGGATGCTGTTGCTGAAGAAATGACAACATCTCTTTCTGTTTGTAAAATCACAGGAATTGTCTTATCTTGAATCTCAGTGAAGCTGTCCCATTTCATATCCCAAATCTTCTTCTGAATACTTTGTGATAACAATCCAAACGAGTCCATTCCATTCACTACCCTTCTGTCCTGGAAAATCGCGAATGAATATCGGATACTGTGTTTGTATGTAGATCTCTCTCCCCAAAAATTTCAGACCGATTATAACTTGGATTTTGATGGAGTATATTCAGAGCTCCCAAGAAGTTTCTAATAATATCGCCAACCGTTAAATGCAATTGAGCACCCGGTCTTGAATACTCACTGCGAAGAAAATTTTTAATCTCTTCATCACTAATATCTACATCATATCCGAAATGGCCTGCATGGATGTCTCTAAGATTCCGAAGCAGAACGAACGTGTCATCTAGCTGAAGAGGGGTCAACTTGATGACTGGTTGGGTTAGATCTCGGAATTCAATCGTTTCATGAGGATTGGACTGCAGACGACGTTTTAATGCTCCATAGCTAAACAATCCACGACGTTCATCCTCTAAAAATTCAGGTGTACCTCCGAAAGTTATATACAGCCCCTCTATATTTCCTTGCAAGGTATCATTATAAATCTTTAATATGGTTTCATAATTTTTGTCTCTTGTCTGCGGATGTGTAATCTTATACAGATTAATGGCTTCATCAAAATTAACGACTAATCCAGAGTATCCAATTTGCTTAACGAACTGAGAAAGGACCTTAATGTAATCATAATAATTATGATCATTAATAATATCTCTTACTCCTAATTCAGCTTTTGCTTCAGTCTTAGTTCCATATTCTCCACATAACCATCGAATTGCTCTACGTTGAAGGTCATTATCATCTTCGATAAATCCTTGAAAATACAAAGTTAGTATCCGAGCAAAATCATAACCACCTGTAAGCCCATCCATCTTATTGACAATAGAGGTGATTTCACCTTCAACATCCTTAATGAACTCCTGATTATCAAATTCCACAGTCAGATAATTCTTCTCTTTAACAACCAATGACAATACTTCGCTAATCCATTTATCCAAGATTGTTGGAAGAGCCCCACCATCCGGCACCGTGGATGTGGAAATATTTTTCATTAGCTCAGTATATATAGCTACGGCCTTTCCTTCACTTCCATATAGTCTTCTTTCAGGCGTGAAGTCCGCTTTCGTGACAACAAATTTTTCAGCAAATGCAATTTGTTGTGTTAAAGCTTGGATAAAACTCTTTCCACTCCCAAACGGCCCAATGAAAAGCTTAATAATCGAAGATCCATTTTTCACACTTGACAAATCTGAAAGAATTTGTTTAGCTTCTTCTGCACGGCCTACCATGATATATTGCAAACCTCTACTAGGCACGACACCGCCCAGTAATGAGTTTAAAATAGCAGTTGAATCACGTTTATTAATTTTCAAGGATAGCTCTCTCCTTTGCTAATAATGTCACCTTTCCGAATTCTTCATAAAGAATAATTCTTTCACTCATTTCCTCCAAAAGGTTATCTCCAAGAAATTCATTTGCCTTTTCATTCATCGTACTCAAAACCATTCCAAGCATCTGTCCCCGTTGCTTCAAGAACATTTTTGCTTCCTCACCGTTAAATTGTTCGTTTTCAAACCGGGATAAAAACTCCATCTCAATAGTTGTCAATGACTCTATAAATTCATTGAGATCCCCTTCGCCAACTTCAATACTCTCCAGAAACTGATGTTGTTTAAAAAGAGCGATTTCTTCTTTTGGTAGCAGTATTACTTCAGAGGAATTATCTGCAACACTAATCGAAGAGTCTTCTGCTCTTTCTAAAGCATTCTGTTTAAGAGTACTTTCAGTTGATTGCGACACATCATTGTTGAAGGAATGGCTTTCGAAGAACGTCAGAAACTCTTCTTGCAAAGCCTTATTCTCGTTAGCTTTTTCTTCTATAATCTCGTCATTGAATTGAATGGCTGCAAAACGATTTAAGTCATCCAGTTCTTCTGCCGATTCATTCCCAATATCAGGTTGCGGAATTCCACTTCCACCCTGAACGCTTCCTACTTCCTGCACAACTGTAAAACGCTTGTTGGTTCTCTTAGCTTTTTCTAGTCTTTCAACAATCCGCTGCTGAAAATCGTCTGGCAATATACCACTCTCCACTTTAATTTCCCGTTTTTCACCATTCAATAAGCGGGTGACATTTTCCGCCATCTTAAATAGGGCAGTAATTTCGTTATAAAGCATTTCAGTAGGAACATAGGTAGTCGTATAAATATGAACATCATCTACATCCCTTGCTAAAACGGCACTCCTGAAAAGAGGTCTTACATTACGCTGTTCCGCTCTTTCGAACCATACATCTTCAAGTGAATTTCCCTGCTCTTCATGATAAGATTTAAGCAACGGAATGCTTTCTTTGAAAGTTTTGTAGATCTTACTCTTATTGTTCGAGAAAAATACCGTCTCACGCAAGTTACGGAAATAAGGCCTCCAAGTTGGAATAGAAATCTTCTCGAGAATCTCCTTTTTTTCAATAAGTTGCGAATACAAGGATGGCAGCGTCTCTACTTCATTACGCCACTCCTTTGCTAATTCTTCTTCACTCAACTCCATCAACATGTCTGCAATCCACTCCGGTAAGTAGTTCGCTACTTTTGGAATTCTTTCTATATAATTGTCATGTAACTTAACCAACATACTTACATTAAAGGCTGCCTTTTGGTGGAACGTGTAATTTATGAGTTCATAAGTGAACAAAATCAAATAACTTAAATCGACATCTAAGTAATTCCCTTTCAGCACTTGCTCTCTCCAATAAAAATACCACTTCAGCTGTCTCTCATTTAACTTGCTAAAGGTTGTCCAATACTCTTTTAAAGGAATTTCGGGCACATTACTATGCTTCTTATTTCTATATTTATAAGAATCCTTCGCAAAGTCTTGTTGACTATTTGAATAAGTGATAATGAAGCCCGTTTGGTTTTTTTCTTTGGTTGGCTTAACTAAAGCACGAACATTGTCTTCGATATATTTAGGCGTTGTCAGATGTGCGTACTTCGAAAGAATAATGTCGTGACCAATCGGTAGCGAATACTCTTGTGACAATTTATGTATTTGTTCTTCGGAAGAAAGAGTGCTATTCTCCGGCTTATCCGCTACACTAAGCGTAGCATTAGTTAAAACAGATGGCTTGCGGATAGTACTTTTTTGAGAACTTCGCATAACCTCATTAATCCTCAAGTTAATCTTATCGTTCCACTTTGCGATGAAAAACATATCAACCCATCCTAAAATTATGGGTATGAAAGTCCAACAGAACAATAAATATAACGTACCTCTCACATAATTCCGATAGTAAAAATGATGTGCACCAATTCCTCCAACTAACAAAGCCAAAATGTATCCAGTCGCTTTATATTTATAAGCCGGCAATTCGTAACCCCCTTGAAAGTATTTTTAAACTCGAATGCAATCCTATTTGACGAATAATTTATAATAAATTTAATCGAATATGATAATATTTCTAGCGGGACAAGATTCTGCGAATCAGGTGGATTTCAATAATTCTTCTAGAACCTCTGCAAAGTAATTCACATCTTCCTCCGAGCCGATTCTCTCAAGTTCCTGTCAATACCCAAACTTTCCTTGATGGCTTTCGTCAAACCATGTCCAATCACTTTCAGGATGTCGTTGCCAAAATTAGCTCAGTTGCATCTTGCGAAGAGAGAGCGTCGTAGAATTCTACTTTCATCCTGAAACAATCCTGTGTTTTCACCAGTTTTATAGGATTCGTTCATTTCCTTTGCCAGTTCAATCAGCTCTTCAATGACCTTTGACTTTTTGATTGGGACGCTTGTTATTTATTGATGCCTACGTAAGAAAAGTTCGTATGATATCTTGATTTCGCGTGGTCTCTCTGGTATCACTCTCCTTTGTATTTCAAAACGGAAAAGTGCCAGGTTCTGAAACAATGTTGAATTCAATGAGAATTTCAACTTCTCCTTCCGGAAGATGGTTTTAAAAAATAACGTGATATGTTTTGTTATTGCGTCTTCAGCAATAAACCATTTCATGAAAAGTCTTCAACCCCACCATTTTAAATAACTCCAATCATTTTATTAATAATCCTAACCAGTCATCAAAAACGTTGCAAATGCAGTAATTAGTTTTTCACTACTCGGACTACCACAATCACTTTAAATGAATTTAAGTATCTGTTGTAAATGGTCGGAAAAATTCCGAAGTATGCTTATTTCAGAGTCAAAATAGAGTAGTTCTTGACACAATAAGACCCGCCAATCGCATTCTGTTAAAACTTAATTTCTTCTCATCCATAACAATCATACCGAATTGTCCACCCCTAAAAACAACTTCCCCAATTACTGTAACAATAATTTCATCTTCACTTTCCTCATAAAGCTTTTTTAACCCTTCGATCATCGGTCGAATATTGAGAGAGGAGTTCTCATAGAAAAATTCTTCTAGATAAAGCGGGAAGTAAACATGCTCGTGCTTATCAACTATTATGACAAGTGAATACTTTTCTTCTATATGAACTTCTCTTAAATAACCTACAGTACTAATTGTCAGTCCAATATCTGAAAAAACAAAGTCTGCTACCGACATTCTTTTCTTCACAGTGGGATTTCTATCACCTTCTTTTACTTCTTCAACACTCAAAGAAGTTGAAGGAAGGGTCATGAATACATCCTCAAACTCCATAGTGTCTTGCCGTTCTATCACTTTATTTCTTCGTTTTCTTGAATTGCTATTTTGGCGTTCTAATCTTTTCACACGTTCTTCCTCAGTCTCATTAAACCTATCAAATGTATCGTTCAATACATTTTTCACATGCCCATCTCTTAACCTTGATATATTCTTACCAACTATACGGAAGGATTTTGCGCCCATGATCGTTTCTCTGAAATATGGACAATCTTCAACATGGTCATAGCCTTTCCACTTTTTAAAATGAGCTACCTTAACTCCCTCAGGAACAAATACAAGTCTACAATTACATTCCGAGGTAGCGCAGTACAAATTCTCTTTGACTGTTATGTAATCAGCGTGACTTGTTATCGTCTCCAATGTTACAACTTCTTCATTTCTCCCCTCTCTAAAAATTGCTCTATCGATTCTCATAACAAAACCCCCTCTACCGTTTTACCCGAGCCTCTAATTGGTTATATTATACCATGGAAGGTGATGGAAATCGACATTAGTAGAGTGAAAATTATATCTTTTTCAATTAAATGGTTTGCTACTACAAATGAACAGTTTATGAACATTATTGCTGGGATTTCAAGAAAGTAACCAAATAACCCTCCAGCAAATTTCCCTGGAGGGTTCGTGTCAAAGTATCTAAATGCCTTTTCTAATTTTTTTGTTCCCTAAAGATATAACTAAAACCTACCTCAACTCATCCCCATAAGGTACAATCTCCTCATTCAACACCTGCAACCACTCCCGCTTCGTCTGCGGACCATACTTCAAAGGCTTCGCATCAGGATTTACCTCTTTATATTTATCAAAATGCTTGCTGTCGAGGATTGCTCCGATGTTCGGGATCGTGTCGGATCCAGGTACGTATTGGATGGCGGATAGGTGAAGCTGGTCTTCATTTACAAACCATGTACTCGATAAGTTTTCAATTGTACTTTTATAGGCATTTGTAAAATAGCGTCGTTTGACGGCAAGAATATCTTTCTGTGTATCGATTTTTCCTTCGTCGATGTCGTTAAGGATTCTTTCATAAACACTTTTTGCTGCTGGTTTGTTCAATTTGGCAAGCGCTTTTTCAATCTCTCCACGAGTATCCTGGTTATGCGCTGTATACGTTTCTAGTAGACGGTCGATGTAAGTGGAGTCGATATCATAGAGCTTTGTCGTATTGTCTCCATAAAACTCAATCTAGGAGAAATCCGGTTCTGCTTCTCCCCCCTCGCCCTCTTCTTCCATCAAGGAACCCTTTACTGCGTTATATACACCAAGGTAGTTTTCCAACGTCTTGACTTGTTCCTGCAACGCTTTGGAGGTTTCCATGTCATCGTTGTAGTCATCGTAGGTTACAAGGGATTCGTAGGCGTTGTTCAATTCTTGGAAGGCTTTCACAAATTCAACGCGTTGCTCTAAAGGTGAATTTTCATCGATTTTTTCCAAGTCAGGAACGACATTAGTCAATGTCTTACGAGCTGCCTTGCACCGTTTTTTCGACTTGTCGTATGACGGATACACAAGTACAGTTTATTCCTGGGCCTGAGAATATAGCTTAGTTGCGTCTTCTACGTTCTTTTCCATTGTCGCTGGCTTTCGGTGCATTATGACGGTGCCTGTGCCGCAAACATTCACGTTAATTCAACCAATTTGAATGGATATACAAAAAATAATGTGAAACACATTTCCTACAGCATTCAGAATTTATGTATATGCAATTGTAGTGAATTAACCGAATTAAATCATGCACAGTCACCCGATTTTATATATTACCCTTTAAACTGATAGAACCGGAAATATCTTTCTTCCTTCAATCAAATTTCCTGTTGCAGTTTTGCTATAATAGAAACAGAATCCCACTTTAATCCAGCGAGGGTTTTCAGTATCACTTCAAACTGCACTCAAAACAAGGTCCTAATCCAATCAATTCCGAGGTGTGAGCCTTATAACTTTTATTTCCATTTTAAACACATACTATTCTTTAGTTAATTTCATGTAATGCAAAGAGGCGAAATTTCTCCAAAGTCCATGTAGTTCCTCAATTTGTTCCTCTCTTAGATAGGAAAATACTTTTCCAAATTCATCAACTAAATTTTCTACGTTTAAAGATACAAAACCACCTCTAACTTGTTCCTCCTCCAATAGGAGAAATAGAAGATGATTTTTACCTACGTACTGATTAGTAAATAAGTTCGTTGATGGCTCTATAATAATCAATCGAAAAATGGATGAATTTCCATACAACTCATAATAAGCAGAATTCAAGTTACCAGAGAAGTAGTTTATACCAATTGAATCTTCATCCAATAATAGTTTAGGACCTTCCATGAATTTTCCTCTAAGAATTTTCTGGATTTCTTTTTCTTTATTTAACATAAGCCCCCTCCTCTACTTGTATTTGCGATAAAAAATCATCTATCTTTTCTTTTAATATGTCATAACCAAATGATTTTATATCACTGTTTGGATCACTTGGCTCAACTTGAATATATAGCATACTCTCTCCATAAACATGGTCTGCCTTAACTGGATCAACACCACTCTGTTTTGGATATAAAACTATTACTTTATTGATCGGTGTCTTCACAGGATCATTTCCCCTATGAAACGCTAAGGAGTCAAAATACTCCAGGTTTTTAAAATCCCGTAGTTGCAACTTAACATCAGGATCTATATTCTGATTAATTAAGTATTTATGACGTCTACACTTAGACTCTACTATTAAACCCGCTTTATCAGAATACAGCGAACCGTCTTGATGATATATCGTTATCCGTATATCGGGTCTTCTTCCTACATTGTTAAAATAACGGCTATAACTTTGATCAATTATTGTACTTTCGATTTCGGTATCATATGCAACTTCAATATAATGATCACTATCTTCTTTTTCAAAACGCAAGATCGTATCAGGTGGTAAAGTTCCTATATGATGATGGGGACTGTCTTTACTAGCCAACCAACCATCAACCCACTTATAATTATTTTCTCTTAATATATTGATGACTAAGCCAACATTATAATATTCAAATAGCTGCCAGGTTCGTCTAAATTGAAGACCAGGTAAATTAGATTCAATCTTTTTTGATTCTATTTTTACTAATTCTTTGTACAGCAAATAAATCTTTCGATATCTATAATCTTTTAATAGACGTTGAGTAATTTTCCGAGGTTTAAAAATTGGTATCTGTTTAATCCAGTTGTTTTCTTCATACTCCGTAAAGAAGTTATTTAGTTGACGCAAGAATTTCCTGTATTCTATATAGCTGCCTTTTTCTTTTTCTAACTCCTCAATTCTATTAATTATTCTCTTCTTATTTCTATTTAGTCCTTCGAGTGACTTTTTATATCCAAAAGCATTATTACCTATTTCTATTTGTTTCCTATTTTGTTGTAATATTATGTTTTGATGTTTTATTTTTTGAGACACTTGTAAGATTTCTTTTTGGAAGCTCATTTCAAGTTTTCGAAAGCGTTGAAGGAAAAAATAAATAATAAACTTTATCCATTGATTTTCTATATTATTAAATGTTAAAGTTGCATGTTTTGTATAATAAAGGCTTGGATATGAGGATAAAGATTTTTTTTGTTCTCCTTTTTGGGCTTGCCATCGAAAACTTTTACTATCCAATTTCCTCGGGGCCGGTGAAGCGGTATATTCACCGATAAGATCCGTTATGGGGTCTTGTAAAATCATATCTAAGTTACGCTGAATAGGTCCCTTGTATTTATTTATGAATTGAAATAGCTGTAACAAGGTAGGATTAAAATCCACTATCGGAGTAGCCATTCCTAATTTTTGTCTAATTATATCATACGATAAACCTTGAAGTAGGCTCTCTAAATATAATCTTAGATTTAATAATGATTCATCTGAAAAGTCTTTTGATCGTACTGTATAATAAGAAACAAAATGGGATTTGCTAGTGATAACTTCAAACCTATAATGTCCCGGCACCAACATATATTCAGTATTAGCTCCACTCATGATGGTCGTCGCAACATCCAATGGCTTAAGATTGAGTTCATCATTAGATTCACATGTTTCTATTTTTAAAATCGCATTATTATCACTTGGATAAACTAACTGTACGTCAACCTTAGCATACTCAGTAACTTCAATTCCTGAATACCCCACTTGTGAGGAGGATACTAGAACTACTTCTCGTTTTAAGGGCTTAGAATTAGGATGATATATTGTGAATATAACCTTAGGTTGCGTACCCATTTAAACTTAGCTCCCTTGCTTTTCGTATTAATTCATTCTTTGTCTTATTAAAATTACTAATTTGGTTTGCTGCGTTACTACTGAATAAAGAAAATAATGCTCCATTAGGCTCTTGTCCGCCCACTTCTAAAACCCCTATAAGACCCTCGTATAATTCTATTGGTCCTCTAATTTTCGTTATTACTCTTTGTTTTATAAACAAATCAATAGCTTCCCGTCTTTCAATGTTATATTCATTTGAAGAGTCTGCTGGCAAATTATTTATATATGCTCCCATTCTTATCAAACTACGAATTGAAAATCCTTTTAGAGGATCTACATTAGAAATAAAACTATCCAGTTCATCGAAGAACTCTAGTTCCTGATCTTCGAATGCATTCCAGTTTTCATTCTTGCTTTTCCATGTCATATATACTTCACCATAGGCATCTTCCAAACCAGAGTTATAAGTAAGACTTCTATCAAAGTTCTCAAGTTCATTTTTTATATCAGTAAATGAACGTTTCTCCAGCACAACTACATTAGAACGGTCTAATAAACGATCAGATAAGTCTTTTGTGGTTTCATCAGTATTCATTGTACCAACTATTACTAGATTATTTTTCAATTGGATACTATGTTTATACGTTTGGCCATTATGACAAACAGAGCCTTTACTATACAAATGTAAGAACCGTTCTCTTTCTTCCAATTCTAATAATGATATAAACGGTGCGAAGTAATGCTCAATTTGACTCAAGTTCATCTCATCCATAATTAACATATGTACTTGATTTTCATTTTCTTCTGCATGTAATAGGAATTCAACCAAACCGGTTTCTGCTGGCATATACAGACCTGAAGATGGATTCAAATAGCCTAGGATATCACCCGGTTCTGTATAAGCAGGCGATATAGGCATAATTAACATTGTTTTCTTCTCTTGACTCAAACCCAGAGTCTCTCCGTATATTGTCGCCAATTTGGTTTTTCCTATACCACTTTGACCAGATAATATAGTCATTGCACTAGATTTAACACTAGTGTGAAAGTTCACTAAGTCTTCTCTACTATAAACAAGATTTCGTGATTTTGCTTTAGATTCTAAATCTCTAATAAAAGTTATTTCATGAATCTGATTTGTGTTATTAGTGTTTTCGTCTTTACGACCACTACCGAGACCTTGTTCAGGTTCTTCTTGCATCAGTATCTCCTCTTCTAATTCTCCTAATTTCATTCCATTAAAATCTAATCGATCAGCAATTATAGTATTAATAAATTCCTCATCAAAGAAAACTATTGAATCTCTATCAGAACCAATAAACTCCTGTTTTTCATCCTCAGTTATTTCCACACGTTTTACATTATCAGGTGAGATAATCACCCGTGCATTATGATTGATAGAGGAGTCGATTCTCCATTGATTCTCCTTAATATTCCCATAGATATAATTTCCGCATAATATATAGAGAGGAGCTGGCATCGCATGGTTATATCGCTCTAAATTAATTGCTTCTTCTGCTAATAATTTCGATTCAAACTCCACTGGTTTCAAGTTTACTTTTGGCACTGCATAATAAGACAATCCCTGTTTCCACTCTTCCTCAACTATAAGGTCGTCAATATTTTTATGATATCGTTCAGACTTCTGAGTTAATACTGGTTTAAAAACCAGTAGTTTGCCACTTAATAGCTCCTTTATATATTCAATCTTCTCATTTGTGTTTGAATTATACTTAAACTCCAACGGTAGATTACTTATACTTTTGCTTCCAAAACCAATATATAGGTTTGTCATATTACTACTTTCCTGCGCCTCCAAAATCTCTTTTGGCTCTTGACTCAATGGTTTAACAAAAAAAATTACATCATCCATTTGATTAGAGTAAGTTACAGGTAATTGCTCATCACCTAATCTTGGAATATATTCTCCTTCAGACGCCAAAACTCCAACCACATAGTTTTCCTTTATCTGTTCTAATATCTTTGATGAATATAACTTTATCATTTTCGCACCGCATTCCTTTCTTTTGTTTTTTTATATCCAATCCAATCAATAAATTCCTTGTAGTCATCAAAATCCAAAACTTCATAGATTTTATTATTTTTCTCAATTTCTTTTTTCAAATTATTAAATCGCCTCGTAGATAATCCTTTCATTAACACATATACAATATCAATGTCGTTATTAGAAACTAGTCTTCTTACCTCATCTTTACTATTAGAGTTAGCAACGAATATTTCAGGGTATATTTCTCTTGTTAATTCATAATCAGTCAGGCAAACAATTCCCCAATTGTAAGATTTAGAACTACTAGTCTTGAATTTATTGATTCTATCTTCCTCAATAATCTTTTTTAGACTTAATTTATCTTTTAGTATCTCAATTTCCTTCTCGGCAATTTTTATCGAAATTCCCGACGATTCGTAGTGTTTTTCAAACTTCTCTTGCATTTCTTTTTCGAGCGCATGAAACCTTGTTTGCGAACCAACAATTTGTTCTTCTATAATACTTTTTTCTCTTTCTATTACATTCATTTTTTTTCTAAGCTTGGATAACTCTAATTTGAGTTTTGAAATTTCCTCTTCCTTAACATTTTTTGATTTTTCATACTCTCTTTCCTTACTAAGTAGTGTCTCTTTGAATACTTTGTTTTTATTTTCAATTATGGCTTCAATATTGTTGTCTTGAACTTTTAATACCTGATACATTGCTTCAATTGCCAATAACATAGACACATCATAATCTTCATCTAAATGTGTAAGAATGTATGCGGCATTGGAAATTGATAAACTATACTCTTTTTCAAACACCTCTCTAGAATTGTAGTACTGTAAAAGATTATAACTTTTGATATGTTCTTTGCATTTCTTTAATTTTTCATTGTATTCATTAGGTTGGAACTCAGATATTGTTTCAATAATATCTCTAGGAGCACCCTCACCAATGAAGCTTCTATTTTTCCTCAAATAATTTTTTAATGCTTCATCACTTTCAAAATGTTTATCAAATTGCAAAGGATCTTTTCCTGCTATAATGTTTTTTTCGATTTCTTCTAATTTAATTTTTACTTCCTCTGGATACTCTAAGAACAAAACTGCAAATCTAATATAAGAGGGTACTTTATCCCTAACTTCATTAATAAAAGCTAAAAATTCTAAAAAATTACTAAACGATTGTTTCCTGGGGATATTATAAGCTCTTATAAAAGTATAAAATGGATCTGCAGCGCCCTTAATTCGTTTACGAATCATTTTAGGCGTTGATGATTTGAATATTTTTTTTATATGTTGTTTCTTTTGATCAAACGTGGCTTTGTTTTGTCTGGTTCCCAATGGGGTTTCACCAAAGTGCTTTAGTATTCTATCAGCTTCTTTATCGTCAATTAATTCTACAAATATTTCCATTTCATTCATTGACGTCTCCCCCTAATAAATAATCTGCTTACTGTTCTAAACACCCTCACACTTTTTATTTTTTCATATTATATTCTTGCTTTACATCCACCAAATACAACAACTTTTCCCTATCCTTCTTATAAAGCGAAACCTTCTCCAATCGCTCTTCCAAATACTCCTTCAATCCCGGATCTGTACAATACACAAAACATCCCTTCTGCCCACGCGTCATCAATGTCCTATATGTATTCCGGATAATCGGGTCAGCCAGCGTATGTGCTTTTTCAGGATCTTTCTTCGCAATTCCTTTAATGCCATTTAAGGTTTTATCCCCTTTGGCACGCTTAGTAAAATCTGTGATTACTTGTCCATCTTCGAACCGCATATCATCGCCAATGATGACGCCGACATAGTCAAACTCCAATCCCTGAGCAGTATGAATACACCCTGCTTCTCTGACTGAAGAATTCTCGATTGCCCATGTATTTTCGACATTCCAACTCATACTGAAATCGTATTCTGGAATCTGAATGTCGTGGTGATTTACATCTTTGCGTTTCTTTGTTGGCCATTCCCAACAATAACCCGCCATGACCCGTGATTTATTGTTTTTACTATTTAATGCTTCAATGTCAGCTAGCATTTCATTGGGGTTGTCATACACTCTTACATCATAATCCATACCAAGATCATTCATATTCGCTGTATTTCTAATTTGGAGTACATCATCCAGCCATGCGATATATCCATCAGAACCTCCACAACGGAATTGCGAAGTCAAGCTACACGAAATAACATCTGCTTCATACTCTTTAGCGTACTGCTTGATTAAATCAACACTTCCTATGTCACTCAACGTCACTTTTTGATTTTCATCGATGAAGAATATCGTGAATGTCGAGCCTTTGATTAGTTCCTTGACTTGATTTTCACCCATATTTCCATAAAAACCCGATTTCTCATTTAATCGGTGCGCTTCATCAATAATCAATACATCAAACTCATTCTCATCCACCTTAGTAAAGCTACCTGAGCTTTTAAACAAATTATCAATATGAGTCTTTTTAAAATCACCTTTGAGCTTAATGGAATACACATCTCGAGGCGTGGAGTTCTTCGTTACATACATAGCGACAAGCCCCTCGTTGATCAATTTGACTAGTAAATTGATGGCGAGCACGGACTTTCCTGTGCCAGGTCCCCCTTCAACGATCATAACTTGCTTCGTATCCGTATTAGCAGCTTCGATTGCTTTGTGGAATGCCTCTTCAAAGAACACTTTTTGCTCATCGATCATGATGAATTCTTCGTTGCCCTTCAACATGTTATTCAATGAATCTTGTAGTGATTTAGAAGGTCGAATCCGGCCGTTTTCAATCTGATAGATCAGCTTATTTCGGTCGCCTAGTTTTATGTATTTCTTGATGAACGAGCGTAATTTTTCTATCTCCCCTTTGGAAAACACTGGTGCTTTCTCCAGATGATCTTCATAATGAGGATCTGTAAGAGGATCATTTTCTGTCTTTCTGTAATTATGTAAATATGCACAGGGCTTCAACTGGATTTCCTGCTTCTGGACGTTTTCGTTGAAGTCTTCAATGAGCGCTGCATATGACCAGGCCTGATAGGAAGGATGAGTTGTCTCACGATTTCCTTTCCCAAGGTATGTTTTCACGATTGCGTCACGTGTCGGAACTTTTTCCACGACTTCCCATTGTTTCAATTCCACAATGACAACGTGATCTTGTTGGCCGTCGTTACCAGCAATCAGAAAGTCTACCCGCTTGGATGTATTCGGTATGTTGAATTCGATAGCGACAGAAGCATCGTTAGGAATGGCCTCATCCTGCATGACATTGGACATCTTTTGTAAGGAATTTTCCCATGACCTGATTTCAGCTTTCGAAGTACGACCGATCTTCTGCTGATAGGAGTTGTACAATCGATCAACAAGTAATTCATTAACAATATCACCGACGAACTGTTCTTTTGTCGATTCATAAATGATCATATGCTAACCCTCTTTCTCATTACAAGGTTCTAGTAGATGAACGTAGTCTATATGGTTTAATTTATTAGATTATCATTAATTCAATATTACCATAACATCTGTATAGTTTCAGGAAATCATTGTAAGTAACTTATCATATTATGTATTTCTCAAAGAAATAACTACACTACTAGGTCAGTTTTACCAAAAAAAGGGGTTGCATGATACACTTATCAACGTCCTAGCATTACCGCCCATTGGTAGAGCTTCATTTTTGAAGATAAAAAAAGCCGAAAGCATCAGCCCTCGACTCTCATTCCTCACTCCCCATCCTCAAACGCTTCCGGATAATTCACCGTGCCAAACACTTCCCCACTACTATAATCAACCGTATCGATCGTCACGCTCAACTTCTCTGTATCCACCCCATCAAACAACTGATAAAACATCCCAGACATCGCGAGTCCCATTGCTGCGAATCCGTCGAAGCTGTTTTCGAATGCTTCTTTGTCGACTTCCAGTGTGAATTTGGAGAAGTCTTTGTTGTAGGTGATGTCATTGATGGAGGTGAAGTCTTCATTGTTGATGAGGTCTTCGATATACTCCGTTGCGTTCGTTTTCATTTCCTGCATCATTTCTTTGTGCTTCGCTTTGGTCATTTTGTATGTAACGGATCCGTCTGCGTTTTTCTTGGCGTCTTTGATGCCGTCTTCTTTTGCTTCGGCTACGACGGCGTCGATGTCTTCGCCTTCCAGGAAGGAGGCGGGGATTGTCACTTCGACGTTCATTAGCCCTTTATCGACGGCAACTGCTCCGTTCGTTTCTTCCGTCTTTTTCTCTTCTTGTTTGCCGTTATCCACTTTTTCGCTAGCGTCATCCTTTGATGAACAAGCCGCCAAGGTGAGAGTCGATAACAACAGGATTGCCAACAGTTTTTTCTTCATCAATTTCATCTCCACTTCTTTATTTCACAAAAAAGAATACCGGTGATCCTTCGCTCGAGTTATAGGAAATCTTAAAGTCATCGCCGACTTTTACTTGATTGGCGATGTAGCCTTCCGCGGTGCCGCCATTGTAAAGCTCTTTTGACAACTCATTCGGAATGACCGCGGTTTTCCAGTCATACACTTCCCCTTCATTCGACACGAATTTGAAATTCATGCTGCTGAAATAGAGGCTGTCATCTTCGGTTTCGGACTCTTTCAGGAATCCTTTTACTTTCACCAGCACATATTCGAATCCGTCATCCGCCGGTTCATTGAACATATTTTCCGCTTCGATCAGTTTCCACGCTTCGTCGCCCTGAATTGTTTCAAGAAGTGTAATGTCGACGAATGATTCGTAGGAATTGAAGCTGTCGTCGTAAATATTTTCTTTTACCGTGATCGTGTCACCGAATGGCAATGGGTTGGACCGCGTACCGACAGGCTTTTCTTTTTCTTCAACTTCCTCTTTTTCTGCATCCGTCGCTTCGTCGGTTTCTGAAGCAACGTCCGCACTTGACTTCACTTCCCGGGTATTTTTCTCGTCAATATCCCCACAAGCCGCGAGTGTCATTAGTACGAACATACTGCAAATCATCATTAATTTCTTCATTCCAATGCCCTCCTTTTTTCTTTCTCCTTCATTCTAAAGGCACGAGAAGAAGAACCTTTACGGATATCCGCAAAGGTTAGTGATAATGCTTATACATCTTTTCCGCTTCCTCTTTCATTCGACTGACAAGTTGTTGAGGATGGATGACTTTTACGTCACCGCCCCACCGGAACAACCAACGGACGAGCCCTTCACTCATCGAAACTTGCGCTTTCAAAAGGAACGTCCCGTCCTCATGATCTTGTATATTGGCATCCAGGCCGAATCGGTCGATGACGACATTAATGAGCTGAGCGGCAAATCTCGCTTCCAATGAGATGAGTTCGCCGCCGAACATATGGAACATCTTTTTTGTGTATGTATGCAGGTCGAAGTACGGGGCAGGTACAAATGGCTCGTCCTGCACACGGACGTTCCGCATCCGGTCGACCCGGTATTGTCGGATCTCTTCTGCCAGGGGGAAATAGGCAATGAGATAATAACGGTCATTGTTCCAGACGAGGCCGAGTGGATGGATGACGTAGTCTTGCCCTTCATTGCTTAACTTGAACTGAAGGTCTGTTCCATAGCGGCCGTATTGGAAGGCAACGATGCGTTTATCGTGGATTGCTTCATGGAGCAGTTGGACGGTTGCAACGATATTGGTGGCGTCTTGCGCTGAAGGTTCCGCCACATGCAGTTCATTCGTCAATTGTTTTGCTAGTCTCCGGCTTGTCAGCTTACGGATTTTCATGAGCAAACGATCGGTTTCAGGCCGAGAGATGAATTTTGCGGCACTGATCGCATCCATGAGCAAGCGGAGTTCGTGGATTTCAAACGGCCTGCCGTCATAATAATAATGCTTTGGCATGCCTAGTTTCTCTTGCACTGGAGAAACCGGGAACACAATGGATTCTTCAAGCGCTGCTACATCTTCCCGCACTGCCCCGATGCCCACTTGCGCGTCTTCGGGGAAACGGCTATGTATATCATGGATCGACAGCTTATCCTCTTCGTCTGAATAGGCCTCCAGGATGTGGATCACTTCAAGCAGGCGTTCTCTTGCCGGGATGGGCGTATGCGGCACGGTCATCATCCTTTCAAAAGTATGTAGGGAGTGAGTTCTTCAAAAAAACTCATCCAGCAATTGATAATAAAAAACCCTTTCTTCATCCACTTCTGCTAGGCCATAACCCGTCAGAAAAAACGGGACAAATTCCTTGCCGAACTTTGAGGTGATGCTCCGTATTGCCAACGCCAGATCCTGGTACTTGTCCGCAATGCCCGCTCTTCCCCAGTCGATGAAACCGCTCACCTCATCGTTAGCGATCAACACATTCGGCAAACAAAAATCCCCATGCGCAAAGACAAGTTCTTCCTGGTGAGGCTTTTGCGAGAGGAGCAGTCCGAAAAGCTCCACCGCTGTCTTCCCGATACGCTCTGCATCGAAATGATCCTCGTCCACGAGATTTTGGTCCACCCGTCTTCTCGCTTCCGCTAGCTTCCTATCTAGCCTTTGATCGAACGGGCAGTTATCGATCGGCACGCGATGGATCCTCTTCAGCCCCGCACCTAACGACCCTAACACGGAAGGCAAATTGCTAAGATGTGATGGGACGGCAGCATTTACACCATCCACTTCAGTGGCCAATAAATACTCGTTCGACGCCTCCTCCCCGTAGAAAAGGACACGCGACACTGGGAGTTGCCCGGCCACCCACTCCATCTTTTCTTTTTCAACACGAAGAGACTACGCAGAGCCCTGTCGCTGCACTTTCAAATAGTAATTATCCTGCATGCCTTCCAATAAATACGTACTAGCTTCTGAATGACCGATTGTAATGGGTTTCCATGTGGATCCGTCTATCATCGCCACTAAGTCTGAAGGGACTTCCAACAAATGAATCACCGTCTTTTCTATGCGATATAGGTTTCCATATAGACTACTTCCCCTTATAAGTCGAAGAGCCGATTTCCATCTCAACTTCTAGTAATCCTTTAACTAGTTCTCACTTCAAAGTGATAATGAGTTAGCGGAGGGGGGTACTTTTTTAATTGATGTTTCAGTGAGTCGAATGCTATAGTGTCCACGTCTGTAGATTGACTTTATCTAAATCGCTTTTCTGCTAAAAACCTATCAAAATCATCTTTCCCAGGTTTTGATAATCGTTGTTGTTGGAAGATGTCATATTGCTCTTTTGCTAACTGGTCCGCTACTCTCTTGCTGACTTTCCCCGAGTTTTTGAGAATTTCATGCTCATTGAATTCTAAAAAAGCATCTAATTTTTCCGTCCAGTCTTTCATGTACATCGGCTTTTGTTTTTTCGCTTGGGATTCGGCATAATCCAAATACATTGTGACAATTCGGTTTAAATCATCTAGCTCACTCTCCGTTAAATAATTTTTAGCAATAGTAACGTCGTCTTTTCTAATCTGATCTCCTTTCCAAGTAGTTAACCCCATATTGTCTTTGGTTGCATCAGCACGCTGCTTAATCAGTTCTGATGCTGTATGGCCATGAATAGCAAAATGCAATTTATTTTGGACTCTTGCAAAAAAGTCTTTCGTCATTTGCACATTTGGCGAGTAGTCAATGGAGGTCGAATATATGTCCGTGATTTTATTGTAGAAGCGTTTCTCAGAAGCACGAATATCACGAATTCGTGATAGAAGTTCGTCAAAATAATCTTGACCAAGATTGCGTATTTCTTTTAATCGTTCATCATCCATTGTAAATCCCTTAACAAGGTATTCATTAAGCCTATCTGTAGCCCATTGACGAAATTGTGTGCCGCGATGCGAACGGACGCGAAAACCAACAGCGATAATCATTCCGAGGTTATAGTGTTTAACGTTTCTATGAACCTCTCGTGAACCTTCAACTCGAACTTGTAAGTATTCCTTACATGTTCGATTTTCCGATAATTCCTCTTCTTCGTATATATTTTTCACATGCAGCGTAATGTTTTGTGGTGTAGTCTGAAACAACTCTGCCATCGCTTTCTGCGTCATCCAAACGGTCTCATCTTCCACGCGCACATTAATTTTTGTTTCCCCGTCTTCAGTTTGGTACATTAAGAAATTCGTATCATTTTCCACTCTTGTCACCCCTAAGCCGCTTTTCTTTTGTACTGTAGCTATTAAGAATAAGCTTACCCTAAACGAACATACGTTTCAAGCAATGACGGCTTTGTCTATCTCATCATTCCGATACGTACTCGATGTCACTTGACATCTAGTGGCACCAGAATTCCATATGATATGATATTTGCAAAAGACATGAGGGGGAAACGTGATGAATCTTTACCATTTTAAGGATCAGGTCAATCGCGTTATACTGGGCCGGGGATTTGAGTATTATGCATCGGGAATGGTCGAGGATCTTACTCATAGGGGCGAGGGCCGATACAAAGCTTTTGTGGAAGGGACAGACTTGTATGAAGTGACGATACATATGGACGAGCTTTATACGATCCTTTCATCAGCATGCACTTGCCCTTACGATTTATGACCGGTTTGCAAGCATGAAGTTGCGGTTTATTATGAAATGCTGGATCACTTCGAGGAGGGAGAGCTTCCTGAACAGAACGCTTCTCTAAGCAATCAACCCGACTTGAGAGACGTTCTAGGAAGTTTATCTAAAGAAAAATTGATTGAAATACTGGTCGATTTGGCGGATGAAGACCACGTATTGCATAAAACGTTGGTTTTCAACTACGCAAGCGTTGACAGGCAGGTGGAACTGGATCGTTGCAGAGAGCTGATTGACTCGATTACCCATAAGTTTTTAGCGAAGGAAGGATATATTTCCTATCGAAATGTCGATGATTTTGCGGATGACTTAACTCGCGTACTTGAGAGAGTCGAAACGATAGAAGATTCTTTGATAGCAATGGAGGTTGCCGGTTTGCTCCTGACTGAAGCGGTTAATTCTTATCAATACGCGGATGATTCGGGTGGCGCCATTGGTGATTTAGTTGATCAAACAATGACTATTATACAAAGTATTGCAGAAGAATCGACAGATGTAAATGTGCAGAAAGAACTCCTGGATAAGCTCATTCAGCTTTCGAAAGACAAAGCGTTTGAAGGATGGATAGACTATCGCATCGATGTACTTTCCATCAGTACTACGTTTGCGGAAGATGATGCGTTACGCAGGAGATTGATTGGTGAATTGGAATTATGGATAGATGATTCGGGAAATCGCTATGGGCATTATTCGAATGAGCGGATTTACAACTTGTTGTATGAGATGATCCAAACGCATGGTACTGTTGCGGAAGCGCGTCAGTTTATGCATGACAAATTAGACTATCCATCATTTCGCGAACGATTGTTGCAAATTGAATTGGATAATGATAATTATGAGCGCGTAGTGGAACTGGCGATGGTTGGCGAGAAAAAGGACGCAGACTGTAAAGGGTTAGTAAATCGGTGGAAAAAATGGCGCTATACAGCCTACAAGAAGATGAACTCGTCGAAAGAGCAGATAATTCTAGGGCGTGAATTAGTAGTTGACGGAGAGTTCGATTACTACTGGGACTTGAAAGACCTTGCTGCGGATGACTTCCCTTCATTTTACGCCCGATTGAAAAATGAATTGGAGACTAAGAATAATAGGGTGTATCTTCAGTTGATTGAGGCGGAAGAAGACATGGATGCCATGCTTCGCTATGTACGAGCAAACCCTTCGCATATTGAGCCTTTTTTGAAGTACTTAATGGATGAACATGAGGAAGAGGCTATTCATTTATTCAAGATTTATATTAAGGAAATGGCTGACCGGACAAACAACCGGAGTCAATATAAAGGGATTTGCCAAATGTTGCGTCGATTTAAGAAAGTTGGTGGACGAGAAGTCCAAATTCGTTTGGTTGAAGAGTTGCAAGTGCAGTATAAAAGAAGACCCGCTTTTATTGATGAGCTTAGTAAACTGTTGTGATGGGGTGTGTATTTACTGAATTGTGCGCTGCACAGGCACTGGTCACCAGCGTTGAATGGCAAGAAAAAAACAGTAAGAGCGTACAAAATATTACAGAAAAACTCTTGCAAATAAACAAAAAAGCTCCTAATGTAGATAGGG
>NZ_JACSQN010000017.1 GCF_014836615.1 Sporosarcina quadrami | reverse complement strand
GAGTCCGGTTCAGTACCGTCTTCACGCCAGCCAATTAGCTGCGTAATATAAAACTCTAACTTTTAGGGGTCACATCACTGCGACAGGATGTTTTTACGAGGGGGGATTTGAATGCTAATTGAAGAATTCACAGTCCGTAGATTGAAAATGCGTATGAAAGAACCTTTTACAACGAGTTTCGGCACATTGCAGGACAAACAATTTCTATTAATCGAAGTAAAGGATGAGTTGGGGAATTCAGGTTGGGGAGAATCAGTCGCTTTCGAAGCCCCATGGTATACGGAAGAAACTGTAGATACCAATTTGCATATGATTCGTGATTTCCTTATTCCGTTATTAATCGGAAAAAAATTGTCACATCCTGACCAAGTTGGTGAAATTTTCTCGCCGATACGCGGGAACAACATGGCAAAAGCGGCAGTGGAAGGGGCAGTCTGGGATTTGTACGCTAAACGCAACAATCTTTCACTTGCAAAAGCATTGGGTGGAAATAGACAGTCTATAGAGGTCGGCATCAGTATTGGCCTTCAGCAAGACTTGCCCCAATTAATTGCAAAGGTGCAAAGTTATTTGGATGAAGGGTATAAAAGGATAAAAGTGAAGATTAAACCTGGCGAAGATATCGAGCTCATCCGTGGATTGAGAGCATCATTTCCCGATGTTCCACTTATGGCAGATGCGAACTCAGCATATACGCTCGAGGATACTAGCCTACTTAAACAGCTTGATGAATTTGGCCTTCTCATGATTGAGCAGCCGCTCGGCTATGATGACATTGTCGATCATTCCGTTTTGCAACAAGAGCTGAAGACTCCCATCTGTCTTGACGAAAGTATCCATTCTCTAACGGATGCGCGGAAAGCAATTGCTCTCGGCAGTACAAAAGTTATTAATGTGAAAATCGGACGGGTTGGGGGCTTGTCGGAAGCAAAGAGGATCCATGACTATTGCATGGCACATGGCATTCCTGTCTGGTGTGGCGGCATGCTGGAAGCGGGCATCGGCCGCGCCCATAATATCGCACTGACGTCTTTGCCCAACTTTATACTTCCAGGCGATACAGCGGGTTCTTCACGCTACTGGGAGAAGGATATTATAACACCTGAAGTGATTGTGCTAGATGGCCAGATTAAAGTCCCTAGTACGAAAGGAATCGGTTTTGTACCCGATCTTGCGGCAATAGAGGAATTTACTGTAGGAAAATGGCATTTTACAAAGTGAAATTTCTTCACATTAGTATGTAATGCAACTTCTTGCTTGGACTATCCGTCAAATAGCATTGATGAAGTGAACTTATTCCAGTAAAATGAATGTAGGTTTTGTAGAAAGGAAGTTTACATTGAAAAAAATAATAAGCATCTTCGCTGTTAGTACACTTATCGTATTCCTTGCCGCTTGCAGCAGCAGTACAGGCGAGGCACAGAAAAAAATGACCGCAGCTGAGCTGTTGGATAAATCCGAGCAGGCGATGCAAAAGTCGTTGAAGTCCGTTCGTGCCCATATTTCCTATGATGATTATGGCGTAATTGTCTATGATGGCGATGTTGAAAATAATGAGAAATCAGGATCTAAATTCGATATGACGATGGAAGCCTTCCTTGAACCCGTTAAAATTCATCGTCAAGTGCAGATTCAACCGCGTGGCGTGGAGAAATGGAATTTGGATATGTATACGGTCGGAGAACAATTAATCGTCAAGGACGATCGTCAAAAGGACTGGGAAAAAACTTCAGTCGATCCACTTGCAGAATCATTCGGCACGTTAGTATCTGCTACAAATCCGATACTAGATTTATCAAAATTCAAGGTATTTGCAGATGATTTCATTCTCGAACCAATCGAATATGGCTATGCATTGCGGTTATCCCTTGATCGTAACGAATTTAAAAAGTTCAAAGAGCTTTTCCCTGAAATCGGACCTTCAGAAGAAGGATTTCTCTTAATCGATAAAATGGATTTTGTCATTACGATTAATAAAAGCACTTCTTTCGTAACGAGCTTTAAAATGGCTGCAGATATGAAAACATACAGCCATGGAAATTCCTACAGAGCGCGTCAGAAGTTAAGCGCCACTTACAGCTATTTTAATGATAATAAAGATTTTGAACTGCCTAAAGAAGTAAAAGCTGCTGTAGCTCAATAAATATATCTTTGTCCATCCTGCAGAGGGTGGATTTTTTTGTTTTTAAGAAAATAAGGTACATTTCTGCCAAATTTTATAGTGAAATGGTAAGAGAGCCCATTGAATAGCGCTATCTGTTTCGGGTATACTGTTAAGAACAAATGTTCTTAACGGGAGGCATGCATAATGTATGAAGGGTTGCCGGACCGGAAAATTGTCTGTCTGGATATGCGGAGTTTCTATGCGAGTTGTGCGGCTACACTAGAAGGACTGGATGTCATGGACACACCCATCGCTATAATTGGAGACAAGAAACGAAAAGGAGGGGTAGTGCTTGCGGCTTCACCTGCTTTGAAAAAACATTTCGGTATACAGACAGGTATGCGGCTCTATGAAATACCTGATGATCCCTCCATCCGGTTGATTGAGCCGAAAATGCAGTTTTACATCGATGTATCGATGGAAATCGCACGTCATCTGAATCGCTACGTACCAAAAGAATCGATACATGTATATTCGGTTGACGAAAGCTTCATCGACCTTGACGGAACAGAACGACTTTGGGGAAATCCTGAAGATACGATTAGGCGCATCCAGGATGAGTTGTACGACCAATTCCAGTTGCGGTCGGCATGTGGGATGGGACCGAATATGCTTCTCTCCAAACTGGCACTCGATCTTGACGCAAAGAAGACGGGGTTTGCTCGCTGGAGATATGAGGATGTCCCCACAAGGCTTTGGCCAGTAGCGCCTTTAAGCAGGATGTGGGGAATTGGTGGAAGGATGGAAAAGAATCTTAACGCGATGGGTATATTTTCAATCGGAGACTTGGCGCACACACCACTCGAGAGATTAGAAAAAAAATTCGGCATTATGGGCAACCAGCTATACCACCACGCGCATGGCATTGATTTGTCTGAACTAGGCGCACCTTTGATAGAGGGGCAAATCAGTTACGGTAAAGGGCAGATTCTCTTTCGGGACTACACGAAACGGGAAGACATCCTCGCTGTTTTGCTTGAAATGTGTGAAGACGTGGCTTTCCGCGCAAGAGAAGCGGGGAAGGCAGGACGTACCGTTCATCTGTCTGTAGGTTATTCAAAAGACGCGCTCGGCGGTGGGTTTGGACGTTCCCGTTCGATGCATGAGGCAACGAATGATACATTGACAATCTTCCGCCTTTGTACGGAGCTGCTTGACGAATTCCATGATGGACGCCCAGCACGGCGCCTCGCCGTGAGTCTCGCCAATCTTGAAGATGAGCATTCAATGCAGCTGAGTCTCTTTGAAGAGCATAAATGGCGCAATCGACAACTCGGTAAAACGATGGATTCTCTACGAAAAAAATATGGCTCCACTGCTGTGTTGCGCGCAGTATCTTACACGGATGCCGGAACAGCTGTCCATCGTTCAAAACTGATTGGTGGTCATTATAAATAAGAAGGAGATGATTGTATGCTTCGTGACCGCGGACGTATTAAATGGACGGCGATGATGCTGCCTGAACATATTGCACAACTGCGTGATTGGCAAAAGGAAGATGATTTCGAGCAACGGCAACAGCCCGATGAGCAACAATTGGAAGAATGGAATTTAAAATTTCAACAAGCACTTCTAAAAAACTGGCCAGTGGAAATTCACTACTGGAAAGGTTTCGTAGTGTTGACAACAAAGGGTTTCATTCAAAAAACGGATATGCTAGAAGGAATTATCCACATTAAAAGCGAAGCAGGTTTAGCACAACGAATCCCATTTGTCGACATAAAAAGTATTTCAGATTTCGAATAATTTGAGATTCGTACCTTTTCTATTGTTCAGAATTTTGATAGACTGTTCAAGGGTAGAGAAAAAGAGTAGGGGGAATACTGTGAAAGTCTTATTACAGCTAGGCTGGTTTTTTAAACAACGGAAGAAACAATATGGGCTCGGAATTGCAGCACTCGTATTCGTTTCCTTATTGCAGTTGCTACCTCCGAAAATTATCGGCTTCATCGTCGATGACATAACAGAGGGAACATTGGTTGCGTCGAAGCTGACGACATGGCTCATCATTTTGGCGGTCGCAGGAGTTTTGATGTATACATCGCGTTATTACTGGAGGGTAATGATATTTGGATCCGCCGTACTCCTTTCCAGACAGATGCGAGAGAAGTTATTTACACACTTCACTCGAATGTCACCGTCATTTTATCAAAAGCGACGGGTCGGCGATTTAATGGCACATGCCACGAATGATATTAACGCCGTGCAACAAACAGCGGGCATGGGGATTTTGACATTAGTCGACTCCATTTCAACAGGTGGATTCGTCATTTTGACAATGGCATTGACCATCAACTGGAAACTGACATTGATTGCACTCATTCCATTTCCATTCATGATTTTCTTGACAAGTTATTACGGAAGATTGCTGCGTCGCAGATTCCGATTTGCACAAGAGGCGTTTTCTAATCTGAATGATAAGACACAGGAAAGTATTTCTGGCATCAAAGTGATTAAAACCTTTGGCCAACAGAAGGAAGATATAGAAGACTTTACGGATTTGTCGACAGATGTTGTCGCGAAAAACATGCGCGTCGCAAAAGTCGATGCGTTGTTCGATCCGACGATATCAGGAATTTTTGCGATATCTTACATTCTTTCATTCTATTTCGGAACAAAATTCATCATTGCGGAAGAAATGACAATTGGGGATATGGTCGCATTCGGTACGTATCTAGGATTGTTAACTTGGCCGATGCTAGCTTTCGGTTTCCTGTTCAATATTGTAGAACGTGGAAATGCATCTTACAGCCGTATTACAGAATTGCTATCCGTCGATGCGGATATTAAAGATGTCACGGGAGCAATTGACAAACGACCTGAAGGCAATCTGCAATTTGATATCGATGAATTCTATTTCCCGGATGATGAAACGCCTGCCCTTCACAATGTACATTTCACTCTAAACCGTGGTGAAACGCTTGGAATTGTCGGTAAAACGGGATCGGGTAAGACGGCTATCTTGAAACTTCTATTAAGAGAATTCGAAGGCTACAAAGGGAAGATCATCTATGGTGGCCATCCAATCAATCAGTACAAACAACAACGCTTGCGCGAATCAATCGGTTATGTTCCACAAGATCATTTCTTGTTCTCTACGACAATCGGCGAGAATATTGCATTCACGAATCCGAAGCTCAGCCGTGAAGAAATTTATGAAGCAGCAAGACTGGCTCATATTCACGAAGATATTTTAGGTTTTGCGGAAGGTTATGAGACAGTCGTAGGCGAACGAGGTGTTTCGTTATCAGGCGGACAGAAGCAACGAGTCTCCATCGCACGTGCACTCATCATGAAGCCTGAACTGCTTATATTGGATGACTCGTTATCCGCCGTAGACGCGAAGACGGAAGAGGCGATTCTTGAATCGTTGAAGCGTACGCGGACAGGTGAAACGACAATCATTACATCGCATCGTTTAAGTGCAATTCAACATGCTCATAAGATCATCGTCTTAGATGAAGGTGCGATTATCGAATCAGGAACACACGAAGAGTTAATTGCGTTGGATGGAAAATACAAAGAGATGTATGATTTGCAACAGTTAGAAGTTCTTGTTGAGCAAGGAGGGGAAGAATAATGCAACCGATGGAAAAACAACCGAAATTAACAGCAAAAGATCAATGGAAAGTGTTCAAGCGATTGATGCGCTATGCTATTCCACATAAAGCAAGTATTTCAATAGCATTATTCTTCCTCATACTTACAATTACAGGAAGCATCGTCGGACCATTGCTCATCCAGACGTTCATTGACGATTATTTGACACCTCTTCAGTTCCCGAAAAACGAAGTGATGACATTGGCGTTAACTTACATCGGACTGCAAGTATTCATCGTGGTCGTATCCTATTTTCAATTGTTACGTTTTCAAGATATCGCATTGAAAGTCATTCAACAAATGCGAATCGACGTGTTTACGAAAGTGCAAGGGCTCGGTATGCGCTATTTCGATCAAACACCTGCTGGTAGTATCGTTTCTCGGGTAACAAATGATACAGAATCCATCAAGGAAATGTTCGTCAGCGTCGTCGTAACATTCCTACAAGCATTCTTCGTCATTATAGGCGTTTATATAGCACTCTTTACTCTGGACGTGAAGTTGACGTTCGCTTCAATGGTGCTCATGCCGTTATTCATGGCGATCATTATTGTCTATCGACGTTACAGTGCGGACTTCTATCAAGATATCCGTGAACGCTTAAGCCAGCTAAATGCTAAAATTGCAGAATCCTTATCAGGCATGGGCATGGTGCAGGCTTTCAGGCAAGAACAACGTTTAGCAGATGAATTCGATGATATTAATGAAGGGCATTACCGCGCCGGTATGCGTAACATTAAGTTCGACAGTGTCCTGTTAGGACCGTTCATCGATCTCTTATACGCGCTGACGATTGTATTCGTCCTTGGTTACTTCGGTTTCATGTCACTCGATAGTGCAGTGGACGTCGGAATCATTTATGCATTTACAACGTTGATTGGTCGTCTTTTCCAACCTGTCCAGCAAGTGATGCAGAGAATGTCCATTTTTCAACAAGCACTCGTTTCGGCATCTCGTGTGTTCAAGTTAATGGATGATCCCGATATGGAACCTTCACAACAGGATAGTGAACAAAAGGAAGTGCAAGAAGGAACAATCGAATTCAAAAATGTCACATTTGCTTATGATGGCAAAAATGATGTATTGAAAAATATTAGCTTCACAGCAAATGCAGGTGAAACTGTCGCGCTCGTAGGACATACAGGGAGCGGAAAAAGTTCAATCATCAATTTGCTTATGCGATTTTATGAATATGACAAAGGTGAGATCCTCATCGATGGCATTTCATTGAAAGAGTTACCAAAAGCCGAGTTGAGAAATAAAATCGGTCTCGTTTTACAAGATCCGTTCTTGTTCTACGGAGATATTGAAAGTAACATTCGACTTCATAATGAAAGCATGACTTCAGAAGAAGTGCGGGCTGCGGCTGAATTTGTCCATGCGAACGAATTTGTCGAGAAGCTTCCAGGGAAATACTCGCAAAAGGTGACGGAACGTGGATCGACGTTCTCAAGTGGACAACGTCAACTTGTAGCATTTGCTCGTACTATCGCAACTAACCCGAAAATTCTTGTCCTTGATGAAGCGACAGCCAATATTGATACAGAAACGGAAGTGGCCATTCAGGCAAGTCTTGAAAAAATGCGTAAAGGGCGAACGACAATTGCGATTGCACATAGGTTAAGTACAATCCAAGATGCAGAACTCATTCTCGTATTGCATAAAGGCGAAATTGTAGAGCGTGGCACCCATCAACAGCTGCTTGCTCAAAAAGGATTATATTTCATGATGTACCAACTTCAAAATGGCATAGTGGACGACGCCATTTGACAGCTTCAGGTCTGCATGCACCGTTTTGGCGGTGACATGTAGACCTTTTCACATTTCCGAAACTTTTGCCGTGTTCATAAACTGTTCACAGTCAAATTTAACGTATTTAGCCGCCTAATTTGTTACGATGGTGGAAGAAAAATAAAAGGGGAGAGAACAATGCCGACAGATTTAAATATTTTCCTGGCATTCGGCGCAGGTTTCCTAAGTTTCATATCACCATGCGTCTTGCCATTGTATCCGGCTTTCATATCCTACATTACAGGTATGTCGATTGATGAATTGAAATCCGACTCGAAACGGATGAACAGAAATGGAATGTTGCATACATTATTTTTCCTTTTAGGATTTTCAGTCGTATTCGTATTTTTAGGATTCAGTACATCTTTTATTGGTACTTTCTTTGTACAGTACAAAGATTTATTACGACAAGTCGGTGCAATATTCATCGTATTGTTCGGTTTGATGGTCATTGGCCTATTTACACCTAAATTCCTAATGAAAGAGCATAAACTGCAATTTAAAAACAGACCTGCAGGATATTTAGGTACTGCTTTGATCGGCCTTGCCTTTTCAGCAGGATGGCAACCATGTATGGGACCTATCATTGGTGCCATTATAGGACTTGCGGCAGCAAATCCAGGCTCTAGCATGTTATACATGATGATGTATGTATTAGGATTTGCGATTCCCTTCTTCGTGTTATCATTTTTCATTACAAGACTTGGTTGGATTCGCAGAAACAGCCAGCTCATCATGAAGGTAGGCGGCTACATAATGATAGCGTTCGGCCTATTACTCTTCTTTGATGGCATCCAATTCTTGACGAGCTTGCTAAGCCCTATATTCGGAGATTTCCAAGGATTTTAATAATCGGCGCATTTACATTACGTACAAAAAACTTCCCTCCAACAACTTCAGCTGGAGGGATAGTTGATAAAGAGTGGAGGAAATACCGATGAAAGAAATCGGGTCATTTGAGCATTGGTTGAAAATAAGTACAAATGAACCGCAGTTGTTGCTATTCGTCAAAACAGATAATTGTTCTGTCTGTGAAGGTCTTTATCCACAAGTGGAGGCATTACAGGAAACGTATGCTATTCCATTTTTCAAAGTGAATGTCGCTAGAGTTCCTGAAATGGCTGGGCAGCTATCTTTGTTTAGCGCGCCCGTAGTCTTGTTATTCCAAAACGGACGCGAAATGTCTCGTTTTGCTCGGTTTGTTCCGATGGACGAATTGAAATACCGGTTGGATGAACTTGTGGAACGGAGGAATGGATATGAATAAGCTACAAGAGCTGGTCACGTACGTGTTCAATGATATTCCTCCTGTTTATTTAATAGTAGGCTCTACAATAATATTCTTTGTCATGGGTATATTGGCGTTTATCGTCCGATCGAAAGCGTCAGAAAGACCAATTTCACCAAAGCGTATTATATTGCCACCACTCTTCATGTCGACAGGTGCATTTATGTTCTTCTTTGAAGAGTTTAGAGTTCCATTAGCCCAAGTGGTAGAAGCTTCATTAGTTGGGTTGCTTTTTTCGTTAATTTTAATCAAAACAACAAATTTTGAACGCAAAGATGATAACCTCTATGTGAAGAAGTCTAAAGTGTTCATTTTCATCCTACTTACATTATTAGTCATACGGTTAGTAGCGAAACTAGTATTAAGCAGTTCAATCGATGTCGGCGAACTGGCAGGCATGTTTTGGATATTGGCATTTGCCATGATTCTACCTTGGCGAATCGGCATGCTTGTAAAATACTTTCGTGTGATGAAGAAACCATAAAAGACATGCAAAAGGCTTCCCTCATATGAAGGAAGCCTTTTGCGTGTCTTTTAAAATAGATGCTCGTATGGGGTCATGTCGACTTCCATGGAGTTGAGCTTTTTCCGCAGGAAATTATGATCCCTTTTTGGAGTAGCGATAATATAGCCACGGATAATATGGTCAAAGTCTATAGTTTTTGCCCGATCTTCCAAAGCGATCTGGCCAATTTTGGCTCCGATTTTCTGTTTGGCGACATCCCGGAACAATTCCGGAACTGGGCTGACGAGTTCATTCAACATACTCTTCGCTTCGTCATTCCAAAGATGAAGGGATTCATTCACATAATGTTCTTCCCAGTCCAGTGTCGACTTGCCATCTGCCTTCGGAAAAACTTTCAAAAATTTGCGGAACATGAAAAACCCACCGATGCCGAATAACCCTACAAGGACGATACACCAAAAAAAGATGAACCACATAAAAAAATCTTGCACTTTCTTCACCTCTTCCATTCTACTGTCCATTATAAGATCTTTTTCAAGAAAATACACGGACAAAGTATCCTTTTTGTATTTTCCACTCTATATAGTGTGTGAAAGGAGGGGATAACATGGCGACAATAGAATTCAGACACGCAGTAGGGAAAGTGTATTTTGATGGTGGAATGACTGAAGACGGCAAAATGATCCGTAAGTCGAAGTCTTACCGCAACATTGCAGAAAACGCAACGGCAGAAAACTTGTATGCAGCACTCACGCAATTGGCACAACTATCAGAGCAACCGTTCATCGGAGCTGAAAAAGTGCTAACAGCAGACATTATGAACTAATAAAAAGGGGGAATGAAAGATGGCTAAGACATTGCAATTGAATTTTACTACTGTTGCAGGAAAGCAGACATCACTCAGCGTGGATCATCCGCGCGCAGGTCTGACGGCTGTCGAAGTACAAGCAGCAATGGAACAAATCATCGGTTCAGGCACATTTGAAGTGGATGGATCTCCACTTGGTGCAGTCAAAAGTGCTCGTATTGTAGAACGCACAGTCACAGAATTGGTCTAAGCATAAAGCTGAAGCTCTCCAGTTACAAGCTGGAGAGCTTTAATTGTGGAAAAGGAGGAGTCAAAATGGAACAATGGTTAAATCTCATACAACAAGTCGGCTTTCCGATTTTTGTATCATTTTACCTGTTGCACCGTATTGAATCGAAGCTCGAAGCAATCCATTCTGCGCTTGTGTCATTGAAAGTGAAGTAAACTTCACTGAACCGTCAAAGATTTGACAAGAACGTATAGATAGTGTGGTTGTTTGTAAAGTATGTATCCACTATGATAAAGTAAATACTGATAGTGGAGGAGTCTGGAAATGCGTAAAAAATTGATTGCACTGCCATCGATGATTATAATGATGCTTGTATTAAGCGCCTGTTCGATGGGCGGTTTTAAAGCGGATCATAACTATAAAATCGAAGACTTTGAATTTGAAAATCAACACAATGAAAAAGTTTCATTAGAAGACTTAAAAGGCACTGTATGGATTGCCCAGTTCGTTTTCACAAATTGTGAAACAGTCTGTCTGCCAATGATGGCGAATATGACCGATCTTCAACAACAATTGAAAGATGCGGGAGTAGAAGATTATAAAATTGTTTCTTTCAGTATCGATCCAAAGATGGATACACCTGAGGCATTACAGACTTACTTGGACTCATTCGATCCAGTGGACCAAAGTAATTGGGAAATGTTGACGGGTTACAGCCAAGAAACAATCGAAAAATTTGCAATCGGGTCTTTTAAGACTTTTGTCAGTAAAACGCCCGGTAATGACCAAGTCATACACGGCACTGCATTTAGTCTAGTTGACAAAGACGGTGTCTCTGTCAAGAGTTATAACGGTGCAGAAGATGTACCTTACGAGCAAATTATTAAAGACATAAAGGCATTAATCAAAACTGACCAAAAATCATAATTGATTAGCAGAAAAGGGTGGTGCAGTGAAAAAAAAGAAGCGAAAAGGGTTATCGAACAAGACCAAAATTATTATGCTTATTTTGCTTCTGCCAGTAGCTGTCACGACATTCACTTTGACCGCTATCGTATGGACAACTGTACAAAATCCTGAACTTATTAAAAAATCTGCAAACACCATTTTAGAGTTTCAAGATCGTCACACAGCGACTACTATACCTGAGGAATATATTCCAATTTATATGGCCGCTGCAGAAGAATATGATATTCCTTGGACGTTGCTCGCTGCTCACCATCGTATTGAAACAAGGTTTTCAACGATGGACCCGTTATTGTCACCTGCAGGGGCAGAAGGGCATATGCAATTCATGCCTTGCACGTTTGTGGGATGGTCTTATCCGGGTTGTGAAGGTTTGGGCAAAGGGAGTATTCCTGAAGAGGATAAAACAAATCCGGCCATTATTAAAAAGTATGGTGGATATGGAGTCGATGCGAATGGTGACGGAATAGCGGATCCTTTTGATATTGAAGACGCGATATTCAGCGCGGCAAACTATTTGTCGAAAAGTGGGGCGGCAGACGGTAATATTGAAAAAGCGATTTTTCATTATAATCACAGTGAGAAATATGTGGAAGACGTTTTATTCTTCTTTGAAGAGTTTGAAAACCAACGAGCTGCGCAGGAAGAAAAAAAGACAGTGGAAACGGATTAACCGATTCCACTGTCTTTTTATGTTGAATTCGAAGGTCTTTTATATTATGCAGCTCTGCGCATGGACTTCATAATCAAGCTGACAATGAATACTAAAATAATTGCGCCTAACAATGCTGGAAGGATATAGAAGTCTGAAATCTTTGGCCCCCAAGAACCTAGTAACATTCCACCAATCCATGCACCAATAATACCAGCGATAATATTACCAATAACTCCACCTGGAATATCTTTACCTAAAATAAGACCTGCAAGCCAACCGATAATTCCTCCGATAATTAAGAACCAAATAAAACTCATGTAAGCCATCTCCTTTTTTGTAATTTGTAATTTGCCTTCGTAGTAGTTAGATATCCGTTATTTAGATAGCTCAAACATTTTCAGCAAAAAAAAAATTACAAAAAGAGATAAATCAATGAATAATCTTCGCTCCTAGTGTGTTCTTAAAATGACGCAAAGCCCAAGCGTGGCCTTCCGGATCAAAACTCGCAACACCTTTTTCATGAATAACAATGTCGTATCCTTTATTAAACGCATCCACGGAAGTATGTAAAATACAAATATCTGTGCAGACACCTAAAAGATGCAACTCTGTTATGCCACGTGAACGTAATTGAATGTCAAGATCTGTTCCTGCAAAAGCGCTGTACCGCGTTTTTTCGGACATAATGATTTCGTCCTTATATTCCTCATAAAGATTTTTGAGTTTGCCATACGGATCTCGACCTGATGTTCCTTTTATATTGTGAGGTGGAAATAATTTTGTTTCAGGATGATAAGGATCATCTTTTTCATGGATGTCATTAAGCATAAAAACGACTTCGCCTTCATCAAGGAAACTTTGTGTCAGAACGGTAATATAGTCTTCTAAGGCAATTCCAGGCTCTCCGCAATTCAATGCCCCGTCTTCAGCAACAAAATCATAAGTATAGTCAATAACCAATAAAGCTCTTTTCATAATTTCCCACTCCTTTTGATTAGCTACTTCTTCATCATGCCATAAAGAAAGAAAAATATCAGCAAAATTCAGTTTTAAATGCTTTAAGCTTTGCGCTAATAACAAAATCAGAATATACTTAACTTATAGAGAAACAGCATAGGGAGATGGAAAAAGTGAATGACGCTATAAAGGCATATGCTAATCTGAAGCGTCCTTTTGCATGCATCGATATGGAAGCGCTTGATTGGAATATTAGTATGGTAAACAGGTTGACAGGCGACAAAAAAATCCGCGTAGCGACCAAATCTGTCCGCTCTGTAGACCTTTTACGCTATATCGCCGAAAGATTGCCCAATCATTGTGGCTGGATGACATATGATTGTGAAGAAACACAGTTTTTGCTTGAAAGAGGTTTTAATGATTTACTGATCGGTTATCCGCAGATGGAAAAGGAAGCTATTGTTCTACTTATCCCCTATATTGCAAATGGCTCAAAAGTAGTTTTTATGGTGGATAGTTTAGAGCAAATAAGCCTGTTGAACCGTATTGGTGAAGGATTTGATGTGAATATTGAAATCTGTATGGACATCAACTTATCCACCGATTTCAAGTTGCTCTATTTTGGTACGCAACGCTCTTCATTGAAGAATATAAAAGATGTCCGAGAGCTTATTGTGAAACTCAACGACTATCCATTTACTGAACTTGTCGGAGTAATGGGGTATGAAGCCCAAATTGCAGGAGTTCCAGATACGCCAGTTGCAAAATGGCAAAAGCCCCTTGTTCGCTTTTTGAAACATAACTCACAAAAGAAACTTGGCACGTACAGGAAGGATGCTGTTCGTGAAATTCTCGAAGTGTGTCCTGCTCTCCGTTTTGTAAATGGAGGTGGTTCAGGGAGTATTTGCTTCACAAGTCGTGCAGTGGAAGTGACTGAATTGACAATTGGCTCTGCGTTCTATTTCCCTGCTCTATTCTCAAGATATGACCAGGCGCCGTTTGAACCTGCTATGTCGTTTGCTTTACGTGTAACTAGAAAGCCCGGTGACGACATTGCGGTTTGTCATGGTGGAGGATATGTTTCTTCCGGTGCTATTAGTGCAGATAAAAGCCCTATTCCTGTATGGCCTAAAAATTTATCATTATTAAAAAACGAAGGAGCAGGAGAAGTGCAAACGCCTCTTCTTGATAAGGATAGGACATTGAAAATTGGAGATACTGTGTTTTTTCGACATGCCAAAGCAGGTGAACTTTGCGAACAGTTTAATGAAATTCATGCAAGAAGGGGAAACCGTTACGTCAAAACGTTTAAAACATATAGAGGAGATGGGGCATGCTTCCTATAATTCGGAGTAGTAATGTAACGTGGAGTAATTGGTCTGGCAACGTGCACGCAAAACCAGATATTTTTCATTATCCATCGACGATACAAGAGGTTCAACAAATCGTCGATAGTTGCCGGATCAGGCGTAAAACGTTAAAAGTGATTGGTGCCGGACATTCATTTAGCGCTGTTGCCAAACCGGATGATGAGGCGCTGTCTCTATATGAAATGAGAGGATTGCTGTCAGTGGACCTGCCGGCAATGGAAGCCACCTTCTGGGCAGGTACATATTTGTATGAAGCGGCTCCATTGCTCGCTTCTGTCGGCATGGCTTTTGAGAATATGGGGGATATCCAACAGCAGACGATCGCCGGTGCAATCAGTACAGGAACGCATGGAACAGGTATCAGGTTTGCTTCATTATCCGATCAAGTCGTCGCCTGGACCTGGGTAGATGGCAACGGGCAAGTACGACATCACCGCCGCAGGGATGATGACCTGTCGAAAGCTTTAAGCGTGTCTCTAGGATTGCTCGGGGTTCTTGTGAAAGTGACAATTCGTACAGTGCCTCTTTATAGTCTGACTGTGAAAAATGAACGAAAGCCATTTCAACAGGCAAAAGAGGAATGGTCAACCGAGTTGCTAGAACAAAGGCATCTAGAATGGTTTTACTTTCCCGGTTCCGATACGGTACAAGTGAAAACGATGAATGAGACGCCATTGACGAAACAGCATTGGCGTTCAAAATCGATGGATTTCGTAAAAGAAGGCATTATTGAAACGGTCGGTTTCAAGGTTATGTCAGAAATGGTGCGTTTAAAACCGCGTCTTGCGAAAAAAATGACTCATATCGCCGCTTCTGCCATTCCGAATGGCACTAAAAGTGGTTACTATCATGAAATATTGCCGACCCCGAGATTAGTCAGATTCACAGAGTGCGAGTATGGGATTCCTCTTGCTCGTTTTCAGCCATGCATGGAAGAAATGCATAAGTTTTGAAAGCACATCCCTTTTACGTCCATTTTCCAATTGAATGCCGTGTAACAGCGGGAGAACATGGCATGCTCAGTCCTACACAAGGAGAACCTTCCGCTTTTCTCGCCTTTCATATGTACAAAGGAATGGATGACGACCCCTATTTTCAATGGGTGGAAGCCCTTATGGAGAAATATGGAGGGAGACCGCATTTCGGTAAGATGAACAAGCTGGACGGCGAGAAAACAAAAGCGCTTTATCCGAAGATTGAACGTTTTCATGAAATAAGGAAAAAACTTGATCCTAAAGATGTGTTCTTGACACAATATATGCGGAATCTGCTTTTTTGAGATGTTTTCTTAGGTCATTACATTTTCTTATGAAAGACTATAATTTATAAGTATTTTACTTATGAACCTAGCTGTATTATGATGTAATAGAGAAAAGATGCTTATTTACGGCCTTTTCAGTAGATAAAGGAGGAATATACACATGGCTAAAAGTAATTTGCATAACAGCCGCAAGTCATTCGAGCTGAATGGTAAAACGTATAACTATTATCATATTAAAGCTCTAGAAGAAGCGGGCATTGCTAATGTATCAAAATTGCCTTACTCAGTAAAAGTGCTACTTGAATCCGTCCTGCGTCAACATGACGGTTATGTCATCAATGACGACCACGTTGAAAACTTGGCAAAATGGGGCAAAGACGCAGACAAAGATGCTGAAGTTCCATTCAAACCTTCACGCGTAATCCTTCAAGACTTCACAGGTGTTCCTGTCGTTGTAGACCTTGCAGCTCTTCGTTCCGCTATGGCAAAAATGGGTGGAAATCCGGATAAGATCAATCCGGAAATTCCGGTTGACCTCGTTATTGACCACTCGGTACAAGTTGACCGTTATGGTTCTGACGATGCACTACGTTTGAATATGGAACTAGAATTCGAACGTAACGCTGAACGTTACCAATTCCTAAGCTGGGCACAAAAAGCGTATGACAATTACCGTGCGGTTCCACCTGCAACAGGTATTGTTCACCAAGTTAACCTTGAATATCTGGCAAATGTTGTTCATGCTGTTAAAAACGAAGACGGAACTTTCGAAACGTATCCAGATACGTTAGTTGGAACTGACTCACATACAACAATGATTAACGGTATCGGTGTTCTAGGATGGGGTGTTGGTGGTATTGAAGCTGAAGCTGGAATGCTTGGTCAACCATCATATTTCCCGATTCCTGAAGTTATCGGTGTGAAACTTGTTGGCGAACTTCCAAACGGAACGACTGCAACTGACCTTGCACTTAAAGTAACTCAAACGCTTCGTGCACACGGAGTTGTTGGTAAATTCGTCGAGTTCTTCGGACCAGGTGTAGCAAAACTTCCACTTGCAGACCGTGCAACAATTGCCAACATGGCACCTGAATATGGCGCAACTTGTGGTTTCTTCCCGGTTGACGATGAGTCACTTGACTATATGCGTCTAACTGGACGTGACGAAGACCACATCCAAGTCGTCAAGCAATACTTGATTGAAAACGATATGTTCTTCACAGTAGATAATGAAGAACCTACGTATACAGAAGTTGTCGAAATCGACCTTTCTAAAATCGTAGCAAATCTTGCTGGTCCAAAGCGTCCACAAGATATGATTCCACTTACAGAACTACAACGTTCTTTCAAAGATTCAGTTGTAGCGCCTGAAGGGAACGAGGGCTTTGGTTTAACGCCTAAAGAATTCGACAAAAAAGCGACAGTTGCTTTTGAAGATGGCCGTTCAGTAGGCATGAAAACAGGCGACCTTGCTATTGCTGCAATCACTTCTTGTACAAACACTTCTAACCCTTACGTTATGTTAGGTGCTGGACTTGTTGCGAAGAAGGCAGTTGAAAAAGGATTGACACCTCCTGCATACGTGAAAACATCACTTGCACCAGGTTCAAAAGTCGTTACTGGCTATTTGAATGATTCAGGTCTGAATGAATTCTTAGATCAAATCGGATTTAATACAGTCGGTTATGGTTGTACGACATGTATCGGTAACTCCGGTCCGCTTCTTCCTGAAATCGAGAAGACGATCATTGATAACGATCTATTGGTTTCTTCTGTACTTTCAGGTAATCGTAACTTTGAAGGACGTATCCACCCACTCGTGAAAGCGAACTACTTGGCTTCTCCGCCACTAGTTGTTGCTTATGCACTTGCAGGTACAGTCGATATCGATTTCGATAAAGATCCAATTGGTAAAGGTAAAGACGGCACTGACGTCTTCTTCAAAGATATCTGGCCGACAACTGAAGAAATCAATGAAGTTGTGAAATCGACAGTAACGCCTGAGCTATTCCGTAAAGAATACGCACGTGTATTCACTGAAAACGAAGCATGGAACGCAATCGAAACAACTGATGATTCATTGTACGATTTCGATGAAAACTCAACATATATCCAAAACCCACCGTTCTTTGAAGGTCTTTCAACTGAACCTGCTGATATCCAGGCACTTGCTGGACTTCGCGTCATCGGTAAATTCGGTGATTCAATTACAACGGACCATATCTCACCTGCAGGTGCAATCGGTAAAGATACACCAGCTGGTAAATACTTGCGTGAGCGCGGCGTAGAGCCTCGCTACTTCAACTCATACGGTTCCCGTCGTGGTAACCATGAAGTCATGATGCGCGGTACATTCGCTAACATCCGTATCCGTAACCAAATTGCAAAAGGTACAGAAGGTGGATTCACTACGTACTGGCCGACAAAAGAAATTATGCCAATTTATGATGCTGCTATGAAGTATCAAGAAGAAGGCACTGGTCTTGCAATCATTACAGGTAAAGATTACGGAATGGGTTCTTCACGTGACTGGGCTGCAAAAGGTACATCCCTGCTCGGCATTAAAACAGTTATCGCTGAAAGTTATGAGCGTATCCACCGTTCAAACCTTGTAATGATGGGCGTTCTTCCACTTCAATTCTTGAATGGCGATAGCGCAGAAACACTTGGTCTAACAGGTGAAGAAGCAATTAGCGTTAACATCGCGGAAGGCGTAAAACCACGCGACATCTTGAAAGTAACTGCAACTGCGAAAGACGGTTCTGTTAAAGAATTCGACGTTCTTGCACGTTTCGATTCAGATGTTGAAGTAGACTACTACCGACACGGCGGAATCCTTCAAATGGTTCTTCGTGATAAGATGAAAAATAATTAATCTAAAAAGAAAAGGCATCCGGGATTAATCGGGTGCCTTTTTAATTTAGCTAAAGTAGGTTAAATACCAGTTAAATGCGATAGGACTGTTCACAGGCTGAATGAACAGCATTTTTCTCTTCTCTTTTGTATAATGGGTAAAGAGGTGAAGACAGTGTTTATCAGTGAAAAAGAAATTGAAATCAGGTATGCGGAGACGGACCAAATGGGTGTCGTCTATCATGCGAACTATTTAGTATGGATGGAAATCGGACGGACAAATCTGATTAAAGATTTAGGATTCACTTATGCAGGGCTTGAAACAGAAGGGTATCTCTCTCCCGTCATCGATTTATCGATTCAATATAAGGCAGCAATGAAGTATGGACAGACGGCAACAGTGCGGACATGGGTTGAATCACATGGGAAATTGCGGACAGTCTATGGCTATGAAATTTTACATGAGGATAAAACAGTGGCTGCTACGGCAACTTCCGAGCATGTGCTTGTGAAAAAAGATAGTTTTCGTCCAGTTTCTTTACGAAAGATTGATCCTGCATGGGATGCAAAATATGTAGAAATCTGTAGGAATGCTGACTGATGGCGTTCGGCATTGATCGAGAAGAGTTGAGAAAATGGAAATTGTCGGTACGGTCTGGCGATATGGCTTTTTTAACACATTACTGGCTAGATGATCGTTTTCCAGGTTGCAAAACCGTTACAAAAGCCGGTTGTGTAAATGTGGAAAAACTAATGGAGTGGGGAAAGACGTACGGGTTGAAACCTGAATGGATCGATTATAAACCTGGCTATCCTCATTTTGATTTGTTTGGAAATGTAGAGCTTCAAGTATTGCATGACGAAGGGCTTGAGGAGCAAATTGCTCGTTTTAACTTGCTTGAAACACAAGAGACGGACTGTCAGATCGTTTCATTAGATGACTGAGTATCGTTAAATCACATTTTTATTGCTGTAAATGACAATAACAAGCATGAAGATGAAAGTACAAGGGAGCAACCTTTGTGCTTTTTTTCATTTGTCCGCATTTCTTCCCGAGTAATTCGCCTAATTGTTAAAATATGCGCCGCATACGATTAAATAAAGGCGAATGTCCTACTGAAAGGTGTTGTCTGAATGGAATCGATTTTATTTATCGAATCGGCGCGGTCGGGTTCAAGCCATGAAGCATTAGCGGCAGCTACTCGCTTAGGTTTCACACCCGTCCTGCTCACACGTAAAAAGCGATTTTCACGTCAGTTGAATACAACTCATTCAAGTCTCAAAATCTGTTTTGTAGAACAAATCAATGAATCCTCCATTCGTGACACCATTCATAAACATCGGCAAAAAGGCTATACTTTTCGTGCGATTATAAGCTTTGTTGATCCGTATGTCTCATTGGCGGCTACACTTTCAAATGAATATTGCCAAACCGCTATTTCAGTAGAGGCGTTGAGCGTCCTAGAAAATAAGTGTGAAACGAGGAACGTTTTGCGAACAAATGCTGCTTCGATTCGTTATGAAGCCTTCACTCCTTATGGAATCGCTCCTTCATTTTATACGACCGTTAGAAAATATCCTCAAATACTGAAGAAAGCTACCTCAAACGGTTCAAAAGATGTCTATATAATTGCAACAGCAGAGCAAATGGAAACGGCAATTGATCAAATACTGACGATTGGTGGCCATGAACAATGGCTTCTTGAAGAGTATATAGAAGGAACGCAATACATTATCGAGTTGGCTGTATGCAAAGGAATTCCAATCATTATTGCAATCGTTCAACAGCAAATTACACTTGACGTCACGTTTGTCGTAACCGGTTATGAAGTATGTGTGACGATTGAACCGAAAATGGATGAAGAGTTATCTACCGCGGTTGATGAAATTATCCGTGATATTGGTTTGCATCACGGAACCTGCCACTTAGAAATGCGCTATACAGATAGGGGATGGAACCTCATTGAAATAAATCCAAGAATCGCGGGTGGGGCGATGAACCGTATGGTGGAGGAAGCTTTCGGTATTTCGATAGTGGAGGAAACGATAAAGTTGTTTATCGGTGAAAAACCGGATTTTCGTAAGAAGAAGCTACAACCCGTTTATACATCTTATATTACGCTTGCGAAGGCGGGCTATTTATTACAAATAGATGGTACAGACAAAGCGAAAATGACACCAGGAATAATTGAGTTGAACGTATCTGCAGCGATTGGCTCACTTATGAAGCCTGCATTATCGATGGGGTACCGCTATGGGTATGTCATGGCGGAAGGGAACACTCAAGAAGAAGCGAAAAATCGTGCTGAACATGCAGCGAACTTACTGACGTTTTATTTAGAACCTATCGAGTAAACACCCATACATAGAAGCGGAGGGATATACGATGAATAGTTGTTGTATTTGCAAAGAAATGGAGAAGTTGCTGGAAGAACAAAAGCTTTTGGAAAACTTCGGGAAAGATTGCCGGTACTTGCAGCTACCCAAAAAGATGGATACAATTCCATTCATGTTAGTCAGTACCGACAAGTTTAGCAACTTCCAAGCGATATACAACAAAGGACTGACACCTTTTTTCAGAATAGAAAGCTTGATCCCTTCAACTTGCTGCGCAAAACTTCGATTGCTGAAGCCTTCCAATCTTTATGGTCGTTATACGAATTGCGTCAGTGAGTTGTATGCCTTGCAGAAGACCGATGTATGTATTTATGTCAATATTTGCTGCTTCATTGCAATTGAACCATTAGCGCCTCAATTTGTCGACAGAACGCCACCTTTCATTGAAGTGAAAGTATAGGAAAGTTTCCTCCTCTATGCGTGTGTCCTTGTCATATACGCAAACTCTTGCATGTACTAGAAGGAGCTGTTAACAAGAAAGGGAGTTTACGAATGACGATCATTGGAATGCTGCACCATCGTAAGGATCCAGAAACCGTTGTAAAAGCGTATGCATTTGCGGCAATTGCGGCGGCAGAAGGTGCACAATTTTTTTATTTTACGCCTGGAGAAGTCAATTTTGTCAATCGAACTATTAAAGGACAAGTATATGCAAATGGGAAATGGTCTACAAAAATCATGCCTTTTCCAGATGTAATTTATAATGCAGGAAGTCCTGAGAAATTATCAAAATCCAAAGAGATTATGAAAAAGATGAAAAATGAAATTCCTTTTACAACACATTCAATTGGAAATAAGTGGAGCGTTAACAGGCGTCTAAAAGAAGCAAAAGATTTTGCGAGTTATTTGATTCCTACAGAGGTTGTTAAAAACGCTGATCATTTTCATCATTATATTAGCGCCTTTGATAAAGTCGTGTTTAAACCGATTGATGGTAGGAAAGGGCAAGGGATATTTTTCATTGTGAAAGAAGATGAACAGTTTGTTGTAAGGGGCAATGGTTACTATCGCAACTTTTCAAGGATACAAGTAGAAGAATTTATTACACAGAAATTAGAAAATGAAACGTTCATCGTACAGCCGTATATTCAATCAATTACAAAGAGTGGTCAAGTGTTTGACTTTAGATTACATGTGCAAAAAGATGGGAATGGAGAATGGGTCATAACGACAATCTACCCTCGCGTCGCCCCTAGAGGCTCAATTATTGCGAACATTAATAGTGGCGGATATACGAATTATTTAGACCCCTTTCTGGAACAAGAATTTAAACAAGACGCTTATAATATTAAGAAGAAATTAGAGTACTTTTCACTTACGCTAGCAAAACATATGGATGAGCTTCAAATGGAGAAATTCGGTGAAGTGATTGATGAAATCGGTGTTGATATTGGAATGGATGAAAATCATAAACTTTGGATTTATGAAGTGAACTGGCGACCTGGTTGTCCTCCAACGTTTTACTTAGAAATGGATGTTGTGAAGTATACAGTGCAGTACGCCATGTATATCGCGAACAATCAAAAAGCGATCCAAAACAAAATTCGTGATGTGAAACGGAAGCGTCAGAAACAAACGGAACAAGTACCAATTATCGGGATTACGGGAAGTGCCGGTAAAACAACAACAAAAGCCTTTCTCTCCTCAATTCTCTCAAAAAAGTGGAATGTCTTTGAATCCAAAGATTATTGGAATACAACGGAACATACGAAAAAACATGCTGCTGAAATTAATGCTTCTCATCAAGCAGTCGTTTTGGAATATGGGATGGCATATCCCGGTGTCATTACAGAACATTGTAAAATCATCCAACCAACTATTAGTATCGTCACGAATATAGGATTGGCGCACGTAGGAAATTTCAACGGGGATCCTAAAGGAGTGGCCAAAGCAAAATCAGAATTGATTCACGGGATGGATCAGCAAGGGGTTCTATGTATTAATCGTGATAACGATAATTCGAAGTTTTTGGAAACCGAGAATTTTAAAGGAAAAATTCTGACTGTCGGTATAAAACGAAATGCAAATTACCGTGCCTATGATGTCCAATATGCGGAAAACGGAATGAGTTTTAAGATGAAGCTTAAAAACGAAGAAATCGAGCTGTTCATTCCGATTTTTGGAGAACATCATGTATACAATGCACTATCAGCAATCGCGATTGCTGATCATTTAGGTTTTTCACCGATGGAGATCAAGACGGGGCTTCTTTTTAAAAAGCCACCACGTCGATTGACAATTTATAATTGCAAAGACAATATAACACTGATAGACGATACTGTGCACTCTCACCCTGAAGGAGTTCGCGCCGCACTTGATGTACTTTCTAATATAGCGAAGAAGAGAAAGATCGCGATTATCGGACAAATGAGAGAGCTAGGAGACCTAAGGGAAACAGAATACCGTAAAGTCGGAGATTACGTACAACAATTAGGCATAGATATTTTACTAACATATGGCTTCAGGACAGAAGAAATAGGAGCGCAAGCCAAATCTAAGGGAATGGGTGCAAGTAATATCTTTCATTTTACAGATCGCGATAAACTCCATACACATTTAAAAGAGCTCATTCAAGAAGAAGATACAATTCTAATCAAAGGAGCTAGTAAAACAAATATGTTTGAAACAGTACAATTTATCGATCGGAATTACAGCTAAAAAGAGAGGACTCCTTGTCAGTTGGAGTCCTCTCTTTTACGTTTCTATTAAATGGAATTGCAATTCTTTTGCCGCCCTTTTTGCAATGACTTTGGCACTGCTCATCGTCCGTCCACGTGCGATGACATAAGCGTATCTATGCCCCATGGAAAGGGGGGGCACTAGAAGAGTCCCTTTTTTCGGTTTCACATAGACCTCTACAACGCCTTCAATTTTCCGAGCACGATTTTTACCAGTAACGCGTTCAAGAATCCCTTTTTTATCGACAATAACATATTGAGTGAAAATGAAGTTAGATTGTTTTTGTTCCAAAACAGGCTTTTCACCTAAGTATAGTTTAAGTGTTTCTTCAGCTAAATTATAACCGAATGCCGCATGGAGCATCTTATTCATCGCACCGCCTGAAATTCTCGGATTTATTTCGATTAAACGCCATTTATTATTTGATAATCTCATTTCAAGATGTAACGCGGCATGGGTAATTGAAAATTTATCTATGATCGACTTTAATACTTCTTCGATTCCTTCTGATAACGGTCTAGGAACTGTTGCAAGTACACCATATCCTGTAATAATAAATCGTTTTCCGTATGTGATTTCTTGTTCAATAATGCCTGCGATATGAATTTCTTTATTGTAAATAATCGCTTCAACTAAATATTGATCGCCTTCAATAAACTCTTCAATAATGACGTGGTCTTCTGGATCTTTCTCATGTAATTTCGTAATATGTTGATGCAACTGATCTATATCAGATGCACGTAATACATCCTTGGATCCAGTGGATGAAGAAGATTTTACGATTAGAGGGAAGCCATTAAAAGTATCGATCACCTTTGCATCCACATGTTCACCAGGTTTGACAGTTGTGAATTTTGGTGAACACGGCAATCCATCTAACAAAATACGTGTCTGTGCTTTATTTTCCATCACTTCAGCAGCTATAGAGGATAAGTCATTTGGACAAAATTCTTTACATAATTTCAATGCAGTAGCAACATGGGCGTCGATGAAACTGACAATCGTCATAATTTCGTTCCCTTTTGATTGTAAAGAAATAATTTCATTTTTCATAGCCGGTACATTTGTCGTATCAATGAAAATCATTTCATGGACGTCTACATATAAGTGACGCTGTTCAATCTGTCTTTCCTTATTTGTAAACAAAACAGTGAAGTATCCAAGCATTTCAGCCGCCTTGATTGCTTCTCTACTCGATCCTGATTTGTTTGTGCCGATAAAAATAATCGTTTTCAAGCATTTCAACCCCTTCATAGTAAGACAGTCTATATAGGTTATGAGTAAAAAAATTTTCTGTATGGTTATAAACCCTATAGGCAACTTACTTAAGTTGGTTTTATTTGCTCGGGTGTACCGTACAAGCTAACTTGCAGGTACGAACATATGATAATAGAAGGGAAGGAAGTGAAACGAGTGAAAATACTAACGACAGGATATATACGACAATTGCTACAAGGGACTTTGACACAAGGTAGTGACGAAATGATTATAAAACATGGAGCGTATCGATTAAAACAAGTTCGACATCAACATACAATCCTTTTCGTGAAAAGGAAAATAGTGAATTGGGACACCTTAAAACCTTACTTCCCGATTGTCATTGTTTCAGATAAGCCTATCGAGTTAAAAACTGACATGCAAAATGTGACTATTATTAAAGTGGATGACCTAGACGCATCGTATTGGAGATTCATACATGCCTATCGGGCAATGATTGATATCCCGGTTATTGCAGTAACAGGCACATCGGGTAAAACAACGACAAAAGAAATAATATACCATTTATTGTCAGAGAAACTTAACGTAGCCCATACGAATAGTACGAATAACTCTAGAACCGAGCATTTAAAACATTTGCTTAGTATGGGCCCGGAAACTGAAGTAGCTGTGTTTGAAACTGCGGTGGGGGCTCCTGGAGATTTAACGAATGCCTCGGCTTATTTAAAGCCAACAATCGGGATCATAACAAATATCGGTGAACACCACTTGAATTACTGCAAAACGATTGAAGGATATATTGCAGCAAAAGGAGAGCTATGTAAAGCGTTAGAGCCTAATGGTACTTTAATCGTAAATGCGGATGATAAAAATATTCGCACGTTGGATTTAAAGAACTTTACTGGAAAACTGATTACATTCGGTTTACATGCTAGAAGCGATTTTCAAGCTCGCGACATTTCATTCTCTTCTAACGGTATGTTCATGACGGTAATACATCTGAATAAGCAATATAAAATGTATGTGCCTGGACTAGGCGAGCATCAAGTTTATAATGCACTTGCTGCAATAGCAGCTGTAAATTGTATAGGCATTAAAATTTCTAGTCTTACAGAACGATTAAAAACGTTTGAGCCGATGAATAAGCAAATACAAGTCGTGGAAGGCATAAACAATTCGATAATCATTGATGATACATGGAGCATTACCACTACTTCATTAGCAGCAGCATTAAAAGTGTTGAAAGCGGTAGGTACATCAAAAAAGAAAATTGCAGTCATTGGTACGATAACGGATTTGGGGTCATGGGGATATATCATTCATGAACATGCAGGAAAAATACTAGCTAAAAGTGAAATCGACGTTTTGATAACAATAGGAGAACATGCACGGATTATGGCGGATTATGTGGAAATGTGCAACACAGTAAGTGAAGTGTATGCGTGCACCAATCATCATCGAGCGTATGAGTTGTTAAAAATACTTACGAACAAAAATACGATTACGCTCATAAAAGGGGATATGTATAGTGATTCTATAAAAGAATTAGCTAAACTAGCAAGAAAGAAAAATAATGATGATCAATAAAACTTTAAAGAAACAATGATTTTTTCATAGTTATTGAGACAAACACCAAGTTCAATGTACCATCGTAATAATATAGTAAAATACATCACAATCGAAGGGAATGGAATAGGTATGGGATTAGAATGTCTTTGTGGGGCTAAAGTGGATGCTGTGTCATGCAATAACAATGTCATGTTTTACGGACAGTTAGGAACAGTTAGAGGAGATTTAAGCTACTATGCAAATGTTTGTGTAACGACACTAGGTGCTTCATTTTTATCGTTGGATTTTGAGGATACAGAAACCTGCGGAGGGGTGAATAGCTTTTTGTTTGTATCAGATGCAATAACAAATGTCATGTGTGAACAACAAGGACAAAATTGCAAAGTGACTGTCACCGGAACAGGTGTTGTAAATAATATACAGTACCCATTCACTGCAGTTTTTGTCGATCAAACAGCAATGGCCAATGTTGATATCGTCCAAAGTTTTGTTATTACTAGTTTCTTTGACCAAAATGGTGCAGCTCCGGTTGAACAAGGTTCCATTATTGCTCTAGGCTGTGACTAAGATGGCGGATGATTCGTGTAAAGGAGGAAGGAGGAAGTGCTATCCAACCTATCAGAGGTCGTTACGGACAATATCAAGTATTGCAAAAAGATGAGAAGTGCAAACGTCACTTAGTAGAAACCCACCTATTCTTTAAAGACAAATTAAATTTATTACTGAGGAAATCTAATCTACTAGCCATCAAACCTATACTAGGACCGCAAATAATTGAAGTGAAACGACGTGGTGGACTCTATGAACTGATAACTTGTGAAAGCCAAGGAAATTTTACAACGAGCGATGAATTGTATAATCATTTAACGAAGAAACTTTTGGTGAAAAGACCGTATATTATTCAATTACTTCCACAAAGTATACCTCTAACACAACATTCCTATTTTACACTTCAAAGAAAATCAACTTCTTCATATTGGCAAATTGCCAACCGTTCGACAATTGAAGATGGTTTATTTCAAAAAATGAATAATACATTTCAACAATGGAAATTGACTGATGTACTTCTTTCTATCGCCGAAAAGCTTGGGGATGCTTTCCCTACTTGCCACACAATCGTAATTGAAATGATTATTATGAATGGACAGTTTTGGTGTGTAGACACAATTTTACATGACCGAAACAGTAAGTGGAGTCAATACAATAGCCTTTCCATAAAAAAATCGTTACGTTCATTTGTCCCTAAAACGGAGTTATGTACACATCAGAATCTGGAAAGATTCTTAAAAAAATACCGTCAAGTCATACTAAAACCATGTATCGGCCAACAAGGGAAAGGAATAATCAAAATTAGTGCTAAATCTTTAACTTCTTTTGAGATACACGAAAGGAATAAAAGAAATGCGATACAAACGTATGAGGAGTTATATAAGTATATTAAACGCACCTATTTAACAAAAAAATATTATATCATTCAACAGTTTATCACTTTAGAATCGGTCAATAATTGCCCATATGATATTCGAGTCATAACACAAAAAGATAAAGAACAATGGTATGTTACAGGGATGCTAGTTAAATTAGCCGCAACTGACTATTTCGTTACGAATAGGGCCCAGCAATTACTTACGCTAGAAAAGGTTTTACGCAATACTACGAGTGATTGGAAGAGTAAAAGAAAGAAGCAATCAATTGAAAAGCTTTGCATGCGAGCTTCTAACATACTCGAGGAAAGTGTTGAAGGTATTTCAATTATCGGTTTTGATATTGGAATGGATGTATATGGGAAGCTTTGGATGATCGAAGCGAATTATGTACCAGCGCTTGCTATGTTCTATGGATTTGAAGACAATGAAGCGCATACTACTATCAACCACTTTATTTGTATGAATAAAAAACCAAAATAGAAAGGAGATAGGAATTGTGAAACCGATAGTTGTAAGCGACATAAAAGAGTTATTCAAAGGGAAAATTATCAGTGGTCATGCCAACTGGACCGTTACTGAAGCTATCTATTATAAGAGGCATGATCATACAAAACAAAATACGCTGTTATTTGTTAGTAGAAGGGATGAAGTAGACTGGAAGTCAATAGACGCGAAAGGTCCGTCTCTCGTCATTACAGACAAGCCGTTAGAAGAGTTACAAGCAGTATTATCGAATACTACCGTTATGAAAGTAGCGAGTCTTGTTCAGTCGTATTGGACATTCATCAATTATTATCGAAATCTATTTGATATTCCAGTTGTCACAATAACAGGTACATGCGGCAAAACGACAACGAAGGAAATGCTAAAGCATATGTTGAGTTTTGATAAGAATGTACAAACATCTATAAGTAGTAAAAATGAACCTCGGCGATCTTTTCCATACTTAGTCGGAATTGATGAACATACAGAGGCAGCTGTTTTTGAACATGGACTCGGTAATTCAGGTAACATTAAACACCAGTGTATGATATACCAACCAACAATCGGGATAATTACAAATATTGGTGTACACCACTTAGATGGGTGTTTGAATTTGGAAGGGTATATAAAAGCGAAAGAAGAAATTGTAGAAGGAATACGTAGTGGAGGAACACTCATCTTAAATGCAGATGATGAAAATACAAAAAAAGTACGTCTTAACAAATTTAAAGGGAAAATTATATTTGTAGGAACTGGACCAAAGGCATCTTTGAGAGCAAGTAATATCGAATTTGGTAATAAAGGGATGAATTTTGTCGTCCATTATGAAGGGAAAGCATTTAAAGCGTTTGTGCCTGGATTAGGAGACCATCAAGTTAGCAATGCCCTTGCAGCGCTTGCTGCTATGCAGGAGATGGGGATAGACATTGAAATCGCTATACGACGTTTAAAAACGTACAGGGAAATGAAACGCCATTTAGAAATGTCAAAAGGATTAAAGGGAAGTATAATCATCGATGATACGTGGACCAATAATCCTACATCCGTCAAAGCGGCTTTGCAAGTTGTTGACTCGATTGGCCAAGAAAAAAAAGTCATTCTAATTTTAGGTGACATTAATCGGTTAGGGAATTTCGAGAAGAAATACCATCGTGAAATTGGAAGCTTAGTTGCAACGAAAAAGGTACACACCCTCATAACAATTGGTAAAAAAGCCGAAGAAATTGCGCGACAAGCTGCAAAAGATGGTAGCGATGCAACGATAAAAATATTCGAAAGTGCAAATGACATCGGAAATTACGTTAACGAAATAGTAGACGAAAACTCTCTAGTGCTCATAAAAGGACCTATGTCTAGTCGCGCAATGATTGCACTCGCGGAGAGTTTAAAAAAATAATGAAAAAGAAGCACCTAACGATATGTTAAGTAGCTTCTTTTTCGTTATTTTGAGAGGACTCGTCTAGCCTGGACATAGTTTAACTTTGCCCATGACGATGAAAGGCTCTGTTTTTCCACATCACCCGAAGTAGATAGAGTAATGAATTGGTTGCCACCGATAAAAATACCCGTTTGCGTAATTGTTGTGCGTTTGTTATCTGTAGAGAAGAAAAGCACATCGCCTTTTTGTAAATTGGATTTCAGTACAGAAGAACCTATTTTCGCTTGTTGGCTAGCCGTTTTATATTTTAAGTCAATTCCTTGTTTATGAAATACATAATACGTAAAACCTGCACCCGTAAACGTTAACGTTTTTTCATTATAGACGTAACCGAATTTCGCTTTGTTCGTTAAACTTGTTGCGAAATTGATGACTTTATCCGCAGATGTTGTACCAGTTGAAGTTGGCGGCACTTGTTCTATAGGTGTTGACTCTGTTTTCGTATTAATAACCCGTTTTGCAGTAATGTAATGATCTTTATAATAGTCGACGAATAATACACGACTAATAACTCCATCTGAATTTGGGATGACTACACGGTGTTCACCTGCATAAATCCCGACTAAGCTAGGATTTTTGGAGCCTTTTACGCTGTTAAAGAATACAAGGTCTCCTTTTTGAAGGTTAGAGCGAGAAACCGTTGTTCCTTTTGACTGTAAAGAACTTAGAGTTGTAGCACCTAATGTAACGCCATTTTTCTTGTGAATATAATTGACAAAACCAGTACTAGTAAACTTTTTAGCGTTTTCGTTATTGATCGTACCGATTGTTGCAGTGTCTTTTAAATCATAAGCCAAACTGACAATATTATCAGCTTGCGTCGCTGGATTTGAAGGAAGTAAACTTGGGATTACTCTTCTTGCCCCCACGTAGGTATCAGTATAATACGGTTTACTGTCCATATCAGAAATGACGATATTTTGCTTAGAATCCGCCATATGAATAACTTTATTATCACCAATATACATAGCTACATGATCAGGATCAGTACCAGTCGTTTTACTCTTGAAAAACAACAGGTCGCCTTTTTGCCATTTGCCTTTAGCAACAGGGGTACCTTGTTGCATCATGTAATTTTCGTTATACGTTGCCAAGTCCACACCGTTTTTCTCAAATACATACATAAGGAATGTAGCGCAAGAAAATTTATACGGATAGGTCGGTTTATAGACTGCTGTGCTGTACGTAGATTTGCCAATTAAACTTTTAGCAGTCTGAATGAGTTGGTCAGCTTTAGCATTGACCACTTGTTGACTCGCTTGATTCGTGACAGTGGCGGCGGATACAGTAGATGACTGATCCAAAGACGGGATAGTGAGTGAGCTGACACTCAAACAAGTGACAAGAGCTGCAGTTAGTATTTTTTTATTCATACTTTACCTCCAAGTATCGATTTGCTATCTCGTGAACGATCGTAGCACGATTGACAAACCTTTTTTGGAGGGAATTTTCACCAATGCCTTACAGCTCATTGTACAAACCTTGCTGGGATAACGCTACATCGACTATTTTACAATTACATTACAGGCCGAAATAGGGAAAAATATGCATAAAAAAAGCATGAAGCGATGGGCTTTCATGCTTTTTCATATGAATAAACAAGTTCATTTACATTTGGATTGACGCTTACATATAAGTCGTGATTATCAAAATACCAATAGTCCCTGGCCTCAATGTAGAAGTGTATTCCTTTTTGTTCAACATGAACTTTCATTTCATCTGGAAGCTCTTTTGTAATACCGAGTGAAAATCCTTCGTGCAATGGACTAGAACCTCCGTATCTTGCAAAAAACTTAATATAATCTCCCGTTTTTGCTTCCATTTCTTTATGGAACCATTCGATCGCTTCTTCCGATAATACGATGTTCATTGCCATCCCGCCTTTTATAATTGTATTATAACCATTTCACTTTCGGCTCCGTACCTGCTTTAATGCGTGTAATGTTGGCACGATGACGATAAAAAATGAAAATGCCCATCAATCCAACAACAATCATTAGATAGAAATCGCCAGTCCATACATAATAACCGATACAGTAAATGAAACCGACCACCGCAACTATCATGGATGATAAAGAAACCATTTTAGTAATTTTCAATGCAACTAAAAATGTTAGTAGAACGAGAATGAAAATTGGCCAGTTATACCCGAGTAAGACACCTCCAGATGTAGCAACCGCTTTTCCACCCTTGAAATTTGCGAAAACAGGGAACATGTGACCAATTACCGCTACTACACCAACTAGTAGTGGGTGTATGCCGGCAGAGCTGAAAAAAGGCATCAATGCAAGAAGGACTGCTGCAGTACCCTTAAGAATATCAATAGCAGTTACGACAAGACCAGCCGTTTTACCGAGAACGCGGAACGTATTCGTCGCACCAAGGTTTCCACTGCCGTGTTGACGGACATCCGTGTTGTAAAATAGCTTACCGATCCAAAGTGCAGAAGGGATGGAGCCAAGTAAGTAAGCGAATAAAATAAGTAGAATAATTTCCATAACGCTCTCCTTTTACTATAATAATACGTATTCTCAGTTTAGCAGAAGTTGTAACGTCCCACAATGCAAGTTCGGTCGTTAGTAAATGGACAAATGATAAACGGACAATGCATCGTGAGTAAACATTTTCCACATCTAATTGCATTAAAACCATTTCTTCTATACAATTAATTGAGCGAGCTTCTTGAAACGTTGATTTGACAAGCTTTACAGGAAGCGATACGATATTATATAACTAACAAAGAGAACATTCGTTTGATGGGGGTTGCGATTTGACGAAGAAAGAAGAAGTATATACGTATGATGATGATTCAATTCAAATACTTGAAGGACTTGATGCAGTCAGGAAAAGACCAGGGATGTATATCGGTTCGACCGACTCCAGAGGCCTACACCATCTAGTGTACGAAATCGTCGACAATGCTGTCGATGAGGCGCTGGCAGGGTTTGGATCAGAAATTGATGTGACGATACACAAAGACGGCAGCATCGGTGTGCGAGACTTTGGACGCGGAATGCCAACAGGTATGCATAAAACAGGAAAGCCGACGACAGAAGTGATTTTAACCGTTCTTCATGCCGGAGGTAAATTTGGACAAGGTGGTTATAAAACAAGTGGCGGCTTGCACGGTGTTGGAGCATCTGTCGTTAATGCACTATCCGAATGGCTTGAAGTAACGATTTTCCGCGACGGGAAAAAGTTCCGACAGCGTTTTGAGAATGGCGGTAAACCAGTGACAACGCTTGAGGAAATTGGTACAACAAAAGAAAAAGGCACACTGATTCATTTCAAACCGGATCCGACAATCTTTTCATCTGTAAAATACCAATATGAATTGTTATCTGAACGTCTGCGGGAATCGGCTTTCTTATTAAAAGGTCTGAAAATCGTCTTACAAGAAGAAGGAACAGACAAACACGACACCTTTCATTATGAAACTGGTATCCAAGCCTTCATTTCCTATTTGAATGAAGAGAAAGATGTCATGCATGACGTGGCGTATCTAGAAGGTGTATCTGAAGAGATAGAAGTGGAGTTTGCATTCCAATTTACAGACGGCTATTCCGAGACGATTTTGTCATTCGTAAATAACGTACGGACAAAAGATGGCGGCACACATGAAACCGGTGCCAAAACGGCAATGACACGTGTATTTAATGAATATGCGCGTAAAACGGGCATATTGAAAGAAAAGGATAAAAATCTTGATGGCTCTGATATTCGTGAAGGTATATCAGCAATTATTTCAGTTCGGATCCCTGAAGAAATTCTTCAGTTCGAAGGACAGACGAAAGGGAAGCTTGGAACGAGTGAAGCGCGTACAGCTACTGACGCTATCATTTCTCAGCAATTACTCTATTTCCTAGAAGAGAATGCTGAATTGAGTGGAAACCTTATCCGTAAAGCCATCAGGGCTCATCAAGCGAGAGAAGCAGCACGAAAAGCACGTGAAGATGCTCGTTCGGGTAAAAAACGTCGTCGTTCGGATACTTTGCTGACAGGTAAATTAACACCTGCACAATCTCGTAATTCCGCTAAAAACGAATTGTATTTAGTCGAAGGTGACTCAGCAGGTGGTTCGGCCAAGCAAGGACGAGATCGTACTTTCCAAGCAATCTTGCCATTGCGTGGTAAAGTCATTAATACCGAAAAAGCAAAATTAGAAGATATTATGAAAAACGAAGAAATCAATACGATTATCCATGCAATCGGTGGCGGCGTCGGAGCGGATTTTCAAATTGATGATATCGCTTATGATAAAGTCATCATCATGACAGATGCGGATACGGACGGAGCACATATTCAAGTATTATTATTGACATTCTTCTACAGATACATGAAACCACTCATTGAAGCAGGCAAAGTGTTTATCGCATTGCCTCCGCTTTATAAAGTATTTAAAGGAACAGGTAAAAGTGAAAAACTCGCGTATGCCTGGACGGAAGCAGATTTGAATGAAGCGATCGGGAAAATAGGACGGGGCTATATGTTACAGCGTTATAAAGGTTTAGGTGAGATGAACGCTGATCAGCTTTGGGAAACAACTATGAATCCAGAAACTCGCACGTTAATTCGGGTTACAATCGAAGATGGTGCTCAATCCGAAAGACGTGTTACAACATTGATGGGTGATAAAGTTGAACCAAGAAGAAAATGGATTGAAAGCAATGTCGATTTCGGTACGGAAGATAAAAACATTTTAGAAAATGAATTTATACATGTTGAGGGGGAGTTTGAATGACTTCAACGGAGCGTTTTCAAGATCTCCCTTTAGAAGAGGTAATCGGGGATCGTTTTGGAAGATACAGTAAATACATTATTCAGGACCGTGCCTTGCCTGACGCAAGGGACGGCTTGAAGCCTGTTCAACGAAGAATTCTGTATGCGATGTACCATGAAGGGAATACGCATGAGAAGGCATTCCGGAAGTCTGCAAAGACGGTCGGTAACGTCATCGGTAACTACCATCCACACGGTGACACATCTGTATATGATGCAATGGTACGTATGAGCCAGGATTGGAAACTTCGCCATCTGATGGTTGATATGCATGGGAACAATGGTTCTGTGGACGGTGATTCTGCTGCAGCAATGCGTTATACAGAAGCAAGGTTGTCTGCAATTGCATCGGAAATGTTGCGTGATATTAATAAAGATACAGTCGAATTCATACCAAACTTTGACGATACTGAACCTGAGCCGACCGTTTTACCAGCTCGTTTTCCTAATTTGCTTGTTAACGGTTCCACAGGTATTTCAGCAGGATATGCAACCGATATTCCTCCGCATGCTCTTCACGAAGTGATTGATGCAGTGCTGATGAGAATGGAAAATGCTGATGTTTCCGTGGAAGAACTGATGACTGTCATAAAAGGACCTGATTTTCCGACTGGCGCAATCATTCAAGGAACAGATGGAATTAAAACCGCTTACGAGACGGGAAAAGGGCGTTTCATTATCCGGGCAAAATCGGAGATTGAACAGCTTAAAGCCGGGAAATCACAAATTGTTATTACGGAAATCCCATATGACGTCAATAAAGCCAACTTAGTCAAAAAAATCGATGAACTACGGCATGATCGCAAACTTGACGGTATTGCAGATGTACGGGACGAATCAGACCGTACAGGACTTCGGATTGTCATTGAAATGAAAAAAGATATGGATGGCAATGCAATCCTTCAATATTTATTGAAAAATACTGATCTCCAAATCACTTACAATTTTAACATGGTCGCAATATCAGATAGACGACCTACGTTAATGTCTCTTCCAATGCTACTTGATGCGTATATTGGTCATCAAAAAGATGTCATCACGAGAAGATCGATGTTTGATATTCAAAAAGCAAAGGACCGTCTCCATATTGTAGAAGGCCTTATGAAAGCTTTATCAATTTTGGATGAAGTTATTAAAGCGATACGAGCTTCTAAAGATAAACGGGATGCGAAGAACAATATCATTTCATTGTTTAATTTCACTGAAATCCAAGCTGAAGCAATTGTCTCTCTCCAATTATACAGATTGACAAATACAGACATTACCGAATTGAAAGCGGAAGATGCTGAATTGCGAAAGCTTATTGAGAAACTGGATGCCATTTTAAAGAGTGACAAAAAACTATCAAACGTCATTAAAAAAGAACTTTTGGAAATTCGAAAACAGTTTTCTGAACCTAGAAGGTCAGTAATAGAAGAAAAAATCGAGAATATTAAAGTTGATCTTGATATTTTAGTTCCGAGCGAAGATGTTGTTGTTTCCGTAACGAAAGACGGTTATGTGAAAAGGACGAGCATCCGTTCGTTCAGTGCTTCAAACGGCACTGGTCAGGATATGAAAGATTCCGATTTCAGCCTTTTGGAAGCTGTCATGAATACTCAACACCATTTGTTGCTATTTACTTCTCACGGCAACTATCTATACCAACCGGTGCATGAATTACCAGATATCCGTTGGCGCGACCTCGGCCAACATATATCTAGTATCATTTCTTTGGAGCCAAATGAAGAGATTATTAGTGCAATCGGTATTGAAAACTTCAACGAACAAACAGCTGTTCTCACAACGTCTGATAACGGTAATATAAAACTGTCTAAACTGGCAGATTATCAAGTTCAGCGTTATTCAAGGACATTTAAAGCAATGAATGTGAAAAAAGGCGACCGCATGGTAGATGTTCAACTTGTAAATGGTGAAGAAGACGTCATTCTGTTCACTGAGCAAGCCTATGCATTACGTTTCTCCTTGACAGAGTTATCGTTGACAGGCGTACGAACTTCAGGTGTCAAAGGGATTAATCTGAAACCTGAAGATAAGCTTGTTTCTATGCTCGTTGTAAAAGATGAAAATGAATCTGTTTTAATTGCGACCCAAAGAGGTTCTGTGAAACGAATTGCAATGAAAGAGATTGATCGTGCAGCAAGAGCGCAACGAGGGCTCGTAGTGTTAAAAGAGCTGAAGAGCAACCCGCATCGTATAGTCGGAACTGCTTTAGTCAAACCTGGTGAAACGGTTATATTAGCGACTAGTAAGGATAGCAAAGTACCAATAGAGGCTGGCGCGTTACGGCTTGTTGATCGATTGTCAAACGGAAGTGCTGTAATGAATGAAAGTAAAGACGGCCAAGTAGTGGCAGTTTATAAAGAAATAAAAGCTGAAACGAAATAATTGTTTAGCATACCAATCTGCATACCAACTTGCAGATTGGTATGCTTTTTTGTGCGACATTTGAAAAATTGTCGTGACTTTATAAGTCACCTATCGTATACTAATTCGACAATCGAAATATATATACGATCGGGGAAGAGACATGTGGAAAAACCGTAACGTTTGGATTATTCTTAGTGGAGAAATGATAGCTGGGCTTGGTTTATGGACCGGAATTATCGGCAATCTTGAGTTTCTGCAAGAAAAGATTCCATCTGATTTTGTGAAAGCAGTTATTTTGTCAATTGGCTTACTTGCAGGTATTGTCGCAGGTCCGACAGCTGGAAGAATTATTGACCAGTCACGCAAAAAAACAGTCTTACTTATAGCTGGGCTAGGAAGATTAGTAAGCGTACTATTCATGTTGTTGGCGATATCTACAGGGTCTGTTTGGTGGATGATCGCATTCATCGTATCAATACAGCTATCTGCAACATTTTACTTTCCAGCCTTACAATCTGCAATCCCGCTTGTTGTGAAGGATAAACACTTACTAGCGATGAATGGTATGCATATGAACGTTGCAACGATTGCCCGTGTTGCTGGTACGGCACTCGCCGGTGTCATGCTAGTTTATTGGTCGTTAGCATCTTTATATTGGATTTCTTTAATCGCTTATGGGCTACTGCTACTGTTTACAATGGCATTGAAGATTGATGAAGGGAAGGGGAGTAGTGATTCTGGCGACGCGACGCGCGCGAAAAGTGGATTCATGGATGTATTTCCTGTTTTGAAAGCTTTTCCATCGGTCGGGATGACATTAGTCATGACAATGATTCCTTTATTATTTCTTGGATCATTTAACTTAATCGTCATCAATCTGAGTGAGATTCAAGATTCTTCATCCATAAAAGGGCTAGTTTACACATTTGAAGGAATCGCATTTATGATCGGTTCATTTGCTGTTAAATATATCGCGCGCAAATGGAAAACGACTGTCATCTTATTTTTCTTTGCAACAATGGTAGCTGTTGCTGAGTTTATGCTGTTTTTTGCTAGCAGCATGATCATTACACTTAGTGCATTTGCGGTGTTAGGATTCGCTTTAGGTTGCTTTTTTCCGACAGCAATGGTTATTTTTCAGAAACAAATGCCAAAGGAATATCACGGTAGATTTTTCTCATTCCGCAATATGTTAGAAAGGGTCATGTTCCAAGTCGTTTTGTTAAGTACTGGAGCTTTTTTGGATATTGTAGGCTTGCAGACAATGGTTATCATTTTTGGTCTAATTAGTTTAAGTATGACGGGTATTTTTTTCATTCAGATGAAGCGAAGGAATATCATTTTGGAAGAACCAGCAATTGAACTTATAAATAAACCTGCAGCGGAAAACGTGTAAACGACCGTTGCAGGTTTTATTTTTTTCATATGCAACAAAAAAACGATTTTGTCTCAATGTTTCAAGTATACTTATAAATGATACTTAACTTCCTCAAATGTATATTATGACCACGGCACTAAAAACTATAGAGCTTATTTGACCTCTATTCTGTATCGGTAGTCTTTATTCTTGCAGTCCTCTACATCGATGAATTGCATGCTGTATTCAATTACGTCATTTATGAAGAGATTATTGTCTGCTGCTATTGTTTTTATTTCTTCGAATAGTTCTTTGTCATATGTTGTCTTGTAGTGTTTACGATCCTTAGGTCTAAGTTTCTTATCAAATGATATCTCTGTATCACAATCCAATAAGTTGATAAATCCACTTTCCAATAAATAATTGATATGTGTATTATTATTTTTAGCCAAAACGGCCAATTCATCAATTAGTGTTTTGCTTATTGTAGTTCTGAATTCGATTCGACTTTCATCTACAGTCTGATGTAATCTACCATTTTCTAATTTCCACATAATAACATCTCCTACTTTTTAATTTTAATAGCATGCTGAACCATTCTTAATCGTTTGTTTTCATTAAGGAGATCATCAGCTCCATAATATATGATAGAAGCCAGTTTAGGCAAATCTTGTTTTCCTTTTACCCAAATACGGAAGATATTTTTTCCTTTAACAGTTATTTCTGTTGTAATTTCAGTACGCAATTTCCATTTTCGAAAAACTTCCATTAAACCATCTGCAAACGGCTCGCTTGCAGTTGTTATATTCATGACATATCCTCGGTCTTGGACCCAGCCATCGCCATCAATAACACCTCTTATAAATGCTGGTAAGAACGGTTCTGGAACATCAGGAAACCCAACTGTATAGGATTTATTTGATGTGACGCCTAGTTGCTCAAGATTTAGCTGTATCATCTTGGAATTTATAATGAGCATTGGTATTGTTCTCGTACCAATAGGTTCTGCAATGATAGGTTCCGCATCCATCAGAAAGGCAACTTTCTGTAACAGTGTTTCATCTTTTTGTGATAGATAAACACTGTTATTTGTCTTACTAACATGGCCATCTGTTATAATTAACCCTAAAACCCAAGCCATTTCTGCTGTCCACGTCTGAAAAAAGGCCTCATTCACTTTATGGATTCTAGGCCTGCCAGTAGATCTTCTCTCGATTCCATGCTTTTTCATGACATTTCGAATTGCCCGATCAGTTAAACCGACTATCGGACAAATTTTTTCATAAGACAAACCACTTCTATAAAGTTCAATGATCATTTCATCGGTGACACCTCGAACTCTTGCCAATTCCCCTTCCCCTCCTTAGTTAGAACTTGCTATTAAACCCACTATACAAATATATGTTCGTGTTGTCAACTAATTAACAGAATAGAAAAACAAACGAAAACAGCCACCCACCGATAAGATGAATAGCTGTTCGTATATTATCGTTTTGTATATGTAACTCGATCGGTCGATTGTAATTGCCCAATAGTTGCTGCGCCTACGCCGAACATAGCCATACGCAGTTCCAATTCCTTCGTTTCCATTACTGACATGACCTCTTCAACAGATTGCGTCGCTTCTTTCAAAATGGAACGGCCAAAACCGACCATATGTGCACCAAGAGCAATCGTTTTAGCAGCATCTAAGCCATTATACATACCGCCACTAGCAATAATTGATTGTTCATTTATACTTTCACGCACAGACACAACACAGTCAACAGTCGGATTTCCCCAATCGCTGAATGTTTCAGCTGCAGCTCGTTTTACAGGTTCCTTGGAACGGAACTTCTCGACTTGGCTCCACGACGTCCCTCCAGCCCCTGCAACATCCACAAATGCGATGCCGACTTCACATAACTTCTTTGCAGTGACACCGTCTATACCCCAACCGACTTCTTTGACACCGACTGGTACACCAAGTCCGTTCGTCAATTCCTCGATTTTTCCTAATAAATCCTTAAAATTCAAATCTCCACTTGGTTGAATGACTTCCTGAATCGTATTCAGATGGAGTACAAGAGCATTTGCATCGCTCATTTCAATGATTTGTTTACATTTATCAATATTGAATCCGTAATTCAACTGCACTGCTCCGAGGTTTGCAATAATTGGTACATTCGGAGCGTATTTTCTCACTTGGAAAGAAGATCGATGTTCTTCACTTTCAATTAATGCACGCATCGAGCCAAGAGCAAGTACCCATCCTCTTTCTTCTGCTGCCATCGCTAGGTTTCTGTTAATCGTCTCCGCAAATGCAGCGCCGCCAGTCATCGAGCTAATGACGAAAGGAGTTGGACGCGCTTCTCCAAGGAATTTACTTTTAATAGAAATGTCGTTAAAGTCGATTTCAGGAAGGGCATTATGGATAAAATGTACTCTCTCAAGTCCCGTCGAAATATTATTTCCTGTTACTTTTTCATTCAATGTAATGTCGATATGTTCTGCTTTACGTTTATGGATTGAATCAGTCATTCGTCAGTCTCTCCTTCCCCATCAAACAAACACCTTCCATAGAAACAGTCAAATCCAATGGCTCGATTTGCGCAAGTTTCCACTTGTTCTTTACAACCTCTGCATTTTTCGGACTATCCATGAAAGCGATACCGCAATCTCCTCCACCAGCTCCGGAAGTCTTTCCCGCTCCATAGCAGTCCGCAATACGTATTAATTCTTCAAGTTTCGTCGTCTCAATTTTCGCATTCGCTTCATAGCCTAATTGTTGAAGCGCTAGACGGTTTCTTTTTAGACTTTGCAATGCACCATTGACGTTAACATTTTTGAAGCTATTTACCATATCGGAAACAGAATGTATACTTTCGTTAATGAATTTATCGAATAAATGAGGTTTTTTTTCTTGAAGTTGCCGGATTTTCACTATCATTTTGGATGTTGACATTTCACTACCTGTCCAGCCGACGCATAGAAGTAAATCAGTAGGCGGAACGATGGAATTCAACTGTAAACCTGGCCACTTTTCGTGAACGAGCGTATATATATTCGAGTCCCCTTGCAAATTTCTCAATAGCCACTCTGGATCGAATGTGCTGTAATGTAACCAACCACCAAAAGTTGAGGCAGCGATATCTGCACACGATCCATTTCCTTGAGTCATAAAATGTGCAATGGAAGCTAATTTATATATCAATTCTTTCGTAGGCTTTACACCAACCTCTTTGTGGCAATGTAAAACTGAAGCAATTACAGCTACTACGACCGCCGCACTAGAGCCGAGTCCATATTTTTTGCCTGATACATCATCCAGTTCACTTCTAATCGATAACGTGAACGGGACAGATTTCAAGCCCGCAGCACTAACATATTGATGGCATAAAGTAATAGCATTTTGAATGAACCTTAGCTTTGGTGCATTTTCACTGAATAGCAACTTGCCGTCCAATTCTTCCCAAGTAATCGCAGAAAGACCGAGTTGCGGCAAGTCTACGTGATTATGGCCACTAACTTTGCCAGTGGCATATACATACCGGTTAACTGCTGCAACGATACATTCACCTTCGGGTTCAAGGACAGCGTACTCTCCTGCGATAAACAGTTTACCAGGTACACGGATTTCATATGAAGATGTGTCCATGTATGCACGTCCTTTCACTTATGTATTCAAGTATTGAATTCCTGGGCCTGGATGGCATGGGAAGATGTTGCGCACACATTCCAGTTGCAGTAGTCGCATCTTTACAACGTCCTCATCTGCAGGCTGGCAAATCACTTTGACATTAGGACCAGCGTCGATTGTGAAATAGGCTAATATGCCATTCTCACGCATTTCCTGCACAGCTTGCATGACGTCAATTGTTGCACCTGTCCAATAAAGGAATGGCGGTTGTGCGCCTAATGTAGTTGCGTGCATTTTCATCGCATTTCGTTCTAGAACTGTGCCAAGTCGTTCAAAGTCTTGCGTATGTATTGCTTCTCTCGCAGAAGACAAATCTGATTCTAATGAATCTAACCAGCCGGTATAGAATGGAGAAGTTTCAACAGTCCTTCTCATTCCTTCTCTACTAAGGACCTTCTTCTGTTTCGCCTCCACCATGACAGACAGAACACTCAGATCCCAAAAGCTTTCAGGCATTATCTGCGTTGCAAACGAATCGGTGCCGTCTTGTCGAACACCTTTATGCCACTCTGCATAACCTCCGTAGATGGAACGGCTAGCTGAGCCTGATCCTTGTCGAGCGAGTATGGATAAGCCCTCATTAGAAATGTCGAATCCAAGTGCTTTTGTCGATGCCGCCGCTAATGCAGCAAAACCGGATGCAGACGAAGCAAAACCAGCTGCAGTCGGAACGTCATTTAACGAATCTACAATTGCAAACCCGCGGTAATTCGCAGTACGTCTAACAAGATCTAGAAAACGTGAAATCTTTCCTAGTTCATCTCCACCTAATTCTTTTCCATCTAAAACGAAAACATCCGCCTGTAAATCATCTCTAAATGTGACTGAAGTAGTTGTGTAAAAGCGATCAAGTGTGATGGAAATGCTATTATTCATCGGTAAGAACAATTGTTCGTCTCTTTTTCCCCAGTATTTAATTAATGCTATATTTGTATGCGCTCGCGCAGTTGCCTTCATTTTGTTCCCCTCACTTCATTCTCTTCTAGAACTTCTTAATGACGAGCTATTACGCTCTTCCAGGTTTGATAAGCACCTGCTTCTTTCAAGGAAGCACTTAAAACTTCAGCATGCTGCTCGTCTTTCGCGAGTGCAAGAATACATCCGCCTCTGCCGCCTCCAGTCAATTTTGCACCTAGCGCGCCATTGTTTCTTGCGTTCATAATAAGCTTGTCCAACACTTTATCACTTACTCCGAGTATGGACAGTTCCTGTTGTGCGAGATTCAGACACGTTCCCACTTGAGACAAGTCACCAACTGCTAAAGCTTGTTGGCATTCAAATGTATAGTCCCCTAACAGATCTATCGATTTCCGCGCAACTGCTAAGTTATTCCGATACATGGATCGGATATTTTCTACAGCTGTACGCGTATCACCAAATTGTCCGGAATCAGCAACCACGATATGTATCGGTTTTTCAATCATTAACGATTTTGTTTCTTTACCTTTTTGGAACCAAATCGGAGAATTATTACATGTTGCTTCCATGTCGATGCCACTAGGATTACCATGAGCATGTGTTTCTGCAATCTGGACGAGATGCATTTGAACATCTTTCCTTAGCGGTGCATCATAATAATTGAAAATGGCTTTTACGACAGCATGCGCAACCGCTGCACTCGATCCTAGGCCTCTCCCTGACGGAATCGTTGACTCGATATGAATAGCCAAATTGGCAGGTGATACATTCAACAGTTCAAATGTTTCATCCACACTTGCTTTAATGCCGGAAAGCTCATCAGGTGCATCGAGAAGAACACCGTTGAAATATTTGCTTGAAAACCATATTGTGTTTTTCCCATCGGTCAATTCACCTTGCCCAACGATCGCTTTTACATTCACTTCATGAAAAGGGATGGCGATCGCAGGCTTATCGTATACAACTGAATGTTCCCCAATCAAGATTACCTTTCCATGGGCTATTCCTTCTGCTCTTCTGGACATGCGTGTCCCTCACTTCTTAAAAAATTAACGATTGAGATCATTTAATGCGAATTAATTCTTTTTCATTATAGGGCACATACAGCTTCTTTTCAGCTATTTGGCTTATTTCGTCGCTTCTTTGATACATTACTAGCATATGAAAAAATGATTGCCCGTCTTATCGTTATTGTATTCAAAATAACTGGTTCAAAAACAAAGAGATTTTTTCAATATGATTATTTCAATCGATTCATTTTAGTTTTACTGTATTTGTCCTACAGATTGGAGAATTTGTTCGAGTTTTGCATGCTTAAAATCACGGTTTACACTTTATATTATCATGTAAAGCGCGTAAGAACGATTTAAATTCATACTTTAGCGAACATGGATTAAAGAGGCGTAGTTGGCTTACGAAAGAATGTATGCTAAATTTGAATCGGCATAATAAACCAACACTTCGGGGCAAGGTGAAATTCCTTACCGGCGGTGATCGAGCATTTAGCTCGTTAGTCCGTGACCCGTTCTTCTACTATGAAGACGGTGGAGCTGGTGTAACTCCGGCACCGACAGTTAAAGTCTGGATGGGAGAAGTTGTTAGTGTTTATTCGCCATGCCCTTTACTATCTGCCCTTTCAATTAAGAAAGGGGGAAAAGCGATGAATCATGAAGATTATATGAAATTGGCAGTTGACCTTGCGAAAACAGCAGAAGGCCATACTTCTCCAAACCCACTAGTCGGGGCAGTATGTGTCAAGAATGGCCAAGTTGTAGGGATAGGCATGCATATTCAAGCTGGAATGCCTCATGCTGAAGTGCATGCTTTAGTAATGGCAGGCATTCATGCAAGTGAAGCTGACCTCTACGTTACACTTGAGCCGTGTGCACATACCGGGAAAACGCCGCCGTGTACAAATGCTATTATCAATAGCGGTATTCGCCGTGTTTTCATCGCATCTACAGATCCTAATCCTCTCGTCAATGGTCGAGGGATAAGGCTTCTTAGAGCTGCAGGAATCGAAGTGATTGTAAATGTGTGCAAAGAAGAGGCAGATTTTATTAATCGGGCATATTTTCATTTTAGTAAAAACAAACAACCGTATATTACATTGAAGGCCGCCACTACTCTAGACGGTCGTCTAGCAACGCATACCGGGGATAGCAAATGGATTACTTCAGAACAGTCAAGATTGGACGTCCATACCCTCCGCCATACCCATGATGCAATTGTTGTAGGTGTAAATACGATTCTTCACGATAATCCTTTCCTCACCACCCGTTTGCCCCATGGTGGAAAGAACCCAATACGAGTTATTTTAGACAGGCGTCTTAGGACGCCGACCAGTGCACATGTCATTATGGACAAAGCTGCTGAAACCATCATTTTCACGAATGAATCCATTGAAACTAGTCATCGCTATGAGGAATTCCCGCTCGTCACTATTGAGAGCATTCCTTCTGATGTAGATTTTTTATGCGAAGTTGTTAAACGTCTTGGACAAAAAAATGTGATGAAACTGCTCATTGAAGGAGGCAGTCAAATCCATTCTAGTTTTATCGACGCGTGTTTAGCGAATGAAGTGTATTTGTATATGGCACCCAAGCTAATTGGTAATGGCCCTTCCCTATTCATGGATAATTCACGCTCTCTCATATCTGAATCTGTATATCTGAATATCATTGATGTAAAAAACTTTGATAACGACATTCGAATTCACGCTCTTTTTTCAGATGGGGGTGAACAATGATTGTTTACAGGTATTGTAGAAGAAATAGGAATGGTGAATGCAATAACTAGGGGCTCATCTTGTATGCAACTCGTTATAGGATGCTCAAAAGTACTGTCTGATGTGACCAAAGGCGATAGTATTTCTGTAAACGGTGTCTGTCTCACAGTCTCAACGTATACGGCAACGCACTTCATTGCTGATATAATGCCTGAGACTTTTAAAGCTACGACATTATCATACATGAAGCGTGGAAATGCTGTGAATTTAGAGCGAGCTATGCCTGCTAACGGTCGCTTCGGTGGACATATTGTGTCAGGACATATCGACTCGATAGGAAAGATTGCAGATTTACGCAAAAAAGAAAATGCACTTTACGTGGATATCCATATCGATGATAGTCTCCTTATCTATCTTGTGCCGAAAGGATCAGTTACTGTTGACGGAACTTCATTGACAATTATTAATGTATTTGACAAAGGTTTTACGATTTCACTTATTCCAACTACACAAATTGATTCGATTATTGGACAGAGACGTATAGGAGACTATGTAAATATTGAATGTGATATTTTAGCGAAATATATAGAACGAATACTTATGAAACAGAAAACGCATTCGGATGGCGGGTTGACTATGGAGTCACTTACTATGAATGGATTTATAGGATGAGGATGTGTGAGGGATGTTTGCTACTGTTGAAAAAGCAATTGAAGAATTGAGACAAGGTAAAGCTATTATTGTAGTGGATGACGAAAACCGCGAAAATGAAGGCGATTTTGTAGCGTTGGCAGAATTTGCAACACCTGAAATGATTAACTTTATGGCGACTGAAGGCAGAGGGTTAATATGTGTGCCGATTAATCAACAAAAATGTGATCAGTTAGCGTTAATTCCTATGGTTTCAGCTAATACCGATGTGCATGGCACTGCCTTTACAGTGAGTATTGATCATGCAGATGTGCATACAGGAATATCCGCATTTGAACGATCGGAAACCATTTTAAGAATGCTAGATCAAACACTCAAACCGACAGATTTTAGACGACCAGGACATATTTTCCCTTTAATGGCCAAGGAAGGCGGCGTGTTAACACGTGCTGGACATACAGAAGCAGCTGTCGACTTGGCAATTTTATCAGGTGCACAGCCTGCTGGAGTCATTTGTGAAATTATGAATGCGGATGGCACAATGGCTACAGGTGAGGCACTTGAAAAAATCGCAAACAAGCATGATTTAGTTATTTTAACGATCGAACAAATAGTCGCTTACCGGAAAAAAAATGAAGTACTTATTGAACGGATCGTCGATACTCATTTACCGACTGCATTTGGAGATTTCACAGCGTATACGTATGTTGAAAAATTGACGGGTAAAGAGCATATTGCTTTCGTAAAAGGTTGTTTGAAGAGTGCCGACTCCCCTCTCGTCAGAATACATTCTGAGTGTTTGACAGGTGACGTTTTTGGTTCATGCCGTTGTGATTGCGGTCCTCAGCTACATGCAGCTCTCGAGCACATAGAAGAAGCAGGAGTCGGCGTTTTGCTCTATATGCGTCAAGAAGGACGAGGCATCGGACTCGTCAATAAAATGAAAGCTTATAAACTTCAAGAACAAGGCTATGACACAGTCGAGGCAAACGCCTTATTAGGATTCGATGATGATTTGCGAGAGTACTACTTGAGCGCTCAAATATTAACAGATCTATCATGTACGCAAATAAAATTGCTAACAAATAACCCGCGGAAAATAAAAAGTCTACAAACATTCGGAATTACAATTACAAAACGCATACAATTGGAAGTACCTGTACAACAAGCTAATGAAAAATACATGCATACAAAGCAAATTAAGATGGGTCATTTATTGAATTTATGAGGGGGAAATGGGCATGAACGTTACGTATGAAGGCCATTTAATTGGAACGGATTTGCGAATAGGAATAGTCGTATCCAGATTTAATGAATTCATTACAGGAAAACTGCTTGGCGGAGCGCAAGATGCGTTAATTAGACACGGGGTGTCAACGAACAATATTGAAATCGCCTGGGTACCAGGTGCGTTTGAAATACCGATCGTTGCAAAAAAAATGGCATCGTCAAAAAAATATGATGCGATTATCACTTTGGGTACAGTGATAAGAGGAGCAACACCTCACTTTGACTACGTCTGCAGTGAAGTATCAAAGGGTGTTGCCTCACTGAATATGACAGAAGGTATTCCAGTATTATTTGGTATTTTGACGACTGAAACGATTGAACAAGCTGTAGAGCGGGCAGGTACGAAAGCCGGCAATAAAGGTTGGGACGTTGGAATAGCTGCTATTGAAATGGCAAACTTGTTAAAACAAATGGATTAAGAAACAAAAAGGTAGAAGGGATTTGATTCCCCTCTACCTTTTTTGATGCCAATAACGAATTAGACACCCATTTTTCTACTTGATTGTGTTACTGGTTTTGATTGTTGGCTTTTCATTTTAGGTCCTTGTTGCATTGGGTTTCCTTTTGGCTTGTTTGTTGCATTCTTATTCTTTTTCGCTTCAAGCTGTTGCTTGACTGCATCTTTCAAACTAATTTTCCCTTTTGGTTCAGACATTGCTTTTCCTCCTTAGTGGACAGTGTTTTCTTATTGGTTTCTAAATCGTACCATTTAATGTATGAGATTGTCTACACAGTAACACGGATTTTCCCTCCAGCTCCTCTGCAACTTAAATCTTCATTTTTCTTTCGAACCGTTCGCACTATCAATTCTCCATTGACGAAGAACTAACCAAAGTAACGTAAACATGCAAAAGGCTACTACTTCAAGTGATAGTAGGTACCATGGATATGGCCCTAAAAAGTCCAATAAACTTCCATTCACTGGCTTCATTTGTAAAAACATATAATTTCCATCTACTAACCAGTTGACGATCATAATAGCAGGCACTAGCGCATTAATGATAATAAATGCTTTCACTACACTTTTGAACGTTGGCTTATAGCCCCTCACCCAAACATAATAAAGTCCAGTTAGAATAATTCCTGCATGTGTAAAGAAAAAATGAAAAAAGCGGAAATGTGGAAAATTCATATCTAAATCAGGAGTAAGCATTGCTTGAAAAGCTCCGCCAATACCTGCGAACAAAACAAAATCTATGAAATGCCTGTTTCCCGTCCATAACAATAATATTGTTGCTAACAATGATATACTACAAAGCTCAAGCGGTAAAGAAGACGCCAAGCCCCATCTATCCGTTTGAATCATCCATAAGTAGTATAAACCATCAATGACGAATAATGATATAGCTGCGATGCGTTCAAATCGTTTCGCGTTGATTGGTGCTACTCTCAACTTTTTCCGATAGCGATACAGAAGTATAACTGCGGCTAAGAAAACGCTGAGGGCAACTAGATGGACAGTAGAAAACATGACAAATGGTTCATTCATCAGCAACACCCCTTATAACCTTCTCTCTCAATAACAATAGACGAAATAATAAATAAAGGGTTCGTTTCCTAGCGTTTTATTACAGATTTCCTAGTTGTAAAATCGACTTCCTCATAATAAGCATCTTTGACAAGCAGATTTGGCCCTAAACATTGAACAGCTGGACAATGGCAACTAATCGTTTTGGCGAGTGGGCTTTCCAACCAACGGTCCAGCATGCTCGGAAGCGAATCAGTTGAAATGTTGCCCATAGGTGGTGTGTCACCAAAATCGGTGACAATCACATCTCCTGTAAAAATATTGACGTTTAAACGTGATCGTCCATCAGGATCATTTCGAACCGAAACATTTTTACTGCTATAAATGCGGTTTAATAAGGTTGTGTCTTCTTCTTTTGGGCTGCATGGATAAAATGGCAATGTCCCGAAGAGCATCCAAGTCTGTTCATCACGAACATCCAATATGTCATGTAGCGCATTACGGGTTTCCTCGAGTGACAACACTTCTAATGAACTTGCAAAATCACTTGGATACATTGGATGTATTTCATGTCGAGCACACTTCATCTCTTCGACAACTTGTTTATGGATCGATTTCAAATGCGGCAATGTCCGTTTGTTCAACATCGTTTCAGCGGAAACCATAACCCCCATTTCAGCCAAAGCTCTGCTATTATCGATCATACGCTCAAATTGTTCTGCTCTTCGTTTCCGAGGTGGTTGTCTCTCCATATTGGCGAATCCGCCGTCCACGAAATCGTCCGCTGTTCCCCAGTTATGCGAGATATGTAATACATCTAAGTAAGGTGCAATCATTTCATACCGGTCAAGTGGCATCGTCAAGTTCGAATTCAATTGTGTTTTAACTCCACGCTGATGGGCGTATTTCAATAAAGGAAGTACTACATTCTCAACAGATTTCTTTGAAAACATCGGCTCTCCACCTGTAATACTAATCGTGCGCAGATGTGGAATTTCATCTAATCGGGCAGTTAGTAGCTCAATCGGTAAAGCGTCGGGATCCTTAGGCTGCAACATATAACCTACAGCGCAATGCTCACAACGCATATTACATAAATAAGTAGTCGTGAATTCGATACTCGATAACGTCATTTTTCCATGTTCTTTCATGTCCAGATAAGCTTCCCACGGATCATGAAATGGCGTCATTTCGTTGTTCTTTGTAATAATCTCAGCGATTTTTGTCATTTTTATCAAAACTCCTAAAAAGTATAAGTAACTAAATAAGTATGTACTTGTAATCCGAGTTATTCAAGGACAAAATGAAAAACACCTTATCTGAAAATGAAGTGCACCCCAAAAGTTAGAGTAGAAAATCTAACTTTTGGGGTGTTTTATTGTGGTTAAATATACGGATGATTT
>NZ_JACSQN010000016.1 GCF_014836615.1 Sporosarcina quadrami | reverse complement strand
ACTTCTTCTACGTCCACCAGGGCCGCCGCCTCGTCCACCACCGCCTCCGCCTCGCAATACGCGGAAGATGATGTAGATGATAAGGAAAATGATAATCGGGGATGGTATTCCAAATCCGGACCCACCACTTTGACCCTCAAGTGTGTTTACTTCGGCCACTTCGCCGTCCCATCCATATTCAGCCGCAATTTCGTTGTAATACGATTTATAGGCTTCTACGATAGCCATATCAGGGCGTTCCACACCCTTTTTCAAATAAGGTATGGCCACTTCATCTAAGATTCTACCTATTTTACCATCCGGCAGCGCCCCTTCTAGACCGTATCCTACTTCGAGTCTAAAATGACGGTCGCCATCTGAATTAGGAATAGTGGTCACTACCAATAAGGCACCATTATCCTCTTCAGATTTTCCGAGTTTGTAGTCCCTCAATGCCTTGACCGCAAAATCTTCAATTGGTTCATCACCGATGCTTGGCAACGTCAGCACAGCGAGCTCTGCACCAGTTGCCTCATTCAACTGCTTACCGAGCCTGTTCAACTCAGCTGTCTGTTCAGCAGACAAGATGCTTGCATGGTCCTGTATATAATAATCTGAGGGGTTCCATCGCGGGACGTCAGCTGCTAACGTCGCCAATGGACTTATAGACAGGAATAGGCATAGCGCCGCCACAAAGCCGAACGTCTTACGAATCACTCTTTGTCATCTCCAAAATCTACACTTGGTGCTTCATTCGCAGCTGCATCCGCTTTGAAATATTCTTTTTTATCAAATCCGAACATCGAAGCGACAATTTTGCCTGGGAACCGCTTGATTTGTCGGTTATAATCTGCGACTACATCGTTGTAATCTTTACGCGCGACACTTATACGATTTTCAGTACCTGCCAGTTCGTCCATCAATTGTGTGAAATTCTGATTCGCTTTTAAATCCGGATAGTTTTCCACAACAACTAACAATCTGCCGAGTGCATTGGAAAGTTCACTGTCTGCTGCAGCTTGTTCTTCAGGTCCTCTTGCCCCTGAAAGTTTGGCACGCGCATCTGAAATGTCTTTAATCACTTCTTTTTCATGACTGGCATAGCCTTTTACTGTGTTAACTAAGTTCGGTATCAAATCAATCCGACGCTGAAGCTGCGTTTCAACTTGCGCGTATGACTGATCTACATTTTCTTCTAAATTGACAAATTTATTGTACTTTGGCACGAGCATGATGCCAAGCACAAGCAAAATCACTACTATGATTGCTATCGGTCCTAATGCTTTTTTCATTCATTCCACTCCCTAATTCGCTTTAGTTTGTAATACCCTTTTTTATAGACCGCCTAAACTTCTTGCTATATAGGTTACGTATGACAATGGAAAAGGATTCATTCCATTATTTTTCGAGACTAAAAAACCGACTCAATGATAAGGAGTCGGTTCTGAGTGATTGCTTACTTTTCAATGTCTTTTTTCATATCGCTGCGCGTAATGATATGATCGATCAGACCGTATTCTTTAGCACGCTCAGCAGTCATAAAGTTATCGCGATCAGTATCCTTCGCGATTACATCAATTGATTGGCCCGTACGCTCTGCCAAAATTCCGTTCAATTTCTCACGAAGGAAGAGGATGCGCTTAGCAGCGATCTCAATTTCAGTCGCTTGCCCTTGAGCTCCACCAAGTGGTTGGTGAATCATCACTTCTGCGTTCGGAAGCGCGTAACGCTTACCTTTCGTTCCTGCAGTTAGTAGGAATGATCCCATTGAAGCAGCCATACCGATACAAATTGTTTGAATGTCCGGTTTGATGAATTGCATTGTGTCATAGATTGCCATACCTGCTGTTATGCTGCCACCAGGGCTGTTAATATAAATGGAAACGTCTTTTTCAGGATCTTCAGCTTCTAGGAATAATAACTGTGCTACGATAGAGTTTGCTACGTTATCGTCAATTGCACTTCCTAGCATGATGATGCGGTCTTTCAATAAACGGGAGTAGATATCATATGCACGTTCTCCCCGGGTTGTCTGTTCAATAACTGTAGGTATCAAGTTCATGTCATTTCCTCCTTTTGGATGGATCGAATTTTAGATTACTGTTGAAATCATCTGTTCCAACTGTACTTCTATCATACATACTATGGTCAATTAAGGTCAAATATAACGCATTGATTATTTCTTATCAATCCATGCAAATATTAAATAAGGCTTGCTTTCGTGCTTAGCAGTTTGTATAATTGAGTTTGTCTGTTGCGTACAACAGCATTTTCCGTCCTCGTGGTGCAATGGATAGCACGTAAGCCTCCGAAGCTTAAAATGTGGGTTCGACTCCCGCCGAGGGCATAACGTAAAAAACAAACAAGCTTGTAATCATGAATTTTCATGGTTACAGCTTTTTTTTACGTTTAAATAGACAGAAAGTGAAGCGGCCGTTCCAATTTGTACGAAACGGCTTATTCCCTTATCAGTTTTCTTTTTCAATCATCAATGTAAGTGTATCAATCGCTTGCTCTTCATCGATTCCTTCAGCAATCAATGTAACGTCTGTTCCTCTAGCGATCGCCAGACTCATGACGCCCATAATACTTTTTGCGTTCACTTGACGATCATCTCTCTTTATGAAGACATCCGCAGTGAATTTATTTGCTTCTTGCACAAACAAAGCAGCTTGTCTCGCCTGCAATCCTGTCTTCATTTTCACTTCAACCGTTTTTTCCGCCATAACCACTTGGCCCCTTTCTCTAAAAGCCAGTTTTACCGACTGGCAATTCCGCCGACTCGAAGATTCTCTGCGATTTCCTCGATTTTCCTTAACCGATGATTTACTCCTGATTTGCTTACTGTACCGCCTGTTACCATTTCACCTAGTTCTTTTAATGTAACATCCTGGTAAGTGATTCGTAGATGTGCAATTTCCTGCAATCGATCTGGCAACTGATCTAGACCAATTGTCTTTTGTATGAATTTTATATTTTCAACTTGGCGTTGTGCCGCTCCAATAGTTTTATTCATATTGGCGGTTTCACAATTCACAAGACGATTTACACTGTTTCTCATATCCCGTAAGATTCGTACATCTTCAAATTTCATCAAAGAAACATGAGCTCCGATGAACCCGAGAAAATCTGAAATTTTTTCAGCTTCTTTCAAGTAGGCGATGTACCCTTTTTTGCGTTCAATTGACTTTGCATTCAGATGGTATCGATTTAACAACTCCACTAGCGCTTCACTATGTTCTTTATAAAAGGAGAAGATTTCCAGGTGATAAGATGAAGTCTCAGGATTATTAACGGATCCCCCCGCTAGAAAAGCTCCGCGCAAATAAGAGCGTTGACAGCATTTCTTTTTCACCAATTCATGGACGATTTCGTTTTTGAATTGGAACGTTCCAGTAAGGATGTAAAGGTCCTCTAGCAATTGTTTCGCACCTTCACGGATACGGCATATGTAGACGTTATTCTTTTTTAAACGCATTTTTTTACGTACAAGCAACTCCACCTTATAAGGGTAAAGCAATTTCAAATTCGAATAGAGTCTCCTTGCAATTGCAGCATTTTCCGTTTGGACATCCAAACTTAGCTGTTTGTTGGAAAACGACAAAGCACCGTTCATTCGGATGAATGCAGCGATTTCAGCTTTCACACAGCAATTTTTCGATTCAATTTGTGTCAGTTCCTTTTTTACTTCTGATGCAAAAGACATGACTTTCCCCCTCTCTCTCGGCGATGATCAAGTCTATTCGCTAATGATCTCACTTTCCATATAGTCAATGATCCATGAAGCCACTTTTTTTGCATCATGGACAATGCGGCCATCCCATACTTTTGAAATGTCTCTTAAGACAACATTTGGGACAAGCAGACTTAACGCATCAATATCATTTTCCACAGGCAATTGCGGCTCAATCGCTTCACTATCTTGATATAAAGATTTAAAGTCAGTTCCATTCAGCAAAACCGTATCGATGAATTCGGTTCCTACATGACTATAAAGTGCTTTGACATGTTCGGAAGCCGTGTACTGCAATGTCTCTCCAGGTTGCATCGTCAAATTATTAATATACACTTTCTGCGCTCTACAAGCGAGAACTGCATCTTTAATCGCTCTAACAAGTAATGTCGGTAAAATGCTTGTGTATAAGCTTCCTGGTCCTAAAATGATTAGATCTGCATCTTCAATCGCTTTGATTGTTTCAGGGAGCGGCTCGACTTCTTGTGGTGAAACATAGACTTTCCTTATTTTTCGGCCATATACAGGTATTTTAGACTCACCGGTTACAATTGTGCCATCATCTAGCTCCGCATGCAAGGTGATCCTTTGATTTGCAGCAGGTAATACTTTCCCTTTAATCTTCAAAACCTGCCCCATCTTCTCGATGGCACCAGCAAAATCTCCTGTTATGTCCGTTAGTGCAGCGAGCATCAGATTGCCGAGTGAATGGCCTTTTAAGTCATCTGACGTCGAAAATCGGTATTGAAACATCTCCTCAATGAGTGGCTCCACATCTGAAAGCGCTGCCATGACCTGTCTAATATCACCAGGCGGTGGAATATTGTACTGATCCAGCAATCTGCCGGAACTGCCTCCATCGTCCGCAACAGTTACGATTGCGGTCAGATCGACATCATATGATTTCAATCCTCGAAGCAATGTAGACAATCCGGTCCCGCCTCCAAAGACGACTATTTTTCTCTTTCCGCCGGATTGCAACATAACCTCAACCCTTCCTCTTGTCCAAATCACGATGTGTGATTAGGGTCTTATATTCTTCTTTAAAACGACTTCCAAAAAACTCTGCCAACGTGACTGATCGATGTTGACCGCCCGTGCAGCCAAAAGCGATGACTACTTGGGACTTTCCTTCATTTTTATATTGAGGGATTAGAAACTTGAACAAGTCTGTCAGTTTTTCTATAAGCATTTGTGTATCGTTCCATTTTAACACATACTCCGAAACGTCTTTGTCTAGCCCAGTCAGCGGTTTCAACTCATCAATGTAAAATGGGTTCGGCAAAAATCGTACATCGAACACGACATCTGCATCAATCGGCATGCCATGTTTAAAGCCGAATGAAATGAAATTCAAAGTGAACGCAGTGTCATCCTTTGAAGAGAATGTCGACATGATTTTTTCGCGTAACGCCCGTGGTTTTAGTTCGGATGTATTGTAAATCGATCGAGCACGCCCTCTTAGCTCAGATAGAAGGGCACGTTCTTTGCGTATCCCCGACAGCGGAAGACCGCCTTCAGCGAGTGGGTGTGAGCGTCTGGACTCCTTGTACCTTCTCACTAGTGTTTCATCATCAGCTTCAAGGAACAGAAGTTTAGTAGAAACCCCATCCATTTGAATCATGTCATCCAAAGCACCTATTAACGAATCGAAGAGGTCTCCTCCTCTAGTATCCATTACAGCGGCTATTCTTCTCATTTTGTTCTCTGATTTCATCATCAGATCCAGGAATGTAACCAAGAGTTCCGGTGGTAAGTTATCAATACAATAAAAACCGAGATCTTCGAAACTTTGCATAGCAACCGTTTTTCCGGCCCCTGACATTCCTGTTATGATGACCAGTTCAACATCACTTTTTTGGGTTACATTTTCCATTAATTCAAATCACCTTCCGTTGAATTTTGCAAACGCTCCTCTAATAGTTCGAATTCTTCTGTATAATAGAATGTACCATATTGGACGCCGGATTGGGAGACTGCAAATAATAAGTTTGACCTGTCACCTTCCGCCATCGGCAGCGTTTGTAAACTTTCCACTGGATGCCACTCAAGTAAGCCTTCACGGTTGGATTCATAAGGTGTACCGATCAGATCTTTAGCTACAAACGTATAGAGCATCCATTCATCGAGTACCTCTTTCGTTTCGGGTTCCATGATCATCATTGTATAAATCCCTTTAACTTTTGGCTCAACTGGAGTTGCACCCGTTTCTTCTTTAAATTCCCGTACAGCAGCTTCATAGACGGATTCTCCTGAATCCATTTTACCGCCTGGCGCAACGTACCAATTACGTCTTGGCTTTTTCAGTAAAAGAACATAATTGTCTTTGATGACAAGTAAATTAGCAATTCTTTGCATCTCGATTCCTCTCTCTTTTTCAGAACGTATACAACCATTATACAATGTTTCTAAAGCAAACGACAAAAAAAGAAGACCACCTACCGAAATGAATCGGCAGATCGTCTTTAAACTGTTGCTATATCAAAAGGGGGGTCAATTGATACTTCTACTATAACCGTAATATATTGCATTACGGTTACAGGTTTATTAAAGTTATGTTAATTAGGAGATTTTTTCTTATTAAGGAGTTGTCTATAACAAAAAAAGAACAGCGAAAGCCGTTCTTTTTTTGTCATTTAAACTTCAGTTGCTAATTTCTCAGCAAGTTCTTCGATGTATTTCTGGCATGCTTGCGCTGCAATACTACCGTCACCAGTTGCTGTAACAACTTGGCGAAGCATTTTTTGGCGAACGTCACCAGCTGCGTAAATACCAGGTACTGTCGTTTCCATATCTTCATTCGTAAGAATATATCCGTTTTCATCCAAGATGCCAAGCTTTTCAAATGGCTTCGTTAAAGGATCCATACCGATATAGATGAACATACCTTCCGTTTCCATTACTTTCTCTGTTCCATCCACTGTTGAAAGGAGAGTGACCGATCCGATTTTACCATCTTTATCGTTCACTTGTTTAACAGTTGAGTTCCAGATGAAATCGATCTTGTCATTAGCGAAAGCACGGTCTTGAAGGATTTTTTGTGCACGCAACTCATCGCGTCTGTGAATGATTGTCACTTTTTTCGCGAAACGCGTCAAATAAGAACCTTCTTCAACTGCTGAGTCTCCGCCCCCAACGACGACGATCTCTTTGTTTTTAAAGAATGCACCGTCACATACTGCACAATAGCTGACGCCGCGTCCAGTAAGTTCTTTTTCGCCTGGAATACCCATTTTTCGGTATTCTGCACCTGTTGTGATGATGATAGCACGTGCTTTATATTCTTTTCTTCCTGAAATGATCGTTTTATAGCTCTCACCGTCAATGATTTCGGAAACGTCTCCGTAAGCATATTCAGCACCGAACAATTTTGCATGATCGTACATTTTTTTCGATAAGTCAGGTCCTAAGATTGTCTCAAATCCAGGATAGTTTTCAATTTCTTCAGTGTTCGCCATCTGACCGCCAGCGATACCACGCTCTAACATTAATGTCGATAAGTTTGCTCTTGAGGTATAAACTGCAGCAGTCATTCCTGCTGGTCCAGCACCGATAATAATGACATCATATATTTTCTCCGTCTCAGTTGTCATTGTATTTCCTCCTTCATTACACTTCATATAATACTGTTCAAATCGTATAAGATTTCAAGTTTCCAATCAATCTTTTTGCCTGCTTGAATAGGATTTTCTCCTACTTTAATCATTAAAATGAGGCAAAAACTCGATTAGTTCTCCGACATATTTCGTCAAAGTAGCGACTGATATGCCATACGTTGCAGCAACGGACTTCTTTGTGACACCTTTGTAACGGGAAGATTGGAACATATAATCCGTTGCCGCGGCCAATGCAGCCGGATTTCGAAACGGATAGGAACGTAGCAGTGCCATTTCACAAAGCGTAAACCACATTTGAAACAAATGCGTCCCTTGCTTATTCAGCGGCTTATAATTGTTATAGATCAGGTCTGTCGTTTCAACTGCGCGCATGAATGAATGATCGAACTCATTCTCCACTTTAAAATCATAGTTCAAACTTTGAGCCAAGAACAGTTGCTCAATGACACTCAGCTTTTCTATATCAATGATTGTAGGATGGGAAATAATTTCTTGCTTATGAGCCGATTTCCCTAACAGATAATACCCTAGCAGCCTTTCGCTCCGATATTTATTTGCAATTTTGCTTAGCAGAAAATCCCTGTCTTGCTCGTAAGACTCCAATTTGCTTGCTTCGTCTACATTTTTCCAAGGCTCCAGTCCTTCTTTCGTCGGATCCAGTTCAACAAGTCGTTTATATGATTCTTTCGCAACCGTTTCATTACCCGAGAAGTAGGCAGAATGAGCAAGCCAGAAATAATAGCCCGCATCACCTTCAAAGCCTCTTCTTTGCAAGCTTCTTAACCAACCGTACGCTTCTTTGTGCTTACCGACCAAAGCGAATGTCGCACCTAATTTGTAGCGGTGAACAAATTGATAAGGTTTTATCTTTAGTAGAAGTTCGAGCATTTCTTCCAGCTCATCCTTCTCTTTTTCATAGTAGTAAAAGACGGCAAGATTACACAAAGCATGGATATTCCCTTTGTTTTTGTCCAATACATCGTATAAAAGCTCTTTAGCCGATTTGATTCGACCGATATAGAAATAAGCGAGTGCCAAATTATTATGTGCAGCCCAAAAATCCGGATAATCTATAATGATGGCTTCTAGGATTTCAATCGCATCTTCGAATTCTCCGGACTCCATCATTCTGCGTGCTTTTTCCTGAAGAAAATATACTTCACTATCAGGCATTTCATCATCTTGGAAAAAGGCTTCTTCTTGTTCAGCAAAATCAATAATTTCCATCGAGTCATCTGCCAAAGGACCATCCGGTGCTAAAGAAATGTATTTCTCCGCATAAACTTTCGCATCTCTAAGAAGCCCTAAATGCGCATGAACTTCTGCCAAATAGAAAATGATATCCTCTTCTGCTGGATCTAGACCATGGGCAGACGTCAGGATTTCGTACGCCTCTTCAAACATGCCCTCTTCCATTATAAGAATGCCGTATTGCATGAGGATGAGTGGGTCATTCGGACTTAGTTCGACCGCCCTTTGCAAGTATTTATGCGCCTCGTCCAAACGGTCTCTTTGCATAGCCTTGACACCTTTTTGATAGTAGAATTCACCGTCAGGGATAAATGAGATTATTTTTTTATCTATGTTTTTATGCTTTTTGTCCAATCAAATTCCTCCGAAAAAAGGAGAAGGAACGCTAAAACGTCCCTTCCGTAAGTTATTATCATTATAGCACAACTTTTCAGTCCGTCATCCTTAATTCTCAGTTGTCCGGGATAAGTCGGCCTGTCTACGCATTTCCATCTGCTCCGCAGTGTAGATGATTCTTACGGGATTTCCTCCAGCAAGTGCACCTGCTGGGATGTCTCGATTGACAAGGGAGGCTGCTGAGACAATTGCACCGTCTCCGATTTCAACACCAGGGAGGATCGTCGTATTCGCACCAATCATCACACGGTCACCAATAATAACGTCCCCTATCCGATATTCATCAATCAAGTATTCATGAGCAAGGATCGTCGTATTAAAGCCAATGATTGAATTATTCCCGACAGAGATACGTTCCGGAAACATCGTATCCGGCATCACCATTAGTGCGAACGCCGTCTTCTCACCGATTTTCATACGAAGAAATGTCCGGTAGATGAAGTTCTTCATCGGAATGAAAGGCGTATACCTGCCAACTTGGATGAAAAAGAAGTTTTTCGCCACTTTAAAAAAGGATACCGTCTTATAAATATGCCATAGAGAGTTCGCATCTCCTTTAGCGGGAAACCGCTCCGTACGTCTCACTCTACGTTCCCCGTCGTCATTGGCAGTAAATCTGAGATATGCTGCAATATGTAATCCGGCTCAAGTTCCCTCATGAACGCTTCGCCTTTCAATGACCATGCAACCCCAGCGGTGCGAACGCCTGCATTTTTCCCGCCAACGATATCATGATAATTATCGCCAATCATAATGGATTCTTCCGGAGTGGATCCTAACCGTTCGAGTGCAAGTAAGATCGGTTCAGGATCTGGTTTAGGATTTTTCACATCATCCAAACCGATGACTGTATCGAAAAGGTCACCGATATTGAGTAAATCCAACCCTTTCCAAACCATGTTATTTCTCTTCGTCGATACAATCGCCATTTTCAGTCCGCGTTTTTTCAACTTGCGCAACGTTTCTTTCACACCGTCAAATTCTGTACATAGACGATCATGATTTTCTAAATTCCAACTTCTGTACTCTTCGATGAGCTGATCTGTTTTCGATGGATCGACGCTCAGGAATGACTCCCTTAGCGTCGGACCCATGAAAGGTAAAATATGCGCTCTTGTGAACTTTCCCGGGTAATGCGCATCTAGGACGAACTGAAATGATTGAATGATCAACTCATTCGTATCTAGCAATGTACCGTCGAAATCGAACAATAATGTAGTCGTTTTAGCCATTGTGCAAGACGACCTCCTTTTCCTTTCTTCGTTCATGCTGTTTCCATACAAAAGCAACCGCTATCGTCAAAACAAATGCTGTAACTAGCCTTATGATGAGTAACGGCAGGATAGGTATGCCAAGCGGTAGGAAGATAAGTGTATCTTCCACTACGGCGTGACAGGCAATAAGGAAAATGAACACCAATGTCGCATCCTTCTTGCTAACCCCGTCTTCTTGAACTGCTTGAATCATCACACCCGCTCCGTAAGCTAATCCGATGACAAGACCTGCCACCAAAGTCATTGACGCATTGGGTTGAACACCAATCACTTTCGTAAAAGGTGCAAGTTTTTCAGAGAACTTCTGTAAATACTGTCGATCTTTCAAAAACTGAACAAAAATCATTAAAGGGATGACAATCATTGCGAGTTGCAACACACCAAATGATGCCTTTTGCAAGCCAAGCAATCCGATTGCAAGCCACCCTTCTGGTGCAGAGACAACTTCTGGCGCCATGCCATACTGTGCAATTTCCCCTCCACCACTCCAAAAAAGATTGATGATAATACCGGAAAAAGCCGCCAAACCAAACCTGACGACTAATACTACCCACAGCTTCACTCCTACTTTTAAAGCGACTCCGGTTTCAATGAAAATATTGTGTGCGAAACTGAGCATGACAGCAAGTATAAACACCTCTTTGACAGTCAGATCGAGTGAGAGTATGCCAGCAATCCCAGCATATAAATTCAAGGCATTCCCGAGCACTAAAGGAATAGCTGCTTCACCACTTAAACCGAATATCCCCATAATCGGCGAAACAAGTTTTACGATCCAAGGCAACACAGGCGTATGTTGCAAAATAACGAGAAACAATGTAATCGGAAAGATGATCTTCCCCAATGTCCATGTCGTTTTCAAGCCCGCCTTCGTCCCATTTTGCAACGTATGCATTTCCCCATCCCTTTTCTTATTTATCTTGGTAATTCACTTTCACTTTTTGGATATATCTTCTGTAAATGAAAGTTGTTACTGCTACTATAATAGTTACAATCGAAACAATTTGTGCAGCCCTTAAATCACCGCCATACAAACTGTCCGTACGCATTCCTTCGATGAAAAAGCGTCCAATTGAATACCACGTCAAGTAAAACAGGAACATTTCTCCTCGTTTTAATATCACTTTACGTAATAAAAGAATTATGACAAGACCAACGACATTCCATAGAGATTCATACAAGAAAGTCGGATGATACGTTACACCCTTTATCGTCATCTGATTCATAATCCAATCCGGAATGAATGTACTTTCAAGAAACTTCTCAGAAACCGGTCCCCCGTGCGCTTCTTGGTTAATGAAATTTCCCCATCTGCCAATAATCTGCCCGATAAGAAGCCCTGGAGCAGCAATATCTGCCACTTTCCAAAAGGAGATTCCACGTCGTTTCGTATAAATATAAGTCGTAAGGAATGCACCAATCAATGCTCCATGAATGGCGATTCCGCCTTCCCAAATTTTAATTACATCAATCGGATTATCCTTATAAGAGCTCCATGAAAAGAGTACATAATAAATCCTGGCGCTGATAATGGAAATCGGCACCGCCCAAATAAGAAGATCTGTCAGGAAATCTGGATGCATCCCCCGTTTAACCATTTCTTTTTGAACGACAATAAATGCTAGTATAATCCCCGTAGTAATCAAAATTCCATACCATCTGATCGGGATCGGTCCCAATTGGAAAGCCGTCGGGTTAATTGCTAGTAAATCAAACATCAGTTCACTCTATCCCCTCTGTAGTGGATTCATCTTGTCCTTCTCTAATTGCTAAATCCAATTTTTTTGAAAATGTTTCTGCCGCGTTAATCCCTAACTTTTTCATTCGATAATCCATTGCAGCCACTTCAATTATGACCGATAAGTTCCGACCTGGCCTAACAGGAACGGTTAGCTTCGTAATTTCCGAATCGATGATCTTCATCTTTTCTTCATCAATGCCCAATCGATCGTACACTTTCTCGGGATCCCACACTTCCAAATCCACGACCATGAGCAATCTTTTATCATCCTTAACAGCACTCGCTCCAAATAGCGTCATCATATCAATGATGCCAACTCCCCGAATTTCCAACATATGTCGTAAAATTTTAGGTGCATTGCCAATCAGAATGTTTTTAGCCACTTGCCTAATTTCAACCGCGTCGTCCGCTACGAGTCGGTGTCCACGTTTCACAAGTTCCAAAGCTGTTTCGCTTTTCCCAACACCGCTTTTCCCTGTAATCAGGACGCCAATACCGTACACATCGACAAGGACACCATGCACGGTTGTCATAGGAGCTAAACGTCCTTCGAGAAAGTTTGTTAACATTCCTGAAAATCTCGTCGTCGGACTTTCCGTTTGAAGGACTGTTATATTACGCTCCTCTGATAGTTGTAGCAGTTCGGTAGGACAATCGATCTGGTGCGCGATAATGAATGCCGGTGTTTCAGCTGAACAAAGTCTGTCCATCCGATCCATCCGGTCTTCTGGTGTCATTTTATTGAAGAAAGATATTTCTGTTTTTCCAAGGAGCTGAACACGCGATGCGGGATAAAAATCAAAATAGCCAGCCATCTCCAAACCTGGCCGTGAAATGTCACTTGTAACGATATTTCGATCGATCCCTGCTTGCCCTCCGAGTAATTCAAGACCAAAACGCTCTTGAACGTCTTTCACTGTCACAATAGACATTTGTTCGCCGCCTCCCTGTACTTTCATGTTAACTATGCACCATTTTACCACGAACCGTTTCATTTGAAATTAATTCTGTCCGGAGCTGTCCACTTACTCCTATCTTTCCTCTATATATGTTACGAGGAGGTGAGTGCATGACAATCATATTGGACGCTGGACACGGTCCAGAAACAGCTGGCAAAAGGTCAACTGATGGACTGTTAAGAGAATTTCACTTTAATAGTGAGGTCGCAAGCATTGCAAAAGGAATTCTCGTTTCCAAAGGCTTTAACGTATTGTTTTCTCACGATGCAACAAGGGACGTTCCATTAAAAGAACGTACTGCGCTAGCAAATAGAGTGAATGCGTCTCTGTTCGTTTCCATCCATGCGAATGCATTTGGAACACAATGGAACGAAGCGGCAGGAATTGAAACGTACATTTATCCTACCGCTGGCGCTACAACTAAATCGCTCGGAAAACAGTTACATGACTCTTTGCTACTTGCGACCAATGGGAAAAACCGCGGACTCAAAACAGCTAACTTCGCTGTGTTAAGGGATACAAAAATGCCGGCAGTTCTAGTGGAATGCGGCTTCATGACAAATCGACAAGAAGCTGCACTGCTACTTGATAGGGCATACCGTTTCCAATGCGGACAAGCCATTGCATTCGGCATAACAAATTGGCTTTATGTAAAATGATGTATGAAAACGAAAAGGGTCCCACTCCAATTATATTGGCGTGGGATCCTTTTTAGTTATTTTTCGGTTAAGGTTCCATTCAGCTATGATCTACGGTATAACAAACAATTACTGAACCCGTTTTTGCTTCACCTTGAACGTGAAGCGGCAGTGAAGAACCTTCAACAGATTTGTTGAATCGAACAGTACGCTGCAAAAACTGTTCTTGCTCAACAGTTTTTGTAATGTCTCGCAACTGTAAATCCAAGCGACCCATGTTTGTTGAAATGTCACCTTCCAAAGCTACATTGGGTGGAAGGTAAAGTTCTACTGAACCACTTACCGTTTTTGCATTGATCTTTTGTGCAGCTTGATCTGTCGTAGTAACAACTACATGTCCGTTCAATGATTTCGCTTCTACATCTTTCAACTTACCTGATAGATAAACACGGCCATTTATCGTTTCAGCTTCAACCATTTCACCGTCGCTATCATTTAAACGAATAGAGCCATTTCCAGTCTCCAGCTCTGCATCTTTGAATTGTACTCGCTCAATATCCACTTTTCCATTTGCTGTTTTCGCGTACAGTCGATCGACAGACGCATCTTGCAAATTGAAATTACCGTTTAGCAAGCGTACAGAGATTTTATCAAATTGCTGTTTAGGAATGAACAGATCGACATTGACTTGATTGAATTTGAGATCACTCAACACACGAAGCTTGCCTTCATCAACGACGCAAATCATCTTATTCAGAAATTCTTTTTTCGCTTCTTCTTCAGATTTACTATTGTAAGACTTCACTGTGAACTCTGCACGAATTTCTTTTGTATCCGTCGGTTGCAAGATTACACTTCCGTTATCGATGTCGATGAGAATTTCATCCAACTGTTCAACCTGTTTCGTAACCGTATGCTGGAACGTCGTACTGTTGCCAAATGGCGAGTCAAAGTCGAAGTCTTTCATTTTAGTTACAGCCGTTTGCATGAATTGCATAAATCGGTCGCCAACTGTTACGAAATCCTTCCTGATATCTTCAATGAATTCATCCACTGGAGGAGTCTCATCATTCTTTCCTGTAGAGCGACTATCTTCTTCTCCCGCATAAGTCTGTTTGTTGTCTGCTGAATGACTTTCATCGGATTGCTTCTGTCTAAATTCTACATTCTCAGTGACAGTTTTCTTATTTACATCCAACTTTTCTAATAATGTCAAGGCTTCGTCCATAGAAATTGTGCCGTTCTCGAGCATGGTCAAAATACGTTTGCGTTCGTTTTGCATTATTCCGCCTCCTAATTTGTATGCTTTGGCTTTCTATATTGCGAGAGCCTACATTCTGCTCGGGCTCTCACAATCCATATCTATATATACGAACGGTTTGCAATAAAGTTTCAAAAACTTCAAGATTCCGCCTTCTGGATCTTATCTTTCATCCGCTGTTTGTCACGCTCTAGAATCGGTTTCAAATAATGTCCAGTATAGGACTTTTTAGATTTCGCAACTTTTTCAGGTGTGCCAGTTGCAATGATTTGTCCGCCTTTGTCTCCACCTTCAGGACCTAAATCGATAATATGATCGACGGTCTTAATGACGTCCAGATTGTGCTCAATGACAAGAACTGTATTGCCCGAATCGACAAGGCGCTGTAATACTTGTAGAAGCTTTTCGATATCGTGGACATGCAACCCCGTTGTCGGTTCGTCCAATATATAAAACGATTTGCCGTTCGAACGCTTATGCAATTCAGACGCCAGCTTCACTCGTTGTGCTTCGCCACCTGATAAGGTCGTTGCCGGCTGCCCTAGTTGGACATAGCCAAGACCGACATCGACAATAGTTTGGAGCTTACGACTAATTTTCGGTATATTTTCAAAGAACACTAATGCATCTTCCACCGTCATCGATAAGACATCTGCGATATTTTTTCCTTTATACGTCACTTCTAACGTTTCGCGGTTATACCGTTTCCCATGACAAACTTCACACGGAACGTAGACATCAGGTAAGAAATGCATTTCAATCTTAATAATTCCGTCACCGTGGCATGCTTCACACCTTCCACCTTTGACGTTGAAGCTGAACCGGCCTTTTTTATAACCACGTACTTTCGCTTCATTCGTCATCGCATAGACATCCCTCACATCATCGAACAAGCTTGTATATGTTGCAGGATTGGACCTCGGCGTCCTACCGATCGGCGATTGATCGATTTCAATAACCTTTTCCAATTCTTCGAGACCACTCACAGATTCAAATCTGCCTGGTTTCTGTTTAGAACGGTTAAGTTTTTGAGCTAGTACTTTATAGAGTACTTCATTCACCAATGTACTTTTTCCTGAACCTGAAACGCCAGTCACTGCGATAAATTGGCCTAACGGGAAATCGACACTGACATTCTTCAAGTTATTTTCTGTTGCGCCTTTTATCGAAATTATACGACCATCCGATTGTCTACGTTCGATTGGTAGCGGTATGAATTTCTTGCCGCTTAAATACTCGCCAGTCAATGAATTGGGATCGTTCATCACCTCGTCAGGAGTTCCGGCGGAAACAATTTGTCCGCCTGCAGCACCCGCACCAGGACCTATATCAATTAAATAATCCGCTGCCATCATCGTGTCTTCATCATGTTCGACAACGATGAGCGTATTACCGATATCACGCATGCTTTGAAGCGTTCCGATAAGACGGTCATTATCACGTTGATGTAATCCAATAGACGGCTCATCTAATATATAGAGGACACCCGTTAGACGAGATCCAATCTGAGTTGCCAGTCGAATCCGCTGCGCTTCTCCACCAGACAACGTTCCTGCCGCGCGCGATAATGTTAAATAATCAAGTCCGACATTAATGAGAAACCCGATCCGTTCACCAATTTCCCGCAAAATTAATCTCGCAATTTGCATATCCTTCTCCGATAACACCAGGTTTTCAAAGAAACTTTCCGCTTCCGTAATCGATAAATCGCTTACTTGTCCAATATGGACACCATTTACTTTTACCGCTAAAGTCTCTTCTTTTAGTCTAAAGCCATCACAACTTGGACATGGTCGCCTACCCATATATTTCTCCATCTGTTCGCGAATATAATCGGAAGATGTTTCTTTGAATCTTCGTTCAACATTTGCCAGAACACCTTCAAAATAAATATTATTAACGCGGGTACTGCCAAATTCATTCGTATATTTGAATTTAATCATCTCGTCCTTTGATCCGTGTAAAATAATTGCAAGATCTTCATCAGACAATTCACTAACTGGGACATTCATCGGTATTTTAAAATGTTTGCAAACTGTTTTCAGCAACTCTGGATAATATTGTGAACTAGTCGGAATCCACGGAACAATTGCCCCATCTTTTAGAGATACAGACATGTCAGGTATGACGAGGTCAGGATCGACTTCAAGTTTTGTGCCGAGGCCGTCACATTCTGGACAAGCACCAAACGGGCTGTTGAACGAAAACATCCGTGGCTCTAGTTCACCGATTGAAAAGCCGCAAAGTGGACACGCATGGTGTTCACTGAACAACAATTCTTCCACGTCAATTACATCAACGAGTACTGTACCATCTGCCAGCCTTAGTGCTGATTCCAACGAATCACTAAGTCGCGCTTCGATACCTTCCTTCACAACAACACGGTCGATGACGACTTCAATAGTATGCTTCTTATTTTTGTTTAAATCGATGTTGTCATCGAGGTCAATGACTTCACCATTTACTCGAACTCTTACAAACCCTTGCTTTTTAATTTCTTCCAGCAATTTCACATGCGTACCTTTTCTGCCTGAAATAACTGGCGCAAGAATTTGAAGCCTTGACCGTTCTGGCAATTGCATGATGCGGTCCACCATTTGCTCAATTGTTTGTGAGGTGATTTCCGTTCCGTGAATTGGACAAATCGGTTTACCGATTCTCGCAAAAAGCAGGCGCAAGTAATCGGAAATCTCCGTCACCGTTCCAACAGTAGATCTTGGATTTCGGCTCGTTGTTTTCTGATCGATGGAGATTGCGGGTGATAATCCTTCAATGACATCGACATCCGGCTTGTCCATTTGACCGAGGAACTGTCGGGCATATGCCGACAGTGATTCAACATACCTTCTCTGACCTTCTGCATAAATTGTGTCAAAAGCTAGGGACGATTTACCAGAACCTGACAACCCCGTCATAACGACAAGCTTATCGCGTGGTATTTTCACGTCGATATCTTTTAAGTTATGCGCTCTAGCTCCTTGTATAACTATTTCAGTATTTTTCATTGTCTGTTCACCCTTCAGCCTTCAATTCTAATAGCGTATCGCGCAACTGGGCTGCTCTTTCGAAGTCGAGCGCTTTTGCAGCTGCTTTCATCTCTTTTTCCAAAGTTGCAAGAAGTTTTGTTTTGTCGTCTTTTGTTAACTTCCTACCTTTTGTAACTTTATCGAGAATGGATACTTCCTCTTCAGCAACTTGCGTAGCACGTATAACTTCACGAACTTTTTTCTTAATTGTCGTTGGCGTAATGCCATGTTTTACGTTGTAGGCATGCTGAATCTCTCGGCGCCTTTCCGTTTCATCAATTGCTTTTTTCATCGAATCTGTGTAACGATCTGCGTACATGATGACGCGACCTTCAGAGTTTCGGGCAGCTCGTCCAATTGTTTGGATCAAAGCTCTTTCAGAACGAAGGAACCCTTCTTTATCGGCGTCCAATATTGTCACAAGTGACACTTCCGGTATATCAAGACCTTCTCGCAGCAAGTTGATGCCGATCAATACATCGTATGTACCGAGTCGGAGATCACGAATGATTTCAATTCTCTCGAGAGTCTTTATTTCAGAATGGAGATATTGTACTTTAATTCCTACATCCTTCAGATAGTCTGTCAGATCCTCGGACATCTTTTTCGTTAAAGTAGTTATCAATACCCGTTCGTTACGCTTTGTACGCTCGTTAATCTCACCGATCAGGTCATCAATTTGTCCTTCAATCGGGCGTACTTCAATAATCGGATCCAGCAAGCCGGTTGGACGAATAATCTGTTCGACCATTTCGGGAGTATGTTCAATTTCATAAGGACCTGGTGTTGCAGATACATAAATCGCTTCATGTATGTAGCGCTCGAACTCTTCGAACATGAGCGGACGGTTATCCAGAGCGGACGGAAGACGGAAGCCGTGTTCAACTAATACTTTTTTTCTCGCTTGGTCACCATTGTACATACCGCGTATTTGAGGTAGTGTCACATGACTTTCATCGACGACAAGAAGGAAGTCATCTGGGAAGTAGTCGAGCAATGTGAAAGGGGTCGCTCCTGGCGCTTGTAAAGTCAGATGGCGTGAGTAGTTCTCAATTCCTGAGCAAAAGCCCATTTCCCGCATCATTTCCAAGTCATAACGAGTCCTCTGTTCTAACCGTTGTGCTTCGAGCAGCTTGTCTTCGTTTCGAAGTACTTTTAGTCGCTCTTCCAACTCGATTTCAATATTTGCAATCGCTTTTTGAAGTTTCTCATCACCCGTTACAAAGTGGGAGTTCGGATAGATGGCGACGTGTGTCCGCTCACCAAGTATTTCTCCTGTCAATGCATCCACTTCTCGTAAACGATCGATTTCATCGCCGAAAAACTCGATTCTTATGCAATGTTCATCTTGAGAAGCCGGGAAAATTTCGACGACATCTCCTCTGACGCGGAATGTCCCGCGTGTAAAGCTAATGTCATTTCTGGAATATTGGTTATCGACAAACAGCCTAAGCAGTTCGTTTCTTCCAATCTCCATACCGCTTCTTAATGAAACGACGTGCTTGCCGTATTCTTCCGGAGAACCCAGACCATATATGCATGATACAGAAGCTACGATAAGTACATCATTTCTTTCAAACAAAGAAGATGTGGCTGAGTGACGCAACTTGTCTATTTCATCATTGATTGTTGCATCTTTTTCGATAAACGTATCTGTCTGCGGTACGTAAGCTTCAGGCTGGTAATAGTCATAGAAACTTACAAAATACTCTACTGCATTGTTTGGAAAAAACTCTTTAAACTCGCTATATAATTGACCCGCCAACGTCTTATTATGCGCAATGACAAGGGTTGGTTTGTTAACTTCTGTGACGACGTTTGAAACGGTGAATGTTTTCCCTGTTCCCGTAGCACCTAATAATGTTTGATGCTTCTTACCTTCATGGATTCCTTCCACGAGCTTTGAAATGGCTACGGGCTGATCACCTAAAGGGACATATGGTGCTTGCAGTTCAAATTTTTGGTCCATTAAGCGCCCCTCCTAATATGAATTATTTATATTTTACCATAGACTTTCTGAAGTCTAAAGAAATAAGGGAACGTGTGTTTTAAATCTTTTATTCTAGAACGACAAAAACGGGCCTACTCTGATAGTTTCCTATCAGATGGCCCGTTAAACACATTTATTTCTCTTCTACTCGCATCAATTCGTCTGTTAACTCGACAAAAGCAGATTCATTCTTTTCATCAAGTGCAAGATCGATAAGCGTCAAGAGACGTTTTTTCGTCTGCTCGCGATGAATATGTTTTAAGAACAAATCCATATAAATATCATTTAACAATTTCTCAGCTTGCAGCGAAGAACTGTTTTTTCCCACGGCTTTTAAGAACTCGGCATATGAATAATTATTTTCCATCTCACTCACCCCTGATGCCCTTTTTTCTATTATACATAATTCAATAGAGCAGTTGCAAGGTTTTTGAGAATATTCTATTTTTATTTTTTATCCGAGAATCGAATTGTAATTTCTGAAACGACGATAACAACAGCTGTAACGATAATCGGTGTAACCGAAATACCTGTTACGATAACCGCTGTAACGAATACCGCAGCCGCTTGTACAAGTTGGAATGCACTGACGGTTTTCCGGATTGCTGGAGCTCTCGTATCCTTAGCTTCAGGAAATAGATTGTCCATCCTGAAATCATTGCCTGCACGCAACGCATAAACGAGTTGAATGGACGTTGCGAAGGCCAATGCACCACTAAAAATATAAATGACGAACGGGAACGGAATGAGCGCAATACCTAGTACAGATAACGCGGTCAACCTAACCCAGAGCCAAAAGTTATCATCCGTTCGGATCAATGTCCTAGTGAGCAAGAACCTTTGCGGAGTAGTAAGTCCGAACTTTGCAGGGCGCATCAGGAAACCGAGCCAAGCCCGTCTGCTGACGGAACCTTTTAAATGAGGCACATCTGTAAAGTAATTGGCGAAGCGGTAAAATCGCATCATCCTGTTCTGTTCAAGCATAATGAAATGTTCATATGGAAACGGTTTTTCGTTACTCCTTTTCTTCCAATATAAATAATAGATAACAATAACGGCTCCAACTGCTGGTATGAACAGTGGATTACTCGCGAGTGTCACGTAAATAATTACTGCTCCAAGCACGAAACGGACCATTCTGTCTTTCCAAATACCGTGCCCGTCATTGGCGTGTCGATAATGATAGTCAATATCTACGTAGAGCCATTTCACAAGCAAAATGACGAATGCCGTCAAGTAAATTTGCGGTTTTTCTGCGATTGCAGTCGCTGCCAGTAATGGTGCTGCAACGATGAACAGTAAAAACGGAAGTGGTAATTGAGATATGAAGGAATATCGCAATGACCTGTTCAAATAGCCTTTGAGCTTGCCTTCCATCGGGAGGAAAAAAACGATGTCAGCAGGCTTCAGTAATGTGACTGGCGTTCCAATAGCTAATGCTAAACCGATTATAACTGCTGTTAACAAAGCCGCAGGGAAAGTGGCTGGTACTTCTTTTAACCATTCACTGTAGGCATATCCACCAGCACCAATTGTAAACAGCATGACAATCGCCAAATGTCCTGTAAATACAAATTTCATATATTTTTGCAGTTCGGTCATATAATGACCGAATCTACTTCCCCAGATTTCACGCATGTTGTTCATAGTCACGTTCCTCGGTCATTGAAATATAGAGTTCGTCAAGTGTAGCTTTTGGGCGATTAAAAGCTTTACGTAAATCATCCATCGTCCCTTGAGCACGTACTTTTCCTTCATGAAGGACGATAATACGATCACAATATTTCTCGGCTGTCGGCAAGACGTGTGTTGACATCAAGACAGATGCACCATTGGCTTTTCGCTCTTCGATCTGCTCGAGTAGCGACCGAATACCGATCGGGTCAAGGCCGACGAAAGGTTCATCAATAATATATAAGGAAGGTTCTACGAGAAACGCGCACATGATCATTACTTTTTGACGCATCCCTTTAGAGAAATGGGATGGAAACCAGTTCAATCTCTTTTCCATCATGAATTCCTTTAATAATGCTGCAGAACGAGCTTCAAAAACATCCTTGTCCAATCCATACGCCATTGCTGTCAATTCAAGATGTTCACGTAACGTCAGCTCTTCATACAAAATCGGCGTTTCGGGTATATAAGAGAATGCCTTCCGATAAGCTTCTGGACTTTCACTAAAAGTCACACCGCCAATTTTAATTTCACCTTGATGGGGATTCATCAACCCAATAATATGTTTAATTGTTGTACTTTTACCTGCACCATTCAATCCAATCAAACCGACAAGTTCGTTCTTGCCAATTTCAAATGTCAATCCATGTAAAACAGGCTTTCGCGTATAGCCGCCCGTTACTTCGTTCACTTCAAGAATTGCCATAACCATCCTCCATTCTTGTAACCATTTTACCAAACATCGACCAGAAATGCTTTGTCCAACTTTCCTTTGTTAACAGAAAATATGCTACACTTGGCTTATTAATGAATACATCTCTTCTTTTATGGGGATATACAACTGGAAAGGATGATTTTAATGACATCATGTATCTTTTGTCAAATTGCAGAAGGCACGATTCCGAGTGAAAAAATTTATGAAGATGAGCACGTTGTCGCATTTATGGATGTTATGCCTGTTACTGAAGGACATGTATTGCTAATTCCGAAAAACCATCGGGAAAACTTGTATGAAATGACGGAAGAGGAAGCAAGCAATCTATTTTCCGTTGCTCCGAAACTTGCAAATTTATTAAAAGAAACGTTTACCCCAGCTGGCATGAATTTATTGCAAAATAATGGAGCTCCCGCTGGTCAGGCAGTGTTCCATTTCCATATGCATTTCATCCCACGCTACGATGAGACCGACGGCTTCAGATCGGATTGGAATCCTAAAGTGGATGAGTACCCGAAAGAACGTATTAAGGAAATTGCCGATCGAATCCGTGCTACATTGCAATAAAAAGAAGATAAACACTTTTCTATTCATGTGCTTATACGTTTTACACCGCTTCACTACAAAAGGGATTGAAATCCATTAGATTTCAATCCCTTTTGTTTTATTTTACGAATTTGGCTCAAAAACGTTAGACTGACAAAACGTTATTTCAGCCTGCTGACAGTTAACATGTAAATATTTAAGCAAAAGGATTGGAAATCATAGATTTCCAACCCTTTTGTCTACAGTCTGAACGCTTTACTCCAGTTGAGTGAAGCGTTTTTTCATTTGCCCAGAATCGATAGTCATGTTTTAATTAAACTAGGTTAAGGAATACTATTCAAAATGAAAGGAAGTGTCCTCTATGAAAACAACAAACTTTGTTTTAGGACTTATAACAGGATCAGTTACTGCAGCAGTTACAGTCCTTTTTTCAACTCCTCAATCAGGGCGCGAAATCCGCTCATCTGTTAAAACCGCTTCAACTGACATGTTGCATAAACTTAACGATGTTAAAGGAAAGTTATCTGAGCTAACAGATTCTATTACAAATATGTCAAAAGAAGCAAAAGAAATTGTTCCTGAAGCCATTTCAGACGTTAAAGGCTCTATTGAGCAATGGAAGATTTCTACTGAAAAGAACAAGGAACGTCTTGAAAAAGAAATTTCCGCAATTCAAAACTCACTTCTAGAACTTGAACAGTCAATTGCAAATCAACAGAAGTAAAATAACACGTTTATTACTAAGCGGAGGATAATTATATCCTCCGTCTTTTTTTTGATTTAGCATAGTAAATGTGCACAAAAAGCTTTTCCTGAAATACAGCCTTACTTTTAAACTGTAGAGTCCAGCTAGTTACAAGTTACTTATTCTATGAAAATAATATTTTTGCAATTCGAACTTTTTTATTTTAAATTTTTCTGCTATAATTAAAAGAATACTAACTATTTGATTTTTGGAGGTACACTATGACTGAAGAAAAGTTCTCCCACAAAGAGGCAATGATTTATAGCCAACGACTTGCACAAATGTCTAAAGCACTTTGGAAAGCCGTTGAAAAGGATTGGCAGCAATGGATTAAACCTTATGACCTCAATATTAATGAGCACCATATTTTATGGATTGCCTATCACTTGAAAGGTGCAACTATATCAGACGTTGCAAAATTTGGCGTGATGCATGTATCCACTGCTTTCAACTTTTCCAAAAAGCTTGAGGAACGTGGTTATTTGAACTTCTTTAAAAAAGAAGATGATCGTCGCAATACATATGTCTCCGTGACAGAAGAAGGCCAATTACTATTAGAGGATATGAATGAAAACTATTATGATTCGAGTCATGGAATTTTGGAAGGTTCTCTCCCGATCAAAGGTATATATGGAAAGTTTCCTGAGTTCCTTGAAGTGATGTCCGTCATACGGAATATATATGGCGAAGATTTCATGGAAATTTTCGAACGGGGCTTTCAAAGTATAGATAAATCATTTGATGAGCATAATGGTGAACTCCAACCATCAAATACCAGTAAAACATTTGAGCTTCAAACGGCCGAAGAGAAATAATGTCATTTCGGTATGTAGTTTGATATAATATGCGTAAGCTTTAAAGAGGAGGAATGGATTTGATCCTTATTGTCACCATCGTATTTTCATTGTTTTATCTGTTTCAGATAAATAAAATGACATTTGCGCTCTGTCAATCACGCGAAATCCCCGAAGAGAAGCAACCTAAAATATACCGAACAGTAAATATACTTGTAACTATTTTGATTTTGTCATTGTATTTAGAAGTGCTATTGAAAGTTTAACAAAGACAATAGGAAAAGTCCGGCACCCTTCATAAGGGCACCGGACTTTTTTCATTTTAGTACAGGTATGCAGCTCCGACGATGATCAATAGTATGAACAAAACAACAATCAACGCGAATCCAGAAGAACCTTGCCCGTGGCTGTATCCACTCATAGGAGCACCTCCTCTCTCTTTGTAATGTATGCAATTTCTTGAAAGTGTTTTAGGCTCTTTGAAAGAAGGAACCTTTTTGTCAACGAAACGTTTTTATGGTATAGTGTCACATGTTGCACATAACAGTTAGGAGAGATCTATTATGAAAAAAACAGTCCTGGCCATGAGCTTAGCGGCATCCGTTTTAGCGCTTGGTGCATGCAGTAACGATCAGAAAGCAGCTGATGACGAGGTCATCGCTACAACAACAGCAGGCAATATCACTAAAGACGATCTATATACGGAAATGAAAGATGCACTTGGTTCACAAGTGATGGAAAACCTACTTCTTCAAAAAGCTTTAGAAAATGAATATAAATTAACAGACAAAGAAGTTGAAGAAGAAGTTAAGAAACAAAAAGAAGGATTAGGAGAGAACTTCGACATGTACTTGCAACAGCAAGGCATTACTGAAGCGTTCTTCGATAAAAACGTAAAATCACAGATGCTTCAAAAGAAACTTGTCGAGTCATTAAAAGTTTCAGATGAAGATATTGCAACAGGTCTTGAACGTGCAAAAACAGAAGTACACGCGCGTCATATCGTTGTAGCAGACGAAAAAACGGCTAATGAAGTGAAAAAGAAGATTGAAGACGGTGGAGATTTTGAAGCGTTGGCAAAAGAATATTCCACTGAGCCTGTCGCTCAGGATACTGGTGGAGATTTAGGCTGGTTCGGTCCAGGGAAAATGCTTCATGAATTCGAAGATGCGGCTTACACACTTAAAAAAGGCGAGTTGAGCGAGCCTGTCAAAACAAGCTACGGCTACCATATTATCGAGTTGCTTGATACACGTAAAGCGGAAACTGATAAGACAGAAGATGAACTGAAGACAGAAATCGAAGAAGGTTTGAAAAAAGTTCAATTTGAAGAGAAACTTCAAGATTTGATCAAGAAAGCGGATATCGATATTAAAGCCGATGAATTCAAACATGTGTTAGATTTATATTTACCAGCATCTGAAGAAAAAGACGCAAAAAAATAACAGACAAAAAGCTGCAGAAGACGGTTAGCTCCGTCGTTCTGCAGCTTTTTCCTATTCCAGATCAGGTTTGTAAAACGAACGATTTTCGAGAGGGAAGATTCTTTCTGTAAACTCGCCGTTCGCCGTTTTAGATAAGGCGCGGTCTAGCATATTCATTTTCGCATCGATATTATCGATGTAATGAAGAACTTCCGCTTCCATGAGCATCGGTCGTTTCGGACTTCCCCACTCTTCTTTTCCGTGATGGGAAAGCACCATATGTTGAAGCAACATCACTTCTTCCCCGCTAATTTCCAGTTCATCTGCTGCTTTTGATATTTCATTCACCATAATTGTAATATGGCCAAGCAGATTGCCTTCAATCGTATATTGTGTCCCAACAGGACCCGATAGCTCGATGACTTTTCCGACATCATGCAATATGATGCCCGCATATAATAGGTCTTTGTTTAGAGTAGGATACAATTCCGCAATTGCTTTTCCGAGTTTCAACATAGAAACGACGTGATCGATCAAACCGGATACATAGTCATGGTGATTACGCGTAGCCGCCGGATAAACGAGAAATGCGGCTTGGTGCTTTTTTAATAAATGACGAGTAATCCGCTGAATATGTGGGTTTTTCATCTCAAAGAAATATTGCAGTAACTCTTCGTAAAGAACTTCTTTGCTCTTCGCAGCAGAAGGGACCAAATCTGAAATTGTAATTCCTTCATCTTCTTTGGCAGGACGAATGCTTTTAATGCGCAGTTGGTTCTTGCCACGGTATTCATGCAGTTCCCCACCGACCTTAACAATTGTCGCAGCGGCATACAACTTTTCATGCTCTTCACCTGTGTCCCATAGCTTCGCTTCAATATCACCGCTCTTGTCTTGTAGGACTAGTGACATGAACGGACTCCCTTGTTGAGTAATTCCTTTTGTCGATTGTTTAATAAATAAAAACAGTTCAATCGGCTCTCCGACTTGATAGTCCATTAACTTCTTCATGTAGCGATTGCCCCCTTGTCGTTTCCAATTTCAGAAACGTTAATAATCGTAGCAGTTGTCCACTCTTCCTTTATCTTATCATGGCAAGTCGTGTAGATGAACTGATGTTTTTCACTTAATTGATTTACGATGCTTATCATTCTTGACAGACGCTCCTTATCAAAGTGAACAAATGGGTCATCCATTAAAATCGGGAATGGCGCTGTGCTTTCCATCGCCATAGCGAGTGAAAGCCGCAATGAAATATACGCCTGCTCTTTTGTGGCCTGGCTCAGCTCAATGATCGGATATCGAGTGCCATCACTTGCTACTGCACGGAATAAGCCGGTCTCCGTTATTTCCATTGCTGTATACAAACCATCTGTTAATGTCGCAAACAAATTTTCCGCTTGTACAAGCACTTCTGGTAACTTTGTATCTTTCAACTCTTTCATCATACCCTTTATCGCCTGAACAATCGCTTGACGGATTGACCATTGATGGGCCATCTCATTAAATTCAGCTTTCTTCATCTCAAAGAATTGTTGTTTTGATTGATACGTATCGTCTGACAGTAATTTATCTGTCTCCGCTTTTAATGTCGCTTTTTCATCTATCAACTGTTCCAACTCGTGCTCCAGTTCGTTCATCTGCTCTTGTGTTGCGGCCAAATCGCTCTTAAGTACTTGCTCAGGAACATCAGAACGTACTTTCAAATTACCGAAGTGTGCTAGTTGTGATTCGACATCGAGTAATTGTTGTGTCAATGCTTGCGTCTTTTCAAAGTTTCGTTGAGCATCGTAAAATTCGTTCTCGTTTGCAACACGTGCTTCATTAAACAGTTCATCCACTTGCTTCTTATAGGCAACAGTAAGCTCATGTAAATGGCTCTTTTCTTTCTTTAACTCATCTAATCGATTAGACAGTCTTTCGTTTTCTTGCTCAGCTGTTCGTAATTCCACATACGTCTTTCTCAATTCTTCATATAACTGATCTACCGCAATTTCACTTGTAACACGCGCTTTGAGCTCAGCTGTTCTTTCTGAAATGTCGTTCGTCAATATGTCCTGTTTCTTCATTGCTTGCATAATTTCTCGCTCTGCTTCTTGCACCGAGCGAGCCATGCTGAAAAACTCATGCAAAATACCAGCATTCGGTATTTTATCAAGTCCATACGAAATGAAGAAGTGGAGTAAGTTATTTTCCAACGCTTCTCTTTCACGAGAAAACGCTTCATATTCACTGCCAAGCTGGGTCATTTTTCGTTCATTGGACGCAATTAATTGTTCCAGACGAAGTTGAGAAGATTTAAAGTCATTTACTTCCTCAACAAGTTGTTCCATCTGACCCTCTTGTCCGCCAACATTTTCAATGATTTGCATCATTTTTTTTCTCTTATCGTCCGGCGATTGACGGCGTTTTCCGACGATCATTAGCACGGCTCCCAGCGCAATAAGCAAACCGACAAAAATTCCAAACCATTGTTTTTCTATGAAACCTACTACAGCTGAGGCAATCGCAGCTATCATAAGCAACAACATGATCATCCTATTTCCGTCTGTGCTATCTTGTTGTCTCATCGCAACATATGCACGTGCCTCTGCGAGTTTCCCACGCATTTCCGGCCATTGTTCAACCCGCTTCTGATTTGCTTCAGAAGGCGCGGTTTGTTGAAGATCATTGTGCTCGGATTGCAAACCTTGTTGTTCTTGTTCAAGGGCTATGAGTTGACGATCGACATACTCAAGCTGTCTGTCCAGTTCAGCGATCTTTTGAGTCCCTTCGTAAAGCTGCTCTTCTTTATGGATGGAAACGTCGGCTGTTACTATTCGATCTGTCTCTTTAACTCCTAACCTGTCAAGCAACCGCATTTTCTTAGCGTGGAGTTGTTCCATGTTGTCACGGACAGCTTTCAAATCTGCATGCCACTTGTGCCATTCAGGTTCCAAAGCTAACAACCGTTGCATTTCAGCAAGCGTTGTCAAATCAAGAGCTTGTTCAAGACGTTCACGCATGAACACGATTTCTTCGTCCACTCCACGTAATCTTACGTCCGTTTCCGTCCATTTACTACGGACCGTTTCGTACCGTCTAATCCCATCAGAGGGAAAATGTTCGTTTTTAACTATCGTCAAATTATCCAGGAGTGTTTTTTTGCGTAAAGTTAACGGAAGAGATTGCAATTGTAATGACAGATTCTGATTTTCATCTTTTCTCTCATCATAATGTTTTTTTAAACGAGCCAATCGCTGCTCAATTTCATCAATCCGTTTCATTTTCGGAGCATAGTCAGCAAGCCGATGCTGTTCCTTTTTCAGATCGTCCTCCATCTCTTTTAACTGCTGTAACAATACATTCATTGCAGGAACTCTACCCGTTTTCTTGAACAGATCCCCTGCTTCCTTCTCCATTTTCTTCTCCACTTGCAAAAGAGTATCGACACCTGTCGTTCCGGAAGCAAGAAGTGTACGACTTAACTCATTTTCATCCATACGTTCAAAACCTTGTAATTGAAGTACAGAGAATGAAAAGACCGATTCAAACGAAGTTCGGTCATAGTGTCTGATGAGATCACTTAGCTCTTCTTCTCCCCCTTGTGTTCCATCATTGAAGTAGACAGTCACTTCCCCGGCTGATTTCCCACGGACACGCTCAATTATGCATTCGCCATATACGCAATCATTAATATGGATCCGTCCACCGTATTTCCCTCCTGATTTAGGTTCATAGCGCAATAGTGTGCTGTTTTTTTGTGGGAAACCGAATAGGATTTGAAGTATGAATTGCTGGATGGTCGTCTTTCCTGCTTCATTTTGACCGAATACGACATTGACGTTTTCACCGAACTCGATTATTTTATTTTCATGCTTGCCAAATCCGTAGATGTCGAGTCTTGTAATCTTCATTTGCCAACCTCATTTCACAGAAGCTATTTCTAGTAACAGAAGTTTGTTCGCGTCTTCTTTCAAATTACGCAAATGGTCTTTTGACTGATTGTCTATATAACGGGAAGAGCGAACATGCATATATAAATCACTTAATACATCCGTCCACTCTTCTGTTGACCAACTGTCCATCTCATTTGTGACTGCGTCAATCAGAATGTTATTTGTGGTAACTCGACTTTTAGTACCCTTGCTTTTTAAATCTTGAATCCAGACAAATTGTTCCTCATCTTCCAACAGTTCACGAATAGCTTCAAGCCAGATGGCATCGCTCACTTCTTCATAAAGGGCAGAAGACTCCTCATCCAAGTTAAGCTCCAATTCAATGATGGCAGGTCCGTTTTCTGTGATGAACGCCTCAATCGCTTCTACACATCTATCTACTAGGACATTGGCATGATGGACTGTTGAAATTGTAACTGGCAACGAAGCAAATCGAATAACAGACGTAGGTATGAACGTAAGCAACACATTGGACTTCGAGAGCTCAACTTCATAAAAGCCTTTTTCTCCTTGTTCATTTTTATGGCGGCCTTGAATATTGCCGGGATAAATGATGGGTGGCGATTCTGACAAATGCTGACGCTCATGAATATGACCGAGTGCCCAATAGTCATAGTGTTTGGATTGAAGTTCACTTATCGTGAATGGCGAATAAACCGCATGTGACGCGTCACCCGCCTTACTACCATGAAGAAGACCAATATGAATTTGTTCTTGATTTATCGCTTTAGGATATCGGCTAATCATCTCATGACGTACATGTCGTTGTGGGTAACTAAAGCCATGGAGCACAACTTCCTGCCCTCTTATCGACAACGTCACTTCCCCGACTTCTTCCGTAAATTCATGCACATTAGTCGGTAACTCGAAACGTGTCCAACTTCCGCTCAAATGATCATGATTCCCATACGTAATGACAACCGGAATGTCTGCTTCATGTAGCCGCTCCATCGCTTTCTGGAACTTCAGCTGCGCACGAAGACTTCTGTCTTCCCCGTCATATATGTCACCTACGATTAGCATAAAATCAGGACGCGACTGTAGCGCATATGCAATCAATCGATCGAAAGCATTAAATGTACTGTTTCTAAGATCATCTAGTCTTCCCGAAGTGAGCCCTGTCATTCCTTTAAAAGGACTATCGAGATGCAAATCAGCTGTATGGATAAAACGAATTGTTGACAAAGAAATCCCCTCCATTCCAGGAAACGAATATTTGTTCTAATTTTACCATAATGTATATAAAATTACGAAACAAAAAAGAAACCGCCGCACAAGCCGTTTGATTGGCAGCGCAGCGATTTCCATTATTCTTTTCCTAATTGAATGGCTTTTTTAATATCTTTTAACGAGCGTGATGGTCCGTACATAAGAACACCGCCTTTATAGACACGGGCGCCAAACCAGCCGAGAACAAAAATCGTCACAAGCATAATAGCGATGGACAACAACGGTTCCCACATCGGAAGGTCGAGCATGCCAACCCGTAAAAACATGACGAGCGGTGCAAAGAACGGGAAGTACGATGCATATTGCAAATAACCGATTTCCGGATTCCCAAGTCCTGTCGCTGCGATGATGAATGCGGCAACAATTAGCAACGTCATCGGCATAATCATCTGTTGGACGTCTTCTGCACGACTGACGAGTGAGCCGAGTAATGCTGCAAGTGTCGCATATAGGAAATAACCGAGCAAGAAAAACACTGCCGCATATATTAGTGTACCGATATTAAGATCAGAGAAGCTGAAGAAGTCTGAAAACCCTCCCGGAACTTCTGTTGCAGATGTTTTTAATGCGATAAATCCTGCCAGTCCGTAAATTACAATTTGTACAATTCCAAGTAAACCGATGCCCAGCACTTTGGCAAACATATGCTTTACTGGTGAAACACTTGAAATGAGAATTTCCATGACTCTTGAAGATTTCTCGTTCGCGACATCCATCGCGATCATACTTGAATACATGATAACGGAAAGATAAATGACAAACATTAATACATAGACGAGCACGCGCGCCTGGTTCAATTCGTCTTCCGATTTCGCTGAAGGTGAAACATTTGTCTGCTCGAATTCGATAGGTGTGAACAGCGTCTGGACCTGTTCACCGGTCAATGACAGCTCATCCGCCTTCATCTCTGTCTGAATGGACTGTAAAGCCTCTTGGATTTGCATAGGTATTGCAAAGTCCATCAAACTCATTGTTGTATATTCAGCATTAATGATTCCTTGCTGATTGACTGACACTGTCAACAGTGAGTCGATTTCTTCGCTTTTCACTTTGTCGAGAATCGTTTCCTTCGGTTCATTAGTCAACTCCACTTTCACATCACTTAATTGTGCGGATAACCGGTCTACCAGCTCACCGCTATCATCTTTGACATAGAGAACTTGCTCGCTATCTCCACTTCCCGTTAACGTTTGTACAGTATCGATGATTTTAGATATGTTCGCAAAAAGGAAAATTGCGGCAATCATTATCGCAGTTGTAATGACAAATGACTTCGTTTTCGCTTTCGACAGAAATGCCTGTTTGAAAATGATTCCAAATTCACGCATGTTCTTTCCCCACCTTTGCAATGAAGATATCCTGCAGTGAAGGCTCTTCAATCTCGAAATGACGGATTGGGCCCATTTCCAATGCACCATTCAACAAACGGGCGGCAACTGCCTCATCTTCGATCTGGAATACGGCACCTTCCACAGAATGGTGTGCATTAAGCACTCCAGAAATATGATCAAGTGCGGAAAGTTCGTAATCAGAGCGGATACGAACATTCTGCCTGCCAAAAGACCTCTTCACTTCTCTAAGTGAACCACTCACAATCTGCTTGCCATGATGCATGATGCTCAGTTGTTCACACAGTTCTTCCACATGGTCCATACGGTGACTCGAAAATAGGATCGTCGCCCCCTTATTCCGGAAATCCAGAATCGCTTTCTTCAACATCTCGACGTTGACCGGATCGAGTCCGGAAAACGGTTCGTCGAGGATGAGCAGTTTCGGATCATGCATTAACGCAGCAATTACTTGTATTTTTTGCTGATTTCCTTTGGATAGTTCTTCAACTTTCTTGGACGTATATTGTGGCACTTCAAAACGATCAAGCCAGTAGCTGATAGAGTTCTTCGCATCCGCCTTGTTCATGCCTCTCAATTCCCCCAAAAATACGAGTTGCTCTTCCACTTTCATTTTCGGATACAGGCCACGTTCTTCAGGCAAATAGCCGATTTCAGGACTTGTCGAATAGGATATCTTTTTACCGTTCCAGGTAATTCGCCCTTCATTTGCATTCAATAGTCCTAAAATCATCCGGAATGTCGTCGTCTTGCCTGCTCCATTTGCACCTAGGAAACCATACATCATGCCTTCCTCTAGTGTAAGTGTCAAATCGTCAACAGCAGTGAATTCCCCAAATCTTTTCGTTACGTGTTCGAGTTGTAAAGCCATATAAACTCCCCTTTTCTAAATCTACTGACCTTCTTTTACGAATAATCCATCTAATCGTTTCATTATAGTCGTCTATTATAAACGAAATGCGCTACACCAAAAGTGATCAGTAATACACCATAGGCAGAAACCGACAGAAGAAATGCAAGTTTTGCCCCTTCATATATCAATACGCCAAGCCACATGAAAAGCAGGACAATGAGTGTTGATATCCATGAAAACTTTATCGCTTTTGCATTCACTTGCTCGTATCGTTCATCGAACTTCCGTTGCTTATTCCCTTTTTTGAAATAGATAAAGGCCAGTAGCAATACGATTCCAGCACCTGTAATGAATCCAGCTATACTTTCTAACGTAGGCAGCATTGCCCCACTCCTCTCGAGTTAATATTTTTCATTTACAATGAAAGCACCTATCCCCCAAGAAATCATGTGGATAATCCATAATGCTGTAATGATAAAGAAGGCTAACCTAGGTCCTTCCACAATCATGACAATGATCCAGGCGATCAATAAAGCACCCGTCATCACTTTCCAAGAAATCGATCTGGCATGTCTATGGATATTTTGATAACGTTCGTCAAAGATGCGTTCTTTCTTTCCTTTTTTCCAAACGAAGTAATACATTACTGCCCATATGGTAAGTCCAAGGGGTAGTCCTACTAAAAACGACCAAATATCAAACCCTTCATACATCCTTTATTCCTCCTCCGGTTGAAAGATATCCTCAATTCGGCGCTTGAAAAGTTTCGCGATCTTGAATGCCAATAGTAACGATGGATTATATCTTCCCTTTTCCAATGAGATGATTGTCTGTCTGGACACTTCCAACTTTTCCGCCAGATCATCTTGCGTCAATCCCATGGCAGTCCGCATTTCCTTAATCGAGTTGTTCAGTTAAATGCTCCCCCTTTCATTGTAAAGGTCGCTTTACGTAAAGGTTACTTTACTATATGTTCATTGTCAAGGAAACTTGACATTATTTTAAAAAAGATATAAATGAATTGTTATTCATTCATTTGGAATTCATAGTATACTAATAAAAAGACTAGGAGGATGAAAATGATGAGAACATACAAACTGACTGCTTATGAAAAAACGGGGAAATTGATCACTGAAGAAACATTCACTGCGGAAACAGACGATGCCGCAAAGGAAAAAGGCCATGCAATGCTTGAAGAACAGAACCTTCTTGAACAGACACATAGACTCGCTTCACCTGCTGGAAAGCTACTGCTATTCCATATTTGACAGAAGTTACGATAAGAGCGCATATTAATTTGGCTGTTTACAACCATAGTGTTAAACTATAGCTGACAGTTACATACCCTACGGAGGTGCCCTATTGAATATCGCACTCATTGCGCACGATAAGAAAAAAGATGACTTAGTCAATTTCGCGATTGCTTATAAACATATTTTTACGAAGTACAACCTTTTCGCCACAGGGACTACCGGACAACGAATCATGGACGAAACAGGTTTATCGATAACACGCATGATGTCAGGCCCTTTAGGCGGCGATCAGCAAATCGGTTCGATGATAGCAACCGGTGAATTGGATCTTATTTTGTTTTTCAGGGATCCTCTAACCGCTCAACCCCATGAACCTGATGTAAGTGCATTGCTTCGACTTTGTGATGTCTACGGGATTCCACTTGCCACCAATATTGCTACAGCAGAATTACTTGTCCTCGCCATCGAGAAAGGGTATTTTTCCTGGCGCGACACAGCCGACAAATACAAAACAAAAGGACTCAATTCGTAAAACGAATTGGGTCCTTTTGTATCTTCATTTAATTACATGAACGCTCAACGCTTGCTGCAATGTACCAAACGTTTTCGTATGCGGATTGAATTTGACACCTAGTCTCATCATATTCCTGACGACATCCGGACGCAGGCCAGTAATAATCGTTTTACATCCCATCAATTCAGCCCCTTCCATAATACTAATGAGCTGATCGATTACTTGGGTTTCCATTTCTGCAATACCGGACAAATCCATTAACATTGTCTGAATATGTAATCGACTAATTTCCATCAGAACTTTCTCTTCCATTATCTTAGCTCGGAAATAATCCATTGCACCGATAATGGGAAGTATACAAGTCGTCGGCGTAATTGGAATGATTGGAACTGAAAGGTTTTCTACCAGTTTACGTTGGGCTGTAAGCAAAGAATCTTTGTATGTCGAATAGTTGATGAAAAAAGCATTTAAGAATAAATCAATATAATTATTAACATGTTTTTCAACACTAAAAAACTCTATCGTTATCTCTTTCTCCTCAATATAACGCTCAATGAAAATCCATAACGTGCGTCGGATTGCTTGAACCCATTCAAGTTTAAACGATAACGTTAAGGAGTGGGTAGCCCATATAATGCCTTCTTGTTTAGCAAAAGCTTTCAATTCCTCTTCTTTGCCTTCTAACACATAATAAACGAGTCTATGCGCATTATTGATAAGATCTATATTACCAATTTCCATGATTTCATCTATTTTACTTTTAACAGTTTCTGCTTGACTTAATAATTCATCTTCAAAATCCTGTTTGTTTCTATCCAAAAATTCATTAATTTGATTGTCTTGATAAATATACTGCATCTAAGTCCCCCCTAGATTTTTGTTTTTCATATTAGTATTACCGTTTAGCATTCAGTTCAAACTTGAAACCGACAATTTCCCATAGAAAAAAAGCTGTCCACTTCGACAGTCGACAGCTTAACTTAACTTAACTTAACTTAACTTAACTTATTTACCGATAAAAGTAGGTTTGCGCTTCTGGACGAAGGACGTGATTCCTTCTAGATGATCTTCTGTTCTTCGCATAGCGACTTGCTGTTCGCTTTCCATGCGCAACACATCTTCCAGTTCGTTCAATTTTTGTGTATGCAATATCTTCTTTGAAGCTAACATCGCGGCAATTGGAGCGTTTAAAAACTTCTGTGCCAGCATGTCAGAAGCTTGAGCAACTTGTCCATCGGGCACGAGTTCATCTACAAGTCCTTTGTCTTTAGCGAGTTTACCGTTTAAAACATCACCTGACCAAATTAGCTGTTTCGCTAATGGAACACCGATACGCTCTTTCAAAAAGAAATGACCTGCCCCATCAGGAACTAGCCCAATTCCTATGAAGTTCATAGCTAGTTTACTGTTCTCTTCAGCAAGAATGATATCACACCCTAACGCTACACTGAAACCGAGCCCTGCAGCCGCTCCATGAATAGACGCAATTGTAATTTGCGGGAGCTCGTATAATGCCTTTGCGAGTCTTGACACATCGACCATCACCTCGCCGATATCCATAGGTGACTCAGGGTCCATCATCTTTTTAATGTCACCGCCAGCTGAAAATGCCCGCCCAGCACCTTGGATAATTAACACTTGCACGTCCTTATCCGTTTTCAATGATTCAAACGCATCCGCAAGTTCTTTCATCATGACATCATCCATCGCGTTCATGGAGTCCGGTCTATTTAATGTCAATCGGGCAAGCCGATCTTCTTTCGTCATCTCAATTGTTGAATACATACAATCCCATCCCTTCAATAATGAATAGACATTCACTTTCTATACGTATTCGATGAAAGATCGGGAACTCCTTCTTTTCTAACAAAAGAAATAGCGCAAGTGTGTTGTGAAATTGTTAGTCGACTACAATTGTGTCGGGAAAAATCCTCTCAAGATGTTCAATCTTCTTGTCGATGTAGTCCTGGAACGTAAGAATATATGCCGCCGGATCTTTAGGATTTTGGAACTGGGTGATCTTGCCAGTGACGGGGTCCATGAACTTACTAGATGCACCACAACCTATTCCAATGATCGTCTGTACTTCTTCCATAATGATAATGTTGTAGATGCTTTCTTCCCCAGGTTTTGCGTAGCCCACGTTTTCAAGATTACCTAAAATATTCTTCTGACGATATAAATAATAAGGCAAATATCCATTTTCTTTAGTCCAACATTCTCCAAGGTGCATCATTTGCTCGGCAATCTCTCTGTCAGCCACTTTGTATTTGTCCTTGTTCCTAGTCATCTCAGAAGCAGTTTTAAAAGAAAGCGTATGGATTGTAAGCGATTCAGGTTGCATTTTTTCCGTTTCATCCAAGGAATGCTGAAACTCTTCCATTCCTTCATTCGGCAATCCAATAATTAAATCCATGTTAATATTTTTCATGCCCATATTTCTTGAGAGCCAAAACTTGTCAATCGTCTCCTGTACGGAATGATGTCTGCCGATCGCTTTTAATGTTTCATCCGTATACGATTGCGGATTCACACTAATGCGGTCAATATTCCACTTTTTCAACACTTCTATTTTCTCTGGCGTAATTGTATCAGGTCGTCCAGCTTCCACTGTCACTTCCCTCACTTCTTTCATATGAGGAAACGACTCATACATCGTCTTATATAGTGCATCCATTTCCTCAGCCTCTATGGAAGTCGGAGTTCCACCACCAAAATAGATTGTCGTGATTTTCTTATTGCGTTTCTTTAGCCAAGCACCAATCTCTTTAATTTCCTCATGAAGACCATCCAAAAAGGATTCTACTCTGCCGTTTTTACGATGTATTGCATATGCGGGAAATGTACAATAAGCACATTTTGTCGGACAAAATGGTATACCAATATAAATACTTACTTCATCTTGAAGGTTATGTAAATCAGGTATTGCCTGTAACTGCACTTGTTCAATCGTACCTAATAAATTTGCCTTTTCCTTGGAAATACGATGTTTTTTCATTAAAAGTTTAGTTATCCCTTCAGAATCATGCCCAAGTTGCCGATACTTATGATAGAGTTTCATAGGACGAATACCTGTAAGGATACCCCATGACTGGTTCGTGTGCGTAAATTGTTCTAGCACATCAAGAAATACATGTGAATAAATCCTCTTCAGTTGACGGCTTTTCTCTTTTTCGGAGCTATCCGCCATTTCGTGCTCACTAAAAGATGAATGATATATGTTATCGGCATGTAGCAATTGAGCATGTACCGATAGCACATTTCCCGAGTCTTTTTTTACATCCATTTTAACCGTGAGTGTATCCTCTTGATCTTCCGATACGAGCTTGGATTGTTCAAAGAAAAGATTGGCCAAATGTGTGAACATACGAATCCAGTCTTGTTCGTAATGGCCAGTGATATATATTTTTTGCATAGACATTCCAACTTTCATCTAATAACTTTTCTACATTACTTCTAGGGGGAAATACTTTGGCTTTATTTACAAAGAAAAGAGACGTGACGGAACTTCCGTTGCTTGAACGCGCAAAACAAGAACTTACGAATGTCACCATTGCAAAAGACTTGCCGAAAGACATAAAATCACAATTGACGATGAGCAATTTAACCGAAAACGATTTAGCGATATTACGTGTTTTAATTCCTGAAGTTAAAACCAATGCGGAATCTATTGTATCAAATTTTTACGTCAATCTCGAAAATGAAGAGTCATTAAGAAAAATTATTTCGAACAATAGCACAGTCGATCGTTTGCGTATTACACTTGAAAAACATATTTCTGAAATGTTTGATGGAAAGATTGATAAACAATATGTGGAAGCACGCCATCGGATCGCCGTTATTCATGCGCGCATCGGCCTCGAACCGAAATGGTACTTATCTTCTTTTCAAGATTTGCTAAATAGTTTTTTTGCGGTTATCGATGCGTCCTCACTAGTAGCTGGGGATAAAGTAATTGCTATCAATTGTATCGCCAAAATCCTTAACTTCGAACAACAGCTTGTACTTGAAGTATATGAGCAGGAAAACGAACAGAAATTGATTGATGAAAACGATAAAAAAACCGCGCTTATGGAAGAAATTCAACAAAGTTCCCTTGTCCTATATGAAGTCATTGATAAAACCACTTCTGAAGTTCATGACATGACGACAGTGTTGGAAACTCTCAATAGTTTGGCAGATGATAATACGGTATTAGCAGATGAAATTTCAAATGCTTCCAAAAAAGAGCAAAACGCACTTCATTCTACTGTAAGTCAGTCAGTTGAGATCCAATCCAATATGGACTCCATTCGTGTTCGTGCAGAAGAACTAAAAACGTTGAATGTGAAAATTTCATCGATTGCAGAAATCGTTACCGGTATAGCAAACCAGACAAATCTTTTATCATTGAACGCTTCCATTGAAGCTGCCCGTGCAGGTGAGCATGGTAAAGGCTTTGCAGTCGTTGCAGGGGAAGTAGGTAAATTGGCGGCAAATACTAAAGCTTCCGTTGAAGAGATCGGAGTCATTTTAGATGAAACCGAAAAGAAAACAAACCTGATTGTGAAGGAAGTCGAAGAGCTCCGTCTACTCGTAGATAAAGAGCATGAACAGATAGCACTTTCGAGCAATTCGTTCGCTTCCATTGTTGACTCTATGGTGACAATGCAGGAGAGGAATGCACAGCTTCACACGGATATTGAAAAGATTTTTGCTTCTATTAAATCTTTTGAGCATAGTACTGAAGAAATAAGCGCTTCTGCACACGCTTTGTCCGAGATGCAATAAACAAAGAGCCCAATTCAATGCGAATTGGGCTCTTACTTATTTTAAAATCTAATTTAGTGAAATAGTCGTGGCAAGTCGTAACTATAAACGTCCATATTCACATTACAAAGCTTCGTATAATTCTTGAATCGGCTTCATAAGCACACGATTCACTTCTTCAATCAGACCGCTAAGCTTCATTTCCGCTTGCAGCATTTCCATGATTTTTTCATTCTGTTGTGCTAATTGTGCAGTTTTTTGAGCATATTCAAGTTCTTCAGGTGCAATTTCTTCTCCTTGCATCTGTTTTTCTTGCAACGTCACTTGGATCTTACGGAAACTCTTGAACAGCTCGGATGCTTGCTCATCATTTTTAACCGCTTCAATCGCTTTTGTCACTTCCGCAAATTCCTCAGTCTTTCTGAAAGTTGACTCCAACTTGTTCAAATCATCATAAATATTCACTGTCATCGTTCAGTCCCCCTAATTTATAGTTGTAAAAAAGACGATTAAACCTTGTACGATTCCGATGACACCACCTAATAGGGCGCCAAGCACGGTAATCATTTTAAATTCACGCCTTGAAATACCTAAAACGAGATCTTCCAATACGGCTACCGGGAATGTATCAACCTGCTCTTTTACAATTTCATCTAACTTTAATTTCTTCAAGGAAAGATCCAGCTGCTTTTCAGCTTGGATGAAAGCAAAGTCCACTAACTTCGGTGTAACGTTGGCTGCAGTCCATTCAGATCCTTTTGGCCAGTAATCATAAAGCGTTTTATCCAGTCTACTTTCAATCGCCAACTCACTTTTAACATACGTATGAATCGAAGCGAATAGACCGTCCCAATCAAAGCCGCCAACTAATTCATCCATTGGGCGTCGTTGAAGCTTCACAAATTCTTTATCGATTATTGAAGTGATCAAGTCTGAAGTCCCTGGCGCCTTGATGAATTTTAACGCTTCCCGCTGCACTTTTTCAACTAATGAGTTTGAGTCTCCGAAAAACATATTCAACATGCCGCCTAAAGTCCCTTTAGATTCCAGAAAATCATTAATTAGCTTCTGGAACATCACTTTCCCTTCGTAGGAATCCACGTAAAGTTCTGCTTTTTGGACGACATAATTCGTAATGGATGGAATATGGGACTTTGCCTGCTCTTGCCAGGCAATCGGAACGACTTCCGCTATTGTACCTGAAGTTAATTTCACTTTCACTTTCTGAAGCTGTGAATCCAGCGTTTCAGTTATCTTGTGCTCTGTTTTCATAACAAGTTCAGTTGCGCCCGCGTTCTTGATCCATTCATTCAACGTCTTATCAGATTGAAGTACGTATTCTTCGATTTTCCGTTGCACGAACGCCTCCGCTTTCGTTTCCATTTCAGGTGTTAACAATCTTTTACGGAACATATCTGGTGTCACAAGGTAATTTGTCACCGTTTTACCGAGTTGAACCGCAAGTTCATCACGTCTTTTCGGAATTAATCCCGGTGTAAATGGAAGACGCCATTTTCCAATATATTTCGCTTCATGGGGACGGAACAGCATTTTGATGGCGAGGTGATTTGTAAATCCACCAATCAATGCTCCGATCAATGCCATGAAAAGCAATGTCCAAATAAAATTCAATAGCTTCACCTTTTCCTGTTTCGTTCCGTTCCAATTATAACAGAACAGTCCTATTTCGAAAAAGTATTAGCTATCTTCGCTTTTACCTCTACCCATTAAGATTCAAGTTTTCCATCTGCATCCAATGAAATCTTTGCATCCTTCCAAGTGAGTTCCAACGGATAGGTCTCTGATACCTTTTTTGAGAAGTACCAACGCCGGCCTGGTGGCACTAAAACAATATACGTATCTCCCCGTCCAAGAAAATTCAAATCATCAGGATTTACATCCGTTCCGCTACGAAGCGGCAAACCCATATCCTGCAAGAGGTCTCCTACTTCTGCCACATATGGTGTAACAACACCGATTTCACTAATATTCAAAAATGATTCTTTTGTTAAATCCCCAAATAAATCACGTTTCCTTCTTCCGATTAACTCAACAACATTGCCAGCCGGATCTTCAAAATACATTGAATCGGCGTCAAAGCTAGGGAAATATACTTCATCCCGACCTTCTTCCCGGTTAAATGTGACTCGGTCTTGAACCCAGTACTTCATCATAGAGAATTGATTCCCTGGAATATTAATCGCGTAATGATAATAAGCTGGCTGTTCGGTATGTTTGAATGTCAGTAGTGACTCTCCGATTCGGATAGTAAAGTGCTCATCAGTCGACTCAATCATGTCCAGCTCTAAAAGATTTCCATAGAAACGTTTCATTGCTTTCAGTTTATCCGTATATAACGTTGCACTCTTAATCATATGAACTTTCCCCTATCCCTTTTGTTCTATTATTATCGTGATGTATTTTTCATTCTCCCCTTCATCTTACCATATAACTTTCAAAATCATCGTTGCCTACTCATTTGTTCACTGCTACTGACTTTTCTTTTTATTAACGGTATGATTGGAACAACAGTTTTACAAGAAGGTAGGTATATCTGATGAATAAAACAGTAGTTGATAAATTAGGGAGAAGTGTCACATATTCGTTCCCGCCAAAACGTATCGTTTCACTATGTCCAGGCATAACCGATACGCTATTTGGACTCGATCTTAAAGACGAGATTGTCGGTAGAACTAGATATTGTATCCATCCAGAAGGAAAAGTAGAGAACGTGCAAGCGGTAGCCGGAACAAAAGACATAAATCTAGATGCGATTAAAGCCGTCAAACCCGACCTCATCATCGTTGAAAAAGAAGAGAATACAAAAGAAATTGTAGAAGAGCTGGAACAGTATTTTCCAGTCTATGTAGCGGAAGTACAGACAATTGATGACGCCTTTCAGATGATCGAAGATATGGGAGCGTTGACTGATCGTATACAGCCTGCATCTCAACTCGTCAATGCAATCCGTGAACAGTTTAAAAAGTTACCTAACATCGAAGGAATGCGTACCGCTTACGTTATTTGGAGAAAACCTTACATGGTCGTAGGAAAAGACACATATATACAGTCCATGCTTGATCGGATGGGGTTCATTAATCCGTTCATCCATTCTGAAGGAAGATACCCTGCAGTTTCCGTCGAAGAGTTTCAACAAGCAGAACTTAATTGCCTTTTGTTAGCATCAGAACCGTTCCCTTATAAAGAAAAGCATATTCCGGAGTTCAAAAGCTTCCTCCCTGACACAGAAATTATTTTAGTTGATGGGGAAATGTTCTGGTATGGTCCGCGAATATTAGAAGCAGCAGGCTATTTACGAAGCAAATTCCAATAGAAAAACACGGGATCATCAGAGTGATGGTCACGTGTTCGGAATCACTTTAAGGAATTGTAGATTGTGGACATTCGTATTGCATGCTCCATTTCATCATGCATTGCGATGAAGAGCGGATTGTAAGCCTGTTGCATCGGTATAGTGAGTAACATTTCCTTGTACAGTTCCACACCCTCCAGTTCATCCACAAGCGCTTGCTTGACACACTCTTTGAAGTTGTAACAAGGAATCGATTTCTTCGGATTTTGAACAAATGTACCTGTCATCATATAATAGAGCTGTTGGAACATTTCATAATGACTTTTTTCATCTTCATACACATGTTGGATGAAATCGCGCCAAAGCGGATCCTTCGTCTGCTCATACATCGATTTATAGAAGTGATAGTCTTTATATTCACTTTCGATCGCTTGTTTTAATTTATCGACAAACACGTCAGCACCCCTTTGCATGTTTTTTACACTTTATGCACTCGGGCCTCTACATATGAAAGGAGCAGTCCAATGTTACAACATTTTAGTTTCAAACCGATGTTCGCAGGTGGAAGTCTTCCGGGTTGGACATTTTCGTTTTTTTACAAAAATCAACGTTATACAGGCGACTACATGCCCGATGGTGTCATTAACTGGACGGGTGAAACGCCTGCTGATGAAGATCAAGTCAAAAAAATGATCCATGAACTAATGACATTTCACGTTTATGAATGAACAACTCTTTTCCGCATATACTATGCTTCGAAACTAAGGAGGCGAGTATTGTGGATAAAGAGAAATCCCCTGAACAACTAGAGAAAGAAAAAGAACAGATGAAAATCCAGAACGAAAAAACCGAAAATGTATTTGAAGATAAAAGTCATGTACCGAATGAGCAGAATGCTTGGAAAGAAACCCAGTTCACGAGACGTAAATAGAAAAGAGTGCGATTCCTTAACGGAAATCGCACTCTTTTTACTCACTCGCCAATTTACGTCTTCCAAAGATGAAGTAATAATAAAGCGAAGATAATACATATAGTCCCGCGGTTATCGTGAACGCCAAAGCATAGCCCCAATATGCCCCTTGAACAACGACTAGACCTGTTGCAACCGGTCCCATCGTCGCCCATCCAATATTGAACACAGTTTGATTCATCGAATTGGCAAGGCCTTTATATTTGTCTGACACGACCTCCATCGCAATCGCGCTCTGAAGCGGATTACCCGCATTCATCAATGCCTGCCTTAGCAAGAAACCAAGAGAAGCAAGCCATATTGACGTTGTATAAGCCGTCAATAATAAAAAGGGTATGGACAACATCTGAAACAGGATGAGCGCCTTCACTTTACCGACACGCTTGGATAATGCCGGACCAATCATTACCGCGATAGCAGTCATAGCAGAACCTAATGATAAAACAAATCCGATGTAGCTATTAGATGCATCAAACCGGTTGGCAAAATAAAGATTTAAATAGGGCACGACAAGACCAGAACCAAATCCGATCAATAAGCTGGCGAAAGAGAAATGGAAAATGACGATCAGATTCCTCTTCAACGTATCATCCATGCCGCTCACTTCAGTCAAAGGTTTTTTTAAGCGTTTCTCTGCTGGCTTAGCTGACTTTTCCTGAAGTTTAAAGAAAGGCAATAACCCAATAGTAAAAATTGTAGCCCCTGCTATTAATGAGCAACGGATTGCATCTACAGTAGAAAGTGAACCTACTGTTTCCATTATATCCGCAATGATGCCGCCTAATAAGCTACCGACGACATTGGCTATCGTTACGAAGGCGAAATTTATGCTGAACAGATGAACACGCTCACCAGGTGAAGAGTTTTCCGCAAGAAATGGAATACCTGAAACTTGTACAAATGCCATAAAAAGACCCGTCAATAATGCGGCAAAGATTATTGGCGTCTCAGTAATAGCGATTCCGCGATAGAATAATGTACATGCTGTCAATACCGAGCCACCGACTATAAGCCACTTACGACCGATTCTATCACTTAAAAATCCTGCTGGTACAAGCACGATCGCAAGTGCCAAAGCAGTCATCGATATCACTTTCCCGTTTACAGTTTCAGGCATGCCAAGCTCTCTAATATACAAATTATACATGACCATGAAAATGCCCATCCCCACTTGAATAAGCACATTTCCAAGCATATACAGTCTGACATTTCTATTGAATGAAGAGAATTGCCGTTTCCATTCCCCAGCCCATTTCATCGAGTTTCCAACTTTCCATACAATTAATGTTTCGTCACTCTAAATATACGGGTTGTTAAACAATTATGCAATGAGCTAAAGCAATAAAAATAAGGAATCGATAGGCAATGCCTATCGATCCCTACAATATACATTATTATCCTGCATTCGTTGACGTTCCCGCTTGCAGTTTATACATTTGAGCGTATTGCCCGCCGAGCGCAAGCAATTCATCGTGATTTCCTTGTTCAACAATTTCTCCGTGGTCCAAAACAAGAATGCGATCCGCATTTTTAATCGTCGACAAACGATGCGCAATGATGAATGTCGTACGTCCTTTTTTCAGGACGTCCATCGCATGCTGGATGATTTCTTCTGTTTCGGTATCGATATTGGATGTCGCTTCATCCAAAATGAGAATCGCTGGGTCGAACGCCAAAGCACGGGCGAATGAAATGAGCTGACGCTGTCCTGAAGATAACGTACTTCCTTTCTCAACAACTGGCTCGTCAATGCCACCTGGCAAATGCTTTAACACCCGTTCTCCACCTACGGCATCAAGTGACTGCTGAACTTTGTCCCTCGATATGCGTGAATCACCTAAACTGATATTCGACTCAACAGTACCACTGAACAAATACGGATCTTGCAGCACAATCCCCATATGTTCTCGGACTGTTTGACGAGACATTGTAGAAATATCGGTTCCGTCAATCGTAATCTTACCTTTTGACACATCATAGAAACGGAACAGCAAATTCATAATCGAACTTTTACCGGATCCCGTATGACCAACAAGTGCAACAGTTTCCCCTTGCCTTGCTTCAAATGCGATGTCTTTCAATACATATTCCTCATCTTTATACGCGAACCAGACATCTTCAAAACGAACATTTCCGCGATAACGCGCAATTTTATCATCACTAACCGGCTCACCTTCCCGGTCCATCAAACTAAAGACACGTTCAGCCGCAACTAGGGAATGCTCAAGTCGGGCAAACTGATTAACAATACCCGTAATTGGATTGAACAGACGCGTTATATAATCAACGAACGCATACAACATACCGACTGAAATGACACTTTCCGTCGTAATTGAGGCACCACCAAAATACCAAATAAGAAATACGAAAGCTAGAGACCTCATTATATCGACCAAGTTATGTGAAGTGGCAGATTCGACTTTCAACAGTTTCCCTTGATACGTGTAGTGCTCTTCATTCAACTCGTTGAACTCGGCATCCATCTGTTTTTCCCTGCGGAATGCCTGTATGATCGTCATCCCATTGATGGATTCATTAATCATCGCGTTCATTTCACTGTTTTTGCTACGGATAATATGATTCACTTTCGAAGCGAATCTTCGATAGAGCTTCATCCACACGTAGAGCACAGGAACGACAAACAATGTAATAGCCGCCATTCGCGGATCGAGATAGAACAAGGCTATGAAAATTCCAATCATGTACATGCCGCTTATCGCAAACTGCGAAACGACCGTTACATAAAGATTACGGATAGCTTCTGTATCGTTTGTAATTCTTGCGACAACTTTACCTGCAGGCAAATTGTCAAAGTAGCGGATCGGCAATGTTTGAATATGTGCATACAATTCATTACGCATTTTTTGAATAATCCTATTTGCCGCCTTCTGCAATAATAAATACTGAAAATAACGCAGTACTGCAGTCGTTAGTGCCAAACCGAAAAACACTGCTAGCAGCTTGGCGATCGGCGTAAAATTAATCGCGCTGTCAATCGATGTCGCGATATGATCATCAATGATTCTTTTAGCAATCATCGGGCCCATCAAATCTGCTCCGACAGCAAAAGCCAGTAACACCAAACCTGCTATTAATAACTTCTTATACTCAAGTGCATACTGCACTAATCTTTTACCGGTACCCATATTATTCAACCTCCCCAATTTGCTGGCGGTCGAATTGCTCTTTATACCATCCGTTCTTCGCAAGCAACTCTTCATGTCTTCCTTCTTCAATGACACGCCCGTCATCCAGCACAATGATCCAGTCCGCATGTTGTATCGCAGATAGACGATGCGTTGTAATAATGGTCGTTTTACCCGAGCGCTCTGCCTGGATGTTTTCAATAATTTTTGACTCGGTCTTAGCATCCACTGCTGAAAGGGAGTCATCCAAAATAAGAATCTCCGGATTTTTTACAAGTGCACGCGCAATGGATATCCGTTGTTTCTGTCCACCTGATAATGCGACACCTTTCTCACCGACAAGTGTATCCAGACCTGCAGGAAGCATTTGCAAATCTTTTTCAAAATAGGAAAGCCGGATGGACTCCGCGATATCCGCTTCAGTTGCTTCAGGTCGACCGAACAGAATATTGTCGCGGACAGACCTTGAAAACAGCACATGATCTTGCGGCACATAACCGATCCAATCACGTACCTGATCTTTTTTAAATGACTGCAAAGCAATATCAGAAAACACGATTTCTCCTTCACCTGCAGGATATTCCCGCAGCAGTTGTTTAACGAATGTTGTTTTTCCGCTACCGGTTTTCCCGACGATACCAAGCGTTTGACCACGGTCTAACGTGAGCTCGATCTTATCGAGATTCACAGCATGTGACATCGGATACGTGAAACTAACATCTCTGAATCCTACATTTTCCGGTTGCGTCAACTGTTCAGGTGTGTCTGGATCTTTGACATCTTCTTCATAGTCTAACGTTTCCATAACACGGTCCAGTGAAGCATTCCCCCGTTGTAAGACGTTGATCAGCTCACCTATTGCAAACATTGGCCAGACGATCATGCCAAGATAGACATTGAATGTTACAAGATTTCCAAGAGTGATCGCATTAATTGATACGAGATAAGCACCATAACCGAGACCTACCATATAAGTCAATGCCGTCAGCGCTTTCGAAAACGGCATGAACAGCGCATCGATTTTTTCAACATGCATATTTTTTTTGTAAACATCTTCTGTCATATCCGCGAAACGTTGCTCAGTAGCCCTCTCCTGCACATATGCCCGGACAACTCTCACTCCCGCAACAGCTTCAAGGACATTATCATTCAAATCTCCAAACGCCTGTTGAGCTGTCATATAGCGTTCGTGAATTTTCTTCCCTAAATATTGTAGTATGAAAGCTAATATAGGCAACGGAATAATTGCCGCCAATGTCAATTTCCATGAAACAAGGAAGCCCATCGTAATGATCAGTGTTCCTAAATAGACAGTCGAATCGACGAGCGTCATAATACCAAAACCGGCTGTTTCTGAAATGGCCCGCAAATCGTTTGTCGAGCGAGCCATCAGATCACCTGTCTTATTCTTCTCGTAGAACGACGGTGTCATCTTTAAGAAATGACGCATTAAACGCGTCCTCAATTGACGCTCAATGACATACGCTCCCCCAAACAGCTGGTATTGCCATACAAAGTTCCCTAAATAGGCAAGCCCCATGATGAGCAACATTGCACCTATGAATAATGCTAATAGTCTCGTCGTCATTGTTTGTGTATAGATTGCATCGATAGCTTCACCGATAAGCCATGGCGGTAAAATGACAAGTAAATTTGCCAATGTCATCAAAATAAGAGCAATCGTATACCTTTTCCGATTCTCTTTAAAAAACCATTTCAACTTGAATAATACTGAAAACATGTTCTCAACCTTCTTCCTTCATCGTTCGATAGCTAGTAAATCAGCTAACCGCTTTCCAGAGATTCCTTCTTTAGTAGTTTCCTTTGCTGAATTACATTGTTCATCATCAGCACTCCTTCCTTCAATTTTCACTATATATATTCACACGCATAGCGTGAAAATACCGACTATTCATCCAAAAAAAATGAGCACACGCTTCATAAGATAAGCGTGTGCTCATACTATTAGAACGGATATTCTTTGCCCCGTCCGAGTTTAAATTACGTTAATATCAGTTCGGATGCGGAACAGACAATCTATGCAATTATTCGTTTCTACCGTGATGACGATCGTTTGCATTGTCCGCGCCTCCTTCATTATTTCGATTTTCGAATAATTATACAGTACCATTGCCATTTTGTCCTTGTCAACACAATTTCAACAATTTGTTTTAAGAATGCATATGTGGGTATCTAAGAAACATAGTATTTAATAAGACAGGGGATGTTTCAAATGGAAGAAAGAAAGAATATTGAAGTGAAACGTGAAGAGAGAACCGATAACAGCCTTGTCGGTGCTACATTCATTAAATATGCAGCCTACATCATTATTTTCTTTGGCTTGCTATGGTTCTTGCTTAAGTATGTTTTCCCGATGTTTGGTTAAGACTTCCAATATATACCCCACGGCAAATTTACGTATATTGAACGACTTTTTACCAGGAGATTTCTCCTGGTATTTTTTTCTTTATGTTTTCATGAATACCATTTGTATTTCTCTTGCAAATAAATTATCATTATATTAACTAACGATTTTAATCTTACAGGAGGTGTGCACTTTGTTCTACCCCTCATTCGGGTGCGGAGCAAAGTAAACTTATTTGGAAATTGCCATACGATTGGCAGCATTTGCTGCCTTGATCGCTCTCACCGCATTTTTTGTAGCGAGTGAATTTGCAATAGTGAAAGTACGTACAACGCGAATCAATCAGCTTGTCGCGGAAGGAAACCGTAGGGCGGTCACCGCCAAGAAAGTCATTAATAATTTGGATGAGTACCTCTCCGCCTGTCAATTAGGTATAACGATTACCGCCCTAGGGCTAGGTATGCTCGGTGAACCGACCGTAAAGTTGATACTTAAACCGGTATTCACTCATCTTGATCTTGCGCCAAATATCGCAACTGCCATTTCTTTCATAGTCGCTTTTACGATAGTAACTTTCCTGCATGTAGTTGTAGGCGAATTGGCACCTAAAACAATAGCAATCCAGCGGGCAGAGTCCATTACTCTGAGCTTCTCTAAACCGTTGATTGTATTTTATCTGCTCATGTACCCTGTCATTAAAGGTATGAACGGTTCTGCAAGACTCATCATCCGAATGTTCGGGTTTAAATCCATTTCAGAGTCTGATGTCGCCCACTCCGAAGATGAACTTCGTCTGATTCTTACAGACAGTTTAAAAGGTGGAGAAATTAATCAATCAGAATATAAATTTGTGAACAAGATCTTCGAATTTGATGATCGGGTCGCAAAAGAAATCATGGTTCCACGGACAGAAATGATGACCGTCGAAAAAGATATGACATTACGAGAAATGTTTGAAATGGCTGGTGTCGAACAATATACAAGATATCCTGTAACAGATGGCGATAAAGACCATGTCATCGGGTTGATCAACATGAAAAACCTCTTAACGGCATTCATCAAAGATCCAACGGCTGGAAGTCAATCTGTTCATGAACATATGCAACCTATTATCCGTGTCATTGAGACAATGGCTATTGGAGATCTGTTGCTGAAAATTCAACGTGAACGAATCCATATGGCTATCCTTATGGACGAATATGGCGGTACTTCCGGACTTGTAACAATCGAGGACATTCTAGAAGAAATTGTCGGAGAAATTCAAGACGAGTTCGATACGGATGAAGTACCTGAAGTCCAGATGATCAACGAAGATCATTATATCTTAGATGCTAAGATGCTTATTGAGAACGTTAATGACGTATTAAATATAGATATTGACGAAGAGGACATCGATACAATAGGTGGTTGGTTCATGTCTGAACGATTTGAAGCCGTGCCTGGTGAAAAGATTATCGAACAAGGATATGAATTCACTGTAAAGGACGTCGAAGGACACCATATTCTTTATTTGGAAGCGATGAAATACGAAAACAAAGAAGAGAATGGAACTGCTGATTTACAATTTGAATCCTAATAACGAAAAGACATCTTCCTAAAATAGGAAGATGTCTTTTTTGAAGTTCGTTTTTTTGATTCTACTTTTTATCGTCAATCTTTTTTATACTCCACATGATAGACATCATGACGCCGATCTTTCAATTGTTTGACCGTCCCGTCTATTCGCTGCCTACGTAAAATCTCCAAATCCACATCTCCGATTAATACCGTTTCAAGATTGGCATTCGTTTCTCCAACAATCCCGTCACGTGCAAACTCGAAATCTGATGGTGCGAAGATCGCTGATTGCGCATACTGGATGTCCATATTGGCTGTTTGAGGCAAGTTGCCGACTGTACCTGAAATGACAGTGTATATCTGATTCTCTACAGCACGCGCCTGTGCACAATAGCGTACACGTAAATAGCCTTGACGGTCTTCCGTACAGAACGGTGTGAAAATAATATTAGCACCTTTGTCGGTAGCGATTCGAGCAAGTTCCGGGAACTCGATGTCGTAGCATATTTGAATGGCGATCTTTCCGCAGTCCGTATCAAAGACCCGCACGGAATCACCTGCGCTAATTCCCCACCACTTCCGTTCGTTCGGCGTAATATGGATTTTATATTGCTTTTCAATAGAACCGTCACGTCTGAAAAGATAGGCAATGTTATAGATTTCCTCATTCTCTTCTTCAACAAAGTGTGATCCTCCGATAATATTCACGTTATAGCGGACAGCCAAGTTCGTAAACAACTCGATGTATTGAGGTGTGTACTCCGTCATTTTACGCACGGCTCGGCTAGGTGACGGCTCGTCCAGGAAAGACATAAGTTGTGTTGTGAAAATTTCAGGGAAGACGACAAAATCAGAACTCGCATCTGATGCTACATCTACAAAGTATTCACATTGCGACGCCATTTCATCGAACGATGATATCTTACGCATCAAATATTGCACGACACAAATTCTAACAGGATAGCTAGTTTTAAAATGACGTTTTGTTGTCGCTTTATAATCAATATTATTCCATTCCATTAAAGTCGCATATTTTCTCGAAGCTTTATCATCAGGTAGATAATTCGGATTGACACGCATCAATGTAAAATCGTTCAATATTTGGAACGTCAGGACTGGATCATAAATTTTATGCCTTGAAACCGCAGCAACATATTCCCTTGCACTCATTTCATTCGCATAGACATGATAGTTCGGAATCCTGCCGCCAATTATAATCGACTTCAAATTTAATCTTTGGGCGAGTTCTTTCCTTGCTTCATACAGCCGCTGACCGACTTTCATCCGTCGATAATCGGGATGTACCATCACTTCTATACCGTATAAGTTAAAACCTTCAGGATTGTGATTCGTAATATAACCTTCTGCTGATATATCATCCCATGTATGGCGATCGTCATATTCATCAAAGTTGACGATCAGACTCGAACACGATCCAATGATCTCCCCATCAAGCTCCGCGACGAACTGGCCCTCCGGGAAAACGGACAGATGGCTTAGTAATTGGCTTTCTTCCCAAGGCTCCATCCCCGGGAAACATACTTTCTGCATTTGTAAAATCTTACTAATATCTTCTTTTTCAAGTTCCCGAATAACCATACTCATTTCAAAAGAAGATACATCATTAAATTCTTCACTCAAATCATTCACCTCTTCTATATTTAATACCCAATAATTACTTTTACATATCATTTCGTCTCGATTATTTTACATGAATCTCCCCACACACTATAATCATAGATGAGTCTTTGAAATTGGAGTTGACATGATGAATAAACGTTCGGAAAATGGTCTAGTATTTATCTTCACAATTTCCCTCATTGCCACGTTCGGTTCTCTTTATTTTTCAGAAATCCGCGGGTATGAGCCTTGCACTTTATGTTGGTACCAAAGAATCCTTATGTACCCTGTCGTTCTCATTTCAGGCATAGCTCTGTTTCAGAAAAATGCAAGGATTGCATTGACCACAGCAATTTTCTCCGTAATTGGCGGTTCTATTTCACTATACCATTACGGCATCCAAAAACTCAGCTTTTTGCAAGAAAATGCACCCGCATGTGGTGCTGTCCCATGTACAGGACAGTATGTGAACTATCTAGGTTTCATTACGATACCGTTTATGGCTCTCATTGCATTCGTATTAATTTTCATTACAAGCCTATTCTTAATGAAATGGCAGAAGGAGTCCAGATGAAATGAAAAAACTATTAATAATTGGCGGAATTATCATCATTATTTTTGGTCTAATTGTCTTCTTGAACTTGCAGGCCAACGAAACGAAGTTACAAGATAATCCCTATGGAACAAATGATTTGAAACAGTCTACGATCGATTTGATAGGTGATGAAAACTATAGCAACATCGTAATGCCAGATGACTTATACGAAAAAGTATCATCAGGTGAATCTGTTACAGCCTATTTCTTTTCTCCTGAATGTCAGTATTGCATGAAGATGACACCGACACTCATGCCAATTGCAAAAGAGAACGACATCCATGTGTATCAATATAATATGCTTGAGTTCTCACAGGAGTCTCAGCCTTACGGAATAACTAGTTGGCCAACACTCGTTCACTACAAAGACGGAAAAGAAGTCGCCCGCACAGTAGGTCTGCCAGACAATCCAAAAGAAGACATTCAAGCTTTCTTTGATAAATATGATGAGAAATGAGGAAACAGATGACCTCTTTTACGTATATTACACCTGAAGAAGGATTGACGATTGAAGAGCTTCTTCGTAACCGTTGGCAAGCTGGAAAGAAAACCGTTCACCAAATGCGGATGGACAAAGCGGTGACGGATATTGAAGGCGAACAATTGGAATGGCGAAATCCACTACCTTCAGGCACAGAGTTAGTATTCCATTTCAAGGATGCTCATTCGACATACAAGCTTGATAAGAATGTTACACCCTTAGTTTTATTCGAAGATGAACACATTTTAGCTGCTGTGAAACCTGCTGGTGTACCTATACATCCTGATGATACAGATAACGGTGGCACATTCATGAATGGCATCATGGCACATGTCGCTATGAATGAGGGGACATATGCTGAACATATCCATCGGTTAGACAAAGGGACGGCAGGCATAATACTTGTCGCTAAGCATCCCATCGCAAAAGCAATGTTCGACCGTATGATTGAAGAGCGTGAAATTACACGTGTCTATCAAGCAGAAGTGGACGGCAAAGTGAAGCGCGTAAAAGGGACACTTCAATATCCAATTGGACGAGACAGACATCATCCGACAAGACGAAGAGTGTCTCCTGCTGGACAAGATGCGGCTACTCGTTTTAAAGTGATTGAGAGGCTTGATGACGCTACTCTGGTTGAAGCCAGCTTAGAAACAGGCCGCACACATCAGATCCGTGTGCACTTTTCCCATATCGGACATCCTGTTAAGGGCGACGAATTATATGGAGGCAGCGAAACGACTGATGGTAACTATCGATTGACTGCACAGAAAGTATCATTCATACATCCTTTTACATCTGAACAGATAACGATTGAAATGTAATAAAAACCGGAGAAGTGGAATTAATCCATCTCTCCGGTTTTATTTAGGATAATTTACGTATTCCGCTTTCAAGCCGTAAATCCACTTCTCTCGCATCTTCAATATGTTCTACAATTAATGCATGCGCTTCTTTGAATAAGTTATTCGCTTCCAATAATTCCTGTTTAACTGCTTCGGAAAGCTTCTTTTGTTCTTCGATCATATCCTGTATGTTTGTAATATCCATTTTGCTCTCTTCTACAGTTCCAAGGATACGCTCAATTTTAGACGCAGTCTCCATACCAACTGAAATACCTTTTTCTACAAGAGCTGCACTCTTCCTAGTCGCAGTGAGCGCCTGTTCAATCTCTTCACGTAGGGAAGTCGTCAGTGTCTGGATATTCGCTGTACTATTGGATGTGCTTTCTGCTAATTTACGCACTTCCTGTGCAACGACTGCAAATCCTTTTCCGGAATCACCTGCACGAGCAGCCTCAATAGATGCATTCAAAGCCAAAAGGTTTGTTTGGTCAGCGATATCCTCAATTACACCAACAATCGATTGTATTTCAACTGATCGATCACTGAGATTTGACATATTTCTCTCAGAAGCTTGAATTTGAGTTCCGAGCTCCTTAATGACATCAGCAGTCGTTTGCACTTCCTTTGTCCCTTCAGTCGCTTCATGCACCATCCTATGAGACTTTTCTTCCAGAGAACGACCTTTATCAAAAAGTTCACCTGATTTTTTAGATGTCTGCTCACTTAGTTCTCCGACATTTTCAAACTTCTGTTCTATCTGATTGACTGCTTGTCCCAATACATTATGTTGAGAATTCACTTTCTCATGCTGATGTACGGCCGCAGTCAACTCTTCGCGGATACCTTGCAAACGTGATAGCTCTTTCTGTTCTTTTGCATCGAACTCCAACTTCAGTTCATCCATTTCATTTTGCAAACGATTATCCGTCAGTTCTTTTTTCTTATTTCTAAACACAGAAATTCCCCCTACAGTATAGATAAATCTAGTATATCATAATTTTATACTTAATATGATAATAGACCTAGATACCTATGAACTATTTAAATTGTGTCAAACTTTTCCGGGTTCGTTCCTGTTCTTTCATTCCGATTCAGCGAATCAATTTTCATCATATCTTGTATTGTCAGTTCAAAATCATTCACATCGATATTTGAAAGAATCCGCTCAGGCGTCACTGATTTTGGAATGACGATTAACCGATGTTGCAAATGCCAACGGATAATTACTTGCGCAGGTGATTTTCCATATTTAGCACCTATCTCCATTAGCGTTGGATCGTCCAGTAAAACTCCTCTAGCTAAAGGAGACCATGAAGTCACTGCAATATCATGACGCTGGCAAAAGTTGCGCAAAGCTTCCTGTGAGAGCCTTGGATGGAGCTCAATCTGATTTACCATTGGTTTAACATTGGCTGTCTGAAAAAGCTTGTTCAAATGGTGTTCGTGATGATTGGATACACCTGTCGCCCTAATTAATTTTTCATCATACAATCTTTCAATCGCCCGATACGTATCGACGAATTTATCTGCAACGGGCCAATGGGTTAAATATAAGTCCAAATAATCCATTCCTAATTTTTCGAGGGATATTTCGAATGCACGCAACGTTTCATCATATCCCTGATCGGTGTTCCAAACTTTAGATGTGATGAACAATTCACTTCTTGCAATGCCAGAGTTGCGTATAGCCTCCCCTGTTTCCTCTTCATTCTCATAAATTGCCGCGGTATCAATTGCTCTATAACCAACTTCTAATGCATAACTGATTGCCTTAATCGTTTCTTCCGTATCCGTCATCTTATATACGCCAAGTCCGAACTGAGGCATTTCTATGCCATTTGCCAACCTGAATGTCTCATTATAATAGTTCATATTCTTTCACTCCTTCGCAATGATAATTACCCTATTGTACATTCATACAACCAATTTATCTAATATTGGAAATGGGTGATGTCGTTATTGTTAATCAGAATGACACAATTTTATAGGACAGACATTTCATTTAACTTAAGTTTAGGGTATACTGTACAAAGAACTAATGATTTTTACAGGAGGTACATCTAATGAGACTAATCCTTATCATGGGTGTCTGCTTCGCATTCCTTTCTGCTATTTTTACAGGTGGATACGATGACAAACCCGGTAAAACTAAAAGAGTTAGCGCTAAGTAAAAAAAAGACAGCCTGTCAAATGGCTGTCTTTTTTTTATTGTAAGTCAAGAAATTCTTGTTGCCTCAATGCTTCGTAGATTAGAATTGCAGCAGTATTTGACAAATTCAACGATCGGATATGATCGTTCATTGGTATGCGCAGACATGTATCTTTGTTGGATTGTACGATATCATCCGGTAAACCGGTCGTTTCTTTACCAAAGACGAAAAAGATATCTTTTGATGGCACCGAAAAGTCGAAGGAAGAGTACGTTTTTTCTCCAAACTTCGTAATGAAATAAAACTCACCACTTGGATATGCATCAAAAAATTGCTGTATCCCTTCATGATATGTAATATCCACATGCTCCCAATAATCAAGTCCTGCTCGCTTAAGCATTTTATCATCCGTAGAGAATCCAAGCGGTTTGATTAAATGCAACTTTGTACCGGTTCCTGCACATGTCCTAGCAATATTACCTGTATTTGCAGGTATGAGTGGTTCATATAAGACAACATGTATAGCCATTACAGCACTTCCTTCATTTAGTATCCAACACTTTTTTCATTTCGTTTAATACATCTTCGTCTAACTCCGTTTGATAGGCATCTTTAATTGCTTGTACACTTTCGCTACTGTCAATCTGGCCAAGTGCCCATGCAATTGTTCCACGAATTAGAGGGCGTGGATCCGACAAAAGTAATTCAGCAAGCGCAGGCACAGATGCTTCATCTTTAAAATGAGCTATGGCAAGAATAGCATTTCTTTGAATAGGATTCTTACCTCTCCATGAACCGGACATATGTCCATAGTCCTCTTTGAACTGTCGGTTTGATAAAGTTAACATCGGGAGTAGAAGTGGTTTAGCTAACTCTGGTTGAGGTTTGAAAGCTTCTTGATGTAAATTGTACATGCCTTTATTTTTAGGACAAACGGTCTGACACGTATCGCATCCATACACACGGTTTCCGATTTTTGCTCGGAACTCTTCCGGAATCGGTTTTTTAGATTGTGTGAGGAACGCAATACATCTTTGGGCGTTCAATTGACCTCCTTGAATCAGTGCTCCGGTTGGACAAGCATCCATACAAAGTGTGCAATCTCCACACTGGTCTTCCATCGGCGTGTCAGGTTCAAATGGGATATTTGTAATCATTTCGCCCAAATAGACGTAAGAGCCGTATTCCGGAGTGATGATGGAACAATTTTTAGCCGACCAGCCTAACCCTGCACGTTCCGCTACAGCACGGTCAGCCAGCTCACCTGTGTCTACCATAGAACGCATCTTAGCCTCTGGAACCAATTCAACAATGAATGCTTCTAACAGTTGGAGTTTTTCCCGTAAAACGATATGATAATCAGTTCCCCATGAAGCTCTGCAAAAAATCCCACGCCGCTCCCCCTTCTTTCCTTTAGGGGAATCCTCCATTTTGGAAGGATACGCAACAGCGATCGCAATGATGCTTTCAGCACGATCCAAGAGCAACATAGGCTCAGTACGCTTCTCAATATCACTCTCTTCGAACCCCGATTGATAACCCAACTCCTGTTGACGTCGTAGGCGGTTTTTCAACTCAAGAAAAGGAGCGGCTGTCGTAAAGCCAATCTTATCAATACCGATGGAAATTGCATATTCTCTTATCGATTGTTGAACCTGAGCGACCTTCATTACGCTCCGCCTCCTTTATGATATGATAAAAAAAAGACTAAGGGGGATTCACTTGAAAATAGAAATAGATAAAGGATTATTTACTACTGTTCCTCAATTAAAATTAGGCATTAACCATTATACCAATATTACTGTATCAGAATCTCCACAAATGTTAAAAGGAAGACTGCAGCTATTCCAGGAACAACTCTTTTTCGAATTGGATAGAAAGCCACTTTCGAATTTCCCTGGCATCCAATCTTGGCGTGAAACTTGGAAAGCTTTTGGTTCTGATCATAATCAATCTCCGCCATCTGTCGAATACCTATATAAAAATATAAAAGAGCAGAACTACCATCAATCAAACCAAACCGCCGTGGACTTAAACATTTTTTTCTCTCTCCAATATGAAATCCCGACAAGTATTTACGATTTCAATGATCTTGTCGGCAACATTCAACTGACGCTAGGCGGAGAAGATGACCGTTACAATGGTTTAAATGGACAAGTCAATGATTTGAACAATATCTTGTTATTAAGAGACGAATATAGCCCTTTCGGAAGTCCTTATGTAGATTCCATAAGATGTGCTGTAACTGAAGAAACGACAGAAATTTTACAAGTAATATATCTTCGCCCATCCATGAGTGAAGAAGAAGCTCATAAGCTCACTACAGCTAGTGGTAATATGTTCACGAGCATCAGTGGTGGGGACTCAGCATCCTACGTTTTAACAAGTAGTCAGCCACATATAGATTTAGTCCGGTGACACATGTAGTTATAGAAAAACGCTCCCTCCTTCAACCACAGGAGAGGAGCGTTTTTCATCAACCTTATCAATAAGCATCTAAACGAAAAAAATACAACCGAAGTTGTATTTTTAGTGGATACCCGAGGCCGGACTTGAACCGGCACGCCTCGCGGCATCGCATTTTGAGTGCGACGTGTCTGCCATTCCACCACTCGGGCATAATAATAACTTACATAACGCATATGAAAATTTGGAGGCGGCAACCGGAATCGAACCGGTGATAAGGGTGTTGCAGACCCATGCCTTACCGCTTGGCTATGCCGCCGTTAGAAAAGTGGAGCGGAAGACGGGATTCGAACCCGCGACCCCGACCTTGGCAAGGTCGTATTCTACCACTGAACTACTTCCGCGAAACTGGGGTAGCTGGATTCGAACCAACGAATGACGGAGTCAAAGTCCGTTGCCTTACCGCTTGGCTATACCCCAAAGAATAAATGGGGCGGACGAGGGGAATCGAACCCCCGAATGTCGGAACCACAATCCGATGCGTTAACCACTTCGCCACGACCGCCATGATACCTATATTTTATAATTGCTAACAGATTAGAATGGGGCGGACGAGGGGAATCGAACCCCCGAGTGTCGGAACCACAATCCGATGCGTTAACCACTTCGCCACGACCGCCGTAATATTAGATTAGAACAGTAATGGCAGGGGCAGTAGGAATCGAACCCACACCAAAGGTTTTGGAGACCTCTATTCTACCGTTAAACTATGCCCCTGTAAAAATGGTGGTGGGGGACGGATTCGAACCGCCGAACCCGGAGGGAGCGGATTTACAGTCCGCCGCGTTTAGCCACTTCGCTACCCCACCAACCTAGGAAATTTCATGGTGCCGGCGAAAGGACTTGAACCCTCAACCTACTGATTACAAGTCAGTTGCTCTACCAGTTGAGCTACACCGGCACGGTGTAAAAATAAATATGGTGGCTCAGGACGGAATCGAACCGCCGACACAAGGATTTTCAGTCCTTTGCTCTACCGACTGAGCTACTGAGCCACAATAAAAATGGCGGTCCCGACCGGGATCGAACCGGCGATCTCCTGCGTGACAGGCAGGCATGTTAACCGCTACACCACGGGACCATTTGGTTGCGGGGGCAGGATTTGAACCTGCGACCTTCGGGTTATGAGCCCGACGAGCTGCCACTGCTCCACCCCGCGATAATAATAATACTTACTATAAAGTTGTCACTTAAAAAGATGGTGGAGGATGACGGGCTCGAACCGCCGACCCCCTGCTTGTAAGGCAGGTGCTCTCCCAGCTGAGCTAATCCTCCGGGTTAAAATTGCGATAAGCTTCGCATTACTGCGTCAGCTTCATTCGATCAGTCAGTCACGTACTCTTGTACGCTTCTTCCTTCTCTCAATTGCTTCCTTGTTCTACTCGCTTCTCCCACTTTTAACGAGAGTTGCGATAAGCTTCGCATTACTGCGTCAGCTTCATTCGATCAGTCAGTCACGTATTCTTGTACGCTTCTTCCTTCTCTGTATTGCTTCCTTGTTCTACTCGCTTCTCCCACTTTAAACGGGATTCACGATGTTAGAGTAAGAATGGTAGTTAAATGGTGACCCCTACGGGATTCGAACCCGTGTTACCGCCGTGAAAGGGCGGTGTCTTAACCGCTTGACCAAGGGGCCTAACTAAGATAAATCTGGCGGAGAGCAAGGGATTTGAACCCTTGAGACAGCGTAAACCGTCTACACGATTTCCAATCGTGCTCCTTCGGCCACTCGGACAGCTCTCCAATTGGCTCCGCAGGTAGGACTCGAACCTACGACCGATCGGTTAACAGCCGATTGCTCTACCACTGAGCTACTGCGGAATAATTCAGGAAAGTAATTGTTTTCCTATTTCATTCACTTTGTGAATGCAAGCCCGGCGACGTCCTACTCTCACAGGGGGAATCCCCCACTACCATCGGCGCTGAAGAGCTTAACTTCCGTGTTCGGTATGGGAACGGGTGTGACCTCTTCGCTATCGTCACCAGACTTTTTTCACAAGACAAGATTTATTATATCAAATCCAGCCTAAATTGCAAGCGTTTTTTACAAAAATGTTTATTTTTGTTCGCTCAAAACCGGATAAAACAGACATTGTTGTGAATGCATCACATTCAACCGTGCACTTTAAAACTGTCCAGCCTCAGCGGTCAGACGCTCGGGTCATAAGCCAGCCTGGCTGTGCGGCAAAAAGCGCCGCTTCGCCATTCTGTCTTATGCCTGTCGCGTCTAGACGACCGCTTCGGCATTTCGCTTTAGGTTAAGTCCTCGATCGATTAGTATCCGTCAGCTGCACGTGTCGCCACGCTTCCACCCCGGACCTATCTACCTCA
>NZ_JACSQN010000015.1 GCF_014836615.1 Sporosarcina quadrami | reverse complement strand
AGTCCGGTTCAATACCGTCTTCACACCAGCCAATTAGCTGCGTAATATAAAACTCTAACTTTTAGGGGTCACATCATTTCCAAGGATGGTTTTTTTAACACGTATGCTACTAGTACTGTTTTAATAGAGACAATATATTTTGTTCATTGTTTAATTATAATTTAAATTTCAATACGAGCTGATTAAGATCTTCAGCCAGTTTCGAAAGGTCCCCTGAACTATTTGCAAGCTCTTCCATCGCACTACTAGCCTCTTCGGCGGATGCTGATGTTTCTTCTACTCCAGCAGCAGATTCTTCGGAAATAGCCGCAATTTCTTCGATGGAACTACTCATTTCTTGACTGTTTGCTGAAATATCAATCAGACTTTCCGAAATAATATTAATTCGCTTGGCCATTTCTGACACCGCTGAACTGATTCCCTCGAATGTTTCTTCAGTTGCTTGGATTTGAAGAGTTCCCTGTTCAACTTCCTTATATCCCACTTGCAGTGAACTGGCAACGATTGTCGATTCACTCTGAATACGAGATACAATTTCAGTGATCGTTGTAACGGATGCTGCTGATTGTTCGGCTAACTTTCGTACTTCGTCTGCCACTACCGCAAAGCCTTTCCCGTGTTCTCCAGCCCTGGCAGCTTCAATTGAAGCATTTAGCGCAAGTAAATTCGTTTGACCTGCAATACCTTGTATGACTGAGACGATTTCTGAAACTTCCTGTGCGTGCTCGTCCAATCCTTTCACACGTATAGCTGCATCATGGACAATTTTGTCAATGAGTGTCATTTGCTCAGTTGAAGATTTCATAAGCTCGCTACCTTGGTTGGTCATGTCCAGAACAGCACTTGATGATTGCTGAATGAATTCTCCATTAGAACTGGCATCCATGATTTTGACTACAAAGTTTTCCATTGTTGAAGATAACAAGCTAATATTTGACGCTTGAGATTCTGTTCCTCTAGCTAAATCTTCCATTGTAATGGCGATTTGTTCTGTCCCTGCTTTTACTTCATCTGCAGATTGCAATAAACCATTACTTTGCAAGGTGACGGATGTAGAGAGGGATTGAATTTGATTAAGTAAATTATGCGTGTTTACAGTCATCTCATTGGTTGAAGTAATGAGTTGCCCAATTTCATCATTTGATTTTGTTAACAGTGGCTCATGGCTTAAATCTCCTTCAGCAACGAGTTTCATCCGTTTCATAACTACGCGCAGCGGTTTAGTTATTGAATTTGGAGTGACAATCGAAATGATGATACTTAATAGAATGCCTACAACCGACAGGGTGAAGACAATAATAATTGTACGCTGCCCATCTCCTAATAAATCTTTTTCCAATTGAATGATGTGGTCTTCTCTGTCAGAAGCCAATTGTTCATACTTTCCAACTAATGGGCCTACGTTATTGTCCGCCTCTATTACGTTGTTACGTGCTGACTCAACATCGCCTTTATCATATTCAGTAAATACCTCTTCCTCAATAAAGTTATGCCACGCAGCTGTTTCTTCTATTAGCTGTTGAAATTCAACATCACTATTAAAGGTTGCGACAAATTCTTGATTTGTTAGCATCTTTTGCTTCCCGTTCTCGAACAGCTCTTTATAAAATGGATTTCCAGTCAATACATAACCCCGAGCAGCTCCCATCCCATCGTACATGGAAGCAACCAGTTGTTCATCGGCTATGAGCAATGGTAACTCTTTCTCTAAAATGGAATCAATTGAGGTATTCCCATTTTTAAGTACTGTTAACGTCAATAATGCTAAAACAACTAATAACATCAGTACAATCGAAAAGCCAAACATCATTTTAATACGGATACTTTTGAATCTTATCATTGTTTTCACGACCCTTCTTAAAGTAGATATACGATTTATATAATTATTTCATTATAGTAAAAAATAAGAGAAACAAATATATAAATTGAGTATACAACCTTATACTAAAAAATAAAAGCTTTAATTTAATCCAAACGTAATAAAAGTTGACTACAAATTTAAACCTTTAGATTCATTAAAATGTAAAATTATTACTTTAAATCAATTAAAGTACACCGGGAACAAAATTTTGTATGTAACATATAATTTAAATACCCATAGAATATGTATGACAAGAGATAATTTTAAAGGGGATATTATGAATAATTATTATACAAACACTGTCGGAAATCGGCCGATGATTGTAGCACATGCTAATGGGGATGTTACGGGGGATCGAATACCTGATTATGTGTATTTGACAGGTATCAAAACGGCGGATAGTCCATTCGTTCAGAATATTACACTTCACGTACGGGACGGTAGAACAGGCGTGATAACGAGTGTGGCACTTAAGGAAAATGTAGGCTACAATCCTGCGCTGTTTTTAGGGGATTTTACAGGCAATGGTGTGGACGAGATTTTAATAAGTATTAATACTGGCGGTAGTGGAGGGATCATGAATTATTATATCTATTCATATGCAGGCAATAAACCGGTACTGTTGTTCGATTTTGAAGCTTATAACAACCTGTACCAATACGAAGTCACCTATTTGGATTATTACAAAGTGTCAGTTCTGAGCAAGTTGAACGATGAGAAGTATATAATTGATATCTCTTTAAGAGGCATGGACTATTTAAATGAAATCTATGATAGGAATGGCAAGTTGAAACAACCAATCAGTGGGTTTGTGAACCCGTTAAGTGGATTGTATCCAGTGGATTTTGACGGCAATGGCGTCTATGAATTATTGGCTTTTCAAAAAATAGCAGGGAGATATAATGCAGATTCATTAGGCTTTATACAAAATACATTAGGATGGAATCGCAATAATTTTCAACTACAAAATCAATATCTAGCTATATTTGGTTAGGTACCTGTGCATGGAACTATTCAGTATATACAATACAATTGCAACTATATACATTAAATAAGTATTGATTTAAACATTCCTTTAGAGGGATGTGTATATATATGCAAATAGGTTGAATTATCATGAATGTTTCTTGCACAGGTACCATAATTTTAGATGATCATTTCATCATAGACAGGCAGGACTTGTTGCAAAGAATGCATTTGCTCTTTAGTAAGGGGAATCATCGGTAAACGCACGCCGCCGACTGGTACCCCTTTTAGATTCAGTGCCGCTTTTGTAGGGGTAGGGTTCGGTGCGGCAAAGAGTGCTTTCATGATTGGCAATAGTCTCCGGTGCTCTCTTGATGCACCTTGGATATTGCCTCTTTTAAAGTTACCGATCATTGTCTGCATCTCGTTCCCGATAATATGGGATGCGACTGAAACGACGCCTGCACCACCGATAGCTAGCACTGGAAGCGTGAGCGCGTCATCACCGCTGTAGAGTGAGAAACTTTTTGGAGTTCGATCAATAATTTCAGCCATGACATCTAATTTTCCACTTGCTTCTTTAATTGCAACGATATTCGGAATCCTTGAGAGTCTAACAACAGTGTCAACGTCCATATTGACGACACTTCTTCCAGGAATATTGTATAACATGATTGGCAATGATGTTGCCTCTGCAATTGTCTTAAAATGTTGATACATACCTTCTTGGCAAGGATTGTTGTAATAAGGAGTAACGAGCATGACTGCATCTACTCCAGCGTCTTCCGCAGCCATCGTCAGTTCGATTGACTCTCTTGTGTTATAAGAACCAGTTCCTGCAATGACAGGAATCCGTCCGTCCACGACAGATACCGTGAACTTGAATAAGTCGATTTTTTCCTTGTTCGTTAAAGTAGGCGATTCACCCGTTGTACCCGATACGACGAGACCATTCGTGCCGTTTGTAATTAAATGATTGATCAAGTTTTTGGTAGCGGGAAAGTCAATTTCACCTTGTCTGTCAAAAGGAGTCACCATAGCTGTTACAATTTGTCCGAAGTTCATAATTCTCCACATCCTATCATTTTTTAAAAAACAAGAGGGTGGAGGGCGAGTGATAAATGAACGCAAAAAGCTACAACGAGGGATCGTTGTAGCAGTTGAAATAATAAATTATTTCTTTTGCATAAGATAGCCCTCCATATAGTTTCCTATATGACAATCCTGAATTTGTTCAACTCAGAACCAGCTTCAAGACAAATGAGCGTCTCTCCACTTCGGCAAATTCCCCTTTCCACAATCTTCACAGGATCTCATTATCCTCTAATTGTGTACTGATGGTCTTTGCGCCTCTATCCTTACTTCAAAGTTTACGAAATAAGTGTATGTTTAATTAAATACGACTTTACCTGTTATTACTGTAGATTGCAAGTATTAAATGTTGAAATGCGAAAAAATACTGAATTTAGTTGTGAAAAAGTAGTAACTAATTTCATTTAATGAAATCTCATCATATACGAGAACAAACCTGATGAAATATGCATACTATAATTAGGCATGGGCTTAACTAATGGAGGTTTTCGTATAATGGATTTTCGTTCTTTTAGCGGTAAAGTGATTATGATTAATGATTTCTTCGTTATGCAGAATGATCCCGATATGGGATGTTTTAAATTGTTCACGGTAGATAATGGGAATGGTGCGGTCGTGAATTTTGTTGTGGAGCCGACGACATATTTTGTGAACCATGTGAATGTGAAAGTAGGGGATCAAGTTACGGGCTTCTATGATATCAACGTCCCGGTACCACTTATCTATCCTCCTCAATATCGAGCAGTTGTCATGGCGAAAGAGCAAAGAGATGAATTTGTAGCAGTAAGTTTCTTTAATCAACAACTTGTAAGCAGTGATGGCAGTCTGCAGTTAAATATCAATGCTAGAACTCCAATCTTGCTTGAAAATGGTCAAACTTTTTCAGGAAGTCCGGTCAACCGTAATTTAATCGTCGTCTATAGTGCGACGACAAGAAGTATACCTGCACAGACAACGCCTAAACAAATTATTGTCATGTGCTAATAGTTATAATTAGCAGGCAGAAAAGAGCCTATCAAATCAGAGTCTATGATTTGATAGGTTTTTTACATGCAAGGTCGTGCGAAAATAGCGACAGTTTAACGTTTGGACAACAAGTGATAAACTAACAGAGGAAATCTAATAGGCAGGGAAGTGTTTGTAATGGTAGGACGAAATGATAAATGCCCTTGTGGCAGTGGCAAGAAATATAAGAAATGCTGTGAGTCGAAACAGACTGTGACGATAGAAGAAGTAGCAACAGAAGAACTAGAACGCATGCTTCAGACGTTTTACGAGGAATACCCGGAGCGAAAGGATATCCAGGAGTATTTGGATAATGCAAACAACTGGAAGCGGGAATTACGGACGTTTTACATGGAGGAAATGATTGAAGCGATTGTCATGGATGAATTCTTTTTCAACCATCGACCTGATATATGGCAAGGTTATTTGGAGAAACAAAGAAAGAAAATTCTACGACCGTCCGTGTTACGGGTTCTCGATGACTGGCAACAACCCCGCGCATTCATCGGAGAAGTAACAGATGTGGACGATGCTTTCATGACGGTTAGAATGGTTTTAACAGATGAAGTAATTAAACTCCGCCGTGAAAGTGAAAAGCCTGTACCGGTCGGTGTGCATGTATACTGTTTTATCTTGCCTGATGGTACTGGAAGTGAAGGTCAATACTTGGCAGTTTCTAGTCTGATTTTCTTCCCGACGGATCATAAGCAAGTGTTTGCAGATTTTGTGAACTCGTTTAACGAGCAAGAAGGACAAGCTGTTCAATCCTTTATGAAAGAATACGCATTGACTTTCTGGAAGATGCTTGGGGAAGATCACTATGAAGGTGGCGAATTCACGAATTTCGAAGCCGGTGTTTTATTATCAGTCATAGAGTTTTTTGAAAAGCAGCAAATCCAATCCGAAGCATTAGTGGAGTTCGTAGAAGATTTTCTAGTTGAACAGCAGCCAAATGCTCGTAAAGAAGTCGCGATTGCGGCTGGCGCCATCCGTTTCGGGCAAGAGAAAGGGTATTACGAACCGCTTGAAATGACATTAAAAGAAATTGCAGAGTGGTTTGACGTATCACCTTCTTCTATGAATAAGTATTATAAAGAATTACTGGCGTATGATGATCAAAAAAATGTGTGAACGAGTTCGTAAATAGAAACCGATTCTGTGCGTCTTTTAATTTAGAGAAAACAAGGTTCAAATCTCTTTTTGGAAATCAAGGGAGGTCACTCGCACTCAGAACCCACCATCTTGAATAAGTTTTTTCTGGAGTAAGTATGAAGTCGCTATATAAAATTTCATAATAAATATGTATTTTAACAAATAACAAACGATGTCTATATCAAAAGTACGAGTTTGCAAGAATTCATTTACAAAGAAAAAGCAATCGACTATACTGGGCTCAACATAAGAAATTACGATTGAGCGGACGACTGTTCAATCCAACTGCATACCGTTTTCTGCACTGGGGGTGCCTATTATGGCTGAGATGAGAGCAACTGCTCCGATCCCTTATAACCCGATCAAGATAATGCTTGCGTGGGGAAGTGTAGTCACTTTCCGAGTGTTTTCATATTGGATAAGTAGCTACATCTTCCGGGATGTAGTTTTTTTATGGAAAAAATCTCAGGAGGTTTTACAGATGGAATGTGGATTAAGCCCAATCATAGGATTTCGTTTTTCGCTATATCCGATGGCAGACAATTTTGTGGAAGTGATCAAGGGAGCACTTAGTGAAACGGATACGTCGAATGTGTGGATGCATACAGATGATGTATCGACAGTAATTCGTGGAAAACAAATACATGTCTTCAACGTGGCAAAAGCGATTGCGTTAAGTGCCGCAAAGACAGGAAAACACCTTGCCTTATCTGGCACGTTTTCAGCGGGGTGTCCTGGTGATACGACAGGAGATGTCTATTTGGACAAAAGCGATGAAATTGCGAATAGGGATGCTACAAAACAATATGTGTCCTCACAATTTGCACTTTATCCGATGAATAATCCAATGTATATGGACATTATTTATAAGGAAGTGGACCGTGCAAAACAACAGGGTGTTTTTAATGATTCCATGCATTATGCAAGTGGAATACATGGTGATATCCATGAAGTATTTGCATTTTACGAGGAAGCTTTTTCGAACGCTAGGTCAGATGATCATAAGCATCTAGTGATGACGGTATCCATGAGCATAAATAGCCCGTCCCACGGAGGTCGGTGACATGTTAAAATCTTGGAAGTTAAAAGAAGTTGTCCTCATGTCTTTGTTTTCGGTAGTATTTGGGATTATCTACTTGCTATTTTTACATGCCGGCAATATTTGGGCAGGGTTCATCGGGCCAATCGCTTATGAATGGATCTTCGGTATATGGTTCATTGTCTCAATTATTTGTATGTATATTATCCGGAAACCTGGAGCTGCCGTCATATCGGAAACAATTGCTGCCGCGGTTGAAGTCCTACTTGGAAATGCAGTTGGACCACGACTAATTCTTGCAGGAGTCGTCCAAGGGTTGGGAGCGGAAGCAGCCTTTGCGGCGACTGGATATAAAAAGTTTAATATTTGGGTTCTCATGCTTGCAGGAATCGGCGCATCCATCTTTAGTTTTGTGTACGGCTATTTCATGGGAGGCTTTACAGTGTTCAGTACAGGATATGTGTTACTCATGCTTGGTCTACGCATCATGAGTGGTGCACTCATTGCTGGGGTTGGCGGTAAAGCTGTCGTCGATGGATTGTTAGCGACCGGATCACTTCGCGGTTATGCCATTACGAGAACCGCTAAAGGTGATGCGCGTGTCTGATGTCATTCAGTTTATAGATGTAAGTTTCAGGTTTCCTGATGAGGAGAAAGTGATACTGGACCACTTATCGTTCTCCGTTAAAGCGGGAGAGAAAGTTGTCATTACTGGGCCGAGTGGAAGTGGAAAAACGACATTGCTCTATTTGTGCAACCGGCTCTATCCTGAAAATTGTGATGGTGTTATGAACGGTTCACTAAAATTGTTTGATAAGGAAAGTTCAAAGTACGCACCGGGTGAAGTGAATCATAAAATTGCGACGGTATTCCAAGATCCTGACGCTCAGTTTTGCATGATGACTGTCGAAGAAGAGCTTGCATTCACATTGGAGAATCTGAACATTCCTCGTGAAGAGATGGATGGCAAGATTGCAGCAGTCTTGGAGTTGACGGGGTTGACTGACTTTCGCAATGCTGTCATCCAACAACTTTCGGGTGGAGAGAAACAACGGATTGCGACAGCTTGTGCGTTGATCATGGAGCCAGAGGTACTGCTTCTGGATGAACCTATTTCACATCTCGATCCATATACAGGGAAAAAGTTCATCAGCTGGCTTGATGAACTTCAACAGGAACGGGCGCTGACTGTCGTTGCAATTGAACATCGACTCGATTTATGGGATGGTTTCTTCGACAGGGAAATTGTATTGGAAAGCACGAACAGAGTAAACGAATTAATGACTAGAGAAAGTTCCATACAAGGTAGTCAATCACTATATGTAGAGGCTGTTCATAACGATTCATTTTTAAAACCTGTTTCTTTCCATCTCCAAAAAGGGGAGGTTGCTGTGTTGGCTGGACCGAATGGGAGCGGTAAATCGACGTTGTTAAAAGCATTATGTCAGCTAATACCCGCCAAAGGCACAGTGACGCCCGATCGGTTGGGGTATGTACCACAATCACCTGAATTTCTCTTCATTACAAAATCTGTGCGAGATGAGATAGCATTTGGTGGTGGCACAGAAGTGGAAACATTGCTGGAGCGACTCTATTTGCAGAACGTAGCAGAAGCTCATCCTTTTGCAGTGAGCCACGGACAGAAAAGAAGAGTGGCGATAGGAGCAATGCTTGCAGATGGTAGGGAAATCATCTTAATGGACGAACCGACATCTGGTCAAGATGCTGCATCTTTATCTGAACTTTATGAGTTGATCGATGAACGTGCTCGGCAAGGGACGACGTTTTTAATTGTCACGCATGATATGGAGTTTGCGAGTGCTATTGCAGATTCGGTTCTTCTTATGGATGAAGGGCAATTGACAGGGAAATTCAATGCTGAAAGTGTTTGGGCAAGTGAAGACTTATTAACTGCCCATCATCTTCTAAAGCCGAAAGGTGGGACGCCACGTGAAGTCTGCTTTGCATAATATGAATCCTTCTGTAAAGTTCCTCATCATCACAATTTGTATGTTCACATTGGCATTCTTTTTCAACCCGTGGACACCGCTTATTGTCTGGATCGGTGTGTTGCTTGTCCAATTGTTATTCAGTCGCATCAATTGGAAAGTATGGACTCTTTTCATGATTCCTTTTGTCATTATGGCATTCGGATATTTTTGGACGACGCTCGTCTTTGCGGAAGAGAAAACGGGACCTGTCGTGTGGACAATTTTAAATATGGAAATTAGGGAAGTTCTCTTGAACCATGCTTTAGCATTGAGTTTCCGAGTACTTGCTTTCTCGGGATTATCGTTATTGTTCGCATTAACGACAAAACCGGTATCATTCATATTAAGCTTAATGCAACAGATGAAATTGTCCCCAAAGATCGCTTACAGCATTCTCGTAGGCTATCAATTCTTGCCTGTGTTAAAAGATGAGTTTGTTCAAATCCAACAAGCCCACCGGCTGAGAGGGGCGACGCAAAAAGGGAACATTATTACCCGCTTGCTGAATATGCGTAAAATATTGTTGCCGATGCTGGCAGGAGCAGTGAGGAAATCGGAACGGGCCGCATTCGCAATGGAAGCAAGAGGATTCACAGGAGAAAAAAGAACAAGTTTTTACCACATCATTGGGATTGGTAAACTAGATGTATATATGGCTGCATTATTTTTAATGCTCCTCATTGTAAGCTGTGCAAGTAGTAGCTTTATATAGTGCAATTTTGAAAGGGCTGTCATCCGTACACAGCCCTTTCTTTTTTTGTTCACTGAGCAAATCAAACTCTTTACGTATCTCCACGTAAGTTTTCAATTTCATATTTACGGATTTTATAGTTCAGACTTTGCCTTGAAATGCCCAATTGATCGGCGGCGTTTGTGATATGGTAATTTGTTTTGATCAATGTACCTATAATCATTTCCTTCTCAAATGCTTCCACGCGGTCTGTTAAAGAAAGATTGGAGTTAACTGCATCGTTGTGGAAAATAGTTGTTGGCTCACAATTATTCTGAGCAGAGAGATAAGTAGGAACATGTTCTTCTCCGATGATTTTTTCATCATGAAGGATTGCTAGAACTCCTTCAATAATATATTCTAGCTGTCTAACATTACCGGGATAATCATAGTTCGTGAAAATATTCATCGCCTTGTCAGAAACCGTTACAAATTCGCTTGTGAAAAGTGTCTTTTTTTCATTGATGAAGTGTTCGACCAATAGAGGAATTTCTTCAATTCTCTCCCGGAGAGGAGGGATTCTCAACGTGACTCCACTCACTATATAAAAGAAATCCTCTGATAAATGCCGGTTTTTAATAGCGGTTTCTGGTTTTTCATTCATTGTGCATATGAAACGGACATTAAACGGTATTTCTACGCCGTCCTCTCTCCTGTACACTTTCTTATCTTTAATGACGTTAAATAATCTATCTTGTAATGAGAGTTCTAGACAATTGATTTTATCCAACAATATGGTTTCACCGTTGACTTGTTCAAGTAAACCATTCGACCTTTCATCGCCAAATAGTATTTGTTCAATAAATTGAGTAGGCAGTGAGCTGCAGTGCAATGTGTAAAGCACGCCGCTTTTTTCAGTGATCGTATTAACTAGTCGTCTTTTGCCGACACCGCTTTCCCCATAAATTAGAATATTGGAAGATGATTTTGAAGCACGCTCTGCATCTAGCAAAATCTTTTTCATTGATTTCGTACAATGAATAAAATCAGTACTCTTGTTTTTTTCGTCAATAGTGCTAACAACCGAAGATGAATTTTGCTCATATGGAGCTTTACTTAATTCGAAGATGGCATTCCCTAACTCACTCATATTAGATAAATCTTTTACTGTGGATAGTGCACCTATTTTTTGATTTCCCAAAAATAAAGGTGTGTTCACTTTTCTAACATCATATTTTTTACCACTTCTCGAGAAAAATGACTCATTCTGAATGATTACTCTTTCCGTTGTTAACGCATTGAGTAATGGATCGTTTGTATATGTGGTTTCCGGAAAAACTGTCGTGTATTGCTCCCCAAGGATGCTTGAAGGTTCTTTCGTATCAAATTCACCTATTTTTTTATTGTAAAAGACTATTTTTTGGTTGGAATCTACAAAACAGATTCCATCGTCAATTTGATCAAGAATGCTATGAAATAATCGTATTTGCCTTTGCGCCATACCCAAGTCAGCTGTAAGTTGATGGAGATTGGTTATGTTTTTCAAAATGATGAAGACATTTTCTTCATTACTAAAACGAAAATTACCCATTAAATGGTGCATTCCAATAGTCAGATTGATGTTCCGCATATCTTGTTTGTGATCGTAAAATAACTTCAAATCTTTCGAAGAAATTAATTCTTTTATTTGTTTCCCAATGAGACCGCTTACATGTAACTTCGGAAAAAAATCGAGAACGGATTTATTTATCGTTCTGATAATACCTTTTTCATCGGTAATGATAACCCCTTCGAATAGGAGGGGCGTCAATTCTTCTAAATGTAGCTTATTAGTGTGTTTCAATTTCAACCACCTCTGAAAAATAATTTTCACTTTCTTGAAGCAGATCTAAAAAATCATATAATTGAGTCTATCATATTCTGGTGCATAGTTGTCCATGATTTTTTATTGAGAAAAAAACCTGAGTATGAAAAATATTTTTCGCAAAATAGTTGTCGATGAGGTTGTGTACTCATCAATCGCTACAAAGAAGGGGAGAGAACTAATGGAAAATGTGAGTTTAAGAGGAGTTAAAGTCGTTGATGTGCATGCGCATCCTTTCACAGAGAGCAAGTCACCGGAATCTCCAGTTAGCTTCCTCAGAAAATTATCTTTGTCTGTCATTCCAGAGATGTTTTCAAGTTTAGAAGGAATTGAGAAGCACCAACCGTATCCAGGTTCAAATATGTGGATTCAAATCCTTTTACGGAATATGGCTACGTATTATTCCTGTGAGGAGGATTTAACAGCAATTGTTAATGTGCGAAATCAAAAAGCAGAAGACTACCCAGCTTATACAAAAGAGTTATTTCGGGATGTCAACTTAGTTGGAGCTATTATGGACTTTGGCTATCCTCAACCACCAGTCGACCATGCGGAATTTGAAGGAATGACGGGTGCACGTATTTGGGAAATCAGCCGGATTGAGCCGATTATGGTTTCATTGGCTACAAAAAATTTAAACTTCGATGATTTTATTAACCAATATAGAAAGCGCTTGCAAGATGACTTGAAGGATGATCAGGTTGTCGGATTGAAAACAATCATTGCCTATCGAAGTGGTCTGGAAGTTTTCGATATGAACAAAGAAGACGCGGAAAAAGATTACGAGAAGTTTGTAAGGGATGAGAGGGTACCGGCAAAGGCATTTCGGGATTACTGTTTCCATATTGCTATGGAAGCGTGTACTGAAGCAGATAAATTTATGCATATCCACACAGGAATAGGTGATGGAGAAGTAGTGATGACAAAAGCGAGCCCGAGTTTCCTTTTGGATACGTTACGAAAAGAAAAGTATAAGGACACAAAAGTCCACCTTGTTCATGGAGGTTATCCATGGATGGAGGAAGCGGCATTTATCGTCAGTATCTTGCCTAATGTGTACATGGATATCTCGTTACAAAACCCATTTTCTGGTCATGGTGTCGAGCGTATCATCTCACAAGTTCTTGAACTCGCACCATTTGACAAAGTCATGTATGGGTCAGATGCCTTCACAGTCCCAGAGATGAATTGGATGGGTGTAAAGCTTTTCATTGACTGCTTCGAACGGGTATTGAATGAGTGGGTTAAAAAAGATTATATGAGCTCGGAAAAAGCGAAATTCATTGGTGAAATGATTCTATATCGGAATTTCGAAAAAATATATAACATCACAGTTTAATCGACAGGGGGAGAATGTATGGGGAAAGATTTTAAACTTGATTTACAACCCAAAAGAACTTTGAAGTTCTGGCATATTTGGGCGCTTGGGGTGGGAGCAGTTGTAGGAGATGGGATTTTTCTGTTAATGGGACAAGGGATTGCTGTAGCAGGACCGAGTTCTATCTTATCGTATATTATTGCAGGCTTGTTCCAACTATTTCTAATACTTGCATTGACGGAAATGGCGGTTGCTATGCCGAATGCAGGGGCAATGTCCATGTGGGTAGAACGCTTCATGGGTAAGTCCTGGGGGTTCTTAGCAGGAATAACGTTTGGTATCGGTTGGATTATTGCAGGCGGTAGTGTTGGTTTAGCGCTTGGAAAGATTACAATGTGGTTCTTCCCAAGCTTAACAGCAGCTTGGTGGCCAGCGTTTTTTGCGATACTCTTTATTACGATTTTTGCGCTTATCAATATGGCGGGAGTAATGTTCGCTGCTCGACTTCAACTTTACCTTGTAATGTCGTTAGTCGGTGTAATGGTCATATTTGCGATTGTTGGCTTTAAAGATGTGGATATGAATAACTTTACGCCATTTATGCCGTACGGTTTGGATGGATTTTTCGGAGCTATCCCAATGGGTACATACGCTTATCTTGGTGCATTGACGTTAGTGACAGCGGGAGCTGAAGCGATTAATCCGGAACGTGATTTGCCAAGAGGACTAATATGGTCAAGTATTACGTTCATAGCCATTTACTCATTTGCTCATTTTGTATTGCAGGGTATCATTCCATACACTGATGTGACTATTGATAGTTCGCCTTTTACTGTTGCGGCAGGTAAGGTATTTGGTGTCGCGGGTGCGTTCATTATGAATGCTGCAGCATGGATTGCGGCAGCTACGACAATTTTGATGGGTACGATATATGCGACATCAAGGATTTTTTATCAACAGGCGAGGGAAGGAATGTTGCCGAAGTTTCTCGGTGCCATTCATCCGAAGACTTTAGCTCCTGTTAATGCGATTATCGTTATTTGGGCGGCAACGATTCTTTTAATTTTCATTGGACAATTCAATCCTGATTTTATTTACGTCGAATTGTCGAACCAATTGGTAGTCGCATGGCTGTTTTCTTGGAGTCTTGCACTGATTGCCAGTGTCATCTATCGCTTCAAGCATAAAGACGAGATTGCCAAATTACGCTGGAGACAGCCTCTTTTCCCACTATTTCCGATTTTAGGGTTCATCGGAATTGTGATTGTGCTTTACGGATCATTCGTCAATGACTTGATGACATTAGTGCGCGGTGGCATATGGCTTGCAATACTCTTTGCTTTGTTCGCCATATTTAATAAATCTGCCTTTAAAAGACAGAAACCTGAAAGTAAGTAGAGAGGTGAAATGAACGATGTCTAATGAGTTCAAGCGGTTAAACGCTAAAATAAGTAAAGAAATCATTGCAATACGTAGACATTTACATCAACATCCTGAATTGTCCTTTATGGAATATGATACTTCAAGTTATATTGCGAAAATTCTTGATGCGTGGGAAATACCGTATAAGAAAATTGGGGAGACGGGCTTATATGTAGATATCATTGGATCTAAAGAAGGTCCAGCAATCGGATTGAGAGCGGATATCGATGCATTGCCTATTCAGGAAGAATCGGACGTCCCATACAAGTCCAAATATGAGTCTATCATGCATGCATGTGGACATGATGGCCATACCTCGATTTTGCTCGGTGCAGTTCATGAATTGCATGCTATTCGGGAAGAGCTTTACGGGACTGTACGTTGTATTTTCCAACCAGGTGAAGAAGCTGATGGCGCTGCGCTTGCCCTTATTGAAAAAGGTGTGTTGAAAGATCCGAAAATTGAAGCTGTAGTAGGCCTTCATCTATGGCCGTATTTACCTTTTGGTTCGGTAGGTGTAAAAGCGGGAAGTATGACGGCTTCATGTGATGATTTTAAGATTGTCATCAAAGGAAAAGGGGGACATAGTGCCCGCCCTCACGAAGCCATTGATGCCATTACGGTTGGCGCGCAATTAATACAAAATCTACAGTCAATCACAGCTAAAAACTTTAACCCCGTTCTTCCAAAGGTTATCCATGTCGGGAAATTTACCGGCGGAGAAGCAAGTAATGTCGTTGCAGATACAGTTACATTAGAAGGTACTGTTCGTGCGTTGCAACCGGATGTGCGTGAACAATTACGGACTGAAGTGGAGAAGGTATGTCGCGCAGCAGAATGTCTGTGGGAAGCAAAAGTTGACGTTGAATTTGTATTAGGTGCACCACCAATTGAAAATGATAAGTTTATTTCAGATGAATTTGAAAAGATGGCAAAGGCATTACTTGGTGAAAAAAATGTTTTTGAATTGAAGGTTCCTTCAATGGGTGCGGATGATTTTGGGTACTTCTCTGAATCTGTACCAAGTTTATATTTCAGATTAGGTATTAAAAAAGAGGATGAAATATCTTATGACCTTCATCATCCGAAATTCCATTTCGACGATGCAGTACTGGCTACGGGTGTTGAATTGTATGTTAACTTTGCAATTAGTCTATTGAAGAATGTGAGGGTATGACATGGAGAAGGTGACAACGAAAGAAGATGTGTTAAAGAGGATTGAAGAAGAGGGTATTGACTATATACGGATTGAGTTTTTAGATTATGCAGGGGTGACCCGGGCACGTACAATTCGCAAAGAATTTATCGCTGGCGCGATGGAGAGTGGAGTGAATTTCAGTGCGGCTATTATGGATTTCACGATGTTTGACACGTATGTACCTAATCCATTATATGGAACCGATAGTGGAGATTTTTTCGCTATGCCGGATCCGGAAACATTCGTCGTTTTGCCGCACCGTAGAAAAACAGCTAGAATGTATTGCGACTTAGTTGATGAGAACGGTAATCCTTGGGCGGGCTGTCCTCGTAGCATATTGAAGAAGTTGCTTAAGGAAGCGGAAGATATCATGGGCGGCAAATTGTTCATGGTTTATGAGCAAGAAGCCTATTTATTGAAAGAAGAAAACGGGAATCTAGTGCCTGCTGATAACAGTGCTTGCTTTTCGTCTGATGGATTGGATGAACAAGAAGAGTTCGTTCAAAAGTTCATCGAGTCGATGGCTGAAATGGGTTTAGAGACGGAACAGATGTCCAGTGAATTCGGTCCTGGTCAAGTTGAAATCAATTTAAAATATGACCAATGTCTGAAAGCGACAGATGATCAAGTGACATTCCGACAGTTGTTCAAGCATTTGGCGAGAGACATGGGTATGGTAGGTACACTTGCTCCAAAACCATTCGACAACTTACCTGGCAGTGGACTGCATATTCATATCAGTATGTTTGATGAAAAACAAAACTTATTCAAAGATTTGAATGACAGTCGTGGTCTCGACCTTTCTGATAAAGCCTATCACTTCATCGGTGGGATTCTCCATCACGGTAAAGCATTATCAGCTATCGGTGCACCAACAATGAATTCATATAAGCGGATGATTCCTGGATCATGGGCACCTGCGCATATTTGTTATGGGGCGGGTAACCGATCAGTCTTGGTTCGCGTTCTTGAGCCGAGAAGGGAAAGAAGATTTGAATACCGCGGTGCTGACGGGACATGCAACCCATACCTCCTTTCCGCTGCGCTCGTTGCGGCAGGATTACACGGTGTCAGACAACGGATGGATCCAGGTGTACCTCTAGAACAAGATGCAGGGACATTATCCAATCAAGAGCTAGAAGCTTTAGGAATTGAATGGGTACCTCGCAACTTGAAAGAAGCATTGGAGCATCTATCAAAAGATACAATTCTGGCAGAAAGCATCGGAAGAGATATTTGGCAGGAATTCATCAAGGTGAAGAATGAAGAATGGAACCAACATCATAACCGAGTTGATGAATGGGAAAGAAAATTGTACGCTAAAATTTATTGATAGAAGTAACTGTATCAATAGATTACATCACGCCCCCCAAGCCGAAATTACTAGGCTTGGGGGTTTTGAAATTGTAACAAACCGAATGAAACGTCGAAAGAATTTAAAATATTACTTGTTTCAATATAGAAGATAAATTATAATATATTAAAATACATGTACTTTTGAGGGGGGGATGGATTTGAAAGTATTTGATTTGCATTCGGATTTATTTACCGATATTGCTTTCAGAAAAAGTAATGGTGAAAAGAATGTGTTTGATCGGCTACATTATCCGAGATTGCGCAAAGGGTTAATTGACTCTGTTATATGTGTATTTTGGGTAGAACCAGAATTTCGCAAAGATCCATTAGCCCGTTTTAATCAGTTACTTCAGTATGTTATGGAGGATCTGAGTACATCTAAGCATGCGAATATATGCATTTCAGCTAGTGATTTTTTAGATTCGCAGAAGTCAGCTAAGGTTAATATCATTCTAGGTCTTGAAGGAATGACGTTTATGAAAGAGTGGGGGAAGGACTCGATCAATGAAAACGTTGAAAGCGCTTTCGAAGAATTGCATGAAAAAAACATCAGGCACGCGATCTATGCATGGAATGAAAATAATTTCTTGGCGAGTGGAACAGGTGCTTATAACGAAACGATACATAAGGGACTTTCCGTTACTGGCAAGCAAGCGACTACAATCGCAAACGCACATCATTGGATAATGGATGCCTCACATCTCGATGAACAATCATTTTGGGATCTCTATAATATGAGTGATCAGCCAATAATTGCGTCCCATAGTAATGCGAAAGCAATTTGTGACCATGAACGCAATTTGACAGATGAACAAATGAGAGCAATTGCATCAAGAGGAGGCCTTATTGGTCTGAATGCACATAATGAATTTATCGATAAAAACCAACCGAGTGCAGACCGTCTAATCGATCATGCAGTGCATATGGCTAATGTAGTTGGCCCGGAACATATTGGTTTTGGTTTCGATTTTCTGGATTTCCTGACTCCGCATGACTTAGGAGATGATTTTAGTGGAGCAACTTGTGGCTTAGAGAGGGTTGAACAAGTGCCGGCTTTGCTAGAAAAAATGAAGAACAGAGGTTTTTCATCGACAGACTTGGAAAAAATCAGTTTTTCAAATGCATTTAATTTTATTAGCAAACAATTAAAGGGATGAAAATGGGGGAAGAGACATGGAAAACACGTTAATCAAAGCGGATGATATGATCACCCTTTGGGGAATCATTGTCGTCTGGGCGGCAGTGAGTATTTATTTGGAACAACGCTTTACATGGGCAAGTAAAATATCAGGCGCTATCATTGCGCTTATCGGGGCAATCATCTTATCAAATACTGGCGTCATTCCAACAGATTCACCGGTTTATGATGCAATATGGGCATTTATCATTCCACTAGCGATTCCATTATTGCTGTTTCATGTGAACTTCAAGAAAATCTGGCAAGAAAGTGGCCGGATGCTAATTATTTTCCTAATCAGTTCAATTGGTACAGTTGCCGGAACAATCATTAGTTTTTTCTTACTAAAAGATCATATTCCGTACTTGGATAAAATCGGCGGCATGATGAGTGCGTCGTATGTAGGCGGCGGCGTCAACTTTGCGGCAATGGCCGGTAAGTTTGAAACACCAGGAGAGATGGTGTCGTCAACGATTGTTGCGGATAACCTAATGATGGCACTCTATTTTGTTGTGTTAATGACAATTCCAGCGATGTCGTTTTTCCGTAAACGCTTCAAGCATCCTCATGTGATGGAAGTAGAAGCTGCAACAGTAGCAGGCAACACTGACGGAAAGACTTTGGCAGAAGGCTTCTGGGCAAGAAAAGAAATTTCATTGAAAGATATGGCTTTGTCTGTTGGTACAGCGTTTTTCCTTGTCATTATCGCTTTCAAATTGGCAGCATTTTTGGACGGACTTATTCCTTCCGGTGAAGACGTGTCCTTTTTCATTAACTTGCTAAATGGCCTGTTTGGAGATAAGTACCTGATTTTGACGACGATTACATTCATTGCATTAGCACTGTTCCCAAGGTACTTTGAAAGTATTAATGGTAGCCAGGAAATCGGGACGTTCCTCATTTACTTGTTCTTCGTAGTCATCGGTGTTCCTGCATCCATTCCGATGATCATCCAAAACGCACCATTGCTGTTAGTGTTCGTTGCAGTAATCGTAATCGTCAATATGATCGTTTCGTTGACGGCAGGGAAGTTGCTAAAATATAATCTTGAAGAAATTTTGCTCGTTAGTAACGCTAATATCGGTGGGCCGACAACAGCTGCTGCAATGGCTATCGCTAAAGGGTGGAAAAACCTGATAGGGCCTATATTAGTCGTAGGGACGCTAGGGTACATTATCGGTAACTATATCGGAACAACACTCGGTTTGTGGTTTGCGACGATGCTTTAATTGAAAGTGCCTGGCGGTTTTCGGACTGCCAGGTTTTCTTATGTTATGATGGATAGAATTATAGGTATAAACGGGGTTGGTAATATGTTTGACGGACAAAAGATAAAGAAATTGAGGACTGAGCAGACTTTGTCATTAAAAGATCTATCCGATCGTTCGGGAGTAAGTGTCAGTATGATCAGTCAAATCGAACGCAGAAATACGGATCCGACACTGACGACGCTGTATAAGTTATGTAAAGGACTCGATGTCTCGATATCTACGTTACTCGGGACGGACGAACAGGCTTTGCAACTTGTCCGAAAAGGTGAACGCAAAACAATTAGTTTTCCGCAATCGAATTCAAAATACGAGTTGCTGACGCCAATCAACGAAGGTACGATTGAAATGATTAAAATCCACTTGGAGCCCGGTCAAGAAGATCAGCAGCTAATTGAGCATTCAGGTGAAGAATGCGGATATGTATTGCATGGAGAAATGACGATCGTACTTGGCGAGGATGAGCATATTCTCTATGAAGGCGACAGTATCCGATTCAAAAGCATGACGCCGCACCGGTTTTTCAACCATACTGACGAAACCGCCGTCTCTGTCTGGGCGATGACAGGACGGGTGTTGTAAAGGTTAGAACTTTTATAAGTAAATGAAAAAAATAGCAGCTGCCTTCTGGATTCAGGAGGCCGCTGCTATTTTGAAATCTCATTTAAAGGTAATTCACTTCTTAACTTTAATTCGATACGAGAGACATTCATTTAATGAAACGAGTGGGGAATAAACCCATTCGTCATAATCCATAGCTCCACCTGGGAAAATTGCTTCGATCTTCAAGCCGGCTTCTTCGCATAACTTGCTAATTTCTTCAACTGTATAACAGCGAAGTGACTGGGTCAGGGCATTTTCCGGTTGTTCCGGATGCCACCAAGTATCAAGCATGCGCTCATTATCTACGTCATACCCATATTCTCTCTCCGCTTTGTCGAATCGCATTTTTTGACCACTTATCTTGCGCCAATATACGGGATTATAAATATCAATCAAAGCGCAGCTATCATCCTTCAGCCATCCTGATATACGCTTGAGCAAATGCAATTGATCAATATCGTCTCCAACTCCAAAACCATCCATATAACTAACAACATCGAATTGCTGATCCAATTCAATCGTGTAAAAATCGCCACATAGTATCGTTATTGAGTTGTCGGAAATTGATCTTGCATAGTCGACAAGCTCAGGAACTAACTCTAAGGTAGTCATTTGGGTTCCGCGCCTTGACATGGCTCTTGCCAACATGCCACTGCCTGCTCCGATATCGAGCATGGACGTAAAAAGCTTGCCGACTTGTTCGTGGATTTCATCTACTTGTGTAGCGAGCTCTTTTTCCATTTTAAACTCTATTTGTGAATCCATTAATTCAAATTGCAACTGATAATAGGGAACTACCCAAGATTGTTCTGTCAAATCGATTCCTCCTAGTATTTGTTTTATCAAATAGTAGTTGAAGGAATTAAGTATAGTAATGTCAAAATTTTTCACCTCTTATAAATAGAATACTAAAAGTTTGAAACATTGTCTATGCGAAAAAAGGAAAAAGCAGAAGGTTAGGATGCCTTCCGCTTTTCCTTAAATGATGTGCGATCTTGTTGTTCAATGAAAAATGTTTACCGATTACTCAACCGCAGTTGCCTCATCTGTTTCAACATCTCCATCTTCTTCCGAACTTTCTCCAGCTCCTTCTTCTGTAACTCCTTCTTCGTCCACATTAATGTTTGGTCCGATATTAATGAAAAGTTTTCCGTCCGCAATCTTACGGCCTGCATTCCCGAAGTTATCAGTAACTTTCACTTCAACGCGGGCTCCGTCAGCAACAACGCCAAGTGGGACAGTCCAGTAACCAACGTAATGTCCAGGTGATACTTCGCTCATTGGAAGTTCAGTGGCATTCGTTACATCATTGCCTCCATCGACATTTGTCAATGGCATGTGAATGATATAGCTCGCTGTTAATCCTGGTGCACTGTCAAATTCGAATTTGACCGATTTGCCTGTTACAAGATGGACGTCCTGTTTAGGTGTCAGATTCGTGATTTCAGGTGCTACATATTGAGCTGTAATTGAGATTTTTAGTGTTTTCTTATTACCTGCTAGGTCTTTAGCTATCACTTTTATCTCATTAACGCCTGGATCAAGAAGGATTCGTTTTGAATAGGTACCGTCTTCTGCAATGGAAGCTTTTTGTCCATTTACGGTAACAGACTCGAGATTCGCATCCATGACTGTACCTTCTACTGTGACCGACTCACGGTTTGTCTTTTCGCCATCAATTGGATTTGTAATCGTGAGTTCAGGTTTTAGCGTATCCAATACAACCTTAACTGGAGAGGATGTTCCTGTTACACGGTCGTCCAAAGAGGATACCGCTGTGAATTCATTATCGCCTTCATTCAGTATAATCGGGAATGAGAATGTTCCTTCGCTTCCAACGACGACTGAATCAACTTCTTCACCATTGTTATTCAATGTGATTGTAGTTGTCGGTGAAGCTTTTCCTTCGATTACTGCATTTTCATCATTCGTGATTGTATCTGCTTTCGGAGAAGTGATGACCGGTTGCGATACTTCATAATTCACGCGTGCCCGGATCATGTAGTTCCCTTCTTCAGCAGGAGCTGGTGTCCAAGCACCGCTGACGTACTGATAACTTCTCTTTGCATTAGGTCCATCTTCATCTGTCGCAAGTCCAGGAGCATTCGGATTACCTACAGACTGGATATAGACCATATAGAAATCACCATCTACCGTAATATTGTGATCAGACAAATTGACAACTGTCCATTCGTTATTTCGTTTCGCTTGAGCATCAAACGGCCCTGCAAGTTTTTGTCCTGGTGTTCCATTAGGGCCTTTTGCATCCCACACTTCGACTGCAAAAGCAGTTCCACCTGGAACAGGCCATTCGGTATTCCAGAAACGGAAAATTCCTTCTGTCACAATTCCGGAAGTATCACCCTCAGGAAGTGACATCTTCACACCCCAACCATTTCCTGCATCGTAAAATGCTCGTGCATTTTCAGCAGTTCCATCATCGTAACCAATTTCACCACCAGGGTAAGTGAAGAATGGTTCAAGTGCGAAATCATAAGTGGATTGTCCACCTATTGAAATGGCTGCCTCTTGGCTATTATATCCGCGAGCAATCACTTTCAATGTGTAGTCACCTTCATATGCAGTCAATGAAAAGTGTCCTGAGCTGTCTGTTTCTACTGGCGTGATGTTTGCATCTTCCAATAGAAGCAATGTTGCTCCTGCAATCGGATCGCCTGTAGACTGATCCGTTACTGTACCGCTAATTGTAGCTTGCGCCAATTCTAGCAATGTGAAATTGGCGATTGCTGTTTCATCAGCATTGATTGTTACGGATTGTTCTGTGGACTGGTATCCGTAAGCTTCTGCTTTTGCAGTGAATGAACCGGAACCGTGCGTTAATGTGTATTTACCATTTGCAGGGTTCGTATACACAGAACGATCTGTTTCAAGGATACTTACTTGAGCGCCAAGTGGCAATAAAGCAGGACCGTTACCGTCACCGGCAAATGGAGGTGTGCTTGATTCGTTTTTCGGCAATGCCGGTTTGATTGTTTTAGGGTCAATCGGAGTTTCGAGTGCATCTTTTCCTTTTTCAATTACGGCACCAGGTTTTTTAATCGATTTGACTTGCCCAAGTCCGCTTTCAGTCATAATTCCAAGTTTTCCTTTGATAGGATCGATTGAAACATCACCTGTTTGCGAAGTTGTACTCAGTGCAACGTCGTCTATATACCATCCTTCACGTACGACACTACCATCTGAAAATGCATTGAAACCGATATAAACACGTTGTCCGTTATAATCGGATAGATCTACTTCTGCATCTATCCAACCACCTGAAGCTCCTTGAATCATGAGCAGTTGCGTCCATTCTTCCATATCCGTTGAAATGAACACATGTCCATAATCCCAAGCTCTGCCCGCAGGGGATTCCTCAAAGTTATGCCATTGTTTGAACTGTAAATAGGATTCACCTTCAGGTAGGTCAACCGGTGGCATGACGAGTGTAGCGTTCATGCTACTGTCATAATTACCTGAAAGATTTGTTGCATATACTTTCTCTCCTGAAGCTGCATTTCCTGGACCAGAAGTTGGAATTCCCCACTCCCAGCTGTTCTTATTCCCGAAAGATGTCCATCCAATAGGAGATTGTTCAAAGTCTTCGAAATACCCGACTGATATTCCGGGCTTTACAGCGACTGAATACTCTTGACTTGTTACTTCATTATTTCCGAAATCATTGATTGTCCATTTATAAATAAATTCAGATCCAGTAATCTTGTCGCCTGATACTGTAACTCCAAATTCTCCTGCTGTATAATCACCGGACTTTTGTGTTGCTTGCATCATAGTCCATTGATCGTTTTCATCCAAATAATTCAAGTTTACAGATGCGATGCTGACATTATCAGTCACTTGGATTGATAAATCCAGATTCATTCCTGCGTATGTTTCAACAGGAGCAGTATGCTGGAATGTCGGTAGTTCCGAATCATCACCTTGCCTAGTAACTTGGCCTTCAAGTTTACCAAGCCCACTTGCAATAGCGGATACTGCTGCATAAGCATCTACAAGTCCATGACCATATCCATGGTTAGGAACGGTTGGATATTGGCTATCAGTCAAAGGATTTGCTGTTTCTAAAAGTATTTGTTCCATGTCTTCTACTGACATAGTAGCATTTACTTGTCGAAGCATTGCAGCTACACCAGAAACTGCAGGTCCAGCCATAGAAGTTCCACTCCAACCTCCTTCATAGCCGCCTCCAGGTACAGATGAACGGATATTCACTCCTGGTGCTGCAATATCCGGTTTTATAAGTCCATATGGAGATGGACCACGTAGAGAGGAGTTAGCTACTTTGTTATTAATGTCAATTGAGCCTGTTGCAAAAGATTCAGGATAGTTCGCAGGTGCAGCAACAGATCCTGGACCACCAGGGTTGGATAATGTTATGTTGCCTGCAGAGAATTCAGGGAAGATTTCTGCTGCACGCCAGTTTCTCACAACATCCCGGTACCATTCATCCAGACCTGGACCGCCGCCCCAAGAGTTATTTACAACATCAGGTGCCAAGTCAACACGGGCATTTCCATTTGCGTCTGTTGGAGCTAAAATCCATTGAGCTGCTGCCAATAAATCCCGGTCACTGCCCCCTTGACTAGTGAAAGCTTTGACTGCAATATACTTTGCACCTGGTGCGACACCGACTTGATTATTTCCGCCAGGCTCGCTACCTACCATTGTGCCAGTGACGTGTGTTCCATGCCCTTGATCATCATAGGGGGTTGACCTGCCGGCAGTTGCATCAAACCAGTTAAAGTCATGATTGACTTCGCCAGTAGATGCATTGTACCCTCTATACTTACTTTTTAGTGCGGGATGGTCCCACTGTACGCCCGTATCAATACTAGCGACAACGGTGCCTGAACCGTCGATTCCCATTTCCCAAGCTTGAGGTGCATTGACACGATCAACGTTCCATTCAATGCTTGAAGTATGAGATTGTGTAGATTCGACTTCCTCTACAGTAGTTTTAAACAATTGACGTGTTTCATTAGGAAGGATCTTTTCTACTTCATCAAAAGTGGCGACAGCTTTTGCTACCTCTTTAGTAGCCGTTACTGCCATACCATTGACAATATAGTATGAAGTAAGATCTTTTGCTTTTCCAGCTTGTACTTGTTGTTCGAGATATTGTGTTACATTTTGTTGCGTTTCAAGAGAAGTTGCGCGTAATTCCGAAACGACTGCGGATCGTGTCAGCATGATTGATTGTTTCCCTGACATATTTGTCTGGTCCGCCTGCTGTTTTGCCTGAGCGGCAATCGTTTCCGTATCCGCTTTCTCTTTGAATTTGATTAAGAACGTAACCATGCTATCTTCATTGAAACTTTCCAACAGTTGAGTGCTCATTTTATTGAGCGCCAACTCACTCGAATCTCGTAGTGAGTGATTCAGCTTATTGTTCAATACTGAAGTTTTTGCTGCCATGGCGGGGGTGATCAAAGAAAATACCATCAGGAATGAAGCGATAATGCTGAACCATCGTAACCTTCTTCTTTTCTTCAAAACCATTCCTCCCTTTTTTGGTCAGAACCTCCGGAATTGTATAATAGAAAAAACACACTTCTCCTTTCTGCGGACGTATTGGAGGTTACTGAAAGAATTTGCAGGATTCTCTTTGATGTCTATTATTAGTATACATATAGAAAGGTATTTAAAAAGATTGAATAAGCTAACTAATTTAAAAATAATGAATTATAACTACTGCTATTCTTACTTGCAAGGAATAAATACTTAGTTTCACTCTAACTTTAAAATGTCAATAAAAAGTATAGAAACGTTATTCCATATAGATTTGAAAGACATTTGAATGTTGTTATTTTAAATTCCGTATTCCACTAGAAATTAAAAATGAATATTTCTGACTACTTTTAATTGAATTGTGAATATTACTTTTTTATAAATTTTTATTATTAGGTATTAGTGGATATGATTTGTATACGAAAATTATAGGAAAGAGGATGCGAAGAAATTTCCCAACATGAAAATACAAAAAAGGAACCGGCTTATGAATGCTGGCTCCTTTTTATAAATTTCGTTACGAACGAGGATTTTTATGAACCAATTCTTTACGGAGATCTTCTTTCATGTCATCCAGATGAATTGTATCGACAGTTTGCATATCTTCATGCATATCGAACAAACTTAGTCCGTCAGAAGCAATTTTCTCGGGATGCTCTACAAACTGAAGTTCTGTTTTAGTAGGCTTCTGATTAGGTTGTTCAGTTTTACCATTGCGCATTGTTTCGTCCTCCTTTGTAGTGATAGGATTCTCGAAAGCCGTATTTATATGTATTCACATAAAAGAAGATTGTCCATGTTGTGTAAGACCACATGGACAATCTTCTTTTATCGAGCATTTTTGATAAGGCTTTTATTTTTGTTTTTGCTGGAAATAAGTTTATACACAATTGGATAAACAACTGGAGCCCACTTAATTGCTGTTTTAATTAGTTTTCCAATTTTCATTTGCTTACACCTCAATCTCTGTTTGTTTTAATTTTCCCGAAATCCAATAACATTAAACATTATTGTAATCTTCAATTCTGTTCAGACAAAACAGTATAGAAACTCTTTTCCTCTCTTTTTTGAAACCTTATGTTTGATTTTAAAAGGTTTTGGATAGAACTGTGTGAAGTTAAAGAGAGGAGCGTTACTGATTTATGAAAATGAAAATACTCATACTGACAACCATCCTGATATTCTCTTATAATGTAATGATGGAAATGGACGTTGTCAGTGCTAATGAACAAAATGATAGTAGCATGGAAGAACTGTATAAAATTCTTTATCCTTCTAGTGAGGAGAATGAAGTGAATGGAGATGATGTACCATTCCTTCATCTGTTAGCAGGAAGTATACCGCTTTTTTATCCACCATTGGAATTGTCAATGGCGGAGGAACAAAGATATATTGTGTCACAAGGTGATAACTTGTTCAGAATTGCCTTGAACCACGGGATAGATTTAGAACTATTGAAGTCATGGAATGGTTTAGTAGATGATCTTATACACCCTGGGGAGGAATTAATCATAAAGGGAGGTGAAGCGTCGGATGTCATTGTTACTGCAAAGATTTCAGATTCAGTAAAAGTCGCTTCAGTATCACCCGAAAAAGAATTAAAGGAAACTGTTGCTAAAGAAACTGAAACAATAACAAAAACAGTATCAGAAAAAGCGGTATCGGCACCGGTCGTTTCCACTCCTCCTTCATCTGGACTGGAGATGACAGTAACTGCTACAGCATATACTGCCTATTGCAAAGGATGTTCAGGAACAACTGCCACAGGAATTGACTTGCGTTCAAATCCGGAACGTAAAGTCATTGCTGTTGACCCATCTGTCATTCCTTTAGGTACACGTGTATGGGTTGAAGGATATGGTGAAGCTATTGCTGGAGATGTCGGAGGCGCTATTAAAGGCCATAAAATCGATGTGTTCATACCCTCCTATGAAAATGCAATGCAATGGGGAGTCAAAAAAGTGAAAATCAAAGTATTGAATTGAATTGATAAGTATCGGGCGCATCTTCTATAGTTGCCCGATACTTATCTTTTTTATGTTACAATCATGTGTAAGATTTGAGAATGTTTGCGGGAGGGATATTGATGGTTGGTATAAACCAAATGCTATATGAATTCTTACAGGAGCACATTGATGATATTACTGAAGAATGGCTTTCTCTTCGTGTTGAGACGAAAGGATCTGTGTATTCCATATCAGCAGGAGAGAAAACCGAAAAAAGTTTACGTGAACAGAACCGATTAACCAATTTGACAATTGCAAGTAGCCTTCTGGAAGATAAAGAAATCTTCGAAGAGAACAAAAAAAATTGGGCGTTGCTCGTTGCACAAAGTCGAATACATACAAGAACGCCTATATATGAAGTGCAAGAAGCATTAGGTAAAGTACGGCTAGCTTACTGGTCGTGGATAGAAAATTTTGTAGAGCAAAACGGGGAAAAAGTACTCAGAACGGATATTTTGAACTGGGGCATTGCCATTCATATGGCTTTTGATGCGTTGATGGTTGAATTTTCGAAAAGATACGATGAGCTCATGAACACAAGACTAAGCGCGCAGCAGATGCTAATTGAAGAATTGAATGCGCCTATTATTAAATTAAACGGAACGATTGGAGTGTTACCGATTATCGGTGATATAGATACAACGCGTGTTCAGTCTATTGCCGATTATGTTCCACAAAAAAGTGTGGAGCTTGGAATTAGTCATCTGTTCATTGACTTATCCGGTGTTTCACTAATAGATACTATGGTCGCAAATCACCTTTATCAAATGACACAGATGTTAGATTTGCTTGGCATCCAATCATCCTTGACTGGGATACGTCCGGAGATTGCGCAGACATCTGTCCAACTTGGATTGGATTTTTCAAGAATCAGCACATACGGCTCTCTCCAGCTGGCCCTAAGAAAAAACTTGGCAACGATTGGTTGAAAAATAATACTAAATAGAAAAAAGTTGCGGCTTATGTTTAGTCGCAACTTTTTCCCCATGTATTCATTTTTTTAAGCTTGCTTACGTATAATATAGACAAGAGTAATTGAGTAGGAAAATCAGATTAGTAAATTTGCGAAAAAGGGTATTCATGACTAGCATTCTATGTTATTATAATTAAAAGATAATTCGAATTTATGCAATTCGATGAGAGATGTGGGGCGATGTATATGCGGAAACGAAAACTTATCTGGGCTTTAGGAATTACAGCAAGTCTTCTGTTGTTAGTTGGTTATAATGGACAAACAAAGAAAGTGCATAATCCTAATCTGCTCAGTATTGCACATAGGGGAGCTTCCAGTTTTGCACCGGAAAATACTAGAGCCGCATTTCAAAAAGGCGTTGAACTTCAAGCCGATTATTTAGAATGTGATGTTCATGTCTCTAAAGACGGAGAACTCGTTATTATGCATGATGAAAAGGTCGACCGAACAACAAATGGAAGCGGTCTCATTAGCGAATATACTTTAGAAGAGTTAAAAAACCTCGATGTGGGATCATATCATAGTGATATGTTTGCTGGTGAAACAATTATGACGATGAATGAATTGCTAGAAGAGTTTTATGACCATGTAGGTTTATTAATAGAATTGAAAAACCCCGCATCCTATCCGGGTGTAGAAGAGAAAGTCGTCTCAATATTAAATGAGTATGAAGATTTAGGTTCGATCATTATTCAATCGTTTGATGTGGAATCGATGAGGAAAATACATAACTTGTTGCCGAGTCTTGAAGTGGCAGTTTTAATACGTCCCGCCGAATCACTGTTGTCGTCAAGAAAGCTAGATGATCTCACTTCTTTTGCATCGTATATCAACTTCAATGTTTCTTTTTTGAATAAAAGAATGGTTGATAATATTCATAGACGTGATAGCAAGGTGTTGGTGTGGTCCAAAAAAGACAAGAAGCTTGTAGCCAAAGCACAGAAATATGGTGTGGATGGAATTATTTCAGACTTTTCAAAGTGGCCGGATAATGAGCAAATATTCCTAGTCCAAGAATAAATTTAAATCTGACAGGTCAGAGAGTAGTTACTTTCTGGCTTTTTTTATTTTCTTGAAAGAAAAAGTTACCAATACTTTTCAAAGAGGTATAATATGTTTAGAAGGACTTAAGTAATATATCGTTAAAAATGTACATAAGTCTTCATGATTATTTAGGGGGAAAAAGTATGCGGAAATCAATATCCAAACAAGCTACATCTATCGTTTCTAAAGTTGTGTTATCAGGGTTACTTGTTACAACTGTTGTAGGATCTACCACAACTTTGGCATCCGCTGCTGAATCGTCAAGTACGAATCAAGTTGAAGTAAAGGCATCAAACTTCAAAGATATTCGACCTGGTTATTGGGCAGCAGAATCAATTGAGTGGGCATCTGAAATTGGCTTAATCAAAGGCTTTCCAGATGGAACATTTAAACCGAATGATGTGTTGACAGAAGAACAATTCACGACAATGTTAACTCGTTTTTTTAAAGAACTTCAAGATGAAGTTGACACGAGTGCAAATAATGATGCGAAGCGATGGGCAGATCAAAAATATGAAGGATTGGCACATTTTAAAGTCCCTTTGTTAGGCTATGATGATAAGGATTTCAGGAAGAATCCAGTTAATCGTGGTTTGATTGCTCAAGTGTTTGCTTATTTACAAGCTGACACATCTGATTTGGAAGAGGCGGTAACCTATTTATTCGACAAAGGTGTAACGAAAGGGAGTAATCCTAAAGGTGAAACGCTTGTCGAAAAATTTGGAGCAACAGATTCGTTAACGCGAGCGCATGCAGTAGCATTTTTCAAACGTATTTCTGAGAGCGGTAATGTAACAGTACATACGGAAGTAATTGCAGATAAAGTAGTGGTTGATAAAGATCCTGTTGCGGCAGCCGCAGAGTTGGAAATGGCTAAAAAAGAAGCGATGTTGAAAGTGGATGCAATCGCGATTCCTGATCATAAGGAATTACAAGTGAAGAAGCAGGAGTTAATCAAAGAGAAAAAAGAAATTGCGAAAAAAATGGGTGTGGAGATTTCCGAGTTAAGCAAAGCGATCGGGGAAGCGAAACGTGCTGGCGAATTTGAGAAAGTGAATGAGTTATTACTTAAAAAGAAAGAACTAGTACAAGACAAAAAACAGCAGAACAAAGATTTTGGTAAAGAAATGGCTGACAAAGGTAAAGCGATCGGGGAAGCAAAGCGTGCAGGAAATGAAAAAGAAGCACAGAAGTTGATTGATGAGAAAAAACAGATTGGTCAACAAAAAGCAGATCAAAACAAAGAATATGGCAAAGAAATGGCCGACAAAGGTAAAGCTATCGGTGAAGCAAAACGTGCAGGAAATGAAGAAGAAGCACAGAAGTTGATTGACGAGAAAAAACAGATGGGTCAACAGAAATCAGACCAAAACAGAGAATATGGTCAACAACAGTCCGAAGCGGGCAAAGCAATCGGGGAAGCAAAGCGCGCACAATACGGTAAAAAATGATTGGCTACTATACTAATCATCTCCTCTCATCATTTTGATGAGGGGATTTTTGTTCGTCTGTCCATCAAATCGACAATGAAAGTTAACGCATAAGTGACAGAACTTATGCCTTCAGGTTTATTGACAAGGAAAAAAAGGAACTCTACACTTAGATATAGAAAAATATGTTGGAGGACACTATGACAAATCATCCGTTCATCCCGATTATTATCGGAACTGATATTAACGCCTACAATATGGCGATCTCTTTCCATGAAGAATATGGAATCCACCCTATTCTCGTTGGAAAGGAACCGTTATCATTTACATCATTAAGTACGATTCCGGGAGCTATCGAATTGAACCCGAAACTAGGTGAGAAAGATGTATTCCCGAGATTTTTAAAAGAAGTAGCCAAAAAGTATAAAATGAAGGATAAGAAATTACTCCTTGTCGGTACGAATGATTTATACGTCCGTTTAATTATTGAAAACCGGGAAGAATTAAAAGACGACTTTGTTTTCAGCTATATTGATGAAGAACTGATGAACAATTTATTGTTAAAAAAGAATTTCTACGCATTATGTGCGGAACACGGTATCGATGCACCAGCAACTTATTTCCATTCTTGCGCTACAGACGCGAAATTCATGGATGAAGTGATGTTTCCGGTAATTATTAAACCGAGTAACGGTGTCCAGTATTATAAAAATCCGTTTGAAGGCATGCAAAAAGTTTATAAGGTTAACTCGTATGATGAAATTCAACAAGTGATTACTACGATTAAGAATAGCGGCTATGAAGATGACTTGATTATTCAGGATTTCATACCAGGTGATGATACATATATGTGGGACTCTGTATTCTATGTTAATAGCAAAGGGAATACTGAGCTGATCACGTTTGGACAAGTTGTTTTACAAGAGCATACTGTTACCGCTATTGGTAATTATACAGCGGTTATAACGCGATACAACGAAGAGATGATGCTGAAATTGAAAGGTTTCTTGGAGGCATTACATTATGTAGGCTATGCGAATTTCGATTTAAAGTATGATCATAGGGATGGGAAGTTCAAGGTGTTCGAAGTGAATATCCGGCAAGGCCGTTCGAGCTACTACATCACTTCTTGCGGTCATAACTTGGCGAAAAACTTTGTTGATGATCTTATTTACGATACTGAAAAACCGCTCACACTACTTAAAGAGGATTTCTTGTTTACAGTAGTCCCAAAAACCGTACTGAAGAAATTTGTCAGCAATAAACAAGTGAACAAAGACGTTAGAAAGCTACTAAAAGCAGGCAAGTACGCCAACCCGCTCTTCTACAAGAAAGATCGAAGCTTTAAAAGAAAGCTCTATTTGTTCTTAAGGCAGGTCAATTATTATAAAAAATATAAAAATAGCAACTGGTGAAATACACACCCCTTCGCAGGAAATTGAAGGGGTGTGTTCTTGTATTAGATAAGGATAAGAATCATTAACAATCGGCTTATTGGTTTATCACTTAGACTAAAGAGGAATAGATGAGTATAAGCTAGTAGGAGGAAAACATCATGAGAAAAATTGAACATCCACAACTCGATTCTAAACGGTCTAAGATTATAGATAGACTCGTCACAAACGGTATATTTAAAATTAATGGCAAGCAACTATATGAGTTATCGTTTTATGAATTAATGAAGCACTATACGACAAAGACTAACTAACACCTTACGTTTGGGGGGATTCATGTGAAGGAAAGTTTGGAGGAACTTCAAAAAGGATGGCTTGAAGAAGCGACTATCCGCAACATGCAAGAAAAGATGGAAGTTGGAGACATAACCTCCGAACAGTTGGTCATCATGTATTTGCGGATGATCGAAGAAAAGAATGGCAATATAAATGCTGTTTTAGAAGTGAATGGACGTGCTCTTCAAATTGCCCGAGCACTTGATGAAGAACGCCGTACTGGAAACGTACGGTCTTTTTTGCATGGAATTCCTGTATTGTTGAAAGATAATATGGACACTGCAGACAGTTTGCATACAACATGTGGTTCTCTTGCAATGAAAAATCATCATGCTAAAAAGGATGCTTATCTCGTAAAAAAATTGCGTGATGCTGGAGCTGTAATCCTTGGAAAAACGAATATGACGGAGTGGGCAAATTTCATGTCCGACAAAATGAAAAACGGCTGGAGTTCCCGTGGTGGCCAAGTGAATAATCCTTATGGACTGTTTGATGTCGGTGGATCGAGCTCTGGTTCTGCAGCTGCAGTTGCTGCGAATATGTGCGCGGTTTCGATAGGGACCGAAACGAGCGGTTCAATCATTAATCCGTGTGCACAAAATTCACTCGTCGGCATTAAACCGACAGTAGGGGCGATCAGCAGGACAGGAATTATTCCGTTGTCATTTACACAAGATACACCTGGGCCAATGGCAAGATCTGTAGAAGACGCAACTTTAACTTTCGAAGTTATGGTCGGAGTAGATGAGAATGACCCAGTTACCTACGGGGCAAGGCATTTTGAAGGGATTGACTGGTTAACGATGCTAGATAGTAGTTCGTTAATAGGTAAAAGAATAGGAGTTGCTAGAAAGATTTTTGAAAGGGAAGTTTCAACCGAACGGAAAACCCTTTTTGAAGAAGCATTAAAGAATATTGAGAGACTCGGGGCACAAGTCATCGATGACATTGACCTTGGAACGATGGAAAATGACTTGGGATATGATGTATTGCTATATGAATTTAAAGTGGCGCTTAATGAATACTTGGCAAAAACATCTTCATCAAACACAATTCGAACTCTCGCAGATGTCATACGTTTTAATAATGAACATCCTGATGAAACACTTGCCTTTGGTCAAGTGATGCTGGAAAAAGTGGAGCGGACGAGTGGAACGTTGACAGAGCCTGAGTATATTGACGCTTTGCTACGCAATCACCACCTCGCCGGTGAAATCGCACTTGATAAAGCATTCAGCGAACATCAGATTGACGCACTTGTATTTCCACAAGATCATGGTTGCAGCTTCAGCGCAGCAGCGGGTCGTCCTGCTGTCACGGTTCCTGCATCATTTTCTGAAACCGGCGAACCATTCGGAATCACTTTTTGCGGTAAAGCGTTTTCTGAACCCGAATTAATCGGATTTGCGTATGCGTTTGAACAAAAAACGAAGGCGAGAAAACGACCATATTAATGAAAGTAGTTGAAATCAGAGCCAATCAAGTCCATTATAAAAGAATGAACAGTTGAAAGCGGGGATGAGAATGTCCTTCTTGGAAAAAATGGACGAAGTATTTAAGAATAAATGGAAATTTGAAAGTGAAACACCAATTCAGTCCCAAATGATTCCTGAAATGCTTGACGGCAAGGATGTCGTTGCAGAATCTCCGACAGGTACAGGGAAAACTTTAGCTTATGTCTTGCCGATATTGCAACAGGTAGATGGTAAGAAGCAACAGACTCAAGCACTGATTGTAGCACCATCTCAAGAATTGTCGATGCAAATCGTCAACGTGGTGCGTGAATGGGTTGAAGGTACTGACGTTACTGTTGCTCAATTAATTGGCGGAGCTAATATGCAACGCCAACTTGAGAAGCTTAAAAAGAAGCCTACTATTGTCGTAGGAACTCCTGGCCGCTTACTAGAACTTGTAAAGTCGAAAAAGCTTAAAATGCATGACATCCGATACATTATCCTCGACGAAGGTGATCAGTTGTTAGCAAGGGAGCATCGTGTAATTGTTAAGAACTTGATAGAATCTTCACATGAGGACCGACAAGTTGCAGTCGTTTCTGCAACAATAACGGAGGAAATCGAACTGGTCGCGGAGAAACTTATGAATGATCCTATTCGTTTGCAAGTATCGCTTGAAGACATGCCTGCATCAGGTACAATTGTACACTCCTTCGTAAAAACAGAAGCACGAGATAAAACGAATCTGTTGCGTGGGCTCGCACATTTGCCATCCATTCATGCGCTCGCATTCATGAATAACGTCGATCAGTTAAGAATGAAGGAAATGAAATTACAATACAATGAAGCACCTATTGCTGTGTTGTATTCATCGATGACAAAATTCGAACGACAGGATACGTTGGATAAATTCCGTAAAGGCGATATAAGAATATTAATTGCCACGGATTTGGCTGCGAGAGGTCTGGATATACAAGGTTTGACGCATGTTATCCATGTCGACGTCCCTCATACAATTGAACAGTATTTGCACCGCTCTGGAAGGACAGGTCGTGCAGGTGAAGATGGTGAAGTGTTGACATTGCTTTCCTATCCTGAAGAACGGACATACAAAAAGCTTTCCAAGCAGTTCAAGCCTGTTCAAAAAATATGGTATAAAGGCAAACTGACAGAAGGTAATTCGAAGACGGTCGGCGAGAAAACAGAAACGAAAAAGCCGAAAAAGCCGAAAAAGCCGAAGAAGAAATAAAGAAAAGGCAAGCGTCACCGATTTTCGGATGCGCTTGCCTTTTTCATTATAGTTGTGTCAGTATGATTGGTTCGTCTTTTGTGACGATAATCGTATGTTCGATTTGCGCTACTAAAGATTTGTCAGGCGTGACGAACGTCCAACCGTCACCAAGTTCGATGATGTTTTCAGCTTTTTCCGAAATGAACGGTTCAACGGCCAATACCATTCCGTCCACCATAAGTGTTTTATCCCAAGCGTCATAATAGTTCAGGATATGTTGAGGTTCCTCATGCAAAGAAGTTCCAATCCCGTGTCCAGTCAAGTTCCGAATGACTTTCAGGCCGTTATCGTTTGCGACACGTTCGACAGCTTTACCGATCTGGTTTAATTTAGATCCAGCTTTAACTTTTGTCATCGCACGATCAAATGCCATTTTAGCTACATCGCATAACTGCTGTTTCTTTTCGTCACTTGTTCCGACGACAAAAGAAATACCTGTATCAGCAAAGAATCCATCAATTGAGCCTGACACGTCAATATTTACGAGGTCGCCATCTTTGATGACCAGTGAACCTGGAATTCCATGTGCAACTTCATGATTCACACTGATGCATGTATATCCAGGGAAATCATACTGGTCGATAGGCGCTGATACAGCTCCACGCTCAGCAAACAATCTCCCACCAAGTTCATCAAGTTCCTTCGTCGTCATCCCCGGAACAGTTGCGTCTTTCATTGCTTCCCGGATTTCAGCGACGATGCGTCCAATTTTTTTCAACGCTTCAATTTCTTCGTTGTTTTTTACAATCATTATTTACAAGCTCCTTCTCGATGCGTTCTTTTCCATATAATTATATCATAATTGTTTGTATGAATAAGTGTGCAGGCTCACAGATGCAAATTGGTTTCACTTCAGAACTTTCACCCCTTGGTAGACGTTCCAGATAACGACAATCAAAAATAGCAGACCATACAGCGCCATGAAAATTAGTGGAGCAAATGCCCAGAAGTCAAATCCTCCTGTTGCAAATGTCGTCATTCTCGTTTCAAATGAAACCATGGAAAACCAGAAGAGCACAAATCCGACGATTAGCAATATGATAGGTGCCAAATGTGATATCAATGATTTTTTTGCATGACTTTTCACTTCATAATCATCAGTCACGAAAAATACAATCGCAGGTAATAATAACGGTGAAAAGAATATACTGAAATAGCAGATGGCAGATAAGATTTTATTGTTTGACATAGGGACCTCCCGTTTATTATGAGCATTTACTAGAATCGCCTTGCTTATATGTACTGTACCATATACAATTGAAACGACAATTGAATTACACGACCACAAGGGGAGCCGTTTTGGCTGAGATAGGATATATATCCTGACCCTTCGAACCTGTAAGTTCATACTTGCGTAGGGATGTGGATGGAAACTGACAGCTATCGATGTCTCGGTTCTATCCGAGACGTCGTTTTTTATTTGTCTAAGTATATGTGGACTTGTTCTTTGAACATCGAAATCTGTATAAAAGATACTATATCCATGTTGGGATCTTTACAGACACACAATCTTATTCTTCTTCCCGTATCCCTCCGACAACACAAGAGGAGGAGTTTTATTTGGATCGTAAACGTTTGCAATTTTTGCTGGAAGTCGCTATTTTAGGAGCTTTGTCATTCATTCTTGATAAGCTCACATTGTTTGAAATGCCACAAGGTGGATCTATAACGCTTGTCATGTTACCGATTATCCTAATGGCGTACAGGTGGGGTATTGCCGGAGGAATGCTTACCGGATTCATCACTGGATTACTGAAGATCGTTTCGGGCGCATATATCCTCAACGTCTATCAGGCAGCACTCGATTATTTTGTTGCGTATACAGTTGTTGGCCTTTCTGCAGTGACGGTCGTTTGGCTGATGAATAGCAGAAAGACGAATAATAAGAAATCGATGGCAAAAGCCATTGTCGTAGGAACAGTATTCGGCGGACTGCTCCGTTTCTTAGTCCATTATATTGGTGGAATCGTCTTCTTTGCAGAATTTGCAGGCGACCAGCCGGTTTGGCTGTATTCGCTAGTCTATAATGCGTCATACATGATTCCTTCAATTATTTTATGTGCCATAGTTGCAGTTCTGTTGTTTACAACTGCTCCAAGACTTCTTAAACGCGCATATTAATGTATAGAATTACTAGAATTCCCTTAACCATAAACTTTAAACCAAATAGTATTTAATGAAAAAGAGCAGGGCATGAAATCATGCCACTGCTCTTAATTTTTCTATTCCTTTTTTCCAAAATATAAACATACAGGCAACAATCAATGCAGCAAGAAAAATTGCGGCAGCTGATATGAATAATTCCTCAGTTCCATTTTTTATAGCTATCCCTACAAAAATCCACACATACAGAAGATTAATGACAAAGTCCCTATAATGATACATAAAGTGCAAAGCGAACGCTGTACATAATGTCATATAAAAAACTGTCCACGACGGATCACTCAAACCGAACCCCGACCATTCATGGAACATCAGAGAATAGCTTGTCGTCGAGAGGATGATAAAAAATGACCAACCAATAAGAAGACTGAAAGGGATTCTTCCAGAAAGCTCATTAAGACGTTTAGGAAATGTTGTATAACAAGCGAATAAGACAATGAGAAGTAAAACTTCAAAGATTATTGCCCAATTATAAATTCCGAAATGCCAAGAAAATAGCCACGCAATAGAAAGAGTACAACTAAAGATGAACAGGATTGTAATTCGATTTAAGTTTTTCGCACCCATTAGTTTTATTCTTTTATTGAAATTGATAATCCATATAAACAAGGAAATGAAAATTAATAACCAAATAGCAAAAACATAGTTTGCCGGGATGAATGGGACAGGTAAACGATTGGCAATCTCTAATGTAGAATGTTCATTCAAAGTGAAGAAAAATGCTGCTATATGCAATACGATGACCGCAATCAATGAAAGGGTCATCAGGATAATTCTAGACATAATAAATCCTCCCTCAGAACAGTATACATAGGATTGGAACCTTCTGCGAATGAAAGTATGAAGTTTCCGTCACAAATCGATTATTTCGTATGCCGAAGATTCATGGTATAATGAAAAAGACTTTTTATAAGAATATTCAATATGACAAGGGGGATTAATAATGACTACTACAAAGTACTCTGAGGTTTGGAATCTGGATGTGTTTTTCAAAGGGGGAAGTGAATCATCTGAATTACGAAATCATTTAGATCAAGTAAAAGATGAAATTGCTAAATTGGAAACTGATGTTGATACATTGGAAACACCACAACAAGTTGATGATGCGGATAAAGTTTATGAGATGATCGAAAAAATTACAGCAACAGCACTGAACTTACGTGAAGCAGGTGCAACAATTGGCTGCTTTATTGCTGCTGATACAAAAGATAAAAAAGCATTGTTGCTTCAATCGGAAGTAAGCAGTATTAGCGCGCGATTCTCTACTGTCATGCTGAAATTGCAGCAAACAATTACAAAAGCGGAAAAAGACGTATGGGAAGAACTTCTTAAAACAGATCAATTGAAGCAGTTTGCATTTGTGCTTAATGAATGGCGTGAAGACGTAGAACAGAAACTATCTGAAAAAGAAGAGAGTCTAATTACTGCGCTTAGTGTGGATGGTTATCAAAGTTGGGGACAGCTTTACGACCGCCTTGTAGGTGAAATTGAAATTGAAATGACGATTGATGGCGAAACGAAAAAGCTTTCTGTCGGTCAAGCGAATAATTTAACTTCTCATGAAGATCCAGCCGTGCGAAAAGAAGTATTTGAAAAGCTCGAAACTGCATGGAAAGAAAAAGAAGAGTTCTTTGCAGCTACGCTGAATCACTTGGCCGGTTTCCGTCTAGCTGTCTACAAAAAGCGTGGATGGGATTCGGTATTAAAAGAGCCACTTATGCGTAATCGTATGAGCCAGAATACGTTGGATGCAATGTGGAATGCAATTAGTGCTAACAAAGAACCGTTCGTTCAATACTTGAACCGCAAAGCTGAAATGCTTGGGACTGACAAGATGAATTGGTATGACTTGGATGCTCCTGTATCATCTTCAACGAAAAACGTTACTTATCAAGAAGGAGCAGAATTCATTCTTGAACATTTCGGTAAGTTCGGTCCTGAACTGGAGGCCTTTTCAAGAAGAGCTTTCGAAAACGAATGGATTGAGGCTGAAGATCGTCCTAACAAACGTCCTGGCGGATTCTGTACAGGTATGCCTGCTTCAGAAGAATCACGTATTTTCATGACGTTTAGTGGTTCCACATCTAACGTTGCGACATTAGCGCATGAATTAGGTCATGCATTCCATTCCTACGCGCTTCGTCCTGTGCCATATTTAAATCGTCAATATGCAATGGGAGTCGCTGAAACGGCTTCAACATTTGCAGAGATGATTGTTGCGGATGCGTCAGTTAAAGCTGCTAAATCAGAAGATGAAAAACTTGCGTTACTTGAGGATAAAATCCAACGCAGTGTGGCATTCTTCATGAATATACATTCACGCTTTTTGTTTGAGACACGTTTTTACGAAGAGCGAAAAGAGGGAGTCGTATCGGCTTCTCGATTAAACGAATTGATGGAAGAAGCTCAACAAGAAGCATACGGTGGAGCGCTTGAAACAGTACAACCTCATTTCTGGGCTTCCAAACTTCACTTTTATATAACTGGAGTGCCATTCTACAACTTCCCGTATACATTCGGATATTTGTTCTCTTTGAGCATTTATGCAAAGGCGCTGGAAGAAGGCGAAGGGTTTGAAGAGAAATACATTGCACTTTTAAGAGACACTGCAATTATGTCAGTGGAAGATCTTGCAATGAAACATCTTGGAGAAGATATTACAAAAGAAGACTTCTGGGCGAAGGGTGTCAAATTGTGTGTTAAAGATGTAGAAGAGTTTATGATAATAGCTTCCGAGGAAAGGTGAAAAAGAATTGATTCTGCTTGAAGGGCGAACTTGTTATTTACGTATACTGACAGAAGAGGACGCAGGCATCTTTACGGAACTACTCATTGCCAACAAGGATTACTGGACAGTTTTTGAGCCGCGTCATGAGTCGAGTTATTATACGGTTTCTGTGCAACGTAACAAAATAAGGGAATCCATTTATCAAATGAGAGACCGTCGAGAATATAATTTCGGTATATTTGATGCTGAAACAAGCAGGTTAATTGGTCATATTTCACTATATAGTATAAAAAGGCTCCCGTTCTCAAGCGGATTTGTCGGTTACTCAATCGATCAGCGTGAAACGGGTAGGGGGCTAGCAACTGAAGCGGTGAAAATTGTAACTCAATTCGCGATTGAAAAAGTTTCATTACACCGTGTTGAAGCTTTTGTTTCACCAAGAAATATTGGATCCGTGAAAGTGTTGGAAAACGCGGAGTTTGTTCGTGAAGGATTGCTAAGAAAATTACTTTACATTAATGGGAAATGGGAAGATCATTTTATGTATGCTGTTCTTGCCGATGATTATTGAAAGGGTAAGGCCGCTTGGCGGAAAATAGCAGTAACAATTAAAAACCGATTCTTCCAATAGGAGAATCGGTTTTTGTCTATTTCCCGGGAAATGTGCTGTCACTTTGTGTTGGCATGCTTATAACCGTCGACAATGATATCTAATGCCCCAGTATCAGGGTGAGCGACTAATCCATGAATAGGAACACTTTGATCCATCAGTGGATGATTGCGAACTAAATCGACACTACTTTTAACACTATCAGTAACGTCATTAAATCCACGTAACCAATCTTTCATATCGATACCTGAGTATTTCAGTGTGGAAAAGAGCTCTTTGTCGACACCGCGCTCTACCATATGACCAATAATGTTATCTGTGTCGATAGAGCTCATACCGCAATCATAATGACCGATTATGTAGACTTCATCAGCCTGTAATTCATATACAGCGACAATGATGCTCCGCATAATACCGCCGAAAGGATGAGTCACGATAGCGCCAGCACTTTTAATGATCTTTGCATCACCGTTGCGCAAATTCATTGCTTTTGGTAAGAGTTCAGTTAGTCTTGTATCCATACAAGTTAAGATGACAATGCGTTTGTCAGGGAATTTGGTTGTAGCATATGCTTCGAATTGTTTCTCTTCCACAAAAGTTTTATTATACTCAATGATTTCAGATAAAATCGTCATATGTTTACCTCCATTATCTAGTTTAGATAAGTTTACAGAAAAACAAAAGAGCTGCCAAGTGGCAGCTCTTTTTTATTTTACTTCTGGCTTCGGATCGATTTTTTCCGCATCGGAAGAATCAAGTGCCTTGCCTAGAAAATGCATTGTGAATAAAGCGGCAAGCAATAGGACAACCGAGTATCCAATTACTGTAGTGAACATTAAGCCCATTATGAGACCCCTCTCTACAATCGTTATTTACTATAAACCCATTATACTATAAAACAGTAATAATTAAAGAGCCCTTTGAAATGTTTTTATGAAATGTGTCTAAAATCAGAAGGCCCAATTTCCCTTTCGGAATACAGGTTCAACCGTTCCATCTTCTAAAACACCATCTATATCCATTTCAGCAGAACCAATCATGAAGTCTACGTGTGTGATACTTTGATTAAGACCATGTTTTTCAAGTTCCTCAGTGGACATCGTTTTACCGCCTTCTAGACAGAAAGAATATGCGCTGCCGATTGCCAAATGATTCGATGCATTTTCATCGAAAAGAGTGTTATAAAATAGTAATCCAGACTCTGAAATCGGTGAAGCATTTGGTACTAGTGCTACTTCTCCTAAGTGTTTGGAGCCTTCATCTGTATCAACCAATTGCTTCAGTACTTCTTCGCCTTGACTTGCTGTCACTTCCGTAATTGCACCGTCTTTAAACGTGATAGTGAAATCATCAATGATATTTCCGCCATAGCTTAAAGGTTTAGTATTTTTTACATATCCGTTTACACCGGACTTATGCGGAACTGTAAATACTTCTTCAGTTGGCATGTTAGCCATGAAAGTGTTACCGTCCACGTTGACGCTTCCTCCGCCAGCCCATATATGGCCTTTCGGCAATTCTATCGTCAAGTCCGTTCCAGGAGCGACATAGTGTAATTTTGTATAAGCCTTCTCGTTAAGGTAATCGGCTTTCTCGTTTAACGTTTTATCTAACGTTTTCCATGCTTCTACAGGATTATCCTGATCTGCACGGACTGCTTTGAAGATTGCATCCCATAATGCTTTAACTTGTTCTTCTGCAGTCAATTCTGGGAACATCTTCGCAGCCCAGCTTTGAGAAGGAGCTGCAACTACGCACCAACTGAATCGGTCAGCTTGCAACATTTTACGATAATTGCTCAATGCCTGTCCAGATGCTTTTTGTGCAGCTGCAATACGAGATGAATCAATACCATTCAACAAATCAGGACTTTGTGAAACGACGCTGACGAATGCTGCTCCGCCTTCAGCCAACTTCTCGCGTTCCATCACTTTCCACTCTGGGAAATCAGAGAAAGAATTAGCCGGCGCTTTTTCATAGCGCAGTCTAGTTAATGCATCATCAGCCCAATCTACGATAACTTGCTTAGCACCTGCTTGATAAGCTTTGTCAGCTACTTTACGTACAAGCTCTGCGGTTTCAATAGAAGCGCTAATGAAAAGGATTTGGTCTTTCTGGATATTAGCACCGACCTTAACAATGAGGTCAGCATAGTTTTCAAGATTCTGCTCAAAATTCGTCATAATATTACCCCCTATATGTGTATGTATTCATACTACTCTAGACAGTTGAAACAGGCAAAGAATAAAATACCTAAAATCCATGAATTATTCTTTATAAATTATGAAGTAAGTCTAAAGATTACATGGTTTATGTCGAAATAAGAAGAAGTAGAGTGGAAAACTTGGAGGTACTAATGTGGATAAATCAACCGTATTCGGATTAATAACTGGTTTTGTTGCATTGTTTGTTGGTATGACAATGAAAGGTGTAACACCCGACAAACTATTTAACGTGGCTGCATTGCTTATTATAATTTTGGGAACGATTGCGTCTGTAGTTATCGCTTTTCCGATGAAAGAGATTCAAAGGGTACCAAAACTGTTCGGTGTCATTTTCAAAGAACAAAAATCGACATCAGATGCTGATCTCATAAGGATTTTTTCTAGCTGGGCTGATATTGCTAGACGAGAAGGGCTTTTATCGTTAGAAGCAAAAGCCGATGAAGTTACCGATCCATTTTTGAAGAATGGTCTTGGGCTTGCAATTGATGGACAAAATGCAGATTATATACGCGATGTGTTGTCAGAAGAAGTAGAGGCTATGGAGCAGCGACATGCTGGAGGAGCACAAATATTCTCCCAAGCTGGAACGTACGCACCGACTTTAGGAGTACTAGGAGCGGTAGTAGGGCTTATCGCCGCATTACAGGATATGAATAATATTGATGCGCTTGGACATGCAATATCTGCCGCTTTCATCGCTACGTTGCTCGGAATATTCACGGGGTACGTTCTCTGGCATCCATTTGCAAATAAACTTCAACGGAAATCAAGAGAAGAAGTGCGTCAGAAGATGATGATGATAGAAGGGATCCTCTCAGTACTTGAAGGAGAAGCACCACGAGTGATCGAACAGAAATTAGCATCCTATCTGTCTATGGAAGAACGTCGAAAGCTCGCTGCGAAAGCACCGGGCGAGAAGGAGGCGGGCCAGGTTGTCGAAGAGACGTAAGAAAAAACACATTGAAGCTAGCGAGGTTAATGAATCCTGGCTCCTACCATACGCCGATTTGTTGACATTGCTTCTAGCGTTGTTCATCGTCCTATTTGCTTCTAGTACGATTGATGAAGCGAAATTTAAACAGATGTCTTCAGTGTTTAACCAGATATTCGATGGAGGAACAGGTGTAATGGATAGCGCTTCGCCCACAGAAGCCATTGTACCTCAGAATTCCAATGCAACTGGAGAGTTTGATGAAAACACTTCTTATTTGGAAGATCAGCAATCGCTTAGTGCCATACAAGATAGATTAGATGAATATATTGCTGTACATGAATTGGAAAATCAATTTCAAACGAAGTTAACTGAAGAAGGTCTTTTGATTTCTATCCGTGACAATATACTTTTTGAAACTGGAAGAGCTTCAATTAAACCGCAATACTTGAATCTCGCAAAAGATATTTCCAAACTGTTAGTATTTGAAAAACCGCGTCAAATAGTCATAACGGGGCATACGGATAACATCCCAATCAGTAGCCGGGAGTTTGCCGATAACTGGGAACTGAGTATGATGCGCGCCATTAACTTCTTAAAGATCATCGTAGGAAACAATGAATTGAATCCGCAACTTTTTAGCGTCAAAGGATATGGAGAACATCATCCCGTAGCTTCTAATGATACAGCTGAAGGCAGAAGTAAAAATCGCCGCGTGGAAGTGCTTATTCAGCCGCTCGTGCTAAAAGACGGGACTGCCGTAGAAAAATAATAAAAGAGGCTGGGAAATAAACGTGAAAATGCATGAATGACATCATTGTCTTCATGCATTTTTCCTGTTTACTGCTTTTTCAAATACGTATTCTGATGGAATTCGGGAGTGGACCGCAGGGGAACGGACTTATTAGTAATGTCCCAGTCTCTTTTGCTAATCTAGTTTGAAATAAGAAATAGCCGGACCGACAGTGATTCTGTCGATCCGGCTATCGGTCATTTACGTAGTGATCCAAGTTCTGCAGCGATGGCTTGCATTTCGTTTGGAGTGATTGTTTCCCTCTTCATAACCATCTCATACATGTACACGAGGTCTTCATACTTCTCAGTGTTGAAGCTTTCTGGTCTCATTGCATCTACGTTGACCATTCTTAGCTTGTCTTTAATCTTTTCAATCATATACGTTACATTTTCAGTTGTTGGTTGTGATAAATCCATTCTATTGTCCGCCCTTCATCTAGCATCGGACTAATCATCACATTATTTTGACGCGCTGTCAACAGATGTTGAACGTCCAAGCTTTTCTGCTTCTTTCTCTTCTTCGATTTTCTTTTTGAACCGCTTTGTCTCTAATACAATGACACCAGACAATCCAAGAAGACCAATTAAGTTCGGAATAGCCATCAATCCGTTCAATACATCTGCAAGTGTCCACACAACATCGAGCGATACGACTGCTCCTACCATGATAAAGGCAACGAAAGCAATGCGGTATGCTAGAACTGCTCCTTCTTTTGGGAATAAGTATTGGAAGCATTTTTCTCCATAATAACTCCATCCTAAAATCGTAGAAGTTGCAAAGAACACGAGACCGATAGTGACAACAATTGGACCTGCTCCACCGAGGAAATGCCCAAATGCTGCAGAAGTTAATGCTCCAGAACCGATGCTATCGTCTTTCCATTGACCAGACATGACGATTGTAACCCCTGTAATTGAACAAATGATTAATGTATCAAACAACACTTGAGTCATGGAAATGAGTGCCTGGCGACCAGGCATATCCGTCTTTGCAGCAGCAGCGGCAATCGGTGCTGAACCAAGCCCTGCTTCGTTTGAGAACAGTCCACGAGCAACACCGAAACGGATAACTGCCCCGATAGCTCCACCAGCTACGGCTTGTCCAGTGAAAGCATCGCTGAAAATAAGTGCAAAAGCTCCAGGGACCAGATTGAAATTCATGACCATAACAACTGCACCAGCGATAAAATAGAATAAGGCCATGATCGGAACAAAGAAAGCTGTAACGCGACCAATTGATTTGATTCCGCCAAGGATGACGAGTGCACCGAAAATTAATAAACCAATGCCCGAAATCCAGTTTGGTACGTTAAACGTATTATACAAAGCTTCTGCAACAGCTTTAGATTGTGTTCCGTTACCGATACCGAATGCAGCAAGGGCACCGAAAATCGCAAATAACACGCCAAGCCATTTTTGCTTTAGACCATGTTCCAAGTAATACATTGGCCCTCCAGCCATACGACCTTTGGAATCTTTCACACGGTATTTGACAGCGAGTATCGCTTCACCATACTTTGTAGCCATTCCGAAAAAGCCAGCAATCCACATCCAGAAGATTGCTCCAGGACCACCCATAACAACGGCGGTAGCGACACCGACAATATTTCCGACACCTACTGTTGCTGCCATTGCAGTCATCAACGCCTGGAATTGAGTAATGTCACCTTCAGATTTTTTATTATGCTTACGGGAAAATACCTGTTTAAGAGAATATGGTAATAATCGAAGTTGTATGACTCCAAGCCTAATTGTTAAAAATATCCCTGTTCCTACTAAAAGGATGAGTAATGGCGGTCCCCAAATAAAATTACTTGCCGTGTTTAAAAATTCCAATACCTTTTCCATTGTTTTCTCCATTCCATAGCCCCCTCGTTTATCTACACTGCTAGATTCATCCAATCTCTAGTTAGTAATTCTCTCTCCGAAATCCCTCCTATAGTTAACTATGAATAGTTGTTATTACTAATATTCCGAAACTTAGACAAATTAGTCAAGTACTATTTTCAATTTTCGACAAGATTGTTTGTTTTTCTAAACTAGGGGTATAATGATATATGCATATTTAGATACCATAGGAGGGGATTTTTAGTGGGTAAGAGCAAATTCAGTTTATTTATTATAACAGGAGCGTTGGCAGGTGCGGCGGTCAGCATGCTTGATAAGAGTACTCGCAGTCATGTTTTGGACACGTCTAACAGAATGACGAAACAGATTGGCTTCTATTCAAGAAACCCGGAAGAACTAAAACTTAAATTACAAAATACGAAGGACAAGTATGTCTCCATCTATGAACAATTTTCAGGTGATGCAGCATATATAAAAACTCAAGTTCAAGAATTAAAAACACTTACTCCACAAGTGAAAGAACTTGTTTCCGAAACAAAAGAAGCATTTGTTGAATCAAAAGAAGAGTACAAGGACCTTGTAAAAGACCCGCTTGTAAAAAATGAACCAAAAAAGTTATGAGCTCAAAAAGGAGTGAGTCAAATGTGAAAACACGCGAGCCGTCAACTCCAAAAGAAGAAGACAACACAAAACTGAAGAAAATAAGCAGCTTCATGAATAATTCTAAGATTATGGGCTTTATCGATGACGTTAAAGAAGGGGAGATAGACAAATTCGACGTTACGACGACGAATGGCTTCTGGAAAGAACTACTAGTGAGACTCAAAAATGTTGATATTACAGGACTAGGCTCTCAATTAGCCTTCTTTTTCCTGTTGTCGCTATTTCCTCTACTAATCTTCTTAATGACATTATTGCCTTTTTTAAATATTGATCAAAACCAAATTTTTCTGTTAATACGCGACTATGCCCCAGAAGGTGTCTATACGCTTTTGCGTGATACATTAGCGGATATATTGAAAAACAGAAATGGCGGTTTGCTCTCTATTGGTGCGTTGGCAACTATTTGGTCGGCTTCTAAAGGGATGAATGCAATCATAAAAGGATTAAATCAATCTTATTATGTAGAAGAATCCAGACCATTTTTAGTTGCAAGAGGGATGTCTGTTATTTTCACGGTAGCACTAATTGGTGTGTTAATCGTAATGCTTCTATTGCCGGTGTTTGGTGAACAAATCGGTTCATTGGCATTTTCGTATTTTGGAATGGAAGAAGGATTTTTGAAGTTATGGTCGAAAATACGATTGATTTTACCACCAATTCTCATCTTCATGGTTTTTGTTACACTTTACTGGATAGTACCGAATAAAAAGATCCATTTCATCAGTGCGATTCCAGGTGCGATATTTGCTGCTACAGGATGGATACTTACGTCGTTGGCATTCGCATTCTATGTAGGAAACTTTGCAAGTTATTCAGCTACTTATGGAAGTATTGGAGCGATCATAGTCCTTATGATGTGGTTATACTTGTCAGCTATTATACTCCTGCTTGGCGGGTTGTTAAATGCAGTTATGGAAGACCGTGCACAAGCAAAGAAAGCGAAAAAAATGAGCAATGCTGTCGTCTGACATGCATTGCTCATTTTTTATTTAGCTTACTTTATTCAACAGACGCAATCCGTTTAAAATGACAAGAATCGTACTTCCTTCATGACCAATTACGCCAAGCGGCAAATCTACAACTTGCATGAAGTTTGAAATGATGAGAACCGCGATAACAGCAACAGAAAAGAACACATTCTGCTTAATGATTCGCTGCATTTTCTTTGAAACTTTCACCGCATAGGAAATGCGTGTCAAATCATTTTGCATAAGGATGACATCTGCCGTTTCAAGCGCTACATCCGTTCCTTCTCCCATAGCAATACCGGAAGTGGCGGTTGCTAGGGCAGGGGCGTCATTAATACCGTCTCCTACCATACCTACTGCTCCGTATTCTTTTAGCAATTCCTTCAGATGATTTACTTTCATTTCGGGTAGACATTCAGAGACATACCTGTCGAGACCAGCTTCTGTAGCAATGGCGTTTGCAGTTTGCTCATTGTCACCGGTTAACATAATAGATTGGATGCCTAACGCACTTAAATCTTTAATTGCCTGAATCGCTTCAGGTCTTAACGTATCTTTTAACGCAATTGTCGCAACTATACCTAAATCATCTTTCATGAAAACAACTGTTTTACCTTCTCCGTAGAGTTTGTCAATAATTCCATCATGAAAATCAGCGGTTTCAGTTTCGCCGACAAACCTTGGATTACCGACGAGTATTTCTTTGTTCTCCACTGTTGCACGAAGGCCATAGCCTGGTACATCTTCTATTTGAGGGCTTTCTCTAGTAATAACGCCTTGGCCTTCCGCGTATGCAACAATTGCAGTAGCGAGTGGATGATTAGATTGCGCTTCAATGCTTGATAAAATTGATAACGTCTTTTCAGAATCTGCGCCTTTTCGGACATGAAAGTCCGTTACAACAGGTTTTCCTGTCGTCAGTGTTCCTGTTTTATCGAATGCAATTGCTTTTAGTGAGCCCAATTCCTCAAGGTGGACACCGCCTTTAAACAGAATCCCGCGTTTAGCACCGTTAGACACAGCAGCCAAAGTAGCAGGCATGATAGATGCAACAAGTGCGCATGGGGAAGCGACAACTAATAAAACAATGGCTCGATAAAATGTTGTAGTCCAATCCCAATCAAAGATGAAATGAGGCAAAAACATCATGATAAAAACGGTGAACAATACAATTTTTACATACGTACCTTCAAACTTCTCAATAAACTGTTGTGAAGGTGACGTTTCATTTTGTGCATTTTGAACAAGAGTAATAATCTTTTGAAATAACGTATCAGTACTTGGTTTTGTCATTTCCATCTGAATGGCACCGCTTATATTCATCGTTCCTGCAAACAATTCATCGGATACCCCACGTGTTACAGGAACAGATTCACCGTTGATGGCAGACATGTCAATAGAAGTGGTTCCTTGAATAATTTCTCCGTCTACAGGAATCCGTTCACCTGGTTTTACAACAAGTTTAGCACCGACAGACAGGGAAGAGATGGACACACTGACAGTTGAACCGTCTTCTTGCAGTAGCCAAGCTTCTTCTGGTTGCATTTCCATAAGTGCGGAAATTTCCTTATGACTCTTGTTTAATGTATATGTTTCCAGTGCTCCACTAATTGCAAAGATGAAAATAAGAATAGCGCCCTCTGCCCAATAACCGATAATGGCTGAACCGATTGCAGCGAATACCATAAGCATCTCTACATTCAATTGTTTTTCTGCAATTGTTTCCTCGATGCCTTCCTTTGCTTTTGCGAACCCACCAATTAAAAATGCAATTATGTAAAAAGTGATGGATAGCGTTTCATCTCCGCTCTTGCCGATTAGCCAAGCTATCAAGATTAAAACACCTGACAAAATGGCTGCAACTAATTCCAGATGAGCAGTCCAACCTGCGGGTGTGTTTCGTTCCTCTCTAGTTTCTGTTGTCATTTAATAACCTCCTAATTGAGAATGACTATCATCTTCATCTATTTTCATTATAAATAAAAACCTGATTTACATTGATATTTAAACCTTATTGAGAATCAATGATAATCATTTTGATATTATAATCATTATAATTAAGAGTATAACATGTGGTCAAAGGAAGTAGTAGTGAAAAGTTTACTAGTCTTCTTATAAATGAAAAAAGCCACAGTACTAATGGTTTTACATTAGTACTGCGGCAGTCATATATTAGTTGAAAACTTTCTCTTTAAATTGTGATAGCTTTTCCAAAGATGTTTTATCCACATCAGCATGCAAGCTATTACCATGGGAATCCATTGTTACAACTGCTGTAAATCCTTCTACTCGTAAATGCCACATCGCTTCAGGTATACCGAATTGCAATAGATCGACACCCTCAACTTCCTTAATGCAATCTGCATAGTATTGAGCCGCTCCACCGATGGCGTTTAAATAGACGCCACCATGATCTTTAAGCGCAGCAAGTGTCTTAGGTCCCATGCCGCCTTTACCTATTACAGCCCTTACACCAAACTTCTTCATAATGTCACCTTGATAAGGCTCTTCACGAATTGAAGTTGTCGGTCCTGCAGCTTTAATTTCGTACGATCCGTCTTCGTTTTTCAGAACGACTGGCCCACAGTGATAAATGATATGGCCGTCTAAATCGACAGGGGAATCATTTTCAGATAGATACTTATGAATTGCATCTCGTCCTGTATACATGCGACCACTGATTTTGACGACATCGCCGACTTTAAGCTCGCGAATCTGTTCTTCAGATATTGGGGCAGTTAGTTCGACTGTCCGTGTTGCCTGTTGGCTTTTGTCTTCCGACTCATTCTCATGGAAAGAAAGTTTTTCACCTTCATTATAATGCCAATTCTGCACTTCACCAGATATAGCGTCAACATCTACTGCCATTCTACGATAAGCCCAGCAATTGTAGGCGACGGAAACGTAGAAACTTGCTGGGATTCGATCCATTACGCCAATTTTACAGCCGAGCAAAGTGACTTCGCCACCAAAACCCATAGTTCCAATACCTAACTGGTTCGCACTTTTTAAAATATACTCTTCTAATCTTGCAAGCTCTTCATTAGGATTATGATCATACACTTCACGGAAAAGCTGTTCTTTTGCGAGTTCGTATCCTGATGCACGGTCGCCACCGATTCCAACACCGATAAAACCTGCTGAGCATCCTTGTCCTTGTGCTTGATAGACAGAGTGGAGAATACATTTACGAATTCCATCTAAATCGCGGCCAGCTCTTCCTAATCCATCAAGTTCCGTAGGAAGGCTATATTGGATATTCTTGTTTTCGCAGCCGCCGCCTTTAAGAATCAGCTTCACTTCAATGTGGTCCTGTTCCCATTGTTCAAATTTCACGACAGGAAGTCCGATGCCTAGATTCGTTCCGCTATTTTCACCTGTAAGAGAATCAACGGAGTTCGGTCTAAGCTTACCGTCTTTTGTTGCCTGTACCATGGCGCGTTTGATCGCTGCTTTAATTTCAAGCTGATTAACGCCGATTGGTGTTTTAATTTTAAACGTAGGCAATCCAGTATCTTGGCAAATCGGGGACAATTTGTCATCAGCCATATTAATATTCTTAGCGATTGTATCGAGACTCATTGCTGCACGTGTACCAGCATCCTCATTCGCTCTCGCTGCAGTTACCGCACGTCGCACATCTTTCGGCAAATTTGTTGATGTCTCACAAATGAGGTCATACATGCTTTTCTCTAAATTTTCTATGTACAATCTAATTTCCCCCTGTAGGATCATTTATCTGTTTTAAGTTTATTCATCTGGTTTTCCAACTCATCAATGATGCTGATCAGTTGATCAATATCATTTACGTCTGTTGTTTCAGGTTCAATTGAATCGAGTTTTTCCAAAAATTGATGCAGGCGGTTTTTCAACTCGTCCACATGTCCGTTGTTTTGCTGTTTTTCCAAGACATACACCTCTTTTCATCATAGTAATCGTATATGAAATACGGTTTTATTTCAATGAGTGATCTTGTAGTTTCAATAGATAGAAGATTCTTCTTAACAAAATGTTTACAATAGATAAAATACGTGATATGATACATATAATCTCAACTAGAGAAGGAGGCTGTAGAGTAGAGACGAATCGAATCCTACTATTTGAAGGAGGGGATCCGTGTACGTTTGCCGGCGATAGCCGCTGAGCGCCTACGAATTATATGCAAAATGAAAGTGAAGGTTCCATTCATATGTAAAAGCCCAGCCGTAATCTGAATTCAGATATGGACTGGGCTTTTATCATTTTACAAATTCATATGACTTTACGACTTCGATGGAATCTTTGACAGATTGGAGCATTGAACAGTTATTGTCTGTTACTTCCATAATTTTATCCATCTTTTCGTTATCGAGCTCAATACCCTCGATGATGAAGTGCAAATGGATCTTCTCCACGCGATTTGCCTTCTCTTCATTGCGATACACTTCTTTTACATCAATCGTAATATTATCCGCAGGTATACGTTTCCTCTCAAGGATTTTACGCATGACACCGCCGCTACAGACTGCGATTGAAGATATGAGTAATTGATAGGGTCTAAAGCCGAATTCATCATTACCGGATATTTGTAAAGTACCATAAGAAGTTTCAGTTTGGAATCCGTTCTCTGTCATTTCAAATTTCATATTATACACCCTCCTTGTTTTGGTTAGTATACATGAGTAACAAAGAGGTTATTAAAATTATGCTTGGAATAATTAGCGTATTGCAGAATTGACATTTTCATATTCCATGACAAGGTCATCTAGTGAGCGAAATTCATAGCCGGCTTTTTTGGCATCACGTATGAAATCTGGCAACGCTTCTGCATTATCGGAGGATACGGTGTGCATTAGGATGACTGCCCCTGGGTGAAGTTGGTTCATCAATTCGTTATATGCATAATCACGGCCACGAGGTTTGTCTGCATGCCAGTCAATGAAGGCGACCGACCAAAATATATGACGATAGCCGAGCTCATTTCCTTTGTTCAAAACGGCATCATTGAAAATGCCTTCAGGAGGGCGCGTATAGATTGTCCGTTCTTGTCCGGTCGTTTTAAAGAGCAGTTCATCGAATTTTTTCCATTCGGATTCCATGCCTGCTTCGGTCAAATTAGCCATATTCGGATGTCCATATGAATGGTTTCCAATTCCATGACCCTCTTTGATCATTTGCTTAACAAGAGGAGCAGCACTCTTTAAATAGTGTCCTGTCAAAAAGAAAGTGGCTGGCACTTCTTCATCCTTTAAAGCTTTTAAGATGGCTTCTGTATAACCATTCTCGTAACCATTATCAAAAGTGATATACGCTACTTTTTCATCTGGTTTACCTTTGTAAATAGCGCCATACTGTTCAAGCATTGACTCGAGTGCTGCACCTGCATTCGGTGGTGTTCCGTTCACGGCTTTCTTGAATCCCCAGTGAAACTCTTCGGCTTGTGCAGAGAACGGATTCATCAGTAAACCTACTACAATTATGAAAGCAGCCATTAATATACCTGGACCATGTTCTTCAACCATGTTTATACACCTCTCCTTTTTGCGTAGGATGTGTAAAGGAGAGGATTGTATACACGTCAGTTCAGTAAATCATCTAAAGCGGCAGCTAACGTAGGATATTTAAATTCAAATCCACTAGCGATAAGCTTATCGGACGAGACGAATTGACCTTCCAACACTAGCTTGCTTTTTTTACCTAAAGCTACTTTCATAAGAACAGCTGGAACTGGAAACAGATTTGGCCGGTGTAATGTATACGCGATCGTTTTGCCGAATTCGCTCATCCTTACTGGAAAAGGCGCTGTAATATTGAAAGGCCCTTGCGTTTTTTCATCGTTCAATAGATGGATGGCTGCACGCCCAACGTCTTTCACATGCACCCAAGAAACCCATTGTTTACCCGATCCCACTTTTCCACCCGCGAAAAATTTATAAGGCAGAACCATAAGCGGTAGTGCACCTTCGTCTTTTCCGAGAACAAGTCCAAATCGCATATATGCGACGCGTATACCAAAGTCCTTTAATGTAGAAGCTTTTTGTTCCCAGTCACGTACAGTAATTCCTAAAATACCGTCATCCACTTCATCAGATTTTTCCGTATAGATGATCGTTTCCGATGTTGGATAAATACCTACTGCGCTTGCATTAAGGAATACATGAGGTTTTACGGGAAGTTTTGAAATGATACGTAGCAACTCATCTGTTGCAATCATTCGGCTGTCATAAATTTTTTTCTGATGCTCCTCAGTCCAGCGACCGTCATTAATGGAAACACCAGCTAGATTAATAAATGCATCGGCATCACCGATCTCAGATTCAGGTGAAGCGCCATCTGTTAGCCATGTTACGTACTGTATGCCTGATTCGTTCACTCTCTGCTTGCGTGAGAGGATAATTACTTCATGTCCTTCATCCAGTAACAATTTGGTGATTTCTTGTCCAACGAATCCCGAACCTCCAGCGATTACGATCCTCAATAAGAACACCTCCATATACTTGTAAACCGATAAGCTGACCTCCAGGAATAGAACATGTATACTTATAAAAAGGGGAGGTCGACGTCATTGTCTGTTATAACGAAAATAACACAACAAAAGCGTGATAGCGAACGTTATAATATATATTTAGATGAAAAGTATTCTTTTAGTGTTCATGAATCTATTTTAGTAAAGTTCGGCATGACGAAAGGAATGCAACTTGACGAATGGACGATGGACGAGATTACATACGAAGACCAGATCGCTAAGGCGTTCAACCGAGCCCTGCATTTCCTGTCGTTTAAAATGCGCAGCGAATCCGAAGTGAAGAAAAAGCTGTTGGATCTCGAATATGGTGAAGCGGTTGTGCTTGAAGCGATTGTTAAACTGAAACGTCTTGGTTTCCTTGATGATGAAGCATTTTCAGAAGCAGTTATGCTTACGCAAAAAAACACATTAGGAAAAGGTCCAAAAGCAATTAAACAGGAATTGATGAAAAAAGGTGTCGGAAAGGAGTTGCAGGAACAAGTGCTAGAACAATATTCCGAAGAAGAACAATTTTCCGTTGCCAAAAAGCTTGCTGAAAAGGCGGCTAGGTCGAACCGCTCCATTCCACCTGCTCAGTTAAAACAAAGAATTCAAAATGCATTAGCGAGAAAAGGATATAATTTTGGATTAATTAATAGTGTGCTTGAAGAAATCGATTTCGAACGTGAAGAAGATGAATGGGATGATATAACTGTTTCTGTCGGGGAAAAAGCTTGGCGTCGTTATGCATCTAAACATACAGGCTATCAATTAAGAAATCGGGTCAAACAGGCGATGTATCAAAAAGGTATACCATTAGAGAAAATCGCCTTATTCATTGAAAAAAAGGAGAACGAAGACGATGGAGAATGAAAAAAAATATAGTGATATGAATGAACATGAATTACGCTCTGAAATCGGCAGATTGATGGAGAAGGCACGCAAAGCCGAACAGATGGGAATGATTAATGAATTCGCCGTTTATCAGCGAAAAGCTTTAATGGCGAAATCTTATATGATTGACCCCGCTACAATCGTTCCTGGAGAAATGTACCGGATTGACGGCGATGAAGGGGTCTTCTTCCAAGTGGATTACTTAAAAGGCCGATTTGCATGGGGGTACCGTTTAGGCGGCAACCGTGCAGAAGAAGCTTTACCGATTGCCATGTTGCAACCTGTCAAAACGGGAAAGTGAAATCCACCCATCTAGTTATATGAAGAAAAGCTTGTCCGGTATCCTAAAATGGAAGTTGGACAAGCTTTTGTCTGTTCGCGTTAAGAGTTTGGAACGAATTTGAGTTTTTTGCGTAACTTATCTTCAGAGAATATCCATCCAGTATATGAATTGATTACTTCCATCTCTTCATTGACGTGCGCCACTGCAACGAACGGGTAATAATCTTTACTTCGATAACGTAAGTCAATTAAACGCAGTTCGTATAAATCACCGATATGCGACACAGACCATCTGTAAATAGGTGAAAATGAAACAAATGCTTCGATGTTCTTATCTTTCATAGCAACATCTATATATGGGGATTCAGGCATCTTTTCCCGTTCGAACTTGTCGTAAATATTTACCGATCGTCCATAGGCCCTGCCTACGTAATGACAATTTTCATTGGATGCAGCTACTCTCCATTGGAAGAAATTCATCGTCGGGGCGATAAATATATGTTCGGCATCAGGTACGGTGTTTTTCACTGCATTTTTGACAGCTGCTTTTACAGCGAACCGCAATAGATAGTAGAAGAAGATAATCATATACATGACCATGAAAGTAGGGACTGGTTCCATTCCGAATATCCATAAGGCGATCCCTATTATATGAAGTGCGAAAATAATTGGGTCAAACGTGTTAATGACTCCAATCGCCACCCATTTATTCGAAAATGGCCTTAGAGCTTGTGTACCATACGAATTAAATATATCTACAAACACATGGATGAATACTGCAAGAAAGGTCCACGCCCACACATGAAAAAATTCCGAGGCAGGAAAAAGCAACGACAATAAAGTAGCCAAGACGAGTGGCCAAAGCATGACTGCAGGCACAGAATGGGTAATTCCTCTATGATTGCTTATATAGACTGCATTATTTCTCAATTTCAGGACTGTATCGACATCAGGTATCAGTGAACCGGATACGATACCGATATAGACAGCTGTCATTGTGACAGAATCTGTGGCAACTACGGGGTCTGCCATAGCTAATCCGCAAATAGCGGCACCCATGACAATATGTGTTCCTGTATCCAAATAATCACTCCTTTATTGGCTTGAAATATAGTGATGGACCGGAGAATAGTATTGTATGATTAGTATATACCCTTTTTTCCGTTAACGAAAAGCATATGCAATATGGAGGTAAACATGCAATTAATTGATCATAAAGAAGAATTCAGGAAAGCTTTAATCGAATGGTATTTACGCGAAAAAAGAGATCTGCCTTGGAGGCGAACGTCAAATCCTTATCATATCTGGGTATCAGAAGTCATGCTGCAACAAACACGTGTCGATACAGTCATCCCTTATTACGAAAGATTCATTAGCAAATTCCCGACTCTTACTGATTTAGCTCAAGCAAAAGAGGAAGATGTACTTAAGATGTGGGAAGGTCTCGGATACTATTCGCGTGGCCGGAATTTGCAGGCAGGTGTGAGAGAAGTAGTTGAAATGTATGGAAGTGAAATTCCGGATACACGGCAGGAAATATCTAAATTGAAAGGCGTTGGGCCTTATACCGCCGGCGCTGTTCTCAGTATTGCATTTGGTGTACCGGAACATGCAGTCGACGGGAATGTTATGCGTGTAATTTCAAGGTTATTGCTTATTGAAGAGGATATTGCAATTCCTAAAACAAAAAAGATTTTTGAAACAGTCATTATGGATTTGATTGACGAAGATGATCCGTCGTCATTCAATCAAGGGTTGATGGAACTTGGCGCGACAATATGTACACCTAATCCTAAGTGTCTACTTTGTCCAGTTCGTGATTTTTGTGAAGCTTTCCATGAAGGTCGACAGCGTGAACTTCCGTTAAAATCCAAAAAAATGAAGATGAAGACAATTCCGATGCAAGTGTGTGTTATCCGTAATTTGCAAGGTGAATGGCTGATGAAACAAAGACCTGCAACAGGGTTACTTGCGAATATGTGGGAATTCTTAATGATTGAAGACGTCAGGAATGATATTGAAGTTTTAATGAAGGATAATTATGGAATGACGGTTGAGCGTGTCAGACATCTGCTCGATTTCAAACATATTTTTTCTCATTTGACTTGGACTATAACGAGTCATGTAGCTGTAACAGATGAACGTGCTCCAGAAGGATTTGAGTTCTTTTCATCTGAGCAAGTGGAAAGGCTACCGAAAGCCGTTCCCATGATGAAAATTTGGAATGAAGCGCAAAATAAAATGCAATAAATTCCTCCGAATAATATTGTAGCCATTGTGCATCATAGTGGTTACGGAGGTGAAAATCCATGACAAAAAACAATCTTAACAATTACAAACAAGCGCAAAACCAAGCACAATCCAATCAACAGAACATGCAAGAAGAGTTTGGTTCTGAAACAGATGTAAATCATGTTAAGCAACAAAACATGAAAGCTGAGCAAAACAAGCGTAACGCTTCTGGTGCTCGTGCAAACAGTTACGAAGATCAGTCAAAGTAATGGATGGACATCACCGGCCGACAGCTTAAAAGCTGTCGGTTTTTACTTTCTCTTTATACATAAATCCCTACAGAAGTTGTCTTCAAACAGTAAGGTCTATCGTTTCAAATTTGTCTGACCAATTGGTATAATGTACGGATATATAGGTTTAGACATTAAAGGTGGTTTTTCAGATGGTAATACCGAAAGAAGGGGAAACGATACAAGTCCACAGTTATAAGCATGATGGCAACATTCACAGAGTGTGGCAGGAAACGACTGTCTTAAAAGGTACTAAAAATATTGTAATCGGCGCGAATGAACGCACGCTTGTAACTGAAGCGGATGGACGCACATGGTTAACGAGGGAACCTTCTATTTGTTATTTCCATGCCGAGCATTGGTTCAATATTATTTGTATGCTTCGTGAAGATGGTGTGTATTATTATGTGAATATGAGTTCACCATTCGTTTATGACCATCACTCTCTTAAATACATCGATTACGACTTAGATGTAAAAGTTTTCCCTGATATGAGTTATTTAATATTGGATGAAGACGAGTATGCGGATCATAAGAAAAAGATGAATTACCCCGAAGTGATTGACCAAATCTTGTGGCGTAACCTTGATAAGTTATTACTTTGGGTCAAGCAGCGGAAAGGTCCATTTGCGCCTGATTTTATCGAAGTGTGGACATCAAGATATCAATTTTATAAACAAATGAATAAAAATGGCCACTGACAGCCTGCCTGCGATTGTGCAGTCAGGCTTTTATGGCGTCAAAATGAAAACAGGTATCTAGTCTCGACAGGAACTGGATATATATAAAGGCAAGTAGAAGGAGAATGCGCATGGGTGAAAGCATAAAACGCTATATGAAGTTTGTTAAACCGTATAATTGGCAAATATTATTAACTGTACTTATAGGAATTGTAAAATTCGCGATTCCTTTGTTTATTCCCTATCTTATTAAGATTGTCATTGACGATATTATTGGTGCGGAAGCGTTGACTGATCCGGAAAAAACGAAGCAATTATTTCTATGGCTTGGAGGCACGGCGTTGCTGTTCTTTCTCATAAGGCCGCCGATTGAATACTACAGGCAATATTTTGCGCAATATGTGAGTAATAAAATACTATTTGACATACGTGAGAATCTGTATGGTCACTTGCAAAAACTGGGACTACGCTATTACTCCAATACGCGTGCAGGTGAAGTGATTTCGCGCGTCATCAATGATGTAGAACAAACAAAGAATTTTGTTATGATCGGCCTCATGAATGTATGGTTGGATTTGGCAACAATCATTATTGCTGTCACCATCATGTTGACAATGGACGTACCATTAACTTTAGTAACATTGCTTGCATTCCCGTTCTACGCTTACAGTGTGAAGCACTTTTTCGGCAAGTTGCGTGTCCTAACGAGAAAACGTTCGCAGGCGCTCGCTGATGTACAAAGCTATTTGCATGAACGGATTGCAGGAATCAGTGTCATCAAAAGCTTTGCACTCGAAGAGAAAGAGCAAGAGCGATTTGACGAGACGAACGGCAATTTTCTAGATAAGGCAATTGACCATACGAAATGGAATGCGAAAGCATTTGCGGTCGTCAATACGATAACGGACGTAGCACCTCTATTAGTCATTGCGTATGCCGGCTACCAAGTGATTAACGGACCTTTATCCATCGGTGTCATGGTAGCGTTTATCGCCTATATCGATCAGCTATACAATCCACTGAGACGTCTAGTTAACGCATCCACATCATTAACACAATCATTTGCTTCTATGGATCGTGTGCTTGAATTAATGGAACAGCCGTATGATATTACGGATAAGGACAACGCCAAGTCATTACCGTTCATTAATGGAGAAGTTACATTTGATAATGTAAGCTTTACATATGATGAAAAAGACAGCAACGTGCTGAGGAATGTCAACTTCACCGTCAAACCTGGCGAAACGGTAGCCCTCGTCGGTATGAGTGGTGGGGGGAAATCTACGATTGTCAGCCTCATTCCTCGCTTTTACGACGTGACGGAAGGTGCTATTCGAATCGATGGATATGACTTGCGCGACGTGCGAATAAAATCATTACGTGACCAAATCGGTCTTGTATTGCAAGACAGCATCCTATTCAGCGATTCTGTGAAAAGTAACATCTTAATGGGGAAGCCGGATGCTACGGATGAAGAAGTATTCGCAGCAGCGAGGGCAGCAAATGCGCATGATTTTATCGAACTGTTGCCGGAAGGATACGCAACGACTGTCGGAGAGCGAGGCGTAAAATTATCCGGTGGACAAAAACAACGAATTGCGATTGCGCGGGTATTCTTGAAAAACCCTCCGTTGCTGATCCTTGATGAAGCGACATCAGCATTGGATCTTGAAAGTGAAGCGCTCATTCAGGACTCTCTTGAACGGTTAGCGAGTGACCGAACAACTTTCATCGTTGCACATAGGTTATCGACAATCACTCATGCGGACAACATTTTTGTCATTGACCATGGCGAGTTGAAAGAAGTCGGAACTCATGAGGAACTTATGAAAAAACAAGGGATCTACTATAATCTGTTTCAAGTTCAATCGATTTGATTTATTAAATCTGAAGCCACCGAGTATTTCGGTGGCTATTTTTATGGAGTAAAATTGCTGAAGTAAATATTTCATTAAAAAGCGGATATTGTCCTTCGCTGAACAATATGATGATTAGTATAGACGCATGTACCAGATTAAGTATGGAAGGTGATTTCGATGAACGAAAGTAAACGGATTCTGGAAGTGAAAGAATTGCAGACAACCTTCTTTACAGATTCGGGTCAAATTCCAGCTGTGGACAGGATCAGTTTTTATTTATCTGATAGTGAAATAGTCGGTATAGTTGGCGAGTCTGGATGCGGCAAAAGCGTCACTTCGCTATCCGTCATGGGGCTAGTACCATCTCCGCCAGGCAAAATCACAGGTGGGGAAATTCTCTACAATGGCCGTGATTTGACAAGGCTCACAGATAAAGAAATGAGAAGAATCCGTGGAAATGACATAGCCATGATCTTCCAGGAACCGATGACATCGTTAAATCCATTGTTCACAATCGGAAACCAGATGATCGAAGCGATAGCCATTCACCAAAGTGAAATGTCCAAGAAACAATCGGAAGAGAAAGCCGTTCAAATGCTGAAACTTGTTGGTTTGCCAAGAGCCTCAGCGCTGATGAAAGACTACCCCCATCAACTATCCGGTGGGATGCGGCAAAGAGTGATGATCGCGATGGCACTTGTTTGTGATCCGAAGGTTTTAATAGCAGATGAGCCAACTACTGCTCTTGATGTCACGATTCAAGCACAAATATTACAACTGATGAAAAAGCTGAATACCGATTTAGGAACAGCAATTTTATTAATTACACATGACTTAGGCGTTGTAGCTGAAATTTGTGAAAGAGTGATTGTCATGTATGCAGGACAAATCATTGAGGAAGCACCAACTTCAGTGCTTTTTAAAGATCCGCAACATCCATATACACAAGGGCTTATCCAGTCTGTACCTGATATGCGTTTGAAAAAAGAGCGTCTGTATTCGATCCCAGGAAATGTCCCAAAACCCGGTACGATATTGACGGGGTGCCGATTTGCTCCGCGTTGCAAATTTGCATTTGACCGTTGCATAAGTGAAAATCCTGAACTATATGTCACTGCGGATGTTCATCAGACACGCTGTTTCCTATATGAAGAGAGAAAGGTGAAAATGGATGGCAACAACACCTTTGTTGACAGTTAGAAATCTAAAGAAACATTTTCCGGTAAAGAAAGGAATGTTCGGGAAGACAGTCGGTCATGTAAAAGCTGTAGATGATATATCTTTTTACGTGAATCACGGGGAGACTTTAGGAATCGTAGGAGAGAGCGGTTGCGGGAAATCTACGACTGGACGAGTCCTTATGCGCTTATTGGAACCAACTGCAGGAGACATTCAATTCGATGGGAAGGATCTCACATCTTTAAGCGCAGAAGAAATGCGTAAAACACGTCGTGATATTCAGATGGTTTTCCAAGATCCATATGCATCCTTGAATCCGCGACATACAATCGGCAAGATTTTGGAAGAGCCGTTAATTGTACATGGCATGTCCGATTCCATTGAGAGAAAAAAGAAAGTGCAGGATTTTTTGGAGGTCGTCGGATTACATGCCTTTCACGCAAAAAGATACCCTCACCAATTTAGCGGGGGACAGAGACAAAGAATCGGCATTGCACGTGCATTGATGACGAATCCTAAACTGATCATTGCTGATGAACCAGTTTCTGCTTTGGACGTTTCCATCCAGGCGCAAGTATTAAATCTCATGCAAGATCTCCAAAAGGAATTTAATCTTACTTACATCTTCATCGCTCACGATCTTGGTGTCGTGCGGCATATTAGTGATCGGGTCGGTGTCATGTATCTAGGGAAATTAGTGGAAATCGCTCCTAGCGAACAACTATATGAGAAACCTATGCACCCATACACACAGGCTTTACTATCTGCAGTACCGGTACCAGATCCCGATTTTCATAAAGAGCGACTTCTTATAGAAGGCGATATGCCTGATCCAGCAGCGCCTCCACTTGGATGTGCATTTCATACACGTTGCCCTTATAAAATGGAAATTTGCACAACAGACATTCCGCAACTCATTGAACAACATACTGGTCATTCTGTCGCCTGTCATCTTTACGGAAGTCAGGGAGACAATGATATAAAACAAATGGAGGGGTCTCTATGAGTAAGAAAAGGGTGTGGCCAGTTGCCTTATTAGTTTTGCTGCTAGTATTGTCATCGGCTCTCGCGGGTTGTGGAAAGAAAAGTAGTGGGAATTCAGGAGATACATTAGTCTTCGGGCGTGGAGGTGACTCGACATCACTTGATCCGTCAAGGGTTACGGAAGGTGAGACATTCAAAGTTACTGTTAACGTGTATGAAACCTTGTTGAACTTCGGCGAACAAGATACTTCCATCCAGCCAGGGCTTGCGAAAGAATGGAAAACAGATGACGGTTTGACGTATACATTCATCTTGGAAGAAGGTGTTAAATTCCATGATGGTACAGATTTTAACGCAGAGGCTGTTGTTAAGAACTTCGAACGGTGGGCAAATGGTGATGCGGATAGGTTCCCGTATTATAACTCCATGTTCGGCGGATTCAAAGGCGATGAAGGGCATGTCATCGAATCGGTTGTTGCAGAGGGGGATTACACCGTACTGATAAAGTTGAAGCGACCGCAAGCACCATTTTTGAAAAATATTGCAATGAGCATGTTTGCCATTGCAAGTCCCGATGCATTTGAAAAAGGAGACGACCAATTCGAAAGGAATCCTGTAGGTACAGGGCCTTTCAAATTCGTTGAGTGGAAAGCGAATGAGACAATTACACTTGAAAAGTTTGGCGACTACTGGCAAAAAGGGCTACCTAAGCTTAACAAAGTCATTTTCAAATCCATTCCAGACAACTCAGCTCGCTTAAATGCATTAATTGCTGGGGAAATTGATTTGGCAGACGGCATCAATCCTGCAGATGGAGAAATGATTGAAGATAATAAGGATTTGCAACTGATTAAACGTCCGTCCATGAACGTCGGATATCTCGGTTTAACAGTTACACGCGAACCGTTTAATAACAAAGAAGTGCGACAGGCGATGAATCATGCAATTGATAAAGAAACAATCATCAATTCATTCTTCGAAGGCCAGGCGAATATCGCTAAAAACCCGATGCCGCCTTCAATTTTCGGCTATAACGATGACATAGAAGGATATGCATACGATCCTAAGAAAGCGAAAGAGTTATTAACGAAAGCAGGTTACACGGACGGATTTGAAATGGAGCTTTGGGCGATGCCTGTTCCACGTCCATATATGCCTGACGGTGCGAAAGTGGCTGAAGTAATTCAGAGCAACTTGGCAGACATCGGTATAAAAGCGAAAATTGTCACGTATGATTGGCCAACTTACCTCGATAAGGCAAGTAAAGGGGAAGCAGATGCTTTCATGCTCGGTTGGACAGGGGATAACGGAGATGCAGATAACTTCCTCTACGTGTTATTAGATGAAGACAATATTGGCAGCAACAACTATACGTATTTCAAAAACGACAAGATGCATGATCTATTTATAGAAGCACAAACAGAAGTGGATGAGAAGAAGCGAATTGCATTGTATGAAGAAGCACAGGAAATCATTCATGATGAAGCCCCATGGGTACCACTTGCTCACTCAACACCATTACTAGCAGCGAGCAAAGGGGTAACAGGATTCGTACCTCATCCTACAGGATCGGATCTTTTAGCAAATGTAGAGTTAAAAAAGTAGATTCGAATTGAGGGCATGGACAGAGTCTGGCCCTCTTTTTCTTACTTGAAAACAAGTGAACGAGAATTCGCGAGGTGAAAGATATGCTCAGTTATGTAGGCAGAAGATTAGTACATCTCATACCTGTATTACTTGGAATGGTCTTCATCGTTTTTATGATGATTAGGGCCATACCCGGGAACCCAGCACAAGTTATTTTAGGTCAGCAGGCGACGGCCGAAGCGGTAGCTGCCATGAATGTGAAACTTGGGTTGGACCAACCGTGGTATATTCAGTTTTTTAAATACTTGGGCGGCGTTCTACAAGGGAATCTGGGCGAATCGATGCGTACGAGGCTTCCAGTAGCAGATGAAATTTGGCCTCATCTGGCGGCGACGATGGAACTCGCTTTCTTTGCAATTCTTATTGCAATTGTCATAGGCATTAACGCGGGCATCGTTTCAGCTTGGTTTCAAAATTCATGGTTTGATTACATAGCGATGGTTTTGGCGCTTGTTGGCGTGTCGATGCCGATTTTTTGGCTCGGTCTTTTAGGTCAATGGACGTTTGCAATCGAGTTCAGCTGGCTACCTACGACAGGCAGGGAACCGGTAAGGGATCCGGTGAATGCGATAACTCATCTCTATATAATCGATACGCTAATTCAAGGAAGATTCGATCAGTTTTTTGAAGTGGTTCGGCACCTCATATTGCCTGGAGCTGCTTTGGCGACGATACCGATGGCAATTATTGCACGTATGACCCGGTCAAGTATGCTCGAAGTATTGCGCTCCGATTATATTCGAACGGCACGTGCGAAAGGACAAAAAATGTTTTGGGTCGTTTATAAACATGCCTTTAAGAACGCCGCAATCCCGATACTGACAATCATTGGACTTCAAATGGGTATGCTTCTTGGCGGCGCGATTCTGACGGAAACCATTTTTGCATGGCCAGGAATCGGCAGGTATATTTACGAAGCGATTAGTTTTCGGGACTATCCGGTCATTCAATCAGGCATTCTCGTTGTCGCATTCATTTTTGTTATGATCAATCTCATTGTAGATCTTCTGTACGGTTTGATTGACTCGAGGATTAAATATGACTGAGGAAGGGGGAGAGTGAATGACTAAATCAATACAGAAAACTGAGGGGTTTCTAGAAGCGGAAGTTGGAAAAGCGACAGGACCATGGAAAGAGGCATGGCGAAGTTTCCGTAAGAGTAAGACGGCGGTTGTCGGCATGTTCATAATTGTGTTTTTCATCCTGCTTGCGTTGTTTGGTCCATTTATCGCTAAAGAAGGCATTAATAATCAGCTAGCGGTAGATCGGCTTCAGCCTCCTTCCGCAGAATATTGGCTTGGTACGGACGATTTTGGTAGGGATATCCTTTCGCGCATAATACACGGAGCACGTATTTCTCTCTCGGTAGGGTTCCTTTCAGTCATAGCCTCGGTGATAGTAGGAAGTCTTCTCGGAATCATCGCTGGTTATTATGGTCGTTGGATCGATACACTAATTTCAAGAGTTTTTGATATAATGCTTGCATTCCCTTCGATTTTACTTGCAATAGCAATCGTATCCGTTTTGGGACCAGGTCTTGAAAATGCTTTGATCGCGATAGCAATCATCAATGTACCGAACTTCGGTCGACTTATAAGATCCAAAGTCCTAAGTATCAAAGAGGATGAATACATTACAGCGGCGAAAGCAATCGGGATGAAAGACGGCAGAATATTGTTTTCTCATATTTTGCCGAATTCGATGGCACCTGTAATTGTTCAAGGAACACTTGCGGTCGCAACTGCCATATTGGAAGCGGCGGCACTTGGATTTCTCGGGCTAGGCGCACAAGCACCACAACCTGAATGGGGAAAGATGTTGGCGGATTCAAAGTCATATTTGCAATCGGCTCCTTGGACGATGATCTTCCCTGGACTCTCCATTATGCTCACGGTTTTAGGTTTCAATTTGATGGGAGACGGTTTACGGGATGCGCTTGATCCTAAGATGAAAAACTAAAAAACCTCCAAGGGGAATGATGTGACCCCTAAAAGTTAGAGTTTTATATTACGCAGCTAATTGGCTGGCGTGAAGACGGTACTGAACCGGAC
>NZ_JACSQN010000014.1 GCF_014836615.1 Sporosarcina quadrami | reverse complement strand
TTTTGTTTATTTGCAAGCGTTTTTCTGTAATATTTTGTACGCTCTTACTGTTTTTTCTTACCATGCAACGCTAGTGGACGGTACCTGTGCACGACACATTTATGACAATTCAACAAAATCTATATAAATACAAAGAAAAGCCACCTGACTAACGTCACGAGTGGCTTTTCTTCTTTATATTATGCAATTGTAGTGTATTGTCTGAATCGTGTTTTGCACAGGTACCCCGAATTTTTTTCATCACATATTGCATATATAGTAATTTAATTGTATAGTTATGCAATGAATTATTTTTAGAGAGGAATGAATTGTATGGAACATATGGGACTGTTATCTTTAATCCCCCCACTTATTGCAGTTATTTTAGCGATTGTTACGAAGAACGTTATTATTTCATTATTTTCTGGTGTTTTTGCAGGTGTTCTTCTTCTTGTTGGCGGTAATCCGCTTACAGCTACGACCGGAGTTATTGGGGATTATTTATTTCCGCAACTGACGGATAGCTATAATGCCGCTGTTTTAGTCCTGTTGTTTTTCATTGGAGGATTTGTTGCGTTAATGGAAAAATCAGGTGGTGGAGCGGCACTTGCGGCTGCTTCGGCAAAATACATAAAAACACGAGCGAATGCTCAATTATCTGCTTGGTTCGGTGGAATTCTTATTTTCTTCTCTGATCTCGGAACGCCACTTATTGTTGGTCCCGTTTTTGAAAAAATCTTTGATAAAGTGAAAATCTCAAGAGAGAAGCTCGCTTGGATTATTGACTCCACTTCATCCCCAGTAGCTGTTCTTATTCCTTTCATTGGATGGGGCGTATATATAATGGGGCTGATTCGTGCAGAATTCGATAAGTTGAATATCGCCGATTCCGAATTCAATACACTGATTCAAGTGATTCCATTCCAATTTTATGCAATTTTGACAGTATTGCTCGTACCTTTAATCGCCATTACGAAACTCGATTTCGGTCCTATGGCAAAAGCGGAACAGCGTGTACGACAAACAGGTCAACTTTATTGGCCAGAGTCCAAGCCGTTACGAAAGGCAGAAGAAATGAAGGAATATACGACAGGTAGCCGTACAATCCTCATTTGGCTTCCACTTCTTGTATTATTCGTTACATTGTTCGGTCTGCTAATCTCAAAAGGCTTCCCAATGACACCAGTTCCAGGCGGTGAGTTCCGTGTCGCGCTGAGCACAGCTTATCTGTTCGCAGCTATTACAATTGTCATCTTAATGATTGTGTATAAAGTGAAGAAATTCAATGAGATTTTTGATATTTATACATCTGGTATGCAGAAAATGGTTTACGTGGCAACGACGCTCGTTCTTGCTTGGGCACTTGGAAAAGTAATTGGCGAAATGGGAACGGCAGCTTTCATCGTCGAAGTAATGAAAGGAAATGTGCCGGCTTTCATTATTCCAGCCATTCTCTTTGTCGTTGGCGCAGTGATGGCGCTAGCTTCCGGGACATCTTGGGGAACGTTCGCCATTATGTTACCAATCGCGATTCCAATGGCTCTTTCACTCGATGCACACATGCTCGTATGTATCGGAGCAGTCTTATCTGGTGGGATTTTTGGAGATCACTGTTCTCCCATTTCAGATACGACGATTCTTTCATCAACAGGAGCTGGAGCGGATCATCTGGATCACGTGAAAACGCAATTCCCATATGCATTACTCAATGCCTCCATTGCGCTTGTTGGATTTATCGTCGCTGGATTGACTGGAAGTGCGTTCACACTAATCTTAACAATCGTTCTACTCATTGCAACGACAGTCCTATTATCTCGACGGAAACAAGCACAACTTGCTTAACTGACAAAGAGCCCCCATCTTTTTATTAAGGTGAGGGCTCTTCTATTTAGTCGTAACTTCCATTCACAATTTAGAATACCATCCCGACAATAAAAACGAAGTCATGTACAGAACTACTATCTAGGTACTGTAATTTTGTGTTGCCTTTTGAATAAAACGGAGTGGGCTAAAGGCGATCGTTTATAGAATTTCTTGTAGTGGTTTGACATGTAGCTACAAAAAAACTGCCGTTCCTACATATTTTTGCTTTGTTGAAGTAGTTTAGATTCCCCAGTTCGTTCCCATTCTTCTACTGTTTCATACGCTTTTTCTGGCGTATACCCTTGCCCTACGAGAACCCCCATTAAAATGAACTCTTGCAAAATGTGTGTCGCATTTATGCCACGACGTACATCATCTAAGCCTTCATTGACTAAGTACTCTGTGTAACGCACCCATTCATCCGGAGTTTTGCCAGAAATAACCGTGTTACCATTGCTCTGGTGATTTCCATATTCCGCAGCCATCGCCGCTGCTTTCGTAGGTTGTACCGTACCAAAAGGATGGTTCGGTGGTGCATAGATGGAGTATAGCTTCAATGGCTTGCTCCCTGTATTTGTTAAGTTATGCCATGCACCTGCAGGTACAAAAATTGCTGAGTCATCAGAGACAGGTGCTCGGAAGTTTAATTGGTCTTTTCGATTTCCCATCTGCGTGACCCCTTGCCCCTCTTCAATTCGGATAAATTGGTCAACATCCGGATGCATTTCAAGTCCAATATCTTCTCCTGGTCGGAGACTCATTAAGGTTGTTTGCAAATACTGCCCGGTCCATAAGGCAGTTCGGAACGTATTGTTTTGTTTCGTTGCTTCCTCGATATCCACGACGAAAGGCCTTCTTCCATAATCTACAGCCTGACTATGATTTCCAGGAACAGTCGCATGCGGCTGTGATGGATTAGATGGCATAGCCGCATAAGGATAAGTGTAGTAATGCGGCATTCCACCATAATTATTTGTCGATCCATTCATAGGTGTAATCGGTTGATACGGATACCCGTAAGGTTGATAATACATTCTTTGCTCGCTTCCCTTCACGCACATTTCTTCTAGCATATGCGAAAGCCCTCCAGGCGTTCTTATTTTTCGAACGACTAGACACTGGTCGGGAAAACCACAAAATAATGGTTGGTACCTGTGCACGACTCATTTATGACAATTCAACTAAATCTATATAAGTGCAAAGAAAAGCCTTCTGACTAACGTCGCGAGTGGCTTTTCTCCATTTTTTATGCAATTGTCGTGTATTGTCTGAATCGTGTCTTGCACAGGTACCTAAAATTAATCTAATACGTTAAGGATGAAGCTCCATACGTCTGAATTTCGTAATTTATCGACTTTAACTTCAATATCTCCGCCTAAATAGACGGTGTCTCCTTGGATGGCTACAATCATAGTTTGGATGATGGGATCGCTGTTGTTCTTTTGAAACACATCCCCTATTTTTGGTGTGTAAATTGCATGAGGAGGTAATTCCGGTTCTCCTGCATTATATTCGTTTTCATCTTCCGAACCAGGGTGCAATATTTTATCAATACGTGTTGCTCCTTCTGAGAAACCCGGTACCATTACCCAATATTCATTATGTTTGATGCCGTTGGATTTATTGCTTATGACACCATTCGCTTCAATTTTAGACACCATTTCTATCGCATGTAAGTGATGATGGTCGAGCGAATCGGGTTTAGGATTGATAATTAAGATGTAGTCGCCTATCGTAGCTTTTGCATCCTTCTGAAGTGTAAATCGTTTGTAATTGCAAACAAAGCTATCTAAATGCTTCGGTTTGTATAAAGTGATTTCTTTCGCTGTCGCCAATTGTTGCTCCAGATCTTCAAGACGGATGAGGTGGATAGACTGTTTAAAAAACGGTTTCACGGAATAGACTTTATGGAGTTTATTGTTGTAGTAAACGAATTGACCTTTTCTAACGTTTAGTAGATTCATTTAATTTCCCACCTTTTTAACTTTTTTACTCATTCTCATTCCTTTGAAATACACTTTCACTTTTTCATGATTCTTTTTCTTTAATAATTTTATAAAATGAGAGAACCATCAAACTGACAATTAAGGACAATGGCAACGCTGATATGATAAGCATATTCTGAAATCCTTTTATCCCACCCGAATACATAACAATCGCAGCCATTAATGCTAGTGTCAGTCCCCAGACAATTTTAACAGTATTAGATGGATTCAACTGCCCACCTGTACTAAACATCCCGAGAACAAATGTTGCCGAATCCGCTGAAGTGATGAAAAAGATTGCGATAACAACTACCGTTATTAGAGAAAGCACTGTTCCAAGTGGATAATGCTCATACATTCCGAATGTCACCGTTTCTGTAACTAAAGTGGACAACTTAGCAAGTCCATTCTGTTCTAAATAAAGTGCAGAACCTCCGAACACCGCAAAAAAGATAAACGTAACAAGTGTTGGCGCTAATAATACGCCAGCAATAAACTCTTTAATGGTACGACCTTTTGATACACGGGCGATAAACATTCCGACAAACGGTGCCCAAGATATCCACCATGCCCAATAAAAAATGGTCCAATCATTAATCCACTGTCGCTGATCACCGTTAACCGGTTTAAGCTCAAAACTCATTTCAATAAAATTCCCTGCATATTTACCGATGGAAGTAGTGAATAGATTTAAAATATACGTAGAAGGGCCAACAAAGAATAAGAGGATTAATAAAACAAAGGCTATGACAATATTGATCGTACTTAAGTATTTGATGCCCCTGCCAATTCCCGACCATGCAGACACGATAAATAACACTGTGGCAATTGCTAAAATGATTAATTGAAACCATAATGTTTTAGGTGCGTTAAACAAATATGTCAATCCGCTATTAATTTGCGCTGAGCCGAATCCAAGTGTCGATGCCACACCAACAACAGTCGCAAATACTGCAAGTGTATCAACAATATGACCAACTGGACCGCGCATAATTTTCTTACCAAATAACGGTTCAAGCGTTGCGCTAATCAAACCTGGTGCACCTACGCGAAATTTAAAATACGCGAGCACAAGTGCTACGATACTATACAATCCCCAACCATGAAGTCCCCAGTGAAACATTGCATATTGAAGAGACTCAACAATTGCCTGTTCCGATCCCGGTGTAGCATTTGGTGAACTAATAAAAGCATGTGAAATGGTTTCTGCAGTAGTGAAAAACATTAAACCAATGCCCATTCCAGCACTAAATAGCATCGCAAACCATGCTAGCAAACTAAATTCAGGTTCATCATTATCTTTTCCCAACTTCACTCTCCCAAAACGAGAAAACATAAAATAAATGCAAACGCTAATCATTGCAACAATTACAAAAATGTAAAGCCATGCAAACTGATCATAAATAAATACAGTAGCTAATGAAGTCAACCCATTTAAACTCTCCGGAGATATGAACCCCCAAAGTACAATAGCTACACAAATAACTAATGAATACCAAAATACTTTTGTTATATGCAAAATACCCTCCCCTTTCTAACTTGTACTATTTCAACATACCCAACAAGCATTATCAAGTAATCCTAATCAAATAAATTGTGTCGGTACCTGTGTGAAGTGCATTTATGACAATTCTCAACTAAGTATAAAAATACACAAAGAAGCCAATCAAATACTTGTATGATTGGCTTCCAGCTTTTTATTTATGCAATTGTAGTGTATTGACTGAATAGTCCGGTGCACAGGTACCCGGAAATAGTGCACAGGTACCCGGGAATATTTTCCTTTATTAATACAGGATTTTCATATTGCGCATTGGATTGGCGGATACTTTTTCGTGTTTCACAAAGTAATCCGCTATCAGTTCCGTCATATCGGTCTGAATGTCTTTGACTACTGGGCAATCCCGGAAATACTCAAAATTGCCAGCGCCGGTTGCTCTGTAGTTATTCATAACAACGTCATATGTTTCATCAAGCTGTAAAGGCATTCCATTATAAAGTACTTCTACAACACGGCTTCGTTCGGGCTTGCGTAAATCGATTGTATAATCGATTCCGCTCCAGAGATCGTAATTGAAAGGTTGCGCTTTTGGAATCATAAAAGCATCTGATACGACCGGAACACCATCCACCAATGTGAAATATGTCGCAGATTGTTCAAGTGCTTCTATAATATATCTGCCTTTTACTTGTAGCACTTTTAATGTGTTCGGGAAGATATAATTCGTTACGATATCCCGCATTGTTACATTTGGGTTAAAGCCGAGACATACATCATTAAAAACGGCCATACATGAAATTGACGTGCCGCCTACTTCATTTTGAACACGGTTAATAAAATCAACATATGGATGCCCCTCAAGTCTAGCCGTAAAAGGGCTACTAATGAGCATGTCTCCTTCTACTGTCCCGATGCTTTGATCCAGCCAGTTCTCCGTTTCTGTATAAATTGGTGCTATCATGTCTTTTATTGTTTCATTTACATGAACGTCTTCCATATATATAAGCGATGGTTCAGCTTTTTCTAACTTCCCGCTATCATTAAAAGTCAATTCGATTTTGCCTAGGCTTACACCTTTTGAACCCGGCTGAACGATAGCTTTGCCAAATAGATGCTGGGCGATTTCGCGATGTTGATGACCTGTAATGACAGCATCCACACCATCAATTTCTTTACAAATTTGATAGCCGACATTCTCCCGTGTGGATTCGAGGACTGCCCCTGTTTCCAAGTCACATTCGAATCCACCATGATAAGCGATGATCATAACGTCGATCTGATGATTAGCTTGAAGCCATTCAACTTCTCTCTTCGCTGCTTCGAACGCATCCTCAAAGACTAATCCTTCTATATTATCCGCCGCTTCCCAGATCGGAACGAATTGAGTTGTCACCCCAACAATTGCAATATTGACGCCGTCAATTTCTTTGATAATGAAAGGCTTTGTAAAATACTCGCCGTTTTTGCGTTTAATGTTGGCGGCAAGCCATGGATAATTGGATTCTTCCACTACTTTATTCAAGACAGGCAATCCGAAGTTGAATTCATGGTTACCGAATACCGCAAGATCGTAGTGAAGCGCATTCGCCAAACGAATTACAGAGTTTTCTTTCCCTTTTTTAAAGCTTTGTTCAAAATAGGTCAACGGACTTCCTTGAATGAAATCACCATTTTCAATTAATAAAACAGGATTTTCGTTACGTTCTTCCTCGATGGCAGTTGCCAGCTTCCCTAAACCTAACGGTAAATTCGTCTCACCAGAAAAATCAGTCGGCATAATATATCCATGTACATCGCTCGTCACCAATATAGAAATTCTTTTCATTCCACACCTCAATACTCATTTTCAATAAAATCACAGTATACTAAAAATACATTTTACATAATCTTTACTTTCCGATTCTATCAAACTAACCTATAATGGTCTAGTATTCAAATTTTAGGAGGTAGATTATGAAGAAGGTCGTAATGTTAATGCTCGTCCTTGTTATGGGTATTTCTCTTGCAGCATGTGGTTCAGATGACAAAAAGTCTGAGAGCAATGGTGATGATAAGAAAATCGACAAACTTTCCATCGCTTTTGTTCCATCTCGTGACCCTGAAGAAATTATTACAGCTACAGAACCACTGAAAGAAATGTTGAAATCAGAACTCGAAGCACAAGGTTATGATGTAGACAACGTTGAAATTACAGTAGGAACAAACTATGAAGCTGTCGGTGAAGCATTATCTGCCGGAACAACGGATATCGGTTTGATCCCTGGTGGTACATATGTCCTTTACGATGACGGTGCAGAAGTTATTTTGACAGCAACTCGTGCTGGACTTAGCCTTGATTCGGAAGATCCAGCTGAATGGAATAAAAATAAGCCGACAGAGAAGTCCGATGCACAAGCAAATTCATACCGTGCACTTCTTGTTGCAGGTCCATCTGAAAAAGGTAGAGCACTTGCTGAAAAAGTGAATAACGGTGAAAAATTGTCATTTGAAGACCTAGACAATGTTAGCTGGAACGTAATGTCTTCATCATCTCCAGCAGGTTATATTTATCCTGCATTATGGTTAGATGAGAATTTCGGTAAAACAATTACGGATCTATCTAAAGTTGTTCAAGCTGACTCATACGGAAGTGCATTTGCTCGTCTAGCTGCTGGTCAAACAGACGTACTTGTAACGTATGCGGACGCACGTATTGATTTTGCAGACAAATGGACTGCTGAGTTTGGTCAATCCAATCCGATTTGGGATGAAACCGATGTAATCGGAGTAATGCCTGCTATTTATAACGATACAGTAAGTGTCAGTAAAAACTCAGACATTATGAATGATGATCTGAAAGCTGCACTTCAAAAAGCATTCATTAATATCGGTAATTCCGACGAAGGCAAAGAAGTCATTGCGATTTATAGTCATGACGGCTACCAAGAAGCAAAAGACTCGGACTATGACAATGAACGTAAAGCACAAGAGCTAGTTCAAGAACTTAGTTCAAACTAATACAAAGACAAAAAGATGGGGACACCTCGCGTGTTCCCTTTTTTAAGCAAAGGATGTCGATTCTGCATGATAAAGTTCGAAAACGTAGAGAAGAAATACGACAATGGTTTTGTAGCATTAAATAATATAAATCTAACGATTGAACAAGGCGAATATGTCGCTATTATCGGTTTGTCGGGAGCAGGAAAATCCACCCTTTTACGCTGTGTAAATCGGATGCACGATATATCGAGCGGTTCATTAATCGTTAACAATGTGGAAGTATCCAAGCTGAAAGGCAAACAAATTCGAAAGTTACGCAGAGGAATCGGCATGATTTTCCAATCATTCAACCTCGTTAATCGTATATCATCATTCAAAAATGTCCTTGTCTCATTTGTACCTGATATGCCCTTATGGCGGAAAGTTCTCGGTTTATATACAAAACAGCAAAAAATTGAAGCGTTGGAAGCACTTGACCGTGTAAATATATTGGACAAGGCGTTCATTCGAGTCGATCAGCTTTCTGGTGGTCAGCAGCAACGTGTTGCGTTAGCTCGTACACTAGCTCAACAACCAACAATTATTTTAGCAGATGAACCCGTTGCTTCACTCGATCCGATTACAGCAAAACAAGTTATGACAGACTTCCAACGGATCAATAAAGAATTGAATATGACGATCGTCATTAATATTCACCATGTAGATTTGGCATTAGAATATGCCACTCGAGTCGTCGGCATCAGAAGTGGCGAAATTGTTTACGATGGTCCCGCTAATGAAGTATCGGAAGAAATCTTGGATCACATCTATAACGGGAAGCTTGAAGAGGAGCTGACTGGCAATTGAATATTTTAAGAGCTAAGTCAATTACATTGCCTAATGGTAAAGTAGTTCCTGTAAAACGTTCAAAGACGCCAGTAATTATTTTGGCGTTACTCATTTGTTGCTATTATTCTGTTCAGATTACAGGCTTCGACCTGCAAGTGTTAGTTAAACGAATTAACCAGTTTTGGGTTATTCTCGCTGACATGATCCCTCCCAATTGGAATTACCTGAATAAGCTTTGGCAACCCCTGTTCGACACGATTAAAATGTCACTGCTCGGCTCTATATTAGGTTCTGTGTTAGCTTTACCACTCGCCTATTTTGCATCTTCAAATATGAGGAAAAACCAGACTGTAGTTGTTGTAACGAAGTTTATTTTAAGCTTATTACGTACATTGCCTACTTTGGTCGCCGCGTTGATTGCAACGTTCATCTTCGGTATCGGGACGATGGCAGGTACTGTCGCCATTTTCATCTTCACAATCGCCTATGTTGGAAAACTATTGTATGAGCAAATAGAGAACGCAGATTTAAAAGCATTTGAAGCGATGCAATCGATGGGTCACTCGACCTTTTCAGCATTCCGCTTTGCCATTATCCCTCAAATATTACCTAACTATTTATCTAACGCCATCTTCTGTTTCGAAGGGAACGTAAGATATGCTGCTATTTTAGGGTATGTTGGCGCAGGTGGTATTGGGTTAATGCTTAATGAAAGCCTTGGATGGCGTAATTACGCAAATGTCGGGATGATTTTGCTGTTGCTTGCTGTCACAGTATTTATAATCGAAACGATTAGCGAAACTATTAGAAAGAAATTTTTATAAGGGTGATCACAATGAATATAATTGAAAAGCATTTATTGAACGAGCCTAAGCGCACTGTGCAAAATGTGATCACCGCTGTTATTGTCATCATCTTTCTCATGTGGTCGTTAACTGCAGTCGATTTATCCAATTTCACAAGCAACGGTGTCGCAATCGCTAAAAATATTTTGCACGGAATTGTAACTCCAAATACAGATTTGCTGTTTACATTTAATACGAATGGTGTTCCCTATTTACTCCTTGAAACGGTGGCAATCGCCTTCCTTGGAACAATTGTCGGAACGATTCTTGCGATTCCACTCGCATTCCTGTCGGCCTCTAACATTGTGCCAAAGCCGGTTGCTTTCATCATTCGTTTGTTTTTAATATTCGTCCGTACGATTCCAGCAATTGTATATGGATTAATGTTCATCCGTGTTACAGGACCTGGACCATTTGCAGGTGTTATGACAATGGCATTGGTCTCCATCGGTATGCTCTCCAAACTATTTGTCGATATCATAGAAGACTTAGAAGTGAATATACTTGAGTCCTTGGAGTCAATTGGATGTACACCTTTTGAGAAGATCCGTTACGGAATCATCCCACAATTATTCGCTATGTTCATATCGGTCGCGATTTATAGATTTGATATGAACTTACGAGATGCTGCTATTCTTGGATTAGTAGGCGCGGGCGGTATCGGCGCTCCACTGATTTTTGCGATGAATGCCTATAAATGGTCCGAAGTCGGTTCCATCCTAATCGGCTTAATGGTGTTGATCTTAATCGTGGAATTCCTGTCTAACAAAATCCGAAACAAAATTGTTCGTGGATAAAGGACATTTCACAATGTGCGTTTAAAAAAAGGAAGGACAACATCTCAAGAAATTGAGACTTGTCCTTCCTTTTTGTTTTCGAATTGGACTGTATATCACTTACCTGCGATGCTCAGGCACCAAGTGAAATTTTCCCAAGCGGAATTCCAACCTGTGAATACCTCAGTTGAATCATCCCAACGCACTTCAAATTTCTTCTTACCGTCTACATCCACTATATACAACGTTAAGGTATTATCCTCTTTCGACACCGCTAACTTCATACCGTTTTGAAGTTCTTCTTCAGTGAACGCTACATCAGAGACCGAGCGCACTTGTGCTTGCTCGAACACTTGCTTGTTAATAATTCTATAATCCATAATAAACCTCCACTCAAACATTTATTCTTTATGTTAGTTCATACACATTCTGCAAATAACAGAACTACAGTAGTTTATTTTATATGTATTTACCGACGAAATCAAAGTTAAAATAAACTAGCTCAATTCAAACAACTCCATAGTGACAAATCCCTCTGCCGGTTCTCCTCTAGGTACCTGTGCAAGAAACATTCATGACAATTCAACCAATTTGCATAAAAATACCGTATTTTACAGCAAACACTTTACCAACAACTTCTCAGTTTTATATTCATGCATTTGTAGTGTATTTTCTGAATTGCGTCTTGCACAGGTACCTCATTTGTACCTCATTTTTTTCATGATAAGTATAGGGGCCCGTGCAATGCTTGTTTTTCTGCGTATACATATATGTAAGTGCAAAGGGAGGTGATTTGTGTGGATGAAAAGAAAACGAGTGAACAATTAGAAGGCTTGTCCGGGCAGCTGATGGAGTTGTTTGTTGCTAATTTGTTGACGAAGCATAATGTGGACATCTCGAATGCGAAAAAGCGAATGACAGATGAACAGCGTGAGCATCTGAAAGGGACCGTTGAAAAACTAAAAGAGCAAGTAGAGGATTTTCTTGAAACGAAAACTGTCATTAAAAAGACAGAGACAGAAGCGAATGTCGTAGGACAAGCAGAAAGTCCGTTAAGAAAGGCCTTCATGGAAAGAAGAAAGAAGAAAGAAAACGAAAAACCGAATTGATAGTGGATGATTTGTCCAACTCAAGAGTAAATCAAAACATGTAATAGTAAGAGAGGGGAGGGAAAACTTATGAGTAATAATTATGATTACGATGATGAGTATGAGTATTGCAATTCACGTTCACAGAATAACTGGTCCGCCTTGGACCCTGATGCAGAGCACCCTGTTGCTTCAATGGGAAGCAGAAACTCGAACACTGGTGCAGATGCAGAGTTAATCTCGGACACTAATCAGAGCTCCAATGAATTAATTGTCATCCGCGATTCAAGTAACGTAACAGTGAGCACGACTGACACACAAGTTGCGGTATCTCTGCAAGCAGCGCTCCAAGTAGCCATCGCAATCGTTGTCCACATTTCGATTGCAGATGCTTCAAGGGCGGAACGTGTAACAGCTGAGTTACTGGAAAGAGCACAAATTCGACAGTCCAATCGACAAAGAGTAATTATCGTGAACTCCCGTGATGTCGAAGTGACAACGGTAGATACCGATGTGGCAATTTCCTTGCAGCTATTGTTGCAAATTCTATTAGCGCTAATTGTTCAATTGGAAATCCTTTAAGTTTTCTAGAATATCTTCCACACCCGCGACTCCCAGTTCGCGGGTGTGTTTGTTTACAAGTCTTCCCTTATTTATGTTATGCGATTGTACCTGAGTATGACACCTTTGAATTACAGAAAATACAGGCGACATTAGAAATTTACATCATCTAGCTTAGCTATCTTTGATTGACGCCACTCCATCATTCATTTTCACTTGTTCCATCTCTGTTTCCCACCGTTTTTCAAATTCCACCATTTGCTTTTCCAACTTCTCTTTCGTAGGAATACACTTTAGGATCTCCTCTTGGCTATACATTTTCCCACCTTTTATAATGCGATGGATTTCTTTTGTATGCTCGATCGCTTCGAGCGGATTTTCATTCAACAATACTAAATCGGCAATGTACCCTTCTTTTATTGCTCCGATGTCTACAAGGTTTATGGAACGAGCCGCATGGATTGTCGCCGCCTGCAACGTTTCCATTTCGGTCATGCCGATTTCATTGAACAGCTCTAATTCTCGATGTAGCGCCATACCTGGGAACGTATAAATAAGCGCAGGCGTATCCGTCCCCGGTACAACCGTACCACCAAGCTCAAAATAAGTTTTCGCCACAGTTTTAGTGAATGCATGCTGGTTGCAAAGTTGCTGTTTAATCCCGTCCACTTGCTCGGCCATGCTATGCCAATGGCTCATTAAAATATCATGTTCTTCGAGCGATTGTGTTACTACATTTTTCGGATACCAAAAGTCTGGATGCTGATTTGCCTGATCGATGAGGACAAGTGTCGGACAGAGCTTAACCTTGTAACGGAGCATCTGTTCACACAGTTCTTTAATCCGCTTCTCGTCAGGTTCCTCCCAACTAATATGACTCCATTCCGCTTGGTCAGCAGAAGGATACCACCCCGGATAGAGAGTCTGCACAAATCCCGAAGCATGTTCGAACCACGTGACACCTAACTCAGCCGCTTCCAACGCACTCACTTTTTGGGAATGAATTAAATCGCAAGCCACTTCCAATTCAAATTTCCGCGCTTCTTCAACCGTAGCCTGAATAACCTCTCGATTGGCCAAACCATAAATCTTTATGAAATGAACACCGGCTGCTACCTGTCTTCTCACTTCCTGTCGTGCTTCTTCAGCATCTTCCGTAACAAAGTTCCCGAAACTTGTCGGCCCCCATAGCCCCGGTTCCCCGTCAATCATCCGATCTGCGGAAAAGACACGAGGCGTCGGTCCATCTAGCGGAGCCTCAAGCAAATCCTCGATCATTAGCACATTACTCGCAGGATTGCGTACCGTTGTCACGCCAGATGCCAAAAAGTGTGGCGCAAATCTACTTTGGATATGACAATGCATGTCAATTAAACCCGGGATGATATACATGCCAATTGCATCGATTGTTGGAATGGTTTTCGGAAAACTTTCACCCGACTTGTAAATCCTTGTTATCTTCGTCCCTTCAATTTCTATCGAGCCATGGAAAGAATCCCCCATTTCAACATCAATTATCGTACCGTTTTTCACAATATAATGTTTCACTTCAGCCATGATAGCCGCCCCCTCATGTATAATGGAATTAACTTATTTTTATTGTATATTCAATTTTTAAAGGTATTTCATTAATTTTCATATAGTGGAATTGAGGGGTACAAATGAAAGCATATGGGGAAACACTACGACAAATTCGTGAACAAAAAGGATTGACACTAAAAGAATTGGCAGATGGGATTTGTTCGATTTCATTCCTTTCGAAATTCGAGCGCAGCGATTCTGATATAACCCTTAGGTTGTTCACGAGAGTGTTAGACAAATTAATGATGAGTTTTGATGAGTTCTTGTTCGTCCATAACGAGTTTAAGGCCGGCCAGCTCGAACGATTTTTCAAAGCCATAGGCAATGCATATAATCAGAACGATTCAGATGCACTTAGAAAATTAAAAGAACAAGAAAAGAAAAAGTGGAAACAATCTGGTTTGGAAATGTACAAGCATCATGTTTTGATGTTACAAATGTATGAAAGCATTATCGACAATAAAGCGATGGTTGAAGAAGTACACAAAGAGGACATTCAAAGATTAGCAGATTACTTTTTTAACGTAGAAGTTTGGGGCCAATATGAGTTCATGCTTTATAATGCGACAATGCTCTTTCTCGATGCAGATATGGTACTACAGCTTTCTCGGACAGCATACGAAAAAAGTATACGGTACGAGGAGTTTCAAAAAGTAAACGAAGTAACTGGCACGATCCTGATGAATACAATCATTTATCTATTAGGACCTGTCAATAAATTCACAAACGAAATGAAATTTCAAGCGGAATTGGGCGAGTTCTTTTCCTATTTAAATGCCCTATCAGTTCCTGAACATAAATTATTCGAGCGAGCAACCTTACTTCAACTAAAAGGCGCATATAAATTGCGAATAGGAGAAAGTGAACTTGGTACCGCGATGATTCAAAAAGCGATTCATATATATACAGAATTAGGTGCTGTTGGGCAAGCAAATCATATAGAGAATTATTTGGAGCAGATCATGGCTTATCAAGAAACGGATTCCTAGGAATCCGTTTTTATGTTACTTCTTCCATAATATGCATCAGTGAAAGGTGACTATAAAAATAAAGATCGGGTAAATAGTATACATTATAGTTCTAGCAAACTGGAGGTAATTTGTAATGAAAAACCATGTAATCGGCGTATATGAAAATGAACAACAAGCGGCTGAAGTCGTTGAAGAGTTAAAATTGAAAGGCTATACAACTGAGGAAATTTCAGTTGTAGCTAAAAATATTGAAAAGCAATCTGAAGTCACACAGGAAGTCAAACCTTCCATTAAGGACGGAGCGATTGCAGGAGCCGCTACGGGAGGAGCACTTGGCATTGCCGGTGTACTAGTTGGGCTATCCACTGTTGTCATTCCAGGACTTGGCGCTGTATTAGCTGCAGGTCCTATTCTTACAACGATTGGAGGAGCAGTCATCGGTGCCGGCTCTGATGTTGGAGGATTAAAACATGCCCTGATGGAAATTGGAATCCCGGATGATGAAGCTGAAAACTACTCCCATGATGTTGAGAATGGAAAAGTATTAGTTTTTATTCATCCAAAAGACTAAGGGCGTCTATAAAACAACGCTCTAATCTATTTTAAACTAGGACTTTCCACATATTCCCTCATTCAATAAATCACTTAAGCACTGTTTTCAGAACAGTGCTTTTTGCTAGTCAATAACCTGTTACAATTATTTTGGTAATTCAATGTTAAGGGGTGCATAATATGGATTTTAAAAAAATGTTGAGCGGTTGCATGTTGGCGATGGTCCTCATCCTTGGCGCTTGCGGACAAGCGAAAGACAAAGAAGACGAAACGGCAGCAGCCGAGCAACCTGATAATGAAGAGTTAGAGAACAACGAAAATAATGCTGAATCGACAGTGACAGGGGATGAGACTGAAAGTGATGCAGAGGAAGAATCTGAGAGTGATACAGATCCTGCTGTAGAAGAGAAAAACGAATCTGCTGAAAATATTAATCCGTACATGGAAGAAGAAACAGACGGCGATATTGACATTGTGTTCACGAACACAGATCCTAATCTGACACATGCCTATTCGGATAAAGTAAAAATATCTGTTGCGGAATACCAAATCGCCCATGTGTCAAATATGAACGAATCAGTAAAACACAACTTCGATGATGAAGATGAGGGGTATGTTATCACATACAAACTGGCATTCGAAAACAACCTGGACGAAGACGTATTTTTTAATGCAAGTACAATGATGTTGTCAGATGACGGTACGGAGAATTTGTATAAACGAGTCGGACTCGTCGATCGGGAAGACTGGTTGTTAGGTGATAAAGACAGCGCGGGACGTCAATTCGGACCTGGTAAATTCACAGGCATGCTTGCGTACACTATGACAAAGGCACAGTACGAGCGATTAACAGCTCCAACATTCACAATCGACATTCCAATGCTTGAAGACGATTTCAATAAGAGGATCGGAAAAGACGCTGTTTTTAAAATTCCGTTCAATAATGAAGGTGCTGAAAAAGCATCAAAAAGCTCAGCATTATATGCCGATCGAATGGTGCTAGACACAATTGCGGATAAAGAATTGTTCTTCTCAAAAGAAGATATAAATGAAACAAAGAAAATCGACGAAGTGTCAATTACACTAGAGGGTGTCCAATACGCCGACGTCAAGCCAACAGCGGCACACGCTTCCCGTTTCAGCAATTTCGGCGATGGTCCACTCGTCGCATTGACAGCTAAATTCCAAGTGAAAAACGACAGCAAGGAAGCGTTTACGAAATCGTTGATCGATAAGCGTCTGATCCTTGACCAAAACAGGGGTAAAATGTTGTCTGAAGGTATGCTTGAACCGATTCTTTACGGAGATTTCCAACCTGGCGAATCGGAAGAAATCCTTGCCGTCTTCCTTTTCCGGAAGGACGAATTCGGGCTCTTTAAAGAACTACAGCTTCAATTTGGTCCATTAGCAGACACAAATGCGAAAAAGCTGTTCAAAGAAAAATCCGTAACCTTCGACCTGCCAATGGCAAAGTAATCAACTCAAACAGTACACCTTAAGGGTAATAAAAAACGAACCACCCATTGTATATCCAATATAAAACAGCAAAAGGAAATGCGTAATCACTAAGGTGTTACACAATGTGTGGATAGGAAACACATGACTATGTATTAACTAAATAGATATATTTTGAATAATAGAAAGAAGCCAATCCGTATTTTAAACGATTGGCTTCTTCTTATTTCAAACAATGTTAGCGGCATAGTTTTAAATCCATCACTCCACAATGCCACACGCGATGCGATCACCAGAATCACCCGACGGTTGGGTTTTTCCATCATCGGAATCCGCATGGATAACAAGAGCTGTTCCACCATCCTGGAAAAGCGAGTTTTCATCATCATTTTTCAACGTGAGGTTTTGAACGAAGAATTCTTCCTTCACCTCTCCATCTGCACCTACTACTAGGTTAGGTAAATCTCCAGCATGCGGGCCCCCTTCTGAGTCAAGTCCATGGCTAGCTTCCGTAGGATTAAAATGTCCCCCCGTGGATTCAAAGTCAGGCGCTTCACATACCCCTTTTTCGTGAAAATGAAATCCATGAGAACCTTCAGGCAGATCATGTGCATCAACCATTATTCTCAAAGCATCTTCTTCCTCGGTCAATTGCACCGTACCAAGTGACTTTCCGCTGCTATCCATCATTTGTACAGTAACGGATGGCAATGTATCCTCTTCACTCTGACTATCGGGATTCCCATTATTACCATTGGATTTATCTGTTACAGTAGCCGAGTCATTTTTTTCATCAGCACATGCTGCAAAAACTAGCGTACAAGTAAAAAGAACCGATAGTAATTTCCATTTTTTCATTATCACACGCTCCTTCAAGAATTTTAGATACTTGTACAATTCACTGTTTATAGTTATATAAAACAGAATTAAAGAAAAAGAGCACTTATCAGCCATTCGCAATGGTATTTTTTCGCAATTTTCCAAGAGGGAATTCCTACTTTTAGTCGGTACCTGTGCAAAGCACAATTCAGTCTATTCACTACAATTGAATATTAATAGAAATTTATATTTTATCTACTGAGTTAATTGAGTCTATCTGTATAACTATTCAAATTGGTTGAATTAACATGAATGTTTCATGCACAGGTACCGTCACAATTACTGCATTCATAATTTACGGCAACTAATCGATTGTGATAAAATGAAATGAATTGAATTTTATTCCAAGAGGAAGTGTGAACCGTAAAAGAAGTCCGTTATTAGCTGTACACTCATAGCCGAAGCATATATTTGTTTTGAAAACTAAACAATTCAAGAGGTGTTCGAAGTTGATAGCGGAAAATAAAGAACAAACGATATTTCATCATGTTGGTAAAAAAATCATTACAGATAGAGAGATTGACATTATTGCCCGAATTGAAGAACCGCTGATCGTCGTTTTAGGCAATGTGCTAAGTGACGAAGAGTGCGAGGAACTTATCAGATTGTCTACTGACAAAATGAAGCGTTCAAAAATCGGTACGACACGCGAAGAAAATGCGTTGCGAACGAGCAGTAGTATGTTTATTGAAGAAAGCGAAAACCTAATTGTTGCAGGGATTGAAAAAAGAATTGCAGCGGTCATGAATATACCTATTGAACATGGAGAAGGACTTCAAATTCTTCAGTATACACCAGGTCAACAATACAAAGCGCATCATGATTTCTTCTCATCTTCAAGTGCAGTGGCAAACAATCGAATCAGTACGCTGGTCATGTACTTAAATGAAGTCGAACAAGGTGGCGAAACGTTCTTTCCCCACTTGAATTTTTCCGTCACTCCACGAAAAGGGATGGCTGTTTACTTTGAGTATTTCTATAACGATCAAACGTTGAACGATTTTACGCTACACGGTGGAGCACCTGTGGAGATTGGTGAAAAATGGGTTGCTACGCAATGGATGAGGAAACAAAAAATAAGGTAAAAAGCTTTTTAAACGAATTGATTACAAAAGGAGGCCCTAATTAGCAGGCCTCCTTTAATTTATTAATCTTTCCCTTTATCCCGCTTCTTGTCCTTTTTCTCTTTGTTCTTCTTCTCTTTTTCTCTTTCCTTCTTGTATTTCTTATCCCTTTTTTTCTGTTCTTTCTCACCTTTTTCATCTCTTTTTTTCCGTTCTTTCTCTTCTTTTTTCTGCTGTTTCATTTTCGCTTTTTCTTTTTTACGTTCTTCTTTCTTCAATTTCTCCCGCTGATTATCTAGTTCCTTTTTATTATTCGCGATTAAAGGCAAATTGAATTTTTTCGTTGGGAATTCACTCATTGATTTTGACAGAACTTGTGCGAAAACGGGTGGCGCTGTGAAACTACTTGTCGACGTTAAATAGTGAGCGGCATCCGTTTGATCATAACCGAGCCAAACCGCACCTACGATGTCTGGTGTGTAGCCGACGAACCAATGATCCTTTGAACCTTCCACACCGGTGAACGGCAGCTGGGTAGTACCTGTTTTACCAGCTATTTCGATATCTGAAATTTGAGCTTTTTTCGCTGTACCTTCTTTAATAGCACCTTGAAGCATATACGTCATTTGCTGTGCAACTTCCGGTTCTGTTACATCTTCAGACTGTTCCTTCCACTTCCCAAGGACTTTGCCCCCTGAATCTTTTATTTCTACAATCGCATGTGCTTCCACCATGACTCCATCATTCGCAAATGTAGAAAAAGCTTGGGCCATTTGCAAAGGTGAAGTACCTTTGTTCAATCCTCCTAAAGCAAGACCAAGATTATAGTCGTTCTCTTCCAATGGAATGCCGAACCGTTCAACAGCACGCACTCCACTTTCTATTCCAATCTGCTGTAAGAGCCAAACTGGAGGAATATTATACGAATGAGCGACTGCATCGTACATTGTCACTCGTCCTCTATATTGCTTGTCGAAATTTTTCGGAGCATATCCATCTATGTTAATGGGTTCATCGACGAGCAAGTCCGACATATGATAACCTTGCTCAAGCGCTGGCGTGTAGACAGCAAGTGGCTTCAGGGTCGATCCCGGTTGTCTAATTAGCTCCGTTGCATTATTAAAGCGGCCATGCGTATATTCTCCTCTGCCTCCAACTAATGCAGAAATACCTCCCGTTTTAGGATTCAAGAAAACGGAAGCGCTTTGAAGGAGTTGATCGGGTGTACTCTCTGGAAAGTTACGATCATCAGCGTACACTTCTTCCAGTGCATCTTGAATAACAGGATTTATCGCTGTGTATATATGTAAACCTCCATATAACACTTCGTTTTTCGTTAGTTTGTACGTGTTAACTGCCTCGTCAATGACATGGTCAATATAATACGGATATTTCCCTTTGTAATTCGGCATGGTTGAATCAGCTAACTTAATTTCTTGTCCAATCGCTTCATCGTACTCCGTATGACTAATATACTTTTCACTTTTCATTACCGACAACACTATATTGCGACGTTCTACTGACTTTTCCATCTGTTTATAAGGAGATAGATGAGAAGGCGCTTTGATTAATCCTGCTAATGTAGCACATTCGCTTAACGTTAAATCATTAACATCCTTTCCAAAGTACACTTGAGCAGCTCGCTGAACGCCCCATGCACCTTCGCCAAAATAAATCTGATTTAAGTAGCGTTCTATAATATCATCTTTTGAGTACGTTCTTTCAATCTTCTTCGCGATAATTAATTCTTTGAATTTCCGAGAATATGTACGTTCTTGCGATAAGAATACATTTTTTGAAAGCTGTTGCGTAATTGTACTTCCTCCAGCGACAACCTCCCCTTTGAATAGGTTTTGGATGAATGCACGCGCAACTCCGAAATAATTAATGCCACTATGCTTGTAAAACTGTTGATCCTCAATGGAAACGACAGCTTCAACTAACTCATTCGGGATTTGGTCTAACGTAACCCCTTCAATAGTTGAATTTGATATTTTGCTGACAATGTCCCCTTTTTGATCGTAGATAAACGTCGGTCTTGGTTCAGGCTTTTCAAGTTTACTTACATCACTTGTTGAAATTAACCCATTAACAATAAGCAAAATACTCATTGCTACTACGAAGATAACGATAAATAGTACACGAATAGGTTTTTTTAAGTTAGACCATTTGTTACGTACATGTAACTTGTTCTTTTGTTGTTTATGATCCGTTCTTTTCATATGAATTCCACCTTCATCATTTTCATTCCTAGCTTTCAAAGTTTAGCATATTAAAAAATATAAACCTACTTCTACCGCATGTATTCGTTTGTTTCTATACAATTAACTGAAGACAATTATATAGTAAATATCAACACGATATGCAAATATTTAGACATTAAACTATTTGTTTGATTTTACATTAGTATAGGAGTATATTGTTCATTGAAAAACGTTTCGGAAGTTTTCTTCCAGTACTACTCTTCACTAATTTATTTTTAAATAATAAAGAAAAGGGGTATTGTTGCTAATACGTTTGTGCTTACAAGCTACTTTCAATGAAGGAAGCGAGTAATATCCGTTAGTTAACATATATTTACAGTATCATAAATTCAGTTTACTAAAGAAGTTTACTAAAGTAATGAGAATATAAAAAGAGGAGTGTTTCACATGGTTGGAATTATGGAAGGAAAAGCAGGATTAGTTACAGCATCAGGGTCAGGAATCGGTCGAGCATCCGCAATCGCATTAGCAAAAGCAGGCGCAAAAGTGATGATTTCTGATGTAAGCGAACAATCCGGTCAAGAAACGGTACAAATGATTAAAGACAATGGCGGTGAAGCTGCCTTTTTCAAATGTGATGTTAGTGACGAAGAGCAAGTCATCGCTCTTGTGAACAAAACAGTTGAAACATTTGGCAAGCTGGACTTTGCGCATAACAACGCAGGCATTAACAAAGGGCTTGTACCAATCGGAGAAATGGACTCCAAAGACTGGGATATTACACTAAAAGTAAATCTCTATGGCACATTTTACTGCATCAAACACCAAGTCAATGCAATGGTGAAAACTGGCGGCGGCGCAATTGTCAACACAGCATCAGGTGCTGGAATTGAAGGTTCACCAAATATGGCCCCATACACTGCATCGAAACACGCGATTGCCGGTTTAACTAAATCAGTCGCGTTGGAATATGGTCAAAAAGGAATCACCATTAACTCAATCGCACCGGGTGCAACGATTACACCTGCCATTGAAAGCTGGGCAAAGACATCACCAGAACAATACGAAGGTGTACTCAAATCACTTCCAGCAGGAAGAATGTCTACCGCTGAAGAACAAGCAAACGCTATTGTATTCCTATGCTCAGACCTCGCAAAATCCATTAGCGGCGTAACACTAGCAATAGACGGCGGCTACACGGCCGGCAAACTGCAACAATAACTTGTAAAACTTTTTAGGTACCTGTGAAAGACCCAATTCAGTCAATTCACTACAATTGCATATTAATAAATACATAATGTTGTAAGTATAAGATTTATTAATATTTATTGTATAACCATCCAAATCGACTGAATAAACATGAATGTTTCTTGCACAGGTACCGACACAATTACCGTTATCTAAAGAGTAGAAATTATCATATTGCTCTTTAATTTGGAATATGGTATTCTATAAACACAAAATCATATTGATCACATGTTACTGAATTGATTAGGCATGGTGGTAAACAAAAAGGACTGTTTCTCGTTCTTTTCGTTCCTCCATGCCTTTTTCAATTTATCGTCTTAGAGTAACGGCTATTTCATACGTGGAAGGAGAGTTTGCATATGTTTACTAAGCTGTTTAATAAAAAGAAGTTGCAAGTGATTGCGCCGATTACAGGAGATGTCGTTTCGCTTAGAGAAGTTCCCGATCCGGTTTTTAGTGAAGGGATGATGGGAGGTGGCATTGCGATTATGCCGAAAGAAGGAGGTATTCACTCTCCCGTAGAAGGGACGATTATTCTAGTGGCAGACACGAGCCATGCCGTTGGAATACAAGCTACTGACGGTACAGAGATTTTAATACACATCGGATTGGAAACGGTTACATTGAAAGGCGTAGGGTTTAAAACACACGTTCAAGTTGGAGATGCAGTGTCAATTGGACAGTTACTGATCGAAGCCGATTGGGACTATTTGAAGGAACATGCCAAGAGCATTCTCACCCCCGTCATTATTACAAATAGTTCCTCAAGAACCATAACGTCATCAAACAATGCGCAATGTATCGCAAATGAAACTGTGTTATTAACCATTTCAACTCACTAAATAAGGAGTGGTTCCAATTAAAATAAAAAAAATTCTCAATAACAATGCTGTCATTGTTCTCGACGAGGGCAAAGAAAAAGTCGTTGTCGGCTCTGGTATTGCTTTTAATCGAAAGCGAAATGACCTTGTCCTTCCCCAAAAAATCGAAAAGATTTTTGTCATGAAAGAAAATGACAAGCTTGCACAACTACTAAGTCGAATACCTGAAGAACACTTTACCATTTCAGAAGAGATTATTACGTACGCTGAAAAAGCGTTACATACAAAACTAAGTGAGCATATTCACGTTGTGTTGACAGATCATATTTCCTTCGCGATTGAAAGAACGAGGGATGGCATTCATATTCAAAACAAATTATTACATGAAATCAAACTCTTATACACTAAAGAATTTGAGATTGGTATTTGGGCAATTCAACATATACAAGAAGTTTGCAAGATTACAATGCCGCTGGACGAAGCTGCTTTTATCGCATTACATCTACACACAATGAAGCCACAAGGAGGAGATTTACGACAAACTTTACGGCAAACGACGATGGTCAGAGACATGGTGCAATCAATATCAAAACGTATGGACATCTTCATCGCAGAAGACGATATTTCTTATCAGCGCCTCATCACACATTTACGACATACACTCGACAGACTGGACCATTATGAAATCCACTCTTTGGATGAAGAAATGTCTGAAATAATTCGCGAAAAATATCCACATTCATACACATTCGCAACCGCCATGGCAAAAGATCTATTACAGCTTCACGGAATTGAGCTTCCCGAGCAGGAACTGGGCTATATTACTGTGCATATTGAGCGTTTAAGAAAGGCAGAAAAAAAAGTTGCAAAATAAGAAAGGGGTTTGATGAGTGATGAAGAAGTATTTCCAAAGACTTGGGGCATCTTTAATGCTTCCCGTTGCAGTTTTACCTGCTGCGGCAATATTAATGGGAATTGGCTATTGGATCGATCATGATGGTTGGGGCGCCGGAAACGTACTCGCCGCCTTTTTGATCAAAGCCGGAGATTCAATACTTGGAAATATCGCCATCTTATTCGCAGTTGGAGTAGCACTAGGTTTAGCAAAAGAAAGAGATGGATCAGCAGCCCTAAGTGGACTTGTCGCATTCTTAGTCGTAACGACGATGTTGTCCTCCGACACTGTTGCGTTATTGCAAGGAATTGATGTCGCAAACGTCGATCCTGCATTCGATAAAATTAAAAACGCATTTATCGGTATTTTATCAGGTATTATCGCTTCAATCATGTACAATCGATTTAGTCATGTAAAACTGCCCGATTTCTTAGCCTTTTTCAGCGGAAAACGACTCGTGCCTATTATGTCCGCCGTTGCAATGCTCTTCATCTCTGCAATCTTATTTATTGTTTGGCCAATCGTCTATGGAGCTCTCGTTTCGTTCGGTGAAGGGATAAGCGGTTTAGGAGCTGCAGGCGCGGGATTATACGGCTTCTTCAACCGTCTGTTAATTCCTACTGGATTACATCACGCACTGAATGCCGTATTCTGGTTTGATACAGTTGGAATTGATGATATTAAAAACTTCTGGAGTAGTTCGGGTGAAAAAGGCGTCACGGGAATGTACCAGGCTGGCTTCTTCCCGATTATGATGTTCGGATTGCCCGCTGCTGCACTTGCGATGTACCATACTGCAAAAACGAAGAGAAAAAAGCAGGTCGCTTCTTTAATGCTCGCCGCCGCTTTCGCATCGTTCTTCACAGGCGTAACAGAGCCTATTGAATTTGCATTTATGTTCCTAGCTCCTGCACTATATGTAGTTCACGCAGCACTTACCGGTCTCTCACTATTCATCGCAGCTAGTTTCCAATGGACAGCAGGATTCGGATTCAGCGCTGGCTTAATAGACTATATACTAAGCTTGCGCATTCCAATTGCCAATATGCCCTTAATGCTTCTGCTACAAGGGCTCGTATTCGGGGTCATTTATTATGTACTGTTCCGCTTCCTCATCTTGAAGTTCAACTTGAAAACACCAGGACGTGAGGATGATGATGAATACGAAAACAACGACACACTTGTCGCTACGGGCGATCAGAAATTCCATGCAATGGCGTCACAAATCTTCACAGGCCTCGGCGGGAATGAAAACATCCGCTCTGTTGATAACTGTGCAACACGCTTACGCGTAGAAGTTAGCGATATGAACAAAGTCGATCAACAACTGATCAAATCTACAGGCGTCCCCGGCATTAATGTCGTCGGTGCAAATAATATTCAAGTCATCGTCGGAACGAGCGTCCAGTTCGTTGCTGATGAATTAAATAAAATACGAAAAACGAACTAAACCCTATTTTAGGTGGACCATTGCTAATTGATGGTCCACTTTTAACTACTTGGAGGTATCATAATGGAAAAAACATTTAAAATCAGTGCTTTAGACGGACTGCATGCAAGACCATGCACACTACTCGTTTCAGCTGCCACCCCATTCAAATCCGAAGCAACTTTACGCTATAAAGACAGATCCGCGAATTTAAAATCAATCATGAGTGTCATGTCTCAAGCTGTTCCTACAGGTGCTGTCATCACCATTTCGGCTGTTGGTGAAGATGAAGTTGCATTGATGGAACGTGTAGTAGACATATTCATTTCTCAAGGACTTGGTGAAGAATGCTAGAACTACAAGGAATCGCCGTTTCAAGTGGAATTGCCATTGCCAAGGCCTATTGTTTAGTGGAACCTGAGTTACCTGTTGAAAAGATGGAAATAGAAAACATCGATGCGGAAATTGCACGTTTAAACGAAACGATCATCAAAACAAAGTCCGTACTAGAAACGATACGAAATGGAATGACCGACACGGTAGGTGAAGAACAAGCCGCCATTATTTCAGCTCATTTATTAATTCTCGAAGACCCTGAAATGATTGCTAGTATGAAGGATAAGATAAAACAACACGCTAATGCCGAATATGCGTTGAAAGAAGTAACGGATACGTTCGTCCAGTTATTCGAGTCAATGGATAATGCCTACATGCAAGAACGTGCTGCAGATATTAAAGATGTTGCCAAAAGATTGCTGGCAGGTTTAATGAACGTCGAGCTCCCTGATGTCAGCCTGATCTCCTCAGAAGTGATTATTGTTGCAGAAGATTTAACACCGTCCATGACAGCACAACTGGATACACGCTTTGTAAAAGGATTCGTCACGGATATTGGTGGTAAAACCTCTCATACCGCCATTTTAGCAAGAGCAATGGGCATACCTGCGATCGTCGGTACGAAAACTGCATCGAAGTCAATCCCCCATTGTTCCATGCTTATAATGGATGGTGACAGTGGAATAGTGCTTGAAGGAGCAACTGAAGAACAGCAACAGCATTATCGCGCACTCCAAAGAGAATTTAAATTACAGAACGAATCGCTACAGAAATTTAGTAGCTTACCAAGTCGTAGCGCTGACGGTCATTCAGTTGAAATTGTCGGAAACATTAGTAAAATAGAAGATATCGATTCTATTCTAACAAATGGCGGAGACGGCATCGGTTTATTCCGAACAGAGTTTTTATACATGGACCGGGATGAATTGCCGACTGAAGATGAGCAATATGACGTGTACAAATCCGTGCTTACAAAACTGGAAGGTAAACCTGCTGTCGTTCGGACACTCGATATTGGCGGGGACAAAGAAGTTCCCTATTTATCTTTACCCCACGAATCAAATCCTTTTTTAGGCTATCGGGCGATCCGGATTTGCTTGAACCAACAAGCTATTTTCCGGACGCAATTACGCGCATTGCTACGGGCCAGCAACTACGGAGATTTGCGCATCATGTTCCCAATGATCGCAACGTTAGAGGAGTTCCGAGAAGCAAAAGAGATTCTTCTTGACGTAAAACAGCAACTTGAAACGGAAGGCATTCCGGTTTCTGAAAAACTGCAAATCGGGATGATGATCGAGATTCCCTCAGCCGCAATTATAGCGGACCTGTTCGCACAAGAAGCTGACTTTTTATCGATCGGCACAAATGATTTGATCCAATATACGCTAGCGGCAGATCGTATGAATGAATCCGTTTCGTATTTGTATCAGCCATATCACCCAGCTGTGCTACGACTGATTAAAACGGTCATTGACGGAGCACATCTGCACGGGAAATGGGTCGGGATGTGCGGCGAGATGGCTGGAGACACAACTGCAATACCTATTCTTCTTGGACTAGGGTTAGATGAGTTTTCGATGAGCAGCTCCTCTATCTTAAGTGCGCGCAGGCAAATCGCTCAATTGTCCAAAGAAAAACTAGCTACGCATATAGAGCACATCTTTACGTTACGTACATCTTCTGAAGTCGAACAGTATGTGAAAACTATGCTTATGGAAATGTAATTCGCCTTATACTAAACAAGTAAAATCTTAAAGATTGCAAGGGAGGGCTGTTGGCAAATGAAAATTATTGAAGTAAGCGATTATGAAGATATGAGTGCCCAAGCAGCATCTTATTTCATTCATAAAATCCGAAACTTACCAACTATAACACTTGGCCTTGCGACTGGTGGTACGCCGAAAGGAATGTACATGAACATGATTGAAGACCATCGTCTCCACCAGACATGTTATCAGAACGTCACAACATTTAACTTAGATGAATACATTGGACTGGACGATGGAAGCAACCATAGTTATCGAACCTTCATGAACGACACCCTTTTCCAGCATCTTAATATCCAATTATCGAACACCCACTTCCCAGCAGAAGAGGAACAAATAGAGGCATCTGAATTTAATTCTTATGATCAGTTCATAAAAATACATGGTGGTATTGACGTACAATTACTCGGCATCGGTGAAAATGGGCATATCGGCTTTAACGAACCCGGCGCTTCCTTTCAATCAAGAACCCGAATTGTACAGCTGACCGACAGTACCCGTCAAAACAATGCCCGATACTTTGAGAACCTAGACAGCGTACCCACGCATGCTATCACAATGGGAATTGAAACGATTATGAACAGCAAAGAAATCGTGTTGCTTGCTTCAGGAAGTGCGAAAAAGGCCGCTTTGTCCAAATTGCTAGAAGGAGAAATTACTGAAGCCTTCCCTGCATCCGTCTTACACACCCACCCTTGCGTAACCGTTTTTGCGGATAAGGCTGCATTAGTTTAAGAACAAGGTGCCCGGCACTCAAACAATTCCGTTAAATGGAACAAACGTGTTAGTTTGAACTTTCGTGTTTGAATGAGTGCCAGGCACCCTATTTTGTTGTGTGCATCTTGCTGTAAATCATTTTTTTCTAAATAAAGCGGTCAATAAAGCGGAAACACCAAACAGTTCATTTGATCGTTCTAATTCTCTCATCTTTCTTATCTCTATTTCTTCAAAGTCTTTAAAGATGGTTCTTAATCTTTCTTCAGTAAATCCTAAGCCCCCCTGAAGACTTCGTAATCTGTAAACTTCCCAATCAGAAATGGCTGCTCCTCCCAACTTTCCACCTTGTTCAAAGCAAGTGATTGCAAAGTAACCACCCGGCTTCAATGCCTTTTGTACCAATTGAATGTAACTCATTCTTCGGTGAGGAGCAATATGGTGAAAACATCCGGAATCATAGATGACATCATATGCCCCTTCTTTAAATTGAATATCAAAAATGTTATTGTGAATAAAGTTTATCTTTAAATTTCTTTCTTTCGCTCGTTCAATTGCCCATCGCAGTGATTGTTCCGATAAGTCAACTGCATCCACTGCATATCCTTTTTCTGCAAAGTATATTGCATTTCTACCCGGACCACAACCAAGTTCAAGAGCTTTCCCTGAAGTTCCAGAAAGAACATTATTGAAATAGCTTGCTAAATTTTCATCAGGTTTATTGACGAAAAAAGGAATACCTTTTTCACGATTAGAATAAAAATCATCCCAAAAGCTAGTTGGTTCACGTAGTAAAGCGTCTAACATCAACAATAAGTCTTCATTGTCATTAATTGTATCTTGCAAAACTATCCCCTCTTCCTAAGTTCAATCTTTAATACATAATTAATTATAGATTGAATTTACACGAAGTTAGTTTCATTCAGATTAATATTACATTAAAAGAATGAGATTTTAAATGTTATACCCAATGTAACTATCGTCCATACAACATGTTTAAAAGCATTGAATTGCGTTCCAAGCAAAGATTATGAGGGACGGTATTACTCTATATTAAAAAGCCTAGAAATAACGCTCATGCCGTTTAAAGTGAAGTGTTATTTCACTTTCTGAATTATATTATTACGAATATTACTGTTACATTAGTATTGTAACAAATACATTACAAATAGCAGCCGTAAGTTAATTATATCTAGAACGCAGTGGTTATTTCCCCAGTTAAAACGTCATGCATGACACCGACACGCTCATCGAACTTCGCAATCTGTGTTTCCCCTCATAACTTGATAAGTCGTTTCACTAGGTATCGCGTTCCTACAGAAATTGTTTTTTATAATGAACACAAGTCGTCTTACATATAGTATGAAAAGTCCAAAAGGAAAACTAAAATAAAATGGATGAATAACGAAGGGGACGAGGCAACATGATTGGTTGAACGAGCATTGTTACTAATTATCTTATTACGCATCTTTTCCGGCAGTGTAGACATCGCTGCAGCCATGTTAATGTACAAGTTTAATGATTTGGAAAAAGCTTTTTACATCAACACACTATTAGCTCTTGTAGGTCCTTGTATCTTAATCATCACTACGGCAATCGCATTATTCGGTCTCACTGAAAAGATTTCTCTCATACGAATGGTCTGCCTCTTTGCTGGCATTACGCTAATTCTAATTAGTTTGAAATCCAACTAACTATAAACGGCGCAACACAATCGATTGCAAGAAAAAAAAGACCGCTTCATGTGACTGACATGAGGCGATCTGTATATTCATAAACAGTTAGATCTTGTCTATAGAAATCCACTTGGTCCGTAGACACTTGTTGAAAAACACATTGCAGGATCAAATACTTCAACCTTTTTTTATTACTAACATCTCCTATATCACCGCATCATTATATCTTTATATATTTATCACAAGGAAAGTCTTGATGTGAATCCACAGCCTGTTTTTCTTATTCTCCAGTTTTAGAAAAGTGTTCAATCCTTGCTCCAATTTCATCGCGTACACGTTGGAAGAATGCCCATTTCTCTTCATCTTTCCCTTCTGCTTTTGCAGGGTCATCGAATCCCCAATGAGCACGTTTCACATGAGCTGGTGTCATCGGACACTTGTCAGCAGCATCACCACAAAGAGTGACGACAAAGTCTGCATTATTTATGATTTGCGGATCAATAATATCCGAAGTTTGAGGCGAAATGTCAATGCCAACCTCATTCATAGCCTTAACAGCATTCGGGTTTACTCCGTGCGCTTCAATTCCTGCACTGAAAACTTGCCATTCATCACCAAGATACTTTTTTCCCCATCCTTCAGCCATTTGGCTACGGCATGAGTTACCTGTACATAAGAAATAGAGTATTTTTTTCGACATAATAAATCCCCTTTTTGTGTTTTATTGTATGAACGATAGCCATAAATACAGTCCGATTAGTGTAACAAGTAGTGTCGGGACTGTTAAGATAATACCAACTACCCCAAGAGATTTTTACACCTTTTTGAGACAGTACATGCAGCCATAATAAAGTGGCTAAAGAGCCGATTGGCGAGCATCGCGCGGGTGCCTCTTCTCAATGATCCGACTCCATTGCCCCTCCACATTCTGGTCATTCATTCCTTTAACAATCCGTATCCTCACCAGCGCGCCACATATCAACGGTTTTATGGATAAATTGCTCCAATCCAGTGTCTTCCATCTTGATCGTCTTCTTCACTCGAATACAGCCTTTACCATAATTATAGCCCGCTAATAGGGTTTCAGCGTTTTCTACTTTATCGATTGTCCCTACATAAAGGCTGACATAATGTTTCTGTGCATTTAAAGCAAAGATATAGTGATCACCTTTCCCATAATTCAACATTTTATAGCGAATCACCTCATCCAATTCAGGTGCATAAGCCATAATCATTTGCCGAATCGCAAGCAGCTTCTCTTTCCGCCAATCCTCTTCTAGCATCTCAATGTATTCTTCATAATTTTTCGCGTCATATTGCATGCTCAACCTCACTCCTACCCTCTTCAGTTTTCCTGTACTTAACGCCTGGAACGCTTCCCGGTAATGGAATCGTCCCCTGTTTTCTTTGACTCAACTGACAATCTTAAATCCTACTTCCTTCCGACGTGGATGACTTGTTTCGCGATAATACCCTCTACAAAATTCAGATCGATTGGGTTTCATTATGATCAAGATCGAATTCACAATATCAGAAGCAGAGATGATTAAATTGAACCAACCGATAAATAACAGAAGCGTTTTCAGATCCCCCAACACAAAGAGAGAAGCAATAGCCGGGATTATTGACAATCCGATAAAAGGTAAGCTCATGAAGACCCAATATCTCTTTTTAGATAGAATTGAATTTGTGTGAATCCAAAAATAGATTCCCTTGAACGTTAAGCTCATGTCGCCTTTCTTATGTATGACGAGCATATGAATCGCTTCGTGTATGACAAATACGAGAAGCATGATTAACAAAAGGGGAAAGTTTTCTAGTGGAGCAAGACTTCCCAAGTACCAAATTGGTGTTAGAATAAAGGCGGCCATTAATACGTAAACAATCTTCATAAAATGCTTTCGCAACCAGGCTTGTCGAATGAACGGTTTCCATTCTTCGACATCCATACGTATCTGCGGCAAATGACGAAACCATATGATCATACATGTCCCTGCCTTTCCTATAATCAAGTACCTGTGCAAGATTCAATTCTGTCAATTCACTACAATTGCATAATAATAAAAACAAGAAGTCGCATTTGACAGGTTTGCAAAAAAATCATGCATAACTATTCAATTTTGTTGAATTATCATGAATGTTTCTTGCACAGGCACCGATTCAATTTGACAATTCAATTAATAATTTCTCGATTTCCTTCGTTGGTCCAACTTTGCATGTTCCAGAATCAAGTTGCGCAGCCCATTCCCTCGTATCGTCCGTAGTGTCTCGAAGGGGACGAATCGAAAGCCCAGCTTCTACTGCTTTAGATGCATCGACAATAAAAAAGCCTTGTGGAAACTGTTCCGTAATAGGCATCCATAATGGGAAACGATGCTTTGGCTCCATTTCCACCTTTGCCATAACCGTGTCAGGAATGGCGATTGTCTCAGTTCCTTGATCAGCAATTAATTCATCAATGAATGCTCGGAATGAAACGGGTTCGGCTGCAGCATTAAACGTCCCGGTTTTATTCCCCTCAATCATGTCTATTATCCATTTTGCCAAATCGCGAACATCGATCCATTGTACTTTCCGGTCCCCTTCTGGTATGGCAATCGGCCCTTCCTCCACAGTGCGCATAGCCCAATAGGTGAACCTATCAGTCGGATCATCCGGACCTACGACAATACAAGGTCTGACAATAAGAGCCTTTTCGCCAAATCCTTCAATCACTTCCTTCTCGCACATTACCTTTAGCGGACCGTACGTTTCACCCGTCACTTCATCTGTATTTACAGTATGTGTAAATTTCGTTCCATTCTCATCAACATCGCCTTTTGAGAAATCATCATACACTGAAATCGTCGAGATAAATGTATAATGATCACTTTTTTCCTTCAGTGCCTCAATAACTGGTTTTACATCATTCGGCGTATAACCGCTTGTATCAATTACAGCATCCCAATGTTCTAGGGCAGCCTGATCCATATTTGTGCGCCGATCCCCAACAATGCGACGACATGCTGGGAATAAATCCGGATTTGTTTTTCCGCGATTGAATAGAACTACTTCATGTCCGTTTAGTAGTGACTGCTCAACAATATGACGACCAACAAACGATGTTCCGCCAATAACTAATATTTTCAAGTGAAAACCCCCAAAGTATTGTGAATTAAAAATAGTATCCAACAAGTACTTGTTCTCTATTTCGGGTCACAATTCCTTCAACTTTAAAAAAAACATCAATTAGACCCAAGTGTTGTTTAAGGCTTTGAAATATGCTCCTGACAAATATACAACACATATTAGGGTGGAGCTTTATGGAAGTGACACATACAGATTAACGCGAACTCAAATAGGGTTGTAAAGTTACTTTTTTTGTTTTAAATAACGACAAAAACAACTGCTTTACATCTTTAAAAAGTTATAAGGAGACACCGTTCTGTTTGATATAGTATAGTTATCGCATCGCACTACTGTCAGAATTAAACCGAGTAAATTATTATAAGAATACAGTTGCTTAAACAAACAACAGGTTAGTCAAAGAATTAATTCTTGATTTTCAACTAAGAGAAGTTTGCAATTTATGCCAATTCAACTTAAAGAGGGTGTAAATAATGAGTAAGAAAATCGTTATCTATCCAATAATTGGCGTACTTGCAATAGGAATTCTGTTTTTGAAGTACACTGATTATAAGGAAAAAGGTCTAGATTCATTGTTTGTCCAATACTCAGAGGACTTTAAATCTATAGCTTTTGAGGCTTATGATAATAATAAATCGATACCAGATGACAAAGCAGTGATTGATGAGTTGACAGAATTTTTAAGCCATTATCAAGTTATGAAGATAAAACACGCAGAGTGGGATACCGCTGTTTCAAGAGAGAAAGGGGTCTGGATAGACATTCAATCTGAAAATAAATTACTAACAATCTTATTTTTAGAAAAGCATGTTCATATGCCAGGTTTTGGATATTACAAGGTTATTAATGGACCGATTGATATTGATTGGATACAAAGCTTTCAAGAGAAACATCGACAATAAATCATGGATAATTTGGTATCATCAACCAAAATATGACGGGTACTTGTATGAAATCTAATTCATTCAATTCACTACAATTACATATTAATTAAAACTTGAAGTTGTATGTATTAGGTTTATGAATTTCTTCCGAATTACCTTCCAAATCAGTTGAATTAACATGAATGGTTCTTTCACAGGCACAGCAAAACTTCGCAGCGGCTACCGTCTCAAAATGAATAGTAATGACATAGGCTTGTCAACCAGAGATCGGACCTAACACACGAAATCCAAGTGTATTCTTCTATTAATTGCTAGTAGCTTGAACGCATATGCAACTTTCTCACATTTTCACCTAACCGTTTCACAAATTAGATGACAAGCAGTAAGTCTAGGTGATACCGTTGGGAAGTTGTATTTGTTCACCCTACAGTCGATATCACCTGTCCATCTTGATCCTTAATATACGTTTTAACGACTTGGATGATTAAGTCATTATAAGAAGATAAACGAATTTCTCCTTCTTTCGGTAGAAGCTTGTCCTTGAGTTCGTTGACAACCGCTTCATCAAGTTGTAAATGTACCGTCCCCTCACCTGTTTTAACTCTAGTTGTTGAAGCAGGCTCCAATGTTACGCTTATTTCATTGCTCACTAACCTCAAATCTTTCCCTTTCAGCAGTCGACCGCGTAGTAGCTTGCCAACCGTATCAGCTTGTTTTGCTCCTAGTGTGAGCACAGACGGCTTCTTTTTGAACAACCCATTCTTTCCGGGTTCCCAAGCCAATTGATCCACGAATAAAAAGCCAGTGCTCGATCCATCACGGTCTATTCCTACTTGAACACTTTCCTGAACAGCAGGATTGTGCAGCATGGAAGTTCGGGATAAATCTGTAATATAACCAGGAATCTCCTCTTTCCCAGCTTCAAGCAGTCCCCTAGTATTCCATATTTTCATAGCCTCCAGCTCATCCTCAGTGATCCCCACCATTTGAAGGAACTCAACGCGCCCATTCGGCGTATTTAATGTACCTAATTCCGTGTCGGGCATAAAGGCAAGAGCGGTTAGCTCAGTATCAGCTCCCAAGCAGATTGGACCATTCGCATCCAAATAATCACCTGCCGCGAAAACATTGTTGCTCGTAAACACATATCTCCCCATGTTTTGAAGCAGGTTCAATGCCCATGCCGGGGGCTCCTCCTCATCCTCACTGCGTGCTACCCGAAAAGAAAGCTCAAACCCATAGCCGCTATATTCGGTATCGCCCGATTCCTTCTCATAAAGCTCTGAAAAACCAAATGTAACTATATGCCAGTGAAGCGAAGGTGTTTCCGCTTTATACGCACTAAGGCCATCTAATGGGTCTTGTCCACCAAGCATATAAGGAATTGTGGTGCCGTAATGCTTCGGCTCCTGTTCACCGTATAGTTTCGTTACCGCCGCTTCAATTGCATCCCATCCTATTGTGTTCATTTCTTCCGTCATTCTTTTCCCTCCATCTCGTACTGTTTCACCTTCTAGTAATCTATTAAGTATACTAAAAAATGACTGAAATAAATAATGGCCACTTGTCCTAGATCTAAATTAGCGGCTTTAGATATACCATTAGTTAGATAATTCTAGAATCCTTTATCTCCAAATGTTACTATTATTTGAATGGTAGAGACTACCAACAATTACAGATATCAATGGGAGGCAGAAATGGAAAAAAAGCGTATAGGTAACGAGGGGCATGAAGCAGACAACCATCTTTTTTCGGAAGTGTTCTTAGCCGATTTCTGGGAGGACAGCGAGTATGCAATAGAATCTTATCAATCGGAGCCACCTACAGATGAACTAATCGATTCGATTGAGAAAGAGCTTGGTTACAAGCTTCCATCCTCTTTTATTCAACTGATGAAGCATCGGAATGGCGGAGTGCCGATGAACACCAACTATCCAACAGAGGAATCGACTTCCTGGGCTGACGATCATATTGCCATTACAGGGATTATGGGAATTGGTCGCGAGAAAAGCTATTCTCTGTGCGGGGGGCTCGGCAGTCCATTTATGATCGAGGAATGGGGATATCCCGACATCGGCGTAGTGATCTGCGATTGTCCTTCAGCCGGTCACGATGTCGTCATGTTAGATTATCGAACATGCGGTACAAATGGAGAACCTGCAGTTATTCATGTCGATCAAGAAGATGATTATAAGATTACTTTCCTTGCGGATAATTTCGAGGAATTTATCAAAGGTTTAGTAAACGATGAACAATATGATACGTAATTGCTGATCGGGTTCATGAAGAGCTTGCTTTTAAAGCAGGCTCCTCTTCCTTCTTGTTATGAAGAGTAGCATATCCCCAGACGAAACCACAACCATTATCATTTAGCCTCTTCCAGCAAGTCTCTTACCTTTAATCTTTTAATATACCAAGCGTCCATCGTAGAATGCTCAGAACCTGAAAGAGGTTTATTTAATAAATCAAATCCGTATTTCTCGTACAAAATACACGCTGTTTTCAATTCGTGCATCGTTTCTAAATAGCATTGCTCATAATGCTCTTCCGCAAACGATAAAGCGACTTCCACTAATTTTCCGCCTAGCCCTATACCTTTCACCGTTTCAGCCAAATACAACTTTTGAAGTTCACAAATCGCATGTTCCTTGTCGAAAGGGGCAATACCAATTCCACCAACGACTGTATTTTCCATTTCGACAATCCAATATTTTGCATGCTTTAAATTGGCGTAGTAAGTGTATAAATCGCTCAGCTGCGGATCAAAATAAGCTGTCCCAGGTACATTCAAACCTAATTTCTCTAAAGAACGTTGAATGACTTTTTTAATTGCTTCATTATCTTTTGGTTGAATTTCACGTATAATCATGTTAAATTCTCCTTTGGCAGTGGACGAAATCCATAATTTTTTCCTGATTATAAATGATATTGTAAAGGATTCATGCAATAAAAGAAAAGGTGGCTATACAATGACAGGCAAGTCACTAGCGGATTATCAAAAAGAATATGAACGAATCATCTTCTTCGACCAACCGCGAAAGGATATACTATTAGAAGGTCTACAGACAGAAATGGAAAAACAATTCAAGCTTCCTATGCGAAGCAAGGAATGGAAAAAGGAAAACCAAAAAATTATAGCGATGTACCGAAAAATAGTTATAACACGGACGCTATGAAGATTGGCCAACGAAGCCACTCTTTTTTTACGTTCGGCTGTAGATTTACTTTAACCATATTGGGAATCCAATTCGCATCGGTCAAATACCTCTTTTAGTTTCGCTATGTCCCCATCACTTAGCCCCTTTTAGATTTTATGTACTATTATCATTTCAACTTCAACACAAACTTTTTCTTCTTGTGTTAAATTGCACTGTTAGTTTAATAATGTAAGTAAAGAATTGACGAAGGAGGATATGAGATGATTGATGCACGTGAGCCGATAATATTACAGTTTCCTTTGAGAGGAGAATGGCTCTCCCCTAACACTCCAGGGACAAAAATTCCGAGTCATGGCACAAACAAATTTGGATCAAGATATGCTTATGACTTTGTACAAGTGGATTGGGAAAGAAAGGGCTGGCCCGCCTATCGCGTCAGTCTGGCGCAATATCTACTTTTCGGGGTTCCCTTAGATCAATATTATTGTTGGGGGCAAGATGTATATGCGCCTTGCGACGGTGTCATTGTCCAAGCAGCGGATGGCTATAAAGAACGTCCACGAACAAAATTGCTTTTAGATATGTCTAACGCCTATAAAAATGCTCATTATTTTGACCCGAAGATAGATGACATCCAATCAGTTGCTGGCAATTACATTATTTTAAAATGTGCTGACAATGTATACGCTGGATTCGTCCATCTTCAAACTGGATCTATTCAAGTTTCAGTTGGTCAGCTTGTTAAAAAAGGTAATGTTATTGGTAGAGTCGGTCATTCAGGTAACTCCTTCGCTCCGCATTTACATTTTCAACTGATGGATAGCCTTGACTTAGCTACTGCAAATGGATTGCCCTTTGCTTTTGAACAGTACGAACTATTTAAAAATGGCAAATGGGTACAAGTAAATAATGGAATTCCAACAAATAAAGATCGAATAAGATTTCAAAAGTAAGAAAATCCCAAATTGCAAGCTGGCGACTTACCTATTTATCATCTCAAAAATCTTATCATACTACTATCAATCAATTAGAATTCATATGCAAATGCAGTCTGATGATCCACCAACAGCCGCCGTTCATTCTTGACGACATTGTGGTAATCAATCTCCAAATAATAGATAGCCTTACTCAGCAAGTCATAGAAGAATGGAACAAACTCCAGATCATCAAAGACAAATACACCAATCTGTTTTGCCTGCTTTTTAAAAGCTTCCGTGATGCGATGGTTCCCATTAATACAATAGGGCTTTCCTTCAGTTATATACTGGCTTTGAAGAACCATGACAGGGTTCTTGTGGTTTGTCTTTATATTGCTCGTGTCTGTGTTGACATTGCCCATATCGACCGACTCAATAATCGAAGAAGGCTGATAGATGACAGACTCGAGCTGATTCTCATTAATCAACGAAGTAGCCCCGTCAATATCCAGCGCATAATCAAAAACCCCTGACGGAAATTCGGCAAACAGAGAAAACGTCTCCCGCCCACTCGGGTGAACTACCGGATATTCTTCGTCTTTCAGCTGCTTGACGATTTGTTTCCACCGAGCAGCAATTTCCGCTCCTTCACTCGATGCCTGCTCCATCTCTTGAATCCTTCCTTGCATATGCTCAAAAGGGTTAAATTTCAGTGATTCTTTTTCATAGTAAAGAATCTTGCTTACCACCATGGCTAACACCTCTCTCTATTTTCTATCCTATCAGAATAAACCATCATTAAAATTTTATTTACTTTTCAGGCTTTCTTCTATTAACTCGCCTCACTAGATAATCGTATTTACCATATTCATTAACTAGAGAACGTTTCACTAACAAAATTTGTTTCAACAGTCAAAATAATATAACATATAAGTGGGTGTGTGAAAAAGGGAAGGGGCTAAAAAATGATTCATGTAAAAAAGAAGTATTCGATTGAGCAATTTATGAATTGTGAGAGTTTGATAGGAATATCGATTTCTCCTGATGATGAAAAAATTCTACTGGGGAGTAATCGTTCGGGTGTGTACAACGCGTATGCGTTTTCCCGTTCGGGCGACAAGGTCGAGCAACTGACAAGCTCAGATGACGATTTCATCATTCCGAAGGGATATTTCCCGGATGGACACAAGTTCCTGTTCAGCAGCGACCAAGGTGGGAATGAAATTACGCATTTATATATTCAGACGGAAGATGGAAAACAGATCGATTTAACGCCTGGCAAAGAAGAGAAAGCCGAGTTTCACCGCTGGAGTCTGGATGAGCACTCCTTTTTCTATGAATCCAATAAGCGCAATCCTAAGTATATGGATTTGTATGAAATGAATATCGACGCACTGGAACCAACATTGCTGTTTACGAATGAAGACGGTTATTACGTATCCGCGATTTCCCATGACAAAAAATACGTTGCCTTGCACAAGCCGCGGACAGCAAATAATTCCGATATGTTTATTTATACGAAAGAAGATGGCGTGAAGCATTTGTCAGAACATGACGGCGACGTTCACTATCAACCTGTCACATTCGATTTAGATTCCAATTTCTTATACTTTTTAACAGACGAAGACCATGAGTTTTTATACTTGAAACGCCTTTGCTTAATGTCCGGCAAGACAGAAGTTGTAGCGAAAGAAGACTGGGGAATTGTAGCCGCTCGCTTCTCGCCTACTCATAAATACTTGTACTACTATGTAAATCATGATGGGAAAATGGAAGTGAAGGTGCTAGAAACAGCAACAGGCAATGCGGTTGAAATTGCTGATTTTCCTGAAGGACAAATTAGCGGTTTGGCCATTTCAAAGAGTGAAAAATATATGGTGTTTTTAGTAAACCGGTCAACAGCTCCTGCAAACTTATATGTATACGATTTTGAAACGAAAGAGTTGAAGTGCTCAACAAACACACTGAACCCCGAAATTGACGAAAACGATTTAGTCCATGCAAAAATTGTTCACTTCCCTTCTTTCGACGGCCTTGAAATACCAGCCATTTACTATGAACCGCATTTGGAAGACGGTGAAAAAGCACCAGCACTCATTTATGTCCACGGTGGACCTGGTGGCCAGTGGACCGTCGATTTCAATCCAATGATCCAGTATTTAGTCAATCACGGGTATGCAGTACTCGCTGTAAACAATCGAGGGAGTTCTGGATACGGGAAGACATTTTTCAAGGCAGCTGATTTAAAGCACGGCGATGTTGACCTAGCCGATTGTATTGAAGGAAAAACGTTTTTAATCGAAACAGGCAGAATCGATGAAAACCGGATCGGCATCATCGGCGGTAGTTACGGAGGTTACATGACACTTGCTGCCCTCACCTTCCAACCAGATGCATTCAACGTCGGCGTCAACATATTCGGTGTATCCAACTGGGAACGTACACTAAAAAGTATTCCGGCATGGTGGGAAGCAAGTCGTGACCTGCTCTACAAGAAAATCGGCGATCCCTACACACAAACGGACTACATTCGCAGCATCTCGCCACTCTTCCATGCCGAAAACATCAACAAACCGCTCATCGTCCTACAAGGCGCAAACGACCCACGCGTCCTTCAAGTAGAATCCGACGACATTGTGGAAAAAGTGAAAGAAAACGGTGTGCCTGTGGAGTATATTATCTTTGAAGATGAAGGGCATGGGTTTACGAAACGGGAAAATCAGATTACTGGTTTTCGGGCTATACGGGAGTTTTTGGATAGGTATTTGTGATAGATTATAAATGATTTAGATTCCGGTGACAGTCACTAAAACTAACGTGTTTGTTTGAAATTTTGCGTTTATATGAGTGACTGGCACCAAAGATTTAATTAGAAAACGACAGAGCAGTATAAATAGTGCATGAACTCTCCAAGCGGAAAGTTCATGCTTCTTTTGGTTATTCATAAAATCGAGGGAAGCTTGAATTCTACAATTGGTACGCTAAAGTGTATGATACCTATCACTCATTCAATCTAAACTATAAAAGATTTTACTTCTCTTCCTTCCAATTGTTCAACTTTTCCATTGTCAGATCATACGTTTTTTGTGAAATCTCCGGAAGTGTTCCGCCCATTGCCGCTTTCGCTTGCGCGAACCCATCTTCAATGGCCCCTTTTAAAAGTTCGAATTTGCTTCGATCCCCTCCAGAAATCGCGTTCGCAAACTCCACAAGACGGTCACTCACTTTTTCAGGACTATGCTCCCCACCGGCTTCGATGGCTGCCTGTGCATCTAAACGCGTAGCTTCGTCTACAACAAGCTGTTTCTCCCCGCTCAAGACATCTTTGAAAGTCATTCCTTGCTCTTTAAGAAGCTGACGAACTAAGTTGCGCAGTTGTTCGAAAGCTTGATCGCTCTCCGCTTTAAGCCTCTCAATCGTAGTTACATCCGGCTTGAATGCCGGTTTTTCATATGTAACACTTTGTTCTTTCTCAGAGGGGATGTATTTATCCACTTGTTGGTTTTGCTGAACAACTGACTCATTTTTCTTTGCATCGTCTTGCTTTGCTTTAGGTTGTACCGGCTTCTGATGGGAAGTGACGTGATTCGGGTTTATTTTCATGTGTATGCCTCCTGTTTTTTTCAAACTAGTTTGTTAATATATCGGTCAATAAAAACAAATTTCCATAGTCGGACGAAAGATAGACCATACACTTCAAAATTCTTCGTACATCATCACTCTAAAACCACATTAAACGAAGGTAGTGATTGGAACTGGTACTGCCCAGCGTGAAGCCATGTTACGCATATTTTGCAATCACCACGTTTCTCCCTTCGTCAAATCCAACTTAAATTCTGTCAATTGCAGTTTGCGCAGAAAAGGATTTATTATTTCTTTGTTATCTTTCTTACTTTCTTTAATAGGTGTTAGCTCGTTGTGAGGGCTTTGCTGGTAGTTTGTTGTACGGGTTGCCAGCCCTCTTTCAGTATGCTGATAAAACCCCCAGTTTGTAAGGGTGATGAGCCTGCTCTTCGTTGTTGATTCGTTTGTTAGAAATCCATATTTCTCAAAACGCCTCAAAGCCGTCCGAACGTTCTGAACCGTAATATACTCGCCGCTCTCTTTCGCCAAACTTGCAAGTGATGTCAGAATTTGACCAGGCTGCAATGTATATTTTTCCCCTTTCCACTCCCACTCCCTCTTCTCGTAAGTTGCCATCATGAGTAAAGTGACCAGAATTGCTTGCTGCTCCGGCCTCGACGTCTTCCATATCGGCTGATCCTTCAGCGCCCGATGCAATTTCAACCATCCCTTATCCATTTTCATTCCAATTCCTCCTTTTAGATGACCAGTCATCTCATCTTCTATATAGATTGGAAAGTAGCAAAAGGATACAGGCGTGGAACATTTATTTTTCGGAATTAAAAAAAGCACAATTTCCTTGCGAGAAATGAGCTTGGATTCGTAATAGGATTATCAACTAACACTTCAGGAGAAGCCTTAGAACTTCCAAAATAATTGTTTTAATCTATATATATGATTTCCCCCTTTTTATTTTTCAAAATTACAGACCCCTCTCTTTGCAATAAATATTATTGTAAAGATTGTTATGAATCCAATATTAGACTAAATAATTTCAATAAGATCATTTCAAATCATCAACTCTCAAGTAAAGAACAGAGTTAGCAAAAAAAAGAAGAGCAGCATTGGCTACCCTTCTCTTTCACGCGCTCTCTATCGGATTAATTTGATTCACATCTTATTCCCTATCTATAGTATACCATCATCTGATTCACTTTTATAGACTACTTTTCCCGCCACCACTGCCTTATACTGTAATACGCAAGTCAAAAAGCAAAAGGGGGCAACTGTATGAACGAGAACAAAAACAGCTTAGATCCAGGTCCGTTCTTTCATGGTACGAAAGAATTTTGACGGTGTTTGTGACAGAACAATCACGTTAATTTAAGCAATTTCAATGGTTATACTAGCAATCATAACAAACATTATACCTATAACGTCCAGATTATATGTATATACAATTGTAGTGAATTAACTGAATTCAACCTTACACAGGTACCTGTTTTTAAATTATATAAGATATAAAGATAACTCACTCAATTACAACGGATTAGATTTTTTTATATACAAATTACAATGAATTAACTGAATCCAAACATGCACACGCAACTTAAAATTAATTCGAAAGTCTTCTGTGTAAAACATGTGTAATCTATTTCGTTCTAAAAAGTATAAGTAGTATATATTCTATCGCCTATACCATCGGTTCTTAAATCTTTACACTTTAGCCAATGTGAAGCCTCATTCAGCATTCTTTCACTTATTAACGAACTTTTAGTCAGTTCGTAATTAATATTGGGATAACAATTTTCGATAATAAAAACAAAAAACTTATATAAACAAAAAATCTCACTATTCCTAGCACGTGTGTTAGTGTGTTGAAAATGTATGTGAGACGTTGGATGGAAAGAAGCTTTATCACTTTTCGCATCATAAGTAATGTCATAGTCAATTCTAATAGGTGTACGCAAGTTAAAATCAAGATACTTGAAATTATCTACTTCTTCTATGTTATCCATGAATTCCGACATCTGTAATTCATCTATACTTCCATCATCTAATTTAAATATTTTTATCCATTCTTCTGAGAATGGACAAGGATACCAAAGTAAATTATAAGAAATCAATTTATTTAATTCATCAAATTCATAATGAAATTTAGCTATCGATCCATCGACAAACAAAAAATGGTAAGAGCGGTTTTTAAATAATGTCAAATACTGCTTACAGTTATTAAAATATTTTGCACTCAAAGGACTTCGTTCATCAAATATAGGCATTTGATTGGTAAATGTGAATAAATTATTGTGGATAGTAGGTTCTATATATCCCAATATTAATTTGTCTTTATACATATCTTTTAAAACGTTAAATTGCTTATATAATTGTTCGCTCGGCCTTTTTTGCATAGTTATTCTCCACTGTTATCCAAAAATCTATATAATTCTCGGAATTCAGGTGGTAAATCTTCTGGTAAAATACTACCTTCTTGTAACAATTTCAATAAGTCGTTAACAACTTTACCAGCATTAGTTAATTTGCGAATTTCTTCTTCATTTGTATCTCTATTTAATAGATTAATTTTTTCAATATCTTCTCTTGACGGTATATCAATCCCTAAAGTATATTCGTTAGCAATACATTTATTTATTTCTTCTATTAAATCTAACATGCTTGGACCAGTTCCTGTAATCTTAATCCAAGCTCTCGATCGAGTGATGGCAGTAAATAATGTGTTTCTAACATTAATTAGATCAGTTGTTCTTCCACCATATTCACCATCGACTAAGTAAACCATCGGACGTTCATTACCTTTTGCTCGATGGATATGTGTGCAAGTAATTTTCCCCTTGACAGTGAAAGTATCTCTATCAACATTTTTCCCCGGCATTATACTTTCAATTCCTGCCATCCTTAAATACTTTTCGAATTTTTCGTAACTATTATAAGAAGATTTTGTTTCAGGGAAAATAACTAAAATATCATCCGGATCTAGTTCATCTTCAGTTATATTCTTTTTAATTTCTCTAGCTACCCACATATACTCTTCTTCTTTACTGTTGAAAGCATCTGGGACTACTACAGCTTCATTAGCTGTCATTAGCCTATCAAAATATTCCGGTGAAGCTTGAGGTTGTCTTTTTAATCGTACAAAACTATTAAAGTTTAAGTTCCCGTCAACAACTTCATATCCTATTTCTCTCCATACTTCTAATTCCTTAAAGAACTGCACTAATGGCTGTTTTGCATTTCTATATACTCCAAAACCTAAAGAGTGTGCAATTGTTAATGTCCATTTACTATTACGGTAACATATCGGCAATATAATATCTGTTCTAGGGGTAGAGGGGATATCGCTATTTCGAACAGTTACTAATGGTTGACCATTTTCATCTTCACCAAACATTTCTTTAAGTGATGGCATCGAGCTTTTACTTAAATTTTGCAATTCATCATAAGCATATACAATTCTTTTTTCATTATTTTTTATTAATTTATACGATAATCTAAAGAAAGATGGTGGCAAATCTTGTGCTTCGTCAATTAAGATATAATCATACATCGGAATAGAGTCAATACCCTTGACATTCATACTATTCAATAATTCATTACATATCCCCGAAAACGCGTTAGAACTTCCATATGCACCAACAGCTTGTTTATAAGTATATATATCTGCTTGTAAATGTTCAGCTGCTTTTGAATATATACCTGGTTCGTTAAAGGTTCCCCATGCATGTAGGACATGTACTTTATCAAAATCTACTTTATCGCTACTATATTGTTGATAGAATTCCTCAATTAAACTAATAAATTGTTGGTATAAACTTCTACTATAAAAAGTAATAGCAATATCGGCATTAGGGTCTTTAAAATGCAAATAAGCTGCTTTTAAAGCTAAAACAATGGTTTTACCAGAACCAGCTAATCCTCTAATCCTTTGTGGACTATCAGGAATTTCATATGCAGCCGTTCTTTGCCACCTGTCCATATTAGCAATTTCAAGTTCAATTTCTTTAATTTTCGCTCCTAATGAAGAAGCTTTAACAACCGATTTCCTTAATTTTTTTGGTTTTGCAGATACCACTTTATCTAAAGATTCATTTAGGGCTGTATAATATTCATCGTTAAAATCATCGATTTCGTCTTCAAAAAAACCTAAAAATTCTTCCTCGCATATATAATCTTCTTCATATCCGTCAGGAATAGCGTCTTTAGTTGCTACATAGTTAACTACTGTAATATCTATTGCTAATTTAGTTCTTTTTCTCAGTCTTTTATTTTTTTCTAATAGCGATCTTAAGAGTAAATATATCCTATCTACATCATTTAAATCTTCTTCAACAGAAGAGGATGCAAAATTTATGGCAATAATTCCTTTTTCTTTAGTAACTAGTAATGCATCAACTAAAATTTTCTTATTATCTATTTCAGATAACGCAAATCCATAATAAGCTGTACCATCATAATTTTCCGTGATTTGACTTAATATTTTTTGAAAAGAAGCAACTCCAGCAGGATGACGCTTTTCCCCATTAACTATATAGATCACTCTGTACAACTCCTTTAATTAATGATTAATATATATTATATAATGCCTTAACTAGATATCCATGAATACATAAAAATCTTCTTCAATCCGATCAAGTGTATACTTTTTACTCATCGCTCACACGCCCACCCATCTTTGATTGCTGCATGTGGATGACCGTAGCTGTTGTTCTTCCCATATGACAATACAGCCATTGATTTGACGGTGCCTGTGCCAGAAACAATCACGTTAATTTATACAATTTGAATGGTTATACAAGAAATAATAACAAACATTATACCTATAGCAATCAAATTTTATGTAAATGCAATTGTAGTGAATTAACAAAATTCAACCTTACTCAGGTACCTGTTATAAAATGAATAAGAAATATAAGAACCCTACAAATAAATATATTGAGAAAGTATGCTTAGAAAATTAGTAATTTAAAATTACTAGGCACCCGTTTAATTCTAAATTTGGGTGCCCAGTACTAAAAACTATGACATACAAACTTAGAATATTTACAGTTCTTAATAACTTATAGTTGTTTCAGCTTATTAACTTCATATTCTAGTAAAGAAGAAACATTGTCTTTCCGTATACTCTTAACAAATTGAATTAATTCTTGATTCATTAAATCCCTAGGAATAATATAACTAATTTTCCTAATCACCGATGAAGGAACTCCCATATCGATTAATAAGGAAAGTCTTTCATCCACACCCTCATTTTCTAAATATGATGCAAAAAATGAGTAATCTCCAGTAATATCTAGTCCCTCTTTCTGACAAACTATTTTCTGCAATGAGTCAACCACATTTAACCACTTTGGGACTTTATATGAAATCCAGTGCCTATTTTCTCGAAAAACATTTTCGATTGCAGTGTCTAAAATTCTCTGTTCATCCCAATTAAAATGTCGTCCCTCTAAATAGTTTTTCTCCTCCCTTATTAATGTGTGAATCTCTTTAGTACTGTGCTTCCAAATAGTTACAGGCAATTTATTTTTAGTCATTGGTCTAGTTGTTTCAGTAGGCTTTAGAAGATGTTCCCAAGCTAATTGAATTAAAAATTGAAGTTGTTTCACATTCGGGAAATTATCCCAAATAACTAATTCCGGATTAGTATTCAATTGAATTATTAATTTTCTTACAATCTCCTTTTGCCCTTCGACTGAAACCGCATTCCTTTTTATTACCTTTAATAAATCCTCATCGTAGTCATTTAGCTCATAGTATTTGTCTATATGCTGCGCATGAACTTCTTCCCTATCTAAATTTATTAGTATTTCATCGTTAATTATTTTCTGATCATGAAAAGGTATGTCTAAAACAAAATCTTCTCTTTCTGGAATGCTATCGAATATGAAAACTCTACCTGTATAATGTTTCAACATTCTTCCAGCTCTACCTTTAATGTTGGAGAAGTCAAAAAAATCTAAATTACTCGGGCCTTTCTTATTATCAAAAATAAATACGTTTTTTGCAGAAGTGTTTACTCCTTCAATTATTGTGGATGTACAAAACAAAACTTCTAGTTTACCTTCATTGAAATACTCAATCATAGAGTGTACTAAATGTTTAGGAATAATTCCTGAATGTACACCAATATGGTTTTTTATCAGTTCGTTAAATCCCCACTCTTCACTTAAATTCTCTTCAATCCATTCACAAACCGGCAAGTATTGAGTCTCTTTCAAGAACCCTTCCTCTAATAAATATGCGTAATATTTATTAGCTAAGGTATAAGCTCTTTGCGGTGAAGAGACATATACTATAGACTGCTCATCACGGTTATTGTTAAGCAACTCAAACAATTTTTTTTCTTTTTCCTTTGCTCTTTTTCTTACTCCTGTAGTTTGATATTCTAAATTGACTTGAATAACTTCTGTATTTACTAGAGAGTAATTGGTTTTATAAAACTGTGCATTATATTTTTCTTGAAACCCTTCAGGAATCTGATCAATATTCGGTCCGATAAAATAAAATACAGGATTAAACTTCAAAACTTTTCTCATAGTAATATTCAATACATCGGATCTTTCATCATCTCTAAGTGAACTTAATTTGTAAAATTCATCTAGAATACAGTAATTTATTCTTGGGAGACCTTCAAATTCTAATACCCTTTCAGCAGTTAAAATGAAAATATTTTTTTCACCTAGTATTTGTGAGGTATTAACTATAATATTATACTTATCACTAAATCTCTTTAGACTTATTCTTGTTTCATTTATTAAAGCTAATGTAGGTTGTATTATTAGGATATTATCATATCTGTCTAGTGCTATTATCTCCTGAATTAATAAACTTTTACCAAAACTTGTTGGGGCACTTACTATTAAATTTTGTTCATCGGCTATTAAACCTGCCAATTTTTTTTGTTCTTTATGAAAAGTTATATTACCTAGATTATTGGAAGAATGATATGAAGTTCTAATCTCGGATGTAATATCTAACTGAGTAGATGATTCGACAATTCTAAGTAGGTATGGATAAAATCCAGCACTTTCTATTAAATCCATCCAAATGTCTTTTGTGGTTGGATCTACATTCTCCCAAATATCTAACACTTTTATTATTATTTTGTTAGCCACTTCTTCGTTGATTAAATGTTGTTGAGATACGTATTTGGCTAACGAAAAACTTTTCTCAAAATCTAATACGTTTATTTTCAGTATTTCTTCCCCATTCCAAATCATCTATACTTAGCCCCCTAATGCCTGAAGCATCTTTAGTTTATTATGAAGCGTAGAAATCAACTTTTTCTTACTTTCTAACGGAACTAGTATTACTACAATGTTTAATTTTTTGTCCCAGGGGTGTTTTGATTTTTTTGAAGTAAACCTGCTATTTAACTTCTTTATTTCTTCAATATAATCTTTCTCAAACTGAGCTGTATTACTATAATTAGAGAAAACTTTTGTTTCATAGGCACAAAACATCGGGACAACTATCTTATCCAGCTTTTCCGATAATTTAGTATAACTATTCAATAAGTCAATCCAATAGCTAGGATTTGCACCTGATTTCTCTAAGTTCTTCTCTGTATCTTTTATTCTCTTTGAAATAATAGTGAACTCGTTTTCGAAGTAATCACTATTGAAATGCTCAAATAAATCTTCTACTAAAGCATCTATACCTCTAGCACCATCAGTATATAATTTTGATTCTCCCAACCAAAGAGTACTAGACTCAGTGTTTATATGAACAGAGTCAAACCCATGTACAGCATGTCCATAAGAATCTTTAAAATAGATTTTGGCGACTAAGGGTAATGTGTTAAAAAAGTATTTTAGTATAAAATGAAGTATTAACTCGCCAAATTCTCCTCTTTTTAAATATTTGTCCTCGAAATCGTCTTCAAAATATCCATCATTCAAATATGTTTGTGCGGCTTTTTCATAAGCGTCTATTTTATAAATTGAATTTGCAGCTTCTATTAAAACTCGAACCATGTTTTCCTGAGCAACCATTGTCCCTTGATGATACCCTAAAGCAAAACTAGGAATTTCTTCAGTCAATAATCTAGTAAATTGTTTAACCATCTGAGTTAAACTTCCATCATCATCTAAATCAAAATCGATAAAATAGGAATGTAAATTAGATTCGTTAATTTTACAAGATAATATTTTTCTTACCTCTAAAGCTCTAGTCAATTTTTTACCCCTTTTTATAAGACATACATTTTATCTGAATAATTTACTACGTCTATTCATATTACCATAAAATTGAAACATTTTATCTTTGTTTCTCGAAATTTACGACAAATAATTGACCAAACACTCCGTAAGCTAGAAAAACTTATGGAGACGGCGGGAGTCGAACCCGCGTCCAAAGGCTCCAATACTTCAGCGTCTACGTGTGTAGATTGACAACTTACGGTTCGCGCGCACGTTTCCGTCAATCAAGGCGTCTTGAGCGCTATCCTGATAATCTCTTGCAACGGCCTCAGGAGGCGACCGTTACCGTATCCCACTAATAGGTGAGCCTAACAGTGCCACATGGGCGATGGAACTGCTAGGCAGATTCATCAGCTTACGCTGCGAATGCTAGGTTGTTGTTTGTTTTGCCAGTTATTATTAACTGTCGTTTCTGACGGAGACGATCCCTCCGACGCGCAGCTCAAGCCCAGACCACCCCTGTCGAATCCGTAACGTCCCCTAAAAGAGAAGTATTTCACGGTGCCACTTTCTGAAACCATTCGAAATTCTTATATTCAAGTACCGGGCACTCGTTTATTTCTGAATCGCCTTACAAGCGATTCATCGCTATTTTCACCTAGACAACGTATAATAAGTGAAGCAGAGAAGAATTCATTTTTCCTCTAGTTAAAAAAGAGGTGCTATTACTTGAAACAGTTTGAAACAGCATTACCTGAGCAATATGAAACGTTAAAAAAACAGGCCAATTATACGTCTAGTTGGCGAGATCGTTTAGACGCAGTGGAAATACTATTGACTTATTAATATGAAAAAGTCATTAATTTATTATAAAATCGTATGAAGCATGATACGGTCAACAAGGTGCAATTAGCAGCCTATGAAGCACTTGTAGCGTTTGGTGAAGACGTAGAGAAGCCGTCTCCTGCACGTTTTGATATTATTAAATACACGGACAAAATTTTCCTACGGGTGAAAAGAGCTTGCCGAAGGACCACACAGTGGCAGACTTTACGGACCAGCTAAAACGTATGCGTTTAGATGTCTTTGATGCGTATGATGGTGACAAAGGTGAACAATTTACGAACTGGTTAGCGGTATGTTGGGCAAAACTGCAATCAGTTGTTTCAAGGAAAGTCATTCTCTCCGCATGTGGAGGGGATGGCTTTTTCTTATCAGTGATTCTCGAACCCACGTCCAAAGGCTCTGCTACTTCGGCTAGCAACATTGCCAATCATAAACTACTTTTGAGAAATCCCTCTTTTTCAAAGCTTCTTTTGGAATAGAGAAAACACAATTTCCGGAATCCCCAAACATAATGCCACATTCCTCATCGATGTCCAGTTGTAATAATAGAAAATCGCCATCGTCAAAACCGATATCGTCATTCTGAACAAAATAGGGGTAACCGCCAATTCTGCTATCGCTGCTATAACAATCATCACTAAGTTTCTCATATTCTACTTCTGATAGTTTCATAAATGTATCCTGAAATAATTCTAATGATGAAGACATAGGCATCTCCCTTGATGTAAAATACATTTTACCGTTGTGTGAAAAAGGAAGACTCCTGTTATATTCTTCGTTTTCATAAGGATGTTTCTTTACTAAATGTTCTTCGTTCTCTTCGTAATCTTCAATGTATAGTACTCGAATCGGATCTTCCAAGCCAAATAGATCATCGTTTGCAACAAAAAATTGCAGTAATCCCTTTTCTGGCAATTCATCTAGATTTTCAAGATCCACCAGATTGATTTGTGCTAAAAACAACATAGGGTTTCCATTTTCATCGGTGGGATAATCTTCAATGCTTTTCAAATAGGGACACCCACCTAATTTACTTTCCCAAGGTTTTGTTTCTTCACGCTTAAAACGGATTTCGTTGCTATACCTCAAAGTACCTTGTATTAGGTTTTCATGTTCCTTTAAGAGTTCAGGAATTTCGTATGTCATCAATATAAGTCCCCCATTCTATCGCTTATAATCGGGCTGTTCCATAGTGATTGGATCCGGATTGCTTAGTACCCATTGTACTGCCATTTCGCATAGTCTTGCAGGTTCATCAGTACCCTGACCTTTGTGAAGTTTTTTCGCTAATGCTTCTACCTCCTGAAGTGCAGCGGGTTGTAATGGTGTGCCCAAGCTAAAGTAATGATGTAAATGATTGAGCATCTGACGAAAATGATTGTCCCAGTTGATGCCGCCATTATCTAAAACTTCATATGACACTTTGCCAGTAATACGGATTACCTCACCCTGCACGGTGTTCGCATGTCCTTGTGAAGGAATTAGTAAATTCCAGAGTTCATCATGTTGGGCCAGCCATCCCTTTGTTGAAACTGTTATTGGAGACGTGCCATCATGAGTCTTTCGTTTCCCTACCGAGGGAACGTCAAATAGTTCATATAGACGGTAAAGTGCCTCATCCGTTTGATCCAAATACTCTTTATTAAATCCATCTCTGTGGAATTCAAATTCGTTACCAATGCGCTTAATCGATTCTTTCATTTTCTCTGTCACAGTTGCTCCAGCGTTTAGCAAAACATCTGCAACTTCCACCATATGAACAATATCTATATTTCTACAATTAGCCAAAGCTTTTTCTAAAGGAGTCAGGTTCATATTATTTCTTGCGCTTAGATCTGCGCCTTTAACTACCAACGTATGGACTGCATTTGGCTTAAATGACCCTGCGGCGGCAAATAATGGTGTCTCGTTTTGATAATCAAGGGCTTCGATATCTGCACCCAACTCAAGCAGTAATTCAGCATTCCCCCACCAACTCATTGCGTGTTTATGTAGAGCAGTTCTTCCGTAACTGTCTTTAGCATTAATATCTGCGCCCTGTTCCACGAGCCAACAAACCATTTCATTCGATAGATTGAAACTCAAGGCTGTTGATTTACTGTAACCGCCTCGTGCATCCAGTTCACATCGGGTAAATAGCTCTTTTAATGCCGATATGTCTCCCGCTTCAATTAGTTCATCGAAGTTTTTCGGTAAGGTTTTTCTCTTCTTGCCCATCCCCGTTTCACTCCCCACGCCATTTCTTTATATGTTGTTTATTGCCATATACATGCATTTTATCACTTCATTTCTAGAAAGCGAATGGAATTCTAAATTTTGCGTACAAAAGCGAATGCGAGGTTGCTGTTTGTTTTGAAAGTTTTCTTAACTGGCTGTTCCTGAATTGTTGAATATTCCCTATAAGAAATAGAAGGTCCGTCTTCTATTTCTTTTTAATATCCTTAGTACTTTTAGATGAACGGCAAAGATCTTATTAATAATCATTTATAACGTAAAAAATAAGGATATTGCCCAAGAGTACAGCTCCCGTTCAATACCCCTATCTTTTTAAATCATTGTTACGACTATTTTTATCAATCCTATTTATTTATGGAGAAGGTGAGAGTCGAACTTACGTCCAATGGCTCTGCTACTTCAGCGGGTACGCGTGTAGATTGACTACTTTCAATTCGCACGCACGTTTGCCGTCAATCAAGGCTATCCGTGAGCGCTATCCTGATAATCTCCTGCAACGGTCTCAGGAAGCGACAGTTACCGTATCCCACTAATAGGTCTAACAATGCCACATGGGCGATGGAACTGCTAGGCAGACTCAACAGCATACGCTGCGAATGCTAGGTTGTATGTTTTGCCAGTTTTATTAACTGTCGTTTCTGACGGAGACGAGCCCTCCAACGCGCACCTCAAGCCCAGCCACCCTGTCATACAGGGAACCAGGTTCTGAAACAATCCTAAATTCAATGAGAACCTGCTACAAAATGATTCTCACTTGGAATGATGATAAACGATTAATTAGTGTACGGTATTTCCAAAGTAATGATGGTTCCCACTCCCAGCTTACTCGCCGCTGAAATATTTCCTCTGTTTTTAGTTAGGATATCCTTTGCTATAGAAAGTCCTAGACCCGTTCCGCCTTCTTCCCTGCTGCGAGCCTTATCCGCTCGATAAAAACGATCAAAAATAAAGGGGAGATCCTCTTGGCTGATCCCATATCCATTGTCTTCAATTTCGATCTTGTAGTTATTTTCATGATTACTGGATCTTATCGCGATTTCTTTCTGCTCTCCACTGTACTTTATGGCGTTATCTAGTAGGATGATTAGAACTTGCTTCAACTGTTCTTGTGGGATCGCAATTAACCGATTGGCTTTCGTCATATCCTCTGTTATTTCTAGTTGCCCGTATATGAGTTCGTAGTCGTGAATAACTTCATTCATGATTTCTGTAGCATCACAAGCAATGATACTTTCTTGGTCTTCTTGTTTATCCATACGAGTAAGCATTAATAATCGATTTGTTAGTTCGATCAATCGATTGGTTTCTTTAATGCTTGTTTGCAGGGAATTCTCTAATACTTCTTCATCATTTTTACCCCATCTTTGCAATAACGAAAGGTGGCCATGAATAACGGCTAATGGTGTTCTGAGCTCATGAGATGCATCTTCCACAAATCGTCTCTGCTGCTCCATTGAAGCCTCAATTCGATCCATCATTGAATTAAAGATCGAACTAAGTTGCGAAAATTCATCATTGGATTCTAAAACGGGCATTCGCTCTTGGAAATGCTTGTCTTCAATTTTTCTCATGGTGTTCGTCATGATGGCAAGGGGAACTAATAACTTTCTCGCCAAAAGCTGTCCACCTATACTACTTAATAGGAGTGATAGAATGGTCCCTACTATTAATACCCAAAAAACGCTTTCCATAAATTCATCAAAAGTCTCCACACTTTGTCCAATCTCAAGTGAACCTTTAAAGGATCCAACGATTAATGGTTTTGTTAGCATAAGTAAGCCTTCATTGTCTTCCTTTATTCGGCGGAAACCAAATTCCGTGTTTCTGTTTTCCAGATCAGGAAAGTCCTCTGAAATATTTAAAAGCTCCTGTCCTTGGTCATCCAAAATTCGTATCATTTCATTCTCACCTAAAATATTTCCAAAAAAAACTTCAGACAGAGCGGTTTTTATATCCTTCCGTTTAGATTGTTCTTTGATTAACGTACTAATTTCTTTCGACCGTTTCTTTAATTGGTCTTCTTCCTGATTAGTGGTAAGCGTATGGATGAGAATAAGTTGCAGAACGTTGCATAACATAAAAATAATAAAAATGGAAATAGCTGAATAGATAGTCATCCTCCACTTAATCGAGATCCTCTTCATTTTTTTATCCATGCATCTTTATCCCCTAATCTCTTATGACATATCCTGTACCCCTGACCGTTTGAATATAGGATTCCTCTTCTTTTCGATCGACTTTGGCACGTAAATAACTAATATAAACATCTACAATATTGGTTTCGATTGTCGTGTCAAATCCCCATATTTTTTCTAATAGGATATCCCGTGTCAACACTCTGTTCTTGTTTTTCAGTAAAAGATATAGCAATTCGAACTCCTTTTTAGTTAGTTCAATTTCATCTTTCCCTCGTTTCACCGTTCTGGATTCCATGTTCACCTCTAAATCTTGATAGATGATTGTATTGTGATTCACGGGAACTTCTGATCTTCTAAAAAGGGACCTCATCCTTGCTAATAATTCTTCTATCTCAAATGGTTTTGTAATATAATCATCTGCCCCGCTATCCAGTCCAGATATTTTATCTAAAACGCTATCTCTAGCCGTTATCATAATGATGGGCGTGTACTTAACCAAACGAATTCTTCTGCACACTTCGATTCCATTTAATTTGGGCAGCATTAAGTCGAGTAAAACAAGGTCAACATCTTCATGTAACGCCAGTTCTAAACCATCTCTTCCATTAAAGGCAGTTCGTACTTCATAGCCCTCATACTCTAATTCCAATTGGATAAATTTCGATAAATCCTTTTCATCTTCAATAATCAATATTTTTTTCATGCAAGATCGCTCTCCAATAAAAGGGTCACATATGAAGGCACCCTTACCTATATTCTTTTATCCTTGCATCGGCTATTACACATATTTGGCAAGGCTTTATGAATCATCATTTTAACCATCTTTTCTTTCAAATATGAGGAATTTCCCCAATAAAAAGTGCCGCGAAATATGTTTACGATTTCGCGGCATCTTTCAAATTCATATTTACTTATTTAGCTGTTTCTGCTTGGTTTTGACTACCGTCTTCTTAATCGTCTTGCTCTTCATCATTTTCTTCATCGGCTTCAACTTTTACGATCTTGCCTGTTTTTGCATCTACTTTTACTTCTTGTTCAGTGCCATCCGCTGAAACAATTTCAAACTCGTAGACAATTGTTCCGTCTTCGTCCTCTAATTCTACCTCATCGATTGTGCCAGGTACTTTTTCTAACGCTATTTTAGTTGCTGCTTTTTCTGTAATTTTTGCTTGTTTAGCTAACTCAGCCTGGCTTAGCTCATCGTCTTCTTCTTGGCCTTGCTCCTCACCATCTTCATCATCAGCTTCAACTTTTACAATCTTACCTGTGTTTGCATCCACTTTTACTTCTTGTTCAGTACCATCCTCTGAAACAATTTCAAACTCGTAAACAATTGTTCCATCTTCGTCCTCTAATTCCACCTCATCGATCGTGCCAGGTACTTTTTCTAACGCTATTTTAGTTGCTGCTTCTTCTGTGATTTTTGCTTGTTTAGCTAATTCAGCCTGGCTTAAATCATCGTTTTCTACCGCTACCTCAGATGAATGCTTAACTTGTGTATTGGCAGCATTTGCAAAACTATAACCCCCGCCTGCTAAAACTACTGCTGCTATTGCCGGGATAAGTATTTTATTCTTTTTGTTTCTCATGATTTGTTCCTCCTTTTTATTTACTACAATGTTTATCTTACGCCCAATATATAAAAGGAAGGTGAAGGTATGTTAAAAAAACAATTAGACTCTCATTAACTTTTTTTAATCTTTGGCTATCCCTTAGTCATTTCTCAAGAATGTCACAGTTCATGAATTGTCACTATTTCAAATGCAGTACAATTAAATTAGAAGAAGAGAACGTAGAATAAGAAAAAACATAGGGAGATGTTAGTCTTCCTATGTTTTCATTCCTATTATTTATTTGTTTGTTTTTGCTTTTTCTTCAAATACTCCGCACGTCAATACCTCTCTCACATCGCAGCCAAATTTCATCAACCGCCATTCTCTTGTAAGGTAACTCCTTATCAACCAACTCGCTGCTCCCGCTCCCCGACCAAGAACGTCAGTCCGATCATGCAGATGAACAATACGGCGAAAATCCAGAGTGTGTAGGCATGGTTGCCGGTGACGTCGTAGACAAGTGCGATGATGAGCGGGACGAAGCCGGCCATAATATAGCCGCCAGTCTGCATCATGGCGGTCCAGGCATTCGTGTCTTCGGCAGTTTCCGTCGCGTCTAGTGGGAACAGCAATGTGATTGGGAACAGGCCCGCAAGAGGCAGGCTCATGAAAATGGCGCTGATCCACATGAGTGTCCAGTTGCCAGTGGAAAGCAACCCGATCGAAATTAAGCCCATCGTTAGGAAAAACAGTAGCCAGAGCTTCCGTTTCGGAAACCGTTCGTAGACAATCGGGAAGATCAGGTTCAAGACGATCTGAATCCCCGTCATCAGGCTCAATACTCCGCTCGCGGCGACGAGTGTCATGCCGCTGTCCGTCGCGATCGGGACGACCCATGTGATGACGCAGAAGAAGCTCGATGCCTGCAGACCGAAGAATACGAGGAACAGCCAGGCTTTTTTCTGCTTCCACGGTGAGATTCTCACTGCACCGTTCGCGGCCGGAGTCTCTGTCTGCTTCAAGCGTACATTGCCGCGCAAGGAAATCGCGCAGAAGAAGATCCCTACCAGTGCGAGCGAGGCCCAGATGCTTAGAGCGAAAGGATACGAGCCAGTCCATCTGAAAAAGACCGCCGTCAGCCCCGCGCCAAGCGTCGCTCCGACTCCCATGCCGAATGTGTAGACGCCAATGACGCTTGTCGCCCGGTCCGGAAAGAACTGCTTGATCATTGCGGACAACAGCGGCCCGATGACCGCAATGCCGATTCCGATCAAGATCGCAGACACGAGCAAAGCGGCGTAGGTAGAATAAAACCCGCGCAGCACCGTCATGCCGCCAATGATGATCAACATCAGAAACATTGACCGAGTCAATCCGATCTTCCGGTTCAGCACTGGCGCAAACGACGCGAACAAGCCCATGCAGAAGACCGGCAGCGCGGTAAGCAGGCTCACTTGCGCGTTGGTGAGGGCGAGGTCATCCCGAATCGTATCGAGCATCGGGCCGATTGATGTGATAGCGGGCCGCATATTGATGGACACCGCGAAAATGGTGAGAAGCAAGAGGATGGTTTGTTTCTTTGAGAATTGAGTAGTCATGCATGAACTCCTTTACTGAGCGTACAAAAAATAATGGTTCACTTCATTATAGAGGCAAAGTCGTTCCGTGGCGAGACGGATGGCCAGTAAAAATTTTCACATAGCGGCATCTGAGCATTAAAAAAAGAAGCACGAACTCCCCGATTGGAAAGGTTCATGCTTCCTATGCTTTCTTCATAAATATTATAGTTTAGCTTAACGTTTTATTACTTTTTCGAACCTGTTTCCGCATAGGTTCGCGGAAGCGTGCACTCTTTTGTATGGCTAATGTTGTGTTTTCTATTTTGCATTTTTGCTATTGACTTCGCATAGTTGGTCTTATACTGTACGATGCACGATTCAAATTGTTAGCATTATAATCCGAGTCTGGCACCTACTTCTGCATACTCTATATCTTTTCTTTCTGCACTCCAATTACCCCCTGTTTGTCCGTCCCATTTCGCTCCTGTTTCAACGAAACCGACAGACGCATACAACTTCCGGGCGGCTTCGTTTACCATCCAATATGATGTAGAAACTGCATCGGCTTTTCCTTGTGGAAACGACTTTATGTAATCAATAACTTTCATCATTGCTTGTTTGCCAAATCCTTTGCCTTGATGCTTTTTATCAATCATAAAGCGATTAAGACCATAAGTAGATGTATCTCCATATTTTTCATGTAAAATTGAACTTTCCGCCAGTTTGTAAAATCCCATATCGACATATCCTATGACTTCATCATGATGACATATAGCGAAGATCATAGGAGGCTTTTCGTCGTTGAGTATCCTCACATAGGCTCTAGCCAAACAATATATGCTGGAATCCACATTTCCTTTCTGCTCATCTGTTATGCTTAACTTCAACACTGCTTCAAAATTATCGTGGGTAATCTTTCTTAATTCAATCATTTTTCTTCCCTACTTCCGAAAATATAAATTCGCTGCATCTGCCCGTAACGCGATTCTTTTAAACTATCCTTATAAATATCCAAGGTGCCGTGATAAAATATATCTCTTTGAATCATGCTTTTTAAATTCACCTCAGCTTTTAAACAACTTTGCCATAGTCTACATCACTTAGCGAAAAATAAGAAAAGAAATGTCTATAAAAAAAGAAGCATAAATTCTCCATCCGGAAAATTCATGCTTCTAATCTGTTTTGTTGCTTTCCATAATTTCTATGGAGACGGCGGGAGTCGAACCCGCGTCCAAAGGCTCTGCTACTTCAGCGTCTACGCGTGTAGATTGACTACTTTTATTCGCGCGCACGTTTGCCGTCAATCAAGGCGACTCGTGACGCTATCCCGGAAATCTCTTGCAACTGCCTCAGGAGGCAACAGTTACCGTATCCCACTTAAGTTGAGCCTAACAATGCCACATGGGCGATGGAACTGCTAGGCAGATTCATCAGCTTACGCTGCGAATGCTAAGTTGTTGTTTGTTTTGCCAGTTATTATTAACTGTCGTTTCTGACGGAGACGATCCCTCCGACGCGCAGCTCAAGCCCAGACCACCCCTGTCGAATCCGTAACGTCCCCGTTAACTAAAGGTTAAATTCAACCTTTATAGGGATGTCAGGAAGGCCTAATGAAAGGCTTCTGAACTATTTCACTATCTTTATCTTACTACATTTTCGACTGATAATCAATATTGCTGTTTTGCCTTGAAAGCACGTTCGACTTCACGCTTCGCTTCTTTCTTCTTCAAGTCTTCACGTTTATCGTACAACTTCTTCCCTTTACCGATGCCAATCAACACTTTCGCAAAGCCGTCTTTCAAATACATTTTAAGTGGCACAATTGCGAAACCTTCTTGCTTTGTCTGGCCGATAAGCGACTTGATCTGCTTCTTATGCAGTAATAGCTTCCGAGAACGGAGTGGATCATGGTTAAACTGGTTCCCCTGTTCATACGGACTAATGTGCATATTGGAGATCCATGCTTCATTATTCCGGATCAAAACAAACGCATCACGAATTTGGACTTTACCATTACGAATCGACTTAATTTCGGTCCCTTGCAGAACAATTCCAGCTTCAATCGTCTCTTCAATAGCAAAATCATGATTCGCTTTTTTATTGATTGCCAATACTTTCCCTTGACCTTTCGCCATGCTGTATCCCCCATTTCAACAATTACTGGTGAAACGGCCGGCATCCACGACTTATACGGATGCCGCCCACTTCAGTATTATTTTCTCTTTCTAGGAGCCTGTTTCTTCTTCTTTTTCTTACCCTTCGTGACATCTTCATAAAACTTCCGCTTCGGTTTACCCGATCCAGGCTTCTTATCCGACTTCGGCTTCGAAGAACCTGCAGAAGCACGGTCCCCGCCTTTTTTCGCATGAATGACCTTCGGCGTCTCTTTGCGCGCTCTATGGAACGATTGCTTCATACCCGCAATTTCAAAGTCGATTGCAGACTCCTCAGGCTTAACTGAAACAACGCGGATCGTCACTTCATCTCCGATTCTGAACTGCTTGCCTGTATGCTCACCGATCATCATCATTTGACGGTCGTCAAAACGATAATAATCATCGTTCATATAGCTTACATGCACAAGTCCTTCGACTGTGTTTTCAAGCTCAACGAACATCCCGAAGTTCGTTACAGACGAGATGACACCGTCAAACTCTTCACCAATCTTATCCAACATGAACTGCGCTTTCTTCAGTGCATCCGTATCTCGTTCTGCATCGACTGCACGACGTTCACGTTCTGACGTATGCTGCGCGATTTCAGCCAAGTTGGCGTTCCAGTGCGCAATCGTCTGAGGAGACACATCTTTCTCGATCAAATACGTGCGGATCAATCGATGCACGATCAAGTCCGGATAACGTCTAATTGGTGATGTAAAATGTGTATAGAAATCAGCCGATAAACCGAAGTGACCAAGGCTCTCTTCAAAATACTTCGCCTGTTGCATGGAACGTAATAACATCGTAGAAATAACCGTTTCTTCAGGCATGCCTTCAATCGACTCGACAATTTCCTGCAAAGCGCGTGGATGCACTTTATTCCCGGCACCTTTTACGACAATACCAAAATTCGTGATGAACTCGAAGAAACGCTGAAGCTTTTCGGCTTTTGGATCTTCGTGAATCCGGTACAAGAATGGCACTTGAAGCCAATGGAAGTGCTCTGCAACCGTTTCGTTCGCTGCAAGCATGAATTCCTCGATCAGACGTTCCGCTTCCGTACGTTCACGAATAACGATATCTGTCGGCCAACCTTTATCATCGACAAGTACTTTCGACTCTTTGAAATCGAAATCGATCGCTCCGCGGTCAATTCGTTTCTGGCGTAAAATGGACGCAAGCTCCGCCATATTGTTAAGCATCGGAACGATATGAGCATACTTCTCCATCAACTCTTCATCTTTTTCTTCGATGATCTTATAGACGTCTGTATATGTCATCCGTTCTTTCGACTTAATGACACTTTCAAAAATTTCATGATCAATCGTTTTCCCGTTATGGTCGATTGTCATCGAACAAGACAATGTTAGACGATCAACATGCGGATTCAACGAACAGATACCATTTGACAATTTATGCGGAAGCATCGGAATGACACGGTCCGTCAAATAAACACTCGTGCCGCGATCATACGCTGCATCGTCAAGAGGTGTGTTCTGTTGTACATAATGACTGACGTCCGCGATATGAACAGACAATGTGAATGTCCCATCACTGTTTTTCACTAAGCCAATTGCATCATCCAAGTCTTTTGCATCTGCTCCATCGATCGTGATAACAAGATCTTCACGCAAGTCACGGCGTTTGAACAGGTCTTTCTCCTGCACTTCATCAGGTGTTTTATTCGCCTGATCCATCACTTCTTGCGGGAATTCCACTTCGATGCCATGCTTATGGATAATCGACAGAATATCAACACCTGGATCATTCTTATGACCAAGAATCTGTACGACCATTCCTGTTGCAGACTTCATATCACTCGGCCAATCCGTAATTTCCACGACAACCTTATGGCCATCTACCGCGTCAAGCGCGTTTCCTTTGCCGATAAAGATATCCATCGGCAATTTCTTATCATCCGGAATGACAAAGCCGAACCCTTTGTTATCCTGGTACATGCCGACCACTTTCGTCGTTTTGCGTTCCACGACCCGTATAATTGAACCTTCCCGGCGATCGCCGAATGACCCTTTAGAAACTCTGACGAGAACGATATCTCCGTTCATCGCTCCGTTCACTTCAGGCGGTGGAATGAAAATATCATCCATGCCATCCGTTTCAGGCGCAACAAATCCGAAGCCTTTCGCATGACCGATGAACTTCCCGCGCATCATATTCATTTTTTCAGGAACGCCGTAGCGGTTCGTGCGAGACCGGATAATATTGCCTTTCTGTTCCAAGTGAACGAGCATTTTCACAAGTTCCTTGAATTCCGCTGCACCTTCAATACCCATTTCTTCCTGGATTTCTTGAACGGTCATCGGTTTATACGTTTCTTCTCTCATAAACGCCAATAAGCGTGTTTTCAGTTCTTCTTCAATCATGTCCAATTACATCCCTCCATTTCTTATTATCGTCATCTAACCCTATTTTCACACGTTCCAGTCGAGCGATTCAAGAAATTGATATACATCTTCATGAAGTTGCTCTTTTTCAGGACCGAGTGTGATGACATGTCCTGAGTCTTCAAACCATTTAAGTTCTTTTTCAACAGCATTCGATTTATCATAAATGACATTCGCAGAATTCGGATCAATGACTTCATCCTTTCGTGACTGGACAACGAATAAAGGAGCTTCCACTTGACCAAGCTCATCTTTCACACGATAAACCAAATCACGTAAATCTCTCAATGACGGCATCGACTGCACGCGAAGCGCCTCCATCTCTTCTTCGATTTCAACGGCTGATTTTCCTTCAAACTTTTTATAATCAGCGGCATATTTCAACACACCTTGAAACATCGTATCCGTCGTTTTCATCGACATCGGAGCACACATCGTTACAATACCCTTTACTGGCAGTTTAACCCCTACTTTCAAGGAAAATACGCCACCTAACGACAAACCACCAACAGCGATTTCTTCATATCCTGCATCTCTTAGTTGATTAAAACCTGCAACCACATCTTCCCACCACTGATCCGGACCCGTTTCAATCAACTCTTCCGGCGGCACACCATGCCCCTTGTAATGCGGTGCAAGCGACGTATATCCTTTCTTCTCAAGAAAACGTCCAAGCATCCGTACATCCGCTGACGTTCCTGTAAATCCATGTAACAACAAAACCGCCCGTTTCCCACTCTCAAAAAAGAACGGCTTAGGCTGTGCAATTCTCATATTCTTTCATCCTTTCACCCAAAACAGTAACTATATATGTCATTATTCCCAACAAACAAGATAAAAAACGCCCGACCATACGGCTGGCCAGGCGTTTGTCATGTATGCAATTAGATCATCTCAATTAAATCTTCACAATGGCAATCGCCAAAACGAAAAATAAAACCGAAAGTACAATTGTCACTCGTTGAAGCACTAAGTCTAACCCACGTGCCTTCTGTTTTCCGAAAAGCTGTTCGGCACCACCGGAGATGGCTCCAGAAAGACCAGCACTTTTACCGGATTGCAATAATACAACAACAATTAACGCCAATGATACGATTACTAATAACGTCATAAACAAAGCATGCACTTTGTTCCACCTCCTGAATCGAACATAACACTGTTTACATTCTATCAAATATTAGATATTGTTACAACATGTTTTAAATAATTTGACAAAAAGCCGGCAATCGCCGGCTTTTGCTGTTCTTACTTCTTCAAATTATAAAACGTCTTCTCCCCAAGATACACAGCTGTTTCATGTAACTGGTCTTCAATACGGAGAAGTTGGTTGTACTTCGCTACACGGTCTGTACGTGAAGGAGCACCTGTCTTAATCTGACCTGCGTTTGTTGCAACTGCAATATCCGCAATCGTCGTATCTTCTGATTCACCTGAACGGTGAGAAATGACAGCTGTATAACCAGCGCGTTTCGCCATTTCGATCGCATCGAACGTTTCTGTCAATGTACCGATTTGATTCACTTTAATAAGGATCGAGTTACCGACACCTTCTTCAATTCCACGAGCCAATTTCTCCGTATTCGTAACGAATAGATCGTCCCCTACCAATTGAACTTTTTTGCCTAAACGGTCTGTCAACAACTTATGTCCTGTCCAGTCGTTTTCATCCAATCCGTCTTCAATTGAAACGATCGGATATTTCGAGCAAAGCTCTTCATACCAAGCAACCATCTCTTCTGACGTTTTTGTAATGCCTTCTCCAGCCAACGAATAATTTTTCGCTTCTTTGTCATAGAACTCAGATGCAGCGACATCCATTGCAAGCAATACTTCTTCGCCTGGCTTATACCCTGCTTTTTCAATCGCTTCCATAATTGTCGATAGTGCTTCTTCGTTAGATGCTAAGTTTGGTGCAAAGCCGCCTTCATCCCCTACTGAAGTGTTCAAGCCTTTAGACTTTAGAACGTCTTTTAAGCTATGGAAGATTTCAGCGCCCATTCGCAGTCCGTGACGGAATGATTCCGCACCGACAGGCATGACCATGAATTCCTGGATATCCACGTTATTATCCGCATGTTCGCCTCCGTTTAGGATGTTCATCATCGGAACTGGCAACTGCTTCGCGTTGACACCGCCAAGGTATTGATAAAGTGGAAGATCCAAATAATCAGCTGCAGCATGAGCGACAGCGATGGATACACCAAGAATTGCGTTCGCACCGAGCTTTCCTTTGTTGTCTGTGCCATCTAATTCGATCAATGCTTTATCGATAACAACTTGATCGAGCACTGAGTAGTTTTCCACTAATTCATCAGCAATCACTTCATTCACATGATCTACTGCTTTCAGAACACCTTTACCTAAATAACGGGACTTGTCGCCGTCACGCAATTCAACCGCTTCATATTCTCCCGTGGAAGCACCAGACGGAACGATTGCTCGTCCGAACGCGCCGCTTTCCGTGAACACTTCTACTTCAACTGTTGGATTCCCACGTGAATCAAGGACTTCTCTTGCTTGAATATGACTAATGATTGGCATAATAACTCTCTCCCTTTAATTAGAATAATGGTGTGCCGGACATTTCTTCTGGCTGTTTCACATCAAGTAGCTTTAACATCGTTGGTGCAAGATCAGACAAAATACCGCCTTCGCGCAACACAACATCCGCTTTCGTAATAATGACAGGGACAGGATTTGTCGTATGAGCGGTCATCGGTTTTCCTTCAAGTGTCAACACTTCATCGGAATTTCCGTGATCCGCCGTTACAATCGCCGTTCCGCCTTTTAGCATGAGGGCATCTATAATCCTGCCTAAACATGCATCGACTGTTTCAATCGCCTTAATCGTCGGTTCGAGCATGCCGCTATGACCGACCATATCAGGATTAGCAAAGTTCAACAGAATCGCATCTTGCCGGTCACCTTCGATTTCAGCAAGTAATGCTTCTGTCACTTCTACAGCACTCATTTCAGGCTTCAGATCGTATGTCGCAACTTTCGGACTGGCGATGAGAATTCTCGTTTCGCCTTCGAATTCCTCTTCCCTGCCGCCACTCATGAAAAATGTCACGTGTGGATATTTTTCGGTTTCGGCAATACGCAATTGTCGCAGACCATTTTTAGCAAGCACTTCACCAATTGTATTTTCAAGATTATCATTTGTAAATACGACATCCGCTTGGACTTCGTCACTGTAATGAGTAAATGACACAAACTTCAAATTGTCGAGCTGTTTCGGCCCTGTGTGGAATCCGTCAAACTTCGGATCGGTGAATGCACGTGACAATTGAATCGCACGGTCCGGTCTGAAGTTGAAGAATACGACAGCATCATCACTATTCACAGTGGCAACCGGTTCACCTTCTTTTTCGATGACGAACGGTTTGACAAACTCGTCATAGATATCTTCTTCATACGATGCATGCACACCCGAGATTGCTGTCGGGAACTTCTCTCCAATGCCGTCTACGATTGCGCGGTACGCACATTCCACGCGGTCCCATCTTTTGTCACGGTCCATTGCGTAATACCGTCCTGAGACAGAAGCGATTGTGCCGACCCCTACGCCTTGAAGTACTTGTTCTGTCCGTTCGAGATAACCCGGTGCTGTTTGAGGTCCGACATCACGCCCATCAAGAAATGCATGAATGTAGACCTTTTCGACTCCGTTCATTTTGGCAAGACGAAGCAGCGCAAACAGATGCTCATAATGACTATGGACACCACCGTCCGATACAAGCCCCATGAGATGGAGTGCTGAACCATTTCGTTTCACATGTTCAATTGCACCGAGCAATGCCGCATTCGTCATGAAGTCGCCGTCTTTGATGGATTTATTGACACGTGTAAGGCTCTGATAGACAATACGCCCTGCGCCAATATTCAAATGACCGACTTCCGAATTGCCCATTTGCCCTTCTGGAAGTCCTACAGCCTCGCCACATGCTGTTAACGTTGAGTGGGGATAGTTGTTCCATAAAATATCAAAGTTCGGTGTACTCGCTTGCGCGACCGCATTGCCGAACTTTTCATCCCGTAGTCCAAAACCGTCCAAGATGATCAATGCGACTGGTCCATTACGCATGACTTGCGACCTCGATCATTTCAACGAACGAATCTGCGTCAAGGCTTGCCCCACCGACTAGCGCTCCGTCAATGTCGTCCATGGACAATAATTCTGCAAGATTGGATGGTTTTACGCTGCCGCCGTATTGAATACGTATTGCTGAAGCCGTTTCCTCGTCATACAACTGACCGATTTCAGAACGGATTTCTTTACACACATCATTCGCATCATTCGCAGTAGCTGTTTTGCCAGTTCCAATCGCCCAAACCGGTTCATAAGCGATAATTGCCCGCTTCGCCTGTTCAGCTTGAACACCTTCAAATGCTTTCTTCACTTGCATCGCTACGGTTTCAACTGTTTTACCTTCTTCGCGCTGTTTGAGACTTTCCCCAACACAAACGATTGGAGTCAACTCATGCGAGAAGGCAGCAAGCACTTTTTTATTTACCGTTTCATCTGTTTCATTGAAATATTGACGACGTTCTGAATGACCTAAAATAACAAAAGGAATATGGAGTTCAGCAAGCATTTTCGGGCTCACTTCACCTGTAAACGCTCCTTCGTCCGTATCATGCATCGTCTGTGCGCCAATGCCAAGCATCGAGTCTTCTGATAAGCTTGTAAGCTCAGACAGATAGAGTGATGGCGGACAAATGACTGCTTGGACTTGATCCGATTCAGGCAGTCGCCCCTTCACTTCCGTCACAAAACTTTTCGCTTCATCCATCGTTTTATACATCTTCCAATTTCCAGCTATAATTCGTTTCCGCAATTGTACCCCTCCTGTCATTTATCCTGCAGTACAGTGACTCCAGGTAACTCTTTACCTTCCATAAATTCCAGCGACGCTCCACCGCCAGTAGATACATGATCCATCTTGTCAGCGACATGGAATTTCTCAACAGCTGCAGCCGAATCGCCGCCACCGATAACCGTATAGCCTTCAGTTTCAGCCATCGCTTCAGCAACTTGTTTCGTACCCGCCGCAAATTGTTCCATTTCGAACACACCCATCGGTCCATTCCATATTACAAGTTTGGATTTTTTAATAACATCAGCATATAACGCAGCTGTTTCAGGGCCGATATCGAGCCCCATCCAACCGTCTTGTATACTGTCGATTTTCACCGTTTGCACGTTTGCCTCTGCAGAAAACGCATCTGCCACAACAGCGTCAACAGGCAAATAGAGATTGACGTTCTTCTCTTTCGCCTTTTGTATGAATGACTGGGCCAATTCGATTTTATCTTCTTCTACTAAGGAGTTTCCTGTTTCATATCCTTGTGCTTTCGTGAATGTGTAGGAAAGACCGCCGCCAATCAATAAATTGTCGACATTGTCCAACAGATTGTCAATGACTCCAATTTTGTCCTTCACCTTTGCACCGCCGATAATTGCCGTGAAAGGACGTTCCGGATCAGACAATGCTTTGCCAAGTACATCAAGCTCTTTCTCAAGTAAAAAGCCGCTGACGCCAGGGATGAATTCAGCGATACCTGCAGTCGATGCATGCGCGCGATGTGCAGCGCCAAATGCGTCATTGACGAAGATATCCGCAAGAGCTGCAAATTTCTTCGCAAGGTCTGCATCATTCTTCTCTTCACCTGCATGGAAGCGGACATTTTCAAGAAGTATAATATCCCCTTCGTCCATAGTGCTCACAGCATTTTCCACTTCTTCACCAATCGATGAATCGAGTTTTTTCACGTCTTTTCCAATAAGCTCAGCTAACCGTTCTCCAACTGCCGTCAATCTGAAGTCCTTATTCACTTCACCTTTCGGCCGACCAAGATGACTTGCAAGAATAACTTTCGCGCCCTGTTCTGCTAAATAGTTGACTGTCTGCACAGCAGCTCTGATTCTCGTGTCATCTGTCACGTTTCCATCTTCCATAGGCACATTGAAATCCACCCGGCAAAAAACGCGCTTTCCTTTTACGTCAATATCTTTAATTGTCTTTTTGGCATTCATGTAAACTGTACACCTCCGAGAATTTAAGCGCTCAGAACAAGGACTTTCAACTGTCTTCTGTCCATTATTCCAGCGTATGTAATGTAAAAAAGGAACGGGTTCAACCGTTCCTCTTACCCATTTTCTATTATAAGGTTTAGCCATGGGATTGGCTATGTTTTATATACTTTCAGTGTTTCAAATTCCTTTTTCATTCATATAGAGCGCCAAGTCGATACAACGGGCAGAATAACCGGATTCATTATCATACCAAGCGATCACTTTCACCATATTATCGTCCATCACCATCGTCGATAGACCGTCGACAGTTGAAGATGCTGTATTTCCGTTATAGTCTCTGGAAACAAGCGGAATTTCATTATAGAACAGAATGTCTTTCAATTCATTTTCTGATGCATTCTTAAGTGCACTGTTCACTTCTTCGACAGTGACGTCTTTAGAAAGTTCAGCAACGAAATCGACTAGTGACACGTTCGGTGTCGGTACACGTACGGCCATACCGTCCAACTTCCCTTTCAACTCAGGAATTACTTTCGTTACCGCTGATGCAGCGCCAGTCGTCGTCGGAATCATGGACTCAGCTGCCGCTCTCGCTCTGCGGTAATCTTCATGCGGAAGATCCAAGATGCGCTGATCGTTCGTATAGGAATGAATTGTTGTCATCATGCCGCGTTTAATACCGAACTGGTCGTTCAATACTTTAACGACTGGTGCAAGACAGTTTGTCGTACAAGATGCATTGGATACGACTTTGTCATTTTGCGGATCATATTCATTTTCATTGACACCCATGACCAACGTTTTCATCTCGCCTTTAGCCGGCGCAGACAAGATGACTTTCTTCGCACCTGCTTCGATATGTTTCATCAAGCCTTTTTCATCTCTGAACACGCCTGTCGATTCAATGACAACGTCCACATCCAACTCACCCCATGGAAGTTGGGAAGGATCTTTTTCAGCGTATACTTTAATCTTTTTGCCATTTAACAGTAAGTATCCTTCTTCTGAACCGATTTCAGCGTCAAAAATTCCGTGCACTGAATCATATTTCAATAAATGAGCGAGCATAGCTGAATCCGTTAAATCATTGACAGCTACAATTTCGATTCCTTCATGCTTGCTTGCCTCTCGGAACACTTTACGTCCAATACGTCCAAATCCATTAATCGCCATTTTTAAAGTCATAGTAGTTTCCTCCAATTTTTAATGTCTCTCCAATTTCTCAAGCATTGCCAAAGCGGCACCTTCATCAGTCACTAACAGGGTCTGCCGAGGTGCACTAGCCATATACGACAAAATGGCTTCAGCTTTTTTCTTTCCGCCAGCTACAGCAAGAAGGAGCGGAACTTTTTCCAATTGTTCAGTCTGAATACCGACAGTCGTTATCCTGTGAACAATATCGCCAACTTCGTTGAAATAAAATCCGAATGCTTCACCTTTGGCTTCATTTTTCTGCAACATGCTTTTTACGTCTTCTGCAGTCCCACGCATATCAGCCATGCGTAGCGCATCTCCAATACCATGGATGACACAATCTGTTCGTTCATATTGTTTCATCATGTCAATAGCAGCCGGTTCACGTTTGAAGATTTCATGTGCTTCTTCACTGAGCGATTCAGGGTAGTAGAAAGTGCTATATGTGCCCCCACACGCTTGCGCAAAAGTTGCTGCAATGATATTTGCCTGCAAACCGATATCATTTCCAATTCCGCCCCTCGCGGCAATGAAGTGCAAGCGTTCGCCTCTTTCAAAAGGCTGTATATATTGCGGAATCGAGGCTACAGAAGTGCCACCCGTGACAGCTACAAGCCGACCATCGCCAATGCGCTCAAGGAACTGCTTTGCCGCTTCATTTGCTAATTGGCCTTTGATAGCTTTGTTGGCATCACTATCTCCTGCTACAACTTTCACTTCTTTTATGCCAAGAAGTGATGTCAGTTTTCTTTCCAACAGGTTATTACCCGTCCATTCGTCGATGCTCGATTGGAGTGAGTCAAGTACTTCCGCACCTTCAGTAGTAATCGTCGCACCTTCTTTTGCGATGCGTATCAAGTTCAAAGAACGTAAACTTTCCATCTCATTTCTACATTCACGTTCCGATAATCCCGCCATCAAACTTAATGGCCGTCTTCCGATCGGACCTGACATGCCGATAAATTTCAGTAACTTAAAACGTTGTTGCAGTATATCCATCATTTCTGGCACAAGTTTCTGTTGTGCTTCAAGTAGTTTCGAGTGTAAGGAAAGATTCTCCTTTGAGTTGGTCATATATCGCCCACCTACTTTTAAAATGTCCCACCTAAGTCAAAAAAATATGATTTATAATGTCATCATACACCTTTATAATCAATTATTCAAATATTTGAGTGTTTCTTAAAATAGTTCAATGATATCCATATAGCCGACATTGCCATACGCCAACACTTTACCATTCATCTCAATGACTGGAATCATGAGCATATACTTTTCATGGATTTCATCATCCGATTCGATATCGATAGTCGACCAAGTCAAAGGATAATCTTCTTGCACAAGTTTTAGCATCGCTTCGGCTTCCTCGCAAAGCTGACAGTTCTTCCTCGAATAAAAGTTTACATGCATAACTGAACACTCCTACTGGTTTTTCATTCAGTATAAATGAACAATGACATTTCGTATAGTTTTCACGGATGAAGCACGTACATTGAGCGGTTGTGGGCCTTTATTGAGCGGATGACTCCATCGATTGAGCGGTTGTAGATCTTTATTGAGCGGATGACCCCATCGATTGAGCGGTTGTGGACCTTTATTGAGCGGATCACTCCATACATTGAGCGGTTGTGGACCTCTATTGAGCGGATGACTCCATCGATTGAGCGGTTGTGGACCTTTATTGAGCGGATGACCCCATCGATTGAG
>NZ_JACSQN010000013.1 GCF_014836615.1 Sporosarcina quadrami | reverse complement strand
TGAGGTAGATAGGTCCGGGGTGGAAGCGTGGCGACACGTGCAGCTGACGGATACTAATCGATCGAGGACTTAACCTACAAGTTTTAAAGTGCACGGTTGAACGTGATGCGTTCACAACAATGTCTGTTTTATCCGGTTTTGAATGAACAAGCATATTTTTTTTAAAAAAACGCTTGTAATTTCAAAAAGAGTTGATATAATAATAAATGTCCTTTTAAAAAGGATGTTAAAAGTCTGGTGACGATGGCGAAGAGGTCACACCCGTTCCCATACCGAACACGGAAGTTAAGCTCTTCAGCGCCGATGGTAGTGGGGGGATTCCCCCTGTGAGAGTAGGACGTCGCCGGGCAAAGGCCATTCCCCATGGGGAATGGTTTTTTTGTGCGTTTCTATTGGAGTGCAAGTGCGGAATTGGTCAAAGGCAGTTGGCGCGATATAGGGATGCAAGGTAATGAATAGATGTGCCACGAGACTGGATCATCGCGGGTAGATGATGGGGTTAAGATCATTTCAACTCGCGCAAAGTGCTTTTTGTAATTTGTGTTTTCGAGAGAGTGATAGCGTGGCGCTCGTAAAATACCTTCGCGCGCCCGTAAACTCCCCTAGTGCGCCCATATAATCTCTCTCCGCGCTCGTAAACTTCATTTGCCCGCCCGTATAATACTTTTCGCGCTCGTAATCCCAACTCCCGCGCCCGTAAAGTCGTCTTCTGAGCTCGTAACATCACGTCCCGCGCTCAAACCCATGCGTTCACCGTTCAACACACCAACTAAAAAGAGACCACCCATAACCGGGCGATCTCACTTCATTTAACTCACTATCGCTTTCTCTTGTTTCCTCTTATACACAATCGTTGCAACAACTAGCACAACCAATAGCGTTTGAGCAATTATCGTCTCGGTCGTTGGATAGAAACCAATTAGATTGACTATTGGTAAGCCTGACATAGCATGCGTTGGAATAACATTCGTTAACTGCAACGCATGCATGCTCACACCGATAATTTTAAATGCCAGAATATAAATAAAGAACGTGGCAACCGCAAAGAATCGGTGAATTGGAATACGTCCTGTCATACGCAACAGTACTATCGCTACAACAATCAATATGACAAACGCTAGTGCAATTCCAGCTGAAAACTCAGCCGTTGACATCTTTGGCGCAATGCCTGCATAGAACACAATTGTTTCAGCACCTTCGCGGAACACAGCAAGGAAACTGATAAACGCCATTGCCCAAACACTTTGCTTTGAAATTGCATGATTTAATCGTTTTGAAATGTAATGATTCCAGGACAATACAGTCGATTTACTATGCAACCAAATACCAACACCAATCATCAATGCTGCTGCAACCAGCCCGATGTAGCCTTCCATCCGCTCTCGGTTCATCCCGACAGTGACAGATTGGAAAAATGTCGACATGAGTATGGCTGCTGTTGCACTGACGGCAATTCCTAGAATCGCACCGATATACACCCAACGTTTAGCATGCTCCTGATCTGCGCGCTTCAAGAATGCTACGAGCCCGATAATAATAAGCAATGCTTCTAATCCTTCGCGCAATAAGATGAGCGCAGAATCCCAGAAGCTATAAGAAGAATCTCCTTGCAACAGAGCGATTTGCTGCTTGAAGTTATCGAGTTGGCTAACAATCTCCTGCTCATTGACGCTTTTCTTAGAAAGTCCACTCACTAACATCGGAATATCATTTTCGATTTTCTGATAAAGAGAAGCATTTTTTGTACGGATTTCACCTTCAACATTAGGCCACGTCGTGATAAATTCACGAAGCGACTCGACTGCTTTTTCATACTTACCGGTTTCTACTTGTTGCTTACTCTTTTCTAACAACTCAATAAGAGAGACTAATGAATAGTCTCCACTCGCTTCGGTAATTTTCTTCCCATTGCTGAAATCTGAAATTGCCTTCTGTAAGTCTGAAAATTGTTGCTCCAGAGCATCTTGATCTAATTCATCTGCAGCTAATGTAATTCGGATGAACGCTGTATGTGTCTCGATTTTCCCGTAAGCTGCAATATCTTGTTCGCGCACTGGGCGCTCGTTTTTCGTCCATGACACAATGAATCGCTTATTGGCATCTTCCATTGCTTGACGATTACCTGATTGAATAGCTTCTTCAAAATCATCAAGTCCAGGCTGAATTGCTTTTGCAAATTTCGCACGCTCGGCTTGTTCATCTACAGGATTCTCCGCCTTCTCAAGATTATGAAGGGATTTGGAAAGTACCGTGAGTGCTTCTAGCCGGTCTTCACTGTTTTGGGCATCTAGCACAACTTGTAACGACTTTTCCACTTCACTGGCTTCTGTGTGTGCACTAGGCTTTATGATAGACCATGCTTCTTCAAATTCAGCCAGTGCTTTCTCCGTTTCAGCTTCCTGTCCTTGTTTTGTACTCATAATTGCGTCACCTATTGCAATATACAAGTCACTATAGAATTCTGCTGCAAATACCGGTTTAATAAGCAAGACTAGAAGCAATATAGTTGCCAGTCCCGCACGTTTACAATGATGTGAAAAGTGCTTCACCGATATAACTCCCCTTTTGAATACCAGGGAAACAGGCAAATAATGCACTGCCTCGATGTGTGATGTATTCATTCAATTTGTCGACACGTCCAAAACTGTTCTGTATCTTGATAAATTGTTTCGGATGCTTTTGGAAAGAAATGAAGAGCAAACCCGCATCAAAAGTACCGGTTGAATCGAGTACCCCTGATGAATACGAAAAGGATCTTCGTAAAATGCGTTCGCCTGATTCACGGGCAAGTCGTCCATGTGAATCTGCAGGAATCGTCAGTTCACCGGAAGCTTCCTTGCGATCCAACGCTAAATCATCCAACTCATGATTAAGTCCGAGTGGCGCACCTGAATCTCGGTGTCTCCCAAATGTCGCTTCCTGCTCACCGAGTGCCGTACGATCCCACGTTTCAAGATGCATCTGAATACGACGGGCGACAAGATACGATCCACCCGTCATCCAAGTTGCCGATTCACCGGGTTGTACCCATACCGTGTCGTTCATATCTTTTTTGCTCTTCGTATTAATATTGACTGAGCCATCTTTGAATGCGAATAGATTTCGTGGTGTTTGCTTCTTATTTTTTTTCATTGGATAGGAATTGAATCCAGCTTGCGACCATTTCATCGTCACTTTACCAGATGCTGCACGAATTAGATTACGCACAGCATGAAAAGCGACTTGCGGATCATCAGCACATGCCTGGATGCAAATATCGCCGTCTGAATAGGCGTCTTCTAGTTGGTCTTTCGGGAAATGGGGGAGCTGCTTTAATTCGCTCGGTCGTTTATGGGTTAAACCTAACTCGGACTTGTCAAATAAAGACGGACCAACACCGAACGTGATTGTCAGGTTCGAAGCGTCGAGTCCTTTCGATTCGCCTGTGTCTTTAGCAGGTACAAACCCGTTTGGAGAAGAATCCCCTACAGGTTCACCATTCATAAGACGCACAGCAAGCGGTGTCCAAGCTTTGAATAGATCTTGCAGTTCTTTTGATGTCTTCACAACGACGTTCAACGAAGCGAAATAGACATGAGTCGGTACTTCGTTTGCAATGCCGGATTGATGGGCGCCGTAAAAGTTTAACTTATTAATGGCACTTTCATCATCATCGGGTGCTGTCATACCGAAGACGTTTAAAATGCCGCCTAGTCCTGACGCTCCAATTGCAATCCCCGCAGCACCGGCTCCAGTGTACTTAAGCATCTGCCGACGAGAGATTTTCTTTTCGTAAAACTTTTCTTCTTTTTGTTCGGTCACATCACTCACTCCATTATGATCCCCATTTGACTTAATGGTTCACCAAGATGATTTACTGCTTCGGATAACGCTTTTGTATCTTCCTTTGTCAATTCGAGATAAGAGATATACCCGCCGTTTCCGTCTTCGTATTTTGCAAGTAACTCATTGATTGAAGAAAAATTAGTCGTTAATTCATTCACAAGATCAGCATCTTTTGCAGCTATTTTGTCTTTTAGGATTTCAAAGATTTTCTCTGCGCCTTCAATATTCGCTTTAAAATCATACAGATCTGTATGGGAATAAATTTCTTCCTCACCTGTAATTTTTGAAGTGGAAACTTCATTCAGCAAATCCACAGAACCTGTAATCATCAAGTCAGGTGTCACTTCAACCGTTTCCACGCGTGCGCGTAATTCCTTGGCATCTTTCAGCAATTGGTCAGCAATGTCTTCGTATCCTTCCGTAGTATTCTCAACCCAAAGTCCGTATTCAATCTTATGGTAACCTGACCAATTTTCTTCCCCAAGGCCTTCGTCTTGGATATCTGCTAGACGGGCATCAATACGAGGGTCCAAGTCACCGAAGCTTTCTGCAATCGGTTCGGATCGTTCAAAATACATGCGAGCTAATGGGTAAATCGTTTTGGCTTCTTCTAGCTCCCCATTCTTTACTGCCGTAACAAATTTCTCTGTTTCCATGACGAATTGATCCATCTGTTCCAAAGCAAATTGCTTATAGGCATCAGTTTCTTCTTGTAAACCTATCGATGAATCCGCATTTTCTTGAGGAGCGGATGTATCATTCTCAATTGTGTTACAGCTGGACAGGATAATTCCTACTGCAAGTAAAGTCGATAACATAGCGGTTTTCTTCATAATAATCCTTCTTTCTAGTTAAGAATAAAATCTCTTCTCAATAATGATAATCATTCTCAATGAGAAGTCAATAGAAAATTAAGTACTAAACTAGAAATTTATGTGAATTTTTTTCTTGGCATTCCATTTGTTTTAGTGGAATAGGGTATATTGAGGACAGGAGGTGCGAGCGGGTGATTTTCATTAATGTAGTGAAGCGATTTTTTAGCGAACGGTTTTTCGATCAAGCTGCACAGACAGCCTATTATCTACTGTTATCAATGTTTCCTTTTCTCATATCCATCTTTGCGCTTGTCAGTTATCTGCCTGTCGATGAAAAGATGTTGTTGGCATTCATCAAGCCATTTGCGCCGACAGAAGCGTATGCAATCATCGAGCAAAATGTTCGCTCAATCATATTCAAAGTACAAGGGAAAGTATTGTATACAAGTCTTGCAATTGCGTTTTGGGTCTCTTCAGTAGCAGTGCAGTCTCTAGCTCGTTCGCTAGATCAGGCGAATGGCTATGTGAGACGCTATCCTTTTTGGAAAGTGCTCATTCGCGATCTGGCAGTGACACTACTATTTATGTTGGTATTAGCTTCTTCACTATTCCTTCCACTAATTGAGCGTGCGCTACATGAAATTGTGACGTACTATGATTCAGTCGAACAATGGCGCGGCTGGCTTTATATATGGCCGAATGTAAAATGGGGACTTGGGACGTTGTTTTTGTTCTTGTTCTTCCTATTGTTTTACAAATTCGTGCCGACAGGTAAAATGAAAGTGAAGGAAGTGTGGCCCGGCGCGCTATTTTCAGCAATTGGCTGGCAATTATTTTCTCTTATATTCGGAAACTATGTAGCAAATGTTGATTATACAAGAATTTATGGGCAGTTATCCGGAATAATTTTGCTTGTTTTATGGTTTTATTTGACCGCAGTCATTTTAATGTTTTCAGGACTGTTGAATTCAGAATGGCGCAGGTCGTTAACGTGGAAGGGGAGATGAACGATGAAAATTCTAGTCGTAGATGACGATCCAAATATTTTGGAGCTTGTCAGCATTCATTTATCGCAAGCAGGGTATGACGTCATGAAAGCGGGCAACGGCATGGAGGCGCTTAAACTACTAGATAAAGACTTGCCTGATTTAGCGATTGTCGATGTGATGATGCCAGGGATGGACGGGTTCGAATTGACGAGAAGACTACGAGACGAAGCGGCTATACCGGTTTTATTGTTGACGGCGAAAGGTGAATTAGAGGATAAGGAAAAAGGATTCCTAGCGGGATCCGATGATTATGTCGTGAAACCGTTTGAGCCAAAAGAACTGCTGTTCAGAATCAATGCGATTTTACGAAGATACGACAAGGCAGTGGATGTGCATATCCGAGTAGGACCGTTGAAAATAAATCGCCAAAGTTATGAAGTGTCAATAGGAAAGAAAATATTATTGTTGCCACTGAAGGAGTTTGAGTTGCTGTCCGTACTCGCTTCCAAGCCGAATCACGTGTTTGAGCGCGATTATCTCATTGAACGGGTTTGGGGCTTTGACTATGAAGGTGACGAGCAGACATTGAACGTGCATATTAAACGGTTACGGGATAAGCTTGAAGGCCTTCCTGAAGGCATTAGAATATCGACTGTGAGAGGCGTGGGCTATAAGCTTGAGGTTGCATCATGAGGTCCTTGTACGGAAAATTTCTGACGTTTACAATCGGCATTATGCTGACGAGCGCGATTCTCGCTTTTCTCGTCGTCAATACATATTACCACCAGCAATTAAAAGGCCAAAACGATACAAAAAATATGAACATCGCACTTTCCATTGCCTCTTATATCGAATCAGATAAACATGCGGACCTCGAGAACTTTTTTGAGACGCAGGCAGAAGCAGGCTATAAGATCTATGTTGCGAATGAAAACGGAGAAGAGCTCAGATTTGGAGCGCCATTCCGTCTGGAAAATCTAGAGAAGGAATCTGTCAACAGCGTGTTGGAGGGGAAACTGTACCACGGCATGCGTGATTTAAAGACGGAGACGTTCATGACAGGCTTCTTCTCGGATGAACTGGCGAATACGGTAGGCGTCCCGTTCACATTTGAGGGTACGACATATGCGCTGTTCATGCGTCCGGATATTAAACTGCTGTTTACAGAAGTGCACTATTTGTTAGGCGGTATGGTTATCGTCATGGCCATTGTCAGTCTGTTATCAATGCTCATTGTTGCAAAGAAATTGATTGAACCGATTACAAAATTGACGGCGGCAGCGAGAAAGGTCGGCGAGGAGAAATTTACGGGGACACTTGATATTAATCAGAAAGACGAAATTGGCCAATTGGCTCAAAGTTTTCAAAAGATGACGGAAAAACTGAATGAAAACGATCGTATCCGTAAAGAGTTCATCAGTGATGTCTCACATGATTTCCAGTCACCACTACTTAACATAAAAGGGTATGCGGATCTTTTAATGGATGATGGGCTTGCGCATGACAAACGGCAAAACTACGCGAAAGTTATCCAGTCTGAGACGGAACGGTTATCGCTACTCACTAAACAGTTATTATTGCTGACATCACTCGATCAAATCGAATCGCCATTGAAACCGAAGCTATTCAATTTGGATGAACAACTTTTGGACATTATCCGAAAGTACAGGTGGCTACTGGAAGAGAAACAGATGTCACTGTCCATGGAGCTCGATGAAGTGGCTATTACCGGAGATCCTTCCTATCTTGAAAAAGTGTGGGAAAACTTGCTGTCCAATGCTCTGAAATACACAGCGGAAGATGGAGAAATCGACATCCGCCTGAGTGATTATCCCGATTATGTGGAAGTGACGGTGAAAGATAATGGCATGGGCATCGCAGAAGGGCATCTCAGCCGGCTTTATGACCGTTTCTATCGCATCGATCACTCTAGGACACAGAAAATTGAGGGGACAGGTCTGGGACTTGCTATCGTTCATCAAGTCGTGCAGTTGCATAAAGGCTGCGTGCGTGTTGCAAGTCAAGAAGGGAAAGGTACCACATTTACCGTGACGCTTCCTAAATTGTAATGTCCTGTTCATGTTGCGTTCATGTTGAGCTTGTAAAATGAAGGTAATGTTAGATCTAAACAGGGAGGAATTAGTATGCAAGAAAAATGGAGTTTACGGTTAATTCGCATTTCAGCGATTTTCGGTGTAATAGGAGCATTTTTAGGCTCACATATGGCAGGTTCAGGTTCAGGCGCTTTCCGTCCGATTCACGCTCATATTTTAGTAGTCGGATGGTTGTCAGTCTTTGCGTGGGGTGTATTTTACAAGGTGTATAAAGTTCGCGCGCAAAAATTGGTCGCCGTGCACGGCTGGACAGCAATTATAGGTGCCATCGGTTTGACAGCAGGCATGTGGTTCCAATTCATGAAGCCATTCGGATTAAATGAAACCTTCTCTCTCATCTTCTATATTGTTGGAGGAAGTATTCTGTTGATCAGCTTTGTGCTTTTTGTTCTAGTGACGTTCCTTGTGAAAAAAGATGGAGACCGTTAATGAAAAAAATATAGCTTTTGGCCGAAGAAGATGTAATAAGAAAAGACTGTCCTTGTCAGTTCGTTGACATGGACAGTCTTTTTGATGCAATTGCAATCGTTGATACAGGAAGCGATATAATTTGATTGTCATCCATTAGGTATTCTCTAAATTACAAATTAGCAATTTCGAAGCTTCACTGCTTTCCGCTGATTCTTGAAGTTACACTCCGAATAAAGTGAAAATCCCGTTGTCCATACTGCCAAATTGCAGAAGTATGCAGTTCTGTGTACACTATGATATATTTTGTTGTGACAGTTGAATGGAGGGATAATGTGTTACTTGATCCGGAACAATTTAACCATCTTTCGGACTTCGATAATGTTCTCGTTGTTGATGAGGAAGGAAAGACGCTTTACTACGATTTGGCGGATTTGAATATCCTAGCGAAAATTGGACATCGACCTGAAGACTTTTTAGGGAAAAAAGTGACCTCATTCTATACAAATTTGACTGATGAAAACAGTACGATCATGACGGTACTCAGCACTGGTAAGGCGATGTGTAATATGTATCAGGAAATGGTTGCGAAGACAGGGGATGTGTATCATTCTTTCAGTTCAACATTCCCTATCATCGATGATGGGAAAATGGTAGGTGCGATCGAATTCTCTAAGCATTATTATTCAAAGGAACATATGCACTTTTTAGATCAATACACAACCCATAAAGTATATCGTAAAAACAATACCGTCTATACAATAGATAATCTCATTACTAAAAATAAAGAGATGGAAGCGCTCAAAGCGAAAATCGTGCGCATTGCAAAATATGATTCAACCGTCCTATTATATGGGAAAACAGGAACAGGGAAAGAGATTGTTGCTCAAGCTATCCATAATGAAAGCAATCGTTTCGCCAAGCCCTTCATTTCATTAAACTGCAGTTCCCTTCCAGAGAATCTGGCGGAGAGTACGTTATGGGGAGTGGAACAGAATGATTTGTCCCATCAAGAGGAACGTTTAGGCGTCTTTGAACAGGCAATGGGAGGAACTATATTCCTTGATGATATAAATGAATTGGATCCTCATATACAGGCAAAATTACTGCAAGTGATTGAACAGAAAACAGTAAGGCGAATCGGTGGGATGACGGACATCCATTTGGACATTAGGTTCATAGCATCTACAAACGAGGATCCGACCATCCTTTTGCAGGAAAAAAGGATGCGTGAAGACTTTTATTATAGATTAGGTGTCGTCCAAATCGACTTGCCGGAACTAAAAGACCGAAAAGGAGACATTGAACTTCTACTTTGGTATTTTATTCATTTTTACAATCAGCATATGAATGTTTCCATTCACACGGTTGAACAAGAAGTCATAGACATCTTCTACCTTTATCATTGGCCAGGAAACATCAGAGAATTGAAAAATGCTATAGAAACAGCAATTCATAATATGAAGGATGGCACAATTACACTCGATGATATACCGCCTAGAATCCGAAACGCCAATCAAATAGAGAGCAAAGATAGGAAAATTACGGATTTAAAGGATGCTGTTGACGAATTTGAAAAAGCCGTTATCGCCGAGGAGTTAAATAAGGCGAAGGGGGTTATTGCTGAAACAGCGCGCCGCTTAGGTGTTTCTAAACAGACTCTTAAGTATAAATTGACCAAGTATGAACTGAGGTAAAAAAATTTTTACGCAGGAGGGAAAAAACTTCCCCTCTTTTTTTTATGGACTCTTATTGTATATAGTTTAATTAACAGATGATACTTTCATCTTGGAAAACTGAAACAGTTAGCATTAAAGACAACACTCAATGTTTTATTTACGGGAAATGAAAGCGTTTTCTGAAATCCGGTTAAAGAAAGAAGTGTAGAGAATGGGACAAACAGTTCGACATAGTATCATATTAGGATTTGCTTTATTTGCACTGTACTTTGGGGCAGGAAATCTTATATTTCCACCAAGTATCGGCAATACGATGGGTACCGACTGGGTGCCGGCTTTGATTGGCTTTTCCATAACGGGCATTATTTTGCCGCTTCTCGCAGTCATTGCAGTTTTGAATGCGGGCGGGAAGTTTGAACAATTAACAAGACCGATCAGTCCTTGGTTTTATGCAGTGTTCAATCTAGCACTTATGGTCGGAATAGGAATGTTCGTAACCATTCCGAGAATGGCTGCCACGACACATGAACTCGGGATCGGCATTCTATTTCCACAAGTTCCACAGATTGTGACAATTGTGCTCTTCTTTGCTGTTAGCTTCTACTTTGCAATGGATAAATCGAATGTTATTGATAAGATCGGGAAGTTCTTGACTCCATTACTAGTGATCATTTTGTTGTTCATCGTCGGAAAAGGAATTTTCTCCCCTCTAGGGACGCCTGTTGACACAGGTGCTAAAGCACCGTTTTCCGATGCATTCATTAGCGCCTATCAAACCGGTGATGTCATCACAGGTATTCTATGTGCTCCAATCTTTATCGCTGCTATTATTGGCTATGGTTACAGAGGTAGACAAGTCCGGAAGATTGCGTTGATTGGAACAGGCATCGCTGGTATTGGACTTACAATCGTCTATGGTGGCCTACTATTCATCGGGGCTGGTGGGAGTTCAGTATTCCCTACTGGAATTGACAGTACAATGCTTGTATCGGAACTTGTCCAATCATTACTTGGCAACTTTGGTTCAATTGCTCTCGCGGTTGCAGTAGCGCTTGCGTGTTTGACGTCGACCATTGGGGTGATGGCGGTCATCGCAGACTTCTTGCATAAATTGTCAAAAGAAAAAATCAATTATCGAGTATGGGTTCTCCTCATAAGCATTGTAGGAATTGCAATCGGTTCACTTGGTGTTGGGAAGATCGTAGACTATGCAATGCCAATCTTTACAGTTTTGTATCCGGTCGCGATTGTACTCGTATTTTTAGGTGTCTTTAATAAATACATTCCCAATGCAGGTGGGTACCGGGGTTCTATCTTGTTCACCATCTTCGTAAGTACATTTGAAACGATTACGGCTCATGATATAAATGTGCCGTTCATTAGCGAAGCAATCAGCAAACTGCCATTCAGTCAGAATGGATTTGCATGGCTAGTTCCCGCTATTGTGGGCTTTGTTGTAGGCTTGGTTATACAATCAGTTATTTCAAGAAAAGCTATTCAAACCCCTACTGTTGAAGAAATAGATAACAACCTTGAAACCGAATGGGAGGGGAAATGAAAATGTCAGAGGATCAGCACCGGATTTTCCATAATGGTCGGATTTTCACGTCTAATCCTGAACAACCGACTGCTGAAGTAATGGTCGTGAAAAATGGACTTATTGAATGGATTGGTGATGGCGTAGCTAGTGAAGGATTTGAGGGTGAGCGCGTCGATTTGGATGGCAGACGCATCATTCCGGGTATAGTGGATGCACATTTGCATCCACTATACCTTGCGAATGCAGCGAAGCAAATTGCTTGTACAGCACCTCTCGTCGAATCGATTGAAGATATGGTCAATGAAGTACGCAAACAGCGCGACCTTCAACAAGAAAACGAATGGATCGAAGGCTGGGGCTACGACGAAGGAAAATTGATAGAGGGCCGTTCACCTGTCCGGACCGATTTGGATAAAGCGGCGAAGGATGCACCGATTATCATCACACGCACTTGCGGCCATATCATCGCAGTCAACAGCAAAGCGCTCGAAATTGCAGGAATTACGGAAAATACGCCAGATCCGCGAGGTGGTCAAATCGATCGCGATGAAAATGGGAAACCAACAGGCGTTCTCAGGGAAAGTGCAAGACATCTAGTCATCAATAAAATGCCGGTTCGCACTGCTGAGGAAAACGCGGAAATGCTTGCAGAACTTTCCCCATTTCTATATGAACGAGGCATTACGGCGATTACGGATCTGATGGCACTGACAGCACCTGTAGATTACGTTGATATGTATGAGTTGGCACGTGAAAAAGGATTACAACAACGTACCGTACTTTATTACATGTGGGAAGACTTGTCGAAAACGCCAATGTTGACGAAAGAGAACACCGATCGCACAAAACCGATTCATATCGGCGGTATTAAACTATTTGCTGACGGTAGCGTGTCCGGTCGTACGGCCTGGGTTGAACCTGCATTCCTAGGTAATGATGATAACCACGGTATTTCAACTGTGACTTCAGAGGAGCTACTTGGTGCTGCAGAAATGGCGAAGGAATACGGAGTCCAAGTTGTTGTTCACGCAATGGGTGAACAAGCGATCGACCAAATCGTCGACACATTTGCTGACATAGATAATTGGTTGGAAGATACAGCTTCTATCCGTATCGAGCATGCGGCCATGCCGACAAAGCATGCGCTTGAAGTCGCAGCGAAGAAAAGCATCGCGTTTGTTCCACAACCTGTATTTTTATTCGCGGAAATTGAAAGCTATCATAACAATCTCGGGTCAGAACGGACAATGACAACGTATCCAATCAAATCAATGTTAGATGCAGGCATCCAGGTGGCATTTTCATCTGACGCTCCTGCAACAGCATGGGCTGACCCCGTCAATCCATTTGTCGGCATCCAAGCAGCAGTCACTAGAAAAGCATACAATGGCGCCGACACAGGACAAAACGAACGTATCAGTGTTGAAAAAGCAATCGAACTCTACACACGCTGTGCACAAGAAGTCACCCGCATCCCAGGCATTGGACAATTAAAAACTGGCTACCATGCAGACTTCATCGTGCTTGACCAAGACATACTTAACATCCCACCAGAAAACATCTCGCAAGTGAATGTTGAAGAGACTTATGTAGATGGTAAGCTTGTATTTAAGAAGTAATTATATGGAGTTTTTAGTCGAAGAAGTGAATCCACTAACTGGATTTTGAATACATTAAAACGGCCCTTCTTATGTGGAAGTGCCGTTTCTTTAATAGGTATTCACCTTACACAAACACCAAATTCAATTTCCCATCTTCAAGAGACAGACTGGCATCGAACTTATTGCCGTTATTGGCAGTGAAGCCCTTAATGACATTCGTTTTGCCTTTCGTGCATAACAGTTTCACTTGCGCAGGAGTCAATTTCTTTTTCAGATAGATGCCCGGAAAAGTCTGCTTACAGCCACTTTTGTAGTTACTGCAACCATAAAACGATTTCCGTGCCAGGATCATCCCTGTCTTGCAGTGCGGGCAGGGGGCAACTTCGACAGCCTGGTAGGAACCGTACGATTTTGTGGCGCGTGGCGGCACAAGTGATGCGTCAATCGTCGTCGCTTCCAACTGCCGCGGTACTTCGTCCAATAGATTCGTAATGAACTTCCCGATATTATCAAGGAAATGCTGCCCGGTTCCTTCACCGTTACCGATTTTCCGCAAATACGCTTCCCATTTCGCAGTCATCGACGGACTGGCAAGCAAGTTCCCTTCAATCGCTTGACAAAGAACCCGGCCTTTAGCAGTAATGGACACGATATTTTTCGATACAGCAATATACCCATGCTTTTTAATCGTTTCAATAATATTACTCCGTGTCGCTTCCGTACCGAGCCCTTCAATCTCTTTCAGAATATCCGTCTCGCCTTTATCCTCGACAAGCTTCCCGCATGTTTTCATCATGGCGATGAGTTGCCCTTCTGTATACGGTTTAGGCGGCATTGTCTTGCCTTCTTTAATGGCAATCTTACTTTGAACAGGTTCCTCGTTGCGCAGTGGCGGCAAGGAAGGCTCATCCTTTTCCTCTTTCGACCGTTGGAATAAAGCCTTCCATCCCTGATCGCGCTCAGTTTTGCCTGTCGTGAAGAAAGAAAGTCCATTCACATCCGTCGTCACTTTCGTTTCCGTATACAAATAATCCGTATGAAACATCGCAAGAGTCGTACGGACGACCTCCTCATACAAATTCCGTTCAAGCGTAGACAACCGTCCAAGAACCGCTTGTGTTGGAATCTTTTTTGTCGGAATGATCGCATAGTGTTCCTGCACTTTCGAGCTGTCGACATAGCGCTTTTTTGGGGCAAGCGAAGCGACAGGGAAGGGATGATTGATCAGTTGCTGGTAATCGCCGACCTGGTCCTTCAAATACGCAAATTCGTTCGGCGTAATATGTCTGGCATCCGTTCTTGGATACGTGACGAGCTTTTTCTCATAGAGCCCTTGCATGATTTTCAACACATCCGCCGGGCTTGTCTTCCATCGTCGGTTCGCTGTCGCTTGCAACGTAGAGAGGGCATGCAATTGCGGTGGTGGCGTCCGCTTTTCGGTGTGCGTAACAGAAGAGACAATGCCTGGTGAACTAAGCTTGAGACCGTGCTTTCTTAGTAACTCCTGAATGATCTCACGCTTCGGTTCCTTTGCTTTTGCTTTTCCTTTATACGTACCGTGCTCCGCCGTAAACGTCGCTTCCACTTCGAAAAATGGCTCTGATACAAAATTTTCGATTTCCATCTGCCGTTGATAGATCAGATAGACAGTAGGAGTTTGCACGCGTCCAATCGGAAACACCTCTTGAACACCTTTTGCTTTCAACAGCAGCGTATACAGCCTCGAACCATTCATACCAACAAGCCAATCACTGATCTGGCGTGCTTTCGCTTCCTCATACATCATGAGATCCTTGCGATTATCCCGCAAACTCGCAAACCCTTTCCGCACTTCATCGACTTCAAGCGAATTGATCCACAGCCGCTTGATCGTCTGATTTCGCGCGCCAGTTTGATAATAAATGCTATAGAAGATATTCGATCCTTCGCGATCGACGTCACATGCATTAATGACCGTATCCGTCCCACGAACCAACTTCTTCACGACCTGAAACTGTTTGAATTTCCCTTTTGCGACCTGAAATTCATAGCGCTCCGGTAAAATCGGCAAGCTCCCAAGCGACCAGCGTTTCCAGGCAGGGTTATAGGTATGAGGCTCCTTCAATTCCACCAAATGGCCGACACCCCATGTTATATAAGCACCTTCCGGGAAAACCGGGCACGCTTGGATTTCCATATAGCCTTCAAATTTGCGCACCGAAAAAGCGTCTGCATACGCTTTCGCCTGGGATGGTTTTTCAGCTAGGATTACTGGTTTCATGGAGGCACCTCAATTTTATCTGTATTACGTTCGTTCTGTTAGGTTGATTATCTCATATTTTAGGGTGGGTTGCTATGAGGGAGTGTGGAGAATAAAACATATGCTTCTCATATATCTTCTACTAATCGTATATTAGAATAATCCGGATTTGTTACTTTTTAAAAGATTTATAAATGCATTAACAATACTATGAATGATAGAATTGCAAGTAATAAAATCATTGCTGTATCTTTAAATGAATCCTTTATACGAACATGCGTTATAATGCCCCGATTCCTGTAATACCAAGTAGATGTGCCCCAATTAGTGCCGAGCTTGGTACCCAATATCCAATGATTAGTAGTGCAGCACCAGCGACTTAAATAATGCCTGTTACCATTCAAACCATTGGTGGAGTCCCCAAGTCAAATTCTCTATATGCATTATGACACTTGGTACTTTTCCAATCCCTGCAACCCTTTATGATTAATTCAAAGCATCTCGATGGATTGAAACTTCGAGGACATTCAACGCGTAGAGTAAAGAAGCGAGTTGTAAAAATACACAATAAAGGAGTGGCGACTAGATGAATGCATTCCCGAAAGGCATTAAGTTTTGTTATGAATGGCGGTCGTACCAGTCCCGTATTCTTCAAGAGTTGAATGATCATATTGCAAATGGCCAATTTCACCTTGTTGCGCCGCCTGGTTCAGGAAAAACTGTGTTAGGGCTTGAAATTATGTTGAGAATAAATAGACCGACATTAATCGTGGCGCCTACTTTAGCGATAAAGCAACAATGGAAAGACCGCTTCACTGAATTGTTTTTGCAAGAAGGGAAGCCTGAATGGATATCCATGGATATTACGCAACCGAAGTTTATTACGGTAACGACCTACCAATCATTACATAGTATTTATAAAGAAAGTGAAATTTCCGGAGATAGTGAAAATGAAACTATAGATGACTTTGAGCCTGAGAAATATCAGGAGGTTACAAAGTCGGAAAGTGCTCGAATCCAGCAAGAGATTGTCAGGTTAGGATTTGGTACGCTTATTTTGGATGAAGCACATCATTTACGTACGGCTTGGTGGCAGTCGATGATAAGTCTCAAGGAAACTCTTTCGGATGTAATCGTAGTTGCTTTAACAGCTACACCACCATTCGATGTCTCCACGGGGGAATGGCAACGATATGTCCAGTTATGCGGCTCAATTGACCTTGAAATAAGTGTTCCTGAACTTGTGAAAGAGAAAGAACTTTGTCCGCACCAAGATTATGTTCACTTTTCGGTTCCTGAAGGAGAAGAATTGAGCATGATTCTTCACTTCCGGGAAGAGACGGATCGATTTGTTTTAGAGAGTCTTGGCGACAGGCGCCTTCAAGAACTGCTCGAAAATCATCCGTGGATGAAAAACCCCATGGAACACATTCCTGAAATATTAGATGATCCAGCGTATTTTTCAAGTATGTTAATTTACCTCAAACATATAGGCAGTAATCTTTATAAAGAGGCATTACCAATTATAGGAATGCCGGAACACACATTGCCTGCCTTCACAATTGAGTCGTTTGAAGAACTTTTAACTGGCATTTTGTTTTCTGATGAAAGAATAACGGATGACTTGAAACTGCGAAATGAACTGAAAAGCCGGCTTTCAAAAATAGGGGCAATTGAACGACGGAAAGTCAGACTGCTTTCAACGGAAAAAATGAATCGGAAATTGACACATAGTATGTCAAAGTTAAACAGCATTTGTGAGATTGTGAAATTTGAAAAAGGGCTGCTAAAAGAGAAGCTGCGGATGGTGATCCTGACAGATTATATTCGTCTTCTGGATTTACCTGTAAAAGCAGGCGATGAATTACCGCTCGTTCGTATAGGTGTAGTGCCGATTTTTGAGAAAATCAGGCGAGATGCCGGCTTGCATGTTAAAGTCGCAGTTCTTACAGGATCACTTGTTATCCTGCCGACAAGCGAACAAACTCTTGTGGATGAAATCTCAAAACGCTATTCCATTGAAATGCAATGGAATACGTTGGCGCATGATTCGTCTTATATTCGGGCTGATTTGACTGCTGTCAATCGGCAAAAGATGGTTTCAGTCATAACAGAGGTATTTTCTTCTGGTGAAGTGGATGTCCTTGTTGGAACAGCTGCGTTGCTTGGGGAAGGATGGGATGCACCATGTGTTAACTCGCTCATCATGGCCTCTTATGTTGGTTCGTTCATGCAATCGAACCAAATGCGTGGAAGGGCAATCAGAATAGACCGGAATAATCCTAGTAAAACATCGTCTATTTGGCATCTCGTTTGTGTGGACCGGGATGTAGAAGACCCGGGCTATGACTATAATTTGCTTGCTCGCCGTTTTCGTTCACTTGTTGGTGTTAGCGAAAAAGAAGACGTTATTGAAACTGGCATGGCGAGACTTGAGTTAGAAAAAGCACCTTTTACACCTAGTAAAATTAACTTGATTAATGAGTTGACCTTTGCGAAAGCTTCCAAACGCGATCAGTTGTTTGAACGATGGCAACTCGCCATTGCAAAAGGTCGGGAAATGACAGAAGAGCTCATTGCGGAAAGAAGTTCTTTACCTCGACCTTATTTTCTCCCGCATTCAATGAAGGCATTGGCTTGGATCGCGGCTTTTACCGTTATAGGTGAAGTTTTTGACGCAACTAATTTTTTGACGAACTTCCGAGGTGTCCCGCTTAAAACTGGTTTATCACTAGGTTTGATTGTTGGTATATTGTTTGGTCTTCCGACAATTATCAAGGTTGTAAGATTATACATGAAACATCCTTCTGTCGAGTTAAGCATGGCGGAGATTGGAAAAATTATATATTTGTCACTTTATCATGCTAAGGCTGTGCATACACCACTTCAAGAAGGCATGATTCACGTAGTGGCAGATAGGATGGGGAACTATACTTGCTGGCTTATGGATGGTACAACACATGAAAAGAATGTATTTATGAACGCTTTAAAAGAGTTTATAGACCCTATTGAAAATCCTAGATATTTAATCGTTCGAAAAACAGGCAATTTCATAAAACGAAAAGATATTCATGCCATTCCCGGAGAAATCGGAAGGAAAAAAGAATATGCCCAGTATCTCCAAGTGGAGTGCGAACGACGGCTCGGAGACTGTGAACTCATTTATACACGCACAGTGGAAGGCAGAAAAGAACTTCTATCAGCACGAATGAAGGCCTTGTCTGCAGCGTTTGTAGCAAAAGCAGATAGAATTAGCGGGTGGCGCTGATTCTATCGATTGTGATGAATACAAAAAATTTCATAAATACGCTCGCCGTCATAAAGACTACACTTTTTTGGGTACGTAAGATACGCTACGAGCTGGTATGCCAATAGCGATACAAGTAGCAAAAGAACTAGGAAACAGTATTAATTTTAATGCGATTCGTTTAGAATAGTGGCGACTTAGCTTGCTTATACATCAATTGAGTAGTAAAGTGATAATAGAGCTAGTGGTAGGGAGGGAAATAATATGCGTAATAATACGATGGGGTCGTTAATTTGGTTACGTTTAATGCGTTTTGCCAATCAAAGTAACCAATTATCGAATGAGTTTTTAAAACGGTTTGATTTAACGACTGCTCAATTTGATGTACTTGCGCAAATTCAAGTATACCAACCAATTACACAAAGTGAATTAGCTGAAAAAGTGGTTGTGACGCAAGGTGGTATTTCCCGCATGCTCGCTCGACTTGAAAAAGAAAGCTATATTGTACGTAAACAAGAATGGAAAACGAAGACGATTAGTCTGACTGAGAAGGCTCAAGCAGTTTTAGAAGAGGCTTTGCCAGCCCAGCTGATGTTTCAATCTTCATTTTTCGAAGATGTATTGACTAAAGAAGAAGAAAAACAACTATACAAGCTAATAACACGTGTGCATAAACATAGTCAGCAAAAAAAATTTCCACCGGAGTAATTTTTTTTGCACAATCACTTGATTAGTCAAGTAAACTAGGAGGGGTTACTATGTATAAAATACTAGGACATCACCATATTTCAATGATTACAAAAAACGCGCAAGTGAACAATCAATTCTATGAAAAAGTATTAGGGTTGCGCCGGGTGAAAAAAACAGTTAACCAAGATAGCCCGACAATGTATCACTTGTTTTACGGAGATTTAACTGGAAGTGCAGGAACGGAATTGTCCTTTTTTGAAATTACAAACGCTGGAAGAACGGTTTATGGAACAAATGCAATTACACAAATCGGCTTACTCGTCCCGTCATTTGAAAGTCTAATCTATTGGAAAGAACGGTTTGAACAATTTGATGTTACGCATGGTGAAATTACAACGTATGCGGGTCGTGCAGCACTTCCGTTTGAAGATTCGGAAGGATTACGTCTTATTTTATTGAATAACGAAGACGCAGAAATCCCGAAGTTCTGGTCCGCTTGGGAAGATTCAGCCGTAGAGAAAAAGCATCGTATTTTAGGTATGGGGACGACAGAAATAACTGTGCGTTATTTGGAACGTACGGCTAAAACGTTGCGGGAGCTCTTTGGCTATGTAGAAGTAGTTCATTCGGAGGAGGAAGCAATATATCAGTCGATTGAAGGGCAAGTATTTGGTGAAATTGTATTGAAACAACAGGAAGGTCCAAGTGAAAAGCCAGGCCGAGGGAGTATTCATCATCTTGCGATTCGTGCAAAAAACGAAGAAGAGCTCAAGTATTGGGAGGGCGTAGTAAAAGAACGTGGATTCGATTCATCTGGCGTCGTTGATCGTTATTACTTCCAAAGTTTATATTTTCGTGATTCGAACGGTATTTTATTTGAAATTGCGACTGATGGACCTGGATTTACAAGAGATTCAACAGTCGAAGCATTAGGGGGGAAATTAGATTTACCACCTTTTTTAGAAGAGAAACGTGCGGAAATTGAAGAGAAATTACAACCTCTAGATTAAAGGAGAGAATGAAAATGGAAAAATACCGTATAGATACAACTAAAGGACTTGAATTCGGTTTATATTCGATTGGTGATCATCTAATAAATCCGCATACCGGAAGCGGCATTAGCGCTGAACAACGTATTCAGGAAATAATTGAGGCAAGTAAGCTAGCGGAGGAAGCGGGACTGGATGTATTTGCTGTTGGTGAAAGTCATCAAACGCATTTTACAACACAAGCACATACGGTTATTTTAGGGGCGATTGCTCAAGCCACAAAAACTATTAAAATTGCTAGTTCTGCAACGGTGTTAAGTGTATCAGATCCTGTTCGCGTCTATGAAGACTTTGCAACGCTTGATTTAATATCAAAAGGTCGAGCTGAAATTGTTGCTGGACGAGGTTCACGGATAGGGGCATACAGTTTACTCGGATACGATGTACAGGATTATGAAGAATTATTTGAAGAAAAGTTAGAGCTTCTGATGAGATTAAACGATGAAGAAAAAGTGACGTGGGAAGGACAATTTCGTGCACCTTTGGAAAATGCTATGATCTTACCACAACCACAAAATGGGCATTTGCCTATATGGCGTGCTGTAGGTGGACCACCTGCCAGTGCGATTAAAGCAGGCTATGCAGGAGTGCCAATGATGCTTACAACACTTGGCGGACCAGCTATCAATTTTAAGGTAGCTGTAGATGCCTATCGTGAGGCGGCACAACGCAATGGCTTTGATTCAACGGCTTTGCCAATTGCTACGACAAGTTTGTTTTATACTGCGGAGACGACACAAGAAGCGCTGCGTGAATATTATCCTCATTTAGATACAGGGATGCAGGCTTTAAGAGGTGGGGGTTATCCTAAACAACAGTTTGCTCAGTCAACTGATTATCGGGATGCATTAATGGTTGGAAGTCCTCAGCAGATTATTGAGAAATTGCTCTATCAATATGAACTTTATGGCCAACAACGTTTTATGGCTCAAATAGATTTCGGTGGCGTGCCATTCGATAAAATCATGAAAAATATTGAGTTGATTGCGACGGAAATCTTGCCGGCAATTAAGAAATATACAGTTGGAAAATAAGGAGGTGCCAGTATGAAAGTCGTGTTATTATCAGGTTCCAATGTCGGGTCTAAAACAAGGACGGCTATGAACTATTTGCACAAAATTATGAATGATAAACACTCAGATGTCGAGATAACTTTAGTGGATTTGGCGGAATTCGAAATGGTCTTCAGTGATGGACGTAATTATTTGGAATACGAGGGCGATACAAAATTTGTGTTGGAAACCATAATGGCTGCAGACGCAATTATTATAGGAACACCAACGTTCCAAGCTTCTATACCAGCAACATTGAAAAATATTTTTGATTTACTACCCGTCAATGCATTTCGAGATAAAGTAGTAAGTATGTTAGTTACAGCGGGGACGGCGAAACACTATTTGATGGTGGAACAACAGCTGAAGCCGATTCTAGCCTATATGAAGGCACATATTGTTCCAACATACGTATTTATAGAAGAAAAAGATTTCTACCGTAAAGAAATTGTCAATGACGATGTGCATTTTCGGATGGATCGATTAGCGGAAGATACGGTGCTTCTAGTTAATGCTTATAAAAGTATTCAAGAAATGAAAGATGAAGAATATGGGTTTTAGAGAAACGTATCGACCGATCAAGAGATTGATATGATTATTTCGATGTTGAAAACAGCTAGAAAGAGCAAAATATAGATTTCCAGTAATTCTTTTTCATCAGGACAAACCGTGGAACATCGAAGCTATGCCGAGCGTGAAGTAAAGAACAGAAATTTTAATCCGTTTTGCTCCCAGTGTAAAGGACAAACTTTTACAATATGACTCACAGCATTCATGATAAATATCTAACGTCCTTCCTCTTTTTACTGTCGAAAAGAAATTAAAAAAGAAGTGCCGGAAGAGGAATTGGCATCAATTCTGAAAGTTTACTTTGAGGTTTATTGACATGATAGAGTAAGAATCGCATTGAAATACAGTATAGGGTGTCTATGCAAGAAACAAAGTGGATGTGTAACAATCACATTTGTTCCTTGCACGGACACTCTTTTTTTGATGCCTGCACCTAAAATAAACAGTCAAACGGAGGGGAGGGGGACTCACGATTGTGAGGGTAATCATCCATGCGCATCAAGGATGCTTATCTGCCATTATTCTCTGCTTCAATTTCTTATCTATAATTGTCTATTACAACTATAGCATTCCTGTTTCTATGAATTTATTTAATTAAAGAAAAAATCTCATGTTGAAATGTTATATCACTTTATGATATAACATTATTAGATATATCATAAAGCGATACAGTAGGAGGAGCGCAAATTGAAGCTATTTGAGCCGCTGACGGATTCTGTTTTTTATATAATGGCTTCGCTTACGGAGCCTCGGCATGGATATGCCGTAATGAGCCTAGTGGAAGAAACGACAAAAGGAGCATTTGTAATTGGGCCGGCTTCGTTATATACAATTATTAAGAAACTGCTGAAGGAGCAGTTTATCGTGATGCATGATGAGTCGGATTCGCGACGGAAAGTGTATGTGTTAACGGACGTGGGGCGGCAAACGCTAGAGGCTGATATCGCACGACGGAAAGTGATGATTGAGATGGCGGAAAAGGGGCTTGAAAGGGGGAGTATAGGATGAACCAGACAAAATATATATTGTCGGCAGGATTGGCTTTTTCAGAAGCAGCCGATATGAAAAAGTTACGACATGAATCGATGCAAGGATGGCATTTGAAACGGTTTCGTTGTGCGGGATATGAGTTGGAGAAAGGCGATAACGAAGACGTGATCTACAGCATTGATTATCGCCTGCTGGAGCCGGATGAAAAAGACGAATACTTTGGTATGTTTGCCATTGCTGGTTGGACACATGTTTGCACAGAGTATAATATGCATGTTTTCAAGGCGGGCAAAGGAACTGTGCCGATTTATAGTGATGCAGAGTCTGCCCGGGATAAAATTAGCCGTTTAGCGATTCCTGTGAGATCGGTGACCATATATACTGTCGTCCCGACTGTTCTTTTTGGATTACTCATGAATTTCACTTCCGGAACGATTCAAACGGTTAGCCAATTTGCCTTTTATATTGCTCTTATCTTTGCGGTTCCTTCGGTTATGACATATTTGGCAACAATTTATCATCAGTTAAAAAAATGAACGAATGGGGGATGAAGCATCGTGGAGACCATTTTAACTGTCGAGGGACTCGGCAAGTCGTTTAAGGAAAGACAGATTGTCAAAGATATCTCTTTCAATGTCAAAAGAGGAGAAATTATGGCGGTTCTCGGGCCGAATGGTGCGGGAAAGTCAACTACGATCCGCAGCATTATGGGAATCCTCTATCCGGACGAAGGCATAGTGAAGTTTCATCAATGTGAAGCTGGGGAAATTCCGCGAAATAAAATCGGCTATTTGCCGGAAGAACGTGGACTCTATAAAAATGTCAAAGTGATGGATATGATTTTATATTTGGCGGAGCTAAAGGATTATCCTATTAAGAAGGCAAAGGAACGGGCGCTACACTACTTGGCAAAGCTCGGTCTTGAAGGAAAAGAAAAAGTTTCTGTTGAGGAATTATCGAAAGGGATGGCGCAGAAAGTGCAGTTTATCGGTTCCATCATTCATGAACCGGAATTGTTAATACTAGATGAACCATTTTCTGGACTTGATCCTGTCAGTCAGGAAGTCTTCAAAAGTGAAATTAAGGAACTTGCGCAGAGTGGTACGGCGATTTTATTATCCTCCCATCAAATGAATATGGTTGAGGAAATATGTGACCGATTGTTTATGATTCACCGAGGCCAAAGAGTGATAGAGGGAACGATGATCGACGTGAAAAACGAATACGCAAACTTTAAATGTACGATTCGCGGGGAAAATGAGGCGGCGGTATTGGAGCGACTGTCGCATGTTAGCCGGGTGGAGCAAAAGGGCGATGTATCAATCGTTTATTTGAATCAGGAGGTCGTTGTCCCACAGTGGCTCAAACAATTGCCGGAGACATTATCCATTCAAGAGCTATCCATCGACCGGATTTCTTTGCATGAAATATTTATCGATATCGCGACGGACCGGCATATCATCAAAGAGGAGAGTGCTAGTCATGCGTAATAGTTTTAAAGTGGCAAAATGGGAGATTAAGAGAAATATGATGAATAAATCCTTCATCATTTCACTGTTGCTGACACCAGCTTTCTTTGCGCTATTCTATTTTGTACCCCAATTATTTGGTGGCAATGACGAAAAGAAAATGATTGATGTTTTTATTGCAGATGAGCTGGGGGTTGCGCAAGACATAGAACAGCTAGTGAAAGACGAGCAATTACATTGGAAAGTGCATGTAACCGATTTAAGTGAGGATGAAATGGGGCAGCAAGCAGCCTTGGAAGAAAATGCGGTATATATCCCGCTCACTGAACAGGCACTGAATGATGGAGTCGTACAAGTCTATAAGGGTGAAGATGTCGATGAAAGTTTTCTGTTTGAAGCGTACATGCTGGAAGCCCCTTTGCGTCAATTGCAACTGGATCAGCTCGACTTATCTGACGAACAGAAAAATGTAATTGCAAAAGGAGTCTCTGTTCAGCAAGCTGATTGGCAAGAGCTAGATAATGGTGGAGAACTGTTAGAGGACGACAATGATCCGTTGAAGCAAATTATACCAGGCGCATTTGCGGCGATTATCTTGTTTTCAAGCGTCATGACAGGAATGATGATCTTTACGTCTGCTTCTCAGGAGAAAAAAGAAAAAGTAGCGGAAATTATCTTATCGTCTGTGACGCCAGGTGAATTGATGCAAGGGAAGATTATTGGCTATTTTGTGCTAGGTATTACCCAAGTCATTGTTTGGTTGGGAATTGGATTGCCAATCCTCGCTTGGAAAAGTGACTTACCAATTATTGAGTATTTATTCGTACCGCAGCTAGCGCTTTTAGTCATCTTGGCAATTGCCGGCTACTTGTTGTTCGCCGCCATTTTCGTTGCAATCGGTGCAACAGTGGAAGATATGACATCGACAAGCAATTTCCAAGGTCTAGTCATGATGCTTCCGTTTCTACCGCTTATTTTCATCGGACCAATTATCGGTGATCCTAGCGGCATCATCGCGAAAATCGGTTCGTTCATTCCATTCACTGCGCCAGCGGTCTGGATCATGCGACTTTCGTTACTGGAAGAATGGCCGTGGATCGAGATAGGTATTAGCTTAGTTGTATTATTCGCAGCGATCTGGCTCGTGATGAAAGCGGCCGGGAAGATATTCAAGATCGGAATTTTGATGTATGGAAAAAATGCTACGCCGAAAGAGATTTGGAAGTGGCTTTGGGCGTGATAGAGTAGAGAAATGTCAATAAAAATATGTAAAAAAACCGCTAATTCTCGTAAGAATTAGCGGTTTTTATAAACATCAACCTAAATTGAATATCTTCGAAATGATCTCATCACTTCCTGGTGAAAACATAAAGATTGATAACGAAATACATAATAGACCTCCGAATATCCATCCGAATTTTTTCTTTCCAAGTAGCCCTTTGCCGACAAAAAAGATGCCCGCAAATAACAGTAAGAAATACCAAAAGCCCATAATCTCACCCCTTTAACGTACTAATATGACGTTAAGGGTTGTAATTATGTTCTGCTTCTACTTTTTCTCATGCATAAATATAAAAGAGGTATTCCTGTCCATTCTTTACCGGATCTTGTGCTAAAGTGTAGCCATGCGCTATCGCTTCTTCCGGGACATTGCGGAATGAGCCTGGGCAATCGGTGATTACTTGTAAAAGTTCCCCTTTATTCATGCCCTGCAGTGCCTCTAATGTGTAGATAACGGGATAGGGACAAGATTCTCCGCGCAGATCGAGTGTGAAATCGGCTTCCTGTTCAGCTTGCATGTGTTTTCACTCCTCTCTTCATCGTCAAGTTGCGATGATAGCGTTTTTCTTGGAAAATTGTTAGAGCGTAAAGTATGCCTAGCATAGCGAGCGTTGCAATAATCGCGCCGACTGGGCCAATGGAATCCAACAAGTTGATCTTCGTTCCGCCTTTTGCCAATACATTATACACACCTAGATGATCCCATGCATAAGCGAGGAAAGTGGCGCCGATAATATTGCCGGCAAAGACAGGCAAGAAGAGGACTTGACCTTCCATTAGCCTGTACATCATTCCGGTTTCACAGCCTGAAGCCATGACAATGCCGAGCCCGAACAATACGCCACCAACAAACGTGCTTAATGCAGCTATTTGAGTGATGGGCGTCAAGTCATATACGGAAATAATGAAGACGGTAATGATGGAACTGATAGCCATTCCAACAATGATTGCTTTTGCCATGACACTGCGTCCTACAAGGAACAGGTCACGGAAGGCTGAAGTGAAACAGATCTGTCCGCGTTCTATCAGAATGCCGAATGCGAGTCCAAATAATGCTCCGAATCCAAGCAGTTGTTGATCGGTTGCAAAGAAGTATATCATCAGACCGATGTAGACAATCGCAATTGCACTGCCAATATAAGGCTGAATGATGCGCTTCTTGACTGTAGAAGGTTTCGCGGCGCCTTTTGTTAAAGTAGGACGACCTTTCCACCAGCGTGTCTTCGTTAGTTTTGCGCCGAAATAAGTTCCAATTCCAGTAGCGACGATGAAGATCCACGAGTGGAAGGAGAACTGCGGAACGCCTGTGAAAAATGCAGCCAAGTTACAACCAAGTGCTAAACGCGCACCGAACCCGGCGATAATGCCACCGACAAGTCCTTGGACGTAACGGCGTTTCTGTTGGGGACGCCGAATCTTGAAGTTATTACTCAATAACACCATGATTAGGGCACCCGCAAACATTCCCCAGACAATCCAGCCATCAGGACGGTTCCATGTCGAACCTTGTAGATGGACCATGTCATAATATTGCCAACCTGAAATATCAACGCCGAACAGCTTTAGAAGATCTCCTCCGAGACGTGTGAATTCACCAGTGACTGCCCAAACCGTTGAAGTTAGGCCAAAGTATAGAGCGCTGAGGATCCCTGCAATTAGTAATACAACATAGGGATTCCAATAGCGTTGAAAAATTGGTTGAATGATTGTTTTCATGTCTAGTTGCTCCTCATCTAAAGTACTTTTCTATTTTAGTCCTAATAAGTGAGAAAGCAAGTCCCTAATTCTGTAACACAATCAAATGTGGCCGTAGCACAATCCAATACCGTCGCAACACAATCAACCCAGCGCAACGCAACCAAACAGGGCCATAGCACAATCAAACGGGTCCGTAGCACAATCAAACGCCGTCGTAACGCAATTAAACACCGCCGCAACACAATATAAATTCTTCAATGGCTGGGAAATATCGAATGTATCATTGAAGGGGATAAAAATGTTATGCTAATGACATTCTATTATTGGTATAAAAAATAGTATTGCAATCATCATGAGAGGGGCACTTTAGGAATATGTATAGTTTAAAACAACAATGGTTTGGGAATGTGCGTGCAGATCTACTAGCGGGTATCGTTGTAGGACTGGCACTCATTCCTGAAGCATTGGCTTTTGCGTTCATTGTGGGCGTCGATCCACGTGTCGCGTTATATGCGTCATTTACGATAGCTGTTATTACATCCTTTGTAGGCGGTCGACCAGGCCTGATCTCGGCGGCGACCGGAGCGATGGCGTTGGTGCTGGTCAGTTTGATGGCAGATCACGGGTTGCAATATGTACTTGCTGCAACGATTCTAACAGGGATCATTCAGCTAATTCTCGGGGGGCTTGGCGTGGCAAATCTGATGCGCTTCATTCCCAATTCTGTCATGCTCGGGTTTGTTAATGCGTTAGGAATCATGATTTTCATGTCCCAATTAGGCTATTGGTTCGGGTCTACAACAACGGCTTTCCTATTCGCGATGATTACATTGATTTTAGTGTATGCCATCCCGAGGTTTTTCACGGCTATTCCTGCGCCACTCATTGCAATAGTCGTCATGACGGCTATTGCGCTGTTTAGTGGTGCGAAAATGCAGACAATCGGTGACTTGGGGACGATGCCGAATTCATTGCCGACATTTTTCTTTCCGGATATACCGTTGAATTTTGAAACGTTGAAGATCATTTTGCCATACTCTCTAGCGTTGTCCATAGTAGGTTTATTAGAATCATTACTGACATCACAAGTGCTCGACGATATGACAGATACGCCGAGTAATAAAAACCGGGAAGCGCGCGGGCAGGGGATTGCTAACGCGATTACTGGGTTTTTCGGTGGTATGGCGGGTTGTGCACTGATTGGTCAATCGATTATTAATATTAAATCGGGTGGTCGCGGACGTTTATCTACGTTTACAGCAGGTGTCTTTTTAATGTTCTTGATCATTGTTCTAGGGGATCTGGTGACGAAGATTCCGATGCCCGTTCTTGCAGGGGTCATGATTATGGTCAGTATGACGACATTCAACTGGGGTTCGTTCAAGTTCATGAAACAGGCACCAAGAACGGAGTCACTTGTCATGCTCATCACAGTTGTCATTATTTTATACACACATAATCTCGCCATTGGTGTTGTCGTCGGTGTGATCTTAAGTGCGTTGTTCTTCGTCGCAAAAATTTCGCGCGTGACCGTCACAAGTCATGAAGGGCAATACAAAATCAAAGGACCATTATTCTTCGCTTCCACAACAAAGTTCATCCAGTCATTTGATAACGTGACCGAAGAGGATATTGTCATTAATTTTGAAGACAGTCAGTTGTGGGATGAATCGGCGGTAGGGGCAATCTTCAAAGTGGTTCAGAAGCTCGAAGGAAAAGGTGTGAAAGTGAAGATTGTAGGATTAAACTCTTCAAGTGAGCAAATATACAAAAAGTTACTTTAAAATGACAATCAGGGAGGAACCCATATGAAGATAGCTGTGGCGATTGACGGGTCTGAAAATGCGTTGCGTGCGGCAAAACATGCGATACAACTTGCACAATATGTACCGGAAGCCCATTTGGAAATTATCTATGTAGCGGACTACAACAAGGCAAAAGATGAACGTTTGTTAGCGCAAAGTCCGGAAAGCCTTTCATTGAAACGTGAACAGAAAGTGCATCCGATTCTTGAACTCGCGACAGAAGCGGGTGTGAAGGCGGACGTTACTATGTTAAAGGGTACGCCTAGTCTTGAAATCATTAAATATGTGAATGACAAAGAGATTGATCAGCTCGTAATCGGCAGCCGAGGATTAAGTACGTTCCAGGAAATGGTGCTTGGCAGCGTCAGCCATAAAGTGATGAAGCATGTGGATTGTCCTGTGACGGTTGTGAAATAAAAGAGAAGTACTTGGGTAAGTAGTTCATTCATTAAATAAAGTGCGAAAAAAAGACCGCTAATTCGCACATGAAGTAGCGGCCTTTCAACTTTACCACAAGTCATTGATCAATAATTATCAATGACACCACCTAAGGAAGCTGCTTTAATCACCGGCTTTTTAATAATCTCTTCTATTTCACTCTTTGTGCCATAAATGACGATTCCTAATACTTCTACATCTTCTGGTTTCATATCTTTCATCTTACTATAGGCTTTCTCATGGTCTATATATGCACTCGTCTGCAGAAGCTTTAGAAAGTTAGCATATCCACTTTTAAAGTCGTTAGGGGAGGGAATTGCAGTGTTAATTGAGAAACCTAAAGCTCCGTGTTCTCGCACAAAAGTCGATGACCAATCGTGGTTTTCTGCGTCTTCTTGCATGATACCTAATTGGCTTTCGCTGTAGGTATTCAACCAGAACCAAGTCATTTCAGGAAGTCCGTATAAAGGAAGTTCACTAAACTTATAGGGCTTATCAAAAGAGAGGGCTACTTCATAGATTTTATCGCCTTCCATTCCATTAATGAGATCTTCATCGTTTTTATATTTTTTATACGTTACATCTGGATGGAAAAACAGCATTTCGCGCCATCCATTTTCTTTATATGTAAACTGCCAGTCATCGCCAGTGATTCCGATACTGCCACCATGACCTCTTGAAATTAAAGAGGCGGATTTCAAACCATAATAATATTGACTTTGTTCGATTACGATTGACTTTATCTTCATATCCTTGGAAACTTTATAATGACTCTGGCCACCTACTATTCCATTCGAATCCACCGTTTCACTAATATAACCATTCGGAGTAGTAAGGCGAACGTAAGCATCCCATTGCTTATACGCCTTTTCACTGTAGTAGGTGGAAATAGCAAAATTAGCTATGCTTAGTACGACAAATACTATTATTGAAACGAAAACGATTGTAATGATTGACTTGCTTTTCCCTTTTCTTATCGCCTTTTTAATCTTCCTTTCATCAAAAAGATCCTCTGTAAAATCATCCATGTAAATGCCTCCACTTCTTTTGAAATTCATTCCGTGCGCGGTATAAATAAGTTCTTATGGTTTCTTCCTTCATTCCTAGTAATAGGGCGATTTCTTTATAGCTCAGCTCCAGCTCATATTTCAAGACAAGCAGCTGCCTATACACTTCCTTCATTTGATAGAGTACAAGTGAAATTTCCACATTCATCTCATTATGTAAAACACTTTCCTCAGTATCTTGGTCATTCGCAAAATTGCTCCAGAAATGAAGGTCATCAATTGAAATGACGTGTTCTTTTCCTTTCTTTTTCAATGTTTTTTTGAATTCATTCATCGAAATGGTGAAGATATAGGAGAGGGCTTTGTCAGATGGAACTCCGCTGCTATAAGCGATATACTTCGTATAACTTTCTTGCACAATATCTTCCGCATCTTCATGACTACAGCCGTTCTTTCTTAAGTAAAAATAAATCATTTTTGCCTGTTTGTTATATACCTCCAACAAAAACCGAGAGTCCATAGCTCCTCCTTTCTAACGCCCTTCACTACTAAAGAGTCTTTTGGATTAAAATAGTGTACAACTATATGAAAAGAAAATATGAATACGGGATTTCACTTTTGGTTAGAGATGAGAAGATATAAGACTCGTGGCATATTCTTTACCAGTTTATATCTTCCAGATGAAGAAAGGTGAAAACCTGTTTTTTGTAAATGAAATGTTATACTTATTCAAATTGACTAAATTTCAATAAGTCCGATAACAGTATTGAAATGTAGCTGTGCTGCTTTGTATCGAAACATAAACGTCGCGTATCGAAAAGTAGAAGCGTCGTAACGAAACGTAGCGCGTTCGTATCGAAATGTAGCGAGCGCAACGAAACGTAAACGTCGCGTATCGAAAAGTAGAAGCGCCGTATCGAAATGTAACGCGTTCGTATCGAAATGTAGCAGTCGCAACGAAACGTAAACGCCGCGTATCGAAAAGTAGAAGCGCAGTATCGAAACGTAACGCGTTCGTAACGAAACATAGCTGCGTCGTACCAAACACTTTAAAGAAACAGGAGGGGTTGGATGTTAAGTCGAGTCATTCAGCAATTTAACTTGAATGTGTTGTCAATAAACGAGGTTGAGGATTCCCATAGTTCAACAGTTTATAAATGCAATTTGACTAACGGGGAAAATGTCTTTTTGAAAATACCTTATACAAAATTGAAGTGGCAGCGAGAGTTGGAAGCCTATGAAATCTTAAAAGATCGAGTTTCCATTCCTAAATTGTTGGATTATTGGTCTGGTGATGAGGAGTGTACCGGAGCGTTCTTACTATCTGAATTAAAAGGGCAACCGTTAACAATTAAAGACTTACCCACAGTAGCTTTTCAGGTTGGGGTTCTTCAAGCGTCTATGCATCAAATTCAGCCGCCTACTGCGATACAGTTAACTGGCATACAAGATGAATTTTCGGATTGGTCTAATTTTGTGGAACGACAATTTTATAGTTTTGCTGCGGATGTAAAAGAAGTTTTGGATGAAAGTTTATACAGACAGGCCATTGAAAAATTTGAAAATATGAAATTACAGCTTCCTCCTTCAGATGGTCCGAGCTTTATACATATGGATTTTCGTCCAGCAAATATAATTGTTGTTGATGATAAGGTGTCAGGCATGATCGATTTTGAAAGTGTACGATTTGGCTCAACAGAAATCGATTTCACAAAACTGTATCGTGATTTCTTAAGCTTTGATCTAAGCTTGTATCATTCCTATCAAGAAGGCTATAACACGATAAGACCATTAATTGATTTGGAGGTTGTATTGCCTTTTTATCAATTTACTGATGCTTTTAATAGTATTGGTTGGTGTAAACGCCGTGGAATTGAAAAGAATGCTACATTTCTTGAGGAAAATCTTTTAATCCTAAAAAAAGTGTTACGATAAGCCATAATTGAGCGAGATAACTGCACACGTGGTGTGCTTCAATCGGGCAGGTTTATTGAAGAAACTCTGAGAGAATCGAAAGTAATTTAATCTTTTAGAAGGGGAGGGTGAACCCAATGGAAGAATATTATTGGGATACTAAACTTGAATACCTCAAAAGAACGAGAGATTTGTACTACAATGATGATTATATTGAATTTCTAGTTAAATATGTTTGGAAGCTATCTAAACCTGTTCATATTATTGACTTTGGTTGTGGGTATGGATATTTAGGACTGAAATTATTACCTCATTTACCGATTGGTTCAAAATATACTGGAGTTGATAAAGGAAAGCATTTAATTGGTAAAGCAAAAGAGCTTTTTCATAACAGTCCTTATGAAGCTGAATTCATTTTGACTGATATCAATGAAATTGAGTTGGAGAGGAAATATGATATAGCTGTTAGCCACGCCTATCTTTTACACATGTCCACCCCAAAAAAAATACTTCGAAAAATGGTTAATTCAGTTGTCGATGGAGGAAAGGTAATCTGCTTTGAACCAAATTGGATTGCCGGCATGTCATCCTACTACATTGACGGGCATGAACAATCTCAAATCGTCCAACTTGGGATTCTTCAAAAACTATTTGAAGAGGGTGCAAAACAAACTGGAAGAGACGGAAATGTTGGTTTAAAATTACCCCACTATCTTTCGGAGATGGGTGTGAAAAACATCGAATGCAGAGTTAGCGATAAGGTTAACTTTCTTGATCCGAATGTGGATCAAAAAGATCAAGAAAAACTGTATAGTTCATTAAAAGAGGACGGGATAGGTGAAAAACCTACAAATAGGGAATCATTTATTGAAGGTCTGATAAGCCGCGGACTCACATTGGACGAAGCAGAGAAACAATATGAATCTGAACTTCTGTTTTCGCAGATTTTTCATGCGAATTCCTCATTCGTTTGGTCACCTAGCATGAAGATTACTTTTGGAGAAATATAAGTACTTTATTCTCGAACGGGTACTTATCTTTAATAAGGTTATGCAATGTCTTCAGCAAACGGGTGCAGTTAAGGATGAGGAGCTGCGCTTCGATCGTGCCGGATTATCAAAGAATCTAGTAGAGAAAGTATGTGAATAAATGATTCCATTAGTATATGACCAAGTTAATGCATGGGGTAAAGATGATGATTTCTTCTTAGCGTTATTAAAGAAATTAAACGTAAAAAAAATAGCTGATTTGGGATGTGGAACAGGGAGATTAACCACTCATTTTGCCAAAGCGGGATACCATATTACAGCTATTGATCCGAATGAAGAAGCGATTGAATGTGCTAAAGAAAAATTTCATTCAGATGAATTGAAATGGATTGTTGGTGACAGCTCTGATTTACAAAAACAGGCTTTTGATGCTGTTATAATGACTGCAAACGTTGCACAAGTATTTCTTACAGATGAAAGTTGGAAACGCACTATTTCAGATATATATCGTGCATTAAAGCCTGGAGGACATATGATTTTTGATACACGGAACCCATTAGCAAAAGTGTGGGAGCAATGGGAAAAAGATCTAACACCTGATATTGCAACGAATCATACAACCGGAGAACCACTTGAAATTTGGACGGAATACGAAGGATTTAAAGGAAGTATTTTCACTTTTTACGAAACTGTTAAGAATGCACAAACAGGTGAAGTATTGCTTCAAGAAAAAATGCAATTAAATTTTCGAGCTCTAGAAGAAATTCAAGAATCACTACAACAAGTAGGTTTTTCACAAATTCAAGTATATGAAGACTGGGAGTTCAAACAGGCAACTAAGAAAGCTAACTCTTTTATTTTTCACTGTGTTAAATAAAAAGTATATGGAATGAATTGCAGGCTATTTTAGGTAAGTTGAGCATGCACAAAAGGCAGGTGTTAAATCTTATAAATTTCAAAGTACGAAATCTTGAAAGACACGATCAAATAGCCAAGACAATCATGTCTTAGGAGCATCCGTAACTTGCCAAATACCAACACAATCTTAATTGTGTTGGTATTTTTAATGCCATTATCTATCGTCTTCTCTATACTTGTTCAAAAAACTTCTCACATTATATAATTATTTATATATAAGTATTTACATATGAGTTTTAATTTGATATGCTTCACCTAATCAAAAAGATAGGGAAGTGGAATCTATGCTGTTATCTAAAAACCGTTCGTTTCGCAATCTGTTTGCCGGTAGACTTCTAAGCGTCTTCGCAGATGCTATGATTTTCTACGCCTTATTGAAATGGATAGAGGTACAGTCCGGTAGTTCGACCTCCTTCACGCTGTTCTTCATTGCTTATTATGTACCTGTTGCTATTTTCGGTATTCCTGTGGGTAGTTGGATTGAAGGACGGACACTTCAGAAAGTGATGATTGTTTCTGATGCTTTACGGGTCGCGATATTATGCATTTTCCCTTTGATTCTGTACTTTGCTCCATATCAATGGACATACTTGTTACTACTCATTATGAGCATATTACAACTGTTTTTTATTCCTGCTACTCAATCATTGCTTCCGCATGTTGTTAGTATGGAGGAGCGGGCAAAGGCGAACAGCCTGTTTCAAATGGGTCTCACGGTGGTCAAAATCATCGGTCAAATAATCACGACTTTTCTTATCAAATTGATGTTCCCTATTCCAGTTTTGCTTTTCGTTGCAGCAGGGTTTCTCTTTCTATCGCTTCTTTTTATCCGAAAGGTCCAGCCTTTCATCATAAATAAACAAACCGTTCAACGTGGAAAGCTACAAATGATGAAGGAAGGGTTACTATATATATGGAACCAACCTAAATTCAAAGCGTTGTTTCTCTTTTTGACGCTAGCAATGCTCGTTGCAACATCAGTCGACCTTGTGTTAATCTCATTTTTAACAGATCGCTTGTCTGTCGGTGTGGAAAATCTGAGTTTCATAGGTGCATCTTCTCTCATGGGGATTTTGCTTGGGGCATTTTTCGCTCCTAAACTGTATCCGAAACTAGATAGAAAATGGATGCTAATCCCGCCGCTCTTTGCAGTAGGTATTAGTGTAGGAAGCCTTTTATTCATTACAAACTGGCAATGGATTCTTCCATTTTTCTTCTTGCAAGGAATCGCATTGGGCGGGTTTAATGTGGCGCTTGTTACTTATTTACAAGATGAAGTGGATAATGACTATTACACGCGGACATTCAGTCTGTATCATATGATCACAACTTCCGTAGCGTTGCCTGGCATTCTTGTCACAGGACTTTTGCTAAGGAGAATCGAAACCTTACACACGATACAAGTGATGTCTGGCTTGTTGTTATTGCTTGGCATCATCGGTTGCTTTGTCTTTCCGCGTTTAGGAAAGGGAGCCACCCAAAGTTCGACATAGTAGAAGGGATGAAATTCAAATGACATTGAGGCATGCGATTTTAGGCTTGTTAAGTAAATGGGATGCAACGGGATACGATATTAAGAAGGAATTTGATGATTTCATGAGCATTTTCTGGCATTCGCATCTTTCGCAGATTTATCCAGAGTTAAATAAGCTTGAAACCGAAGAACTCGTCACAAGCCGGCTTATCCCACAAGAAGGGAAACCACATAAGAAAGTTTATTCGATCACCGATGGCGGCATCGAGGAAATAACGAACTGGGTGGGATCCCCGCCTGAGATCCCGAAAATCAAAGATTCTTTTCTTATGCAAGTATTTTTCATGGACAATATCTCTGTGGATCAGGTTATCTTTCAACTGAAATACTACCAGGGAGTGCGGCAAAAGCGTCTGGACGAGATGAAACTGACCGTACAGGAAGCCTGGAAATCCATTAAGGAGCGGCAAACTATGACACCTAGACTTCTCATGTCTTCTGCTGTGTTGCGTAGAGGATTGGAGCAAGAAGTGCAGTACATTAAATGGTGTGAAGAAACCATCCAGTTAGTTGAAGCATGCAAATCACTATGGGATCCGGACGCTTCACTGGATTCTGTGTTGCCGTTTGAAGAGGCTAAGGATTTAATGGAAGAATACTTTAACGCAGCTGTTGGTCTAGAGGAAGATTGAATATAGGCAAATGTTCTGAGGAGAAGTTCGAGTTTTGTGTAAAAAAATTTAATTCTCTCGTAACGGGTTTGGTTGAGAGGCAAAAATGCTGAATTCAATATTACTAACAGCTTGAACAGCATATGTTTAGATGACGAATCTATAATGAAAAAAATACGCTCGGAGCTTCAAGCATATTTTTGTTGTTATGAAGGGCGTATTGATTACTACACAAACGCGCCGGTTAATGTAGTTTCCTAGAAACGTTGATTTGCGTCCCAGCCTTACGCTTTCTGGAGGGCGTGGCTCAAGCCACGCCCCTCGGAAAGCGTGCCGTCTGGAGCGTAAAGCAACATTGTGTATTCTACATAGCGGCCCTATTGTTGAACGAGCGCAATTCCTTTTTCCAGAATTACGCCCGTTTGAAGAATATTTTTTACTCACGCAAAGTTTGCACCAAACCAGAAAAAGAAAATCACCACAACTACATTAAAGAAAGTGAATATGGCAGCTATACTAGGAATCAATTTCCGTTCGTACTTAGATGTAAATGTTAAAATACCCATTAAGACAGACACGACGTTTCCTACCAATATAAGAAGAATTATAAGCCCTGTCAGCTTTTCTTTTGTGGCTACTCCAATTGGGTCTAATAAAAACATAAGTATCGTAACTACTAAGCTAACAGTCAAAAAAACATAACTTTTCCAAGAATGATGTCTCGTTTTCAAAAAATCCCCCCCAGAAAGAATCAATACTTGTTATTTAAAAGTGGTTTTGAACTTAAAATGGTTGGCATCCGATTGTTATACAAAATGGCCTGTTAGCTAAATCTCCATATGCCTGTACTTTTCACGTTTTTACTCCACACGAACTTCTTCTCCCCGCAATGCATACCATCTATAAAACCTGGTCGCTTCTTCGACAGTCACATCAGGCAAACGTTCATGACGAACAGGTTGCGCGCGGTTGACAAGCCCGATTGTCGCCAGTCCTGTCCATTGTTGCAACTTCGTCCGTGTAACCGATACTTCAACGATTTTATCCCGTCGCGTCAAGTATGTAGTCTTTCCTAACGTTCCTTCACTCACTTGGATAAAGCGGGCCGTTATGGCGTAAGACGTGTTCCAGTAGTTTGCGATGCGTGCGAGCATGAGGACTGCAAGTAGACTGATTGAAATGATCCACCACAGGTTCGGTTTGCTGAACAGGTCATTCCGGAAATACGTAAGTGCCGCTGTTACAATGAGCCAAAACCAATAAGGCTTCACAATTCTCACGACGAAGGACTTGCGTGGCAGCCGTTTCATTTCAGAGCTGACTTCATAGTTTGGCAGCATTTCTTCAATCATTGAATAGGCGCGTTTTACCGGCAGAAAAGGGTAGAGTGTACTCACTTCGTCATCATCACTTCCAAGACTGCCAGCGCTGATCAGTTTCACTTCCGCCAGTCCGAGCAAGCGTTTCATGAATGACTGGGATATTTCAATACCTTGAACCCGTTTTTTCAGTATCGAAAATGCAGACTCATCCAACACCCCTTTGGCGATGTAAATGCGGGTTTCATCTGAAGCGATTTCATACTTACCATACGTGACGAATGTTCTTATATAGCCGATGACAAACGATATGATGATCAGGACCGTTGCAATGCCGGCAATGACCCAGCCGGAAGTCAATAGCGAAACGACCCATCCTTCAACAGCTTCCTCGACATCAAATAGTGCATTGATTTTGGAGAAGAGGGAAGCGGCAATGACAATGAGGAATAGGAAACTGAGGGAAGTGAATGACGCTTTCACAATGTCTCTGCGTGTAGGTGTGAAATGGATGACCCGTTTTACTTCTGACTTATCCGTTTCGGATTCGGCAGCCGTATCGGGAATCTCGACTGATTCTGTTCCCGCCTCTTTCACTAACATTTCCAAGCGTTCAGCTTCTTGTTGGGTCACAACCTTAAATTCGACTTTGGCGTCGACCCCGGTTGCTCCAGTTTGGAAAGACACGGATGTCATGCGGAACAGTTTGTGCGAAAACGATGTTCGTCTTTGGACATTCTGAACCTTTTCATAATAAATGGTGCGCTCCGTCTTTTGAAAAATACCGCCTTGTAGATGAAATGCCTGTCCGTCCGCGGCATAGCGGGTGGAAAACCACTTCATCAGCATAGAGATCAGCGTCAAAAGGGCGCCTGCTAATAAAGCCCATCGACCAATGCGGACAAGCGTAGAGTCAGAGCCATAATTAAAGACAAACAACATGACCGCGAAAATGGCTACATTTTTCACGAAGCCATATAAATCAAATAGGATGGTTAATGGATGATAACGTTTAAATTTCATTATTCATCCACCTCCTGAATCTTCGCAAGATGGGCAATCCGGTCTCTCACATCAATGGCCACCTGTTTTGGCAATCCTGCAATTCCGTGAGTAGAGCCCATCGTTTCGATAGCAATCGAATATAAGTTGAATCTTCTTAAAATGGGTCCTTGATGTGTTGACACTGCCTGGATCTTTGCCATCGGAACGAGCTCATGCACTTCGTGGAATGCGCCTGACTTTAATTGGAGAAATTCTTCACTCACTTCATAACGGGTGTTTTTAAACACAAAAAACGGCCGCAATCCAATCGACCAGATGGCGCCAGCTACAATTATGGCAGCAACAATTAGTAGAATCCAGTTGACCCAGTCCGGCCATGCGAAATAGATGCTGACTCCATATAGAATCCCTGTGATGACCACTTCGATGGCAACGCTGATTAAAGCGCCCCATCTCATCGCGGGAATGATTTCTTTCGATAATCTTTTTGATGGTTCCTCAATAGGTGCATACATGCAATGACCCTCCTCAAGTAAAACTCTCTACCCTTAATACGGTTGAAATGACAAAAAGATTCAATGAATGGGATGGAGGATGCTCAAACACCCTTGCTGTCATCTACAAAAGATAGGTGATTTTGTAATAAAATTAAAACGAATAGAAAGCAAAAAAGCGTCAATAACGGACGCTTTATCACATTTGACATTCAGTGTCATTCTTTCATTGCATCTAGGAATTCCTGGTAATCAAGGAAACCATCTGGCCATGCGATGAAAAGTGAAATAGTTAGGGAACCATCAGGTATGAATTCAGCCTTTATCATTTGAGCAGTTTCCTCTGAATAAATATAACGGCTATCATTTGAAGTAGATTTCATACCCTCATACTCTTTGAAAAGTTGTTCAAAATAGTTTTGATCCACATTTTCGAAGCTTATCATACTTAATTCGTCCTGATAGAAGTAGAATCTTGCGTTGTTATTATAATCCAATGCAAATTCTGCTCCGCTACCGTCTACCTGTTCATCTTTGGTATACTTTTCGCCAAAGCGTTCGATAACGTCCGATTGCGAATCGCCTAACGTTAAACCGTGAAGGTAAAATAATCCTTGTTCTTCCGATAATGTAGGTTGGACTATTGCATCTGACAATTCCCATTCAACTACTCTTTGAAAAACAGTCGCATGATCTATTTCTGTTATTGGGTAGGACAATGAGTTATAAGTCAGATTAATTTTCATATTCGGCTCGATGGCATCTATATTATCATCGATTGTATACCAAATGGCGTACCCTGCATCTATCATTTCTTCTACAGTCAATGCTGGAACGGGTGTGACTTCTAATCTTTCTGCGACAAGAATATCTTGCCCTTCCTTTGCTAATACGGTGCCTGCTAACTCTTTATACATAAACGCAGGGTCAAAGAAAGGAATCCCTTTTTTGTCCATGAAATCGGCAATGGATTGTTCATGTTTCTTTTGAAACAAATCAATCACTTCACTATGCGTCTTTATATCATCTGGCGGGTGTTGATCCAGCCAATTCACAGCTTCTGCATTTTGGAATGTCCACTTAAGGATTTTATTGAAATAGTCTTCATACGTGATACCGAATACCTCTTCTTGCATAGCTTCCTGTTGTTCATTATCCATAGTCGAAAAGAAAGTTTGTTTTTCTTCCTCCACTTTCTCTTTGATGGCTTCCGTGTTTTCCGAATATCCGAGAGATTTGGCATAATCAATGACAGCATCTACATGGAGTAAACCCTGGAGTACATCTTGCTCTAGTTTAGGGCTGTCATTTCCATCTTTTTGCATTAACTGAAGCTGATAGTCATAGATGAATTCATTCACTTCGTAATCATCTTTATCTGAAGTGGATAGCCCGTCTTGAAACACATTGAACGTAAAGAATAGAATTGCAGCTGTGACGATGGCAGTGGCAACTAGCGGAAAAGGATTCCGTCTTTTCGTTTTGCGGCGACCAGAAAGGATTCTTTGCTTCAATTCTTCTTTGTCTTTTGTCATATCCCCGGCAACGGTATTCAAGCTCTTTTTCACTTCATTCAATTGAAAGCACCTCCCAATAATCAGCTTGCAGATCGATCTTCAACAATTTCCGCGCCTTCACCATTCTGGCTTTCACTGTATTTTCCGATAACCCGAGGAGAGTGGCAATTTCCCTCATTTTGTATTCCTCGTAATAATAAAAGATGATGATTTCCCGGTATTTAATCGGGAGTTTCATTATCGCAATCGCAATATCTGTTTTTTCTTCATTTAAAATTAAAGGATCTTGCTCTCTCTGTATCGTTTCAATCCATTCCTTGCTGAACGAAAGATTGCGGAACGACCAGCTTCTTAGATGGTCTTTGCAACGATTGACTGTCAATCGTGTAAGGTAAGCACGCAATTTGCCTTGTTCCTCATACTTCGACGAATCGTAAAAGGCAAAGAACACTTCCTGCACAATATCCTTCGCCAATTCGCGATCTCTCAGATAGAAGTAAGCCATTTTCAATAAATGCGCACCATGCTCATCAATAATCTCTTCCATTTTCCCCGAATCCATTCTCTCACCACCCCTTCTACTAATGTTAACGGAGCTTAGACGTGAAAGGTTGTTGTTTTGCAAATTAAGTGCGGAGAAGTTTGGGGAAATGGCGTTTCTTACTAGTTAAAAGGTCCCGAAATGGTGATATAATTCCTTATTCAATCGATATACACAATTATCCGATCGATATAATGAGCTATTCAATCGATATATCCAAAATTCGGGAAGTCTAGCTTCGAAAAGTGATATATAAATAGACACTAGCAAAAAAAGTATGCTACGGACGATAACCCGTTGCATACTTTTATTTGTTCTCTGCAATCTTCTTTAGTTCACGCGCTCGATCAAAGATGAAGTTCCGCATATAACGCTCTAGGAATAGCCAATCCGCAAGCTTGCCAATAGGGCCGAATGGGGAAGTATACGTAAACGAATCCTCCATAACCGTTCCATTGCCACTTTCTCTAAATGTATGCACATGAGTAAACGATTGAAACGCCCCTGAAACCATCACATCTGTGAATGAATACGGAATATCCATCTTGACAATTTTAGCCGTAAGCCGTTGCTTGAGTCCTAAATGAACAGCTTCCCACGTAACGGTGTCACCTTCATGCATTAACCCTTCCGTCACACCGCCAATTGCGCGCTCTTTTGTCTTAGCTGTCGTCACTGTATGCACGCTCACATTGCGCGCAAGGTCAAAGCATACTTGTATCGGTGCTTCAATATAGACTTCATGTTGAATAATTGGCATTTCATTCACAACCTCTCATACAAATAGTGTACCAAAAAGTGACGAACAGCATAAAAAAGCACAACCCCATAACAAGCAGGTTGTGCTTCAGTCTTAGTTTCCGTTGTAATGGATTGGAGACCCAGGTCCGAGATCGATACCGAATAGCATCCAGACGATGAGTGCAAGGCTCCATACTAACAAGAAGAACATTGAATACGGAAACATAACAGAAATCAGTGTACCGATACCCATTTTCTTATCGTATTTCTGCGCAAACGCGATAATGATCGCAAAGTATGTCATCAGTGGGGAAATGATATTCGTCGATGAGTCGGCAACACGATAAGCCATCTGTGTCAGCTCCGGTGAATAGCCAAGTTCCATCATAATTGGAACGAATACCGGTGCCATCATTGCCCATTTTGCCGAAGCACTACCGATGAACAAGTTAATGAATGCTGCAATGACGATGAATAATAGAATGAGTGGAATTCCAGTCAAGTTGATGCTATTAAGGAATTTCGCACCGTACACCCCAAGCACTAGTCCCATGTTTGACTCCGAGAAGAATGCGACGAACTGGCTCGCTGTAAAGGACAGTACGATGAATGTACCCATTGCAGCCATTGTTGCGGAAAGCATTCTTGCGACATCTTTATCATTTCGGATTTCTTTCGTCACTTTACCGTACACGAGCCCAGGAACAAAGAACAGGAACGCGATGATCGGCACAAGTGATTTCATGAACGGTGATTTGATAATCGGCATGTCCGCTTCATCTCCCCGAAGTGGTGCGCCAGGAAGTAGCACGAGTAAAGCAACAAGAATACCTGCAACGAGTAATGAAAGGCCCGCCCAAAGCAATCCTTTTTTCTCGATAGACGTCAGTTTCTCAACTTTTTCACGGAATTCTCCGTTATATTCGCCTAGACGTGGTTCAACAATTTTCTCGGTTACCCAAGCACCGACAATTGTTAGAACAAAAACCGAAGCCGCGATGAAGTAATAGTTCATGGCAATGTTCATACCGTCTGCATAGGCAGGATCGAAGATTGCGGCAGACATAATTGTCAGCTCACCTAGTAAAGCATCTGTACCCGACAGCAACAAGTTGGCACTGAATCCACCGGAAACACCAGCGAATGCAGCGGCTAGACCGGCAAGTGGATGACGCCCGAGCGCAGCAAAGATAACGGCACCTAGTGGCGGCAATACAACATAGCCTGCGTCAGAAGCGACACTGGACATAACACCCGCGAAAACAAGTCCTAGGGTAATCAATCGTTTTGGAACGGACATAACAAACCCGCGAAGCAATGCACTAATTAAACCCGATCCTTCAGCTAATCCGATTCCGAGCATCGTAATGAGCACGACGCCGAGTGGTGCGAAGTTGATGAAGTTCGCTGTCATATTCGTAATCATATAGTGAATACCTTCTGAAGTGAGAAGGTTTGTAACTTCAATTGCTTCTCCTTCTTTACCGGGATGCGGAACACTAATTCCAAAAGATGAAACAACAGCAGATAATACAATGACAAGCAACGCAAGTAATGCAAATAGCGTTACAGGATGTGGCAGGCGATTTCCAGTCGTTTCGATCATATCTAAAAACTTTTGGAAAAACCCTTTACGTTTCGTTTGCATGGGAAACCCCTTTCTCTAGTTGAAATACAACTCATTATTCTGATAATTAAACACCTATTAGGCCAAACCATAGTATAATGAAAACCGTTAGAAAGTTAAATAGATTTTAGAGATGACTAACTAGGAGGAAATATCACATTAGTGTTACATATTTATGCAAGGTTATTCATAAAGCGTTTGTGATAAAAATACTAGTAAAGTTTGTTTAGGCGGACAATTGTAAAAACGGTATCTAGTAGTATTTTATTCAAATAAAATATTTTTCATTTAATTAAACTAATTCTGAAACTTATAACAGTTTTTTCCGTACTAGTATATAGATAGGTATATATAAGCTGGATCATCAAGTAGCGGAGGCGAGTCTATTGTGTTTGGTAAAAAGAAATCGCTAAAAGAAATTAGCACGATTGTAGCTATTGCGCTACTAGTATTTGGCGGACTTGTATATTATAAATTATTTTACACGCCCAAGAATTCATTGGAATTATATCAAGCAATGGCATTTACGGACGACATGGCTGACATAGAGAAGTTATTTTTGGATGGTTATGATGTCACTCTAACAAAAGAAGACTTGCAATTCTTCCGAGATAATAGCCCTAATCGTATTGGGCAGTTCACGCTTTTTGAATACAATATGAAGTCTTATATGATTATGACTGCTCCTAAGGGCAATAAATTAAAGGTTCTATCGGTTGAAGAATTACCAATAGAGATTAGCAAGTTTTTTTCGGAAATACCGAAATGAGGCTTTGCCGACTAGTATGAAAAAAATCATATGGTAGATTTCCCGTGCGGAATTTATTAAACAGTAAATTTTCGTGTAAAAAAGGGGATCTTTACTAAGGAGATGACTCGAAATGAAAACTGATTTCTATGGCATCCTAGCCACTGGGTTCCTAACATTATTGATAATTCATGATTTTTTCCCAGGATTAAATTTATCCGTGTATATCCCCAAACCAATACTTATTGGACTTATGTTACTAACAGTTCTTATAAGCATCTTTAGGAATGGCTTTCAAAAAGACCAATTCACACAGGATAATCTTAAGTGGCAAATAATAACTGTCGGATATTTGTTTGCATTGATTATTATTCTCACTTTAGCGGGTGGAGTTTCCCAAGTAGGTCTATCCTTAACGAACCCCTTCTTATGGATTGTATTGGTTATTAGTATTTTCGACATTGTTAATGGATACAAGAAAGTGAGAGAGAGTCAACTCAGGTCGGAGGCTTAATAGAACGTATATTTTATCTTCAGTTGTCGTTAACGTTGCTCATTTAAAGGCCCTATCAAGACGGCCATTTGAAAGGGGTGTGATATATCATGTGGATACTATTGATTCCTGTTCTTTCACTTATATCAGTAGGTTTGCTCGTTGATTGGAGAAATAAGATGGCAAGGATAAGCGGGAAAACTTTCGTGCGGATGTGAAATCAGAAGGAAATGTGCAGCCGACAATGGAAGATGATCGAAGACAAAACGGTGGTTATTTATAAAAGTGAATTTATTGGCATGATTAACAATTCGCATAGCGATATCTATTTTAGTAGTATTTATCCCGTGGTTTGGTTCATTTTTAAAGATAGAATCTCATCCTACCTTATTTATAATGCCATTAGTAAATGTTACTTTGCGTTCCAAATGACACGCTAGCATTTTCACTAACCCATGCCACTATCAGGAATACCGTTTTGTAAGTGTACGTTACAAAATAAGCTGAATGTGAGGGGGATTTTATGAAAAGGTTTTTATATTTTTTTGGATGGACTATTGTTTTGGGGATTATGATTTATTTAGGTGCTAAATATCAGTTCTTTTTGAAACAAGAATACATGAAAAATTTTAGAGTGGGATCATTCGTTTGGTTTTCTGCAATATTCCCTATTGTTATTGGAATGTTACTCAGGTCACCAAAACTTATAAACGAAATTAAAGATAAGAGACCATGGACCTTTGATTGGGCTAAATTCATAGGAATCGGTTTGCCATCTATGTTTATCTCATTAGCGTTTGTATTAATCTTTTATGTACCTGGAAATATACTGCAATTGTTTCCTCAACAGATTTATCTTGGCAATCCAACAATCCAAACAATAGCTGGAGTAGTATTTGGTTTTGTCTTATTAGATAGTTTGAAAAAAGAATAGGCTCTACAGAGAAAAATGTACAAAGGAGTTTGGAATGAATTATAAAATAGTATTTTTCGATGTTGATGGAACACTCATAAATTATGAAGATGGATGTATTTCTCCAAGTACAAAGAGCGCTATACAAGTATTAAAGAGCAAAGGTATCAGATTAGTGGCAGCTACAGGTAGACCGTTATCAATGTGTCATGCTTTAAAAGATTTAGGTATAGACACATTTATTACAGCTAATGGGGCTTATACTAAACACCGAGATCAAGTGATACATAAAATACCAATTCCCAAACTTATTGTCCGTACTGTAAAAGACTTTGCAGATGAAAATAAACAAAGTCTTTCATTCTTTACGGAAAAATTAACAATGAATAAAATACAAAATCCAACCACGTTTCAAGCGATGAGAGAAACACTTTCATTACTAGAATATCCAAAAATTAATGAGAAAATTATTAATGAAGAGATATACTTAATGTGTTTATATGCAGAAGAAGAAACCATTCGGAAATATGAAATGCAATTTCCGGATTTGAAGTTTCATCGATGGCATTCTCATATCGTCAATGTACTACATGAAGAAGTGTCGAAATCTATTGCTATTAAAGAAGTATTAAAATATTTTAATATAACTTCTGATGAAGCCTTGGCATTTGGTGATGGGGACAACGATATTGATATGTTAGAGACCGTGGGCTATGGTATTTCCATGGGTAATGGTAGTGATAAATTAAAAGAGAGTGCAGACTTTGTAACAAAAAAATCAAATGAAGATGGTATAGAGTTTGCATTACAATATCTACAATTAATTTAATTTCAGGGGATGGACTTCTAATGTTATATGAATTGTTTAGATACAATTGGCAAGTTAGGGATGAATGGATTAAATGGTGTGAAAGTCTCTCCAAAGAAGAACTTAGTAAGATGCGGACTGGCGGTATGAAAAGTATACTTCATAATTTGTTTCATGTTATCGATTGTGAGCAACTATGGATTAATCAGCTACAAGAAACACCAGTTATTCATAAAGATATTGAAGAGATAACAAGTTTGATAGAAATTAAAGAGTTCTCTAATTCAACGAGAAGACTAAGCGAGAATTTTATTAAAAAGCATGAAAATAGCAAAGAGAAAAAGATATTCATCTTGTCTCTGAAAAGTGGTGAGAAAAAGCATTTGACTTACGACAAGGTTCTTTATCACATTATTACTCATGAAATACACCATATCGGTCAATTATCTGTCTGGGCTCGGGAAATTGGAAAGAAACCAGTTTCAACAGATTTGATATTTAAAGATATTGAAATATAACGATTGAATAGTTCAGGGCGTTTACGGATAATGTTTGTTCTTCAATTGGGTCATATAGTTTAATAATAAACTTTACAACATTTCAAACGGAACAATAATGAATAAATGAAGTCGTGCAATAGAGGGTACGATTTAACGGGAAAGCAGGGGGAAAATGATTATTAACAAAAAGATAAATCAGGATTTTAAGACTGTTGTATCACATGTCAAAAAAACTTCTGAAATAGTTGATTGTTCTGGTGCAGCGGTTTTTATTATAAAAGATGACGAAATCGTAACAGAGGAATACTGGGGGAAACAGTCTAAAGGTTCTAGTGCAAGACATATTCAAGAAGACACCCAATTTCATGTTGCTTCAGTGAGAAAGAACTATATTGGTTTTGCTGTTGCATATGCAGTTTATGAAGGATTTATAAAGTCACTCGATGATTTGGTCACTAAATACCACTCGGATAATGAATCTGCACTTTTCGAAGGGGTTACCATTAGGCATCTCTTAACACATACGCATGGATTAAAAAATGATGGGGAGAAAATCCGAAGAGAATTTTTGCCCGGAGAAAGTTGGGCTTATCGAGGCATCGGCATTGATACGCTAACGAAAGTCATTGAAAATGCTACGGGAAGTAGCATTGCAGAAATTCTAGCTGAACAGGCATTTAACAAAATGAGCTTTACCGAAACGGGCTGGTATTCAGAGGTGAAAGAAAATCTGGTAGATGTTATAAGAGATCCGGATAATTCAAACTGGTACGATGGTAAAAGCGTTTCTGGGAATGAACGGAATATGTATGTGTCTGTAAGAGAATTGGCGAAATGGGGATACCTTCATCTTAAACAAGGATATGTAAATGGTAAACAGATTGTTTCAAGTGAAATAATAAACATAGCTACATCATTGCAAAGTCCAGATTTAAAAGATAAAGAGCTACCACAAAATGGCTGCTTATGGTTTGTTAAAGATTTACCTGCAAGCAAATCGGAAATTGGAAACCTTGTGCCTGAAGGTTCGTATCAAATTTTGGGTTACACGGGAGTTACTCTATTAGTGATTCCTCAATTTGACCTTGTTGCAGTTCGTGCGTTTAACAGTTTCGGTTCTCCAAATGGATTCGATTATTTAGCAGATGTTCGTTCATTTGGTGATACCATAATGACATGCTTGTTAAATTAGCGGGTGCTATAAAGGAGTAATGGCTGTACTTCGATATGTACCATTAATACATATAAATTCTAAACGTTTCATCCATCAGTCATATAATCGACTTTCGAATTAATATAGATGATATGTGTGTGTAGGGAGGAAAACATGAGTATTTTAAATGGTAAAATAGCAATTGTAACTGGGGCAAGTCGTTCTCAAGGTATTGGATCTGCAATTTGTTTAATGCTTGCAGAAGCTGGTGCCGATATCTTTTTTACCCATTGGAGCGATTATGACAAAAATGAAGGTATTGGTGCGGAAGAAGATTATCCAAATGTTTTAAGTAACAAGATAAGAGAGTTGGGAGTACGGTGCCATCATATGGAGGCTGATTTGTCAGAGTCAGAAGCACCAACAAAGATTTTAAATTGTACTGAAGAAACTCTTGGTACGGCAAGTATCTTAATAAACAATGCAACCTATCATAAATCAGTTGACTTCCGCAATATGAACGCAGAAGTTCTTGATAGGCATTATCAGATAAACAACAGCGGAACAATTTTACTAAGCACAGAATTTGCTAAAAGGTTTGAGGTGGTTTTTCCCGGTAAAAGAGGTGGAAGAATCATTAATTTTGTCTCAAAAGGGCCAGACCCCAATAATCTAGCCTATATTGCTTCGAAAGGTATGCTAATTGCAATTACTGAACCACTATCAGTAGGACTTGCCCCCATAGGGATTACCGTGAATTCAATTGATCCAGGACCAACAGATTCGGGGTGGATGGATAAAACTATAAAAGATTCATTATCACATTTATTCCCTACAGGTCGTGTTGGACAACCAGAAGATGCTGCAAGATTAATTAGATTCCTGGCTAGTGATGAATCTCATTGGATTACAGGTCAAGTTATCAAATCTGAAGGTGGGTATGTAGGTAGATAAATAAAATATCGCAAATAGGGGCGATTGTGTTATAAGTGAATTCGTCTATATCACAAACTGGCCATTTGAGTTCCAAAACTTTAGTAACTTACTCAATTAAGACATTGCGGGAGGAAGTTAAGGGGGATTAAATGAAGAACAAAACTACCTTAAAAACTATAAACTGGAGTATTTTCATATTAGTTGTATTGACGGCGGTTATTACTGCAATTATCACACTGTTTGACCTATATAATACACCTGCCTTTGGTAATGCTGCACAGTCTCGTGCAGAATTCCGTTGGGGAGCACTCCACATTATTATCTTGTTCATCATATTGGTCATTTCTGTTCCTTTAGCAATAAGTTGGAAGCGTTTATTCCCGTTTAACATTCCTATTGCTATTATACTGGTTGGTTTTTGTTATGAATTATTTTTTCTTACATTCACAACTGGATGGGTAGGTTTTCAAGGCACATTTGGTTTCCTTATCGCTTTCTTAATGGGAATGATTTTAATAATTTCTTATTTAATTTCTTTTCTTATTCAACGTTTCAGAAATACAAATTAAAAAATCGATTTAATGATTTAATTACACCTCATCTAATGTTGACAAAACATGTGTTAACTAACTTCTTCAAACGGGCCATTTAATTGAGTAAAGGGGATGATCGTAGTATGTATGATCAAGAAGAAAGAAATCAGTACTTAAATAAGATGATTGAGAAGATAAGGACGTCGGAATACGTAGAAGGTATTGTCCAAATAGGGTCTGGAGTTATTGGCTTTACCGATGAAATCTCTGACGTTGATTTAATGGTAGCATCTACTGAAATTAATAATTCCCAGATAGCGAAGGACGTTATTAAAGGTTTTTTTAAAGAGCTGAACCCCATATATATAAAAGAAAAGCAATTTAGTAAGGAAATCTTTCTCCTTATCGTAATACTAGAAAATAAGTTGGAGTTTAACGTTTCCATAGTCCCACGCGAATTATTATCTGTAAAATCACCCTTGTGGAAAGTGGTGGACGACAAAACGGGATTGGTAACAGAAAAAATGATTGATGAAAATGAAAAATTTGAAAATGAACCTGTCAAATATGAAGCGGGATTCGATGTGCCTTTCGAGTTTGTTTACTGTGCTATAGGTGTAGGAAAGGCTTTGAAAAGAAATAATTTAATTTATGCGCTTGGTATGCTAGAGACAATGCGAACTTACACACTATATATACAGGCTATGAACGAGAATAAAAAATTACACCAGTTTAAGGCTTACGATACCCTGAGCCCTTCCTTCATTCAAGACTTTCTAAAAACATACCCTGAAAAAATTAATGTGGAGAGTTTGGGGTGTGTTTCTAAGGATTTAATTAGGTTGTTTGAAGCTGTTCTAAAAAAGAATTCTTTATACACTATGCACGATGATTTACAACGTCTTTTAGAGAAGTCCTTTGTTTAACTATCGAGCATTTTTCTGTGAAAAGGATTTGCATCAATTCATCAAACGGGCGCAATTCTGGAAAAAAGAATTGCGCTCGTTCAACAATAGGGCCAGATTGTGGTAGAAGTAATTGTAGAAAATGATAAACGAGGTGAATTCCAATGGTATAGTATATTAATATATACTGGTGTGTCAGTTTATTGAAAAAATTAAAACTTAATGAGGTGCTAATATGAAAGCTTTATTGGTCATAGATTTTCAAAATGGGTTTCTACAAATGGGTGATTACAATATAGAGAAAGAGAAAGTTGAAAACCTTGCAAAAGACTTTAGGCGTAATAAACAACCGGTTATTTTTATACGTCACAAGGATGAAAATAGTGAAAGTCCAATAGCTGATGGTTCTGAAGGAGGAAATATTGATTCGGATTTAGTTAAGTATGCAGATAATATTATCGAAAAGAGTACACCGAGTGCTTTTTTTAAGACTAATCTGCAGGAGATACTACAATCTCTTGGTGTTAATCATGTTTTCGTAACTGGATTCAATACAGAGTATTGTCCTCAATTTACGGCAATTGCTGCGTATGACAGAGGATTTCAGGTTACGTTTATTGAAGATGCAACGGCTACAGTTAATGACGAAAGTACCTATGAATTTCCAGGATTAGATATCCGTGATTTTGTAGGATCAGTGCTTTACTGGTCGAATGTCATTGATGTTCTCAATTATGAAGAATACGTAGAAGAATATGTCGAGGTTGAATTAAAATCCTAATCTCACTTGGAATTAATAATTGATTTGTCTACCGCAATCGTGCAATTTTATTTCACAGCACGCTCTTAGTTGATTGGAGTGGAAGACGGCGACTCTGGGAGGATCAGCGGGACAGGTGAAACAACCAACGGTAGCGAAGCGAACGGGTTGGTTCACCGCCCGCCCTCCGGAACGCGTCCGTCTGGAACGGAAATCAACGGTGTGACACTGTTCAAGAATAGGGCGCGTTTGTTAAGTACTACACTCTAATTCGATTGGAGTGCAAGCCTTCGACTCCGGGAGGATTAGCGAAAGTCGTAACTAAGAACGGCTTTTGCGAGACAAAGCGTTAGCTTTTCGAGCATATCTTTGCAATTGCCTTGAGACCCTGGAATGATGCCTTAATTTCTGAAGTGCACAGAAATACGGCAAAGCGAACTCTTCGTTGTTCGCTTGGCTCAAGCCACGCCCTCCGGAAAGCGTAAGGCTGGAATGCAAATCAACGTTTCTAAGCTATTCCATTAACGGACGCGATTCTTGAAATTTCGCTTGGACACTATTTCTATAGTCAAGCAAGGATAGGGAGGTTAAAAGATGACTGTTGAATGGAAAAGAGAAGATATCCTCTTCGATAGCCTATACGAAGCAGATGTCTGGGCTGACTCAATAGGAAATGAAATGTACGCGCGGTTGTATGATGGGTACGACACACCGGATTATAAAATAGCTTACTCCTTAGCTTTTAGGCTTGCTGGGATGGGGGAATTCATTGTTCGTACTGAAAGTTCGATGGATAGATTTAAAGTGTGGGTGGACACTTTTTAATACGGATTGCTTCGCATTTAAATACAACCATTATTTTGCGCGTTGGCCGGGCAAAGTAATGGTTTTTCTATTTGTGTAAGTGTCAGAGAAATAGCTGACTGATTGCTGCAGTCTGCTATCATATACACAATAATGACTCCGTAAAATTTGATAAAATGAACTGAGGGGGTGGGAGCTGTGACGGATCATGAAGAAAAAAACTGGGGCCGGTTGATAAAATATCATCGTCAGCAGCAAGGATTGAAGCAAGATGACGTGGCGGTGGGGATTTGTACGCCGTCTTACTTGAGTCGTATTGAAAATGGACTGGTCATTGCTGAACAAACAGTATATGAAATGTTGTTGGCTCGCCTAGGGATTGACTTAGCTCATGAGAAAGCGGATCTGGAAGGTAAACGCTCGTTTCTTGAAACGCTGTACGAAAAACTACTATCGAATGAAGATCTTACACAAAAAGAAATAGAGAAGCTGTCATCTTTCCAAAAGGATAATTTTCACCAAGAAGTCGATGTGCTTGCAGGCCTTGTATTTAGCCGCTATTTGTTATCAAACAATGTACTAGAGGAAGCAAGAGAACTGCTGATGAAAATAGAACCGTTCATCACATGGCGTCAAAACCGGATGACTCAATTGTATATTGCCATAACGACAAATGCTCATCTGTCCTTTGAGGAATTCGAAGAAGTTGCTGCACGGGAAGACCAACAACAAGTAAGTAACTATATGAACATGGCCAGTCGTTTTGAACAGGCGAACTATTATTATCATTTGGCTTTTGCCCATCACCGCTTATATTCATTTCAACAAGCACTCGTTTATGTCAATAAAGCAGAAGAGGCATTCTCCCACCAATATAAGCCGTTATTCCAGTTGAAGCTCTATTCCATGAAAGGCGGCATTCTGAATTCGCTCCATCGATTTAAAGAGGCATTGCTAGAATTTGATGCAGGTGTGGATTTATTGAGAAACGTTGCAACTATACAAACGCCAAGGCAATGGAGTTCGCTTTATAACAATCTTGCGTACTGTTATGAGTGTCAGGGTTTGTTCAAAAAAGCCGTATTCTATTACGAGCAGGCAAATAGTTATTTGGAAGATTTACATACGGTCATCAATTGGATGCGGGCAACTTATCAGCATGGGGATGAAAAGCTGTTGGATGATTTATTCATCAAGTATCCAAAAGAACGATTTGAGGTGGAACATCATCAGTGTCAGTGGCTTTTGTTGAAATATGCAAGCGAACGGAACATCACACTTGCCGGTTTGAAAGAGATTGAAGAGCTTGCTTTAACTCATTTTTCTCAACAGGAATATTACTCATTGACACTATTTTATGCACCATTATGGGCGAGGTTTTATGAAGAGCTCCATGCGTATAAGCAAGCAAGTATTTGCTTTAAATATGCATTTATCGCAAGCGAAAAAGTCCGTCAGCGGATGGGCAGCTAGGAGGAGATGACGTGAGTTTTTTTAAGCAGTATGGGCTGCTGTTGGGTGGACTGGGCTTTTCCAATTTAGGCAACTGGATTTATCTGATTGCATTGAATCTGGCTGTCTGGCATTTGACGCACTCTCCCGCGGCAGTGGCTGGAATTTATATTGCAGGTCCGCTGGCACGGATACTCAGTAATTTCTTTGTCGGATCCATCATTGATCGGAATGACCGAAAACGGCTGATGGTGTATAGCGATATTGTCCGTGGAATCATTGTTTGCATGATGCCTTTTTCCACATCGGTGTGGGTCATTTATAGTCTCATTTTCCTTGCAAACATTGCCGGTAGCTTCTTTGGACCGAGTAGTACGTATGTCATTACGAAGCTCGTAAACGATGAAGACAAACTGAGATTCAACGCTGTGAACAGTACGCTAAGTTACGGTTCCTTCATGATCGGACCAGCACTTGCCGGTGGAATTATTGCTATCAGTAATACTAGTGTTGCAATGTGGGTAAATGCGTTTACATTTTTCGTTTGTGCATGGGCGATCGCTTCATTACCGCGCATTGAGAATGAAGTAAGCGGAGAAAGTGATCGCTTCACAATCGGAGTCATCCGTAGTGATTTTTCGCAAGTATGGAACTATATTCGAAAAAAGCCTCATCTGCTCACTTTTTTTGCTCTTTATATCCCTGCACTGATGCTGGCCTTTGCTCTCGATTCTCAGGAAATGACGTTTTTAAAAGATGTCTTGCAAACCACAGACGCGACCTATGGAGTCGTAGTAAGTATTGCTGGAATCGGCGCAATTGCGGGCGGGTTATGCGCGACAGCACTCGTGAAAAAACTCTCATTACAAACGTATATCGGTGTAGGATTTTCAATGACAATGCTCAGTTATCTGTTGTTTTATTCATCTGGCGTCCTATGGCTGGCAATCGTTATTTTCATAACATTGGGCTTCTTTATGGCATTCAGTAACACGGGTTACGCGACGATGTATCAAAAAACGATTCCAACTGCATTGATGGGACGCTTTGGCAGTTCGGTGGACCTTCTGCAGAGCATTTTACAAATTCTATTGACGTTTGTGCTAGGCCTACTTGCTGAGTGGTACTCGCTTCAGACAGTTGCCGTTATCTTTTCATCCATCGCATTCCTATTAGCTGCGTGTTTATATCTCTTTATTTCACGTAGAACGAAGGAGCTTTCTTTAGGTAGTGTGAATTAATATAAATCAAAACAGCGATTCTTTCCTTGATTAAAGGAGGTAGATCGCTGTTTTTTTATTTTACGTGCGTTCCGTTGAGTGGAGTGCAGAGCGGCTCCACTGTGGGATGAGCGGGATAGGTAAGACCTGACAGTGGAGCGAAGCGACCGAGGAGGTTTACCGCCCACTCGGAACGGAAATCAACATTTTAAGTGTCGTTCTATATTAAAGGACTTTTTCAGTGGTCTCTTTAACGCTTGTTGGGGTGTTTTAGTTTGATGTGTCAAGATTCCGTTTCGAGCGGTTCCAGTACTTCTCGTTCTTCAACGGTGATATCAATCTTTCCCTTATACACCCAATGTTGAAGAATAGGCTGGATCCGAGGCATGAATTGACCAAGAATCTTGCCGATAAAATACGCAGCCAATATAGTTCCAATACCAATTGAACCAAATGAGTGAATAAAGACTAAGCATACTGCGCCGGCGACTGCGACATTGAGAAAATCACTCGTGATTTTCGCTTTACTGAATTTCATCTTGAAGCGGTCACTGATGACATATGTCAACGCATCATACGGCATCAACGGCAATTTGGCTGTGAAATAGGCGATTAAACCGGCAGCAACGATATAAAAGCTGATTAACAGAAAGGCAAGTCTGCCTAAAAGTGTTTCAGGGGTAGGCAACAACTGCAACAAATGTAAGGTCGTATCCATGAAGAACCCGAACAGAAAGACGATGATCAGCTGGATGGCAAACTCACGAAGTTCAATTCGTTTGTTCAGTACGACCTGTACAAGGATAAAGAGGATGTTGGCAAGTATGGTTGTCATGCCGATGGATAATCCTGCGGTCAATGATAGGGCATAAGCCAAAGAAGAGACGGGGGAAACACCAAAGCTTGCTTGAATAGAAAAGCTGACGCCTAATGACAATAAAAATAACCCTACTATATAGAGGGTGAGCCGTTTCGTAATGATCTTCATATATGGGCTTAAACCTCCGTTTTTAGGACTTGTATAGAATAGTTTATCATAGGAAGTTAGATATGAATAATATATAATTGACACTAACGACATATGAAATAAGTATAATGGAGAGATGGCAATGGATGTTAAACAGCTTTTGTACTTTCGTGAAATCGTCAAGCAAGAGAGTATTTCAAAGGCGGCAGAAGTGCTTCATATCGCCCAACCTCCCCTAAGCCAACAGTTGAAGAAGCTTGAAACGGAATTAGGTACTGTATTAATTCATCGGTACCGTCAAAAATGGGAGTTGACTGAAACGGGAGAAGTGTTGTATGACTATGCAGAAAAGCTGCTATCTACAATGAAAGATATTAAGCTGCAAATAACGGAAATAGAAGAAGGTACGGCAGGAAATCTCCGGATTGGCGTTTCATCTTCCTGTTTGAATTTACTCATCGATTATGTAAGTATGTATCGGGAACGATTTCCGAACGTTAAAATCAGCGTCGAAAAAGGCGATTCAGCAGGCCTATTAAAGAAACTTGCCCAGAAGGAAATTGAAGTTGCCCTATTATTACGTCTAAATGTAGCTGACCATTATGATTTGAAGGCATTAGGGAAGCAGGATTATGTAGTCATAAGTCCGCGTAGTTGGGGTCCTGTGTTTTCATCTGAAAAAGTAACCTTTAAGGAAATAGCCGATTACCCATTCATTATGTTAGGTGCAATGGAAGGCCATTCATATTATGAAAAAATAAGTAAGGCATTTGAGGCTGAGAACGTCAAACCGACTATCGTACTGGAAAGTAAGGATTTAACGACGGTCATCGGCATGGTCAGCAGAGGATTGGGAATATCGATCATCCCTAGAGTAGCGTATGCCTTTCCAATGGAGCAATTAAATATTCACGAGCTGAAAAAGTTCGATTTTCATGTGGAGCCGGTTATGATTAAAACGAAAGATACAAGAGTATCCAAAGCAGTTTCTCAGTTTTGGGAAATGGTACATGCTATTGAGGATTTTAGTTAAGGTGAAACCATGTAAACGAAAAACAGCCCACCAATGCATTCTGCTTTGGTGGGCTGTTTGTATGAAATAAATTAAATCAAATCTTTAACAGCCTTAGACATCGTCGCGCCGTCCGTCTTTCCTGCAAGTGCCGGCTTGGCGATTTTCATCGCCTCTCCCATGTTCATGCCTTTAGTGACGCCTGCTTCAGTGAGCAGGGCTTTCACTTCATCTTCGCTCAGCTGCTTCGGCAAGAACGTCTTTAGCAAGACCAATTTCTTCTCTTCCTGCTCAATCAAGTCCTCACGCTGGGCTTGTTTCGCGCCGTCGAGTGACTGGTTCGTCTGTTTGACTTCCCGGTTGACGATGGCAATCTCCTCTTGCTCCGTAAGTGCTTCCCCTTTTTCCTTTTCAGCAGAATCCAAAGCGGATTTTAAAAGAGTAAGTACCCCTTTTGAGAGTGTATCCTTTTCCCTCATAGCTGTTTTCAATTGTTCAAACACAGTTGTCTTTAACATAGTCAATCTCCTCTCGTTGATTCTATAGGAAGTAAATGTCACAAAAGCTTTTGTGTAAAAAGTATAGAAGAGTTGTTGTGCAAAATCAACTTCTGGTCACTCAATTAAACGTATTTACAGAAGGGCTCGTTAGTTTTGAATAGATTTGGATAGCTCTGGCAACTATGAATAGAAAGCGGCAGTTACTAAAAGGAGGAAGTTGAAATGGCAGATAACCCAAATGATTTACATGAACATAAAGGAATGAGTCGCCGTACTTTTATGAAAAACACCGGGCTTGTCGCAGGTGGAGTAGTCGGAGGCGGCCTTATTGGCGGTCTATTGACAAACCAGCTTCAACAGAAGCCGGAAGTCCAGACGGCAACTGACAATGGACAGATCCAGGATGCACGCGTGTTTTTCAGCCGTGGTCAGGATTTTGACATTTTAGCGGCGGCTACGGAACGTATTTATCCAAAAGATGATTCGGGACCTGGAGCAATTGAACTTGGTGTACCGTACTTCATTGACAAACAATTGAGTACAGAGTGGGGAGTCAATGCAAAAGAATATATGAAGGGGCCTTTTGCGGTTTATACGACGAACACAGGTAATCACAATATTACAAAAGACCAAAACAAACAAGGTCCGAATGCTGAAACACAAGTACCAGCACCCACACCTCGTTACCAGACGAAAATGACGAGAAGTGAAATTTTTGTTACTGGACTGCGTGAACTGGATAATGTTGCACAAAAAGAGTTTGGAGCCAGTTTTGTCAAGATTACTGGCGAACAACAAGATGAAGTGCTTCGTATGTTTGAAGATGGAAAAGTTGAATTGAAAGGCATCGGGTCGAAGAACTTCTTTAATATGCTTTTGCAGACGACATTGGAAGGTGCTTATGCAGATCCGGTGTACGGAGGCAATAAAAACATGATGGGCTGGAAGATGAAAGAATATCCAGGTCCTCGAGCGAGCTATGCTGCACAAATTGAAGTGGAAGAGTTCGTGAAATTAGATCAGCAGAGTTTGCGAAATTACCAAGGTCATTAATTAGGAGGGAAAATGGATGGTAACTAAGTTAGAAAAAGTGGATGTAGTCGTTGTTGGAACGGGATGGGCGGGTGGAGTTGTATCAGCCGAACTTGCGAAAGCAGGATATAAAGTAGTTGCGCTAGAACGTGGGAAGAATCAGACGAGAGATGATTACATAGGGGTGAAAGATGAGCTGCGTTATACAAACCGCTATGAAATGATGCAAAACCTCTCTTCTGAAACCATTACATCACGTAACAATCTCGACGAAGTGGCCCTTCCTGTCCGCACCCGTAAAGAAATGATGGCAGGGAATGATTTAGGTGGCGGAAGTGTTCACTGGGCAGGTGCATCCTACCGTTGGAAACCATATGATTTTGAGATTAGAAGCAAAACAATTGAACGTTACGGGAAAGCGAAGATCCCTGAAGGAATGACTATTCAGGACTGGGGTATCACATACGACGAGATGGAGAAATACTATGATCGTTGGGAAAAGACGGCCGGCATTTCGGGAGAACCTGATCCCCTTGGTCCTGATCGATCGAGTGACTATCCTAACCCGCCGATGAAAGAATCACCACCGATAAAATTGTTTAAAGAAGGCGCAAAGAAACTGGGCTTGCATCCATTCCAAGTACCTGCGGGTAATTTATCGCAGGGGTATACGAACCCTGATGGTGAAGTGATGAATGCTTGTATGTATTGTGCGTTTTGTACACAATATGGATGTGATTTCGGTGCGAAATCGGATCCGCTTGTAACGGTTTTGCCGACAGCGCAAAAGACCGGGAACTTCGAAGCAAGAGTAGGATCCTATGTACGCCGTGTACTATACAAGAACGGTAAAGCGACAGGTGTCTTGTATGTCAATACGCTAACAGGCGAAGAGTTTGAACAACCTGCAGACGTTGTCGTCCTTGCTGCGTTCACATTTACGAATAACCGTCTATTGTTGCTATCGGGAATCGGTAAACCATATGATCCGAAAACACGAAAAGGTGTGATCGGGCGAAATTATAATGGGCAATTCGGCATTACGTTCCTCGGTGCACGCGGTTATTTTGAGGATAAGAAGTTCAACTATTATGCAGGCGCAGGCGCATTAGGTGGAGCTGTAGGCGATTATGCAGGTGACAACTTCGATCATACGAACGTCGATTTCATCAACGGCGGCGGAATTGAAATGAGACAGTACGGTAAAGGCGCAATCGCTAGCAATCACGTACCGAGTGGAACGCCAGGATGGGGTGCGGATTATAAGAAAAAATCACTTCATTACACGTACAGATCATTAGTTGTTTGGTATACATCTGCGAATATGGCGTGGTGGCATAATTATGTAGACTTGGATCCGACGTATAAGGACGATTATGGCGATCCGCTTTTGCGTATAACATTTAAATATACCGATCAGGATCGCAATATCGCAAAGTTTGGTATTGAGAAGTCACGTGAGATTTTAGAAGCGATGGGCGCAGATATTATCGATGAAGACCAAGTACCTGAAGAGTTTGATCATGTGTATGACGGCGGGCATTATGCAGGTGGTGTCATCATGGGTACGGATCCTTCGACGTCAGCTGTGAACAACTATTTACAAATGTGGGACGCGGAAAATATCTTCGTAGTCGGAGCAGCTAACTTCCCCCAATTTGCCGGTCATCACCCGACGGAAACAGTTGGCGCACTGGCCTATCGGGCGGCAGAAGGCATTGAGAAGTATTTAAAAGAAGGCGGTCCATTGGTAGCGCGTAAAGAAGTTAGCACACATGTGTAATGAAACAACATACCAAAGCACACTCGTCTTAGGATGAGTGTGCTTTTTACTATGGGCAATAAATGAGGCTACATATCATATACTAAGGCAAGACGTTGATATGAAAGGGGGCCAAACAGCTAGTGATGACGATTGAATTCCTGTTGACTGGTCAAATGACATGGAAATGGCCAATCATAGTCATCGTGTTTATCGTAATCGCTATGTATGTCCGTTCTATACGAATTTACACGGAGCTTAGTTTGCGTAGTTTGCAACCTATTCTATTTATAAGCAGTGCTGTCACGCTATCCATTGTAGTAGCGAGCCCGTTAGCGGTACTCAGCCATCTTTCGTTTAGCTTGCATATGATTCAAATGAGTATCTTGTATTTTATTATTCCGCCGATTTTGTTGCTAGGGATTCCAGAAACATTTTTTGTTAAACTGATAGAGATTTCACGGATTAAACGTCTACCTACTCCTCAGCACCCCCCTATTGTCGTACTTTCCCTATTCGCAATCCTGTTTTTACTCTATCATTTGCCATTCCTGCTGTCCGTTTTAGTGTCCATCCCGGTGTTGCAAAATACATACTTAACCTTGCTATTCATACTTTCTTTCGGTATGTGGTGGCCGATGGTTTCGTCAGATCCTAGTACTAGACTGTCTAAGGATGAAATGAAACGGTATGCCATGCTTAGCGGTTATTTACTTTTGCCAGCCTGTCTATTATTTATATTGACCGCATTTATGGATGGGGGAAATAACCCACTACTAACCCAGCTATCTGTGCATCTATGTCTGCCGCCGAGCTTAGGATCTTCAGACTTATTGCCATCGCCATTCAACACAAAATACGACCAAGCTCTGTCTGGATTCCTTATGCTTGGGTTGCATAAAGCGAGTTTGCTAATGATTGTTAAACTTGAAGGAGTGAAAAACCGCTGACTTGATTTGCTCAAGTCAGCGGTTTATTGGAATCAGATTTTCTTAACGAATTCCGTTTTCAGTTGCATTTGGCCGAAACCGTCAATTTTGCAGTCGATATCATGATCCCCGTCGACCAATTTGATGTTTTTCACTCGTGTCCCCATTTTGACAACATTGGAACTACCTTTTACTTTTAAATCTTTAATGACGGTAATCGTATCGCCATCGTTCAAGACGTTTCCATTTGAATCGCGGTACACTTTCTCTTCTTGGGTTTCCACTTCAGATTCTGTTGTCCATTCATGTGCGCATTCAGGGCAGACAAACAGATTCCCGTCTTCATATGTGTATTCTGAATTACATTTAGGACAATTTGGTAGTGTGCTCATCATTTAATTCCTCCATCCGATAGGTTCCTATCTACTATATCAAATAAACAGAATAAGCCAAGTCGTGTCAAAAGAGCAAAAGACGTGTTAAGAAAAGTGAATCAATTTGTATGGAACGCGAAACTTTGGTATATTATAAGCAATATGGAATCAGAGATGTGGCCCAGTAAATGAAAATTGTGAACCAGAAAGTATAGTGATTGCTGAGAGCTATACCACCGCTTTTCATCGAACCCTACCACGGAGATGTTATGTAAACATAACCGAGTCGTTTTCGTTACTAAACGTCCGAGGGCTTATGATTGTCAACAATCATAGGCTGAACGAAGGTGGTACCACGTCTATCCAGCACAAAGACGTCCTTATTTGAGGGACGACTATGTGCTTTTTATTATGTATAGGGAGGAAATTATTATGAGCAATCAGAAAAACGATTTTTCAAAATGGTATATCGATACGATCCAGAAGGCGGATTTGATGGATTACACACCAGTCCGTGGATGTATTGCATTTAAACCGGATGGTTACGAAATTTGGGAGCATATCCAGGACGAGATGAACAAACGCTTTAAAGAAACAGGTCATAGGAACGCGTATTTCCCGATGTTGATTCCGGAATCGTTCTTTGAGAAGGAAAAGGATCATATCGAAGGGTTCTCTCCTGAACTACCATGGGTAACGGAGGCTGCAGGCGAAAAGTTGGAAGAGCGTTTAGCACTCCGTCCGACATCTGAAACGATGATCGGTCATTTGTATTCGGATTGGATTAAGAGCTACCGCGACTTGCCAGTATTGATTAATCAATGGGCGAACGTATTCCGTTGGGAAAAGAAAACATTGCCATTCATCCGTACATCGGAATTCTTATGGCAAGAAGGACATACGGCACATGTTGACGAAGATGAAGCGCGTGCAGAAACAATGCAAATGTTGAACATTTATAAAGAAGTTGTTGAGGAATTGCTGGCAATTCCTGTATATGACGGTCAGAAGACACCTTCAGAGCGTTTTGCGGGTGCTGTTGATACGTATTCAATCGAAGCGATGATGAAGGACGGAAAGGCCGTTCAAGCGGGTACATCACACTACTTAGGAACGAAGTTTGCTGAAGCATTCGACATTAAATATTTGACGAAAGAAAACCGACATGAATTCGTTCACACTACATCATGGGGTACATCTACTCGCCTAATCGGTTCTGTTATTATGGTTCACGGTGACGAGCAAGGGTTAGTGTTGCCACCACGAGTAGCACCGACACAAGTTGTGCTCATTCCAGTTGGTCCGTGGAAGAAGAACCCTGCCATCATGGAGAGGCTTGACGCGATTTTCAAAGAATTGAAAGCAAAAGATATTCGTGTACGTTTGGATGATTCCGATCAGTCGCCAGGATATAAATTCAATGAATGGGAACTCAAAGGTGTTCCTGTCCGTGTTGAACTCGGTCCACGTGATTTGGAGAATGAACAGGCGCTGATGAAAGCGCGTGACGCAGATGAGAAAGTCGCTGTCGATTTATCGAATCTAGTCGAAAGCATCGAGCAAGAACTGCAAACGATGCAAACACGCCTGCTTGAAAAGGCACGCGCATTCCGCGAAGAGCATTCGCATACACATATCGATACATTGGACGAGTTGAAGAAGCATATTGCTGATTCAGTCGACAACAGTGAAATCCCTGGTTGGATACTTGCTGGATGGTGTGGCGACGATGAGTGTGAAGAGCATGTGAAGGAAGAAACGAAATTTACAACACGTAATATTCCGTTCAACCCGCCGGCTGAAAAGTCGACATGCATTAATTGTGGTAAAGACTCGAAGCACACTGTGTGGTTTGCTAGAGCTTACTAAAAGTTGAAGAGGGGCCTCTTATTTAGCTGTGTTCGGCTAGGTGGGGGGCTTTTTCATTTCCATAAAGTGGGCGAGTGGTGATAGAAGACGGTTGAGCGGTGATAGAGTGCAGATAAGCGGTTATAGAAGCCGGTTAAGCGGTGATAGAGGATGAACAAGTGGTGATATGAAAATAAGCATGTATTAGGGCATAGTCTATATACTTACATGAGACATTTATAGTCATAGATGGCTAGGATAATCTGCTTAATTTCTTTAATTCGCCACAAAGTTGTTTCAGAATTAAAACAAAATGAAAATAATGCAGAAATCACTAGTTTAATAGTTACACTATAAGTATAAGAAGAGGAGGTATTAGAAATGAGAAAAACATCAACACTCGTTCTAGGATTCCTATTAGTTGTAGCGTTTGCAATGATTGGTGCGATGGCTTATCAGCTGAAGGCCAACAAAGAAGCAACGAACAACAATGATGCACCAATTGTAGAACCACCAACACAAGTAGCGGGCATTGTACATAATCCACCATCTTTGGATGATGTACCGGACGGCCCATTGGGAGAAGCCATTTTACGTGGTTATGAATTGACGAATGACACGTCGAATGTGTTAAGAAGTGAAGCGCCGACTGCTGAAGACGGAGAAGCGCGTGTCAATGAACTATCTTGTACAAGTTGTCACGCAGGAGCAGGCATGGATGAGGAAGTATCTTCTTTAGTTGGAATGGCTTCCGTTTATCCGATGTACATTGGACGTTCAGGCCAAATTGTTACAATCGAAGAACGCATTAATGGGTGTATGGTAAGAAGTATGAATGGCCAGAAATTTGCAGATGACGATGAAGATTTAGATGCAATGGTTGCTTATTTGACGTATATTTCTGAAGGAATTCCTGTAGGTGCTGAACTACCTTGGCGTGGCAAAAGCAATATGGAAAACGTTCCTGTCCCTAGCATTGCCGATGGAGAACAGTTATATCAGCAGTCTTGTATCGCTTGTCACGCAGGCGACGGATCTGGAACAGGTTCTAACACAGGACCGGCTCTATGGGGCGATGGTTCATTTAACGACGGGGCAGGCATTGCAAGATTGTCGAAAATGGCCGGTTACATTCAGCACAATATGCCAATCGGTGCTGCGGGTACGTTGACTGACCAGGAATCGAGTGATTTAGCTGCATTCATTCTATCGCATGACCGTCCTGAATGGAAAAACCATGACAAGGACTGGCCGCACGGTGGACGTCCAACAGACATTATGACGAAAGACAAGCGCGACGCCATCAAAGACGGCACAATTGATTGGAATGAAGTGCTAGGTAAAAACTGATAACTAAAATCCTCCCGATGCAATTACTGCACATCGGGAGGATTTTTTTATTTTTGCAAGCTGTTCTCCATCAAATCGGCAAGCTCAACAGCGGACATTGTCTTTTCTCCGCCACCTTGGACGAATGCATCGTTACCGCCACCTTTTCCGTTGACAAGCGGTAACACAGCAGCAGAAACAGCTTTCATGCTTGCTGTAGCGGACGGACCCCGTGCAGCGACGAATTGTATCTTGTCTCCGTTTTCCGCGGTGAGAAGTGCAATGATTGAGTCATTCCCTTCCCCCACAAGCAAGCGTGCCAGTTTTTGGAGTTCCTGAACTGTACGGTTAGTGAAAGATGCTTTTATAACAGAATCTGTTTGACGTGTTATTAATTCTTTTGCCTCGAATATCAACAGTGCTTCTTGTGCGTCTTCAAGTGATTTCTCAGTGGCACGATTCGTTTCAAGTAACTTATCGATAGCAGCGGCAACGCCATCTTCAGGTGCACTTAACAGTTTCGAGGCTGTAGATAATTCTTCGTGTTTCCGGTGCAATTGATCCAGCACGCGATTTCCGCAAACAAAGTGTACACGGATTTTCCTTTTCTGTTTTTCAGTCGAGATGATTTTCAACAAACCGACTTCACCTGTCGAACGTGGATGCGTTCCTCCGCAACCGTTGTAGTCAAATTCCGGGATGATGACAAGCCTGATTTCATCTGTCACCGCAAGTTGTTTGCGAAGATTATAGTGTTGCAGTTCATCTTCGGTAATGAATTTAGTTTGGATAGGACGGTTTTCAAGAATAATTTCATTCGCAAAGCGTTCGGCAGCCGATAATTGCTCCGGCGAGATATCTTCCACATCGAGATCGATGGAAACAAGGCCTTTGCCTAGATGGAAACTAATTGTCGGGAAACTGAACAGCTCGACAAACGCGGCAGTTAATATATGCTGTCCCGCGTGTTGTTGCATATGATCAAAGCGGCGATTCCAATCGACTTGACCCTCCACTTCGTCGTTAGAATGAAGTGCTTCTGCAAGGAAGTGACGAATTTCTCCATCCACCTCCTCCACATCAATGACGATTATTCCGTTGAGTGTGCCTGCATCATGGGGTTGACCTCCACCGGTCGGATAAAAAGCGGTGTTTTCGAGCACTGCATATGGGCGATCTTGTACATCCTTGCTTGTATGTAAAATGCGAGAAATGAATGTTTTTTGATAAGCATCTTCGTAATAAATCCGATCTTTTAGCATGCTTTCATCTCCTATCCGTAATTTGTTTACGCTAAGTGTACACCAAAACAGAAAAAGCTTCCCACTATTTAAGTGAGAAGCTCCGTTCATTTTTTTGAAAAAAACTTGCAATCCGCTCAATCAACTTATCATATTCGTCTTTCCATAAATTCCTCATTGCTAACGTCAGGAATAAAAGTGAAACGAGCATTACTGCAGAAATGATTGTTGCTGCTTTAAAGAACCATATTTCGGACATTCCCCCGAGTCCAACAGAGATTGCAATGCTACCAAGCAGACTTATTGCGAATATTGGAATTAGTTGAATGAATACATCGTAGTTCCTGTTCTTCAGAAAGCGCATAATAAAAGGAGCAATAAATCCGATTAATAGTATATAAGAAATAATAATCAACGTATTCAAGACGACCATAAAAGTGTCCATATCTAAGCCTCCTAACTAGCTATCTTTACAATCTATACCCGATGTAGAGAGAAAATATTCATTGTCGTTAAAAAAAGTGGCATAATGTAGTATATGCGAGTCCGTATATAGATGGGAGTTGATTAGAAAATTATTTATTTGTAAAGTGCAGTTAGCGCGACTTGAATGAGCATGTGGTATAGGTGGAGTGCCGCGCCCGAAAACAGCACCTCCGCGCCCGTATTCATCCGTGTTGCGCCCGAAAACAGCACCTCCGCGCCCGTATTCATCCGAGTCGCGCTCGTAAACAGCACCCCCGCGCCCGTATTCATCCGAGTCGCGCCCGAAAACAGCATCCCCGCGCCCGTATTCATCCGTGCCGCGCCCGCAAACAGCATCCCTGCGCCCGAATCCACCAAGCAAAAACAAAAAAAGGGTGATTCACGCAACACCCTTTCGTCCGTTCAGTCTACAATTTCGAAACTTTCAAGCATATGAGTAAATCGAGCACCGTGGCCTTCTGCCGCTTCAAGGAAATAGTTTTCTGTAATGACAAAGCTCCCCTCTTTACCATTACTCACGACGTACACATCAATCACTTTCCCATCCCAGACGGATTCAGCCAAACCGTGTAGCCAGTATCCTTCGACAGGCTCTGTCACCGTTTCAACTGGACGCAGATCAGGGAATTCAACTTTTAATTCCGCTTCGATTTTCTTCACGAGATCATCTGGCAACTCATCCGGATATTGTCTAATTTCCATGCTCACTTCAGGAAAGTCATCAGGCAACGGCTCGCTCGTTGTAATAATATCTACCTCTTCTCCTTTGACCATCTTATAGCGCGACTCGTCGACATAAATAACATATTCAGAGTCTTTGCCTTCATTCAATGTCACATTCGTATGCTCATCCTGTCCCTCGAGACTCTGAATAATCTCTTTCTCAGGCGCAAACATATCTTTCACCGACTTCATTATTGCTGATCCGCTCTCCGTCTGCAATGTGAATGCGAGAACTAGTGCCGCGGCGATGACAGCTACAGCAGGCATCAATCTCTTCGGCCTCTTCTTCATTTCGAATGTCCTCCTTTCAAATAGTTCTTCATTGATGCCTTTCCAAATATCCTCTTCCAATGCATGTGCATCTTTCTCGGTGTGCTCGGACAACTTCTGTTCGATCCGTTTATCAAATTTGCTCATCAGGTCACGTCCTCCTCTCCATGCGGGTCCAGTAGCATCTTCAAGTGCTTTCGTGCTTTGAATAATCGCGACTTGAGTGTGTTTTGATTCAACTGCAATATGTCCGCAATCTCTTTTTCTGAAAACCCTTTAATATATTTCAAAATAAGAGGAATCCGGTGAAGATCATCCAATGATTGGATGATGTCATACAGATCCGATAGTTGATCGAACGATTTCTCCACGAGCGCCGGGTTATCATCGAGATTCGATGGTTCCACCTTTACGAGTGAAGTTTCTTTATTTATCAATCTGAGGCATTCATTTGTCAGTATCCGATAAAACCAAGGATCGAAGGGCAATGTGGGATTGTAACTGTCAATTTGCCGAAACACCCGTATGAAAGTTTCCTGTACGGCATCTTTCGCCAATTCTCGGTTGCGGGTGATAGCAGAAGCGATCCTGATTGCACCATTGGCATACGCTTCGTAAAATTGCCGGAAAGCGAACTGGTCGCCTGACCGTACTTGTTCAACCCAATGATGTTGTTCCACGCGTTACACTCCTTCCAAGGCATCTGCGATTTACGCTGTTCACTATATATACCCGCGAAAGCGGCAGAAAGTTTTCAGCGAATGTAAAAAAAGATTTCACATCACCCGTTAAGGTGGTGTGAAATCTCTTTGCGCATCTTGCCTTTCCGTTGTCCGATACTTGGCAATGTCATACCAACGAGGATAATCCCAATGCCCACAATCTGCAAAATCGTCATATGCTCGTGCAATAAAATGACGGAGGCCGTTACCGCCACCGGCAATTCGATTGCGCTCAGGATAGAAGCTGTCCCCGCTCCGACTTTCGGAATGCCGATTGAGAACAGCAGAATGGGAAGGACAATGCCGAATACACCTAAAATCAAACCGTATATCCATAGCCCATCCAGTAACGTGCCGTTCCAAAGAATTTGTGGTTCCTGGAAAAATGTGATGGCAATCGCTGCGAAAAAGGACATGAACAACAAACGCGTCAGCATATCCATTCCTTCGACCTGTCGGGAATTCGACATTAGAAATGCGGAAAAACTCACAGCCGCTGCCATTCCCCACGCCCATCCTTGCCAGGGAATGCCGCTTAAATCAGCATCAATGACCCCTGCAGCGAAAATCGTTCCTCCAAATAAAAAGAACAGCGAAATAATTTCAATCCGCTGAGGAAACCGTTTGCGTGCGATGCAGTCGAAAAGCATGCCAATCCATGTAAATTGAAACAGCATAACGACGGCGAGGGAGGCTGGCATATAACTGACCGCTTTTCCGTACATCGTCCCTGTTAATGCGGTGAACAACCCTGCGATGAGCAACGTATACCCGCCACCAAACTTCGGAAGTCTTCGTTTGAAAACAATGAACAGAACGACAGCCAGTAAAAATCCGATATAATACTGGCCAGTCACTGCCTGGGCAGCAGTAAACCCATCCAGTATGGCCAATTTAATAATCGTAGAAAGAATTCCATAGCTGCTTGCCCCGATAATGACAAACAGCGGGTACATCCAGTTTTTCATGTTAAGTCCTCCAATTGAAAATAGTATAGCATGGATAAACAACATTAGAGAACAGACGAATAATTTCGCATTATGTTCTATACAATGTATAACAGAATGTGTTATACTTTTAATAGAACAAAAATTAAGGGAGTGGATAGTATGGAGGAATTGGCAAACATACCTTGGAATCTCATCATGCCAATACTGGTGCTTCAACTAATTTTAGCGGTAGTAGCTTTAATAGACGTTATTCGAAATAAAAGAACCAATGGACCGATAATCATGTGGGTGCTTATTATTCTTTTGGTAGGAACAATAGGGCCGATTCTCTATTTCGTTTTCGGGAGGCGACAGACATGACGGAACTTCTACGAGTAAGTCAGCTATCAAAGATTTACGGAGACAATAAAGTCGTGGACTCCATGACGTTTGAATTGGTAGAAAAGACGTCTACCGCTTTGATTGGACCGAATGGAGCGGGGAAGACGACGGCATTGTCCATGATGGCAGGACTTGTAACGCCGACAGAAGGAACGGTTCTTCTTAAAGAGGAAGAAAATAAGGACAGTAGAGCTTCCATTGGTTTTTTACCGCAATATCCAAAGTTTTTTCCATGGCTGACCGCAATTGAATTCACGGAAATGGCTGCTCGTCTGAGTGGAGTGGATTCGAGAATTGTCCAAAGTGAGGCACAGAAGACATTGGAATTCGTCGGGCTTGGCGATGCAATGAAAAAGCGGATTGGTACTTTCTCTGGAGGTATGAAACAACGGCTTGGTTTGGCGCAGGCAGTTGTTCATAAACCAAAACTACTATTGCTTGATGAGCCAGTTTCAGCACTCGATCCGGTAGGAAGAAGGCAAGTGATGAATCTGTTAAAGGAGCTACAGCAACAGACAACGATTCTCTACTCTACTCATATATTGAACGATGCAGAGGAAATGACGGATCAGTTACTGTTTCTTAGGAAAGGGGAACTTGTGGAAAATGGATCGCTTAGTTCCATAAAAGAAAAGTATGCGAATCCAAGAATACTCATTGAATTTGAATCCGTAGAGGAAGCAGCGAGGTTTTTGTCTATTTCGACATGGACATTGGCTTCAAAAAACAATTTTGTAAGCATTGACCCTTCACATCAGCAAATAGGAATGACAGAAGTACTTGCTGCGTTGCATGCAGATTCTTTCCGCATAAGAAAAGTGGAATGGCAAACCGCCAATCTAGAGGAAATTTTCATGAAAGTGGTGATGTCGTCATGAAAAATACAGGTGTACTCGTGCAAAAAGAGTTCAGAGAACATAGCCGGAATTTTAAGCTGTACTGGATACCGATTGTATTCATTATCCTGGGCATAGTGGAGCCTGTCACAAATCATTACCTACCGCAGATTATGGAAAGTGTCGGGAATTTGCCGGAAGGGTCCGATTTCATGTGGCCACAATTCCAAGGTACAGACATCTTCGTTTCTTTAATGGGGCAATATCAGTTGATTGGTATCCTCATTATCATCCTTGCGTTCATGGGTTCGATATCGGGTGAACGGAAAAGCGGTACGGCAACGCTGCTGTATGTACGACCTATGTCATTTGTGAGTTACTTTTTTAGCAAGTGGATTGTTATTAACGCAATTGTACTTGGCAGTCTGTGGGCAGGTTTTCTTGCTGCCTCGTATTATATAAGGATTTTATTCGGTCCGGTGGCTTTTGGTGACATCTTGAAGTTTGTTGGAACATACAGTTTGTGGATTGTCTTTGCGGTCACAGTCGTCTTGACGTTAAGTGCTTCGCTTTCAACAGGGGCTGCTGCGGGTCTGTCGATTCTAATTTTGTTCGTTTTTCAAGTGCTTGATTCAGTTATTGGTGCGTTTTGGACGGTATCTCCGTGGAAGTTGTCGATATATGCGACATATCCGCTGCAAGGGGACTCCGTTCCAACTGGATATTGGATGAGCCTTACACTTACGGTCGTCTTAATCGTGTTACTTTTCATCTTGGGAGCATACATGTCAAAACGTAATGCCTCGAAGACTACCGTTTGATCAAGAAAAGTATTTACTGCAAGCTTATATAACTATCTGTCATTTCCCGGGCAATTATCGACAAACAGCGACAAATAAAAACAGCGTCTCCACATAGAGACGCTGTTTTTATTTATTTGTATTTCTCTTCACTGGATGAAGAGCTTTTCGTTTCCCGATGATGATCTTCCTCTTCTTCTTCCAACCGAACATCTTCAAGTGGAATCGCATCTACTGTCTGCATATCTTCATGCATATCATAGATGCTTTCTTTGTCAGTCGGTAGATTTTCAGGATTATCCATGAAGGGTCCCTGTGCATCTTTTCGATCGTTTTCCGTAAAATGCTTTTTCTCAGTCAATGAAAACATCTCCTTTCTAAATGAAGCTTGTCTACATCATATTCACGCTTTCAGGGAATAGTAAACATATACAGCAAGCGTTGCAAAATGTGTTTTATGCTAGCTTTCTGGGTAAAGTACACTAAAGACATGAAGAATAGGAGTGTTTTTACAAATGAAGAATCGTTATGTCGGTACATTGTTTTCCGTTGATTCAGCATTGTATAAAATCACGGAATTGCTGTCACAAGGCTATAGTGAAAAACAGATTACAGCAGTAGCTCATACGGAGGATGACATGGCGCAACTGCGGGAACAGACTGCTGTCCCTGTAGAAGGAAGAGAAAAAGAGGACTTCCATAGTCGGTTTACAAGTATGTTTATGGATAACGATCTGAAGAGAGAGAATATGTTTGAAGAGATGGGGTTTTCAAAGGAAGAATCTGAAAACATCTATCAGGAAATGAAAGATGGAGGTATCGCATTGTTTGTGGAAGATGTTGAACCTGTTTCTCACATTGTGGGATTGTCTAATAGCGAGGATGTAAGCAGAGATAGTAGCACTTCCATGACAAATAGTGGCGAACTATTATCAGATAGTAATACTCTGGATAACACCGAAGAAACGATGCCGCGTTTAAATACGGATAATTTGTAGAGTGCAAAAAAAGGCTGTCCCTAATTGGGACAACCTCTTTCAAAAATAGAGGGCTTTCAATCGTATTTTTCGTCGTTATGTCGTTCTTTGAAATCACCAATTTTATCTTGCATATTGCCTTTCATCTTATCTAATTTACCTTCTGCTTGAAGCTTTGTATTACCAGTAGCATTTCCGTACTGATCTTTTGCTTCACCTTTGACTTTATTCACTGCACCTTTTACCTTATCTGAGTAACCATTCTCTTTCATAATTATAGCCTCCTCATCTAGTAGTAGTTATTGGATACCCAATAGGTAAAAAGGATAAACCAAATGAATTTATAAGGTTAATTCACAAATGCATTTAAGTAGAAAAGCCTTAGTCTACAAGTATGTAAATGTGAAGAAACGAATATGTTCATTTGAAACGGGTATTTACTATAATGATTTGAAAGACATGAATTTTTTGGAGGAGATGAATATGTTTAGAAAAGGTCGCTTTGCAATTTGGAATGGAAAAGAATATCCTGTTGTATCCCAAAAACGAAAATACTATCTTCAATCAGATAATGAGAATGATATAGAAAAAGGGTTTTCAAGTTTAGATAGAGAGGATGTGTTTTTCAAGGAAGTCATTCTGGAAGAATTAGAAGATGCTTACGAGATTTTTCCTTATGCAATTCTATCAGGCTATCGTTTTGCAATGGAAAGTTTTAATGAGAAAAATGGAAAAATCACGCTCGTGACAAATAACCCGTATGCGGCAAAGAAGGTAAATGTAAGCCCGCATGGCAAAGGCGGTTTTCACATTGAAATTCCATTCGATGAAATTACGGTTTTAGAAGACCGTGTACCAATACTAGGTTTTGAGGAATGATGAAAGGAAGCGGAGAAATTTGACCGCTTCCTTTTCTATTACGTATACATAGAAATCCATTTTTGAAGTGCACCCCAAAAGTTAGAGTAGAAAATCTAACTTTTGGGGTGTTTTATTGTGGTTAAATATACGGATGATTT
>NZ_JACSQN010000012.1 GCF_014836615.1 Sporosarcina quadrami | reverse complement strand
CTTCAATCCGCTCGACTTGCATGTATTAGGCACGCCGCCAGCGTTCGTCCTGAGCCAGGATCAAACTCTCCATAATACTGGCTAGCCGATACGCAGCGCATTGCGTTGTCAGCTTCAGTCGTTCAGTCAGTCACGTACAGTTGTACGTTCCTTCCTTCACTCCATCGCTTCCTAGCACTGCACTACGTCTCGACCGCCAGGTTATAAGAAAATGAATAGCTCATTTCTTGCTGGCATCATTTAAGATGTCAATTTTGAATCCGAAGATTCGTTTGTGTTCGTTCGCCGGCAAGCCGGTTTCAGAACTTGTATTGTTGACGTTTTGCTGTTCAGTTTTCAAGGTTCATTGTTTGCCGTCTCGTTTTGACGACTTCATTATCTTAACACGTTGTCTTTCGATTTGTCAACAACTTCTTTTATTTCTTTTTTTTAGTTGTTTTACCTCGTAAGGACAAGTACTAATATACAATAAACCTTAATCATAAATCAAGCCTTTTTTAAAAATAATATACGTTTAATTTTCTTGCCATCGATAATAAACAACAAAATGCCTGCTATGACAACGATTCCGCCTGTTATTTGTGTAGCAGTTAATTTTTCTTGAAATACATAATAAGCGAGAATAGAAGCTCCTACAGGTTCAAAAAGGATAGCAATGGAGATAACATTTGTACTTACCCACTTAACAGCCCAATTAAATAATGAGTGACCTAGTAGGTTCGGGATGAGCGCGAGCATGAAAAACCAGAACCAATCAGAAGATGCGTAAGGTCCAAAAGATTCTCCTTTAATCAAGACATAAAAAAAGAGTGTGATTGTACTGATTGTATATAGAACAAACGTATATGTAATTAAAGAGATTCTTTTACGCACTTCTTGTCCAAAAAGAAGGTATGCTGTAATGAAAGCACATCCTGCCAAAGCAAGCATATCTCCATAGAAAGCAGTACCGCTCATTTGGAAATCTCCCCAACTGATGATGACACTTCCACTTATCGCAATGACTGCGGATAAAATGGTCTTCAAGGAAAGACGTTCTTTAAAAAAGAAATACGTTCCGACAAATGCAAATATCGGTTGCAGAGTGACTAGCACAGTTGAACTTGCTACTGATGTGTAATTTAACGATTCGAACCATAGAATAAAATGAAAGGCTAAAAATATACCAGCAATTGCTGAAAACAGCCAATCCTTCTTGGAAAACAGTAAAACTTCCTTTCTATATTTCAGTAAAAATAACGGCAACATGAGTAGTACTGAAAAAAACATTCTATAAAACGCTATTACACCAGCATCAGCAACAGCTAATTTTACGAAGATCGCAGATAATGCGACTGAAATGACACCAATAAGTATTGGTATATAGGGGTGTATTGAAGGCTTTTCCATTTTCACACTTCTCTTTCAATAAATTTCAGGTTAGTTTACATCCTGTTATGGTTAAAGACAATATAAGGAGTATAGCATATGTATACTTCCACAATAAGGGGGAAGCTGTATGGATTGGATTGCAAATAATTCCATGTATCCGGATGTATTAATTAAAATCGCTCTTGCATTAGGATTAAGTTTAATAATTGGGGTAGAGAGGGAAATAAAGAAGAAGCCAATTGGTCTTAAAACGAGTGCAGTAATTTCGACTTTCAGTTGTCTCTTGACGATCGTCTCGATGGAAGCAGCTTATCTTGTTCCATCCAGAACAGATATTAATGTAACAATGGATCCTTTACGACTTGCAGCACAGATTGTCAGTGGAATCGGTTTTCTTGGAGCGGGAGCCATTCTACGAAGAGGTAATGACAGTATTACTGGTTTGACGACAGCTGCAATGATTTGGGGAGCAGCGAGTATTGGAATTGCAGTTGGTGCCGGCTTTTATATAGAAGCAGCTTTTGCAGTGCTTAGTGTTTTGTTTGTTATAGAAGTGATTGCGCCTCTGCTTGGCAAGTTTGGCCCCAAACGAATCCGCTCAAAAGAAGCATTGTGCATCATCGTTATTTCAGATAAAAGTAAAATTGACGAATTGATACAATTACTTCGTGATGAGAATATGTCAGTGGAAAACTTGCGAATCCGTCAGACAAAGCGTGAAGGAATGGAACAGGCGCACAAATTGGATTTTCGTCTTAACGCGCTATCCAAAAAAAGCACCTCCCAGTTATACATGGAGTTAAGTGAATTACCTTTTATAGAATCCATCGAACTAGAAATCTACTCTTAATGGAGGCAATTGCAAATGAAAGACATAATGAGATTATTGAAAGATGGTAACAAGCCTTCTCTACTAGCGGGTGTGATTAATGCCGTTATAGCAATATTAAAAGCAGCAGCTTATATACTCACAGGAAATGTCGCCATGTTTGCAGAGATGCTTCACTCAATCGGAGATGCCGCTAACCAATTTTTCGTCTATATTGGCTCGGCATTATCCAAGAAAGCCCCGACGCCAAAATTCCCTAACGGATTTGGAAGAGTCGTCAATCTTGTTTGTTTAGGAGCAGTCATCATAGTCGCCATTATGTCTTATGAAGCTGTAAAAGAAGGATGGCATCATGTCCTTAATCCAACTGAAACGAAAGGTTTGGCTATCAATTTAAGCGTGTTGGGTGCAGCTATTTTACTGGAGTTCTTTGTTTTGTACAAAGCTTCTAAAGAAATTGCACATGAATCCGGCAGCTCACTTACAGGCTTTAAAGCTTTATTCTATAGCTTTTCTCATCTCGATAAAGCGAAGCCCGCAACAAAACTAGTGTTCATGGAAGACCTAGTCGCAACACTCGGAGGAGTTTTAGCATTTACGTCTGTCCTAATTGCGCATTACACCGGATTCCTTGCTGCTGAAGGTATCGCTTCGATGTTAATTGGTCTTATGATGTTTTATGTTGTAGGTAAAGTATTCCTTGAAAATGCGAGAGGTGCTATTGGTGAGACAGATGAAGAAATGCTTCAACATATAGCTAATATTGTTGCAGAGGATTCTGATATTAAAGATATCCAAAAGGTCGAAGTTATTAAAGAAGGTGAATACCTTCACGTCGAAATTGTCCTTGAAGTAGATCCATCCAAAACCGTAGCTTATATCGATGATGTCCGTGATCGGCTAATGCTTGTTATATTGAAACAAAAAGGCGTGAGAGATGTACTCATTTCATTTGATGAAGACGATGGCATCAAAACTTGGACCGGCCAAAATTCTACTGTTATTTCAGAAAGCACAACTATGAAGTTCCCGGAATAAAAAAACGCTGGAGTCGTGGACAAATCTGTCGACTCCGGCGTTTTTATGTTCCTTCTATTAAAGGGAAGCTTCTAAAATTGATTGCACTTCTTCTTTACTTAATTTACCGAATCTCCCTACAGGTCCATTCGCAGAAGCTTTCGCTACCATAACATCAATTTTTGACTCATCAATGTCAAAATCGCCTAGCGTTTCAGGCGCCCCAATTTTCGACCAGAACGAACGCAACTCATTAATACCTTCTTCTGCAATAACTTCAACAGACTTACCTTCAGGGTCAACCCCAAAAACATTTGTCGCCATTCTTGCAAAACGGCTTGGATTCAACTTCATCGTATGTCTCATCCAATTCGGGAAGAGTATTGCCAAACCTCCTGCGTGCGGAATGTCGTAAACTGCGGAGATGGCGTGTTCTATTTCATGTGAACCCCAGTCTCCCCCTGCATTCCCCATACCTAAGAATCCATTTAGCCCCCATGTACCACTTAAAAGTATGGTTTCACGAAGATCATAATTTTGCAGGTCATCCACTAGTTCCTCACCAGCTGCCATAATCGCACGCAATGCACCTTCACATAATTCATCTAGTAAAGGCGTGTTCGTTGCGTTATGGAAATATTGTTCGAATATATGGGACATCATATCGACAATTCCGTATACAGTTTGATCTCTTGGTAAAGACAATGTATATGTCGGATCTAAAATAGAGAATTTCGGAAAACTGAAAGGACTTCCCCATCCAATCTTTTCTTCGGTTTCTTCATTTGTTATAACCGATCCTGCATTCATTTCTGAACCTGTGGCCGCCATCGTTAGTATTGTTCCAAAGGGTATTGCATCGCTTGGGCTTGCTTTTTTCGACACAAAATCCCATGGATCTCCATCATACTTTGCTGCAGTGGCAATTAATTTCGTGCAATCAAGTACTGATCCACCCCCAACCGCAAGTATGAAGTCAATATTATTTTCTTTGCACATTTCAGCGCCTTTTATAGCTGTCGATAATCGTGGATTCGGCTCTACACCTCCGAGTTCAAACACTTTCTTATTCTCTTTATTCAATAACTCCATTAACTCATCATAAAGACCATTGCGTTTAATACTGCCACCGCCATATACAACGAGAATTCTATCGCCGAACGCAGATAATTCTTTCGGAAGCTTAGAAATGGACTCTTTTCCGAAAATCAGTTTAACAGGATTTTGAAATATAAAATCATTCATATTGAAGACCTCCCTTTACGTGTAATGACTATTATCCAAGATACAAAACCATCCTGCAAGTATGAGACGTCGTATATTGGGAATCCTATGTTGAGGAGGTGTATTGCTATGGAAAACTTTAAGAAACTAGCACTAGCCATTACAATTATCGGAGCTCTCAACTGGGGTGTTGTCGGATTATTCAATTATGATGTTGTCTCTCAATTCGCAGGAGGCTATGCAAAAATGCTCGCCCGCTTTCTTTACTTCGCAGTCGGACTTTCAGGTCTAATTTCACTCGGTTTGCTATTTGATCATTGGAATGAGGAACACCCAAACCCTACTACTGCGCAAAAGGTCGAAAAAGCATGAAAAAGCATCTCCCGACATGCAGGAGATGCTTTTTCATATTAGCTTATGCCCATCCACGGAATCGGGATGCTTCAGCTGTTTTACGAATACCGATCATATATGCTGCAAGACGCATGTCGATATTACGTGTTTCAGAGAAGTTGTATACATTTTCAAATGCATCAACCATCTTCTTTGTCATTCTTTCGCGAACTTCATCTTCTGTCCAGTAGTAACCCATATTGTTCTGTACCCATTCGAAGTAAGATACAGTTACGCCACCAGCACTCGCAAGCACGTCTGGCACAAGAAGAATTCCACGTTCAGTAAGAATTTTTGTCGCCTCGGATGTTGTTGGACCGTTTGCCGCTTCAACAACAATACGAGCTTTAATATCATGTGCGTTCTTTTCAGTGATTTGGTTCTCAATAGCTGCCGGAACAAGAATGTCGCAATCCAATTCTAATAGCTCTTCATTAGAAATTGTGTTGTCAAACAACGTTGTAACCGTTCCAAAGCTATCACGACGATCGAGAAGATAGTCGATATCCAAGCCATCAGGATCATGCAACGCGCCATAAGCATCAGAAATCCCGATAACTTTTGCACCTGCGTCATGAAGGAATTTAGATAGGAAACTACCTGCGTTTCCGAAGCCTTGGATAACAATGCGGGCACCCTTCATATCAATGTTACGCTTCTTCGCTGCTTCATTGATAATGATTGTAACGCCTTCTGCAGTTGCGCGGTCACGACCTTGTGATCCACCAAGTACAATCGGTTTTCCTGTAATGAAACCAGGCGAGTTGAATTCATCAATTCTGCTATACTCGTCCATCATCCACGCCATAATCTGTGCGTTTGTGAATACATCCGGTGCCGGGATATCCTTAGTCGGCCCCATTACCTGGCTCAATGCCCGTACATAGCCACGACTAAGACTTTCTAGTTCGTGCATGGACATTTCACGTGGATCACAAATGATTCCACCTTTACCCCCACCATAAGGAAGATCGACGATACCAGCTTTCAACGTCATCCACATGGATAGTGCACGTACTTCATCTGCACTTACTGCAGGGTGGAAACGAACTCCACCTTTTGTTGGTCCAACTGCATCGTTGTGTTGGCCACGGAATCCCGTGAATACCTTCACTTTCCCATCATCCATACGGACAGGAATTCTAACTTCAACCATTCTAATAGGTTCTTTCAGAAGTTCATACATTCCTTCATCATAGCCTAATTTGTCAAGCGCTTCCTTGATGACAACTTGTGTAGACGTAAACAGATTCAGGTTTTCAGTCATGTAAAAGTTCGCCTCTTTGATTTCATAATGTCTTTCTCCGCCAATATTGTACCACAGTACAAATGGGTTGTGTTGATTATTTCGTCAACTCGCAAAAACTTTCCTGATTTTTTCGAGTGCCCAGTCCAATTCTTCCTTAGTGATTACTAAAGGAGGAGCGAACCGGATAACAGTGTCATGCGTCTCTTTGCAAAGTAAACCGAGTTCTTTCAGCTCTTCACAGTACGGTCGAGCTGCTTCTGTTAATTCGACACCGATGAACAGACCACGGCCACGCACTTCTTTAATCGATGGGTTCGAAATTTTCTTTAATTCTTCAATGAAATAGTTTCCTAGCTCCAAAGACTTTTCTGCAAGCTTTTCGTCTTGTAAAACTTCAAGCGAAGCTATTGAAACTGCGCAAGCCATAGGGTTTCCACCGAAAGTGGATCCGTGTGAACCTGGGTTGAATACACCAAGGATATCATCGTTTGCAACGACACAAGAAATCGGGAATACGCCGCCACCCAATGCTTTTCCAAGGATGTACATATCCGGCTCAAAGCCTTCCCATTCAGTTGCAAACATTTTACCCGTTCTGCATAGCCCAGCTTGGATTTCATCTGCAATAAATAGGACATTATGTTTCTTACAAAGTTCGAAAGCCGCTTTCATATAACCCGCTGGTGGGATAATGATTCCTGCCTCACCTTGAATAGGTTCAATAATAAAAGCTGCAGTGTTTGGTGTAATTGCATTTTCCAACGCTTTCAAGTCACCGTATGGCACTAAGCTAATCCCTGGAAGCATCGGACCGAATCCACGCTTATATTCTTCTTCAGAAGATAAGGTAACTGCAGTCATTGTACGACCATGGAAGTTGTCTTTACATCCGATAATTTCTGCTTTGTTTTCTTCGACGCCTTTAACATCATATGCCCAGCGGCGAGCAGCTTTAATTGCTGTTTCAACTGCTTCAGCACCAGTATTCATAGGCAATGTCATATTTTTACCTGACAATTTGCAAATCATTTCATACCATGGTCCAAGTTGATCATTATGGAATGCACGTGAAGTCAATGTCACTTTGTCTGCTTGATCTTTAAGAGCTTTAATAATTTTCGGATGGCGATGCCCTTGGTTTACAGCTGAATAAGCAGATAGCATATCCATGTATTTATTGCCTTCAGGGTCCTTCACCCACACTCCTTCTGCTTCAGAAATGACGATTGGCAGTGGATTATAGTTGTTTGCACCAAATTTATTCGTTTGACTAATAATTTTTTCTGAGACTGTCATTATATTCCCTCCTCGTTTAAATATGTACATTGGAAGCAATACGCCTTATTGACGCATGCTTCCAACTTCCATTTATTGTTGTGAGATTTATTAATTAAAGTGTTTCTGAAGTCGTTTTACCTTGCATGTGAAGTTGCAAGTAGTCTGGTCCGCCTGCTTTGGAGTCTGTACCTGACATGTTGAATCCACCAAATGGTTGGTAGCCAACGATTGCACCTGTGCAACCACGGTTGAAGTATAAGTTACCTGCATGGAAATCTTCACGTGCCTGCTCGATATGCTCACGGTTTGTCGTGATGACAGCACCCGTTAAACCATAATCTGTATTGTTAGCAATTTCGATTGCTTCATCGAAGTTTTTCGCTTTTGTAATGCCTACAACTGGTCCGAAGATTTCGTCTTGCATAATTTTTGCATCAGGAGCAAGGTCAGCGATGACTGTAGGTGCTACAAAGAACCCTTTTGAGCTGTCGCCTTCTCCTCCAGCGATTAGACGGCCTTCTTCTTTACCGATTTCAATATAACTCATGATTTTGTCGAAAGAAGCTTGGTCAATTACTGGACCTGTGAAGTTTGCGTTGTCTGAAGGATCTCCGTATGTCAATTCCTTCGTCAACTCTTCTACACGAGCAACAACTTCGTCATAGACTTCTTCGTGAATAACTGCGCGTGAACAAGCTGAACATTTCTGTCCGCTGAAACCGAATGCTGATTTCACGATGGATTGTGCAGCCAATTCAAGGTCAGCTGTGTTATCTACTACGATTGTATCTTTTCCGCCCATTTCAGCGATGACACGCTTCAACCAAATTTGGCCTTCATTCACTTTACCAGCACGCTCATAAATGCGCGTTCCAATTTCACGTGATCCTGTGAATGAGATGAAACGTGTGCGTGGGTGATCGACTAGGTAGTCTCCTACTTCAGCGCCTGAACCAGGGATGAAGTTAACGACTCCTGCAGGCATCCCTGCTTCTTCCAATACTTCGATAAATTTATATGCAACAACAGGTGTTGTAGATGCTGGCTTCAATAGAACCGTATTACCAGTAACAAGTGCAGCTACAGTCGTACCGGCCATAATCGCAAATGCGAAGTTCCATGGAGAAATAACAACACCTACACCAAGTGGAATGTAATCGAAACGGTTATATTCACCAGGACGGCTCTCAACAGGCATGCCATCTTTCAATTTCAGCATTTGACGTGCATAGTACTCAAGGAAATCAATTCCTTCAGCAGTATCCGCATCCGCTTCGTTCCATGGCTTACCAGCTTCTTTAGTTAATAGCGCAGAGAACTCATGCTTACGGCGGCGAACAATTGCTGCCGCTTTAAAGAGAACATCCGCACGGAATTCAGGTTTTGCTTTTCTCCACGTATTGAACGTTTCATCAGCAACTTTCATCGCTTTTTCAGCAAGATCTCTGCTTGCTTTAGAAACGCGGCCGATAACTTCTTCTTTATTAGCAGGGTTAGTAGAGACAAGCTTGTCATCTGTCATAATACGCTCGCCACCGATAATTAGTGGGTAGTCTTGTCCAAGATAGCCTTCAACTTTCTTCAAAGCCTCTTCGTATGCTTTTTTATTCTCTTCAAGTGTGAAATCTGTAAATGGTTCGTGTTTGTATGGAATCATTTTACTCCTCCTCAATTATGCTTGCGCAAAAAATATTTGCATTTATTCACTAGCTACATTTATAATAATGCAAGAGATTGTTGCATATTTCAAGTGTTTTTAATTATTTTCCGAAAAAAAGTTTATGGAAGGTGTTTTTGATGAATACAATCGACCAATCCCTCTTTCCTTTATATGAATTTGCCGTTAATCGGGCAGGAGTAGGTATTCACGCTGTTGATCATACCGGACGTACTGTCATTTACAATAACAAAATGAAAGCAATTGAAGGTTTTGAGCTTGAAGAAGTAGCAGATCGATCAATTTTAGAACTATTTAATTTAAATCAAGAAGAGAGCACTTTGTTGAGAGTATTACAAAGTGGAATTGAACAATTGAATGTTAAACAGACATATTGGAATCGTAAAGGAAATGAAATAACGACGGTTAATGATACGTATCCTATTTTTCATGAAGAAGAGCTAATAGGTGCTGTAGAAATCGCCAGCGATGTCACTGCTCTTGAAAAATTCATATTACATCCATTGCGTAAAGACAGCGACCCTGTAACATTCAGTCAAGTAATCGCTAAATCAGAAGAAATGAAAGCTGTCGTAACTACTGCCATCAAAGCTGCCCAAACAAAATTGCCCGTTCTACTCATTGGTGAATCAGGCACAGGAAAAGACCTCATCGCAGAAAGCATCCATAACGAAATTTCGCCTGCCAACGGTTCATTTTACACACTTTCATGTCATCGTTCGGATAGTTCATTTATCGATCGACTGCATGAAGATTTGAATGTCAATGAAGTGTTCACGTTATTCTGTGACCGTATCGATTTATTATCCATCCCTCTTCAGCAAAAACTGTATTCATTTTTAAAAAGCATTGGACAATCTGGACATCAATTCATTGCGAGCATCGGGGATGATCCTGTTGAATTGATTGGAAACGGAACATTGCTGAAAGACTTATATTACTTTTTCACTTCGTTCGCAATAAGAATCTCTCCATTACGAAAGAGGAAAGAAGATATTTTACCGTTCGTTAACTCCTATTTGGAGAAGAGAAAGAAACGGTTTGGCACATCACTTGACGGAATTGCACCTGAAGTGGAAGAACTGTTTTTGCGTTATGATTGGCCTGGTAATATGCGAGAATTGGAGTTTTTGTTAGATGAAGTTTCTTCACTTGCTTCTACAGAGTCAATTATTTCTTACGGCATGTTGCCGCTACACTTCCGTCTAAAAACGGACGGTATGAATGACAATCCGATTCAAGCGGCGGATTTCATCGTCAAACCACAAAAAGAATTATTGCCTCTGGATCAGTATTTAAAAGATGCAGAAGCGTATTACCTTCAAAAGGCAATGAAGTTGCATGAAGACAATATTACAAAAACTGCTCAAGCACTCGGCATGAGCAGGCAAAATCTTCAATATCGATTACGGAAGTTAAAAAACGGGAGAGGCTAATTAGCCATCTCCCGTTTTTGTAGATTTAGTAACCCGATCGGTTGATCCAGTCTGTTAATTTGTCTTTTAACGAATTAAATCCGTCTGCATCATGTTCTTTAACTTTTTCTTGTAACGATTTGCGGGGACGTCCTGGTCTTTGCATTGAAGCTGGTGGCTCTTGAAGGGCGCGGATGGATAAGCTGATTTTCCCTGCCTGTTCATCCACTTCAAGCACTTTAACTTGAACTTCATCTCCAACTGTCAAATAATCATTAATGTCTCTGACGAAGCCATATGTGATTTCTGAAATATGGACAAGTCCCTGGGTTGCATCATCTAACGCTACAAATGCGCCATATGGTTGGATTCCCGTAACCTTGCCAGTCAGCTCTTCCCCCACTTCGTATTTTTTGCCCATGTGAAACAGCTCCCAATCTAATACTATCGAATTTGCCTATACGGCCATCAGCAATTATACCATAGTAAGCCCTTTCATAGCAAAAATAGCACTTATATACTTGAAGATTCCGCTTATTCATAACTGTAGTTTAAGACTAATACGACAAGCTGATCGTATATACCAAGTTCAATAGAAAAAGACTGCCAATTTGACAGTCCCTTTCATTTATTTGAATGGTTGGAATTTGACCCTCCAGCCGTCTTCGCTCCAAAACATCTGAAATTCCCGCTTCGCAGGGAGATTTGGATAAAGATCTGTATCGACAGTCAGCGTTGCAACGCCAGGCCAGTTCCCATCACTGTCCTGCTCCAAAGCTTGGAATGACATCGTCGTATACATATCTTCTGAATAAGGCGTGGAATAGTTGGCAGCATCTTTCAAGTATTTTTCTTTCTCAATAAGACCTGCACCCTTAAAATACAATTCATATTGCGTTTCATAGTCTTTTTCACCCGATGCTTGCAGGTAAGCCCCCATAACTGTAAGAGCCTGCTGTCCAAATAACTCGGCTTGGTTAAACTCTTTCTTGAAATACGTATATACTTCTTTGGCATGAGACTTGACTGATTCGTCAATCTCCATTTCAGGACTCCTATCAAGTGACGGTACTCTCTGAAGCCACACGTCTCTTATTTCCCAAACGTCATGGTCGCCGTAAATCATTGTTATATTCCGGATCATGCCCTTCTCATTATTCACATTCACATAATGAACTACTGAATCCTCATAGCGCTGACTAGTCTGTGCAGAAAATTCGACACTTGTTGCATTTCTAAACTGAGACAATGACTTTGTCCATAACGACTTGTAATGCTCCAACAGATCCTTTTCGTCTAACTTCGAATTTTTACCATCAATATTTACTGTATATATCCGAGCCATCGATTCAGGATTCGTTAGATAAAACATCGTATCAGGATCTTCCAGTGCATTCGCATAGTCAAATACACCTGCGACATAAATCGCCGAGACATCTGTAAGAACTGTTTTGTCATAGGATTTCTTAAAAGCTGTATAGAGTGATTTCACTTCTTTATCGAATGAAGGGTTTGGCAATGTCACCGTTTCATCTTCAAACACCGGTTGTTCGCCGTACATATACTCTTCAAGCACTCCCGCCTTGTATAAAGCTAAAGCATCTTTCACTCCGTCATAAGATAACCTGTTCCACTGTTCAGACGTACGCCATCCGGAAGCTCTCATTTCTTTGACGATTGGTTGCATGACGAATGATAAAGGCGTCGCCTCATAACTTAACGAAAGTTCCGTCCATGCCTCTTGGAATTCGGGCATTAATACACCATCTGCATCGAACAGCTTCGTCTGATTGCTTCCTTTTACGACTTCATTGAACAATGCCAGGAAATGAGATTCCAGTACAGGATATAATGAATGATCCTTTTCAACGTTCATAAGTGTGTTTTCCATCGTTTTAATCATGCCAGTCGTTTCGGCTACTGAATATTGAAGTATACCTGCATACATATACGGTTCATCGGCAATCATCCTTACGTATGAATACGTGTCATTATGAAGCTTTGCAGTTAGTGTTTCTGCTTCACGGGACATATAGAACTTCGACTTCACTTCTCCAGAATATTTTCCAGTATGTAGCTTAATCGATTGTTCTTTCATTGTATTAATAATGTTTTGAAGCGGTTCTGGAAAACTCTTCGTGCTTAACATCATCACTTCCGCTTTATCTGTAGATGCATCGACTTCATACGCATCTATTGCCGCTTTGTTTTCGTTAAGTATTTGGTCGTAAATGGCGGTGAGACGTTGAATCTTCTTACGATAAGCATCAATGAAACCGATACTGCCTGTTTGATCTTCCCTCAGAGAGTTCTTTTTCAAATCCTTGATCATTTCAGATGGTGTCTTCAATTCATCAATCGCTTGTTGATAGATTTCATCAACCCGTGTTGTGCCATTATCATATTGCTTAATCGTCTCTAGAAAGGTTTTATTAGTTAACATAGAAATATGGTCTACTGACAAATACATGTCAAAATGCTCTTCATCCAATTTCAATATTTCCATCCGTTTTTCTTTTTCCACTTCATATTGACGCTTCACGTTCTCTATATACTCATCCGTAACGGGACTTTCCAATTTCTGTTCTTCTGCTTGTTGCTTTTGATCATAAATAAGTACGGTCCCAATTACCGTGAGAATGAATACACTTGCGATGCTCGCTGCCCAGACAGTCACTTTTTTCCTGAATTCTCCGTTGTTCTTTTTCTTCTGATGGACTGGCCGCGGTATCTGCTCTTCATCAATTTTCTTAAAGATTTCTTCCGGATCGAATGAAGAAGGCACACGATCATATGATTTCTTCAAAAACTCCATCCGTTTCTCAAAATGATCATTGCTCATGCGTTACCCCTCCATTCGATTCGATCTCTTTTTTCAATATGTCTTTTGCTCTGAAAATGCGTGTTTTCACTGCCGCCATCGTAATGTTCATCACTTCCGAAATTTGCTGATACGTCAAATCCTGGAAATAAAACAAAATCAGAGGAATACGGTACTTCTCTTCCAGTTGCAGTATAGCGGTATGTAGTTCCTGGTCTTCTTCAAAAAGCAACACTTGCTTCTCAGCTGACTGATGATTGTCTTCGCCCGTTTCATTTTTTAACCGATCTTCTTTTGCATTCTCCCTGCTCGCCTTACGGTAATAGTCACGTGCTGCATTCAATGTGATTTTATAAAGCCACGTTGTAAAGCGTTGTTGATTGAACTGAGGTAGAAATCTATACAGTTTAATAAAAACTTCCTGCGTGACGTCAGGTATATCATCTATGCGAACGCCACATTGATAAGCAAATTTCTCTACAGTCCTGTAATGCAGCTCCATCAATTGTGCAAAAGCTGCACGATCTCCGGTCTGTGCCTTACTAATTAAATCCGCTTCGTTCATTGTGCCCCCTCACTCTCTAACCCTTCTGATGATGATACGAAGGATGTTTGCGCTATGTTTCAACAATCAATAAAAAAACCGCAACTACTCGTCGGTAGATGCGGTTTGGATTTAAACTATACATTTCGCTTCGTATTTAATCGCCAACAACTTATATGCTATTTGCATACACTTCTCTATTGGTATCCATAGTTCATAGGAATGCTCGTAAATTTCACGTATCCGCTTAGCAAGGTCAGTAGGATGATCAAGTACTTGAAGCTCAGAGATAACATCAGCAATCTCAAGCTCATACCCTTTTCGTCCAACATTGAAAGGATCCCAGTCTTCCAAAACTAGAATAGCCCTTTTATTCATATCCATTGTTTGCACGATAAGTCACCTTATTTTTTTCTATTGTTTCATGTATAATAACATAGTAATGTAAAAGAAAAAAGGAAATGAGGGGTTTTTGTCATGAATGCTTTTGAACAAGTAATTAGCCGTAAAGATACCCGATCGGTGAAATGGGGAAATATGGAGACTGTTTACGGTATTGAAGATGCTTCCGAAATCTTACCAATGTGGATTGCAGATATGGATTTCGCTGCACCCCAACCGATCATCGACGCAATGAAAGCGCGTTTGGATCATGGTATCTTCGGTTACTCATACATATGTGAAACGTGCAAGGATGCTGTAAGAACGTGGCTTTCTTCACGTCACGGATGGGAAACGAAAAACGAATGGATGCTGTTCCACCACGGAGTTGTGCCTGCGATAGCAACAGTTGTAGAGACATTCACTAAAAAAGGCGACAATGTCCTGATCACTACACCAGTCTATCCTCCATTCTTCAATGTACCAGGTCATCAAGACCGTAACATTATCGAATGCGAGCTGAAAGAAGAAAACGGTCAATACTCGATCGATTTTGATGCGTTCGAAAAATGCTTGCAACAGGATATTAAAGTGTTCATCCTCTGTAACCCACATAACCCAGGCGGCGTAGTATGGACAGAAGAAGAACTTCGAAAAGTATTGCAACTATGCAAACAGTACGATGTGCTCGTCTTATCTGATGAAATACATGCAGACCTTGTACTACCAGGTCATAAGCATATCCCGCTTGCGAAACTGGCAACCGAAGAAGGCGGTAAGGTCATCACTTGTGTCGCTCCTACTAAAACGTTTAACTTAGCAGGTGTTCAAGCTGCTATTATGATTACTGATGATGAAGAATTGCATGCGTCACTACAAAAAAGCGCTTTGGCTCATGGCCAAATGGAATTGAATGCTTTCGCAGCTTCTGCGTTAATGTCTGCTTTCACTGAATGTGACGAATGGCTAGATCAGTTATTAGAAATCATCACTTCAAATATTAATTATGTTATCGAAGAATTACCTACTGCAGTTCCAGGTATTAAAATTCACAAACCGCAAGCAACATATCTATTATGGGTGGACTATCGCGAAACAGGTCTGTCCGAAGAGGAAATAATGGATAAGTTATTGAACAAAGGTAAGCTCGCGCTTGAGCCGGGTACGAAGTACGGCGAAGCAGGAAGAGGCTTCCTACGCATGAATATTGCTACTCCTCGTTCGATCGTTGAAGACGGTGTTGAACGCTTTATTAAAGCGATGCAACCAGCAGTTGTTTGAAAGTGAAATTATAAATTTAGCAGTATTACTGATTAACTAATTCCATACGAAAAGGCATCATCCACAATGGATGATGCCTTTTCTCATTGAACTTATAGTTCGTGTGTGCGCTGCTGTTCTTTCGCTTCATGGCGCTCACGTAGAATTCGTTCTTCCAGTTCACGCGTTTCTTCTTCTTGCTTTTTTGAATTTCTCTTAATCCACATGAATGTGAGTACAAGGAGAACCATGAAAAAAGCAAAAGAAATCGCTGCTGGAATGTATTCGGATTTGTCTTCCGGAAAGTAAAGGAACGGCATTAACAAAACGTTCATTTACATACACTTCCTTACTTATCTATTATTTCTGAAGGATTTCAATTGACTCGATTGAAATTTCTTCAACCGGCTTATCAGAACGATCAGCTTTTGCATTAGCGATTTTGTCTACAACATCCATTCCTTCAATCACTTGTCCGAAGACTGTGTGCTTTTGGTCAAGATGCGGAGTTCCGCCCATTTTTTCGTAAGCTTGAGCAATTTCTTCTGGCCATCCACCGTCAGTTAACTGTTTAGCTGAACCGTTAGCGTTATTAGCTTGAACGATGAAGAACTGGCTGCCATTTGTGTTTGGACCAGCGTTTGCCATGGACAAAGCGCCACGAAGGTTGAATAGATCCATCGTAAACTCATCTTGGAATGAACCTCCAAAAATACTTTCTCCGCCCATACCTGTTCCTGTCGGGTCTCCACCTTGAATCATGAATTCAGGGATGACACGGTGGAAAATGATACCGTCATAATAGCCGTTTTCAGCATGCGTTAAAAAGTTCTCAACTGTTTTAGGCGCTTTTTCCGGGAAAAGTTTAATTTTGATAGGGCCCATCGTCGTATTCATGACGACAAGTGCTTCGTTAGCTGCTACTTCTGTTGATAATTGTGGATACATAATGTCGGCCTCCTCATTTGTCGCTCCATTTGTGGGCGATGAGTTATTTTCTGTTGCTGGTTTTTCTTGATCTTGCTTGCCTTCACTTTGGCCACAGGCAGCTAAAACTAACATACCAATAAGCGTAAGCGAAGTAAGAATCGCTTTTTTCATTATTTCTCACCCTGAAACAGTTTACCACATCATTTATCTTTTTTCGATTGATAAGCATGATACTTCCTTCGAGTGCCGAATTGTTTTATACTGTGATAGTGCAATAGAACGTTTACGGAACTGGCAGCAAGGGAATTCCTACTGTTACTAACCGATTACTCAAACGGCATTGCATATGAAAGCAGGGTTATGAAATGACTATACAAAAACGGAATTTCATTATCATATGGGTTGCAAATTTCTTGGTCGCAGGCACAATGACGATGATTATGCCATTCCTCTCCTTGTACATTGAGACTTTCGGAGATCATTCCGAAGCTTATGTACAAAAATGGGCTGGGCTGATTTTCGGAGCCACTTTCATCACCGCATTGCTCATGTCTCCTATTTGGGGCAGAGTTGCGGATAAATATGGTTTTAAACCAATCTTACTCATAAACGGTTTCGGAATAGCGACGTCCGTTTTCTTAATGGGTTTTGTCGACTCCGTTGAAACGTTTTTCTTATTACGGTTATTCAATGGTGTCGTAACTGGGTTCATCCCGACTTCGTTAGCTTTCGTCTCTTCTCAAACCGCACGTGAAGAAGCCGGTAAAAAACTGGGGACTTTACAGATGGGGAGTGTGACTGGGACATTATTCGGACCTGTACTCGGCGGATTGATGGCTGATGCTGTCGGTTTTCAATATACGTTTGTCATTACATCCATTTCGGTTGTCATTGCTGCATTAATCGTACTGTTTGGTATAAAGGAACAGAAGAAAGTGAAAAACGCAAAAGCGATTCACTACTCACGCAAAACGATTCTTTCCGGTCTTCTCCATCATCGTCTTATGCTAAATGTGATGATTGTCACCGCTTTAATTCAAATTGGCAATTTCAGCATCCAACCACTTCTTTCGTTATATGTTGCAGAATTGACTGATGCAAAGAACGTTGCATTGCTTGCTGGCATTACATTTAGTGCCGCAGGAGTCGGCAATCTCCTATTCGCCCGAAAATGGGGCAAAATGGGAGATGACATCGGATATGAAAAGGTGCTTGGTGGATTATTACTATTGTCCTTTCTTTTCATCGTTCCGCAAGCATTCGTGTCCTCCATTTGGCAACTGATGGTTTGGAGATTACTTTTCGGTATCGCGATTGGCGGGATGATTCCAATTACAACAGCATTAGTTCGACGTGAAGCTCCAATAGATATTCAAGGTGAAGTAATGGGGTATAATACTAGCTTCCGTTTCCTTGGTAATATTATCGGACCGATGTTCGGCGGTATCATTAGTGGATTTATTGGAATTTCTTCAGTGTTCATCTTGACAGGTATACTCTTCTTACTGGGTTTTGCCTTCCTTTATTACGCAACAAGGAAACCGGTTCAGGATTTTGAACATTTTCTCGCGGATGAAGAACGGCAATCACATATGTAACATTCAGCACATTTCCAAATCGGAAATGTGCTATATTTTTGTAGAGGCAGGTGAATTCGATTGAAAAAGGCTATGGGCATCATTTTCATATTTTGCATGTTGCCAGTTCTTTTCGGCATACAACAGGCAATTGCTACCGAATGGCATGAAAGTCGTCAGTTGAAAAGTAGAGTCGAACAATCGATTGACCTTTCCGAGCCATTTGTAAACATTCCAGTATCTATGACCGATCGCAATGGACGGCTGTTCGCAGAACAATACATAGAGTGGAGAAATCCGCTACCGCTGGAAGACATACCTGATTTTGTGCAAAGTGTCTTTTTGCTTAGTGAGGATAAGGAATTCTTTGACCACGTAGGGTATGACGTCGGAGCCATTTTCAGAGCTTTTGCCGTTAACACAGCGAGTGATGATATGCAGCAAGGTGCTTCAACGATCACCCAGCAAGTTGTGAGGATGCGTTTTCTAACAACAGAAAAAACGTATGAACGAAAATTCAAGGAACTTTTGTATGCAATCGCTATGGAAAAGCAATTATCAAAAGAACGCATTTTGGAAATTTACATGAATGAAATGTACTTTGGCAATCAAGTCTACGGTATTGGCGGGGCCGCCACTTATTATTTTAGTCGTCCCCTACACGATTTAACACAAGCTGAAATGGCGTTTCTCGCGGCAATTCCAAATAACCCATCTAAATATGATCCCATTCGCCACTATGACAGCACAAAGAAAAGACAGGAACTGTTATTAACTGTCCTCGCTAAAAATGAAGCCATTACTGAAACTGAAGCTGAGCTTCTCGCACAGGAACCGATTCGCATGAATGTAAAAGAAAAAAAGGATACATACGCGATGTACAGCTCCTATGTGCTTAAAGAACTCGAACAGCTTATTAGTCATACAGAGGGATTTGCTGCGAAAATCGCAAGTGCAAATAGTAGTGAGCAAAGGCAATTGCAAATGGAAGCTTTAAAACGAAGAACTGCTGAAGTAGTAGCTGGAGGCATCCATATTGAAACTGCACTGGATCCTAAAAAGCAACGACATGATGAAACTTCCCTCTCATCCCTATTGACCGTAAAAAATCTGCAAGCTGGAGCTGCCGTCATTGATAATGAAACAAGAGAAATCGTGAGTGTGTATGGAGGGAAAGGCTATCGTAAAGCTGATTTCAACCGTTCCTACCAAGCAATCCGGCAACCAGGATCCGCAATGAAACCTTTGCTTGTCTATGCCCCATATTTAGAGAGCGGTCCTTTTAAGGAAAGTACGCCAGTCGACAGCAGCAACGTATGTATCGGCAATTATTGCCCGAAAAACATCAACGGCTATTCATACGGTACGACAACACTGATGGAAGCGTTCCGTCATAGCTATAATACAACGGCGGTGAGAGTGTTTAGACAAGTTGGTATTGAAGAAGCTTTCAGCCACTTGGAACCATTTCATTTCAGCCAAATCACGAGTGATGATCATGTCTATCCTGCTGCTCTTGGCGGGTTAAATCGTGGAGTGACGCCACTCGAACTAGCTTCAGCATTTACAAGCTTCATAGACGGCAGTTATTCAACTCCTCACGCCATCAGACAGGTGAAAGACCGCAACGGCAAAACAGTATACAAATGGGAGTCAATACGCGAGGAAGTTTGGACTCCATCCACGACTGCCATCATCCGCAATCTCATGGAGGATGTTGTCTTAAATGGTACAGGGCGTGGCATCACGTACCGCACTAGTTATACGGGTGCCAAAACAGGTACGACAGACCAATACAAAGATTTGTGGGTCGCCGGCATGAACGACAACTATACGACTGCCGTTTGGGTCGGATATGACAAGCCTGCGTCCATTCAACGTTTAAGTGAAACGAAAATCCATTTACGATTGTTCAATGAATTATTAAAAGACTAGCGCATGCGTTAGTCTTTTGTTCATGTAACCGGCAAACTTGCAAGAATGCCATTATACAACTTTAATATTATATAAATGAAAACCGAAAGCATTACGCCCCATACAAGAATTTCAAATACTAATAGACCGACTGTACTTGCTACAGTTAAGTATTTGCTGAGCCTGAACACACTATAGACGAAATAGATGAATGTCGTTAACAGAAAGATTCCTATAAGTATATTAAAAGATTGGATACCTGCCACGGATGCAAGCGCACCAAAAAAGTATATTAGATTACCGCTTTTCGCTTCGTTGTATGATTCACCAACAGCATCTTTCGAGAAAAACAACATCGCCGTTTCGTGTATTGTCTCCGCAATGAGTTTCATTGCAGAAAACACCATGAAAAAAGCAAGTGAGTAGATGATTAGTAGAAAAAGACGGAGTTGTGTATCTGTCATAAACTCCCGCATGCCCGTATACAAGCCTATTTTAGAAAAGAATACGGTTGATGTGCCGACGAGATATACGCCGAATGTTAAACTGAACAGTGATATAGTTAAAAAAGGCAAATAGCCGAATAGATATGGATTCCTCATTTGACACCCCGCAAACAAATATTTTCCCTTTCCCTATAATATAGGAAGAGAAAGCAATTTAGCAATTAGACGGGCGTGTCTCCTATGCAAATGCCGTCATTTTACGTTATACTCGTTAACAATGTAAGGAATAAAGATTCACTCTTTGGAAGGAGGATTTACGTGGATTTTGTATTATTGATTTTCCTGCCTATTGTGGCGGCGCTTTTCGTTCCAATGCTATTCCGCAAATTGAAGGGCATACATACTGGTTGGTTTGTTCTCGTCGTACCCGTGTTGTTATTCGGTTACTATACGACATTTTTAAGTACTACGATGGATGGCGGACATGCAATATCCGAACTGCAATGGATTCCTTCACTCGGAATTTCATTTGTATCGTACATAGATGGATTGAGTATTCTGTTCTCACTGCTTATTACCGGAATTGGTGCACTCGTCGTTTTGTACTCCATCTTTTACCTTGATAAAAACAAGGAGAAGCTAGGCAATTTTTACGTCTATCTTCTTATTTTTATGACTGCGATGCTCGGTGTTGTCCAATCGGATAATGTCATTTCCCTATATTTATTTTGGGAATTGACGTCCATTTCTTCATTCCTTTTAATCGGTTATTGGTTCACACGTGACCGTTCGAGGTTTGGCGCATTGAAATCCATGATGATCACCGTATTTGGCGGACTTATGATGTTAGGAGGATTTATCCTTCTTGGTATTATGGGGGGCACATTCTCAATTCGGGAACTGATTGCTCAATCATCGACATTTATCAATCATGAGTTTTTCACTTTATCACTCATCCTCATTTTACTTGGAGCTTTTACAAAATCAGCACAATTCCCTTTTTACATCTGGTTGCCAGATGCAATGGAAGCACCTACTCCTGTAAGCGCCTATTTGCACTCTGCCACTATGGTAAAAGCGGGACTGTATTTAGTTGCAAGGTTTACGCCCATTTTTGCCGTATCTGAAGTTTGGATTTGGCTTGTGACAGGAATCGGACTTCTGACGTTGTTCTGGGGTTCCATCTTTGCTGTGAAGCAAACTGATTTAAAAGCCATTCTCGCTTTTTCAACCGTGAGTCAACTTGGTTTAATTATGTCACTTCTCGGTGCCGGGGCAATTACGTTCCATACAAATGAAGCCATATTCGCACTCGCGATGTTCGCTGCGCTGTTTCATTTGATAAATCATGCTACTTTTAAGGGCAGCCTTTTCATGATTGCAGGTATTGTAGATCATGAAACAGGGACACGCGATATACGAAAACTTGGTGGCTTAATGAGTATTATGCCGATAAGTTTCACAGTTGCTTTCATCGGATCGATGTCAATGGCTGGATTGCCGCCATTTAACGGCTTCCTAAGTAAAGAAATGTTCCTTGACTCGATGTTTGCCCTTCGTGATTTTAGTTTATTCAACTTCGATACATGGGGTATCGTGTTCCCTATCGTCGCGTGGATTGCAAGCGTATTCACATTCATCTACAGTTTCTACTTCGTGTTCAAGACATTTGCAGGCAAACGTAAGAAGGAAAAATTACCACTAGAGCCACATGAAGCACCTATCGGAATGTTACTATCTCCAATTATTCTTGCATCATTGGTCGTAGTTATTTTCTTCATTCCGAACGTTGTCGGTAAATGGCTTGTGAAACCTGCTGTGATGGCGGTACAACCATATGAGTACGCTCATCCTTCTGAGGTAGCGGTAACCGTGTCAGCATGGCATGGATTTGCTTCTCCTGCATTGTGGATGACTGTAGGTGTTATTATTATCGGTGCGCTACTTTATCTGTCACTTTCTAAATGGCAGAAAATCTATTCAATTCAACCGGATCACTTATCACTTAACGCGGTTTATGATGCAACAATGACGTTCAGTGAAAAAGGCATGAATCGACTATCTAGATTTTATATGAACGGGCTTATACGTACGTATTTAATTTATATTTTCGCGTTCGTTTCGGTCATCACGCTATCCGTTTTGTTCATTCAGGATGCGTTTGTCGTCGATATGTCGAGTTTTACCGAAGTAAATTCGTTCGGCATCATTAATGCGATAATCTTAGTGCTCGGAGTCATTTTCATCCTGTTTTCCAAAACGAGACTCGGTGCGATTATTGCACTTGGCGCAGTCGGCTATTCCGTCGCTTTGTTTTTCGTCATCTTTAAAGCACCTGACTTGGCTTTAACACAGTTAGTAATTGAGACCGTTTCTGTAGCCTTGTTCCTGTTAGCATTCCAACATTTACCGAAGCTTTCAGATCACGGTGAAACGAAGCGGAACAAGCTCGCAAACGCAATTATTGCACTTGGTGTCGGAGTGACTGTCACATTAGTGGCACTGTCTGCGCATTCGCAGAAACTTATCTCTTCCATTTCCCAGTACTATATAGATACTGTAAAAACAGAAGCTGGCGGAGGAAATATTGTTAACGTCATATTGGTGGACTATCGTGGTTTTGATACACTTTTCGAAATTGCAGTGTTATCCATTGCAGGAATCGGTGTACTTGGCATGATCAAACTCCGGTTGGCAAAGAAGGAGGATTCAAATGAAAACAAATGATGTCATTTTACAAACTACGACGAAATTGGTGTTTTTCATTATCTTCCTATTTTCCATCCATATCTTCTTTGCAGGTCACTATACACCTGGTGGAGGTTTTGTTGGAGGATTGTTGACAACAGGTGCGATCATTCTTCTGTTACTCGCTTTCGATTTGAAGACGGTCCAGAAAGCATTGCCTTTTAATTTTACAATCATGACAGGAATCGGCCTGTTGCTTGCTCTCGGTACAGCTTCAGGTTCCATATTCTTTAACGTACCATTCTTTACGCATGCGTTTGACGACTTCACACTTCCATTGTTCGGGGTCACTTCATTGCATACCGCAATGATTTTTGACGCCGGTGTATTCCTAGTCGTTGTCGGATCTGCTATTACAATCATCCAGTCAATTGGAGGGGATTCGTAATGGAATTGTTAATGGCTATTCTAATTGGTGTGCTGTTCACTGCAGCTGTCTACCTGATCCTATCTAGAAGTATTTTAAAGATTATTATTGGGACAGGTCTTTTAAGCCACGGTGCCCATCTTCTCATACTGACGATGGGCGGTCTAGGTGGTTCTGCGCCTCCTGTTCTATCTGATGGTGTAACGGATTTCGCAGACCCTTTACCACAAGCTTTAATTTTGACGGCAATCGTCATCAGTTTCGGAGTTACCGCCTTCATCCTTGTATTGGCCTACCGTGCTTACGCGGTCCACAAGACGGATGATATGAATCAATTGAAAGGAAATGACGAACATGATTAATCTACTTCTATTCCCAATCATTCTTCCTTTCTTTTTCGCAATCTTGTTGTTGTTCTTTAAAGAGAAAATCAGGACACAACGGATTTTAACACTCATTGGTGTTGTCGTAAGTCTAGCTTCATCACTTGTCCTCTTATGGACTGTGAAGACGGAAGGTATACAAGCGATCACTCTTGGAAGTTGGCCAGCGCCTTTTGGTATTTCAATGGTGTCTGATATGCTTTCTGCATTGCTTGTGACAACAACTTTACTACTCACTTTGTTCATCGTTATCTACAGTTTCACTTCTATTGGTGAAGAGCGTGAACGATACTTCTATTACCCAGCCATACTTTTCATGGTGACAGGCGTCAACGGAGCATTCACGACAGGTGATATTTTCAATATGTTCGTCTTTTTTGAAGTGTTACTCATCGCTTCCTATATATTGATTGTGCTAGGCGGAACGAAGAAACAATTGCGGGAATCACTCAAGTACATACTTGTAAATGTTATTTCATCTGCTTTGTTTGTCATTACAGTAGCCTATTTGTACTCAGTTGTTGGAACGCTTAACATGGCGGACATATCAGTGAAAATCAGTGAAGTTAATCAGCCAGGCATTATCACTGTCATAGCTGTGCTGTTTCTAATCGTTTTCGGAATTAAGGGATCGATTTTCCCGCTTTATTTCTGGCTACCTGGTTCCTATGCTGCTCCCCCAATACCGGTACTTGCATTATTCGGAGCGTTGCTGACAAAAGTAGGTATCTATGCAATTATGCGTACATACACGTTGTTCTTCATTCACAACACAGGCTTTACGCATGAAATTCTAATGATATTGTCCATTTTGACGATTATTGCGGGATGCATTGGTGCACTTGCCTATTTCGACCTGAAGCAGATCATCATTTACAATATCGTCATTGCGGTTGGTGTCATCCTCTTTGGAGCTTCGCAAATGAACGAAGCAGGTATGTCTGGTGCGGTTTTCTATCTTATTCACGACATGCTCATTAAAGGGGCGCTGTTCCTTCTTATCGGTGTAATCATTTACATTACCGGTACGTCCAACTTACGGAAGATGGGCGGATTAATGAAAACACATGCACCACTCGGATGGTTTTACTTAATCGCCGCGTTCGGGCTAGCAGGCATACCGCCGCTAAGTGGTTTTATCGGTAAACTTCTTATTGTACAAGGTGCTTTTGAAGCCGGAAATATTTGGAGCGGCATTATTGTTCTGGCATCCAGTCTCGTCGTCTTGCTCTCTGTCATGAGAATTTTCATTTATGCATTTTGGGGAGAGTCAAAAGTTGCTCTGCCAAAAACGAATCGGAAAACATATAATCGTCTGATGGCCCCTGCGCTTGTCCTAGTCGTCCTGACGATTGTTTATGGAATCGGTACGGAATGGCTGTTACCTTTCATGACAGACGCCACAGACGTATTACTACAACCATCCATCTATATTGATGCGGTGCTAAAGTAAAGGAGTAGATGTCGATGGCATTTCAAATACTATTAAACTTTTTCATCGCTGTCGTTTGGATGTTTATGAATTCCTCACTGACTGCGAGTACATTTATCGTCGGGTATTTAATTGGGTTAATCATGATAATTATTACAAGACGTTTTTTCAAAAGTCGGCTGTATGTATGGCGTTTATGGGCAATGATCAAGCTTATACTGTTATTTGCAAAAGAGCTTACACTATCCAACATTTCCGTGTTGCTGCTCATCATTCGGCCAAAACTTAACATTCAACCTTCCATTTTCGCATTACCGACAGAGTTGAAGGAAGACTGGGAGATCACATTATTATCAAGTCTGATTACGCTGACACCGGGGACAATCGTTCTCCATGTATCCAGTGATCAGCGCATGCTTTACATCCATGCAATTGATGTGGATGATGTTGATGAAGCAATCGATTCAATTAAAAACTCGTTTGAGAAAGCTATACTGGAGGTGAGCCGCGGATGATGATATTCATATGGGTATGTCTAATGCTCGTCTTCTTGACAATGCTAGGAACAATGTATCGTGTTTTCCGCGGCCCATCTGTTCCGGACCGCCTGATTGCGCTCGACGGGATAGGCGTTATGCTCATTTCAGCGATTGCGTTAATATCTATCTTATTTGACACTCGATTCTTTATAGATGTAATTCTTCTTATTGCGATTATGTCATTCATCGGCACAGTGTCATTCTCCAAGTTCATCGAGAGAGGAGAGATCATCGAACGTGACCATAATCGCTAATATTCTCATTGTCCTCACGATATCTGTCGGCACCATTTTCACGATTGTTACGATGATTGGAATCTTGCGGTTGCCTGATGTGTATACTCGTGCCCACGCTGCTTCAAAAAGTGCTACACTTGGCGTGCTTAGCATATTACTCGGCGTGTTTTTCCACTTTTGGTTGAATGAAGGACATTTCAGTATTCAACTATTACTCGGTATCGTTTTCCTATTCATCACTTCTCCAATTGGTGGCCATTTGATGGGCCGCGCCGCTTATATGTCAGGAGTAAAACCAACTGAACTGACTGTTGGCGATGATTTGAAGGAAGCTGTCGAAGAAGGTAAGAAAAAGTATAGATCCCGCTTAAAAGATTAATAAAAAACACACTCGGCAGATTTGTGCCGAGTGTGTTTTATTATTTAATAATAACCATACGGTGGGTATCCATAAGGCGGATAGCCATATGGATAATAACCATATGGATATGGCTGATAGCCGTATGGATAATAACCTTGATTACCGTATCCATAATTGTTAGGGAATATGGCATTTCCTAGAAAGCTGCCGAACAAACCTCCTAAAAAAGGTCCCCCGATTCCAAAACCAAATCCAGGTCCAAATCCACCGAATCCACTATTTCCACCATATCCACCATGTCTTCTTGAGTTTCTTGACATCGTTATCCCCCTCTCTCGCTTCTCACTTATCTTATTCGAGACGGGCGATGTGTGGAGGGATAGATGCCTATACAGGGTTTGATAAATAGGGTAACAGAAGTCAAACTAGTTGGAAAGTAGCTTTAGTAGCGAATCGTAACTTGCTTGCGCAACACAATGTAAACTCCGCGTATCGAAACGTAGAGTCGCCGTATCGAAATGTAGATGCCGCGTATCGAAACGTAGCATGCGTAACACAACGTAAGCTCCGCGTATCGAAATGTAGATTCTTCGTATCGAAACGTAGATGCTTCGTATCGAAACGTAGCATGCGCAACACAACGTAAGCTCCGCGTATCGAAACGTAGAGTCGTCGTATCGAAACGTAGATGCTTTGTATCGAAACGTAGCATGCGCAACACAACGTAAACTCCTCGTATCGAAACGTAGAGTCGCCGTATCGAAATGTAGATGCTTCGTATCGAAACGTAGCATGCGCAACACAACGTAAGCTCCTCGTATCGAAACGTAGAGTCGCCGTATCGAAATGTAGATGCTTCGTATCGAAACGAAGCATGCGCAACACAACGTAAGCTACGCGTATCGAAACGTAGAGTCGCCGTATCGAAACGTAACAGGCGCAACACAACGTAAACTTCTCGTATCGAAATGTAGATGCTTCGTATCGAAACGTAGCATGCGTAACACAACGTAAACTCTGCGTATCGAAACATATGGATAATAAATGATCTGCAACTAAAAAACACCCGGGAAGTCATGACAAGTGACCACCCGAGCTACTATTTAGACTTACAATTAACGAATCAGCTTAATCTTCCTGCGCCATCCGCTCGACGATTGTAGCAAGAGTACGCACCATAGCACCCGTTGCACCTTTAGGACCTAAATCATGAGGTGCTGATGCTTCAGACGTACCTGCGATATCCAAGTGAATCCACGGAGTATCTCCTGCAAATTCCCCTACAAATCCGCCGCCGAAAATCATATGGCCGTCACGTCCAGGTGAATTGTTCAAATCAGCAACATCACTCTTGCGAATACGCTTTTTGTCATTTTCCGTCAAAGGAAGTCTCCAAACAAATTCGCCTGTTTCCATAGACGCCTGCATGAATTCTTCGAAAAATTCTTCGTTATTCGTTAAGGCACCTGTTTTATCGTTACCTAGTGCTACAATTACTCCACCCGTCAATGTAGCTACATCGATTAAATAGTTTGCACCCGATTGCAATGCATACGTCACAGCATCCGCAAGGACAAGTCTGCCTTCCGCATCAGTGTTCAAGACTTCAATCGTTTTGCCACTTAATGATGTAATGACGTCATCCGGTTTAAATGCTTCACCGGAAATCATATTGTCCGTAGAACCGATAACGGCAATAACGTTTTTCGCAGGACGTAATTCACCGATGATACGCATCGCGCCAAGCACTGCAGCCGCGCCACCCATATCCCCTTTCATACCGACCATGCCTTCACGCGGCTTTAAAGAATATCCGCCAGTATCATACGTTACACCTTTACCGACTAAACCAACAACGTCTTCCCATTGATCCGTACCTGCATATTTCATGACGATGAGACGCGGCTCTTCGACAGAGCCTTTATTAACTGCTAAAATAGCGCCCATGCCGAGTTCTTCCATTTCTTTTTTACCAAGAACTTCGATTTCAAAATCATATTGCTCTGCAAGTTCTTTAGCGTAATCCGCCATTTTTGTCGCCGTTAATATATTCGGCGGCATATTGACCAATGTACGTGCCTCATTTACCGCATGGGCATATGTACTGCCGACTTCAAACGCCGCTTTAAGCTCTTCTTGGTCTGCATCTGATAAGAAACTGATGGATTCAAGTATTACATCTTTTTCGTTTGAATCAGTGCGGTAGCCTTCGAACTTATAACCGCCCATTCCGATTCCTTCTCCAGCTGCAAATACGACGTCCTCGCAAGTAAGTTCTTCGTTCTTAAACGGAGCTGTCCATATTGCAACTGATGTGACTTTTGACGAAGCCAATTCTCTTCCAACAGCTGCAAACGCTTGACGCAAACGATCTTCAGTTAGTTTTTTCGTCGTTCCAAGTCCGATAAATAGTACTCGTTCAAAGCTTCCCACTTCAAGTGCAGGCATTTTTACAATACTCTTAAATTCAGTTTTAATATCTCCTGATTTAATCCATTCCATAAGACGTGGACTGAAAGCTTTTGCAAATCCATCCCATCCATTTACATTCTCCGGATGTTCAGGAACACCGATTACAAGTGTTTCAGCATTTACATTATTAAATCCATTTTCATTAAATAAGGCTTTCATTTGACTGACTCCCCCTTTTCATTCATATTCTATTATATACTAACGATTGAACAAACTGAAAATATTAATTCGATTGTCGGACTATCCTCACTCACAAACGTTAATATGGTATACTACATTTATATTTTTCATTTTTTAGAAAAGGAGTGGACTTAATGGACCTCTTACAAAACACTCCGCTCCTTGCGGCTTTATTCGCTATATTTTTTGCGCAGTTTGTGAAGATCCCTATTCATTTTTTATTGACACGAGAATTGGATTGGAAATTGATGACGTCTACAGGTGGAATGCCAAGTTCCCATTCTGCAGCAGTTTCTGCGTTGACTACCGCCATCGCTTATGAGGTCGGACTTGATTCACCTATGTTTGCTGTTTCCGCTATTTTCGCTGTTATCGTCATGTTTGATGCGACAGGTATCCGGTATCAGGCAGGACAGCAAGCGCTAATTATTAATCAGATGCGCTTAGACATTCAAACATTCGTTACAGAAGTGAAAGGTTGGCCACAAAAAGATGGACAACAAAAGATTTTGGAGTTAAAAACGCTCCTTGGTCATAAACCGAGTGAAGTGTTTGCCGGTTCTGTCACGGGTATTCTCATTTCTATCATTACGTACACATTCATCGTAGCATAAAAAAAGCGTTCCCTTAAGGGAGCGCTTTTTGTTTCGTATCGATTAAAACATCTGATAACCTTGTTTACGCAATATCTTCATGACAAAACCTGAAATAATCGCTCCGACCAATCCGGCAGTTAAAATAATAATATCCGCAGCATGAAGGGAGAGTATTTTATCGCCAAGCATTCCAAAAGCATAGCCTGGTTTTGTAATATACTCATACACTCTAACTTCATCGATAATTAAAATGACGACAATCGGATAGATAATAGCCATTAACCATGTCATACGAAGTAACATGTTCAACAAGAAACCTATTCCAAAAAACATGACCATAAAAATAAGTATGGATAAGACGACATGCGTCAATGAAATTGTTCCCAATTTTTCTACCTCCGCTTTCCACTCACCATTTTACAACAATGGCTACAAGCTTTCAATCAAATGCCCCGTGACGGAATTATGTCCGTTTCACTAACTACTACCAATGCGTACTTTTTGATGACTAATGAGTTCAGTTGTCGCTCGATTTATTCCTCTATTTCCTTTCATCTTGAAAAAAACACCTGCCGTTTTACGGGCAGGTGTTTTGAGGCATAAACGATAACAATTATTTAAGTAGATTGAATTTACCTTTTTTAAGTGTAAGCCCAACTCCACCAATCAGATATAGAGCACGGTTATCAACCATCTTCTTCATGAAGGAAGCTTTTTTACCGAACAATTTCTTACCGAAAGCAACACCGATTGCATCGTCATCACCAAGGGAAGCAATACTTCCTTTTAGATCAGGCACGAACTCAGATGTTGGTTCGCCTTTCATCAGCGCGATGATGTTGTTTGCACACATATCACCTTGTTGCATAGCAATTTGTGCAGTTGGTGGATAAGGACGGTTCGTCTCTTCATTAATCATCAATGCGCAGTCACCGACGATGAATACGTCAGAATGTCCTGGAGCACGAAGATCTTTGTCGACTTTAACACGTGCACGCATGTTTTCGATACCTGTCTCTTCGATAAGACGGTTTCCTCGGACACCTGCTGCCCAAACGACAGTACCAGCTTTGATGAATTCAAATTCATCTTCGCCTTTTTTAATGTTAACGCCTTCAGGAGTCGCTTCAACAACTGGAGTTCCAATCGAGAATTCGATACCTTTAGATTTTAATTGTCTTACAGCATAATCTACAAGTTCAGGATCGAATCCTGGTAACACCATAGGCGCTGCTTCAACACAGATTACACGGACTTTTTCTTTCGGAACATCGAATTCTTCACAAAGTTCAGGTACACGGTTACCAAGTTCACCAAGGAATTCAATCCCTGTGAATCCAGCACCACCGACAACGATTGTCAAACGGCTATCGTCCTTCACTTCATCAAGTGACCATGTTGCGAATTGGTATTCTATATGCTCACGGATTTGGCGAGCAGCTTTTACGTTAGCAATAGACAATGCATACTTGTCAAGACCTGTAATGCCGAATGTTTCACCTTCGAATCCTAAACCGATGACAAGATAGTCATACGTATGCGTTCCGACATTAGTCGTAACGACTTTTCCAGGAATATCGATAGCCGTCACTTCAGCTTGAACAAATTTCACTTTGCCTTCGTTAATGACATTTTTGATGTCATAACGAACTTGTTCAGGTGACAAAGTTCCTGCAGCCGCTTCATGCAACCACGTGGATTCGTAATGGTACTCATTTTTATTGATCAGTACGATATTTGCATCGTCAGCACCAATGGATTTCTGCAAGTTGACGACTGTGGATAAACCGCCGTAACCCGCACCTAATACTAAGATTGTCGGTCTTTTCACGAAAATCGAAACCACCTTTTAATTTATTATGTGCCGGGTCCGTTGACAATCGGTTCATACGACGTTTTGCTCAGTCCTGGCATTTGTCTATATTCGACAAACTTCTACCTTACAATAGTAGCCCTTTTACTAGGGATTTTCAACCCTTTAATATTAAAATATATAATTTTAGATAATAATAAAGACCCTCCTTCAAATAAGTGATTCATCGAGAGAATCAGTCGATTGAAGAAAGGGTCTTTTTTTACTCACATACTTCTGGTGTTCCTACTTTTTTTGCTGTTCTAAATGAAGTTCCACAACCACATGAAGCGATGGCGTTTGGATTTTCGATGGTAAATCCGCCGCCCATTAACGACTCTTTGTAGTCCACTATCGTACCTTCAAGTATGTCTGCATCTTCTTTTGACAAAACAATATTTATACCATGCTGAGTTAGCATATAATCCTCATCAGATTTATTTTCCTCAAAACCTAAACCATATGTCAAACCGCTGCAACCACCGCCATTAACAGCGACGCGCAAAAATGAATTCTCTTCACCATTATGAGCCATCATTTCTTTCACATGATATGCAGCAGATTCAGTAATTTCAACGTATTGTGTCATTTACATCCACCTTCCCACTTTTCTTTATCATAACAATCTTTTTAGTCAATAAGCAATCATATTTACTCCAAACGAGCCGATATAATGTATAATAGAAATAATAGTACGAAAGGATGAATAGGAATGGAGATAAGTCCTGCATACATGAAGAAAATGGAGTGCATAAATTGCAAGGAGAAATTTACTACAACTAAGATTCGCTCACGGTTTGTGCGTGTTCAAAAACACGATACTGATTTTAAACCTGTTTATGCGGATATGGCGATCAATCCATTATTGTATAATGTCGCTGTTTGCCCACATTGCGGATTTTCATATACAGATGATTTTTCAACTTACTTTGCTCCAGGTGTTAAAAAGGAAATTACGGACACCATTACTTCCTTATGGAGTGGTCGATCGTTTGGAAATGGACGAACAATAGAGGAAGCAATCGAAGCGTATAAACTTGCTTACTTAAGTGCAAGTGTCAAAAAGGAAAAATCGTTGACGATGGCAGGAATTACATTAAGAATTGCTTGGCTGTACAATGATTTACAAGAATACGACACAGAGAAAAGATTCCGGTCGATTGCACGAGACTTATACACAGAAGCTTATTCTGAAGGCGATCATGTCGGTACGCAGATGTCTGAAACAAGGGTGCTCTATATGATAGCAGAGCTTTCCCATCAAATTGGTGATGCTGAAGGAGCAACACGTAATTTCTCCAAAGTGATAGAAGGTCAACGTACTTCAACCGAACCTCATATTATCGAAATGGCAAAAGAACGTTGGCAGGAAATTCGCGAAAAAAGAGAGCAAGTAATAGCAAAAGCGGACTGATTAGCAGTCCGCTTTTGTGATAATTAAAATACTTGTTCTACTTCTACTACGCCAGGCACTTCTTCAAGCAGTGCTCTTTCAATGCCGGCTTTCAATGTAATCGTTGAACTAGGGCATGTGCCGCAAGCGCCTAGTAGACGCAACTTTACAATCCCCTCTTCGATATCAACTAATTCACAGTCTCCACCATCTCTAAGTAGGAATGGACGTAATTTATTCAAAACTTCTTGTACTGGTTCCATCATTGCTGTATCTGTCATTGTTTTATGTCTCCCCTTTCATTATACTTATTATAAACTGGATTAAGAAAAAAATCCAATAGAGAAGATGGAAGGGGTTATTTCATTGAGTACAAACAAAGTGAAAATCGAAATTTATGGGGCGGATATCATCTGTGCAAGCTGTGTCAATTCGCCTTCGTCCAAGGATACGTACGAATGGCTACAAGCTGCTATCGGTCGAAAGTATCCTGAACAGCCTTTTGAAATCGAATACATTGATATCGAATCTGACCTTACAGATGCCAAACAGAAAGAGATTGCCGAGCAAGTATTGAATGATGAATTTTTCTATCCACTAGTTATTATTGCAGATGAAGTGATTGGTGAGGGACATATCCAACTGAAGCCTGTTTTTACTGCTCTTGAAAAACACGGTTACGTCGCCCAAAGCTGATTAACGAATGATAATTGAATTCGATAAATGAGAAAAATCCCTCCAGTATGCTTAAAAGCATGTGAGGGATTTTCTTCATTAACCATTATGCCATTTGTACATCCACAGAACGCCTGACTTTAACAGTCTCGCAATTCTTCCTGTAACAGTACGATCCGCTAGATAAGCGAAACCTTGTTTCTTTCCTAAAGAACCCATAAATCCTTTAAGCTTAATTTCAGGCATTTCAGCAGGTAATGCTTCGTTATTCCATACTAAACGTAGGACTTTCACGATTTGTTCAGCCTGCTCCTCCGCCAGTTGAGCACTTGGAGCGTGTGGTAAGGCTGCTATGTCACCTACAACATAAACTTCTTCAAAGTTTGGAATCTGATGATATTGATTAAGTATGACCCGTCCACGATCTTTCTCGACTTCTAAGTCCAATACGCTTTTTACAGGTTGGATACCCGCTGTCCAAACAACGACGTCAACCGGTATCTTCTCTTCATGATTGTAGAGGACTTTTTCGCCCACTTCCGTAATGTTGGAGTTTGAGATGACTTCGACTTCATGTTTATCGAACCAGCCTTTTACAAAGTTACTCAGCCTTTCCGGAAAATCTTTCATAATACGGGGACCACGGTCGAACAGTTTAATTTTAAGATCTGGACGACTCTCCCTAAGTTCACTTGCAAGTTCAATACCGCTTAATCCAGCTCCTACGATACCGACAGTTGCACCGCCACCGAGTCCTTGTAGTTTTTTGTACGTATTGCGCGATTTCCCTATCGTCTGGATACTATCTGTATACTCAGCCGCTCCAGGTACTTCATGATAATTATCTTCGCAACCGAGACCAATAACAAGTTCATCGTATCGGACAGCATCGCCATTTCCGAGGAGAACTGCTTTATCTTCCAAATCAATTTCGAGTATTTCCGCTTCAATAACAGTCAGTTTTTCATGTTTCGGCAACGCTACACGAATGTCGGAATCTGGCGACGTTCCTGCTGCTAGAGCATAGAATTCAGTCTTAAGGCTGTGGAATGGTGTTCTGTCAATAAGTGTAATGTCGAGATCAGCCGGCAATTCTTTATTGAGCAGACGAAGTAATATGCGCATATTACCGTAACCTGCACCTAATAATACTAGTTTTCTCATAGTTGTCTCCTTTATTTGTCGTTTTTCCGTATTGTTCACATTAGTGATTATAACAGTTTGTGAGATGTTTCACAATAAGACACGGAAATTGACGCGCACAGAAAAAAATAGTAGCATTTCAAATAGGTGAGGTGATCGTTTTGAATCCGATCGTAGAATTTTGTATAAGTAATCTTGCCAACGGTTCACAAAAAACGTTGGAAGCGTTGGAAAGAGATCCGAATATAGATGTTTTGGAATATGGTTGTTTGAGCTATTGTACGAAATGTGCCGATTCTCTCTATGCACTTGTGAATGGTGAAGTCGTACAAGCGGACACTGCTGAAGAACTGACGGAAGAAATCTATAAGTTCATTGAGGAAAATCCTCTTTTCTAAAGCGATAAAATATTTTTAAAAGTAAAAAAGTAGCGAATTGGCCAACTTGCCTACTCGCTACTTTTTTTATTTATGCCAGTCTAAAAGTGTCTTGTACATATATGTTGGTTGTTGCATCTTCTTCAAAACATCCTCAACAGATGTCACTCCACCACCTACATGGATTGTATCAATACCAAAACGTATTCCTGCTTGTATATCGGTATCATAATTATCACCAATCATAATCATTTCTTCTTTCCGATAGCCTTTTTGTTGGATGAAGTGCAACATATGAGATGCCGGTTTTCCAACTTCAAGCGCCTCAACACCTGTCGCCGTTTCCAACAGTTTCACAAAAGATCCGTTACCTGGTACGAGTCCCCTTTCAGTTGGCAAAGCCTTGTCTTTATTCGTTGCGATAAAGTGTGCACCACTTTGTATAGCCAAGCTCGCTTGCGTTAATTTTTCGTATGAAATATCATGATCGATACCTACAATAACAACATCTGGATTGGACTCCGTTATAATAATACCTTCAGCCTGCAATGCCGCTTTAAGACCTACTTCACCAATCATCATGACTGTTGCACCGTCATAATGCTCTTTACAATACTTCGCAGAAGCAAGAGACGACGTCATGATTTGGTTCGGATGAGTTGCTATACCCATTGCGGAAAGTTTTTGAGTGAACTGTTCAGCAGTCATCGAAGAGTTATTTGTAACAAAATATGGCTCAATTCCATCTTGTTGTAGTTTTTCAATGAAATGAAGAGCTTCTGGTATGACTTTTGCTCCCTTATAAACAGTGCCGTCAAGGTCCAGACAAACCGCTTTATATTGTTGCATATTTATTGCTCCAGCGGGCTAAATGCCGAAATAGGTCCAAGTTCATTTTCCAAGTAATATCGTACTTTGGAAGGAAACTCTTTTATCACTTCTTTTGTCTCAGTTAATACGGACTCGATTTCGTCGTTATCAACTTCTACAAATTCACGTACGATCATTTTGCGTAAGCCGATTACTCTTTTCAGGGGATCTGCCATATCTGTTGAAATGACTTTTTCATCTTCCATAATATCGATAATATCGTCGTAACTACCTGGATCACGCATAATGAACCCGTCAATCATGGAATTACCGACGTCTATAATTGACTCAACGATAGTATGGGCAATCCTTTCAAGTGCCAAAGAATGAATTTTATCTTCATTCCACTTTTGATGACCTTCAAATAATGCTAATAAACTTTCCATATAAGTAAGCGTTTCATTGATTTTAGTTCGATCTATAAAATACAAAATTGTCCCCTCCTGAATGTGTAAATGCACTTTTCATCATACCATATTCAACTAAAAAATGAACCGCCACGTAAGCAACTGTGTGCTTGCGGGGCGGTTATATAAATTACTCTTCTTCTACTTCTTCTGCTACTGTCGGTTTTACTTTACCTGTTTTCTGAAGAACAAAATAGGCACATCCGAAATTGCAGTATTCATAAATATAATCTTGCAATGTACTAATTTTTGTTTCGTACGTTGCTTTCGGATTTTTATCATCAAAAAATCCTTTTAGTCGAAGCTGGCTATAACCCCAGTCACCTAAAATATAATCATATTTTGAAAGGACATCACTGAACCTCGCATTCAGTGCCTCTTCATTGAATCCCTCACGGTAATTCGTTATGATTTCATATTCAAAATTGTTAATTGTCACCATGTGTCTCACCGCCATCTCAGCTTTTAACTGTGGACTTCAACATTTCGTCTCCGATTCGTTGTCTCTCTTTCGCTGCAGCATTGACCTGTTCGTCAGCATGGTAGCTTGAACGGACAAGTGGGCCTGCTTCACAATGTGAAAACCCTTTAGTCATCGCAATTTCGCGTAGTTCACCGAACTCTTGCGGTGTATAGTACTTTTGCACTTTTAGATGTTTTTTAGTAGGTTGTAAATATTGGCCAATTGTCATAATATCTACATTGTTAGCACGTAAATCATCCATTGTTTCAATAATCTCTTCCACCGTTTCACCTAATCCAAGCATTAACGACGATTTCGTAGGAATGTCTGGATACATATCCTTGGCACGTCGTAACAGTTCCAAAGAACGTTCGTAAGTAGCACGCGCACGGACTCTAGGAGTCAGCCTACGTACTGTTTCAATATTATGGTTAAGAATATCTGGTTTCGCATCCATAAGACGTTGAAGATTATCTTTGTCTCCTCCCATATCAGAAGGTAATACTTCTACCGTCGTAAATGGATTTTTACGTCTAATTGCACGAATTGTTTCAGCAAACACCGCTGAACCGCCATCTTTCAGATCATCTCTAGCAACAGCTGTCACTACAACGTGTTTCAAATTCATCAATGTGACAGATTCTGCTACACGTTCCGGTTCCGCAAGATCGAGTTCGTTAGGCAATCCAGTTTTCACTGCGCAAAAGCGGCATGCTCGCGTACAGATTGCACCAAGAATCATAAACGTCGCAGTACGTCTCTCTCCCCAACATTCATGGATGTTCGGGCAACGTGCTTCTTCGCAAACCGTATGTAAGTTTTTTTCGCGCATCAATTTTTTAAGGTCTGTATAGTTGTCATTTGTATTCAACTTGATTTTCAGCCAATCAGGCTTACGGACATGTTCTACTTTTTTTCCAATCTCTGGCCTACAAGACACTGCAACCGACTCCATTCCTACCATCTTTTTCAGCTTTCGCCTCTTCAGCCAATGTAACATAAATTCTGACTACGAACAACTATTGAATTCGTACTGAAAGCGAGTATTTATCAGCTGGAATGCACAAAAAAAAACGCCTTTTTCAAGACGCTTTCTTTCTGGTAACAATTTACGGTTACGCTCTGCCTTTTGATTTTGAGACTGCGTAGAAGATGCTTCCGGCAAGTCCTCCCCAAAGAACGAGGATCCCTAGAATCATCATGAATATAGCTGCACCACTCATTGCGAATCCTCCTTATCGATTATCATAGTCTGTGGAATCCGTCGTCTTCTTATTCCACTTCATCATTGTAAAGATAATTGCCATAACGATAGCAAACAGTGCAACTAGCCAACCACTCTGGAAGATGAATGCATCTGGATAGCCTTCGTAGTTACCATTATCCGTACCATGCAATTTCAATATATTCTTTCGGAATAAGTCAATCATCATATATCCGAGAACTAATGGCGTTATAACGCTTAGACATATTTTCCAAAGCATTCCGACTCGAATATCTGAAATTTCGTTAGCATGTGTTTCGAAAACGCCAAGCTTTCTAAACACCCAAGCAATCATTATCACTTCAATCAATCCAATAGCTGCAACTCCAAATTGGTTAATGAAGTAATCTGCAGCATCCAAGAAATATAATCCGCCGCGTGTAGCAAACAACATTGAAATAATTGCTGCAGATCCTACACCGAAGACGACTGCTTTTTTACGCGAAATATTGAATTTCTCAGAGAAACCGGCAATGTACGTCTCACAAATAGAGATGAGGGAAGTGATTCCGGCTAAGACAAGTGAGAGGAAGAACAAAGCTCCAAACAGTCCACTCATCCCTGGCATTTCATTTATAATTTTAGGGAATACAACGAAAGCCAAACCGACTCCAGCAGACGCAACCTCAGAAACGGGTACACCTGACTGAGATGCCATGAAACCTAGAGCAGCAAACACTCCAATTCCAGCCAACAATTCAAAACCGGAGTTCGCGAAGCCCGTAATAAATGCGTTATTTGTAATGTCGGATTTTTTAGGTAAATAACTTGAGTATGTGATCATAATTGCGAAAGCAATTGATAAACTAAAGAATATATGCCCATAAGCGGCTACCCAAACTGTAGAATCGGCAAGCTTACTAAGATCCGGCTTGAATAAAGCATCCAGCCCAAGTGCAGCACCGTCGAGCGTGACAGCCCTAATAACGACGAGGAGGAATACAACAATAAGTGTCGGAATGAAAATCCGATTTGCTAATTCAATACCTCTTTTAACGCCCGCTAATAGGATGACGAAAGCAATCGCCCATACGAGCAATAGCGGTAATGCAACTCCTGGTACAAGGCCTCCGACTTCTCCTGGATTATCCGCAAGATTTAATACGTCTCCAAAGAGGAAACCGCCTGTATCATCTCCCCACTTCAAATTAAAGGAGTAGATTGTGTACTTCATTGCCCAGGCAATAATTACAGCGTAATATGTCGAAATGACAAATGAAACGAATATTCCCCACCAGCCAATCCACTCCGCACCTTTTCCTTTCATACGGAAGAATGATAATGGAGCTGACCCACGATACTTATGACCAATAGTGAATTCCATAATTAAAATTGGAATTCCGGCAGTTAATAATGCAAATAAATAAGGTATGAAAAATGCCCCTCCGCCGTTTTCATAAGCAACATATGGAAAACGCCATATATTTCCTAAACCGACTGCCGAACCGACTGCTGCCATAATAAAACCGGCACGTGTCCCCCACTGCGAACGCTGTTCCATAATAACTCCCCTTTCCCTTAGATTCTGGTAATACATTAGTATTTTCAGATTATTATATAATCTTAAAGATAGTATATACGTCTTATGTGTTGTTGTCAAAATTATTTTTATAAAATAAATCTACGGAATAGTTAATGTCTCGTTAAGTAATTGGCTAACTTAAAGCTAAATCATAAACGAACTTCTTCTAAACTTATATGATATGGGAAAGCTATATATGTGTAGACAAAAAAATCTGCCATGGCTATAATGCTTAGCCATGACAGATATACGCTTAAAATCATGTAGTTACTTTTACAGTTCGCTTGCTTTTCGCTGTCCAAATTGTGAATAATACAACTATCGTCACAATTACTGCAACTAAACCTAACCAAACAGAACCTGTCAATCCTAGAACTATATAGCCGAACGAGGCGATTAAGGCTGCGATAAGTGCATATGGCAACTGAGTCGCAACGTGATCCATATGGTTTGAACCTGCTCCGGTAGAGGACAGAATTGTCGTATCCGAGATTGGTGAACAATGATCTCCAAAAACAGCACCAGCAAGAACAGCAGATAATGCAGGCAACAATAGTTCAGGCGCTGCATTCACCATGATTGTACCAGCAATCGGAAGCAATATTCCAAACGACCCCCATGATGTACCTGTTGAAAACGCCATCAACCCTGCTAAAATGAACATGATGACAGGAAGGAAGTTCACAGGTATATTCGATTTCTCGACGACTGTCGATAAGAAAGGTCCTGTTTCCAATATATCGATCAGATGTGTCAATCCCCATGCTAACAGCAAAATGAGGATGGCTGGCATCATCGCTTTCACTCCTGTAGTCAAGGCTTTCCCGACTAGCCGAAAAGAAGCCGTTTCATTGCGTTTCATTTGTGCAATATAAAGAATTGCTGCCAATGAAGTGCCTATGAGGCCACCTGTCACCAAAGATAATGGAACGTTCGTATTCTCGAAAATCGCCCAAATATCCCACGTCTGTGCCGCGCTATGTCCAGTCCAAACCATCATTCCTAGTGTCGCTGCAACTAACGTCAATATCGGTGCTATTAAATCCATGACACGTCCATAGTTATGTTCTGGAAAATCTTCTTTTAATTGACCTGGAATCTCTTTTTCAGGATCAAATAATTGGCCAGTTGCCTGAGCAGCTTCTTCATGCTTTTTCATCGCAAAGAAATCGATGTTCGTCCATGCGAAGAAAAATACCATAGCCAATGTTGCAACGACATAAAAGTTCATCGGTGCCATCATTAGGAACGCAGATAATGGTGAATAATTGACAGCGGCGGTAGCTCCTAAAATTAGTGCCAACTGTCCAATGAGGAAAGCCCCCCAACTTGAAATCGGTGAGATGACGCAAATTGGAGCTGATGTCGAATCAATGAAATAAGCGAGTTTAGCACGTGAAATTTTGTGCTTATCTGTAATCGGCCGAGATACTTGTCCAACTGCCAAAGCATTGAAATAGTCGTCTACAAAAATGAGTAACCCAAGAAGCACTGTTAATAATTTAGCACCACGTCGAGTTTTAATATGTCGAACAGCCCATTCTGCAAAAGCCCTACTTCCTCCTGATAAACTGACAAATGCCGTTATAACACCTAATAATAAGACGAATATCATGATGAATATATTATATGTATTCAACCCACCGTCTGCCCAAAAAGAGACTGTCAATGCTGTCAAAACATTTTTCACAGTTTCAACCGGTCCGAATGATGCAACTAATAAAGCCGCAGTTAAAATTCCTGATCCAAGAGATAAAAGAACCCTCTTTGTTGCTAGTACCATCACAATTGCAATCAGTGGTGGTAATATTGAAACCCAAGTGCCTATCATACTCTTTTCCTCCTTCAATCTTTATGTTATTTAAGAACAAATAGGAGATAGAAAAAACCGATGCCTATTACACACTTAATGTGTATCAGGCATCGGCTTTTTCTACATGTCGTTTGTTTGATAATCCAAAATAGCTTTATCCAACGTACGATCTGTAGCTCATCATGCACCTATGCATGACAGTGTCATTCCTATTCGAAATAACCCCAATATGAATGGATTGACAATCCAATTTCATACTTCGGCAAAACTTCCTTTCACGAACGATCAAAGATGTCAATCTAACGTCCAGTACTTATAAGTTCTGCAGCCTCTACCTAATCGGTGTTCCTCTTGTTTCACAACAATAACAGGTTTCATCTTACTTGACAACTAACAGATTATTCTTGCCCTTTTAGAGGTAATGGCACTTCAATCTGCGGCGGATTGCCATCCCCACGATTATAAATTTGTGGAATAGGGCTTTGGATAAGACCTATTGCTACCGGGATCTTTTGCTGGACGACACTTTTTTTTGTTGCTAATGGAACAATAATCTGCACATTAACTGTGACAATGACATTTACCGTAACAATAGCATTGTTAATGCCGAATTCTTCTATTTCATTCTCAATAGTTGTTTGAACATCTCCAATAACATGGAAACGTATAGGGATTTTGGGTCCTAAGTTTCCAAGCAAAGGTATATTTGTCGCCTGACCCATCGGTACGAAAAACACGACACCACCATACGTTTCCATCTCTTCGGGATCGTATTTAATATTTTCACTAAGCGGAAGCATTTCTAACTGTCCACGCTCTGCAAGCTCCAAGTGAGCTTCAATAAGGCTCTGTATTTCAGCCATTGTTTTACTGATGATTTCTGTATTGAGCGTATTCGTCACCATTCCTGGTGAGTCGGTTGGTACACTTTCAATAATTTTATTTTCATTATAAATCTCAGTGGAACGGGATTTTATCGCTTGTGTAATGACATGCGCTGCGATTTTTTCCGTTTGCACTTCTGCATAATTCATATAAATCGGCGTCAGCTTTGCATTAACACTGTATAAAAAAATGATGATTGTTAACACAAATGCGGGAAAGAGAATCGGTAACCAACGGCGTTTTCGCATCGGTCTGTGATTTGGATAGCGATAACTTTGTCTGTTTCTTTTGTTAAATTTACGGGGTGATTGCCCATGAAATCTCAAAACCACTCCTCCTGCATAATTATATGCAGACCAGAAGTGGTTCATTCAGGGATATTCATTCATTTCCGTCAAGGTAACCCATAGAATCCATGGCTAGTTTTTTGCCGTACCATGCGACGATATCACGGATTAATTCAGGCATGACGTACTCTTTTGGCGCATCTTTCAGTAGCGGAAAAAAATAACCGAATGTAAACATATCGAGTGTTGCCAGTGTGAAGGTCTTACCAGGTCTAACAATTCGTCCGCCTGCAATCAGCTCCCCCTCTTCATTCAGATAAAGAGCTTCATACATCATTGAGCCCATTATCGTTCCGCGAAAGCCAAGGCCTTTTATCTCTGTTTCTGGCCAATTAGGAGTAGTTGATAATGCATATACTTCTTGCAGTTCAGCACCGTCCAACGTAATGATACATGGGTTGATGGGATGGGGTAGCAAAGCGTGCAAATGACGTTTCGTGACCCATCCGGCTTCCAGGTTACCGAGAAAGATTCCCGCGTTAAACATGGCGCAATCAGTCTCTGTATAGGCAAGCAACGCAGCGCCGAAAAATGTGGCCAATGCGCTAGGTCCGAATAACTCCTGACGAAGCGCAGTATGATTGTAAAAAACTTTTTCATCCATCGCTTCATAGCCTGCCACCATCAATTTGTGAACTTCATTCCTATCTTCTTCATCGGTGGGTAACTGTTGAACATGTATGACAGACGCTTTCTTGCCAACCACTTTTTCAGCTTGATTATCAAATAGTATTTCAACATGCCCGACATATTCTCCGAACTTTCCAGTTGCCGCTAATAAGGTCTCATCCACCATTTCCCCTTCTGTGAAGAGGTGATGCGTATGAGCGCCTAAAATGACATCGATCGTTTCGCTTTCCTCAGCTAACAATCGGTCTTCGTGAATGCCCATATGTGATAAGCAGATAATAATGTCCACTTCTCCGCGAATCTCACGGGCGACTTTTATTAGCTCACTGCGTGGCTCAGTAATGACCCAACCAAGTTGCGAATAAAATTGTTCGTACATCGCAGTTGCACCAATTACACCGATTCGTATACCTTGCTCCGAATCATAGATTTTATAACGATTAATCCATTTCGGTGTGAACCGATCCGAGTCATTCAAATTACAAAGAACAACGTCAAAATCTGCTCCTATGTAAAGCTCATTCAATGCTTTTTTCGACAATGTGATCCCTTCGTTATTCCCAATCGTTATCGCATCATACTCCGCCTGATTGAGCAATGCAACATTTCCTTTTCCTGATGTCCCTTCCGTAAAAGGATGAAATCGGTCAACATGATCCCCGATATCAAAGCGGAAACTTGTTTCGTGCATTTCCGCATGTTTTTGCTTTTGAGAAATGAGATACTTACTAATTTGAGGCCAACTATCAAAGTGGCTATGGATATCATTTGTATGGTAGATATGGATTGTTTCTACTGAGTGTTTCATCGGTTAACCCCAAATCCCCTCATAGATTGATCTTAACCCGAATAGCAACAACATGAGACGCAAAACAAGCACTAACGTGTCTGAGTCCATTCTTCTATTCAGTAATGTACCAACCGTCCCACCAATGTATGCACCTGGAATAACTGCAAGCGCGTAAAGCCACGGCACATGTCCGAGTGAAATATGGGTAATCGAGTTAACGATTGCAGAAAGGAAGACAATGAACATGGACGTACCGACTGCGACATGAGGAGGAAATAAGAAAAGCAAGATAAGAGCAGGGACAATCATCGTTCCTCCCCCTATACCGAACAGTCCGGAAGTAAATCCGATGATGAACGTTAAAAGAAGAGCGAACCAAATCGGATATCCGTAAATATGCGTTTCACCATGCTGGTCAATAAACTCCATTTTTTTCCCTCGGTCGACAAACCAATGAATCGGTTTTAAATATTTTCTCGCCAACAATAATATTGACAAAACTAAGAGCAATATACCGAAATATAGATTGAACGAAGGGAGATCCAATCCTTTATTAACAAAAGCTCCGATCATTGTTCCTGGAATCGAACCCGCAAAGAAAATCCATCCAGTCCGATAATCAATCGTCTTCACTTTCATATGTGAAACTGTTGAAGAAAGACCATTGAAGATCATCATGATGACCGAAATCCCGACAACGCTTTGTGGTGTAATACCGGGTATCCATCCAAGATCGATACCAATCAGTAAAGTAAGTGGAACAAGAATAGTTCCACCCCCAAGACCGACAATCGATCCCATAATACCTGAAATTGCACCAATCAACGCCAATAATATATACGCCATACGTTATTCCTCCTCAAAAATGTCAAGTTGCTTAGGTGCGAGTGCTACAAAGTCAATACCCATCATTTTTTGAAGGCGTTTTGCATTTTCTGCTGCATGGCCACCTGAATTGTTATTGAAAATTACATATACTTGCTCCGTTGTTGAATGTAATTGTGTAATAGCGGACTTGATTTCTTGCAATTCTTCATCCGAATAATTGTATAAGTAACGAACTTTGCGCCATGCCTCATTGTCGCCTGTACGATTACGCCAACCATTTACGTTTCTGCCATGAAGTCGTAGAAACGCTTTATCTTTAGTTGTTGAAATCGCTACTAGGGGAACACTGCCCTCTCCGTCTTGAGGTTCGTCTGCAACAGCGTGAATGAAATTATTGCCGCTAAGAAAAGCTAACGTCTTCTCGCGAATATCTTCCTTGTACCAAGACTGATGACGGAACTCAATCGCCACGTCATATCCTTCTAATTGACGTCTTATAAATCTAAGCTCGTCCACGTTCTCTTTCGTACAATCAAACCAAGGTGGAAACTGCATTAGAATCATCGCAAGCTTCCCAGCCTCAAGCAATGGATCAATTGATAGTTTGAATTGTTCGAACATCTCTTCAGCGGACGCATAATGAGACTTGCCTCTTAAATGGCCAGTCATTCCTTGATAAGCTTTGACGACGAATTGAAATGCAGTAGGCGTCTCATTTATCCACTTGCGTATATTGCGCTCGGGCTGAATCGCATAAAATGATGCATCGAGTTCAACAATTGGAAAATGACTACTATAATCTTTTAGTTTCTCTTTCGTATTGGAAGAAGACTGATAGACATCAGGATGGTCACCCCATCCAGTTAAGCCGATATGAATCATGACAATTCCCCATTTCGTATATGAATGAATAGTGTCATCATATCATATGTATCCATCGTGATTCCGTTATTTTGCATAGGGAGGCGGGAGCGACGAGGTGGTTTACGAGCGCGGCATGACGGTTTACGAGCGCGGCGACGAGGTTTACGAGCGCGACTTGACGGTTTACGAGCGCGGCGACGAGGTTTACGAGCGCAGCTTGACGGTTTACGAGCGCGGCGACATTGAGCGGTTCCCCAATATGAATCGTTTTCATTACAAAACAAAGAAAAAACCGCTGCATCGATAATTTCCGATGCAGCGGTCACGAGAATCACTTACGCAAACCGTTTATGAATTTTTTTACCGTCAAATGAAAATACGACAAGTTTACTATCCACATATGTCTCCAAGTGAACGATACGACCCCATAATTGGTGGACATAAGGCAGTACACTTTCTAGATACGGCACGTCAAGTTCGGTCTCTTCAAACTTATGCACTAAGTACAGCTCACCATTACGGATATAGTCTCCGTCTTCCACTACGATATATGGAAACCCTCCGTTTACTCTTTGTGCAATAAGTCGATCTTGTACAACGCGGTACTCTTTATCCGAAATTTTGTATTGACTTCCTTTTTTCTCGAATACGTACATATCTTCTTGTTGAACAATCTCCTTCGTTAAGTAGTTTCGGACGAACGATATATCCGAATCCATCTCTCTCACTTCAAACATCTTCTTTCTGCCTGAACCTGGTACAGCTCCGAACCTCTTCATGTCTTCTGTTGGTTTGTCATATCTTCGTTCGATATCTTCAAAAATTTTGAGTCCTAAATAATAGGGATTAATGGATGTTTTTGAAGGTTGGATGACGTTTGCGTTTAGCGTTGCAAATTCAATTGTTTCATCTGTCGTCAAATCCATTTCCCTCATAATCCGTTGATGCCAATATGTCGCCCAACCTTCGTTCATGATCTTCGTTTCCATTTGCGGCCAAAAATAGAGCATTTCTTCGCGTATCATCGTTAAAATATCACGTTGCCACTCTTCTAATTCGCGACTATGTTCAAGGATGAATAACAAAAGATCCTTTTCAGGGGTGGCTGGAATTTTCTTACGCTTCGGTTCTAAAGCGTTAGACTCAATTCTCTTATGATCTAATTCCCAAAGATCATCATATGCAGTTTTCCTCATGACCGGTTCTGATTCTTCAGGCTCCACTTCTTCATTTCCATACCGCCATCTGACAAGAGAAGGATCGATATGCTCCTGAATCGCAAGTACCGCGTCTAAAAAGTATTCTACTTCGTCCTTGCCGTAAATCATTTCATAGTTGGCAATTCGTTCAGCTGTCGCTGTCATACTTTCGACCATATCGCGTCTCGTATTCGCAAAGCGCGCATTGTTTTTAAAGAAATCGCAATGCGCAAGCACATGGGCGATTATCAACTTGTTCTGTATAAGACTGTTGCTTTCCAGCAGAAATGCATAGCACGGGTTGGAATTGATGACGAGTTCGTAAATCTGGCTTAGTCCAAGATCATATTGCAACTTCATCTTATGAAACTGTTTCCCGAAGCTCCAATGACTGAACCGCGTCGGCATCCCGTACGCACCGAACGTGTAGATAATATCCGCTGGACAGATTTCATAGCGCATCGGATAAAAATCCAATCCGAACCCTTTAGCGATTTCCGTAATTTCAGCTGTAGCTTGTTGAAGAGCTTTATGGTTCGTCATACTGAATCCTCCATGCTTTTATAGAAGAATTTCTTCAAAGCGTGATAGACATCTTTATTCTCTTTAAGAACATAATGACGGAATTTCGGATGTTCAATTTTATTGTACGTCGTCATGAGGGTCGAATATCTGCTATGCGCATTCACTTCTCCGTACCCGAACATATTGCTCACTGCCATTAACTGTTCCACTAGCGTTAGACATTTCGGATTGTCAGAAGACATATTCTCCCCATCTGAAAAATGGAACGGGTAAATATTGTAGCGAGCGGGATTGTATTTTTTAGTAATTAAGTCAAGTGCCTTTTCATAAGCCGTTGAGCAAATCGTTCCACCACTTTCACCTTTTGAAAAGAAATCGGATTCAGACACAACTTTTGCAAGTGTATGATGAGCGATGAATTCTATTTCGACTTTCTCATATTTCGTTCGAAGGAACTTCACCATCCAGAAATAAAAACTTCTTGCCATATACTTCTCGAAGTTCCCCATTGAAGCACTCGTGTCCATCATCATCAGAACAACTGCACGGGATTGCGGCTTGACGATTGGATCCCACGTTTTAAAACGTAGATCGTCATTATAAATGGGCATTATATCCGCATTGCCTTCCATTGCATTGCGTTTAAACGCCGCAATGATCGTCCGCTTTTTATCGATATTACCTATAAGACCTTTTTTCCGGATATCATTAAATGCGATATCTTCATCTGTTATTTCAGCTTGCTCTCGTTGCTCCAAATTCGGCAATTCCAACTCTTTAAACAAGGTCTCTTCAATTTCCGCAATGGATACTTCCGCTTCGTAGTAATCACTGCCAGCCTGATCTCCTGCCTGTTTGCCCGTGCCTTGACCTGCACTTTTACTGCCATCATTTGCCACGACATCTCCGACTTGGCTTTTGCCATTGCCTTGCCCGACATGTTTAGATTTATCGTGATTATAACGAATTTTATACTCGTCTAGCGATCGGATCGGTATTTTAATGACATCTCTACCATCCGACATTACAATGCTTTCTTCACTAATAAGATCGGGTAAATTGTCTTCAATCGCTTTTTTCACTTTATCCACATGCCGCTTTTGGTCTTGGTATCCTTTTCGATGCAGCGTCCAGTTTTCCTGGGAAACAATAAAAGATTCACCTGTTTCATCTTTCATTTCCATTCACCTACCCCAGTCCACTCATTTTTTTAGTATATGCAACGAATGGCGGCTTATTGAGACTTATCTGTTTAGTAGACTTCCTACATATCGTAATAACTCATTTGCGGATATTGAGTTGTAGCCATGTTCATCAATGAGCCTAACAACGACTTCATTAATTTTTTTCAAATGTGTTTCGTCAGGAGTCGATGTAGAAGTTGTAATTTTAACGACATCTTTTAAATCTGCAAACAGTTTCTTCTGTATCGCTTCCCGCAAACGTTCATGCGATTGATAGTCAAATCGTTTACCTTTTCTCGCATAAGCAGAAATCCGTATGAGGATTTCTTCGCGGAATGCCCGTTTTGCGTTTTCTGAGATTCCGATCTGCTCTTCGATCGAGCGCATCAGCTTTTCATCCGGACTCATTTCCTCACCAGTGAGTGGGTCTTTCATTTTATGTTTATTGCAGAAAGCTTCTACGTTATCTAAATAGTTATCCATTAATGTTTTTGCCGATTCTTCATATGAATAGACAAATGCCTTTTGGACTTCTTTTTTTGCTATTTCATCGTATTCCTTCCGTGCAATGGAAATGTAATTCAAATACTCTTCTTTATCTTCTTTTGAAATGGAAGCATGCTGGTCGAGTCCTTCTTTTAATGAACGTAATACGTCCAGAGCATTTATAGCATCCACTTCTTTTCGGATCATAGCTGAGGAAATCCGGTTAATGACATATCGCGGATCGATTCCGTCCATACCTTCTGTCTGGAACTCCTTCTTCAACTCTTCCAAATCTGCCGAGTTAAATCCCTCGACATTCTCTCCGTCATATAAACGCATTTTCTTTAATATATCAATGCCTTGTTTCTTCGATATTTTCAATCTAGTCAACACGGAGAATATCGCAGCTACCCGTAGCGCATGTGGTGCGATATGCACGTGAGCCATGTCACTTTCACGAATCATTTTTTCATAAATCTTCTCTTCCTGACTCACTTTCAAATTATAAGGAATTGGCATGACAATAATTCTTGAATGCAATGCTTCGTTCTTTTTATTAGATATGAAGGCTCGATACTCCGTTTCGTTTGTATGTGCGACAATCAGTTCATCAGCACTGATTAAAGCAAAACGCCCTGCTTTGAAATTGCCTTCTTGTGTCAACGAGAGTAAATGCCACAAAAACTTTTCATCCAGTTTCAACATCTCTTGAAACTCCATCATTCCTCGATTGGCCTTATTCAGTTCACCGTCAAACCGATATGCACGCGGATCAGATTCTGAACCATACTGAGCAATCGTCGAGAAGTCAATGCTGCCTGTCAAATCAGCAATATCTTGTGATTTAGGATCAGACGGTGTGAATGTTCCAATGCCTACACGTTTGTCTTCTGAGAAAAACATTCTTTCTATTAATACATCTTCTATACGTCCATCGTATTCTGTTTCAAGCCGCATTGTATTTAAGGGGGAAAGACTGCCTTCAATCCGAATACCGAACTCTTCAAAAAAATCATCTCTCAAATACTCTGGGATTAAATGCAACGGATCTTCGTGCATTGGGCAGCCTTTAATGGCATAAACCGCACCTTTGTCTGTTTTGGAATATTGCTCGAGACCTCGTTTTAATAGCGTAACAATCGTTGACTTACCACCACTGACTGGGCCCATTAATAATAAAATCCTTTTTCGGACATCCAATCGTTTTGCTGCAGGATGGAAATATTCATTTACAAGACGTTCTACTGTATCCTCAAGACCATAAATTTCATTTTCAAAGAAATGATAAATCGTGTTTTCGTTTTTCTTTGTTTCACCGTGGCTCTTGATCATTTCATATACTCTTGAGTGAGCAGTTTGCGCAACTTCTTTCCGTTCTCGAAGAATGTCCAAATACTGTGCGAAAGTACCTTCCCATTTCAATTTGTTCTCTTCTTCACGATACTGTTCAACCTTCTGTAAAATATCCATTCATGTCCCTCCATTCAGGAGCTTGGTTTCAACCAGTGTATGCAAGTGTGGCTTGTAAAATGAAGCATTGACTGAATAATGCTATCACTTGTATTTCAGAACAATGTACTATAACGTTAATAGTCATAAAACATTCTACTTGGAAGGATTGTACGAATTAGATTGCGATTTAGACTTTCACAATAAAAGTGCTTGTAAATAGTATTGACTCACCATTATTTTACTTTATAATTAGATTGATTTTAACAACTTAAGGAGTGATAGTCGGGTTGGAAAATAAGCTGAAGCTGTACGGCTTTAACAACCTCACAAAAACACTTAGCTTTAACATCTATGATGTAAGCTATGCAAAAAGTGAGCGGGAACAAAAAGATTATATCGCCTATGTCGACGAGCAGTATAACTCTGAACGTTTGACAAATATTCTTTACGACGTCACAGAAATTATTGGCGCAACTGTATTGAATGTCAGTAAACAAGATTACGATCCGCAAGGCGCCAGTGTGACAATCCTCATCACAGAGGAATCTTTGCCAGTCGCATTGATAGATGAATCTTGTAACTTAGGGGCAATAGAAATTCTGAAAACCCGAGATTCAGTTGTTAGTCATTTAGACAAAAGCCATGTTACCGTCCATACGTACCCTGAATACCATCCGGATAATTCGATTGCTACATTCCGTGTCGATATTGAAGTATCCACTTGTGGAGAAATCTCTCCCTTAAATGCTCTCGACTATCTCATTGGCAGCTTCGATTCGGATATAATTACGACCGATTATCGAGTTCGTGGATTTACACGGGATGATAGAGGGAAAAAGTTATTCATGGACCATAAAATGACTTCGATACAGGATTACATTGATAGCGAAACATTACAAAAGTATGATGCTATTGATGTAAATGTGTATCAGTCAAATATTTTCCACACAAAACTGCTTGTAAAAGATATCAATCTCCAGAATTACCTATTTAACACGGATGTATATGAAATACCGCCTAAAGAAAGGCTGTATATTACAAACAATTTGCGTAAAGAGATGATTGAAATTTTCAGTGGTTCCAATATATATGATGAGTGAGAGGAGTGTGAATAGTATTCTTTCACAAGATAAAGCGCCAATTATGGAGGCGCTAAATAAATACAAAAAGATGAGAGTTGTTCCATTTGACGTTCCAGGTCATAAACGCGGCCGTGGAAACGCGGAACTGACTGCTTTTTTAGGTGAGAATTGCATGACGGTCGATGTCAATTCCATGAAACCGCTCGATAATCTCATTCATCCCGTTTCGGTCATCCGTGAAGCTGAGAATCTTGCAGCTGAAGCATTCGGTGCAAAGCATGCATTCTTCATGGTCAATGGAACGACGTCTGCGGTTCAAGCGATGGTCATGACTGCTTGTAAAGCTGGTGAAAAAATCATCATGCCGAGGAACGTCCATCGTAGCGCCATCAATGCATTAATATTGAGCGGCGCTATTCCAGTATATGTGAATCCCGGCGTTAATAAGGAATTGGGTATTCCACTTGGAATGGCAGTTGAAGAAGTTAAACAGGCAATCATTGAACACCCTGATGCGAAGGCGATACTTATTAATAATCCGACCTATTATGGCATTTGCTCCAACATGGAAGCAATTACGGACCTGGCACATCAGCACGGCATGCTCGTTTTGGTTGATGAAGCGCATGGTACACACTTTTACTTTAACGATAATCTGCCTGCATCTGCCATGTCCGTTGGTGCGGATATGGCGGCTGTCAGCATGCACAAATCGGGTGGTTCACTAACACAAAGTTCTCTGCTGCTCATTAATAATGACGTGAGCGAAGGATATGTCCGTCAAATTATCAACTTGACCCAAACAACGAGCGGCTCCTATCTACTAATGTCTTCTCTTGATATTTCAAGAAAAAACTTAGCACTCAACGGTCAAGACATCTTTAACAAAGTCATTGGAATGGCCCAGTATACCCGTGAGGAAATTAATAAAATCGGTGGATACTATGCTTTTTCCGAAGAACTTAAAAATGGCGATACGATTTTCGATTTTGATACGACTAAGCTTTCCGTACATACACTCGATATCGGTCTTCCAGGAATTGAAGTGTATGACATTTTACGCGACGAATATGATATTCAAATCGAATTCGGTGATATCGGTAATATTCTCGCCTATATTTCAGTAGGCGATCGTCATCTAGATTTAGAGCGACTTGTTGCTGCCCTAGCGGAGATTAAAAGAAGATATAGCACCGATAAAAGCGGGCTGTTCGATCATGAATACATTAAGCCACAAGTCGTACTTACTCCACAGGAAGCATTTTACGCATCAAAAGAAAAACTGGCGATGGATAGAAGTGCTGGAAGGGTTTCGAGCGAGTTTGTCATGGCCTATCCCCCTGGCATACCGATTTTAGCACCTGGCGAGCGTATAACAGAAGAAATTCTTAACTATATCCAGTATTGCAAAGACAAAGGCAGTTTCATGACGGGTACTGAAGATCTGAAAATCGAAAATATTAACGTAGTGAAGGAGTTTGAGTGATGGAACTATGGTTTACAGAAAATCATTCACCCAATGCACGTTTTTCGATGAAAGTGATCGAGCATCTTTATACGGGCAAAAGTGAATTTCAGAAGATTGATGTTTTACAAACAGCAGAATTCGGCAAAATACTGACACTGGATGGCTTAATCATGGTCACAGAGAAGGATGAATTCATTTATCACGAAATGATTACACATGTTGCGATGGCTACGAACCCTGACATAAAAAAAGTGCTTGTCATTGGTGCAGGAGACGGCGGAACGGTCAGGGAGCTTACAAAGTACAACTCCATAGAGCATATCGATATGGTCGAAATCGATAAATTAGTCGTGGACGTGTGCAAAGAGTATATCCCTCAAACCGCTTCTAAACTGGACGACCCTAGAGTTCATCTGTACTTTGAAGACGGCTTGAAGTTTGTCCGTTCAAAAGAAGATGAGTATGACTTGATCATCGTTGATTCGACCGATCCGTTTGGTCCGGGAGAAGGGTTATTCACGAAAGAGTTTTACGGCAACTGCTATAAGGCGCTCAATGAGGAAGGGATTCTCGTGAATCAACATGAAAGTCCATTTTACGAAGAAGACGCCCTAGGTATGCAGCGTGCCCACCAAAGGATTATCGGGTTCTTTCCTATATGTAAAGTTTTTCAATTACATATCCCTACTTATCCTTCCGGTCATTGGCTGTTCGGCTTTGCATCCAAGAAATTCGATCCTTTAACAGATCTGGATGCTGCACGTTGGAACAATCTCGGATTGCAAACACACTATTATAATACCGATATCCATGTCGGTTCGTTCGCATTGCCGAACTATGTAAAGGAGCAATTGGAAGATGTTGAATAGGAATATTGAAACATTCATCGGCTGTGATAACGATTACGAAGAATCTAACATTGTCGTGTTCGGTGCCCCATTCGATTCGACGACATCATTTCGTCCTGGAACACGTTTCGCAAGCAAAGTGATGCGCAGTGAATCATTTGGCATCGAGACATACAGTCCTTATCAAGATAAAGACCTTGAGGATATTAATGTGTTCGATGGCGGCGATTTGGAACTAAGTTTCGGTAATACCGAACGAGCGCTTGGGCAAATTAAAGATTTTACTAGCAAAGTACTAGCAGATGGCAAGATTCCATGCATGATCGGTGGAGAACATCTTGTTACCCTTGGATCTGTACGAGCTGTAGCAGAGAAATATCCTGATCTGCACGTCATCCAATTTGATGCTCATGCCGATTTACGTGATGATTATCTTGAAGAAAAACTATCACATGCAACAGTCATTCATAGAGTGTGGGATATTCTCGGTGATGGACGAATTTTCCAATTTGGTATTCGCTCCGGCGATCGCAGCGAGATCCAGTGGGGAAAAGATCATGTATACACAAATCAATTCAATTTCGATACATTGCAAGAAATTACAGAGAAACTACAAGGAAAGCCTGTCTATTTGACAATCGACTTGGATGTTTTAGACCCTTCCGTATTCCCAGGTACCGGAACTCCGGAAGCTGGCGGAGTGAGCTTCATGGATTTACTTCAAGCAATATTGACGGTCAGCGGACTAAACATTGTAGCGTGTGATGTGAATGAATTGTCCCCTGTCTACGACCAAAGTGGTGTATCGACTGCAGTCGCTTGTAAAGTACTGCGTGAATTGCTATTAGCAATTACTAACTAAAATATAATTATAGGCGGTGTTTGGATTGGCAAAAGCGTTAATTATCGGTGCAGGTGGAGTAGCAAGCGTTGTCGTTCATAAATGTTGTGAAGTTCCGGATGTGTTCGAAGAAATTTGTATCGCAAGTAGAACAAAATCGAAATGTGATGCATTGAAAGAGAAGCTTGACGGAGGGCAAACAAAAATCCAGACTGCACAAGTAGATGCAGATAATGTGGACGAGCTAGTTGAATTGATCAACTCCTTCCAACCGGACATCGTTATAAACGTCGCACTTCCCTATCAGGATTTGACGATTATGGATGCGTGTCTAGCAACTGGCGTTGACTATTTGGATACAGCTAACTACGAGCCACTTGATACAGCTAAGTTCGAATACAAATGGCAATGGGCTTACAAAGAAAAGTTTGAAAAAGCTGGACTTACTGCTCTTCTCGGAAGTGGATTTGACCCTGGTGTTACAGGTGTATTTTCCGCTTATGCACAAAAGCACTATTTTGATGAAATTCATACAATCGATATCGTTGACGCGAACGCAGGCGATCACGGCTATCCGTTCGCTACGAACTTCAACCCAGAGATCAATATCCGTGAGATTACGGCGAATGGCCGTTACTGGGAAAATGGCGAGTTCATTGAAACGCCTCCGCTTTCAGAAAAACGTGTATATGATTTGCCGGAAATTGGACCGAAAGATGTCTACCTTCTCTACCATGAGGAATTGGAATCACTCGCTGTCAATATCAAAGGCATTAAGAAAATCCGTTTCTGGATGACATTCTCACAAAATTATCTTACACACTTAAAAGTGCTTGAAAACGTCGGTATGACGTCCATAGAACCGATCATGTTCGAAGGTAAAGAAATTGTTCCCCTTCAATTCTTAAAAGAAATATTACCTGACCCGGCTTCTCTAGGACCACGTACAAAAGGGAAAACGAATATCGGCTGTATTTTCCAAGGTACTAAAGACGGCGAAGAAAAGACGTATTATGTATATAATGTATCCGACCACGAAGAGTGCTACAAAGAAGTCGGTTCACAAGCAATCTCATATACGACTGGTGTCCCAGCAATGATCGGAGCAATGCTGATGCTTACTGGCAAATGGAAGAAGCCGGGCGTCTTTAACGTAGAGGAATTTGATCCAGATCCGTTCATGGACGCATTGAACAAGTATGGCCTGCCTTGGCAAGAAAACTTCAACCCTGAGCTGATTGATTGATAGGAGGAATGAACATGCACTTGAACTTTGATCCAAAAGCTGTGCCCTCCCCTTCTTATGTTGTCGATGAAAAGCTGTTAATCAAAAATCTTGAATTGCTGAAATCGATTATTGATCGCACAGGTTGCAAAATTCTACTTGCTCAAAAAGGATTTTCGATGTTTTCGGTCTATCCACTTATCGGCCAATATTTAAATGGTGTCACTTCAAGTGGTGTTTTTGAGGCAAAGCTCGGATATGAAGAAATGGGTAAAGAAGTACATTCCTATGCACCAGCTTTTTCGGAATCGGATTTCGATGAAATACTAAAATACTCGGACCATATCGTGTTCAACACGTTCGACCAATGGAGACGTTTCAAAGATAAAGTGAAAAGTGATCCTAAACCGATTGAATGCGGTATCCGCATCAATCCCGAATACTCGGAGATTGAAGTCGACATGTACAATCCTTGTTTCACACATTCTCGATTTGGTGTCACGCTTGAAAACTTTGAACCCGATGAGTTGGATGGTATAAGCGGCTTGCATTTCCATACGATGTGTGAACAGAATTCGGATACACTTGCTCGTACAATCAAAGTGGTGGACGAAAAGTTTGGCAAGTATTTGACTGGCATGAAATGGATCAATTTCGGCGGAGGACATCATATTACAAGACCTGATTATGATGTCGAATCGCTCATAGAGTCCATTCTTTTCATGAAGAACAAATACGGACTTGACGTTTATTTGGAACCTGGCGAAGCGATTGCACTGAATACTGGCTTCCTCGTCACGACTGTACTCGATACGATGCAGAACGACATGCCAATTGCAATAGTCGATACATCGGCATCCTGTCATATGCCTGATGTTCTGGAAATGCCTTATCGTCCTGAAATCGTCGGTTCGGGTAAAGCGAACGAAAAGATGATTACTTACCGATTAGGCGGACCTACTTGTCTAGCAGGCGATGTCATTGGTGACTATTCGTTTGATGAGCCTTTAAAACCTGGTGACAAGTTGGTCTTCACGGATATGGGACATTACACAATGGTCAAAAACAATACATTCAATGGCATGAATCTGCCGTCCATTGTTCTTAGCACAAAAGATGGCGACATTAAAGTCATACAAGAATTTGGGTATGAAGATTTTAAAATGAGGTTGTCCTAAATCATTTTTGCTGCATGTCTCCCTATAGGAGGCGTGCAGCATTTTTACACACTAGAAAAGTCTTCAAGTTTTGTTGAACCAAAGACTAGCAGCAGTAAAAACAATACTAAGATGACAGCGTTTATGAAGCTGACTCCGTCGAAATCCTTCTTACCGGACAAAACACTTACCTCCTATCGCTCCCATTCATCGTTTCTCTCAGTCGATCAAGCATTTCATTCGCTTCTAGGTCTCCAGTGCGTCCAAGAAAATCTGCCATTGTGTCTTTCTTTTCTTCCTTCTTAGAATCAAATGACCCGACGAGTGTCACAAAAATAATCGGCTGACTTCTGTAAAGCTGTACAGCATCTACTTTTAATTTACCCGACAATAATAAAGCCGCCGCAATTATTTCAAGCTCTTTCCCACTCAATAGATCACTTACTGTAAATGGTGTCTTACCTTGTTGCTCAGACTTGTCATACATCGGCTTACACACCTTTGGTTTGCTTTTTATACTATATGGGTATTAAGATTGTTATGTTCACTATTTGATGGCTTGCGCTCATCGAATAATACATATGACTTTTCACTTGCTTGTACTCGCATGTCAATGAAGTGAAAAATACTACAAAAAAGGAGTGTTTAACATCATGAAAAAGTATTTGTTCATTTTACTAGGTCTACTAGTACTTGCAGGTTGTTCTGACGACAAAGCAAAGGATTCGGTAGATGTAGACGTGGATACGACTCCAGAAGTTGAAGTGGATGATAGTGATTCAGCTGAAGTCGTAGAAGAAGACGATGCAACAGAAGTTGAAGATGAGCAGGCAGATGTTGTAGGCGACGATCTTACAACGTTTGAAGAATATGCTATTATCGACGACAATATTGACTTGGCTGCACATACTTCTAAAGTGGAAGAAGACAATCCAGGTACACGTGTCATTCTCTTTGAAGATGAAAGCGGTAAAAAAGTATATAAGAGTGTTTATGTGAAAAATGATAAGCACTTGAAAATCATTAAATTGGACGACGAAGGTCTCCTGTATAATGACTTTATCCAATAAAAGAAAAAGAAGTGTCCGACGGAACATGCAACTGCATTTCCATCGGGCACTTCTTTTTATATTACTACTTTTTTATTTTTTCCCGCAACCAATCCACTAAACATCAATAGAAATGCGACTACAATGAAAATAATCATCGGACTAGTCCACGAGTCCGTCAAATCATGCAAATACCCGAACAAGACAGGACCTCCTGCTGCAAGCAGGTAGCCATATGATTGTGCCATACCTGATAACTGTGCAGCATCCATATGTGTATCTGTCCGCAGAGTAAAGAACATCATGGAAAGTCCAAAAGCTGATCCGCCTGCGATACCGATTGCAATCATCCAAAGAGGAGTCAATGCGAAACTTCCTACTAATACTCCACCATATCCAATCATGAATAAGGCAGCTACACCAAGAACAATACTTCTTTGATCTTTTACTCTTCCTGCAATAATAGGAATGATGAATGTCATAGGTAGTTGCGAAAACTGTAGCAATGACAGCATCCAACCCGCTTGAGCAGCTTCCATGCCACGCGATGTAAGCATTTCAGGCATCCAGGCTGAAGTGGAGTAGAACAACAATGATTGCAATCCCATAAACAATGTAACGGCCCATGCAGTAGGCGATTTCCAAAGCGGAGTTTTATTGACATCTTCCAGCTGCTTCGTTTTAGCCGGCAGTTTCACTCGACCTTTCAATTGCGGAAGCCACAAGAACAATGCTATTACGGATAAAATCGCCCAAATCCCTAAAGCACCTTGCCAACCAAAAGTGGTTTTTTCGACAATCGGGACACTAATGCCTGAAGCAATTGTTGCTGAAATATTCATAGCTACAGAATAGATTCCAGTCATCAAACCGATATGTAATGGAAAACTAAGTTTTAATAAGCCTGGCAATAACACATTTCCAAATGCGATTGCGACACCTATTAAAAAAGTACCGATTAATAATAGAGGCACGGATCCGATCGAACGGATGACAATACCTAATGTAATGAGACATAATGAGAGAAATAATGTGATTTCCATACCAAAACGATTGGCTAGCTTCGGAGCAAACGGTGAAATGATTGCAAAAGCCAAGAGTGGTATCGTTGTTAAAAACCCTGCCAATACATTGGACATTCCTAAACTATCACGAATAGGTGCGATAATCGGTCCAACAGATGTTAAAGGAGATCGAAGTGTGGAGGCAATAAAGATAATGCCGATAATTAATAACAATGTCTGTTTAGTAAATAATATTTTTTTTGAACGATACTCTGGATCCATCTAATCGCCTCCTTTATGTTTAAATGCTATATGAGCATATCATATCTAATATTCACGTGAAAGGCGTCTAGCTCTTTCAATCGGATATAATGCAATTCAGAAGATAATTGCTCATGCAAAAACGGATCTCCCCAGTCCGTGAGATCCGTTTTTGCAAGGGCTATAATAGCCTGTTTGAATGGTGTTTCACTGAACACATTAATTCAAGCATACTTCTTTACTGACTCGGCACGCGCATCGATGTCGTGAGTAATGCAATGGCTTCGTCAATCTCCTGTTCTGACACAGTTAATGGTGGTAATAAGCGAATGACATTCGGACCTGCCTGTACGAGCAAAAGCCCTTCCTCTTCCGCTATGCTAATAATAGGGGTAACTTCATCTGTGCACCTTATACCGATAAGTAAACCTTTACCTAAAATTTCAATATGATTGTTAGCCAAAGAATCTTTAAGTTTTTCCATTAAGTAAGTGGACTTCCGTTCAACTTCACTTAGAAACTCTTCTTCAAACACATAATCGACAACTGTTTGCGCCACTGCCACTGCGAGCGGATTACCACCGAATGTCGTTCCATGTGTCCCAGGTCCAAATGATTCGGCAAGTTTTTCATGCCCGAGCATTGCACCGATTGGAAAACCACCTCCCAATCCTTTTGCCAGTGTCATAATATCCGGTTGTAACACGGTATGTTCATAAGCATATTTAGAACCCGTTCGACCAATTCCAGTTTGCACTTCATCAACAATACAAAGGATTCCATTGGCCATACAAATCTCTTGTATTTTGGAAGCGAATTCCGGTGTGATTGTATTCACTCCACCTTCACCTTGGATCACTTCAAGCATGATGGCAGCCACATCTTCGTCAACTGCCGCTTCAAGAGCACGACTATCATTAAAAGGAATTGTCCGGAAGGTTTCCAACATCGGACCAAATCCGAATTTCACTTTTTCTTGACCTGTCGCCGACATGGCACCGAACGTCCGGCCGTGGAACGATTGCTCGAAAGTGATGATGACTTGCTTTCCGGTATGTTTGCGTGCAAGCTTAATGGCCGCTTCGTTTGCTTCAGCCCCGCTGTTACAAAAGAACGCACGAGAAAAAGGTGTACCTTTCATTAGGGTTTTTGCCAGCATCTCTTGTTCGGGGCTTTCAAACAGATTTGATGTATGCCATAATTTTTCACTCTGCTTTTTTACCGCATCTACAATTGATGGATGCGCATGACCAAGACTAACGACTGCAATGCCACTAGTGAAATCGAGATATGCTTTATTATTATCATCGTACACACGTGTCCCCTCTCCTCTTACGAGATGAACGGATCGACGTGCGTAGTTAGTAAATAGTGTACTCAAATAAGCGCCTCCTCGAACCCGATAACTGTTCCATTTAAATGTTGATCAGCGATATGGACTTGCGGAATACCTGCATGTAAACACGCAAGCGCAGCATTCACTTTCGGAATCATGCCTCCGTATATTTCTCCTTCTACTATCCACTGTTCAATTGAAGCCGGAGACGCATTCTGCTGCATTTCATTACCAACTTGGATACCTGGCGTATCTGTCACGAGTATCAGGCTGTTTGCGCGAAGTGCCAATGCAATTTCACTTGCTACGGTGTCTGCATTTATATTGAGCGCTGTGCCACATTGAGTTGAACCGATGCATGAAACGACGGGCACTAGTCCTGCTTCGAGTAGACTGACTAACACTTCTTCATTTACTTTCGTAATTTTTCCAACGAAGCCAAACCGCTCCTCATTTAGCACCGTACAAGGTAATAAATTCCCGTCAAATCCATTCAGGCCAATCGCCTTGATTCCTTTATCATTTAATTGATGGACGAGAGACGTATTCACTTTACCAATTAACACACTCTTCACGATTTCCATCGATTTCTCACAGGTGACCCGGATACCTTCGTCAATATGTGATTTGATACCTTTTTCAATTAGCGCACTATTTATGAACGGCCCTCCGCCATGGACGATGACAAGCTCATGACCTTCCTTTTGCAATTGGACGAATTTCGAAAAAAACACATCGCTCAAACCTGACAGCATACTGCCGCCCAATTTGATGACGGTCCGTTTATGATCGATATGTTGCATTGATTTGGACATAGTCATATGTCAGATCACACCCCCATGCTAATCCTTGGCCACTTCCTACGTTCAGATGCACATGGATTCTCACTTCGGGCTGCTTTAAATACTGCATGAGGAGGTCTTCGGAAAATTGTGCAGGTTCTCCGTTCGTTACAACGACTGTTTCACCTATTTTTATTGTTATTCCATTTGGGTCAACAGATGCTCCGCTATATCCAACAGCCGCAATGACACGGCCCCAGTTTGCATCACAACCGAAAACAGCCGTTTTCACTAATGGCGATCCCACAACTGTTTTGGCGATTTTCCGTGCTTCACTGTCAGACAACGCTCCGTCCACTTCTACTTCTATAAGTTTTGTCGCCCCTTCTCCGTCTTTAGCAATCATTTTCGCCAAATCTTGCGCAACTGTATGAAGTGCTTTGACAAATGTAGCCCAGTCGGGATGAGAGGGTGTTAATGGTTCATTGCCGGCAAGCCCGTTAGCCAGCACAAGCACCATATCATTCGTCGATGTATCACCGTCAACTGTGATCGAATTGAATGTGACTTCTGTCACTTCTTTCAACGCTTGCTGCAAGTGAGCAGATTCAATGTGAGCATCTGTCGTGATAAAACCGAGCATCGTTGCCATATTCGGTTCAATCATTCCTGATCCTTTCGCGGTGCCAGCAATAATTACTTCCTTGCTATCAACTACAGTTTTATAGGCAGTATTTTTCGTAACTGTATCCGTCGTTAAAATCGCTTGTGAAAACTGAATTGAACCTTCAAGACTTGCTTCTGGCTTCAACTTTTCAATTCCATTAAGTATTGGCACCATCTTCATCTTCTCACCAATGACTCCAGTAGAGGCAACCCCGACTAACTCTTGTGCGAGTCCGAATTTCTCTGCCGTTTTCTGTTGCATCATTAAAGCATCCGCCATGCCTTGTGCCCCTGTACAAGCATTAGCATTTCCTGAGTTGATAATAATTGCCTGCATTTTCCCGTTCTCTTTCACAACTTCTTTCGTTACAAGTAACGGAGCCGCCTGAATGGCATTTGTCGTAAAGACACCCGCAACACTTGCCGGCACTTCACTAATTAATACCGCGAGATCATATTTTTTATGTTTCAGTCCGCAATGGATGCCAACAGCTTTATACCCTTTTGGTGTCACAATATTATTTCCTGAAATACGTTTGAGTTGCTGAACAGCGACTGCCATATTTTTTCCCCCTTTATATGAATAACGGAACTTGTGTTAGACCTGTTGTTTCATCGAGTCCAAATTGCACGTTCATGTTTTGAATCGCTTGCCCCGCTGCTCCTTTAACGACATTGTCTATGACTGAAACAATCGTCGCCCGATTAGTACGCGGATCCACCTTCACATGGATATCGCAGAAGTTAGAACCGTACACTTGCTTTGTACAAAATTTCGCCGTTTCGGTTACGATTCTTATGAATGGACTATGTGCATATTTCTCTTTCAGACATTCGATTAAATGTTGTTCGGTGACATTACTTTTGAGAGGTGCATAACTCGTTATCATGATTCCTCTAGTCATTGGAATGAGATGGGTAGTAAATGTCACTGCTACTTTTTCATTACTGAAAAGGCTAATTCCCTGTTCGATTTCTGGTATATGCTGGTGCTCATGAATTTTATAAATAGAGAGATTTTCATTTGTTTCGCTGAAATGCGTCATCCGGCCAGGTGTATTCCCCGCTCCTGACACACCACTTTTTGCATCTATGATAAGTTGCGATGCATCGATGAGCCGCTCTTTTACGAGTGGTAATAATGACAGTAGTGTCGCTGTAGGATAGCACCCCGGATTCGCAATAAGTTGCGCTCGCCGGATACTATCTCTATTCCACTCGGTCAATCCATATGCACTTTCTGCTATTGCTCCACTCGGAGGCGGGCTCTTCCCATACCAATGTGCATATACATCTGGATCTTTTAACCGAAAGTCACCTGCTAAGTCTATTAGTCGCGGTCCATTTCCGATAAGTGGGGGAAAAATTTCCGTTGTGACGCCTGCAGGTGTACTTGCAAAAATGACATCAAGAGCTTTCAAATGAACCTCTTCAATTTGTTTGAGTGGCCGGTCGTATAATTTCGACAAGTGGGGAAATTTACTGGAAAACTGGGTCCCCTCTTCTGACGAACTGTATAAATCGATATGTTCTACTTCTCGATGGTTATGCAATAAACGGACAAGTTCAAGTCCTCCATATCCTGAAGCACCTATGATTCCTACCTTCATGACTGCCACCCCTTTTATCATTAGGAATAGTATACGTATGTATAAATATAAAGTCAACTGCATTTTTATAAATTAATAGATTTATTTTCAACTACTTTATATGCTAACTTCTTTAGTAGTTTTGAAAAGATGATTAGTATGGTATAATTCATTTATCATCTGGTACTAATATTAGGTAATAGATTTTTTACCGGCTCAGGAGGTTATTATGGAAGATTTATTGAAACTTAAAGGCAAAAATATCGTCGTCATGGGTGTGGCAAACGAGCGTAGTATCGCTTGGGGAGTAGCAAAGTCACTTTTTGACGTCGGAGCAAACGTCATTTTCACTTATCGCAAAGAACGTTCTCTTGTAAAGCTTGAAAAAGCACTAGAGAAAAATGAATTGGAAGCAAAAATGATTGTCCAATGTGATGTTAATGAAGATGAAAGCATTAAAAATGCATTTTCACAAATCGGTGAAACACTAGGAGCAATTCACGGTGTCGTTCACTCCGTTGCATTTGCACATGCAGAAGATTTGAAGAATGATTTCGTTGAGACGTCGAGAAGCGGCTATGCATTTGCACAAGATACAAGTGCTTATTCACTTGTTGCTACAGCTCGGGAAGCACGTCCTTATATGACGGAAGGCGGTTCAATCATCACAATGAGTTATCTCGGTGCTGAACGTGTACTTGACGGCTACAATGTAATGGGCGTTGCAAAAGCAGCACTCGAAGCATCCATGCGATATTTGGCAAACGATCTTGGTAAACAAGGAATCCGAGTAAATGCGGTTTCTGCGGGTGCTGTTCGTACTTTATCTGCTAAAGGAGTACCATCCTTCAATACAATTTTGAGCCAGATTGAAGAAAAAGCACCTTTAAAGCGCAATATCACAAATGAGGAAGTCGCTAAAATGTCCATTGTAATGTTAAGCGATCTATCCAGCGGTGTAACCGGTGAAGTTATTTACGTTGATGCGGGCTATCATATAATGGGATGAAAAAAGGAGCAGATCATGCTCCTTTTTTTCTTAATTGAATATAGGTTTTTCATTTCTATTCAGGGTATGGTTCCAGTGTATAAGATGAGCAATTTCCGACGGTAACTTTCATTTTCCAAAAACGTCATGTCAATGAGGTGGATTTCAATGAAAACAAGACCAATTTATGTTGAAATAGATATCGATACTGAAATGGAGGATATCTGGGATGCCTCCCAGCAACCCGATTTGCATGCCCAGTGGGATTTACGATTTTCATCCATTCATTACTTGCCTAAAAAAGAAGGTGAACCGCAAAAGTTTACCTATATTCGCAAAGTTGCACCATTTATAACAGTCAAGGGCTGGGGGAAAAGTGTCGGTACAAGAAGCGAAGCGAGCGGTCCTCTTTCCTCTTCCCTCCATTTCGGAACAGATCAATGGTTTTCCCCAATTAAAGAAGGAAAAGGTTATTGGAAGTATATCCCGCAAGATCGAGGCGTTAAATTCCTGACACAATATGATTACAAGCCGAATTTTTCTGGTGTCGGCAAGTTTGCTGACGCTATTGTTTTCCGCCCCCTGATGGGTTGGGCAACTGCCTTGAGTTTCGATGTCCTAAAAAGATGGCTTGAAAAGGATGAAGCACCCAGGTCACAATATTTACGGTTTTTCATTACATATGGACTCGCTATGCTTTTTTCATTAGTGTGGATCTATCAAGGACTCATACCGAAAATTATCGCAAGACATCCCGAAGAACTTGCAATGGTTCAAAGTGCAATACCTGGAAACCATGCAACAGCAATCGTCATTGGCATAGGGATCGCTGAAATACTGTTCGGTCTGTTTTGGCTAGTTTACAAACGCAAGAAGCATCTATTTGCGTTTCAACTTGTTGTTTTCCCACTCCTCACAGTTGCAGCGATTGTTTCAGTACCGGAGACAGCAATGCATCCTTTTAATCCTGTTATGTTCAATCTTTCTTTAATTGCATTATCATTGATTGGGTATTTCAGCAGTGGAGATGCACCAACAGCAAAAAGTTGTAAAAGGAAAAGGTGATTCAATTCATGTCCATTTATGAGAAAGTGCTTGGTGATGACTTCTATCGCTTGCATCCGATGCTTCAGAAACGGTATGCAATTGAAGAAGGTAAACCGTTTAAAGCCTCTGGTACGATGAAGACAATCAAAGGTGGTCCAGCATGGCTGTACCCGATTTTTAAGCTCGGTGTCCATTGGAAACTGCTGTTTCCTGAAAGGGGTAGTGCTATTCCTTTTACGATTAAGAACGAAGCCATGATGGGATTACATGGAGAACAGCAAGTGCACTGGGAACGGGTCTTTTACTTTGGATCCAAAAAACGCTATTTTAATGCATTGATGAGTATGGATTCCAACCGTTCAGTTATCAAAGACTATCTTGGGGAACCCGCTTTGATTTACTCCGACTTGGCATTTGACGTTTCCATCGACGGTGCAATTACAATCCACTCATTGCATCAACGCCTAGTTCTAGGAAAGATTGAACTTCCACTCCCGAAGATTTTACATGGGCTTGCGACCATCTCAGAACGGTATGATGAGATGAAGGACGTATACCGCATACATGTAAGCGTCAGAAACCCATTGATCGGACCTATTTTTTCGTATGAAGGAGAGTTTGTCCAAGATGCGTAAATTCGCCTTTATTCATTTGGTATTATTTTTGATCATTGCCCTATTCGCTGAAAATCCGTGGCCTTATCTATTATTGACAGTCGCCCAGATTGTCTATGTACCTATTGCATTGAAAATGGTGATGCAGCGGACTGAATGGCTTTCAAAATACTATTATTACTTTTCGATTCCTGCCTATTTGTCCATTGCGCTGTTGCAGACAACAAACTTGTTTCCCGTCTTCTTTGCATCTATCTATTTTGCATTCACAATTTGTATCGCTTTGCTCGGATTGACGCGTTTCTTAAAAAGAGGGTTCACAAATATAGAAGAGTTTGCGATCGATCTTGCCATGATGTATATCGCTCTTGGAGGGGCATGGTATTTTGCATACGTAGCGGATATTGACACAGGTTTTACACCATTGCTGACATGGCTGACCGCCATCCACTTCCACTACTCTGCATTTCTGCTGCCGCTTTTCATCGGCTTTTTAGGCAGGCTATCCAAACCTCGTTCTTATAATTTTTACAGTGGATTACTGCTAATTGCTCCGATGATTGTTGCCATCGGAATCACGTTTTCCAGGTGGATTGAACTATTTTCAGTTCTATTATATATCGTCGGATTAGCAGGTATTATAATGGCCTCTTGGCGCACCACATTTGCAAATCGATTGCAGAAATCGTTTGTCGTCCTATCATTCACCTCTCTTGCCGTGACGATTGCATTCTCGCTTTTATATGTGCTCGGCAACGGATTTGGGCTGACTTCTATTACGATTGATTTCATGCTCCGTTTCCATGGTTTCCTGAACTGCGTTGTATTTGCTCTTTTCGGCATTGTAGGATGGTCATTGTCCGTCCCTATTCCTGTGTTCCAGTTGCCCACATTCCCGATAAGTCAAATTAGAGGGAAGCAATCTGTTACTAGTCTCGGAAAAGTAGGACAGCATCACGGACTCGTTGATGACATGGAGTTGTACAATATCAAACACGTATCCCCTGCCGTATCCGATTTCTATGAAAACACGATGGATTACCGCCTGCACGCCTCAGTCCGATGGCATCGTTGTTTTTTGCCGTTTGCGTTTATCTATTCATTAATCAGTCGAAAAACGGAGCAGATTAACTTGCCACTGCACTCCAGAGAAGTTGAAATGACTGGGGACATTCTCATGCTCGATCAACAGGATCGACGGAAAAACACCCGTGCCTGGGTACGTAAAATCGGGGACAGGTTAACCTTCCTTGCCCTCTATTCACATCATCAGAACGAGTTTGGGAGAAGCTTCATGAATATCGCCTTGCCACTTCCTTTTTCGACGATGACAGGTGTTCTCGAGTTGAATAAAATCGGAGAGGACTTGCAACTGACTAGCCAAAAAAGCAATGTTGAATCTGACGCTGGCACTTATTTATCTTTCAGATGGGGAACTTATTTCAAGCTGCCTATAGAGGAAAACTTCCTCGTAAGAGAAGAATCCGATGGAAGGCTGTCGGCAAAACATACAATGCGGATTTTCTTGTTTCCGTTTTTGACGATTGACTATACGATACGGAAAAAATGAAAACAGCCGAGTGGATTAATATCCTCTCGGCTGTTTTATTAGACTTCCTTCATCAGTCCTTTATTGCCTTTCGTCAATATATTTTCATAATCGATATATGCATATATATCATCCGAAATATCCGGACTGAAAGCAGCAAGCTCTTGAACCGTCAGATCCTCGATTGCTTTCCTTTCCGCTTCACAATAAATAATGATCTTGCCGACAATTTCATGAGCATTACGGAATGCTGTACCTTTACTAACTAAATAATCCGCAACTTCAGTGGCATTCAAAAAGCCCGCTTTGATGGCCGCTTTCATATTATCTGCATTCACAGTAAGTGTATCGATCATTTTCGCCATAATTTCCATACAGTCGAGCACAGTATCGAGCGCATCGAAGAATTGCTCTTTATCTTCTTGCATATCTTTGTTATACGTAAGTGGTAGACCTTTTAATGTTGTAAGTAAAGCAAATAACGAACCGTATACTCTACCCGTCTTCCCTCTAATCAATTCTGCCGCATCGGGATTCTTCTTTTGAGGCATAATGCTGCTTCCTGTCGAATAGGCATCCGCCATCGTAATGAATTTAAATTCTTGGCTACTCCAGAGAATCAATTCTTCACTTAAACGGCTTAAATGCATCATAATAATGGAGAAATCAGACATGAGTTCAAGCATATAATCCCGATCACTTACGCCATCAAGGAAGTTGTCGACAGGTTTCGCAAAGCGCAACAGTTCAGTCGTCACATTCCGATCGATATCATGCGTTGTACCCGCTAGCGCACCGCAACCCAATGGATTCTCATCCAGCAGTTCCAGCGCATTACCGACCCGCTTGCGATCACGCGTGAACATTTGGACATAAGCACCGAGATGATGTCCGAACGTGACCACTTGTGCACGTTGCAAGTGAGTGTAGCCGGGCATGATGACATTATTCGCTTTCGCTTTTTCACTTAAAGCATCGATCAGCACCTGAAGACCGTCCATTACATTGACAGCTTTATTCTTCGCGTACAAACGCATGTCCACCGCGACTTGATCATTACGGCTTCTCGCTGTGTGCAATTTTTTCCCTACTTCACCGACTCTTTCTGTCAAATGCACTTCGACAAATGAATGGATATCCTCATAATCTCCTTCAATTAGCAAATCACCAATTTCAATATCGCGTAGAATCGATTCCAATCCCTCTACAAGTACATCGCCTTCTTCTGGCGTTAACAAATCACTATAAACAAGCATCGTAACATGTGCCAAACTACCCGCAATATCCTCCTGGTACAATCGGTAATCGACCGGTAATGATGTATTGAACTGTTCCATTATTTCATCTGCACGGCTTGAAAAACGTCCTCCCCAAAGCTTCATATATAATCAACCTCTCATATGTATTTTTATTCACTTTATTGTATTATAATGATTTAGTCATTCGTTTGCAATAATATCCATAGTACATGATAAATTCCACTTATAGTACATTTTCAATTTCTTGCTACCTTTTCTTTAACGTGCTATGATTGACTGTACGGTTTAAAATACGATTAAAAAGAGTGATGACAATGTTATTTTTCATTGACACAACTGTATATAATTTTTCACCAACAAACCCCTGACTAACTGTCAGGGGTTTTTCTTTCCCTGGGAAAACAATTGGAGGTTACATGATGACTACTAGACACGCCCACTCTTTCGCTTCAGTTTTTGCAATCTGGATCAGTCTAATTAGCAATATCATTCTTACTGTACTAAAAATAACCGTCGGAATTCTCTTTAACAGTCCTGTTCTACTTGCTGACGGCTTCCATAACGCAGGAGATGTAGTCGCTTCCGGAGCCGCCTTGACATCTATGCGATTCTCCCAAAGACCGGCTGACGAAGATCATCCGTATGGACACGGAAAAGCAGAAGTAATCGGTTCGGGACTCGTGGCAATCATTTTAGTAATTGCCGCGTTATATATCGGATTTGAAGCCATTGCCACTTTCTTTGAAGAACCGGCTAAAGCAAGTTTTATCGCATTGCTCACTGCAATCGTCTCCCTCGTTTGGAAACAAGTATTATATGTGTATACAATGCGTGTCGGTAAGAAAGCGAATAGTAAAGGCTTGATCGCTACTGCGTATGATCATTTGGCGGATGTGTATGCTTCCCTTGCAGCAGTTATCGGAATTGGATTAGCACTTGTTGGTGATGCATATGACATTCCATTTCTTGCATATGGTGATCCATTTGCCGGTGTCATCGTTTCTGTCCTTGTCCTTCGTCTCGCCATCACAATCGGACAAGAAGCCATGGATATACTGATGGAGAAGTCAGTTTCTGAAGCGCGCCTAATGGAATTTGAAGCATTGATACTAACAGTGCCAGAAGTGAAACGCATTGATCGACTACGCGCTCGCGAACATGGACATTATGTACTTGTTGACTTGCGTATTGCGATACCTGCTACATTAACCGTGCAGGATGGCCATGATATATCGAGTAAAATACGCAATTTGATTATTAACGAGCAGACAGATGTAGATGAAGTACTCATCCATTTGAATCCTTGGTATCCAGGGGAATAACAACACGGGAATTCTCAAATTAAGGTATACTGTACAATGTAAAGGAGTGTTATTCATGTTAAAAGATAAAATTACGCACATCATTGAGAACGAATTCGACAACGGATTATTTCCGATCGAAAAGGAATACGCGGAGAAAAATGATTTACTTGGCGATAAACATACAATCGAAGATAAAAAATGGACGTACCCTATTATTGAAAGATGTCTGAAAGAGACGGAGGATGTAATCAAGGAAGAAGATGCTTCTTTCATGGAACAGCCTATATCTTACTTTTCTAACCATATCGAGGAATTCGTCTATATCGATTCTCTTGCTTTTGACACGATCCGAGTAGATGGCATGGCGTTTGAAACAGATGATGTGTTCCACACGTTCACTGTTTTATTCGGCTTAAAAGTTCAAAAGAAGCATGGATCTTTCCTGAAAGACTATCTGAAGGACAATGTTGGCTTACAGACGTCCAGTGCAATGTTTTCCGATCAGGATGGTCTATGGGACATCAATATACCGCTTGATGCATTAGATGGTTTCCAAAGTGACATGACACTCGCAGAAGCCGTCGACCTCGCCTACCGTTTCATATTCAAGCTACTTGAAACGCTTGAGGTAACCAATTGAAACACGCATTTGAAACCAAAAATCGGGAATTCATCTACACGTATGTAAGACAAGTGGATGAGCATGATTTGTGCAGATTGGAAATGCGGGCTTTTTTCGGTTTCGATCGTCCAGGTAATATTCTAAAAAGCTCTATTGAAATTGATCCTAGCCGAAGTCCATTCATGAAAGAACGACTTGAAGTTCTATTCTCAAGCGGCGATTGGGATGGATTACTTGAACAGGCTACTGGTTTTGTCAGCCATCAATCATTCAAAGTGACTTGCTTGAATTCCATTGCATTTGACAGCACAGAAAAGATTCATCATCCGGAGAGAAGAGTTTTGGAACGGGAGATCGGTGAATTGATCCAAGGAGAAGCCGATTTGAATGATCCATCTGTAGACTATGGATTTATTTTATTTGAAGACATATGGTATTTCGGTATCGTCCGCTTGAGTGAACCTTTTTGGCGATACCATTTAAAAAAGCCACATATGTATTCCACCGCTTTGAGCACCCGTGTTGCCCGTGCCGTCGCTAATATTGCAGTGCCTCATCCTGAAGGGATCCGAGCGATCGATCCGTGTTGTGGAATTGGTACTGTACTCGTTGAAGCCCGTTCAATGGGAATCGACATGGTCGGCAGAGATATAAACCCACTTGTAGTTCTAGGATCCAGAAAGAATCTTGCCTATTTTGATTTGGAAGGTGAAGTGAAACTCGGTCCAATTGCGGAAGTGAAAGATACATACGATGCAGCGATTATCGATATGCCCTATAACCTGTTTACACATATATCCGCTGAAGGTCAGCAGGGTATATTAACTGCAGCAAGAAGCATCACGTCGAAACTTGTCGTCGTGACAATAGAACCGATGGATCATATGATTAAAGAAGCTGGTTTTGAAATTGTAGATCGCTGTGTAGCTAAAAAAGCGAATTTCAAAAGACAGATTGTTGTTTGTGTATAAACACTAATAAAAGCCCTAATTCGCATATGAATTAGGGCTTTTAATTATTTGTTGCATGGCTTTTGGTGATTCTTTCAAGAATCGACGACATCAACGTTAATTAAGCTCTAACGAAACCGAATCTGCTTCTTGCGTTACAAGAATGTCTTGCTGTTCAGAAGTGCCGTCTGTATATGTTACATTTACATTAATGATTACGTCGTCAGCTATTACATTATTGCCATCGTGAGGAATTGCGAGTGTATATTTATGATTATCTTGTTCATTATAGAGGACTGTGTAGGAATTCCCGATTTCCTTTATACCTTGGTATACACCCGAACCAGGCTCACTAGTAATGAAATTTATCTTTTCCGATTCAAACCATTCATAGTCCAGCAGATGATTTTCAGATGTAAATGTTACATCCTCTACAAACATGCCTTCACTTAAGGTGTATGTGATTGATTCGATATGCTTCCCAGTTATGTTAAGCAAAACATCTGTAAAAATTAAATTTGCTCCATCACCACCTAAACCGATAATACCAAGTCTAAATTCTGTTGCTAATTCAATAGTAGCTTTTTCTGATGTAATTAGCTGATTCACATCATCACTTAATGCATAGGCAGTGATTGCAAAATTTGCAACTTGGAGCTCTCCATTTTTATTAAAATATGGAATACCCATCAGAATCGCCAATAAGATTGCAAATACACTTGCTACTGGGATCCATCTTTTATAATATACTTGTCCCGATTTTCTCTTTCCAATATTCTCTTTCAAACGATTTTCCATAGCTTTTGACATTTCAATAGAAGTAACAGCATCTTTGATTTTCTCAAAATCCATATTCATTCTCCTTTCGATAACTTTCTCTAAGAAGCTCTCTTCCCCGTTGTAACCGCTTTTTCACTGCTGACGTAGTAATGGTAAGGATTTTAGCTATTTCATCGACTTTATACCCCTCCACATAATGAAGTAGCAAGACAACTTTAAGTTTAGTTGGCAATCTCATTAGATGGTCAAGTAAATCATGGTTTTTAACATTCTTAGAGTATAGTTGTAAATCATTGATATCTATATGCTTACGGATAATATTGTACCTTCTCATATTTTTGCAGCGATTCGTGGCAATCTTTATTAACCATGCTTTCTCATGTTCTGAATCATTAAAAGTTGGGGATTTCGTTAGATAAGTAATAAGAGTATCTTGTACGACATCCTCTGCATCTTTTTCATTACATAAAATAACAAGACAAATACTAAATAGCATATTGCCATATGTATCAACAATTCGTTCTACATCTAGTTCAGCCGACCAAACTTGTTGCAACATTCCTCAACTCCTTTCACTACTAACACACTTGAAGATGCCAAATGGTGACATTTGTTTCTAAAAAACCATAACTTAATTAATATGTGACCTTTTCAGTACAGTAATGAGGCAACAATTATTCGAAATCATGTTTAAATAAGTAAAATACCGGCACAGCAAGACTTCTGTGAATAATTTCCAAATAAAGAAGTGCTTAGTTCAGTGAAAACTAAGCACTTCTTTATTTGGGGATTAAAATATTCAACAAAATTGTTGTTTGCCATGCCTCGTAATTTTATAATGGTATTTCCAAAAAATCTCTCATTAGCTCGTTTGAAATGGTTAATGCTTCAAAATAATCTTTAGCAGGAGCTGTAATCATAAATCCTTCATTTGCATTCCAAGACCCTTTTAATATAGTTATTTCTGTAAAGTTATAATTTGCGAAGATACTAGCATAATGATGCGTATACGGATGGCCGTTTGAAATTCCATAGTATACAATATCGCCCCGACCGTCACTATCAAATTTAATAGTAACATTTCTCTCTCCTTTAGGGATTGGGAGTTCTTCATCTTCTATATCGATAACACCTTCAAAAGTCTTTCCCCCAAATAGACCACGCCGTAATTCCCCATCGATTTGAATAGACACTTCATATAGTTCTTCTTCATTCCCTAATTGATAATTTATTCCTTGCAGTGTTTGATTAAATTGTTCCGGGAAGGTAACCCAAACCGAATAAGTTGCTAAAATTAGGAGGATAGGTATACCTAGTCGCACTATATTTTTCTTCATTCTTCACAACCTCTCTCTTTATGCGTCAGAAGAACTTTATTTATTAAACTATTTAGCTCTTATTTTCGATATAATTGTGTTCCATTAATGCTCCCATGTCTGGAACATTGTTAGACACGTTGATTTGCGTTCCAGCCGTTCGCTTTCCGGAGGGCGTGGCTTGAGCCAAGCGAACAACGAAGAGTTCGCTTTGCCGTATTTCTGTGCACTTTACAGAAATTGAGGCAGGGATGCTCGAAATGCTACCGCTTTGTCTCGCAAAAGCCGTTCTTCGTTACGGCTTTCGCTGAGCCTCTCGGAGTCGACGGCTGCCACTCCAATCAACTAAGAGTGTGGTACTAAACAAACGCATCCGATAATCCAATACACAGTTATGTATTCCCAACATATTATATCCATTTTTTATAATAAGTTCTAAAATTGACCATTGTAATCTCCAGGTACAATTGTTCTTAATTTATACGTACCAGGCTTTTTCCTTAAATCATATATAATAGTATAGTTTTCGTTTGGTTGTATTAATGCCCAGATACTAAAATCTTCTACATAGACTTGCTTGTCGTTTGAAAGTACTATCCATTGTTCCCCAGTAGTTAAATTTTGTCCTTTACTAACCACATCAATATTTTGGGTAGTATTTTCAAGAACAGGATTGTAGATTACAAAACGATACAAAAAAAATATTATAAATAACACAAAGACTAATAGTACTATAGATTTTCTCTTCATAATCTTCTCCTTTGAAAGATAATGAGTCTTTAAAATTCAAAAGATATGTTACTTAACAATCTGGTCCCATTGAGGCACTAACCTTTTGCCGTTAAAGCTCCGATTCTTGCATAATTGCCTATATGCCTTAAAAATTTGCCGGATTTAATTCTTCACCTGTATCCTTATCCAATAATTTAATCTCATCTTCAGTAATGGATTCATCACCTTCAAAATACCAGATAAATAATTCTTCTAACCGATATTCTTCTATGTTTTCTTGACCCACTGTCGCCAGATTGAGCATTTTAGCCTGTTCTTCGTTGACCTGAACAATTCTGTCATTTCCGTTCTTAATCAAACCATAAAGTAAGCTCCCACCTTGCCTTTGTGTCCCATTAAGATGATAACTGTCATAATGTCTTTCTTTATCAATCGCACTCCAAGTCAACATACCTGCTTTCCAACCAAAAAGTCCTTTTCGAACATATACAGCTCCTAAACTATCCTTGTCCTTTATAAAAAAGAAGAGGGCTTTGTCATTCATCTGATATGCGGGTATTAATAACAATTCATTATCAATTGCAAAAAGTGCTTTTTGGGGTTCTGAATATGTTTCGGATTTCTCTACCATCACCCAAACAACAGCTAAAATAATTGCTACCAGAGCTACCGTCGTTATTCTCCACTTTTTCACTATTCCACCTCATTAAGAACATTGAATATCACGATTTTGACCTTTTACAGAAGAGGGCACAAACCTTATTTCATAATCACTCCCCGAATCCGGAATAACTAAAGTGATTTTTCAGTGAGTTGATTCAATTAGTTCCCCATTTTCTGTACTTACGTAGTAATAAACAGCGAACATATCCTCTGGCGTTGATAGCAACACGTCGTATACTTTCATGTCTCTGTCATACTTAATTGAGTAAACGAAAGCAATTTTCGAGGAATTCCCATCTAGTAAAGTAGGGGATTCATAACCATCAGCCCTGGCTTGTTGCAAGGCAATCTCGATTGCTTCTTCTTCTGTGATATTTACAGGATCATCTATGTGACTTTTTATTTCAACATCTTCTTTTGAATGCGAAGATTGGTTATCCGAACATCCGAAAAGAAGAAAAAAAGCGAAAAATAATATCATAACTTTTTTAATATTAATTAAGATTCTTCCTCTCTTCTATTGCAATAGATTCCTCTTATAAGACTAAATGGACCGATCCTGGTACAGTGTAGTCCTACAATCGCCCCGATTCCTGAAGGGAAATTAAATTATCTCCTTCAGCAAATCCTTTAATCCATTAGGATAAATAACTTTTTTTCCGGAAATTATTTCATCCTTAGATACCCACTTAGCAACAGTAACCTTCATCCCTTCTGATACAGTGAAGTTTTCTTTCTGATATAATTTTTTATCCTTGAAATCAACTAAATACATTTGTGTTAATTCGTGATCTATTTTGTCATCTATTCTGAAGATATTTTCTACACAAGAAATATATCGATTTATAATAATTTCAACGTCCAATTCTTCACGGAACTCTCTAATTAATGTCTCATCTGACTTTTCTCCAAGTTCTATTGTTCCACCAATTGGACGGTAATAATATCCTATTCCTTTCGAATGCTTTCCTTCTTGTTCCTCTAAAAGAATATAATTGTCTTTAATAATTAATCCTAATGTTTTTGCCCTTGGATACATCAAATGCCTCCTAACTACAATGCTTTATAATAAAACTACAACGTGCAATAAAATGGCTAGTTGATAGAGAACGTCCCAGAATTAGACTTGTTATTTTTATTCTTTTCTACCAATAAAACCAGTTAAAGTAATTCCAAATCAATATATATAATTCAAAACCGTTCCAATTATTTGATTGGTCCACCATGATAAATCCGGCTAATAACATAACACTTATACCCAGTAGCATTTGCTGAATAGCTTTCAAAAAGATTGTCTCATTTAAATAAAGTCTTAAAATAAATGATAATAACAGGGCGTTGTTCCTTAAGTGGCCCGAATGTTTAAGTACGTCGTACATTAGTTTTCCGTTTCTTTTTCATCGCTCTCTTTTATATATCTTTCGTAGGCCTCTTTCGCCTTGTCATTGCTATGGGCTGGTACTAATTGTTTATGAATCTCATTAATTAAAATAAAGGACCTGAAAATGACTCCGGCAATAATTGCGCAAAAAATATAAATTCCAATAAAACCTTGAATAGCCAAGATTCCTAAAAGCCCAGCAAATAGAATGGATAATAATAACTTCATAGAACTCTCCCTTCAAATGAATAATTAATTCATCAATCTGGCCCGATTGAAGCACAAGTCTTATACAAGAAATGCCACCGATTATGGAATTCTAAATTATAAGTGATCATTGGGCTTATTATTTTCTATGCATCATAATGTTGAAAGTTTTTATCAAAGTTCCACAAGATTAGAAAATAGTCATTTTACCTTGTAAAAGTATGGTCCACACGTTGATTCATGTGTATGCACGTAGGTCCAATTGAGGTCTTTGTTAAAGATATATATATCTTGCTGGTTATCAAAATCAGTCGCTACGATTTCTTTTGCTTGGCTGCAGTGTATAGTACGAGGTGAATTTTGATACATCATATAAAGTTCATCCTTTGATTCAGTATCAAAGGCTATTCTTGCTTCCTCTGCATTCAGACAATCTTGCTTTTCATAGCTGAAAATATGCCATTTAAATTGATTATAGTGTATTGAATTCCCGGGTCTCTTTATTGATATTGTTGGCAAATGTATTGTCCCATAATTCCCTAATCTCTTCTTCGTCAAATAATTCTTCGAGGATTACGCCTTTATCAAGTAGATTCTTTTTGAACATGTAATCTTCTTGGATATATTTAATTTACCAATAAAATTTTTCCAACTCTTCTTTTGGTAAACTATCTAAGATAACATTAACTTTGTCTCTAATCATTATTATCTCCTAATATTAATAGTTTTTTTAATAAGTAAGTAAGTATCTGAGCGTGGTTTTCACGACGAGGAGGCTGTAGCCGTGTCCGCGGAAAGCGCACGCCGTAACGGAGAACAAACAGTAGACTCGAAACATAGTGGGCAGTTTAAAGCATCCCCCTTATTCCTTTATTGTCCCGTTTGTCGTTTTGTTATGTAAAAGTCTTGCAGATTCAATAAGGGAAATTCCGTTAGTCCAAGAAATCAATATATTAGAAAATACTCTTACCTTTAAATCGTTCATCATAACTAACGTAAGTTCCACCTATTAAATCATGAATAGCTCTTTTGTCTTCTCTGAAAATCACCATGAAAACACTTACTATATTCGATATGCCGAATGTTATATATACGAGAAGAACTTTTCCTACAACTTCTCTTAAAAGCATGTTTTTCAGAGTTAAGTTTTGCTCGTCAATTCTTTTCACCTTAATTTTTAACATATACTTTCCGATGCTATATCCGCGCCACATAAGAGGGACAGCTGTTAAATATAAAAGATCAATAACTTGCCAAGTTATTCCTGAGGTCCAATCATACGAATATTCCCCTCTAATAAAGTACAAAACAAGAGTAAAAGGTAAAACAATAATAAAAAAGTCCAAAAAATTAGCTATCACCCTTTCACCAAAACCACCTGGATTTTTCCTCATCAATCCCTCTCCTTCATTCCTTCATCCAACATACTTTTCATTTCTTGATTTTGGATGGGATAAAATCACCCTGTTTTTTTAAAAATATTCTTACAAATTAAATCATAATTATTTACCTAGCTTTTATCACTAAATGGCCCAATTCAGGCAAGTTTCTCCCCCTATAACTAAATAATGCTTTCAAGAATCTGGCCTGATTGAAGAACAAGTCTTATGCAAGAGAGGCCCTCGTTAATTGAATTAAATACTAAACGTTTGAATTAGGCATAGCTCCTCATCAACTAAGTCTTGTCTTTCGATAGTTTCAATATCTAATTCAGAATATACCTTTTTCCAAAATGCAACTGCACGTTTATTCTCAACAACCTGTATTATAAAATATTGCCCTTGTTTCTTTTCAAATATCTTTTTAACAGCTTGAACAGCCAATCCCTTACCTTTATATTGATTAAGTATAAAAAAATCGTTTATTCCATAATCATTGCTTTTTTTCAGAAAAGGGCGTTCTAGCAGCAATATAAAACCAATAATACTTTCATTCAAAGTTATAAAATAGGGGGATAATCCATCTACCTTCCAAAAGTCATCCAATTCCTCATAATGAAAAATACCGTCTACACCTATGTTTAAATGTGTAGTGAAATTCGAGAGCTCATGAAGATACAATGAATAAAGGTTACGCAAAATAGATTTTTCTGATTCCAAAACTTCTTTGAGTTTAATAGTCAACCTATAACATCCCTTCTCTGCGCTATTGCAATATTGGCGAATTCCTTACCACAGAAACGCGCCCTATTCTGGAACAACAGCCTTCCGTAAGTTTGTAACATTATTAGGATTCGCAGACCATTTACCCATTAGTTCCATTTGTCTCTTCTTTAAATCATCATAAGGTTCTTCAATAGCTTCAATTTCACTGAACTTCCTATCAAAGACTTTTGCATCTTTTATTTTTTTGTAACCACCAAAACCTATATCGTCATTTAGTAACCAAACAACTCTTTTTATTTTGGCAAAAAGAATTCCACCAGCACACATTGGACAGGGTTCCAAAGAAGAGTATATTGTATACTTTTCACCATTAATTTTAGCGTTAAATATTGATTCCCCAGCATTACGGATAGCATCAATTTCAGCGTGAGCAGTCGCGTCTTGTTGGGGATGTACCTTATTGCGTCCTTTTGCAATTATGTTTCCATTGTCATCAACTATAATTGCCCCAACTGGATAGGTATTCTCATTCAACGCCTTTTCTGCTTCCTCAAGAGCCAACTCTAAAAAATATCTATCTTGATTGATATTTATAATAAACAACCTCCCTACATCTCTTTATTTCACCACAAAATGGCCCTTTTATGAAAACGGGCCAGATCTTTCTTTAAGAATCGCGCCCTTTTGCGGATTATCTTTCACTTTCAGATAAATAGAAAAGAGATTCAGATCTTCTTAAAATTAAATGTTTTATAATCACCAGTATCAGATGAGAACTTCAATAAGTTCTCCTCAGTAGGTATCCCTTCAAAATAAGCACCAATACAACCAGTGGTACATCTGTGGCCAGATATGAGAATGTTGAGTTCCTTTTTTCCATATTGAGATTCAAGTACTTTCATAAAACTAAAAACACGGTTAACAAATATGCTTGGTTCTTCAACACCCTTATATACAGTTGAATCAGGCAGTGAGCCAGCCATAATTACTTCACTAACGTGCAATCTGTCTGCCTCTCCTAAATCAAAAACATCTAGCCTGTCATCTACAACAGTTTTTAGGCCAGTAGCAATTTCTGCTGTTTGTATAGCTCTCTCTTGTGGAGATGAAAATACTAAGTCGAAATTTATATTTTTAAGTTTTTCTTTTAAGGACTTAGCTTGTTCTATCCCATATTCGTTTAATGGTAAGCCCTTTCTTCCCTGCATTTTACGCTCTCTATTTAAATCTGTTTGCCCGTGCCTAATAACATAAATCACTTTTATTCCCCCATAAAGCCTCTTCATTCTAACCATCTTGGAAGATTTGGTATTTTCTTGCATCCCCTGTTCAAATTTCAAGATAATGGCCCGATTGAAGCACACCTATTGGTTGCAAAAAAGCACCTCATAGGTACTTTCTAACTGATTGTACTTAGATATAAGTCAAGGGAGTCTTCTACTTCACGTTCTACTAGTGCTATAAAGTCACTATAATTTTCTGTAGTATGTGCTTTGTCGAGCGCTTCATAATAGGCCAATCGATTTTCCACCTTAATAATGACTGGAGGAAATCCTTCTTTCATTACTTCTAAATTAAGCAAAAGTCTTGATGTACGTCCATTTCCATCTATAAAAGGATGAATGCCTACAAAAATAGCATGCAACATCGCTCCACGCTCAACAGGATGAAGATAACTACCTTCGTTACGATACCAATTCATCATTTGTTCCATTTTTTCTTGGATTAGATAATGCGCTGGTGGTATATGCGTAGCGCCAGAAATAAAGACTTGTTCTTTACGATAAATACCTGCGTACTCGTCATGAATTCCTTTAAGTACTAAACGATGTAAATTCTTTATTTGCCATTCAGAAAGTGATTCTTTCATTTGGACAATTTCTTCAACATAAGAAATGGCATCACGATGATTGATTACCTCTAAATGTTCTCTCAGTGTCTTACCACCGATTGTAATTCCTTCAAGGACCACTTTCGTTTCGTTCATTGTTAAGGTGTTTCCTTCAATGGCATTCGAATTATAGGTCCACTCTAGAAATAACTTTTCTCGTAAACTTTTCAATGTATATTTTGGTAAAGGACGAGCAGCATCTAATTGTGCCTTCTTTTTATTAATAACTTCAAACAAATGATTAACCCCCCAAGTATACAAGTAAAGCATTTCTATTATTGTACCGCATAATGGAAAAGTTCTATACCAAATTGATATTCATCATATTTTTCAAATTAGAACTATGTGATTTCAGTTAATTATTTCTATTACATCTGTTTTGTCTTTATCACGCAAACGCCCCCTATTCTTGAATAAGAATTAAATTGATTTGAGGTCTCTTCCAATAAAATTAGCTGAAACTGAGCTTAATTCTAATTCTCTTGCCCAAACAGAAAGTTGACCAACATGATGAATTTCGTGCGTAATTATATGATTTAATATTTCACCCTTGGTATAATTATCTTCATCCCATGGAATAGACACAAGGTTATCATTTGATTCATCCGAATTTGTTTGCATAAACTTAACTATGTCACTACAAAATGTATTTGATAGAGATTTTATTTTTTCAAGAGTATTATAATCATTAAATTGAACTACCACATCGTCTTTTCCCTCAATAGCACGAATCCAACTATACTCCACATCAATTATATGAAAAAGGGTATATAAAATACTTCCTACCCCTCCAACACGGTCTTTTAACAAATCATCTGTGGATAATTGATTACACCAGCTAAACCATTCGTCCCTTACCTGCCAGTTATACTTAAAAAACTTTATCATTGAAAACACCCCAATGTTTAATTGTTAGTCTGACATAAGACTCTTATCCTAAAACTCCTTATTCGTTTTAAAATGAAGTGGCCCGATTCTGGCACAAAGCTTTGCTATTGAAGCCCCTTTTACTTTAATAAAACTATTTTTTTATCCGTAATTTTATAGGGTAGAAAAATACAACAGTTAATACCAATCCTAAATACAAAGAATATTTTAAAATGTTATTAGTTGAGTATCCCAATAAATAAGGCATGCCTATTAGAGAATGTAAGATACCAATTACTAACAAAATAAATCTTATTTTGTAGATCATATATTTCCCCCTATAAAAAACTGAGTTCGTTTTTGTCATACTTTTCACAATCTGGTCCTTTTGATTAGTGAACGCCCCAGGCTGTGATTTATTATTTCTCTTCTTTTCTACCAATAAAACCAAATAAAGTGATTCCAAACCCTATTAACAATATATATAGTTCAAAACTGCTCCAATTATTTGATTGATCCATCAGGATAAATCCGCCTAATAACATAACACTTATACCCATTAGCATTTGCTGAATAGCTTTCAAAAAGATTGTTTCCTTTTAATAAAATATTATAATAAATGATAATAACAGCGCGTTGTTTCTTAAAGTGGCCCTATTGCGACATAGTGGTGTTACAGAAAAGCACCCATTTGTGTTTAAGTTATTGAATTAGAATATTCCCTACGTATTGCGCTCTACCTGCTTGACTTTTAAATACAACCACTAAAACATAACTTCCTTTGTCGGATGGGAATCTAAATTCTCTAAGGTTTTTCAATTCAATTTCAATTTGTTTCTCATCACTTATTAGAACAGCTGTAATCTCTGGATCTGTCCAAATATCTCCACCATTTTTTTCATTTTCTCTAAAATCTAAAATGGCTTCCTGATTTGCAGAAACTTTAACTTCGTCCTGAGATAGTCCGAATTCTTGGACATCCTTTATTATTTCGTGGACATTCTCACTCTGCGTTTCCCAACTGATATTGGCTTCTGTTAATTGTATATCTCAAATATCAAGGTATAAATAGGCAGTTGGAACACCTACGTCATAATCTTCTCCAAAACAACCTGTTAGCGTTAAAATAAAAACTAATCCTATAGGTAACTTCAAATATAGTTTCATACTTCACCCCCCATGATTTCAGTTTTCATTAAACAAAATCGCCTGATTAGTGCATAGAACTTGTTCAATTAATGTCCACGATAATTGAATGAATAAGTAAAATTTTAGAGATGCTGTTCTTTAATAACCTTTTTTCCATTTGGTTGAGTAATCATTTTTATAACTAACGTAGATAGTACGATAAACATCATAATAGTATAAGCTCCTACGATTAAACCACCTGCTCCACTGTTAACAAGTGCGTATATTATTAACACATTAAAGAGATTAAGAATAACAACAAGTAACGCTCTTTTTTGATTTTTTTCCACATTGCTCGCCTCCTTATACCTCAATTTGGCCCGTTTGTTGAAATGGCGCAACTCCTTGTCCAAGAATTGCGCCTAATTGGGATAATCATAGTATTGAACTTGTTGAGTAACGCTTAGTGTTTATTGAATAAGCAAATTACCTATACTAATCTAACACGGGACCAAACTCCACATAAAATGGGTGTTTGTTGTTATCAAGACAGTATTCTATTCTTTGTCTGAAGTTTTCAATAGTTATCATTTCTAAAGCTTGATCAATGGGGAAAAATCCAACCTCTAAACTTTCTGATGAGGTTGTAAATTCTCCACCAATTGGCTTAGCTAAAAAGAGTGTATTACAAATTGACTTACTCACATTTTGAAATACCCCACAAAATTTTATAACTTCAATATCAATACCTGATTCCTCTTTAGTTTCCCTTATTGCAGCATCTTTTATAGATTCCCCTTCCTCCACTATTCCTCCAGGCATTTCCCAACCCCTCATTGGCCCTTTAATCAACAGTATCTCCCTTTGGTCGTTGAGTACGATAGTTGCAGCTGAAATAAAGTGTTTAGATGGTGTGTAAGTATGAGATGTGTTTTGTCCCATAGATGTTGCCCCCTTTTTTTGTGAAAACCTTCCTCGCTTAAATGGTCCGATTGTTGAATGGTCATCTAAACATAATACTTTCTTTTAATTTCAATCAAATAGTGTTTCCTTTTTAGGGTTTCTCAAGAACTCAAAGAGTGTCTTAATCTGAGATTCGGTATTTCTATTAGTAGATAAGTTTGGTAAATGATGTTCCGAAAAAAAATGAATATCTTTCGTTTCTATACCAATAGTAGCCTCCCCACCAATAATTTCACACAAAATAAACACTTTGTAGTAATGATAAGGTTCTGGGGGGTGTGGATGTTTATTATTATCCAACAATGCTATTAATCTAACTGGGATTACATCATAACCAGACTCCTCTTTAATTTCCTTTACTACATTCTCAGTAGGGGATAATCCAATATCACAAAAACCACCGGGTAAAGCCCATTTATCATCAATACTTTCTTTTACCATTAAAATCTGTTCGTTTTTAAAAACTACACCTCGAACATCAACTTTTGGAGTTTGGTAACCAGTTTCATTGGCAAACAAGTTTTTAATTCTTTTCATGTCAAGTTCAGTGTATTCCGACATAATCTCTACACTAATCTTACGTAACTCCTCATATCGCTCGATATCATATATATCTTTAGAAAATGTTAATCCTGCCTGAGATAATGCTTGTATTCTTTTTGCCCACTCCAACCATTGATTACTCATAAGCGCCTACTTTATAGAATATCTTAAATTCCTTTATACTGTTTATTAACAAATCAGGTTGTTTGCTGAAAACCGGTGTTTGGTATTCAGGTAACCACTGTACGCCAATCGTATAAACATTAGCCTGTACACCGGCTAGTATATCCGCATCACTATCTCCAATATAAATTGCAACGGAGTTTTCCACTTCTAAAAGAGACAAAGCTTTCAGCAGGCCCTCGGGATCAGGTTTGGGTTTTACTACATCATCACCAGTTATTATGACATCGAATAATCCATCCATATCTAATGCTTTTAGAGAAATATCCAAACTTCTTCTTGCCTTTCCAGTAAAAATTCCGAGTTTAATTTCTGCTTCTTTCAAGGAATTCAGTAATTCCAGAATTTCTGAGTTGGCTTTGACAAGACTTGTGTGTAACTCCGAATACTTTGTGTAGAAATATTCAATTGCCGCTTCCTTATTAGGATTTAAAAGGTTATTTTTTATAATACCTGTTTCAGAAGGACCAAACATTTCTTGAATTTTTTTTGTTGTAAGATCCTTTTTATCAAACTCTATAAATACTTTTTGAAAAGCATAATAACAAATTGGTAACGTGTTCGCCAATGTCCCATCAAAATCAAATATTATAGCTTTCATAATTATCTCCTTTTAGTTAGCAAAAGAAACGTACTATACACGTAAACATAAATAATCTAAGTGATTATGTTCTCTATTTTTAAGTAAATCATTATTTTTTAATTATCTGCTTCTTACTCAACTAACTTCAACTAAATGGTTAGTTTGTTTAAGTGACTTTATACGTAATACTTTCCGTCGCTTGGAGTGCAGGTGCCGACTCTAGAGGATCAGCGAAAGCTGTCACGTAGAACAGCTTTTGCGAGTGAAGCGAAGCGTAAGGAGCACATCTTTGCACTGAGCCTTGAGACCCCACTATGATGCCTTAATTTCTGAAATACACAGAAATAAAACCGCCTTCCTTAGTTTCTATAAAGAGCACAGAAACTAAGGCAAATGAACTCCTCTTTATTCGCTTGGTTCAAGCCATGTCCCTCGGAAAGCGTGCCATCTGACAATGACGCTGGCCCGTTTCTTGAATAAACTTCTTTTATTAAGGGTTAAAGATTATTTGAAACTCTAAAAACCTCGGCAATAAGAAAATTAAACATAAACCTGTAAATGAGTATTTTATGAAACCTTTTTTATCCACGCCGACTCTTAGTTCCCAGAGTCCCAGACTAACTAAAAACAAACCTATCAGTATACTAATAGATGGTAAAATATTTATATCTATAACGTTCTCCCCCTCATTTAAATTATCCTAATTCACACATATATTACCTTATTCTAATTTTACCATATCAGAATTATTTTAAAAGACTAAAAAAACCAATTAGCCACCTCTATAAAGAGATGCTAATTGGTTTTCTATTTTGGTGTTAATTGGATCAGAACACACTATTGTTTATTCAGAAATTTTAACCGTATAATCAGCAAGCAATCTTGCTCCGTAACCAGTTGCCGACTTTGCATAATAGCCCGAGTTGCTTGTCTTGCTCATCATGCCTGCCATATCGACATGCAACCATTTGCTGCCTTCAGGGACGAATCTCTTTAAGAACAGGCCAGCAGTAATGGAACCAGCAAAATTCATTGAGCTGATATTATTCATATCTGCATAATCGCTTGCCAATGATTTGTCATATGCCTCTACTAATGGCATCGGCCAGACGAAATCACCATTCACATCGCCGACTTTTTTCATGACATGAGATAGCTCCTCGTCACCGAATACGCCACCAAGCTCTGTTCCTAGTGCTGCAACGACAGCTCCCGTAAGCGTTGCAATATCCACGATATATTCAGCATTCAATTCACCGGCACGGATTAGTCCGTCAGCTAGGATCAAACGACCTTCTGCATCGGTGTTACCTACTTGAACCGTTTTACCGTTCTTATACGTAATGACTTCACCCGGGAATACAGAAGTATTGTCCGGACTGTTTTCCACCATTGGGATGAGCGCAACGACGTTCACTTTTGCATTTGTTTTCGCAAGCAATTGCATTGCGCCTGCAACAGCGGCCGAACCACCCATATCCATACGCATATCGCTCAAGTCTTTACCGCTCTTCAAACTGATTCCGCCTGTATCGAACGTAACCCCTTTACCGACTAGCGCAACTAACGGTTTGGATGCATCTCCTTGATAAACAAGCTCCACGAATGAAGGCTTATATTTGCTTCCTCGGCTAACTGTCAGTACACCGTGCATCTCCATCTTCTCAATAGCTTCTTTATTGTGTACAGTCACTTCAATTTCGGTGCCTTCGTATTGCTTTTTCAATACTTCAGGATATGTTTCTGGATTTAGGACGTCTGACACTTCATTCATTAAATCGCGTGAGAATGCCATTGCCGCTGCACGGATTTTACCGAGTCCAACAGCATTTTCCGCACTTGCATCTTCTACAGCCAATTCAGTCCGGAAAGGTTTTTCTTCTGATTTATATGTCAAGAATTGATAAGAACCGAGGTCCCATCCTTCCGCAAATGCAGTAAATACAGATTCTCCATCCAAGTCTTTGAAAAGCTTACCAAAAGTGCCTTCGACAACAGTTGCCTTGTCTAGTTTTTGGCTTGCTAAATCGCGAGCGATATTGCCTGCTGTTGAACGTACTTTTTCAAGTGTTGCTTCTTTCACTGATTTAATGACGACATACTGTGTATCTTCGATGACTACTGAACAATGTCCAGCTTTTTGGTTATCTACAAAACTTTTCAATGTGGCATTTCCATCGATCAATTCATTACACGCACAGATGATTTTCACTTCAGTCATTTTATTTCCCCCTAGATATCTATTTCGACTATAGAAATAGTTTACCATAAGTTTGATTGATTGAAAGAATTATCTCTTTTCGCTGATAACGAGGAAAAATGTCGCAATCGGTCCGAACAATAACGACAATAAAAACCAATTGAGCCCGCTTCTATTTTTACCCTGTGCAATTCCTGCATTAATTAATGATAGTGTTCCCCATCCTACAAAATAACCTGTATCCATACTTTACACACCTCCAAAGGTAATACTAATTAATACGGATGAGAAATTTTAAAGTTTCATGCACCTATCGCAGTTATTGTCCAATCAATCCTATATTAAATGATTCAATATTGTTGTAAGTATTTTCATCCAGTACCTTGCATAGTATAATACCGTATGTTATATTGTTCTCACAAAGATAATTTACTACTTCACTACTGTTCATTGAATAGTAGTAGAAAGGGGTTAGGTCTATGAATATCCAATTTAAAAAAGGCGTTTTAAATTTATGCGTACTCGTTTTATTAGATAAACAGGATCGCTACGGATATGAACTCGTTCAAAAGATCTCAGACCAGATTTCGATTTCCGAAGGATCTGTTTATCCTCTGCTGCGCAGATTGACAAAGGAAGGTTATTTCACTACCTACTTACAGGAATCTACTGAAGGACCACCACGCAAATATTATAAGCTGACAGATGTCGGACGCACGTATTTACATGAACAAGTCAAGGAGTGGAAACTTTTTTCTGAAGGTGTAAATACATTGATCAAGGAGGGCGTACAAGATGAATGAAAATAATTTTATATTTGAACTTGAAGAAGCATTAAAAGGTCTACCAGCTGAGGAACGAAATGATATTCTCAAAGACATCCGTGAATATTTTTCAGATGGTCGTGAAGATGGAAAAGAAGACGAAGAGATTGCCGCTTCACTCGGGTCACCTAATGTGATTGCTGCTGAATTGCTTGATGCTTATCCTTTCGATAGTCGTGAAGTAGTAAATGATTCATCCCATCAAGTCCAGACGATTAAAAACGATAGTTTCTCAAATGTCGATATCAATGTTCATCATGGTTCACTTCATCTTTCTCTTTCAGAAACCACTGATACAATTATCAAGCTCAATGGCCAACCTGAAAAACACACTTTGACTGCAGAAGTAATTGGCGACACTTTAGAAATCAAATTGAAGAATAAGTCCACTTGGTCATTTATGTTCAACTTCTCCATGAAAGCAGTTCACCTGGATGTATGCATTCCAAAAAAGCTTTATCAATCTATTAACATGAAGTCCAATAATGGCAAGATTTACGGAGAAAAGTTGATTGCTAAAAGAATTTCTTCGCAATCGGATAATGGACGAATCCTTCTTACTGAAATCGCTTCTTCTAACTTGCATGCGGAAACTGACAATGGACGGATTGAACTTGTAAAAGTACAAGCCGACCAGTTGAAGGCAAAAACAGATAACGGAAGAATTTTAATGAATTATATAGAATCAGATACTATTCATGCTGAATCAGATAACGGACGTATTGAACTTGATCAAGTCAATGGTGATATCACAGCAACGACTGATAACGGAAGAATCTTATTGAATACTGAAACACTCGATCAAAACATCGATTTTAAAACAGCTAACGGTAGTATTGAAATTAATTCTTCTCAAATGCCGCTGAATGCTGCAATTTCTGCAAAAAGCGGCCATGGTAGAATAGACATTTTCGGTGAAAATAATTCTTTGTCGAAATTTGGGGATGCAACGCATCAAATCAAACTAAAATCTTCCAATGGCAAGATTTCAGTACGATAAAATCAAAAAGCAATTGTGGGAATCATTTGACTCCCGCAATTGCTTTTAGCTGTTTACTGAATTCAATCCGTCATTTCTATGGACGTTCGTGTAGTTCCCTTCCCCAACCCTTCTTTTAATTTCCTCTTCGCTTAAAGGAGGTGGGATCTGGTCGACTGGCGTCACAACAACTTCTTCTTGCACTTCGACGTTTTCAAGTGCTGCATTGCGTGCATCTGTTAGACGTCCATAGTCTTCGGATTCTTCAATCGACATTCGTTCATTTTTCTCAAACATAGGTTAACACCCCTTTTTACATATTTTTAGTACTATTCCCCTTTTTGAATGAAAAGAAAACCAATGAATATGATATAGTGAGACACAGTCCAAATAATAATTAGTTAATAATGAAGAGGGGTCAACTCATGGTAAAAATATTCGTCGATGCAGATGGCTGTCCCGTTGTCAATGAAACGATTAAAATCGCAAAACAATTTAAGCTGACCTGCACGCTGATCTGCGACACAGCGCATGAGATGCATCGTGAAGGTGCTGATACGATTATCGTTTCCAAAGGCGCGGATGCCGTGGATTTCGTATTAGTGAATAAGGTAGAAAAAGACGACATTGTTGTAACACAAGATTATGGATTGGCCGCGATGGTCCTCGCAAAACAAGGTCATCCGATTGACCAGAACGGACGGCGTTATACAAACGACAATATTGATCAGCTGTTGTATGCGAGACATACTGCACAGAAAGTCCGTATGGCCGGCGGACGTCTGAAAGGTCCAAAAAAACGTTCCAAAGAAAATAATGAACTATTCATTCTCAAACTCCGTGATTTGTGCAATTCCCTTCTTTCAAATAAAATATGAAACCTTTCACTTTACGAGGGGTTTCATATTCCACACGTATTGTTCATATACTACTTCACGTTCTAATTGGTAGATTGTATACTACTGGACAAGTACAACACATTCATAAATACCCTTCTCTTAACAAGTTTACCAACTAGCTAACTAGGTTATAGATTCTTAAAACAATCGGAGGTCTATCAATGCCAAAAATCCTTTCAGTCAGTACTATTCTTCCTCCCTACGAAGTGAAGCAGCAAGAAGCTGTTGAACTCACTCGCTCACTTTTCAGCGAAAAATATAAAGATATCGAACGCCTTTTGAAAGTCTTTCAGAATGGAGATATCGAGAAGCGTGATGTTTGCATGCCACTTGAATGGTATGGAAAAGAGCATGACTTTGAAGAGCGCAATGAGTTATACATCCAAAATGCCGTCAGACTGGGTGTCGATGCAGTACAAAGTTGCCTTACTGAAAGTTCTTTGCTCGAAACCGCTGTTGACTATGAACAGATTGATGCCATCGTTTTCGTTTCCAGTACAGGCATCTCCACGCCTAGTATCGAAGCACGCATTATGAACAAACTCCCTTTTCGCGATGATGTGAAAAGGATTCCATTATGGGGGCTTGGCTGTGCGGGAGGAGCTGCCGGAGTGAGTCGCGCTTATGAATACTGCTTAGCTTTTCCAAAAGAAAATGTTCTTGTTCTATCTATAGAATTATGTAGTTTAACATTCCAGAAAGATGATTATTCGAAAAGCAATCTCGTCGGTGTTTCTTTATTTTCAGATGGGGCAGCGTGTGCATTAGTTTCCGGTGACCAATCGGAAATCGCCGTGAATGTACCTGTCCCATCCATTATCGGAACGACTTCGAAACTGATGCCTGATTCAGAAGATGTCATGGGATGGGATGTTAAAAATAGCGGTTTGTACGTTGTATTCTCAAAAAGCATTCCCGCGATCATAACGGATTGGCTTGGGCCGTTTGTCCACGAATTCCTATCATCATATGGACTAAGCAATGATGATATCAGTCATTTTGTCGCGCATCCTGGTGGTAAGAAAGTGTTGACCGCTTATGAAAAAGCGTTAGGATTCGAGTCATCCATGACAGATATTTCGCGGGATGTTCTGCGTAATCATGGTAATATGTCATCGCCTACAGTTTTGTATGTGCTGAAGCGATTCATGGAATCTAAACCGCAATCGGGTGACTACGGAATAATGGCTGCGCTCGGACCGGGTTTCTGCGGTGAATTGCTGTTGTTGAAATGGGATTGAGGTGAATATCGGATGATCGTAGCAATCGTTCTAACAATCGTCATCATACAACGTCTCGTTGAATTGTTCATCGCAAAGCGGAATGAAAAATGGATGAAAAGACAAGGTGCTTTCGAAGCGGGTGCCTCTCATTATCCTTATATGGTCGCGATGCATGTATTATTTTTCATTTCGCTTATTATGGAAGTAATTGTGTTGGACCGTGAACTTTCGCCTGTTTGGCCATTATTCCTTGCGATTTTTTTGTTGGCTCAAGTTCTCAGAGTGTGGTGTTTGACATCACTCGGGAAGTATTGGAATACAAAAATCGTCGTGCTGCCAAATGCAAAAGTTGTGCGCAAAGGTCCGTATAAATGGATTCGTCATCCTAACTATGTCATTGTTGCGACCGAGCTAATTGTGTTGCCATTATTATTTAGCGCTTATTTTACTGCGATATTGTTTACGTTGTTAAATATGTGGATGATGTCTGTGCGAATTCCAGTGGAAGAACAAGCGTTGAAAAGTGTGACGAATTATAAAGATGAGTTTTCGATAGATTGACGTAAAAAGCCGCGACTTCATTCTTATGAATGAAATCACGGCTTTTTTAATTTGGAATGAAGTGCTAAGCATGTGTATCACAACGTAGGTGCTTCGTATCGAAACGTAGCGCGGGCGTAACGAAACGTAGACGTCTCGTATCGAAACGTAGACGCTTCGTATCGAAACGTAGCAGGCGTATCGAAAAGTAAACGCTTCGTATCGAAACGTAGACGCCTCGTTTCGAAACATAAAGCGGGCGTATCGAAACGTAGTTTTACTTCACCTGTGTCAGCGTCTTCCCCATATAACCGAAAATCACCGTAAGGATTGGCGATAACAGACAGAAGAACGCAAACGGGAGATAGTCCAATACTGGTACACCTAATACGCCCGCTATGAAAATCCCGCACACGCTCCATGGAACAAGTGGGTTGACGACTGTTCCCGCGTCTTCCATAACTCGGCTCAAGTTTTTACTCGCCAGACCCACTTTCTCATATTGACCGCGGAATGCTTGCCCTGTCAGTAAAATCGACAAGTACTGCTCGCCGATCATTATATTAATGCTGATTGCTGTCAATGCTGAAGCAAGAATGACTGATGATACTTTCTTCAAAACTGATTCAAGTTTCGCTAACAAGCATTGAACAATCCCAAGTGTAAACAACATACCACCCATGCTCAAGGCGAGCAACACCAAACCGACCGTGAACATCATGCTTTCCATTCCGCCTCTAGACAGCAATGCATCAACATCTTCCACACCTGTTGTAGATTTGAATCCGGAGAAGAGAATACTCAACATGTCAGACATAGCATACGTATGGTGGAAGTATGACAGCAACACCGCCACAGCTGAACTGATCGCCAACGTGATCATTGCCGGCACTTTCTTGATGGATAATAAAAATAGCAGCACTAGCGGTATGATTGTGTACCAGTGAATCATCCCCGTCTCTAGCAACGTCTGTTGGAAGACAGCAATTGTATCAAATTCTGCAGTAGAAACAGATGGTGATAATATGCCGAACAGCACAAACGATATGATAAATGCAGGAACGGTCGTCCAGCTCATATTGCGGATATGCTCGAACAGATCGACACCCACAATCGAAGAAGCCAAGTTTGTCGTGTCCGATAAAGGAGACATCTTATCCCCAAAGAATGCTCCTGAAACAATTGCTCCTGCCGCTATCGGTAGAGACAATTCAAGCACATCAGCCATTCCAATGAACGCAACGCCGATTGTAGCAACCGTCGTCAATGAACTGCCGATGGATATTCCGACAATCGCCGTGACGACGAAAACAATCGCAAAAAAGAATGTCGGTGTGATGAGATGGAAACCTGCGTAAATCAGTGTCGGTATCGTTCCGCTCATCATCCAACTACTAATCAGAATTCCGATGAAGAAAAACAGGAAGACTGCGCTCATTCCAGCTCCTGCTCCTTCCACAAGACCCGTCTCTAATCGTTTATAGGGTATTTTCTTCAAAAAGCCATACCCGAACAACAACAAAATCGAAAACAGAATTGGTAAATGTGGCACGGAATCGAAAAATATGATGCTCGCGCTAATCATTATAATTATACTGGCCGTCAAAAGGACAGCTTCCCAGAATGCGGGTTTATGGATCGCTTTAATCTGAAACATGGTGTATTCCTCCTATTTTCTATTGTGAACAGAAAAAACCCCTTCCATCCCTGTAAAAGGGACGAAGGAGTTCTCCGCGATACCACCCTAGTTGAAGATAGCATTAGCCGTCTTCCACTTCATTTCAAATAGGAGATCTATCGTCGGTGTACTTCATCCTTGCCGCTGCCTGAATTTTCATTGTCCATTCAGTCTCTGCTTGCTGCCCACGACAGGATTACTATGCCGACTCTCCAAAATCATATATGTAATTCAATTAAGTCATCGATGCTTGTGTTGAATAATAACACGTTTGGAAAAGATGTCAATACTATTTTTATTAACAATCTTATTCGCAGGCATGTCCGTCTTTATTGCCATCCATCCGTTCTGTATATGCACGATGACCTTTTTTGACACCATTCGGATACTTTTTACGCAGTTCTGTACAATTCTTAAAGGTTTCGGTCGCTTCATTACTAGACGTCTGTACAGTTTTATCAGCGGGATACGACTCGCTGTCAAAACCACGGTCAGTCGCGTAGTCTTCTAATGTCCATATGCCGATGCCTGCTTTCTTTGCACGTTGCTGAGCCTTTTCAAACGGATCCAAATGTCTCGTGTTCGGCGGATAGACATAGGCGACTCTTGCTAAACCTTCTTCTAGTAATTTCTTTTGGACACTTTCACCATCGATATAAATATAGGCAAGCAATCTTCCGTACTTATCATACTTTTCACCAATATCGAATTCGATTTCAAGTTTACCACTATTCATCAATTCCTGATTTCGCTGTTTTGCCTGTTCACCATACGGTTGCTTCCCGAGTCTTGGATGGTTCGTTTCGGGCGTATCAATCAGTAAATAACGGACATTCTGTTCTTTGCCATCGTACATAATTTTAATCGTGTCGCCATCAATCGTTTTGACAAGCTCAACGGGAATAAGACCATCACGAGTCGGTTCCGTTTCTTCCTCGTTCCAAACTGTATATATACCGATGGCAATCAAGACAATTACAGTAAGTAGCATACTACTTTTCTTAGTTTTATTCGAAGATTTCTTATGTACTTTATTCATTAAAGACTTCCTTTCAAACTACAACTGCATTTTATTCTTTATGGTTGCTATCCTCTCATTTTTGTTGGTTTGTTACTCATTAGATATGATGATTTTCATCATTATCTACAGTAGCACGCCCATATAATAGCCAGTATACGCCAAGATAATACCGACTGCATACGTTATAAATAAATAAACAAAAAACGTCTGCTTACAATCACTTTGCCAAAACAGTATTAGTTCTTTATTCAACGTCGAATACGTCGTCAAAGCGCCAGCAAATCCCGATACTAAGAAGACGGTCCAGACAAGAGATAATTCTAAACCAAAAATGAATCCAATGAAAAATGAACCGACTAAATTGACGAGTAAAGTGCCTACCGGAAAACCTACGCGCTTATTCAGTTTCTCACTTACCATGTACCGCACAATCGCACCAATAAAACCACCTGTTGCAATGAGGAGAATATCTGCAATCGTCACGCTTCCACCATCTTTCGGCTAATGTGCAAGCCAACCATTCCAATTACCAAACCACCGAAAATACTTCCCATGACATAAAGGGAAGCGGTCAAAATAGCCCCTTGCTGAAATAATGTTACTGTTTCATAACTGAAGGCGGAAAACGTTGTAAATGAACCAAGAAAACCTGTCATGATGGCAGTAGCAATACTTTTATTCGCAGTGATTTTCCAGATGGCTCCAGCACTTAACATGCATAGCAGCAATGTTCCAATGAGATTCACTATCAATGTGGCGATAGGGAATACTGTGACCTGAGCAAAAAGTACTCCTATCGTCATCCGGCAAATCGCTCCAATAGCGCCAGCTACGCCGACTAAAATAGCGGTTTTCATGCATTCACCTCTTCCAGCAATCTGCGAGTCAAAATCAGTTCAAGGGATAATCGTTTTTCAACTTTTCCAAATCGGATTGCGATCGTATCTTCACCGATTTCGACGACTTCTCCTTTTCCGAATACATGATGGGACACTTGCATGCCAACTACCAATGCTTTTCTATCACTTATGCCATTTGGATTCACTTCTGTAACTTGCTTCGTTTTTTTCTTTGTAGGTTTCTCAATGTTCTCTATCCGGTCAGATTTCGTCATTATGGCACGTACTTCATTCACAAACCTGGAATCTTCTTTCGTCTTGCCATTTGACTCTCGATAAGAAAGCAATTCCAACCGTTCTTTCGCCCTCGTCATTCCAACGTAAAATAGTCGGCGTGCTTCTTCTAGCAGCAATGGATCAGATTCATCTTCATCTGATGGAATCGTTCCTTTCACTAAGTCGATCATGAACACTCGTTTGAACTCCAACCCTTTTGCGCTATGGAATGTTGAGAGCGTCAACGCATTCGCAGGTGGATTGAATTTTGCTTGCTGAACCGCCTCTTCCAATTCTTTTAACCTGTGTGCAAATTCCACCATCGTCCGGACTTGTGATGCTATTCCTTCAAGTGTGTCCATAATAGCTAGGAGGCTTTCAAAGCGAAAACCGAATTTCTCGGCTCGGCTTTTTATCGCCACTTCATAGTCAAGCTCATAGCGGATCATGCGAATTACTTGCGCGGGACGCATAGTAGGTATCTTCTTGTACACTTCTTTATAGTCGTTCAATTTTTCAATTTGACTACTTTTCAACTGAACCGTATCGATCATTGCTTCAAAGACATTGCCAGTTGTTTCTCGATTTAAGAATTCATTGAGCATTGTTCTAGATAGGAACAGATTCATTTTCATTACGATTTTAGAAAAAATATCCTTTCGTTCATCATTGAAACTAAGACGCATGAAATTTAACATGTCTTCCACGACCCAATGCGAAAAGAATTTATCATCGGCATCTTTCATATAAAAAGGAATTCCTCTACGGTGCAGTTCGTTGACGAACAGCGTAGATGACGCATTATTTCGGAATAAAATTGCGACATCCTGTAAATCCTGTTCCGCCAGCAGTTCATATGTAATATAGTCAAGCTGCCGTTTTTGATCATCGAATTGCTTGATGAGGATGGGACCGACACTACCATTATCCGTTCGCATCTCTTTGACGTATCGGTCTTTATTCCGCGTGATGAATTTCGCCGCAGTTTCAACGATTTCTTTAGATGAACGGTAATTTTGTTCCATTAGCAACAGTTTCGCATCAGGATACACAAGTTTGAAATCAAGTAAATATGAAGGATCTGCCCCTCTCCATGTGTAAATGGACTGATCATCATCCGCAACGACGCAAAGATTGCCGTGATGCGCGACAAGGTGTTCAACGATACGATGCTGAACGAGTGAAGTATCTTGGCTTTCATCTGTCAGTACGTAGTCATAGCGAGAACGGAACTGCTCGGCTAGGTGATCATCAACACGCAAAGCTTGTTCAGCGATTGTAAGCATATCGTCAAAATCGAGCAACAGATGTCCTTCCGTTTTCGTTTTCAGTTGTTCATATTTCAAGGCAATCTCGCCAGCCTTATCGAATGGTCCTTGTATAGACTCCCACTCTGTAAAAGGCGTCATACGATTTTTGAGCGAACTGATGAAAGTTGACAATGCATTCAATTCATCTTCAGGGCAATCGTCGCGGAAGACTTGCTTGTATAAGGTTTTAAGCATTTGTGTTTTATTAAGAGCTGGCCGACCTTTCCCGCCGCCTTCTATCAGTTCATATGAAACGCCGATTTTAGTCATATATGTACGTGTAATTGCAAATCCTAAACTATGGATCGTCGAAAAATCGACTGGACTATGTTGAGGAAAAAAACGTTTAAAACGCTCTGTCATATCTCGGGCGGACGCCTTACTGAATGTAATTGCTTTTATTCGTTTCGGATTCACATTATTTTCTTCGATTAAATAACCGATCCGCATGATCATCGTTGTTGTCTTGCCCGATCCAGGACAAGCCAACAGCAATAATGGTCCCTCTGTTTGCACAACAGCTTGTTTTTGTACGTCATTAAGATCTATATGTAATTCACTGGATTTCCTAATAAAAAAATCATTCATTATACAGGTACTCCTTTTTCTTGCGATGTATTCAATTTACCATATGAGCGGTCACTTGTAGAGAAGTTACATTGGAAAAAAATAAGCGGAAGAGGGGATTGTGACTAATCCCCTCCTCCGCTACAAATGACGCATTCTGTTAAAAACCGCCAGATTCCAGTCGATCATTTTTCAAATCGACTTTTTCCTTCTTACTTCCTTGATAGGCAGTAGAAGCAACCTCGTTGGTTCTTCGCTGCCCGTCCGTATACTCAGTTTCTGTAAACTCCGCTTTTGTCGCATGGTCTTGATTGCTCTCATGTGATTTGTGCTTATCAGAACTTGTCAATGTCATCTCTCCTTCAAGAGTAGTCTTATTCAGAATACCCGTAAAAGGAGTTATTACTCGTAACCTAAATCATTCTTCACTTAGGAAAACCAATTGAATTGAACGGATAAAATCTGAATCCGACTTTGCCAACTACGGAATCTTCATCGATGCAACCAATCATCCGACTATCTGTACTATGCCTACGATTATCGCCCAATACGAATAATTGACCTTCTGGAACAGTCACTTCGAAGTCTTCTGTCAATTTCTGATCTTTGAAAATACGTTCTTTATTCGCTTGCACATATTTTTCTTCATACTCTTTACCGTTGATGAAAAGCTTATCATCTTCCATGACAACTTTATCTCCAGGCAGACCAATCACTCTCTTTATGTAATCTTCCTTCTCTCCTGGCGCATGAAACACGATTAAATCAAAATGATCCAGCTTATGGATTTTGGATATGACAACTCTATTTTCCGATGCAAATGTCGGCTCCATTGATTGACCAGATACGATAACTGGAGAAAACAGGAATTGCCGAATGACAAATACAAGAATACACGCAATCGCGAGGGATTTGATCCACGAAAATAATTCAGCACTAGTTTCTTTCTTCACTCTACATCCTCCATTCACCCGTCTACTTACTTCTCTTTCTAGTATAGACTATTCTATTTGTAATAGGTCCCTATATTTCTAATTTCATAGAACATTTCTGTTCTATCTATAAGTGTTTTGTACAATTGAATAGCTGACAAAAACTCTTGTCTTGTTGAAGATCTACAATTGTTAAGGACGTGTTATCTAAACTGACGTCAAAAGTTGAGTCATTAATTAACTCATTGAGCATTCTTTTAATGAAGCTGCCATGACTAACGACTAAAATCCGTTGTTCCGGATACTTTTCCTTAATTTCTTCTAAAACAGCCAATCCACGGGAGATGATGGATTCTTGTAATTCGAAACCCATATCCAGTCGTCGCCAATCTTCTCCCCATTTTTCAATCCGTTCTTTTTCAGTTGTCCCTTCAATCATACCTCCGCCCACTTCTCGTAGTCGGTCATCTACAACGAGCTCTATACCAGCCATGTTGTCAACTATGATTTCTGCCGTTTGACTCGCCCTTTTTTGAGGGCTTGTGTATATGGCATCCCACTGTTCATTCGCGAGTCGATTGGAGACTCGTTTGGCCATCTCCATTCCTTCATCATCCAATGGGATATCTGAACTTCCTTGTGCTCTGCCTTCTTTGTTCCATGCAGTGATACCATGTCTGACAAAACCAATAATCGTCAAAAAAATCACCCTTTCAATTTCTCAAACGACATAACCAAGAGACCGGAGCACATTATTCATGAATGACTCGATGTATAGATAGACCTCTTCTCTTTCAGGTTCCTGATAGAGATCATGATATAAATGCTTCCATTCCTTATATTGAAATTCCGAAAGATGCTGGTTTGAAAGCCATCTCTTCGCGAATGAAGTGTCCGTAATCTTATCATTGCCCCCTGTATGAATGAGAACTGGCACGTCAAAAACTCTTTCTTCGCTATTCATGATTGACTTCATCATTGCTAGAAGTTCACGATACCACGAAGCTTGCACAATCGAGCTGTAATCACGATCATTCTGGAATTCTATGTACATATCGTAATTTCGTGTCAGCAATTCAATCGTAATATCATGATTGACTTTCATCGAGCTTGAAAGTTTCGTTAACACACCGGAAAACTTCGATGGCTGATGTTGCATTGAAAGCCATGGTGAACTAAAAATGAACCCTGCACATTCCAATTTACTTTTCTGAAGTATATGCATGACAATCGATGCTCCAAGTCCGTGTCCAAGAACAAATAACGGTAAATTGTCATGCAAAGCAATATCAATCATCTTCCTTACATGTTCAATGTATGATTCAAATGTTTCGTCATGAATTTTTCGTCCGCTTTCAGATCCATGACCAGGCAGATCACTTGTGACTACATGGAACCCTCCGTTTCGTAGTTCCTGAATGAGCCACGCATACCTCCGATGGTGTTCATATGCATTATGGACAATTACGACGACCGCTATAGGTTGCCCTTCTGCATCCCATTTCCACATGACTCTCACCTCCAAGCCTTCCTGTTCAAAAAGGATTATCCCTTTATGGCAGGTCAGATTTTATGATACGATAAATTATACACGATTTTAAGAAAAGAGGAGACCTTCATGATTTATACTTACAATGGAAAGTCGCCGCAAATCGACCCTTCAGTCTATATAGCGGATTTTGTAACAATTTCCGGAGATGTGACAATCGGAGCAAACAGTTCCATCTGGTTCAATTCAGTCATCCGAGGGGATGTGGCACCTACTATTATCGGTGAACGTGTCAGTATCCAAGATCTCAGTTGCTTGCATCAAAGTCCTGGTAAAACGTTATTGATAGAAGATGACGTTACTGTCGGTCACAAAGCACTTTTACATAGTTGCATTGTTCGTAAAGGAGCTCTAATTGGAATGGGTTCAATTATTCTCGACGGTGCTGAAATTGGTGAAGGATCTTTCATTGGTGCCGGTGCGCTCGTCCCGCCAGGCAAGAAGATTCCCCCCGGTTGTCTAGCTCTCGGATCCCCTGCAAAAGTTGTCCGCGAATTAAATGATGAAGACCGAAAAGATATGCAACGGGTTGTCGATAGCTATGTTGAAAAAGGGCAGATTTATAAAAGTATGCAAAAGTGAAAAAGCTGCTCATAAGGGCAGCTTTTTCATTTTCTCATTACTACTGCCATTATAATAACCCCGATAATTAGAATAGAAATAATTGCTGCACCTATGAGCATTAGTAAAAAGCTGATTGCCATTTCCTCCCCTCCTATTCTTATACTAGTTAGACGGAATGGGACAGAATTAGTTGCTCAAAATAAAAAGACAGAAAGCGTGAATATATTCGCTTTCCGTCTGTTGTCTTAATTAGCGTACAGCCAAACCGGCCATTTCTTTAATAGCAGACGCTTTGTCTGTCTGCTCCCAAGGAAGCTCGATGTCTGTACGGCCGAAATGTCCGTACGCTGCAGTCTGCTTATAAATTGGACGACGCAGATCAAGCATCTTGATGATACCAGCAGGGCGTAAATCGAATAACTCTCTGACGATCTCGACAAGTTGGCTTTCTGTTAACGTGCCAGTTCCAAATGTATCGATGGAGATGGAAACAGGTTTAGCAACGCCAATCGCATATGCCAATTGAACTTCACAGCGGTCAGCAAGTCCTGCCGCTACGATGTTCTTCGCAACATAACGCGCTGCATACGAAGCTGAACGGTCAACTTTCGTCGCATCTTTACCTGAAAATGCGCCGCCACCATGACGTGCATAACCACCATACGTATCGACGATGATTTTACGTCCAGTTAGACCTGCATCTCCTTGTGGTCCACCAATTACGAATCTTCCTGATGGATTAATGAAGTATTTTGTTTCTTCATCTAATAGCTCTGCAGGAACGACTGGTAAGATGACATGCTCTTTTACTTCTTGTTGAAGTTGAGCAAGCGCGACATCAGGATGGTGTTGTGTAGAAATGACAATCGTGTCAATACGGACAGGTTTGTCGTTTTCATCATATTCAACTGTCACTTGTGTTTTTCCATCTGGACGTAAGTAATCAAGGATTTCTTCTTTCCGCACTTGTGCAAGTCTGCGGGAAAGCTTATGAGAAAGACTGATTGGCAATGGCATAAGCTCAGGGGTTTCGTTACATGCATAACCGAACATCAACCCTTGGTCACCTGCACCAATTGCTTCGAGTTCTTCATCAGACATTGTTCCTTCACGCGCTTCAAGTGCCACATCGACACTTGCTGCGATATCAGGTGACTGTTCGTCGATGGACGTCAATACCGAAGACGTTTCCCAGTCAAAGCCGAATTTCGCTCTCGTATAACCAATTTCTTTTACTGTATCGCGGACAACTTTCGGAATATCCACATACGTAGTAGTTGTAATTTCTCCGATCACCAAAACTAATCCTGTAGTAATTGTTGTTTCGCACGCCACCCGCGCGTTTGGGTCTTCTTCAAGGATCGCATCCAATATGGCGTCCGAAATTTGGTCGCACATTTTGTCAGGATGTCCTTCTGTTACCGATTCAGATGTAAACAGTCGGCGAATTGTCAATGTAGTTTCCTCCTTAACGGCTTGTTAATATTGATACGGTACTCTATTTGTCCCAGTTTGTTCCACGCCTGAAGAGAGTCGACGTCAACATACACAAGGATTAAGGGCCGAGAAAATGAATATAAAAAGCCCTTCGCTCACGTAAATACATGAGGAAAGGCATATTTTCAAAAGCAGCACCTTTCACTCTTATCGTCCAAGGATTTAACCTTGCTCCAGGTTGGCACCTTCTCGCAGAAGTTCCTGCGCAGGTTGCCGGGTTTCATAGGGCCTGTCCCTCCACCAGCTCGGGATAAGAGTATCCGTTCATCTAACAATGCTACGAAAAAGATTGGATTTTGTCAAATACTTTCTCTGTTTCATACTTGAGTTTTCAATTAGTATAGATTATTATACGTAATGTGTTATACTATTTACGAAATGTGATGATACCCATTCAGGTGGGATTACATGTAAAGGACGGTACGATATATATGATCTCAGCGAAAATTGAAAACGGACTAAATGAGTTACTTTCAGGCAATAACGTCAACTTGCAGCCTTCAGTGGCGGAATTAGTTGAAAAAGCGACATCTCGCGGAGAAGCGGAACTTTCAACGGACGGCGCAATTACTGCGCGAACTGGTAAGTATACTGGCCGTTCTCCTGAAGATAAATACACAGTTGAAGAAGATTCTTCGAAAGATAAAATTGATTGGGGTAAAGTGAACCGTCCGATCTCCACAGAAATTTTCGATTCCTTATATACGAAAGTGCTTGGTCATTTAAAAGCGAAAGACGAATTGTTCGTCTTCAAAGGCTATGCCGGTGCTGACAAGGATTCACAGCTGTCAATTCAAGTCATCAATGAGTACGCTTGGCAAAACCTGTTTGTTCATAATCTATTCATCCGCCCTACGGCAGAAGAATTAAAGACGCATGAAGCACAATTTACAATTCTTGCAGCTCCTTCATTCAAAGCAGATCCTGAAGTGGATGGAACAAATTCCGAAACTTTCATTATTGTATCACTTGAAAAGCGTATCGTGCTAATCGGAGGTACTGAATATGCTGGAGAAATGAAAAAATCTATTTTCTCTGTTATGAACTATTTGCTTCCTGAACAAGGAATCCTTCCAATGCACTGCTCCGCTAACGTTGGAGAAGAAGGCGATGTAGCTTTATTCTTCGGTCTTTCCGGAACAGGTAAAACGACTCTATCTGCTGATGCCCACCGCAAACTAATCGGTGATGATGAGCACGGCTGGTCTGATAACGGCGTTTTCAACATCGAAGGCGGATGTTATGCAAAGTGCATCAACTTGTCCCAAGAGAAAGAACCTGAAATCTATGGCGCAATCCAGTTCGGTTCTGTTCTTGAGAACGTAGTACTAGATGAGAAGACTCGTAAACCTGATTATGACGACAATTCATTAACAGAAAATACGCGTGCGGCTTACCCTATCCAAAACATTGAAAATATCGTCACACCATCAGTTGCAGGACACCCTAAAACAATCGTGTTCTTGACTGCAGATGCATTCGGCGTATTGCCTCCAATCTCTAAATTGACGAAAGAACAGGCAATGTATCACTTCCTAAGTGGATTTACATCTAAACTTGCAGGAACTGAGCGCGGAATTACAGCACCTGAAGCAACATTCTCAACTTGCTTTGGATCTCCTTTCCTTCCATTGCCGGCAAACGTCTATGCAGAAATGCTAGGACAAAAAATTGACGAGCATGATTCACAAGTATTCCTCGTGAATACAGGTTGGACTGGAGGCGTTTATGGGGTAGGTAACCGTATGTCACTCAAGCATACTCGTACAATGGTACGTGCAGCAATCGCAGGAGATTTGAACGATGTAGAATATGAACAGAATGAAGTGTTTGGTCTAGCTATGCCAACAGCGATTGAAGGCGTTCCAACAGAAGTGTTGAACCCTCGCAACGCTTGGTCTGATCCAGCAGCATACGATCAGAAAGCGAACGAATTGGCTGATCTTTTCCGTGAAAACTTCAAGAAATTCAATCACGTTTCTGAAGCTATTTTGGAAAAAGGCGGACCGACAGCATAATGAAAAAAATCCAGGGGCCGATACGGGCACCTGGATTTTTGTATTTGCAGAAAGCTATATTAATAAATATTCATTCTTCTAAACTCCATAAAAACTCTTGTACAATTCTTCTAATTTTTTCTTACTTCGATTGACTGAATTGATTTTCACGTTATTTTCTAATAAATATGCTAAATAATTTTCAATCGATTCCTCTTCAGATGTGAAAATTCGATTTTCGATTATAGTGAAAGAAAGATGACTATCTTCCATGAGAGATTCAAGTGATAGATTGATGGAGTCTTCAACCTCAATTTCATAAATCGAGTCAGATTCATTCATATTCAGATTTCTTGTTAATTCACCTTCTTTAATAAACCAAATGGTGCTCGTTAAATCTTCCAAAATATCTAAGCTATGTGTCGATACAACGATACTAATTTTTTGATTGTGCAGGGTCCGAATTAATTGTTTTAATTCGATAATACTCGTAGGATCTAAACCATTAAAAGGTTCATCCATCAATATTAATTTTGGCTTCGTAAGTATACTCAAAGCTATTAATAAATGCTGTCTCATTCCATAAGAGTATGATTTAACAGAATCATTTACATACGAGCGTATTCCAATTAAGTCAATGACTTCTTCTATATTATATTTCCCTAACTTATAAATATTTGCAACGAAAGCTAAATGATCGTAGCCGGATAATTGAGTATATAAATAATTATCGCTCGGTAAAAATGTTACGTGCTTAAAAAAGTCGGAGTTCTTATTTGAAATACCCTTAACTGTAACTTCACCACCATCTACTTCTTCCAAAGAAAGAATTGCCCTCATTAAAGTGGATTTCCCAGCACCGTTTGGTCCCACTAAGCCGATTAAATCACCTTCATTTATTTCAAATGAAAAATCTTTTAAAACGTGTTTTTTACCATAACTTTTCGTAAGTTTATCTACTTTTAATACGATCATATTTATTTACGCTTCCTTCCTAACAATCCTGCAATAAATAATAATAAACCGCCTGAAAATAATACATTCGTTCCATACACAAAATTTACTTTTGAAGAGTTGGCTTCGATAGAACTCCACCCATCTATAACATTCCAAGTATCAAAATATATAAATGGATTTAAATAGATCCAGCTTGCTTCAATGTCATAGTTTGCAAGAAAATAGCCTGAAAATGTTAACAATAGTGTAATCATAATCGTTGCATATTGATTCCTGAACCATCTGCCTACCAAACTAAATAAACTGTTCAGGAAGAATACATGTCCGACGATAAGTAGTCCGCTTTTTACTATCATCATTAACAAACTTTCAAAGTGGAAATAAATTCCTTCTTCGAATGAGAATAATAAGCTTTCGTTATAATTTTCAAGTGAATAAACGAGCATTGGGTATTGAGATTCACCTAAACCACCGAACACTATGCCTACGAGCAAAGTAACTCCCAAAACACCCAGTAATAAAGAATACGTGATGAATAAATTGTATACCCATTTACTAACATAAACTGATTTAAATGAAATTGGTTTTGTTAATAAGAAGTTTTTGGATAATGTCGGCCTATATTCTGCTGAAATACTCGTCCACATCAAAATGACAAAAGCAGCTAAAGCAAGCCACATTATATTCCAATCAAAATATTTATAAAGGAAAAACAGCGCACTGTTGTCATATTTTACACTTTGATCATAATTTGCTTTTGCGACTTTATAATATATTTCATCGTTAATAAATTCTTTGGGATGATAAAATTTTGTGTTTAGTAAATAACTAACTTTCCACGGTGTTATATTCTTTTCATCTAAGATTCTATTTTGTTCGATGGAAGCAAGAATATTTAAACCAGAACGATTTTGTAAAGTCTTTGATATTTCTTTAATATGTTCAAAGTCTACAAAGAAAACTTCTTGATTAAATCGTTCTGTGAAATCCCCCTTTTCAATTTCATCGTAGAATTCATTCAAGTGTTTAATATCATTATTAGCAAGCTCAATCTTTTTCTTTACAGAGGCAATCTCCTCGTCAAAACCCTCTACAAATTCGCCTTTTGCTAGTAAAATCTCGCTCTCTGTTTCCATTGAAAATAAAGAAGCAGTGTTATTAGAAAGACCTACCATTCTAGTATCTATTAAGCCATCAATAATATTTGTGTACTTTTTAGGGAGCGTTACATATTGCTGATTAACATAAATAAGCGTCCCGCCAATAATTAAAAATAAAATAACAGCGTTAAAGAGTACCATATTTTTTCGTTTAGATTTTATATATTCAAATTGAATTAACTTCCACTTCTTTTTTGGGATGTATTGTTTTTTCTGTGATGAATTCGAATAATTAAATTTATAACGCAAATTTTTCATGTTAAATATAGGATATAGGGCGATTAAACATAATACCAACAAACAAAACATCAATAATAAGTAAAAGATAAAACGGTTTAGCGATAATAAATTTTCTTCGTAAAAAAATATTAAATGAATCGGGTTGAACAGTGAAAATTTAAATTGCGTGAAGATAAAATAACCTGCTAAAGGTAATGATGCAAAAAGAGTTAATGTTAGCCCCATGGACAATCTCATTCTTAGCAATGCCATTAAAAAAACCAGGAGTATTGACACAAAAATACTCCAGCCAATTGGCATATAAATGAGCCATTTCCAAACATAAACTAAGTTGCTTTCCCCAATTAAATTCACATCAATCGGATAATGAATTGTATTTATGTTTCCCGTTAATAAGACAGGTAAAAATGAAAGTAGTGCTGCAAAGAAAGCATATCCTACAATCATTATTATAAATGGAATTAGGTAACCATAGTAAATTGATGTTGGCGATAAAGAATTTAGTTTTAAAAATTCAAATGTCTGATTATCGCGATCAGATATGTATTTGTAAATAAATAACAATAAGAACAAAAAAGCAATTACAGGACTAAAAAATATCTGAAATAACTGTTTCGTAAAAAGAGAAGTATTCCATGGAGTTTTTTCTTCCAAGTAAGGAAGTTGATGCTTTTCCAACAACTCAATTTTATCTAACGGATCGAAAAAATTATTTCTCGAATGAACGATAACATCAGAATGCTCTGTGTACGTTTGATACTCTTCAATATATCTTTTTTGTTCAGTAACAAAATCTAAACTTTCTGATCGTACTTTTTGAATGATTTCTTTCAAATAATTTTCATGTATAAGTAAACTGTCTAGCGAAATTTGTTGTTCCTCATCTAAACCAAGCTCAGATTCCCTCAGTAGAAACTTACCAATAATAAAATTCAAATTACTCTTGTCATTTAAAACAGTACTTTCGAATTCTTTCAATGTTGAACTAGGCTGCTGCTGATTAAGAATTAATAACGACATCGCAACTACAATCATAGCCAATAGTGCGAATAACAAGTATTTACTTTTAACAATTCCTTTTAAAACAAACTGAACAACTTCTTTCATTTTGAGTACCTCCAAGACAGGAATATGCCTTATTTGCACGTCTATTCTTATAATTCAATATTTACATATATCTTACAATAAGTATATAGGATTTTAGCCATGGTTAAAAACTATATAAAAAAAGAAAAAGCACCGCTAATGCGATGCCCATTTGTCTTTTAATATAGTGTTATTAAGCAATGTTAACTTTTATACCACTGCTTTAGCTCTATTAGAACAAATCATTTCCTTGCATCTTCATCCAATCACATAAATCCCTAACCGTCTGTGCATTATGTTCTGCGGGAAAATGATGTGTATACTCCGGAAAGAACCACGTTTCGTATGTTTTTTTATGTTCACGCAACGCATCTTCCAGCAATATTGCCTGCTCAAATGAGACATTTTCATCTTTCATCCCATGTATAATCAGGACATTCGCTTCGATTTCATCCACACGGAACAAAGCCGTTCGTTCCCGATACGCATCAGGCATATTGACAGGCGTCCCACCAATAACTCTCTTCATCATCCTTCGCATATCTTCCCGCTCATTATATGTAAAAACAACATCTGAAACACCCGCCCACGTGACGACGGAAGTGATATCGTCGCGCAAAATAGCTGTCCAAAGCGCCATGATTCCGCCTCTTGAGAAAGCATATAGATGGATTCTGTCTTTATTCGCAGGCATGTGCTGTTTCAGGACGTCAACCGCATACACTGCATCCGAACGGTCCCCTCCGGCAAACTCATCACGTCCTTCGCCACCCCTGTTGCCACGATAGTAAGGTGCAAATACGATAAAACCTTGTGAAGCAAATTGGGCAATTCTTGACGGTCGTACCATTCCGATATGTTGCATGCCGCCACGTAAGTAAAGAATGCCTTCATAGTTCCCTTCAACTTTCGGCTGGGCCAGCAAGCCTTTTACTTTAAGACCATCTGACATATAGGTGATTTCTTGCAGAAGTATATGTGGGTTCGGGGAGGGGTAATCCCTTTTGGATACAATTGATCCGTTACTTTGCAAACTGCATCACCCGCTTTCGTATTTCTTTCATCCCTTCATCTTTCATATGGAAGCTCAGCTCATCACAATTTGACAATTCCTCATCGGTCATCCACAACGCACCTAACGTTTCGAACAATTGAGGATGTCCATCAATACTCGCAACTTTTGCAGTATATACAGCTTTGCAGAATGGCTCATCACTGTTTACTACATACTCCGCAAAACGGATTAAATTTGTAATCGTCACGCCAGTTTCTTCGATGGTTTCCCGGATGGCTGCTTCCTCGAGTGACTCGCCTTCTTCTGCCTTGCCACCCGGAAATTCAATTCCTCGTAAATTATGTCTCGTCAACAACCATTTACCTTCATGTTTTAACACGACGAGCACATGCCGTGCTTCCATTCCTAGCCGATTCTCTCCAAATGTCAATTCGACATGTGCTCCTAGCAAATCTGTATAAATTGTACTCATGTCGCTCTCATCCTTTCTTTCAAATATCGGATGAAGAACGGAGTCCTTGTGAACTAGCGCGTTATTTCTACCGGTTTGAATAACGGCAATCCTTCAATAAACTTCTTCGTTTCAGCATCCGAAAACTCATGAATTAATGCATATAACTTCCTCGTCTTCATATCAACTTCATGATTGTTCTTATCATAATGGTAAGGGACATATGGCAAATGTGCACGCAAGAAGTTCCTGAATTCCAATTTGTCCATCTGCCTGAATATCTCCTGAAATACAGGTAGAAATTCCTTGCCCATTTCTACTTCATATTCCCATGGCGACGCATATTTATGAGGATAGATCTGCTGACTACCGATTGAAACATACATTTTCACTTTTTCATTTTCCATATGAACCCACCCTTTTTTTTAGTAGTATGGCTCATAGGTCTAAAACAATGCACTACTATAATTAAAAATCAAAACGCTTATTTTAACAAAAAAGCACGAATCCCCAAAATAAGGAATTCGCACTTCTACCTAAGCTTTACTATCGATGACAGTGCCTTTATGAGGATGGCTGGCAACAGAAGGTTGGTCTGGTAAAGCATTCAACATTTCTGTCGCTGCAGTCGTATTCATCGTCAGTGCTTTACTCATTACACTCATTTGAACGGTCGACTGCAAACTTCTCAATTGGCTTGCCATAATGGAATTCATGTCCACAATCCATTCCTCCCTTCATATTACTTCTATCGGAGGATTAATGAATAAGTGAAGCATTACTTATTATCTTCACCAAGAAATGCGTTCAACATCCATTGGTGCTTTTCAATGCTCTGATAAATAGCATTCAATAGGTCTTCAGTTCTATCGTCACCATTTTCAGCAGCTAGCTCCATGCCTTTATTTAACGACTTCATAATCTTGTCGAAATCATCGACAGTTGTCTTTACCATATCTTCCGCTTTTTCTTTGCCAGTTGCCTCTTTTACGACAGACTCGCTTAAATGCTCTTTCAATGTTGCTGTCGGTTCTCCACCAAGTGTCAAAACCCGTTCTGCAATTTCATCCATATGCAACGTCGCTTCTGTATAAAGCTCTTCGAACTTAGCATGCAACGTAAAGAACTCTTTGCCTTTTACATACCAATGATAGTTATGCAATTTCGCATACATGACTGACCATGTGGATACTTGTTTGTTCAATTCTGTCATTAATTCTTTACTCATCTAAACAACCTCTTTCCGTTATATAATGCTTCTCTCTGTTAATTTACCACTGAAACAAATAAAATAAACATACGACAGAAAGTAAGGTGTTTAATTCGTGAAATCGATATTAATCGGTATTATAAAGGTGTACCAAAAAATACTATCTCCCTTAACTCCACCAACTTGCCGCTTCTATCCAACTTGCTCGCATTATGGAGTTGAAGCTTTGCAGAAACACGGAGCTTTAAAAGGTTCGTGGCTCGCTATAAAAAGAATCTCAAGATGTCATCCTTTCCATGAAGGCGGATTCGACCCTGTGCCAGAGAAAGAGTTGAAAAAGTGAAAATACCGGTATAATCCGGTATTTTTTTCTTTTTCTATTGCCAAACTGTTAATCATCTTGTATTATAAGAAAGTATTCAAATCGTAATCATTACTATTAGCAAGCGGAGGTATTACAAATGAAGAAAAGACTATTCTTTATTTCTCTCTTATTCATTCTGACGTTGATTGTCAGTGCATGTGGAAATAAAGATCATAAAAATGAAGTGGTAAAGAAAGAAGATGGAGTGCTGTCAGTATACACAACTGTCTATCCTCTTCAATTCTTCACTGAACAAATCGGTGGCGAATATGTAGATGTCAAATCGATTTATCCAGCTGGGGCAGATGAACACTCTTTCGATCCAACACAAAAAGATATGATGGCTTTATCAAAATCTGATCTCTTTTTCTATATCGGACTTGGTCTAGAAGGATTTGTTGAAAACGCCCAGAAAACACTAAAAAATGAACACGTTGAAATGATTGCTACTGCAAATGCCATTCCCGAGAGCAAGTTAAGTGAAAATGATGAGCATGAGCATGGAGAAGATGAACATGATGAGCACGGCGAAGAAGAGCATCATGACCATGGCGAATTTGACCCCCATGTATGGATATCTCCAACATTAAGTATTGAATTGGCACGGTCAATTCAAGATTCACTTATTACAAAAATGCCGGAACAGAAAGACACATTCATGAAGAATTTCGATAAACTTGAAAATAATCTTCTTGAGTTGGATGACCGTTTCAAGAAAATGACCGAGCAAGCTCCTACTAAGACATTCTTCGTATCCCATGCTGCTTTCGGATACATTGCCAATGACTACGGATTGCATCAAGTCGCTATTGCTGGGCTGAATTCCCAAAATGAGCCTTCACAAAAACAACTGACTAAAATAGTAGAGCAAGCAAAGCAAGAGAATGTGCAATATATCTTATTCGAGCAAAACGTCTCGTCAAAATTGACTGAAGTCGTCCGCAAAGAACTAGGTGCAGAAGCGTTGACTCTTCATAATCTAGGCGTGCTTACCCAAGAAGACATGGATAATAATGAAACATACTTCACATTAATGGAACGGAACTTGAGCGTCTTCGAAAAAGCGCTCAACTCTAAATAAGAAAATGCCTCTTCCGACAAATGGAGGAGGCATTTTTCTATTCGTTCCGTTTCAAATCCAACGATGCTTTCAATTGTCGTCTAAGCAATTTATTTGATGCGTTACGAGGAAGTTCATTGACAATATAAAAAGCTTTCGGTACTTTGTATCCTGCTAATCTTTGCTTACAGAAATCATTCAGTTGTTCTTTAGATATCTTTTTATCCGTAACGATAAACGCTACAGGAACACTTCCCCACTCCTTATCCTCCTGACCACATACACCAGCTTCCAACACGTCCGGATGAGATACAAGTACATTTTCAATTTCAGCGGGATAAATATTTTCGCCACCTGAAATAATTAAATCAGAACGTCGATCAACGATATATAGATAGCCTTCAGCATCTATATAGCCTACATCACCTGTTTGAAGCCATCCATCAACAAGCGGACTTTTTTCTGACGCATGACCGATATACCCTGGCGTGACATGTGGACCAGCGACTAGCACCTCACCGATATCCAAAGGATTCACAGCAGCCGCTATTGTTATCCGGTTGAAAAATAGTGGTTTCCCTGCAGATCCCGACTTTCTTAAAGCATCCTCTGCTGCAAGCGTTGCAGTTTGGGAACTCGTTTCTGTCATGCCGTAAGTCTGTAAGACCGGTAATCGTCTTTCAAGTGACCTTTGTAAATAATCGTCAGGAATTGGCCCTCCACCTGCAAGAATCGTCTTGAATGAGGGACTGGCAACAGCGTCTGTTTTTTCCATCTCAGCAAGAATACGTTGCAATCCAGTAGCGACAACAGACAGTCTCGTCACAGATCCCCGAGCTATTTCCATCGCAACTTCACGTGCATCAAATTTCGCATATAGCCTCACTTCCATGCCATACAGAACGGATCTCACTAAGATTGAAAAGCCGCTAATATGAAATAACGGCATTGTGCATAGCCAACGATCTTCTTCATCTAAACCGAGATTCAGTACGGAAGAGAGCGCACTGGACGTATGATTACCTGCTGTTTGACGGACTCCCTTTGGAAAACCGGTTGTTCCGGACGTATACATAATTGTAATCGTTCTAGATGGATTCCATATTTCTGTAATTGTATAAGGTATTTCAGGTAGTGATTTGATTTCCGTAAATGTCTTCGTTTCAGTCTTACTTACACGTATGATCTTATGAAATTCATCAGCCATTAACACTACTTTCGCTTCGCTATCATTCAGTTGCCAATCAATCTCATCAGCAGTCAAACGATTATTCAGCATAACAACTTCCATCCCTGCGAGAAGGCAGCCGTGAATAACGAAAACCATTTCAGGAGTTGACGATCCCAACAAGGCAATGCGATCTCCTTCTTGCAATTCAATTGAACGTAATTTCTTTGCAATCGTTACCGCTTCTTTTTTCAGTTCGCTGAATGTCCACTTATCGTCACCAAATGACAACGCGATACGGTCTGGTGTCAAAAAAGCCCTTTGAAGTAACCAATTTGGAATCACAACAAAACCTCCTTTCATCGAAAAAACTGCCTGTAAAAGGCAGTTTAGATTGTACAGTATTAAGGGAAACGAGGGAATTGACCAAAATCAGGCTTGCGCTTCTCTTTGAAAGCGTCTCTTCCTTCTTTCGCTTCATCAGTCGTATAGTAAAGAAGTGTAGCGTCACCAGCCATTTGTTGAAGACCTGCAAGTCCATCCGTATCAGCATTCATTGCAGCTTTAACGAAACGAAGGGCAGTCGGACTCATACCAAGCATCTCTTCACACCATTGAACCGTTTCATCTTCCAACTGATCGTAAGGGACGACTGTGTTGACGAGACCCATATCCAATGCCTCCTGCGCATCATATTGACGGCATAGGAACCAGATTTCACGCGCCTTTTTATGACCAACGATACGTGCAAGGTAACCTGAACCATATCCAGCATCGAATGAACCGACTTTAGGTCCTGTTTGACCGAAACGAGCATTGTCTGCAGCAATCGTCAAATCACAGACAACGTGTAAGACATGTCCGCCTCCAATTGCGAAACCTGCAACCATTGCCACGACGGGTTTTGGTATTACGCGGATTAACCTTTGTAAGTCAAGTACGTTCAAACGCGGGATTTCGTCATCGCCTACATATCCGCCATGTCCCCGGACAGATTGATCTCCACCAGAACAGAATGCTTTTTCACCTTCACCAGTTAAAATGATGACACCTATACTAGAATCATCTCTTGCGCGTGAAAAAGCATCAATTAGTTCCATTACAGTTTTCGGACGGAATGCATTTCGCACTTCCGGACGGTTGATCGTAACTTTAGCAATGCCATTGTACTTTTCATATTTAATATCTTCATATGTACGAATTGTTTCCCATTGACGAGTCATATTGTTCCTCCTTAGATTTTAGTGTAACTCATTCATATAGTCCTTAATCATTGTAGCAAACAATGACGGTTTTTCCACGTGAATTGCATGGCCTGCGTCAGAAACGACAGTATGCTTCCAAGACGGCACACGTTTTTTCATTTCCATAGCTATGTTGACGAACTTTTCATCCAGTTCTCCCGTTAGCAGTAAAACAGGTTTCCTTATCGAGTCGAGCATATGCCAATAAGACGGCTGGCTTCCCGTACCAATACCTAAGAGACTATTGGATAGTCCTTTTTCGGTTTGACTCAACCTCTCCTGACGAATCTGTTCACGTTGTTCAGTCGGCAACGCCTTCTGTGAATTAAACAAAGGGATGTTCTCCCAACTGTTTACAAACGACTTCAATCCATTGTCCATTATTTTCTTTGCTAATAGTCGATCGGCTGCTTTCCTAGTATGACGATCAGCTTCATCTTCCAATCCAGGTGAACTGCTTTCAAGAATGAGGGCATTAACCTTCTCGGGATATTCCACTGTATAGCCTAATGCAATCCGGCCGCCCATTGAATAGCCGACAAGGTGGAAAGCCTGCATATTCAATTCATTAAAAAGCTCATTCAGATCGGTCAATTGTTCCTTCATCCCATAACGTTCTGGATCATCCGGAATACTTGTTTTCCCATGCCCCGTCAAGTCGACTGCGACTGTTCTGTAGCTTCCAGCCAAATGACGGCGGACATCCATCCATGTAGACGTACTGCCTGTAAAACCATGCAAGAAAACAACCGTAGGCAAATGCTCTTCCCCTTCGATTTCCACGTAAATTGACTGTCCACGAATCGGAACATTCCGTTTAGTCATCCGCTTCGATCCTTTCGACAATATCAGCCCAATAAGCACGATGCGACTGTACATTAATAGGTCTGTTTGTGAACACTTCCAATATGCGTACGTCTTTGGTTTTTTCTTTTCGTATTTCATCTTCGAATTGTTCCACTGTATGAATTGCTGCATACTGTGCATCATACATTGCTGCAATATGCTCAAACGTCAAACCCGTTGGCGTTCCGAATAATTCTTCAAAGTGATTGGAAACAGTCGCCTGTGGCAAGTATGAAAAAATACCTCCGCCATCGTTGTTTAAAATGATGATTGTCAAATCTGTTTTGTGAAAGCGCGACACAATCAATCCATTGACATCATGTAAAAATGATAAATCCCCAATGAGCAAATATGCCGGTCGTTTGCGAGCTGTTTGAATGCCAAACGCGGTGGAAACAACCCCATCAATACCGTTCGCACCTCTGTTTGAGAATAAGCTCAACTCTTTATCCGTTTTCGCAAAAAAAGTATCCATATCACGGATCGGCATACTGCTACCGCTAACAAGATCACTTCCGTCCGGCACACATTCAATCAACTTCTTGACGATTACTCCCTCATCCCCGGGAATTCCTTCATATGACCTCGTTGCATCCTCGGCAATACTGTCTGCAAATGACCAGATTCTCGTATAGTCGGGCTGTTGATTAGTGACTAGGATTTCCATCACTGAGTTAGTAGAAACTTGTAGATGATGCGTAACGATGCCAAGAGAATCTCTAAACTCTGGAGATTCATCTACCGCAATGAAAAACTCCGGAGGATAATTCTTTAGAAATATTGATAACGGTTTTGAAACTGGTTGTGGGCCAAATCGGATAACCGTATGTGCTTGTACTTTTTCTTTGAATACATCACTTTTCAACAATGCGTCATAATGCGTAATGCACAACTCTCTGCAGTCATCCGGCACTTCAGATCGTAAGTTGGATAAAGGATCCGCCACTACTGGCCACTGGAGCGACTTTGCAAACTTCCAAAACAGCTCTTTATTAAATCCGACAGGCATTTCACCTGCGATAATCAAACCGTTAGGAGCATCCGACAATATTTTTCGGATTTTCTCCATTGCTTCATATGGAAGAGCAGTATCTCCTTGAACGGACTCCATGAAAGAACCTACTGGTGCTTTTTGTGCAAAATCGATTAATAAAGGTTCGCGCAAAGGAATATTAAGATGAATTGGCCCCATTGGTTCCGTCAATGAAACCGAAACAGCACGTTGAATATGCCTTTCTAAATAACGATCCATCTCATCATTCTCTTCAGCTAAAGGCAAATCGACACTGAATTTCACATGCTTTCCATACATATTCAGCTGATCGATGGCTTGTGGAGCTCCTACTCCACGCAGTTCATGAGGACGATCGGCAGTTATGACAATTAGCGGGAGACGCGCATAATACGCTTCTGTGATCGCTGGATGATAATTCGATGCGGCTGTCCCTGAAGTACACAGGAGAACTACAGGTTTACAGGATGCCTTTGCAATCCCTAATGCAAAATAAGCTGCGGAACGTTCATCTACTTGCATGTAAGTGTGCAGTTGTTCTGAAGCAGCAAATGCATAGGCTAACGGCGTTGAACGCGATCCTGGGCTAATGACTGCAACTGTCACTCCTGCTTTGATTAATGACTCTGTCATTCGCAACACGTGTCCCGTTAAAACTTTCTGATCAGCCATTCAACTTTCCTCCAAGCGACCTTAATACAGGTCTGAACTTCACCCATGTTTCGTCATACTCTTCGTTTGGATCGGAATCTGCCACTATCCCTCCGCCCGCATATAAATAAGCATGATTAGCCTGAATTAAAGCCGAACGGATGCCTACTGCAAACTCTCCATTTCCTGAAGCGTCTGTCCAGCCGATTGGGGCAGCATAATAACCCCTATCCATCTCTTCGTGTTTCCGGATCATCTCCAGAGCAACCGTTGTCGGGACTCCTCCCAATGCCGGTGTTGGATGTAATGCTTCTACAAATGAAAAGATATTATTTTGCTGTCCAATTGATCCTTCAACCGAAGTGTATAAATGTTGTATATCACGGATTTTCATTAATTTCGGTATTTTAGGTATTAGAACGTCTTCACAATATGATTCGAAAACTTTTGAAATCATACTAACAACATGTTGATGCTCCTCACGATTCTTCGGATCACCTAACAACTCTTCTCCTAGTTCCCGGTCTTCCTTAGCCGACTTACCGCGTCTAATCGAACCAGCTACACAAGCAGAATAGACTTTTCCATCTTTCACTTCAATTAACCTTTCTGGTGTTGCGCCAAAGAAAAGCGAAGTACCAACTTGAAGTCCGAAATGATAACTTTCCTGCTGTTCATTCGTAATGGCTTGCAATACAGTCGTTGCAGCAAGATCTTGTTCGAACTCAAGCTCGATAGCACGTGCAATGACAACCTTATCTGCTTTTCCTTCTTTAATCTGTTGTGTCACATTTTCAACTGCTTCAATATATTTTTCTTTCCCACGTTCAATCGTTTCGATCACTTTATTTTTTACAGTAATATCAAACTCTTCTACTTGTGCAATATGAATGAGCCTGTCCCTTTCTTCACGAAGCTTATCGAAAATGGTTGTTGCATTTTCACTATCAGTTATCAAATTCACGGAAAGTAGTGTTTTTCCATCAGCAATTTTCAATTGAAATGAAGGCACAAAGAAATAGGATGAGGGAAATTCATTCCACTCTGAATGGTGTCTATTTTGTTCATCGTATGAGAATCCTCCAAACAACACTGGAGCCATGTCCTTCTCTTCTTTCACCAATTTACTGCATAGTTGTTGCCACTTGTCGGAGATATCACTGTATCGTCCATGCTTTTTTTCATTCATTAAAATATGAGCATGACCAATTCCAACTAGCGTCATTGTCTTATCAGCATTTTGCCAATAAAACCTTTCGTGATTATATGTTGAATGTCCTGCTTCAAAAAACAATAATGGTGAAATCCTTCCGACTTCAACTGTTTCCGTGAAAAAGTGCGTATAAGGAGACAAGACTGTCTGTTTTGCTTTAGCCCCATCCGTTATTTTGTAACTCATAATTTTCTCTCCTTCTGTTTAAATCGAGCAATATGTGAGATCGTAAATGAATGTAATTATGAAGAAGTGACTTCTTACTTCTATTATACCGAAACTCTGATGATCTCGCATAGATAATGCAAAGAAGGATACCTTCTTAGTCGAATTTGGAGTACAATGGATAACGGAAACATTAGAATAGGAGAGAATACAATGCAACATACGATTAAAGCAGATACAGGGTGGAGGATATGGTGGCAACTTACCCGTCCGCATACATTGACGGCCGCGTTCGCCCCGGTATTTCTAGGAACAATGATCGCATTAACTTATGACAAGCTTCACTTCCCATTATTTATCGCTATGCTCGTCGCAAGTCTGCTAATCCAAATGGCGACTAATATGTTCAACGAGTATTATGATTTTAAAAGGGGATTGGATACAGAGCACTCTGTTGGAATAGGTGGTACTATTGTCCGAAATGGCATTCGAGCAAAAACTGTCCTAAACATCGCCTTAGCACTTTATGCAATATCAGTGTTAATCGGTATTTATATTTGCAGTCAGACATCTTGGGGACTAGCAGTCGTTGGACTTATATCCATGTTAATTGGGTATCTCTATACTGGTGGTCCTTATCCGATAGCCTATACTCCCTTTGGAGAATTAGTGTCTGGCGTTGTAATGGGGATGCTACTCATACTCATCGCTTTCTACATTCAGACGGGAACAGTGACAAAAGATGCCATACTAATCTCCATACCAAGCATGCTTCTCGTCGGAGCTATAATGATGGCGAATAACATTCGGGATATTGAAGGAGACAAATTGGGTGGCAGGAAGACGTTAGCGATTTTAGTTGGCAGGAAAAATGCTGTCACTGTTTTAGCTATGTTTTTCATCATCGCCTATGTTTGGATAATCGGTCTCATTATCACTGGACATTTGACAATTTGGGGTTTACTCGTACTAATAAGTGTCCCCAAGCCGATAAAAGCAATTACTATTTTTAAGAACCATCTTCTGCCTATTCAAGTCATGCCCGCTATGAAAAACACAGCAGTCACTAACACCTTGTTCGGTCTGCTTCTTGGCATTGGAATTCTAATTGCACATCTTGTATGACTAAAAAGGACATGCCTTCAAGCATGTCCTTTTTTTGTTATTTGATGTGAATGTTTAGTTTATCCGTAATAGAGGGAAATGAAAAAGTACACTACCAAATTGTGTACGATATGAACTTAAATAGTAAGAGCATACTAAACGGAATAAACTAAAGGATGTGCTGTAGATGTTGACAGATAAACAAAAAGAACAACTTAAAAATGAGCTCTTGGAATTAAGGACGCAATTAGCCAAAACTGAAAAGGAAACAGACATTAAAGAGTCTTCACAAGACGATGTTGGGGAATTATCTATGTATGACAATCATCCAGCCGATATGGGAACCGAATTGTTCGAACGTGAAAAGGATATGGCTTTAAATACACACGCTTCGGATGAAATAGAAAAAGTAGAAAAGGCGTTAGAAGCAATTAATGAAGGAACCTACGGCATTTGTGAAGTGTGTAAGACAGAGATACCATTTGAACGTTTGGAAGCTATACCGTATACAACCTACTGTATCGACCATGCTACCGAGAGAGATATTCGTGAAGATAGACCTGTTGAGGACGACATGCTAATTATGGCCAACCCAAATTCGTTTGCTGATCGAAGAGAAGGTGTAAGGAGAGATAGTGAAGACAGTTTCCAAGAAATCGCAAAATCGGGTACATCTGAAACACCATCCGATTTCATAGGAGATCATAATGACTATAATACTTTATATGATGATAAGATACTTGAGGGCGCAGCAGATAAAATGGAGGAATTCGTCAGTACAGACATCAGCGGTGAATCCCGTGGATTTGTCCGATCCGAAGCTTCTGAGAAATATGAAGAAGAATTAGATGAAGAAGGAATCGAGTCCCCTTTAGGAGACATTCCCTATAAAGAAAAAGACAGCTATACAGAAGATAAATAAAAAAAGTCCACAACCATCATGTAAATGGTTGTGGACTTTTATGTATGACCCCTACGGGATTCGAACCCGTGTTACCGCCGTGAAAGGGCGGTGTCTTAACCGCTTGACCAAGGGGCCAGCAATATGGCGGAGAAGGAGGGATTCGAACCCTCGCACCGCTTTCGCGACCTATGCCCTTAGCAGGGGCACCTCTTGAGCCTCTTGAGTACTTCCCCGTAAAAAATGGCTCCGCAGGTAGGACTCGAACCTACGACCGATCGGTTAACAGCCGATTGCTCTACCACTGAGCTACT
>NZ_JACSQN010000011.1 GCF_014836615.1 Sporosarcina quadrami | reverse complement strand
GAGTCCGGTTCAGTACCGTCTTCACGCCAGCCAATTAGCTGCGTAATATAAAACTCTAACTTTTAGGGGTCACATCATTTTAGTCTTTGGATGCCTTTTCGCTCTTCCCATAAATTGCGAAGTTCAACTTATTCCAGGTGGTACGCCTTTATTGTCATAGGTTTTGTATGAAATGTACACGAAAAAGGGCATGCTAACAAAGAACAAGATGTAGAAAAAGTACATGTAAGGGAAGGGAGGAATTCATCGTGAGTTTAGCAAGTATCGGAGTTCCCGGTTTAATAATCATCCTAGTCATTGTCCTGATTCTTTTCGGACCAAGGAAGTTACCTGAAGTCGGTTCAGCTGTAGGTAAGACACTGGCTGAGTTTAAAAAATCCGCCCGAGATATTATTGATGATGAAGAGGTCAAACAGGAAGAACCAAAGAAAATAGATAGTGCATGAAGGTGAAAATATGGTATCTGAAAAAGAAACGGACCACACCATTGTCGCCGCGGTAATTGTACCTGACGATGATACGAAGAAGAAGGACATTGAGCCGACACTTGTGGATCATCTCACTGATCTGCGCAAGCAACTCATAAAAAGTGCGGTTACGTTCATAGCGTTTTTTATATTGGTTTTTTCTACAATCAACATCTGGTTTCCTGCCGTGACACGTGGTCATGAGCTCATAGTCCTTGGTCCACTAGAAGTTGTAACATTTTACATGTCTTTGTCGCTGGCACTGTCATTTGGTCTGTCACTCCCTTTTCTTTGTCATTACTTGTGGCAATTTGCAAAGCCAGGACTGCTTGAGAAGGAAAGTAGGTTCATCGGACTGTATTCGCCTGTTATGCTGCTGCTTTTTGTCGCCGGGTTAGCGTTCGGCTATTTTGTCGTAAATCCGTTAAGTTACAGCTTTTTAGTTTCTATCGGGTCGATGAATTTTACGGTCATGGTATCAGCACAAGAGTATGCGAAATTTTTGCTAATGACGACTATGCCAATTGGTCTGTTGTTTGAACTACCGATAGTCGCTATGTTTTTAGCTGCAATCGATGTTTTAACAGCGGACACGTTGAAGAAAGTGCGGAAATGGTCGTACATTTCGCTCGCAATTATCTCGGCGCTCATTACACCACCCGATTTTGTCAGCCAACTGATTGTGCTTATTCCGATGATTCTGCTGTATGAAGCAAGTATTCTTATTGTCCTTCAAATGGAAAAGAAGAAAAACGAAAAAGTCCCTTGCTAATGAGGGTGCTTTTTCGTTTTTTGTTTAATAATATCAACACTTTCATATTTGGTACGATATAAGTATAAAGCCACTGGAGGTACTAATATGAGAATGAATATACGTATGAAATTAATGATTTTTACAGCACTGTTATTAATCATACCGAGCCTTCTGATCGGAGTAATCGGATATGCAACGGCAAAAGAAAATCTAAATGAAATAGGCTCAACTAGTTTGCGGAATAATGTAAAAATGGCAGTGCAGTTAATCGATTCCATGAATGGGGAAGTTGAACGAGGCAATTTAACGTTAGAAGAGGCACAGGATATCGTCAAACAGCAGTTGATTGGCACGCTTGAAGCAGATGGCACAAGATCCATTGATTCACAGGTGGATATGGGTAAGTACGGATATTTCTTTGTACTTGACGACAATGGTGTTGCTTTGGCGCATCCCAAATTGGAAGGGCAGAATCTGAATGATTCACAATCGCCCGATGGTAGGTATACAACGAGGGAAATGCTTACAGTTGCAAATAAAGGTGGCGGTTTTGTAGAATTCGATTTTGCTATCCCAGGAGAGGATCGGATAGCTCCTAAAATCGTGTATGCAGAAAAAGATTCCCGATGGGGATGGAATGTCGTGGCAGGCTCCTATCTTATGGATTTCAACAGTGGTGCCAAAGAAGTGTTGAACGTTCTTGCTGTTGTTCTAATCAGTGCTGTTGTTATCGGATTGATTGCTATCGTTCTATTTGCTAGACATCTTTCACGTCCGATTGGTCTGATTACAAACCAAGTGGAGAAAATGGCGCAAGGGGATTTGACGATAGAAAGTTTGAATGTAAAGAACAAAGACGAAATTGGTACGCTTGCTACTTATTTTAATGAGATGACAGTCAACTTGAAAGTCATGATTGCAGAAGTTGCAGATTCTTCGATACAAGTTGCAGCTACTTCGGAAGAGTTGTCAGCTAGCAGTGAAGAGACAAGTAAGTCGGTGGAACAGGTATCGAGTTCTATTCTGGAATTAGCGGAAGGCGCGGATCACCAAGTGGAAACGACGGATAATGCCAACGATGTGGCTGTTGAAATGTCGAAAGAATTGATTCGCATCTCAACGTATATCGACCAGGTGAATGCAACATCGAATAACACATCCAGCATGGCACATGCGGGGACAACCGTTATTGAACAGACGATTGCTTCGATGCATACCATCCAAAGTGAAACGGCAACAACAACGGAAATGATTAATGCATTAGGCGATAAATCGAATGAAATCGGGAAAATTGTTTCTATGATTACGGATGTATCTGAACAGACCAATCTCTTGGCATTGAACGCAGCAATCGAGGCTGCCCGAGCAGGTGAACATGGCAAAGGATTCGCTGTCGTAGCAGATGAAGTCAAAAAGCTGGCTGAACAGTCGGGGAACGCTGCGAATCAGGTAAATCATCTAATTGTAGCCATCCAACAGGAAATCAAGGATTCAGTGGATGCTATCAACAAAGGACAGCATTCCGTCAATTCAGGTATCCAACTTGCAGACGAGGCAGGAAACACGTTCAAAGGAATTACAACGGCGGTCAATGAAGTGACACATCAGATTTCAGACATTTCCCAAGTCGTCCAGCGTGTCGTAGGAGGAGCAGAAGCGATGGTGAAAACCATTGATGAAACAGCGAGAATTGCTGGGAACTCTGCTGATCATACCCAAAATATCGCGGCAGCAGCTGAACAGCAGACTGCATCCATAGAAGAAATTGCAGCGGCATCTGAAACACTTGCAAAAATGGCAGAAGGACTTCAGCTATCGATTGGACGGTTCAAAGTATAATTTTGTACGTAAGCATTGTCAAGGCGAATCAAATGAAAAAGGAGAGACACGCATAATATGCGGTTCTCTCCTTTTTAGTCTATATTTAGCTGAACAAGCTACCTAATAGACCTTTATTCCGACCGGACGTAGTGGTAGATTGGGAATTCGTATGAGACTTGGATTTTTCTCCACGCATTGGTGTCGAGCCGAATGAATCGAACTGATCAGCTATTTTTTCACGTGCGTTCTTATTACGCATTAAATAAGCAGCTCCTAAACCAAGAGCAGTTAAAGCCATTCTTTTTCTCATTTTATTCTCCTCCTACTTTCTTAATATCCTTCTTTTCCCGATTGACAGTAAACTAAACAGTATGATTTTCCTTCAGTGACGTATCCTCATGAAAAACCGACACCCTAAATAGGATGCCGGTTTTTCCGTGAGAAAGTATTTTTATGCTGATCCGTCTTTTGAGGTGAATGGTTCTGCGAGAGATTCAAACTGTTTCATCAGCTTTCCTCGTGCATCTTTATTTCGCATCAAATAGGCCGCTCCGATGCCCAATGCCGCTATCGCCATCTTTTTCATAAAAATGTCACCTTCCTCACTAAGAATTTTGGATCATTGTTAAGGTGCCCTAAAAGTAGAGGATTATCCATAAAGGTTTAGATAGCACAATATGGTAATATAATAAGTGGCATATATCTTAAGAACGTCTTAGTTGTTAATCTGGAGGAACTTGATATGAAGAAAAAAGCAATTATATGCGCTGGGCTATTATTTATCATTGTTTTTATCATCTATTTTTCAATAGAAAAAAACACCACTGACACTTCGTTGCATTTATCAGATGAAGATTTATTGAAAAACACTAAAGCAATCATTTATTTATCAACAACAGCAGACCAGGATATTGATAATAAAGGATTGAGTTATGCCGTTTTTGTACAGGGTGATAATTCAATTCAAGCACTTGCTATGAAAGGGCTAGAACTTGGAGGTATTGCTGTAGGCAAAGATCAGATACTATTGGAAGATAAAAATAGCATCAATATTATAAGCGACAAGATTGAAAGATTTACTATGGACACTCCACAATATACAGGTGAAAGAACCGGGTATCTTCCAGAAAAAGAATTATTCTTTAGTATATATAACAGTGGTTTTGTGGAAGATGGTTACAGTTCAGATGTTCGATACGGCAATTTAAAAGGTTTCAAAGTAGACAGCATACCGTATTATATTGTTGCTTCTGGAACAACCGAAAGTGCTGTTCATATACTCACACAAGATTTTGAAACAGAAAGGTTTTATTTAAAGGAAGTAAAACTGGATGAAAATCTCATAATTAATGACTTAACAACTATCCAATCAGAGTCTGTTGAAAATATGCAAGTACTTGTGCCAGTTTTATCGGATGAAAACTATTATTATCTACTCTTATCTACGATTATCAGTGATGCGAATGAATCTGTATCGATTTATAGAATTAATAAAGAAACATTGGAGCAAGATACATTTGAATTTATTAATTACATCGAAACAGACCTAACAGCTACTATTCCTTATAATTATAAAAACTCCGCCACAATTTACAACAACAAATTATATTATGTTAACGGCTTAGGTGAGGTATATTCTTTTAATCTACACACAACAGCTGTCTCAAAAGAATTTAGCCTTACTAATGCTAGTAACTCTAGCATTCGTCACAATGAAGAAACGTACTTTAACGCAGGTAATTTATATGCATTACGATATAACGAAAATAAAAAAGAACGATACTATTTAGAAACGTATTCACGGGAGAAGGGAATTCTAACAAATTCTATTGATATCGAAGGTCTTGATAAAATCATAAAAAAAATCCGGAATAAAAAGGTCTATTCATATGACTTGAAAGTATTGAAGTAAGTACTATATTTGATACGTGAATAACTTACTACTTAATGCTTTTTCGAAAGGAGTACATAGATGAGACAAATAATCGCTCTTGGTGGCGGGGGATTTTCAATGGAACCCGACAACCCATTATTAGATTTATATATATTAAAGCAAGCAAAGAATACGAAACCGAAAATCTGCTTTATCCCTACCGCTAGTGGAGATTCAGATAATTATATAACGAGATTTTATGACTTTTTCAATGAACAAAATTGTGAACCATCTCATTTATCTTTATTTAAGCCTCCGACAAGGAATCTCGAGAGCTTTATTTTAGAAAAGGATATTATTTATGTTGGTGGTGGAAACACTAAAAACCTTTTAGTTTTGTGGAAAGAATGGGGCTTAGACGTTGTTTTAACAGATCTCCGAAAGAAGTCTCCCTATTCAAGCGTGTGAAGGGTGAAGCCCAACGATAAGAGGGAGATGAATTTCGGTGGCGCTAGCCAAAGCTTCACTCCATTGCTATAATAAGAATGAATGTTCTTATTATGTTCTAAGATGAGGTGATTTGAGTGGTGAGTAAAAAGAGTAGAGCAGCTAAAGAATATAGAAAAAACAAAGCATACAGATTCCGTATCTACCCGACCAAAGACCAAGAAGAATTTCTGATCAAGACATTTGGTTGTGTCCGCTTTGTCTATAATAAAATGCTTGCTGAACGCAATGACGCCTATGAACAGTTCAAGGACAATAAGGCATTGCTGAGGAAACAAAAATTTCCGACGCCCGCCAAGTACAAGGCAGCGTTTGAGTTTCTTACCGAAGTGGATAGCCTGGCACTCGCAAATGCTCAGATGAACTTGCAGACAGCGTTCTCCAACTTTTTTTCAGGCAAGACAAAATATCCGAAATTCAAAACTCGAAGGTCAAGACAATCCTACACAACAAATTTGCTCAATGGAAACATCAAGCTTTTGGATGGCTCTATCAAACTGCCAAAAATGAAACCTCTAAGAATGAAACAGCATCGTGAAATCCCTTCCCATCATGTCATCAAGTCATGCACAATTTCCCGTTCTGCCACGGGAAAATACCATATTTCCATACTTACAGAATACGAACATACGCCCATGAAAAAAGAAATCAAGCAAGTAGTCGGTTTGGACTTCACCATGAACGGTCTTTTTGTCGAGAGCGAAAAGGGTAAGAAAGCCAATTACCCACGATTCTATCGACGAGCAGAAGAGAAACTGGCAAAAGAACAAAGGATATTATCAAAGAAAGCAAAGGGTTCCTCCCGATGGGAAAAACAGCGCATCAAGGTTGCCAGACTCCACGAAAAAGTGGCAAATCAGCGAAAGGACTTTCTGCATAAACAATCCTGGCGACTAGCGAATCGATATGATTGTGTCGTCATCGAAGACCTCAATATGAAAGGGATGTCGCAAGCCCTGCGTTTCGGTAAAAGCGTTGCCGACAACGGATGGGGGATGTTCACAACATATCTTGGATACAAATTGGAGAATCAGGGCAAACGCCTCATCACAATCGAAAAGTGGTTTCCTTCATCCAAAACGTGTTCGGATTGCGGCCATGTAAAGGCCGCCCTATCCCTTGCGGAACGAACATACTCCTGTGAGTGCGGGTTCGTGTCTGACCGGGATTGGAATGCCGCCATCAACATCAAAAATGAAGGCATGCTGATTATAGGTTTGTCCTAAACAAATAAACTCTTGGAACAAGAGGGTTAGCTCGGTCAGTTTTCGTTGGCTAACAAAAGCAACGATAAGTCGAGAAGCCCCCACTACAAACGCGTAGCGTTAAGTGGTGGGTAGGTTCACAGGGAAGTAATTGTCCACATTATGATGGAGAAACCGAGAGAAGACCTGCCTATCACGCCCTAATTAAATTAGCAAAAATACAATCTGGAATTGCGACAGATGATGGTGTTGCTATTCATTATAAGGAACAGGAGATTAGTAGAATAGTCAGCTCAAGACGTGACGCGAAGGCGTATAGTGTTTCTTTCGAAAATGAGATTACTGAGACAGAACTTCAGACGGAGTTTTTAGGTTCTTATTGAAATAATGGGCACTGTAGTAGACCTGTTAGCAGAATGGTGGGGATATAAAGATGGAAAGATGGTCAGGTTCAGCTGGTATTTGTATCAATGAGAAAATGGAAATATTAATGGTTAAAAGTTTTGACTCACAGGGATGGGCTGTACCTTCTGGTGGTATTGAAGAAGGCGAAACACCAGAGGAATGTTGCGTTAGAGAAGTTAAAGAAGAAACTGGATATGATGTCAAAGTCATTGAGCAAATAAATGTTAAGAGGACAATCATTAAAGGAATTCAAGTAACAACATATTATTTTCGGGTAGAAAAGATTGGCGGAAGCAGCGGGATAAATGATCCTGATAAAATTATCGTCGAAGCAGATTGGAAGTCTTTGTCTGAACTAAAAACGATAGACCACGCCTATCCTGAAGATTTAGAACTTCTACTGGAGCAACTTGAACAGTAATACCGCAAATGTTGCTTTTAGCGGCATGGTGTAGGGGGATATAAGAATGTATACTTGGGAAATTCTTTCCGAAGTTTTTGTGTTTGTAAATAAAAGGCCCTGTAATTGAAGATTGACCATACTCATCAGTGGGGTCAATATCATACATTTTCTAGGGATATTTTTGAATTACATACAAAGTATTTGAAAGTTAGTGGGTAGTAAAGTGCTCTTAACTGTAGGGTGTGGGGTAATGATTGTTCAGAATAACAAACTCTTATTGCAGCATCGTACAGATCATGACAGCTGGTGCATTCCTGGTGAAATGATGGAATTAGCTTAGAATAGAAAAAGTTGCTTTTAAGGTCAATAGTGAAATCTTTTTTGAAGGTTCTAAGTATCGTTCAGGTTTAGGGGCGGTTGGAGTAGAAGTTACAGTTCATCATGAAGAGGATGAATGGGAATCTAAAGAAGTGAAAATGACTTGGATTAGTTTATTAATATTGTGCTAATAGACGCAAACTTGGAATAAGATTAGCGTCTGATATTTACTTATGGCCATTTATTAATAACTTTATTGCAATATAAATAAAAAAACATGTCTATATTAGGAGAGAAAATGTGATGATAAGACTTTTAAACTCACTAGATGCTGAGAACTATCTCAATCTAAGACTAGAGGCTTTACAAAATAACCCTGAAGCATTTGCTTCTAGCTATGAAGAAGAAAAAGATCAAGCCGTTGAAAAATATGAATCTAGGTTTAAATCAGAAGACTCATTTACTTATGGTGCATTTGAAAAGGGAGAACTTATTGGGGTTATTACTCTAGTAAAAGAAAAGCTGATTAAACTAAGCCACAGAGCAAATATTGTAGCCATGTATGTTTCTCCTGAAAAACGCGGGTTAGGGATTGGGAAAGCTTTAGTAAAAGAAGCGGTTAATAAGGCAAAAGAATTGAATGGTGTAGAGCAGGTTTACTTAACTGTCGTGACGACAAATATGACGGCAAAAAAACTATATTCATCAATGGGATTTGTGATTTTAGGTACAGAGAAACGCGCATTAAAGATAGATCATGCCTATTTTGATGAAGACCTAATGGTTTTGTTTCTTTAAAAGAGATTGCTGCATTAGTGTAGTGAAAGGGGTTTTGTAGAGTGATAGAAAGCTTTCATATACCTTATGGAGATCATCCATCTCAATTCGGTGTATTACGTATACCTTCAATATCTGGGCCGATGCCGGTTGTTATAACAATTCATGGTGGTTTCTAGCAATCGAAGTATGGACTTGAAGAAAACACCCCTATTGATGAAGATTTAACTTGGCGTGGGTATGCTACTTGGAATATTGAGTATCGTCGGGTCGGAGAAGAAGGTGGAGGTTGGACAGGAACATTTGCTGACATTATAGATGCTGTAAATCACCTTAACCAACTCAAGGAACGTTTTCAGCTCGATTTATCACGTGTAATTGTCCTAGGACATTCGGCGGGAGGGCAATTGGCTTTGTGGTTGGCTTCTCAAACTGAAAAAGGCCAAATGAGTGGGATAGAAAATACTCTGCAAATACCTATACGAGGTGTAATTAGTTTAGCAGGAGTTCTGGATTTGAGGAGAATGTGGAAAACTCATGAAGGTAAAGGGATGAGTAGTCCCGTTGCAACTTTTCTTGGTGGAACACCTCAAGAAGTATCTGAGCGTTACAGTCTAGCTTCGCCGATAGAATTACTGCCTTTGAATATCGAGCAAATTTTGATTCATGGTGAATTAGATCGGCATGTTCCGGTTGAATTGAGTGTAGCGTATTACCAGAGAGCTATTGAACTAGGCGATAAAGTGCGTTTGGTTTTACTGCCTGAAGTGGAACATTTTATGGTTATCGACCCGTCATCATCTGCTTGGGAGTCAGTGGTTAATTTACTGGAATCTTTAAAATAAGGGTTACGTTATTGGGGTAACGCATGCGATTCAAAATATTAATGTGTTCACAAGAACAGGGCCAATTAGTACGTTAGGAACTATAATAAAAAAGGGGGAAACGAATGCTACGTTCATGTGAAAAAGTGGTGGAATGGATGGAATCCTACAATCGACCGTGGGGGATTGCTGGTGGTTGGGCTATTGATTTATTTGTTGGACATGTGACACGCGAGCATTCGGATATCGAAATCGCTATCTTTCGGGAAGATCAACAAAGGTTGAAAAGTGTGTTGGATGACTGGTCTTTCAAAAAAGTTGTTATGCGCCAGCTGGTTGAATGGGAGTCAGAAACGCTAGAATTGCCTATTCACGAATTGCATGGTGTTCATAAAACGACTGGGCACGGTTTGGAAGTACTGTTGAATGAGTGTGTAAATAGTCAGTGGGTTTTTAGGAGAGATACGAAAATCAACTTTCCGGGATCTTCATTGTTCTTAGTGTCAGAAGGTCAAATTCCTTTTTTACATCCCGTAATCGTCCTTCTTTACAAATCGAAAAATACAAGGGAGAAAGATCATGCGGATTTTCTGACTGTCAAGGACTTGCTCGACAGAGAGGACAAAGCATGGCTGCGCAATACACTTACACTTCATGCACCCGGTCATTCATGGATTACTCAGTTGGAATGAACAAAATCTAGTCGATGATGTTAAAATGTTTTCCTAATAAGTTAGTCAATGCCGATTACATACTGTAATCGGTTCTTTTTTGTTTTTAGAACACACTAATTGACTGACGAGCCCAATCATTAAACTCATCATTTTCTAATCTCTTTCACAGGAAACTCAAATTTACCGAGTTTAGTATTGTATTTATCGAATAGATAAGCCGTGAAAAAGTGAAGGAGTGGTTTGCATGGCAATCGAGATATTTTGTCGGAAAGAGCAAAAGTATTTGATTACCCGAAAACAGTATGAAGAACTCGTCGAGCAGATTGGACCGCGTATGCGGAATGATAAGAACGGGACGGATGGTAGATATACCGTCACAAGTCTTTACTTCGATAATGCGGAACGGTCGATCTACTTTGAGACGAAGAACAAGTTGAAGTATCGCCAGAAGCTGAGGTTGCGTGTCTATGACGAGGCAACTCCGCAGAGCACCGCTTTTTTTGAAGTGAAACAAAAGCATAACAAAGTGGTGAATAAAAGGCGTCTGCTCATGCCGCTTCAAGAGGCATACCGCTATTTGTCTGACGAAGCGGATCCCGATTTGACCCATTATGAAACGACGAATTTCCAAGTATTGAAGGAAATCGACTATTTCCGGAAGTACTATCAGTTGGAACCGGAGATGATTGTCAGTTATAACCGACATGCGATGCATGGTGTGACCAATCCAGATTTACGATTGACATTCGATTTTGACTTGCGTTGCAGAAAAGAGGATTTGTCTCTTGAACATGGTCCGTATGGTGAAAACTTTATCGACGAAGATTTAGTCGTTTTGGAAGTGAAGGTTGAAAATAGTGTACCACTATGGCTTGCGCGCATTTTGCAGAGTTTGGAATGTGAACAGCGGAGTGCTTCGAAGTTTTGCACGAGTACGGAATTATTAAAAGGTGTGTTGACACCACCAGTCGTTAGAGAAACAACAACAATAGGAGGAATGGAAGATGCAACAGATCAGCAACTTGTTTTCATTTAACGGATTAGAAGGACAACCAACAATTTTGATGAGCATTGCGGCGATGGCTTTAGCTGCGATATTGAGTTTAATTATTACGAAGGTGTACATATCAACGTTTACAGGCGAACGGTATTCGCAAGCATTCGTTCACACGATTATTATGATGAGTGTCGTCGTATCTGTTGTCATGACAGTAGTGAGTGGCAATGCAGGAGTAGCGTTTGGTCTATTCGCAGTATTTTCCTTAATTCGCTTTAGAAGTGCGGTAACAAATGCGAAAGATATCGCGTATATATTCTTCGGACTCTGTGTCGGCATGACAGCAGGACTTTTCCAATTTGAACTCGCAATTGTACTGACAGTATTCGCGAGTCTGGTGTTCTATCTGTTATTCAAATTTGATTACGGCAAAGGGAAGGACACACAGATTCTGAAAGTGACTGTACCGGAGAATTTGAATCACGAAGAGTTATTCGACGATATTCTTGGAGAAATGACGGATTATTACCAGTTACGCCAAGTTGAAACAACGAATCTAGGGACGATGATTTTATATACATTCGCCATTCGCAGCAAGGTTGATACGAAAGACCAGACATTGCTCGATGCGATCCGTGAACGGAATGCTAATTTAAAAGTATCATTGTCCTATCTTTAATAGTAGTAGCCACATAGAGCCGCTTCCCCATACTATATAGTAAAAGGGGAGCGGTTTTATTATGCGGTGGATTGATATTTCCACTTTGAAACATGAATTAAAATTATATGATGGTAAGAAATTGATTAAACAGTATCCTATAGCAGTCGGAAAGATGGTTACAAGAACACCAGTAGGATCATTTAAAATCATTAATAAACAATTGAATCCAGGTGGACCATTCGGAGCATTCTGGATGGGGTTGTCCAAGCCGCATTATGGAATTCACGGCACAAATAATCCTTCATCCATTGGGAAAAGTGTCTCCCATGGCTGTATCCGTATGCACAATGAAGATGTGCTGGAATTGGCTTCTATGGTGCGTGTAGGAACGATAGTGAAGATCCGTAAATGAGTGGTTCTTTGAGATAGGCCGTCTGCTTAGTTGCGGTCGGCTTTATTTAGCATCCGTGGAATCAAGTGCAATCCATTTACTAGACCACTTCTCAATTTCTTTCATGATCGGAGTCAACGACATTCCTTTGTCTGTCAATGAATACTCAATTCGCACGGGTGTCTCGGGATATACATCTCGAACGACAAATCCTCGTTGCTCTAATTCCTTTAACCGCTCCGTCAATGTTTTTCCACTAACACCTAATTTCTCTGTCATCGTGCAAAAGCGCTGAGGTCCAGATGTAAGTTGATATATAATCAAGGCTGTCCATCGTTGACTCAATATAGATACGGCTTTTTCAAAACGTGGGCATAGTTCAAAGTTATTCATTTTTGTAAAGTCCTTTCGCTTAAAATCATTTGTTATTGACAATTCTTATTGTAGCATATAAAGTTAGTTACATAAAGTAAGTTACTTACTAGGAGGAACAACCAATGAATTATCATCAACCACCACACATATATACAGGAGAAGTTCATTTGAAGGTAACAGATCTCGACAAAATGACAAACTTCTACACAGAAATTATCGGATTTAGCGTCTTGGAAAAGAAAGACAAACATGTAGTATTAACAGCGGATGGTCAGACACCCTTGCTCGTATTGGAGCAGCCGGAGAGCATAGTTCCAAAAGAGCCGAGAAGGACAGGGCTCTATCATTTAGCTCTATTATTACCGACTCGAGCTGATCTTGGAAAAGCGATTAAACATTTTTCAAGGAACCAAATACCTTTGGGAGCGGCTGATCATCAAGTGAGTGAAGCGCTCTATTTATCGGATCCTGACGGAAATGGTATCGAAATCTATTGCGATCGTGAGCCGAAAACTTGGCATTGGAACGATGATCTTGTAGCTATGAGTACGGATCCACTTGACACAAGAGCTGTCGTTGAAGAAAGTGGAGAAGATGACTGGACTGGACTTCCTTCAGGAACAGTCATGGGTCATATTCACTTACATGTAGCCAATTTGCCGAATACAAAAGAATTTTATGAAGCACTCGGTTTTAAAGTCGTAAGCCGTTATCCTCAAGCATTGTTCATGGCGAATGGAAACTACCATCATCACATCGGACTTAATACGTGGAATGGGGCAGACGCATCTCGACCTACTGAAGGAAGTGCTGGAATGGAGGCATTTACGCTCATCTATCCAGATGAAAGTACATTGCAAGAAGCAATCGGAAACGTCCAAAAGCTTGGCGAAACTGTAAAACGACTAGAAACAACTTTTGTTGTAGTAGATCCATCGGGAAATCGTGTTATCCTACGATTGGAAATGTGAAAAAATTTCTCTGGGGCGGCTTGCAATGGTTTGAAAGTGAAAAAGGAATACAAGCATTGTTATGATACAAAAAAGATAAAAGAAAAAAGAGATGATAATACGTAACGATTCCTGTTGTTGAGGGAATCGTTTTTTTATTTGGTAGACTGGAAGTTGAAAGTACTTAATAGCAAATGTGAGAGATTAACTTTTTTTGTGCGTTGTATAAGGTGTAAAAGCTTTTACAAAAAATAAGGGGATTCGTAAATGAAATCAAATCATAAGAACTTTATCCGGAGATTGCAGAAACAAAAAGAGGATGCATTGGAATTTATTGTGGACACCTATTTACCATTAATAAAAGGAATTACGTACAAGGTGCTCTCCCCCCTTGGAAACGAAGGGATAGTGGATGAATGCATTAACGACATATTCCTTTCCGTTTGGGAAAATGCAGATAAATTTCGTGGTGATACAACGGATTTCAGAAAATGGATTTGCGCAGTGGCCAAATTTAAATCGATTGATTATTACAGAAAAGCAATGAAACAGGTTGAAATTACATCGGAGCATATGGAATGGAATGCCGCAATATCCGTTGAAGAGGAATTGATTAGAATTGAAGATAAAACCGAACTGATCATGCTTGTCAATCAACTGGAGCCCGTAGACAGAGATATATTTCTGATGAAGTTCTTTTTAGGGTACAAGACGGCAGATATCTCCAAAAAAACGGGACTTAGCATAACGGCTATTGACAATCGGGTATTTCGTGGGAAAAAGAAACTATCAAAGGAAGCGATGGATCTTAATCCAGGAGGTTTTGTATTATGAACAACAAAAAAGATATTTATCAGCTATTGAATGAAATGGATTTTGATGAAAGTGAAATGGAAGAAATGGCGGCTAGCGAACTTGATAAAGCAAAAGTGAAAAAGACGCTAATGTCATCTATCCGTCGAAATAAAAAGAAGCAAAGTTGGAAAATGAAAGCTGTCGCCGCTGTTGCTGTATGTGGTTTAGCAATCTCCACATTGAGCCTTGCGTTTCCTGCATATGCTGGAAATATCCCTATTATCGGTGATGTTTTCAGGTTTTTGGACAATGGGAGAACAGGAATCTACGATAATTATCAGGAATTTTCCAGTGCCATTAATATGACGAAGGAAAGTAATGGCGTAAAAATCACAATCAATGATGCGATCTACGATGGGAAAACCGTTTTACTGACATATTCAATAGAAAGTGAAAAAGATTTAGGAGACCAACCTTATATAGGTAGCTGGGTGGATATAAAGGGAACAGATGGAGGGACGGGAAGCGATCAGATTTCAAGAGTGGGGCAAAATCAGTACGTTGGCATGATAACGGGGAGTAGATTAGATGAGAAGAATCCAGAAAGTGTAAATGTACAATGGAAAGTCGATAGCATCACTGTTGAAGATACGCAAGAAGAAATTAACGGGAAATGGAATTTCTCTCTCTCTTTGAAGGCATCCGATAATCATGTTCAGCTCATTGATAAAAACGTAGAACAGGACGGTGTGAAAGTAACTGTCGATAAAATCGCAGAGACACCGATGTCTTTCATTGTTTACTATAATCAATTGATTTCTAAAGAAGTAAGCGAAAAGTGGCATGATGTCGACGTTGAAATTGCCATTATGGATGATTTGGGGAATGAGTACGCTGGCGTTGGTAATGGTGGCTATGGTAAGGACAATCAGATGAACTGGAGCATGACATTTCAAAAGTTAGATCCAGATGCCACGAAGCTTTTCATTACCCCTACGGCCACATTGATTGAATATACATCTGAGAATCATGGCGGTGTCGAAATTATCGGGAACGGTGCGAACCAAACCGTGAAACAGATTACCATTCCAACAAAGGAAGGAAAGGGCAGAGAAGAGTTCACGTTGGAAGATATTATTATTGAATTGGAGAAGTAAAAGGTTGATGATAGTAGCTTAACTTAGCGAAAAATAGTGGAATATGAAAAACGGAGGCACAATTCGAATATGAGTTGTGCCTCTATCCGTGTTGGTAAGGTAATACATAGATAACACTTATTACGAAAAATAGTGAAACTATTTTCGACACCGTCCGTAAAAAAACGTATACTTGTACTAATGTATATAAAAATTAAAGGACGTGAGAGATTGGCAAAGAAGTTATGGTTCCAGGTCGGAGTCGGGATATTGCTGACCATCTTAATTATAAAATATTTCCTGGAAATTAGTTTCTTGTTCGAACCATTGGTCATCATTGTTAAGACCATTATTTTGCCGCTCGCTCTAGGCGGCGTGTTGTACTATATGATGGAGCCAATCCAACGATTTCTTGAAAATCGTAAGTTCCCGAGATGGGCGAGTATGCTTACCATCGTGCTCTCATTGATGCTTGTATTATGGGGAGTCGGTGCTCTTGTTGGGCCGCAAGTTACTAAGCAAGTGAATAAGTTTATTGAGAATGCACCAGAGCTAACAAAGGACTTCAATGAAATGAAATATATCCTGTTGCAACAAAAGGGGAATTTGCCGGAGTCGTTAGAAAACTCCATTGATGATGCAGCGGATTCTTTGCAATCTATCGCTTTGAATTTCGGGAAATGGATTGTGACGTTTGTTCAATCTCTATTCCAAGCGGTCTTTTTGTTAGTACTAGTTCCATTCTTCTTTATCTTCATGTTGAAAGATCACGAAAAGTTCGCGCCGATTATTTATAACCGGTTTAGCGGACAGCGTCGAGCTTGGGTCAAGAAGACATTGAGCGACATCGACAATGTATTACGATCTTATATTCAAGGTCAGTTTCTGATCAGTGCAATATTGGCTACGCTCATCTTTATCGGTTATTGGGCACTCGGCGTGAATTATGCGTTGCTGTTGGCAATCTTTGCTCTATTCATGAACCTGATTCCATTCATCGGGCCTTGGATTGCTGTCTTACCGGCTATTATCATCGCTTACACACAAGATCCCAAGCTTGTCATAGGTGTAGCAATCGTCACATTGGTCGCGCAACAGACGGACAGTAATCTCATTACACCGAATGTCATGGGTAAAACGCTTGATATCCACCCACTCACAGTCATTACAATAATTTTGGCTGCTGGTAATATTGCCGGATTCCTCGGAATTATCGTTGCTATACCGTTCTATGCAGTATTGAAAGTGATTGTTCTTAATATTTATGAACAACGCAGAAAAATAAAAAATGCTGCAACGAAAGATGTAGAAGAGTAACTAACGTGAATGAAGGAGCCTCCACTTATGTGGAGGTTTTTTAATGTTTACACATCAAAATACAGTTCTCTATGTAAATTGCATCCCGGGTTGAAACGAGCTTTGCATTTTGGACATCTTGATTGGCAATGGGTGTACTCATTCACGGACAATTCATGACCGCAAGCTCCGCAAAGGACCGCTTTTTCATCGAATTTCTGCTTTGGCCAGACGGCAGGATTGCCACATCCTGATTCCTTATGACACGCGTAGCATGGAAAGTACGTGTTGCAACAATAAAACTTGATGGCGATAATATCGAGTGTGGAATGATAATGTACACAACGTGTCTCGCTATCAATCATGCTTCCCTTTACTACAGAGCTTTTACAATTCAATAATTTCACCTCTTATGTGCATAATGTACGTCGCTTCGGATAGTCTAAGTGGAAAAAGGATTGTTGTTATGTTGAATGAATTTCCGATTATCCATACAAATATTTGGGATGCTGTTTGGGCAGTTCCGGTTGTCTTACTAATCGTTTTGATTGCGCATTGGTTGTTAAAGGTGCCGGAAAGCTGGATTTCAACGGTTAGTACAGTTTTTGCCTTACTGCTTTCGATTTTCATTACTCATCGTGGAGATTTAGCCGCTGGAATTTTTATGGGTCTTTTTTATAGTGGTGCGGCGATGGGAACTGTCTATTCGTTGAAGCAGTCTTATCTGGCTTTTAGAAAGAGAGTATGATTATTTTAGCGGACAAAAGCCACATTGCATGAGTCCTGGAACGTCTTTTGAAAAGCAGCAAGTCTTCCGCACCGTCATGTTTAGCATGTCGGATGGTTCACGATCGTTTAAATAAACTGCAAATAATGAGCGTTGTGCAATGCCTGCCCATGTTTGATCATTTTTCAAAATATCCAAGTCTAACCGGGCTTCTTTAGAAGTCGCGGGATTGTCAAGCAACACATGATACTGCCAAAGCAAGAAGCCGAATACATTTTCCCATAATGTCAGAGGAGAAACGGAAGAGACTGTACGTAATTGCCGTATGATTGTGTCGGTTTGTAACAGGATTTTACGAATAGCTATCGCGTGTTCGTCTTCTTCAACAAGATGCCAGTCACATTCTTTTAGGTAAAGGCTTACTGTTTTATTCCCATACTCCTCAATTGCTCCGAATACAACTCCGCTATCTTCGCCATCCCATACTTCTTCGTAGGCAACCAAGTTAAATAACTGCATTGATAAAAACATGCCGATTCGACGCATGATAAATGAGGCAGTTACTGTTGAGTTTGGACATCCACTTACAGCTTGCACAGCATTTAGGCAATCGTCGGTCTTTTCATCCATAAGCAAATCACGCAGTGTAAATAAGGGATGAGCCGTAGGTGTCACGTAAACACTGTAGCTATTCAGTTGCCTAATTTGTTCACTAGTTAAGTTTGTCATAGTTATAGTATAAGTATATTGTCGCTATTCAACAAGTTGAGCGAGCATGCAGTATAGGATGAACTAATAAAGAAAACTAAGTTTGTAAATGTCTAAGGGGAGAGTGGATATAGAAATCTTCTGTAAAGCAAAATCATTGCTCTTTTTATACCCCTGGTGGTATATTGAATGAGACAAAAACAGGAGGGATATGGATGTATTTTAAGTCATTCACCGATAAAAACTTAGCTCAAAATGCTTACTTGGTAGGTTGTCAACGTACTGGCGAAGCGATTATTATTGATGCACCTCGGGAGTATAGCCATATTTTGAAGGCGGCGGAAGAAGAAGGATTACATGTGTCTGCCGCGACTGATACGCATATCCATGCCGATTATGTTTCAGGAGCACGCCAATTAGCCGTCGAACACGGCGTTACATTATATTTGTCTGATGAAGGTGACGATGATTGGAAATATAGTTATGCAGAGGGTATCCATGTTGAACTCTTACAAGAAGGGTCAACGTTCTCTATTGGAAATATCGATTTTGAAGTATGGCATACTCCAGGGCATACACCTGAAAGTATTTCATTCCTACTGACGGATCGAGGCGGTGGTGCAACGAGTCCGATGGGTATCTTCACAGGAGACTTTGTGTTTGTCGGTGATGTCGGTCGTCCAGATTTACTTGAAAAAGCAGCAGGAATTAGCGGTACTGCAGAAAATGGTGCACGTGATATGTACAGGTCCATCCAACGGTTTAAAGAACTTCCGGATTATCTTGTCGTTTGGCCGGGGCACGGAGCAGGTTCAGCTTGTGGGAAATCACTTGGTGCAGTACCGATTTCGACTGTCGGATACGAGAAGAAGTTTAATTGGGCATTTCAAATTGATGATGAAACAAAGTTTATCGAAGAGTTGTTGAAAGACCAACCAGAGGCGCCAACTTATTTTGCGGAAATGAAAAGAGTGAATAAGGTAGGTCCAGCAATCTTACGAGACGAAAAAGTAAAAGTGTTGCAGTCGACCGATGAGTTGGAAATGATAGCTAAAGACAATAGAGTGCTTGTTTTGGATACAAGACCTGCAGCTATTGCTGAAACGGACCTTCTCCCTGGATCTATTAATATCCCTCTTAACAAATCCTTTGTGAATTGGGCAGGCTGGCTCGTACGTTATGATGGAAACCTCGTTTTAATAGTAGAAGAGGAAAAGCAGGATGACGTGCAAACTGCATTGCAATCGATAGGTTTCGATAATATTATAGCTTTTGCAAGTCCGTCTTTACTTGAAGGGGTAGCGAAAGTTGCGTATGAGACGTTACCAGTTCCAGATTTTCTTGAAGAGATGAATGAGGAAGAAGTGTTTGTTTTGGATGTCCGCAATGATGGCGAATGGAATAGTGGGCATTTAGATACTGCACATCATAGGTTCTTAGGTAAGTTGCGCACAGTTGACTTACCTGACGATAAAAAATTCCTCGTTCATTGTCAGAGTGGCGTTCGTTCAGCAATTGCATCAAGTGTTTTGAAAGCACGCGGTTTCAAGACCGTAAAACAGATGGCTGGCGGATATAATGCTTATCAAGCAGCGTATTCGTAAAAAAGGAGTGTATGAATATGGAATGGATCGTCATTTTGGCAATTGTGGCATTTTTCGTATGGCGAATGATGCCACCTAAAGGTGTGAAAACAATTACGACTGGAGATTTGAAAGGAATGTTAAAGGATCGATCGAAGCAATTTATCGATGTCCGGACACCTGCAGAATATAAAGGCAATCATATTCGAGAGTTCAAAAACTATCCTGTGACGGGGTTGAAATCGAATGTAGATAAGCTTGATAAAACGAAAGAAACGGTTGTCATATGCCAAAGCGGAATGCGCAGTATGCAAGCAGCTAAAGTTTTAAAGAAAGCCGGTTTTTCAAATGTCGTCAATGTTAAAGGCGGCATGATGGATTGGCGTGAATAAAGATAAGTATGAGACATTCTTCCAATGGGAGGATGTCTTTTTTGTCGATTTTGGTGTGGGAATTGAATACAAACCAAAATTGATTTGTTAAGGGCATTTTGCGCGATGAGGGAGAGAGGATAGATGTTAGAAAGTACCGCGATTGGAGAAAAGTTGAGTGCGCGCTCATAAAAGCGGATTCCGCGCTCGTATCCGTTGAGTGCGCGCTCATAAAAGTAGTTTTCGCGCTCGTATCCGTTGAGTGTGCGCTCATAAAAGTAGTTTTCGCGCTCGTATCCGTTGAGTGTGCGCTCATAAAAGTAGTTTCCGCGCTCGTAACCGATGATTCCACGCCCATAAAAGTAACCACCCGCAAACTCTACATAACCCCGACTCACTACATGAACAAAAAATCCGCCAATCCCCCATAATTCAACTGCTTCTGCCCAACCATATCCATAGGCATACACATATTATTGTTATGAAGAGGTGGTGAACGTTGAAAAAAGAGAGAACGAGAATTGAGCATGATCCGTTTGCGGTGGAACAGCGAGAGTGGAAGCAACGGCAGTCAAAGGAACGGTATAAGCAGCTGTTGACGATCATTTCGCCAATCTTCCTATTGCTGTTATGGGAAGTGATGTCGAGAACGGGCATGATGGATATCCGGTTTTTCCCACCGCCTTCCGCTATTTTAGGCAGTTTCTACAAGATGATTGCAAGTGGGGCGATGGCTGATCATATCGGCGTTTCGTTGTACAGGATTTTCGCCGGATTTCTAGCTGGTGTCATACCAGGCATTATTGTTGGATTGCTGATGGGGCTTTATTCACCAATTAGGCATTTTGTCCAACCGATTGTCATGGCGCTTATGCCGATTCCGACATTGGCGTTATTGCCGATTATCATTATCCTTTTCGGTATTGGTGATTTGTCGAAAGTCGTCACGATTGCGGGAAGTGTTTTCTTTCCTGTTGTTATCAATACCGCGGCGGGCGTGCTTAATATCGATCGGATCTATTTAGACGTTGCGAATAATTATGGAGCCGGAAAAGTACAATTTTTCTTCAAGATTGCGTTACCCGGGGCTCTCCCGGTCATGTTAGAAGGGATTCAAATGGGGCAGGCAATTGCCCTGCTGACAATTGTGGCTGCAGAAATGATGGGGGCTACATCGGGAATCGGTTATTTAATATGGACTTCATACAAAGCTTTCTTGTTGAAAGATATGTATGTCGGACTTATACTGATTTCATTTTTCGGTTATCTATTCTCCTTGTTGCTTCGCAGTTTGCAGAAAAAGTTGTTACCTTGGAGGTGATCGGATGAGTAAGGAATCGAAAATTGAGATTAGAAATTTAACAAAAGCATTTTATAAAAAACAGGCAAGTGTAACGGCACTAGATGATATATCTCTTACAATTGAAGATGGCGAATTTGTCTGCATCGTCGGACCAAGCGGTTGTGGTAAGACGACACTTTTACGCATTTTGGCAGGACTTGAACAACCAAGTGTTGGAGATTTCGAAATTCATTCTGAAATGGAGGGACGCCCTCTCCAATCAATGGTTTTCCAGGAGAGGGGAGTCATTCCCTGGCTTACGGTGAAAGAAAATGTAGCATTCGGACTAAAAATGAGAAGGATGCCGAAAGCACATATTAAAGAGAGAACAGATTATTACTTAAAGAAAACGGGACTCGATCGTTTTTCTCATCTCTACCCGAAAGAGCTGTCCGGTGGAATGAAACAACGGGTGAGTATCGCCAGGGCATTTGCCAATGATCCTGAAATCCTGCTCATGGATGAACCGTTTGCAGCGCTAGATGAGCAGAATAAATTCATCTTGCAAGAAGAACTGCTTTCCATCTGGGCAGAAACGAAAAAGACTGTCGTTTTCATTACTCATAGCATTGATGAAGCATTGCTATTAGGGGATCGGATATTACTAATGAGTGCGCAACCTGGCAAAATCATTGAACAGATCCACATCGATACCCCCAGACCGCGAACTATCGAGGATATCCGTAAAGATCCAATAATGGCAGGGAAATTCGTTGATATATGGACTCATCTGCAACATGAAGTGCAACTTTCTAGAAAAGAATACGGTTGAAAAGAGGAGAAAACGTGAAGAAAGGTATCCTATATGGCTGGATGATGATATTGGCGGCTGCCTTATTGGTGATGGGTGCTTGTACTAAGAAGGAAGTCGTAACCGAACCTGTTATCGAGACAAAACCTGTAGATACAGTTGTAGAAACTCCTTCGGGTGACTTGGAACCGCTGGAGACACGCGTGAAAATCTTAATTGCGGAAGACGGGGCTGCTTCAGGCGCAGGCTTCTATATTGCAAAGGAAAAAGGCTATTTCGAGGATTATAACATCGAAGTCGATTTTGCGGATTTCGCGAACAGTGACGACATGTTGCCAGCACTAGCAGCAGGTGAAGTCGACATTGCAGGTGGCGTTTCTACCGCTTCTTTCTTTAATGCAATTGCACAAGGGATTGACGTTCGGATTATCGCGGATAAAGGACATAATATGCCAGGAAAATCCTATTTTTCCTTTGTTATTGGTAACCATATGGTAGATGAAATTAAAGAATATGCAGATTTCCGTGGAAAGAAGATCGGGGTGTCATCCCGCAACTCGATTGATGGGTATATTTACGAAGAGATGTTGAAGCATGCTGGTTTGACAGAAGAAGATGTTGAATACGTTCATATGGCTGACTTCGGTTCAATGCTTGGCGCAATAGATGCTGGAACGATTGACGCTGCGCTCAGTATCGAACCGCTGATTGCACAAGGAATTGCTAACAAGTTTCATGTGCGCTTCGGCGATACGACAGATTTTGCGCCAGAGTCACAAATCGCGATGGTTCTTGCATCCCCTAAATTTATGGAACAGGATGACATTTCCTTACGCTTCATGGCTGCCTATTTGAAAGGTGTTCGGGATTACAACGACGCGTTTTTCAAGGATATAGGAAAAGATGAAATCATCGATATAATGGTCATGCATACTGCGTTAAAAGATCATGAATTGTGGGAGCGTGTTTTTGTCACAGGACTTGATCCGAATGGAAAGATGTTTGTTGAGGATATTAAGAAGCAATATGGCACCTATAAAGCGAACGGTGTTATTTTAGGCGATATCGATTTCGATAAAGCTGTTGATACGTCGTTGACGGAAGAAGCGGTAGAAGTTATTGGCGTATATGAGTGATTTGCAAGGGTAAGTAAATAGTATAAAGACCGCTTACTTGTAAACTCCAAGTAAGCGGTCTTTATCAATTACAGCTTGTTTAGGTCTCGTAGACAAGCTCTTTTTGTTCAACTAACGCATCCGATTGTTGAAGGTCAATCAATATATATATACTTAGAATTAGTTACTGTTATTAATTATATTTTTAACACCAGCGTACGTTGCATAAAAATATGCGCCATATATTATTAGAAGGAGTGAAGAACTCACTATTATACTTTGGTAATGGAATGTAAAAATATTATTAACAGCACTAATTCCAACGATCGAATGGATAACAGCCAGACCTAGTGGTAATAGGAAATAGATTAAGCTTTGTCTCAATATTGCTTTGTTTATTAATTTTTCAGTGACACCGATTTTCTTTAGAGATTTATATCTTTCCAAGCTATCACTTGCATCAGATAACTGTTGCAATGCCATAATAGCCGCGCTGGAAATTATAAAAATGAGACCCAAAAATAGACCAAGAAAAACAATCAATGCTGCAAAACCATTGTCTTTATCTTGTATTTGATTCTTTGTACTCCCGATAACTAAAGCTGGGTTAATATCTCTATATTTGTCTTCGAAAAGGTTATTAAATAGGTTTGAAAATTTCTCTTCCGAGTTCTCATAATTATTATCATCATAAATCACATTAAAACTTGTGAACTCTAATTGCAAATCTCCACTAAAATTATCAGGAATTACGAGATAAAAGAATTCGTTACCTCCAGTGACCTTTATATTCTCTTCTATAGGAGCTTGATTTTTGATGGTGTATGCCTTGTTTTCTATGTTAATGATGTTTTCATTTTTCATATAATCAGGCAAAGCACTATTTACGCGACTGTAGTTAGATACAACTAAAACTTCATTTTTCTTTAGTTCAATAGGGTCGTATCCATTAAGTTTTATAATTGAATTATAGTCTGATATTGTAATAGCCGATATTTTACCACCCAAATAATTTTGCTCTAAATGGATTTGCTCTTGCATGCTTAAATACTTTGACAACAAGTCTTCTATAGTAATATTAAGTTTATATTCACTATAAAAGGCATGTTTTTCATTAGTACTAAATTTAAAGTTTATTGCATTTAAATATTCTTCTATATCATTCACCATTGTGTTTTCGTTTTTGTTATCAACAATGAGAAACGCGGAAGCATCATAATCTCTATTTCCCGCTGAATTTCTATCAATAGTTCCTTTTAAATCAAAGGCAGCAAAAAGCAGAGTAATCGTTACAAAAAGCATAAGACATATTAGAGTCATGGACAGAAAGTTCGTATTGATCTTGTTGTTTATCTGTCTTATTATAAATATATTTATATCTTTTAGGTAGATTCTTTTGCTCTTTTGCACAATGTGGACAAAAAAATTGGAGAGACTAAAAAAGAATAACAGAGTTCCTATAAAACCTATCGTGATAGTGACTAATAATTCTGTGTTGTCGGCATTTAAGCCGGTTTTTAATATCCTAGTGTATGCAATTGTTAATAGTACCATAGATAACATAAATAACAGCACTGAAACAAAAGCATTCTTTAGCTTTACTTCTTCATTTTTCTTTGCTGCATTAAGCATGTCAATCAGTTTGTATTTCGAAATTGTAAACTGATTGAAGATCATTACTAGAAGAAAAATTATTCCGAAATATAGTATTGATTTAATCACTGCACTTGATGAAATAACAAACTTATATTTGTCCATATCAACCGATAATATGTTGGCCACAAGGATCGACAGACCCTGTGATCCGATAATCCCGAGTAAAATGCCTGCCACAAGGGACACCGTGCCTATTAAAAAGGTTTCGAAAAGCAAGATTATTGAGATTTTCCCTTTTGACATACCTAACGTCATATAGATGCCTAATTCTTTTTTTCGCTTTTTTATTAAGAATTTGTTTGCATAAATGATTAGCCCACCAAGAACAAAAGATACAAATATGGATGTTCCAGCTATCAGTTTATTTAGTGTTAACATAAACGTGGCATTCTTATTTAATTCTAATATTGCATTTTGGGATTCAATCGAATTGAAACTATAAAAGATACATACTGCAAGGGTCAATGTAAGGAAATATATTGCATAATCCCTGAAGCTCATTTTTACATTGTTGATTGCTATTTTAGAGTACATTGCCAACATCGCCTCCAAGTAAAGTAACAACTTCAATAATCTTATTGAAGAATTCCTTTCTCGTATCATTTCCACGTATTATTTCATTGAAAATTCGGCCATCTTTTATAAACAAAATTCTATTAGCATAGCTGGCCGTAAAGGAGTCATGGGTAACCATCAGTATCGTCGACTGATACTCTTTATTCAGCTTCTCAAATGAATCCAAAAGTAATCTTGCGGACTTTGAATCCAAAGCGCCAGTAGGTTCATCGGCTAGAATAAGGGAAGGATCGGTAACTAAGGCCCTGGCACATGCTACTCTTTGCTTTTGTCCCCCTGATAATTGAAAAGGAAACTTGTTCAGTATCTCTGTAATTTCAAGTTTTTTCGCAACGTTTTTAATCAGGTGGTCTATCTCTTTTACATCCCTCTTTTGTATCGTTAGGGCTAAAGCTATATTTTCGTAAGCACTCAGTGTATCAAGAAGATTGAAGTCTTGGAATATAAAACCCAATTCATCACGTCTAAATTCTTCCAGAGCTTTTGCCTTAAGGACTGTAATGTCTTTGTTATTTATAATAATTTTGCCAGTTGTTACGTTATCGATTGTTGAAATACAATTCAAGAGGGTAGTCTTACCGCTACCTGAAGGGCCCATGATTCCTAAAAACTCTCCCTTACTTACCCTAAAGCTTATATTATCTATAGCTTTTGTAATATTTCCTTTATTACCATAATATTTTTCGATTTTTTCAACGCTTAAAATATTTTGCATTCCTCTTCCTCCAAGCTTTCCTATTTTATTTTTATTTATCATTTTAAATTTTTTACTTTACGTTAAACTCAGCTTTAGTCTCGATAATTTTCGAGCCTTTTACATAAATAGTGACACCGTAATGACCTTCTTCAAGACCCTCTGGAACAGTTAGTTTTGCTAAGAAATATTTCCCTTTGTTAACACTAACTTTTTCCTCGACTAAAAATCTGTTCTCTGGTGCGATTTCTCCTTTATACCATACGACCTTCGCTTTATTAATCCAGAATCGGTTTCTCTTTGCAGAAAAATAAACCGAATCCTCTGGTGCAAACGTAGTAGTTACTTCTAGAGGTTTTCCTTTATCATCTAACTTTTTTGACATAACACCATCTACAATTTTTGGTTCAGTAACATATTCATACCCAAAGTAAGTTCCCACTAATAAAAGAATGACTACTAGTACTGTGCTAACTGTTTTTTTCATTTCTAATTCCTCCTAAAATTTATAACCTAAATGCATCTTATCAGTTGTCATTAGAGAGACATATGTGTTTATATTTTATTAAAGTTACATTATTGCAAGGTTATAAATAAAAAACGGATTTCTAGCTACTGCAGTTTGCAATAGCTAGAAATCCGTTTTTATAAGATGAATTAGTGTATTAAGTTAACGCTTCCTAAAGGAAAAATTATACTAACTTTTGTTCCTTCGCCAGTTTTAGATGTTAATGTAAGTCCTAGACCAAGCTGTTTTGCAAGTTTTTTGCATAAATAAAGTCCTATACCGGTAGACTTTCCAAACTTCCTTCCATTCTCCCCGGTGAATCCCTTTTCGAAAACTCTATTTAAATCGTTCTCGATAATCCCAATGCCATTATCTTCTATGGTAAGTACTATATTATTTTCGTTTTGAATAGTGGATATTGTTACCTTACCATTTCTATCCTTTATGTATTTAATGGCATTTCCTATCACTTGATTTAATATGAATTCCAGCCATTTGACGTCGCTGTACACAGTGCCTTCAACAGCATTAATATCAATGGAAATATTTTTGCTAATAAAGTCTCTAGAATTTTTCTTAACGATGCTTCTTACGAGGGTAGCTAAAGAGACCTCTTTAATAATATAATCTTTGCTTACATTATTACTTCTTGAGTAATACAATACTTGTTCGATGTATTCTTCAATTTTCTTTATTTCTTGATTAATGTCTTTGGTAATCCCATTTTGATTATTTTCTATAATTAACCTTGCTGATGCAATAGGGGTCTTAATTTCATGTACCCAAGTTTCAATATACTCTCTATATTCATGTTCCATATCTCTATATTTCTTTACATGCTCATGCATATCCTTGTTTGTCCGTTTTAATAAATCATGTAAGAACTTACCCTCTATAAATTCGGGTTCTTTCACAATTTCAGACAGCAGATATTTTTTATCCAAACTCTCCATTAGGTTGTTTAACTCAGTGTAAAAGATTTTTTGTTTAATGAATTCTACAAATATATAAGAAAGGATGGGGAGAAACCATATGCAGAAAATCAGGAAAATTATTTTACTGTTACTGTTACTTAGTAATATAATCCCGCATAAGATGATGAATAATGTGAAATTGATTAGTAAAAATAAAGTTCTATCTTTTAAATAATCCTTTATGCTCATGGCAGTATATATCCTAATCCACGTCTTGTTTCTATATTCTCCTTCATGCCCAATCCTTCAAGTTTTTTTCTTAATCTCGTAATATTAACAGATAAATTATTATCATCCACAAAAACATCAGAGTTCCACATAAAGTCCATTAGATCGTCCCTCGATACGATCTTTCCTTTGTTTTTAATTAAGCAGGAAAGTATTTTAAGTTCATTTTTAGTTAGCTCTGCTGTTATCCCATTGTAAATAACGGAACCATTGGATAAGTTTAGCTTTAAATCATTATAAACAATAGTATCTCTGATGTTGGATCCGTGAACTCTTCTTAATATAGTTTCAATTCTAGCCAAAAGAATTTGAGTGTTAAATGGTTTTGAAATAAAATCATCTGCACCTAAATTCATACTCATAAGTTCGTCCATCTCGTTATCTCTGCTTGTGACGACTATTATAGGTACATCGGAAGTTTTTCTTATTTCTCTGCAAATATAATATCCATCAAATATGGGCAGGTTAATGTCTAAAAGTATTAGATCAGGTTCTTCCCTCAAAGTCTCATGAAAAATATTTTCAAAATTTGTTGGCGCTATAGCATCATATCCATATCTGATTAAAAAGGTTTTAAGTTCTTCTCTAATCTTTTCCGTATCTTCTATAATAACTATTTTTGACATAGTCTTTCACTTCCTTTTCAATATTTATGGATACCTAATTGTACTTCATATTTCGGTGGTCGAATAAAAGATATGAATACTTTGATAAAAAAATGATCCCAAGATATTGGGATCATTTACCTTGTCCTGCCGCTATATGTTAACTCTTTTTTTTCGATACTCGTCTGATAACTATGCAGCCCCATGCCAATTATAATGACCACTACCCCGATAAGTGAGAGCGTGCCAGGTAGGGCGATATGTAAAATGAGCATCTCACCAATCATAGCGAATAGAAGCTCTGTCGATTGTGTCGCTTCCACTGCGGCAAGTTTGCCCTGGTCGTTTTGGACAAGATCTGTTGCCATGAAAAACAGTGTCGTTGCAATGACGCCGGAACTGATCGCGACAATTAATGACTGACCTACTTGTGCCATGGAAGGGGGTCCGACTGTCACTAACGCATAAATCGCAAAGCCAATCCACACCGGTATCGTCATTAATGTCATTGCCAACACGCGTTGAAACGTATCGAGCCGTCCTTGCAATAAATCCATCATTTTACGATTGCCGAGCGGATAGGCAAAGGCTGCAATGATGATAGGAAGTATACCGAGCAATAAAGTCTGAGTATCTACGCTGTTCGCATTCGGAATTTGGATAATGACAACACCGGCAAAAATAATGAGTGTAATGGCTAATGAAATGAGCGGAATTCGTTGGCGAATCCGCTTCTCGCCGTCTTTCGTCTTCACGACGATGACAAACAACGGTGCCAATAATACCCCGGCGACAATCGTCAATTGCCAAGTACCTGCAAGTAACCAACCAGGGCTATAACCTGCTGAAAACGTGAGTGGTGCGTAGAAAAAGACGAAAGCGACAACACTCCAAATGAAGAAAGGGATTCGTGTCGCGCCCATCACTTTTCCTGTTTCACGTAATCCTTTGCGGTACGCCACAATGGCAAATAGGAAAGGCACCATGAAGAAATAGCGGAGTGAGGCGCTCCATAGCCAACTACCCCCAGATAGTTCCATAGATCTGTTTAATACAAATGTTACTGCGAAAAATAACGCAGAGATGATTCCTATCCAAATAGCCTTCATAGGAAAACCGCCTCCTTATGCGCGTTCTTCGTATAGCTTGACCGCCTCGATCATTACTTCTGTCGCTTTCACCATGTTGTCGACGGAAATATATTCATATTTGCCGTGGTAGTTTTCGCCACCCGTGAAGATGTTTGGTGTCGGCATGCCCATGTACGAAAGCTGGGAACCATCCGTACCACCTCGTACAGGTACAATATTCGGCTCAATATCGAGCTTGCCGAACGCATCTGAAATGATATCGACGATTTCCATGACAGGCTCGATTTTCTCGCCCATATTGAAGTATTGATCGCTAATTTCCACTTCGATTGCATGCTCGCCGTGTGTTTTTTTCAGTCGCCCGACAGTATCCACCATCAATTGTTTTCGCGCTTCAAACGTTTCGCGGTCGAAATAGCGAATGATATAGCTCAGTTCCGTCTTTTCGACAACGCCGTTTATATCCATCAAGTGGACAAATCCTTCATAGCCATCCGTCAACTGTGGAATGTCATTCGCAGGCATCGCTGCTTGGAATTCATTGGCGATCAGGATGGAGTTGACCATCTTGTTTTTTGCGGAACCAGGGTGTACATTCGTTCCATGGCAAGTCACTTTCGCACCCGCTGCATTGAAGCTTTCATATTGAAGCTCTCCGATCGGCCCGCCATCCATTGTGTAGGCATATTTTGCGCCAAAAGCTTCCACATCGAATTTATGCGGGCCACGACCGATTTCTTCGTCAGGCGTGAAGCCGATTCGAAGCTTGCCGTGCTTGATGTCCGGATTTTGGATCAGGTATTCCATCGCTGTCATGATTTCAGCGATTCCCGCTTTATTATCAGCGCCAAGCAAAGTCGTGCCATCTGTCGTCAACAATGTGTGCCCGACGTAATTTTTCAATTCCGGGAATGTGTTCACAGACATGATCGTATTCGCATTCAACTGCACATCGTTTCCGTCATAATTGTCGATTCGCTGCGGATTGACGTTAGTGCCTGTATAGTCTGTCGCTGTATCGACGTGCGCTAAAAAACCGATGACGGGAACGTCTTTATCCGTCGTTGCTGGTAATGAAGCAAAAAGATAGCCATTGTCATCCAATGTAATCTCTTCCATGCCGATTTCAGCGAGTTCCTTTTCAAGCATATGGAGCAGGTCCCATTGTCCGGGTGTGGACGGAGTAGTTGAGCTATCTGCATTCGATTGTGTATCAATTTTAGCGTAACGTGTAAGTCGTTCAATCAATTTTTCTTTCATTCCAAAACCCCTCCTATTAATTAATCTAGTACTATCTTCTATCTTATCAGATTACTTCGCTTCACGGAATATTTAACGACACGGCTTCCGATACTTGCTGCTATGAATACTTGTGCAGCATAATACGTCACCATGACAAAAGCATCGCGGTACGGAATCTCATATACGAACCGGTCAATGGCAAGTACCGAATCGGAGAACATGAACAAAAGCGCGCCAATAATGGCAAGCTTCAGCCGGGTTTTAATAGCCATCCAGCCCATCGTGAAAATAACTGCAATATAGGCGACTATCGCAATGCCAAGTACAATTTGTCCTTCTGCGAACTGAGATCCGGCAACCAAAACTGCGAAACCGACGCTGTATAACAATAACAAAATGGCGGCCCATATTGGAACGGGTTTGCGGCTTGCGCGCCTAAATGCGGCAATATAAAATAAATGACCAATGAAAAAAGTGACTAATCCTGCCATGAACCAATAGATGACACCGTCAGCAATCATACATACGAATAACCCTGTTAAAAGTATTTTTTTGTATGTTGTCGATACAAGCGGCGGCGTCATCGCAGCAAATAGAAGGATAAGCGCCATAGGTATTAGCTTCATAGTGATCTTAAAACTAACGGGTTCAGCTGGGATGAAAAAGATATAAATGGCTCCTATGATGACGATCGACGCCAATACGAAATTTCTCACTATATGTACAACTCCTTTCCCTACTAATTCATTTCGAGAAAGAGGTGTGAAATCCCTTTTAATCGAGTGTCGTCAATAATTTATTCGTCCGCAACACGTCAATGAATACTTCGAGCGCTTTCGTTTGGAAAGGAGTACTTGTCACAATGGAGAATTTTCGTGGATATGGAAGTCCAATAACAGGAAGCACCCGCAAGTCGCCACTTTTCAATTCTTTTTTCAATGACCAGTGGGAAAGCAAGCTAATGCCAAGTCCTGCTTCCACAGATTCCTTAATAGGTTGTGTACTGCTGAAATTCATGAGGCGGGTAGGAAAAATTTTGTGACATGCAAATAAATCATCAATTGCCGCCCGAGTACCTGAACCGCGCTCGCGCACAATCCACATCTCCTGTTCCAGTTCTTTTAGATCGATTGCTTTCGTCGTACTTGCAAGTGGGTGTGTGTTAGCACATACAATGACCATGGCGTCTTCTGCAAAGTCTTCAACAATCAATTTCGCTTCATTAAAAGCCCCTTCAACTATACCTATATCAAGCTGATGACTGGCGACAAGCTCCGCAACTGTTGCGGTATTGCCAATTGTCACTGTCGGCTGGATGTCGGGATAGGTGTGCTTCATATTGGCAATAATACGCGGAAGGACATACTCTCCGAAAGTGTAGCTTGCTCCGATTGCTAATGGGCCACTCGCTTTATGTGCCAAGTCATCTACAAGGTTCTGCATTTTCGTATATAAGGCAAGAATCTCTTTTGCGTGATGATAGACGATTTCCCCTGCTTGATTGAGCCGGACATATTTATTTGTTCGTTCGAGAAGTCTTGAACCGATTTGCTCTTCAAACTGTCGAATATATTGGCTCACTGCAGGTTGCGTCATATGATGTTCTTCCGCGGCACGAGAAAAGCTTTGTTTTTCCGCCACAGTGACGAAGATTTCAAGTTGAATATCGATGACGAATTCCTCCTTCTCTTTCGTATAATGAAACACTTATCATACCTATTACTATAAGTTATTTTACTTATCGTATCTACGGGTTTATTCTACAACTAGGAGGTGTTCGAGATGGCTCCGAATACTATAGGTAAAAAGGATGGCAACAAGACGGGCTTATGGCTTGCTGGAATTGCCTTTACATTTTTCATAGCATTACTTGGGTATTTATTAGCGAAAGTGCCAGGGTTCGATCATATCGGACAATTGGCGAGCGCCATTATTATTGCTGTCGTCATTAGACAGGTTTTCGGCTATCCGGAATTGCTGCGTGCTGGAATCGTTTTTTCATCAAAGAAGTTGCTTCGATTGGCGATTATTCTATATGGATTGAAGTTAAATATTGATGTTGTGTTCCGCGATGGATTAGGTTTATTAGCAAGAGATGCAGTCATCATCGCTTTTGCAATCGGCGCAATGGTGTTACTTGCAAAATGGATGAAAGCTGATAAAAATATTTCTTTGCTTCTTGGAGTCGGAACGGGCGTATGTGGCGCGGCGGCAATTGCTGCGATTGCTCCAATTGTTAAAGCGAAAGATGAAGATACTGCAATTGGTGTCGGTATTATCGCTTTAATGGGTACAGTATTTGCAATTGGCTATACGATTATCGGTCCATTATTACCGCTGATTCCAACAGACTTCGGTATTTGGTCTGGTATGAGTTTGCATGAATTGGCACACGTTGCGATAGCGGCAGAACCAGCTGGCGAGGATGCATTGGCGATTGCGTTACTTGCTAAATTGGGCCGCGTATTCCTTCTTGTGCCGCTGTGCTTTATCTTCATCTATATTATGAAGCGCAAAAGTAAAGGACAGGGAGATGAACAGAGCAAGATTGAATTCCCATATTTCCTTCTTGGTTTCATAGCTCTCAGCATCTTTGGCAGTTACGTATTAGGCCACTCCATCCCTGTAACAGACGGAGTGATGGCTGGCATCAGTACAATAACAACATGGTTATTGACTGCTGCAATGGTCGGTCTCGGATTGAATGTGAGCTTGAAGGACTTACGCGAACGTGCCATGAAACCTCTGCTTGCTATGACAATCGTATCCATTTTAGTTTCAGTATTGGCCTATTTCATCATCTGACGAAATGAAAAAGGGTTCTCCAGATTTATGGAGAACCCTTTTTACATATGATTTAGTTTACCGAATAATTCTTGTGTGCGACGACTGTTAGATTGGATGCGACTCCAATCAAGTCAGCATCTTCTTCAGAAATCTTCACGATAACCGAGTTTTCGAGAATTTTGAAGATTGTCCCATTCACTTCGTGATCATTGCGGACAAACGAAATCTCTTCATCGATATGACGAGCTGCGACAAAATCAGAAACGTCTTTCTCCTTACGTGGAAAAGCCAATCGAATCCCTCCTATTGTCATTTTTCATCACCGTTTTCTATTGGAAAAATGCTTAGGCATGTCCTAAGCAGATAGAAGTCATGATGAAACAACTAGTCGTTAGCGATGAATACCAAGTTGTCTATTACTAGTATACCATAAATTGTCGAACTTTGCAGAAACCTGATCTTGGAAATTGATTTAATTTGACGCAATACCTGAAGGGGTATAATATACAGAGTGAATGAGCAATGAAGGGAGCAATGTGAGATGAAATATGATGATAAAGTCGTCAATCGTTTAAAGAGGATTGAAGGTCAAATCAAAGGCGTATTGCGTATGATTGAAGAAGGCAAAGACTGTAAAGAAGTTGTCACTCAACTGTCAGCATCCCGTTCAGCGATCGATCGTACAATCGGAGTCATTGTCAGTTCGAATATTATTGAATGCATTCAGAATGCAGATGACAAGAATCCGATGTCACAAGAAGCGATTGTCAAAGAAGCAGTAGACTTGCTAGTAAAGAGTCGATGAATGGATTGACTCTTTTCTTTTTACATGGTAATATACCCTACGGGGTACGGTAATTTAGTAAATATGATATAGAGAGGGAGATAGCATTGTCAGAAACAAAAAAAACGACCATTGTTTTATTCAGCGGAGAGTATGATAAGGCAATGGCCGCCTACATTATTGCCAATGGAGCTGCCGCATACGATCACGAAGTGACGATATTCCATACGTTTTGGGGTTTAAATGCGTTGCGTAAAGAAGAGCTTGTATCTGTAAAAAAAGGTCTCCTTGAAAAGTTGTTCGGCAAGATGATGCCACGTGGAGCAGATAAAATGGGTATTTCCAAAATGAATTTTGCGGGTTTTGGACCTAAGATGATTAAGCATGTCATTCAAAAGCATAACGCAATGACGCTTCCGCAATTAATCGATCTGGCGCAAGAACAAGATATTAAGTTAGTAGCATGTACAATGACGATGGATTTATTGGGCCTTCAGCAAGAAGAACTAATAGAAGACATTGAGTACGCCGGCGTAGCTGCTTATTTAGCGGATGCACAAGACGGCAACGTGAATTTGTTTATTTAAAACAAGAGAATGATGGATGCTTAAAGTGGCCAGTTCATGATGGAATGGTCCTCACAAGAAACAATAATAGGAGGTTGTTAAAAATGAAAGACATCATTGCAAGTGATGTGGCAAAAAAAATGGTTGAGAAACAACCAGTGCATATAATCGATGTGCGTGAAGTGGATGAGGTAGCGCAAGGGAAAATTCCTGGGGCGGTTCATATTCCACTCGGTTTGTTGGAGTTCCGAATGCATGAATTGGATAAATCGGTGGAATATACAATGGTTTGTCGTTCGGGTGGTCGTAGTGGAATGGCGGCACAATTACTTGAAAGTCATGGCTACAAAGTGGTCAACATGACAGGTGGAATGATTGCCTGGAAGGGCGACATCGAGTAACAAAATTTTTTATTCAATAATATACCCCCACGGGCATTAAGGAGAGCTGAAATGATACAAACAGATATGGTTGTGGATGCGAAAGGATTAGCATGCCCAATGCCGATAGTGAAAACGCGGAAAGCAATGAAAGAATTGGCGTCGGGCAATGTCATGGAAGTTCAAGCGACTGATAAAGGATCAACGGCAGATTTGAAAGCATGGGCAACGAGTGCTGGGCATCAGTACTTAGGCACGACTGAACAGGATGGGACACTCACACACTATGTAAGAAAGTCGAATTCTGATGAAATACAGGACAAAACGTATCCCTATGTTGTTTCAAATGAAGAATTGGAGACGTTGCTTACGAATCGGGCGGAAATTGTTCTTTTAGATGTTCGCGAAGAGGCGGAATATGCTTTCGGACATATTCCCGGTGCAAAATCCGTACCATTGGGTGATCTTGATGCCGATTTGTCGATGGATAAAGATTCCCTGATCTATGTGATTTGCCGAAGCGGCAGTAGAAGCGATTTGGCAGCACAAAAACTGACGAATGCAGGGTTTGTGAATGTGATAAATGTTGTACCTGGTATGAGTGGTTGGAATGGAGTATTGGAAAAGTCTATGTAATGTGTGTTGATTTACAAACGAAACGAAACGTAAGAGGAGGATATAAGCATGACGGTTACAGCTATGACAGCAGGAGAACTTGCTAAAAAGGTAATTGCAAAAGAATCATTTTTCATCTTGGATGTGCGTAATGAAGATGCATTTGAAGATTGGAAAGTGGAAGGCGAAAATATTCAATACATGAACGTCCCTTATTTCGATTTGTTGGATGGAGTCGAAGACGTTCTTGACCAAATTCCGACGGACAAAGACGTTGTGGTCATTTGTGCGAAGGAAGGCTCTTCAATCTTTGTCGCAGAAATGCTTTCTGAAGAAGGAAGAAATGTTCACTATTTACAAGTTGGCATGAAAGCTTGGAGTGAGCATTTGGAGCCTGTTAAAGTCGGTGACTTGAAGGACGGGGGAGCCATTTATCAATTCGTTCGTATCGGTAAAGGTTGTCTTTCGTATATGGTCGTCTCTGACGGAGAAGCGGCAGTTATCGATGCAACGAGAATGACAGATGTGTTTATGAACTATGCAAATGAACTGGGGGTAACGATTACAAATGTGCTCGATACTCATTTGCATGCGGATCATATATCCGGTGGACGTAAAATTGCGGAGGCGGTCAATGGTGTTTATTGGCTTCCGCCAAAAGACGCAACGGAAGTGGTTTTCGAGTATGAGCCGTTAGAAGACGGTCGGACAATTTCAGTAGGAAATACAAAAATTGATATTCAAGCGTTGTATTCACCAGGTCATACAATCGGTTCGACGTCCTTTATCGTCGATGATGCGTACTTACTTTCAGGGGATATATTATTCATCGACTCAATTGGACGGCCAGATCTTGCAGGGTTAGCGGAGGATTGGGTTGGTGATTTACGTGAAACGTTGTATCGCCGTTACCGTGAACTTGCGGAAGATTTAATGGTTCTACCAGCCCATTTCATGATGATTGAAGAGTTGAATGCGGATGGTAGCGTTGCTGAGAAGTTGGGCACTTTATTCGCAAAAAATCATGGATTGAACATTGAGGATGAAGCGGAGTTCCGTGAAATGGTAACGGGCAATTTACCGCCACAACCCAATGCTTATCAAGAAATTCGACAAACGAATATGGGTAAAGTTGTGCCAGACGAAGAAACACAACGCGAGATGGAAATTGGTCCAAACCGTTGTGCAGTTAGATAAATCATACACACAAAAAGGAGCAGATTTTGAATGAATATAGCAAAAGTATTAGATGCAAAAGCGTTGGCGTGCCCAATGCCGGTCGTACGTGCAAGAAAGACGATGAAAGAAATGGAAACTGGAGAAATTCTTGAAGTCCTTACAACGGATAAAGGCTCGGTTGCTGATTTATCCGCATGGGCAAAGTCCAGTGGTCATGAAATGCTTGACCAAAAAGAAGATGCAGGTGTCTTCACGTTTTACATTAAAAAAGGTTGAGTAGAAGGGGGGAGGGTATCTGTGTAGGTACCCTTTTCCGAATGAAAAGGAGGAACAAGTAGATGGATATGGCGTTTATCATTACCATTTTCCTCATAGGGTTTGTAGGATCGTTTATATCTGGAATGGTTGGAATCGGTGGCTCGATTATTAAATATCCGATGCTGTTATACATTCCGCCATTACTCGGATTTGCGGCATTTTCTGCACATGAGGTGTCGGGAATCAGCGCTATACAGGTATTTTTTGCAACGATTTCAGGCGTGTGGGCGTATCGGAAAAGTGGTTACTTGAATAAGACACTTATCATATATATGGGTACTGCGATTTTAGTCGGTAGTTTCATCGGTGGATATGGCTCTAACCTGATTTCTGAGGGTTCAATCAATCTAGTCTACGGGATATTGGCGACAATCGCGGCGATTATGATGTTCATTCCTAAAAAGGGTCTCGATGATATCCCTGCGGATCAAGTCGTGTTCAATAAATGGCTGGCAGCTGGACTTGCATTTATTGTAGGAATAGCGGCAGGCATCGTCGGCGCAGCTGGTGCATTTATATTAGTGCCAATCATGCTCGTCGTATTGAAAATCCCGACGCGCATGACGATTGCAACGTCTCTTGCGATAACGTTCATCTCATCAATCGGCTCAACGTTCGGGAAGATTGTCACGGATCAGATTCTATATGGACCGGCAGCAATTATGATCGTTGCCAGCATAATTGCTGCACCGATTGGAGCGAAGTTAGGGCAGAAGATGAACACAAAGGTATTGCAGATGATATTAGCTGTGTTGATATTAGGAACTGCTATTAAAATTTGGTTGGATTTTTAATAAAGTGAGAAGCGATGCAGAGGGGAATCCTTTTGCATCGCTTTTTTTCGGTTATAGGGGTAATGGTGTTTTCCATAATATGGGCGAGCGGTGATGGAATGGCTTTAAGCGGTGATAGCAGGTGAATAAGCGGTGATGGAATACATATAAGCGGTGATAGACTTTTTTAAAAGCTTTAATATGGCGTTTAGTTAGCTGTAAAAAAGCGAGTCGGTGGTAAACGGCGGAGAGTCGGTGGTAACCCACTCGTAATGACAACTGCGCTGAGTTTAACGCCACAAAAAAGCACTGCAGAAGGTTATTTCCCTCTGCAGCGCTTCGTCATTTCATCGAAGTGTGCGAGACGTCGCTTGAATCATGCTATCTTTCACATGCTTCGCCGTCTTTTTCCTCTTGACGAATAGGAAGTAGGAGGCGACTGTGATTCCTGCTACGAGTAATGTGAGCACTGCTTGGACGCGTAGTGATTCGATAATGAGCATGGCTACGAAAATTCCGATGATCGCGATGATGGAGAAGTATGTGAGATATGGATAGAGCCACATTTTAATCTCCAATGCTTCAGGATTTTCCCTCTCCATTTTTTTACGCATGCGCAATTGCGAAAATGCAATGACGAGATACACTAAAAGTGCTACTGCGCCTGACGAATTGATGAGGAATAAGAAAATGACATCAGGTGACGTGTAACTGAAAATGACCGCAATGTACGAGAAAATCGTACTGAACAAAATTGCACGCACTGGCACACCTTTTTTGCTTAACTTCGTAAATGCCTTCGGTGCATCACCCTTTTTCGCCATTCCAAAAAGCATTCGTGAGTTTGCGTAGAGTGCCGAATTCAAACAAGACAATACAGCAGTCAATATGACGAAGTTCATAATTTGTGCAGCTGCCGGGATGCCGACATAGTCAAGAACCGCTACGAACGGACTGACGAGAATATTGGCAGAGTTCCAAGGTAGCAACGTGACGACGATTGCGATGGATCCGATGTAAAAAACGAGAATTCTCCAGATTACGCTATTCGTCGCAATCCGTACCGCTTTTGTCGGATGGTCCGACTCTCCAGCAGCGATAGCGACAATTTCGGTCCCCATGAATGAAAAGATGACAACCGTAATGCCTAATAACACTGCTCCAAATCCAGATGGCATGAACCCACCTTCACCAATTAGGTTAATTGTCCCAGGTGAATCAATGCTTGGGAACCAGCCGAAGATGACAGCCAGTCCTAGAACGAGGAACAATGCAATACTCACAACTTTTATAAGTGAGAACCAGTACTCAAACTCACCGAATGACTTGACGGAAAACATGTTTGTCATCGTCAACAACACAGTAAGAATCAGTGCCATTAACCAGACAGGCATACCAGGAATCCAATATTGGATGATGGCTGCACCGGCGATTGCTTCGATGGCAATGACGACTACCCAGAAAAACCAATATAACCAGCCGATTGTAAAGCCTGCCCACGGACCAATCGCCTCCGAAGCATATGTAGAAAAAGAGCCGCTTGTCGGATTGGCAGACGCCATTTCCCCAAGCATCCGCATAACCAATACGACGAGAAATCCTGCAAATGCATACGATAAGATGGCACCTGGACCGGTTGCATTGATGACCGCGCCACTTCCTACGAACAGTCCTGCACCGATGACACCCGCAATTGAAATCATACTAATATGGCGTATTTTTAAATCAGGATTCAACTTCTTCTCTTCCAATTCTTGTGGTTCATCAGACATGTACTAATCCCCCTCTTTCTTTTTAAATTCAGAAATTCTGTAAGCGATTACAAAACGACTATATGAAAATTTCTGATTACTTAAATACATTCTACATAATTAGTTCGGCTGGCGAATTGGACAAACTGTAATCGTATGCGCGTCTGTATTTCACTATTTGTTAAAAAGGGAGGTAAATAGTTAATTTTTCATTTGAATGAACCGCTGAGCATGTACCGCAACTTCGATTGCCAGTCGATTTGTCGGTTCCATGAAGTCGTTGCCTAAAATCGTTTCGAGTTTTTCCAGCCGATGATAAAGCGTTTGGCGAACGATGAAAAGGCGTTCTGCGGTCTCTTTTTTCGAACCGCCACATTCTAAATAGATACTCAGTGTTTCAAACAGCTCACTATCCATTTCGGCGTCATATGCAATGACGGGTGCTAAATGGTCGTCTATAAATGTTTGCAACTGCTCTGTCGTACTAAGTTTTGAAAGCAATCTATAAATACCAAGCTTTTCATAAAAGTACGTATTGATAAGTTTCATTTTATGTAGCGTTAATACTTTTCTTGACTCTTCGTACCCTTTTGGAATGTCGACGATAGATTGATAGACGGAGCTAATACCGAATTGGCAGCGACTTCCGATTAAGTAGTCACCATTTTCAAGTCCTTTAATTTGTTGAATTAATAGAATGAAACGCTCTGTTGATTTCATATATTCAGTAGCCGATAAGAAAGATGCAATAATGATCATTTCATTCTTCACACTTGAAACAGCCGGGAAAAATCCGTTTCTATTACATAAGGCGCGTAGTGTCATGGATCGTTGTATGCGTATTTCTTCCCAGTCGTCTTCATCTATATCTGTATTTGGTTCATTCACATCAATCGTTATAATTCTGTAATACATATTGCTACTAGGAGTTGGGAGAAAAGCACTTATTTCATCTTGATCGACAGGTCTTCCATTCAACAGATTTCTGACAAACTCACCTTCACTTTTTTGCTTGCGTTCTGCGATTGTTCTGCTTCGCAATAGCACTTGAGCAATGGCGAGTGCTGCGCGGTCCAACAGTAAAAAGGTCATATCAGCAGTTCTTGGTGGAATGAATTCCAAGCAAACAAATCCAAGTAATTGGCCAAGACCACGTATAGGCATGCAGGCAAACCATCTATTATTTGCGTTAATAAAATATTCATCAGTATGGGATTCTGTAGGCGTGCTATTGAGCTGGCGTTCAAGTTCCCTTTCTACTCCTTTCATTTCAGAAGGATAATAATACGATTTTTGAAGATCGCCTATATAGAGCACTCCTTGCCTGAAAAAGGCATGCATTTCTTGTAGGATCTTCAATATGCCGTTAGGTGATAACGACAGATCGATGAATTTTCTTGATAATGTATCGAGTTGGGACAACATATGGTGATGTTGATTGATGATTAATGTATGTAAGTCTTGCGTAATATCGACGAATTTTACAGTGTTTTCGAATACGATAATCGGGAAATCGTATTTATCCGCCAAAGTGATGATGTCGGCAGGTATTTCAGTGAAATAAGGACCGAGTTCGATACAAATGCAAGCGACTTCCTTTTCAATCAACCGTTTCACATATTTCAATTGAGTTGGCAAATCAAGTTGAAGGCCGACACCTGTCGTCAAAATCAGCTCTCCCCCATTAATGAGAGATTCAAAGTCTTTTACTTCCAGAACATGCACCCATTTTACATGCCGGTTCAAACCATCATGTCCTGCAACCACTTTTGCATTTCTGAATAAAGGCCGATCGAGCACTTTTGTTATCGGTATGTGTAATTCTTCCATTCTGCGTCCCTCCATAACGTAAAAAAAGAGTCTTCATCATTTGACATAATGTAAAGTGCCAAGAGAATGAATAGTTTGTAAAGTATATGGAGAAGTGTAACAGAAAATTGATTTAAGCCGCAAGTATAGATTAAGAGGAGGAATTGGGATGCAAACAGTGACTGAAAAGAAAATGCTTTCAAATTTTGTAAATGGACAATGGGTAAAATCAAAGACGGATCGATATGAAGAAGTACCAAATCCAGCGACAGGAGAAATCCTTGCAGAAGTCCCCATTTCAACAACAGAAGATTTGGAAGAAGCGGTAGCGGTTGCAAAGGAAGCATTTAAAACATGGAAGAAAACACCGGTTCCACAGCGCTCTCGTATTTTATTTAACTACCAGCAATTGCTTGTGAAGCATTGGGATGAGTTGGCAAAGCTGATTACGCTGGAGAATGGTAAAAACTATACCGAAGCATACGGTGAAGTGTTGCGTGGCATCGAATGTGTGGAGTTTGCGGCAGGGGCACCTACATTGATGATGGGGTACCAGCTTCCGGACATCGCTTCCAATATCGAATCGGGTGCTTATCGTTACCCGATAGGTGTTATCGGTGGCATCACACCTTTCAATTTCCCGATGATGGTGCCTTGCTGGATGTTCCCTATGGCGATTGCGACTGGGAATACATTCATATTGAAGCCTTCGGAGCGGACACCGTTGCTTGCGAACCGTCTCGCAGAATTATTGACTGAAGCAGGTCTTCCTGACGGTGTATTCAATATTGTGCATGGTGCGCATGACGTCGTAAATGGCATTTTGAATCACCCAGACATTCCTGCAGTTTCGTTCGTAGGATCCCAGCCGGTTGCAGAGTATGTATACAAGACAGGGACGGCAAATGGTAAGCGTGTCCAAGCTTTAGCCGGTGCCAAAAACCATACTATTGTTTTACCTGATGCAAATATGGAGTTAGCTGTAAAAGATATTATCAATGCTGCATTCGGTTCAGCTGGTGAACGTTGCATGGCGTGTTCGGTCGTCGTAGCAGTAGGGGATGTGGCGGATACACTTGTTGAGAGACTCGTAGAAGAATCCGATAAATTAACGATTGGAAATGGCATGGAAGAAGGGATTTTCCTCGGGCCAGTCATCCGCGACGCTCATAAAGACCGTACGCTTTCGTATATCGAAACGGGCTTGGAAGAAGGCGCGAAACTGTTACGTGACGGTAGAAACGATAAGTCTTCTTCAGAAGGCGGCTACTTTGTCGGACCGACAATCTTCGACAATGTGACGAAGGAAATGAAGATTTGGAAAGATGAAATCTTCGCGCCAGTGCTATCCATTGTCCGTGTGAGCACATTGGATGAAGCAATCGCTTATGCAAATGAATCCGAATTTGCAAACGGTGCGTGCTTATTTACAGACAGTGCGAAGGCGATCCGCCAGTTCCGCGAAGAAATCGATGCAGGGATGCTTGGCGTTAATCTTGGAGTACCAGCACCGATGGCATTCTTCCCGTTCTCGGGCTATAAAAAGTCGTTTTATGGAGATCTGCATGCAAACGGCCGTGATGGTGTCGAATTTTATACACGTAAGAAAATGCTGACAGCACGTCATTCCTACTAAGAAACGGAGATGGAGAAAATGACATCAGTACATGAGCAAACAAAATCGTTAGTTGAAAAAGACCGTGAAAACATTTGGCACCATATTTCTGCCTACAATGAAAAAAATCCACCGATGGTTATCGAAAAAGGTGAAGGAGCTTGGATTACAGACCATAAAGGCGACCGTTATTTGGATGGAATGGCGGGCTTATGGGCAGTGAATGTTGGCTATGGTCGAGAAGAAATGGCAGAAGCTGCGTATGAGCAAATGAAAAAGCTGGCATACGTTCCGATGACACAGAGTCATGGTCCTGCGATTGAACTTGCGGAGAAAGTGAATGAACTGCTTGGCGGGGACTACAAAATCTTTTATTCGAATTCAGGATCTGATGCGAATGAAGTAGCTTTCAAGCTGGCACGCCAATTCCATCAACAAAATGGAGAACATTCACGCTATAAATTCATCTCCCGCTATCGTGCGTACCACGGCAGTTCGATGGGAGCTCTAGCAGCGACAGGTCAGGCATTGCGTAAATATAAATATGAGCCACTGGCACCAGGCTTCTTGCATATTGCACCTCCTGATAATTATCGTCGGCCGGCGGGTCAGTCCGTAGGAGAGTACAATATTCAACGGGCGCAAGAATTTGAAGAGAAAATCATTTGGGAGCAGAAAGAGACGATTGCGGGGATTATTATGGAGCCGCTAATTACGGGTGGCGGTATCTTAATTCCCGATCCGATTTACGTAGAAAAGGTCCAGGAAATTTGTACACGTCATGGCGTATTGCTCATTATTGACGAAGTGATTTGCGGCTTCGGACGAACAGGGAAAATGTTCGGTCACCAGCATTTTAAGTGCAAACCGGATATCGTTACGATGGCTAAAGGGTTAACGAGCGCGTACTTGCCGCTGTCGATTACGGCGATCCGTAAAGATATTTATGACCAATTCGATACAGGAGAAGACAATAGTCATTTCCGACACGTCAATACATTCGGTGGGAATCCGGCAGCTTGTGCGCTCGCGCTTAAGAATATTGAAATTATCGAACGTGAGCGACTTGTTGAACGATCTGCGGAATTGGGCGAGAGGTTGCTCAAGGAATTGGCGGAATTGAACGAGCATCCACACGTTGGCGATATTCGCGGATTAGGCTTCCTTCTTGGCATTGAGCTTGTGGAGAATAAAGACACGAAAGAGCCTGCCACGAATGAACGGATGGCGAGAATCATGGGTGCTTGTAAGGCGAACGGCCTGATAGTCGGCAAGAACGGCGACACCGTAGCAGGGTACAATAATATCCTAGCATTGAGCCCGCCATTATCCTGTACAGATGAGGATTTTGACTTTATTGTTGCTGTGTTGAAGAAAGTATTTAACGAGAATAAGTGAGATTGAATTTACCCCAGTGCCATATAAGTATGGTTGCTGGGGTTTTGTGGTTTTGATGGATTTGACGGTATACTAAAAACAACAAGATACACGTAACGAAAGGGTAGGGGGAGTATGAAAATGAGTACTACACATTTAATCAAAATAAGAGACATCAGCATGGAGGATTATGAAGCCGTTTTAAGTTGGAGTAAGGACGAAGCTTTTTGTTCTGCGAATGGATGGGAGCTGAATAGAAGCGAGGATGAATTGCATAGATGGTGGATGTATTGTGTAAATCGTGAATCTAATGATTTTATTCGCAAGGCGATAGAATTGGAAGGCAAATTAATAGGTTATGCGGATTTAGCCGATATTCAAGGTCAGTCAGCTGAATTAGGCATCGCAATTGGTGAGAGTGGGCTTTGGGGTAAGGGGATTGGAGCTCACTCTATTAGAAGTATGATGAGCTATGCAACTGCAACGTTAGGCATTACAGTGTTCTACGCAGAAACGCATGAAGCGAATATACGAGCACAAAAAATGTTGGAGAAAGTAGGGTTCCTAGAAGTAAGTAGGATTGGAACAGAAGAATATTTAGGACAGGAAGACCGACTATTTCAATTTAGATTCGAATAAAATATGATATGCAAACAATAAATCGACAGGAGGGTGGCACTTCGTTGAAGAAAATCATTGGATTGCTTATGTTAGTTGGAATATTGCTATCGGGTTGTGCGGACAAAGATGCTCCTAATTGGGAAGTGAGCCCTGTATTTACGGATGACAACAACAAGACTTTCCATGGTGTCGAAGGGAAATTCGGTTTGTTCAAAGCAAATGGTGAACCGGATGAACCGGAGTTTTCTGCTGGTCAAGGAAGGCTGTATGATGTGTACTTTCTTGAAAGTGCTGCCGATTTTGTAGGTGAAAGATACAAGATGACTGCTACACATAAAGAGAGTGGTAAAACTGTGGAACTGTATGAATGGGATATTAGCAATGCTCAAAGTGGTGCGAAATTTGGATTTGATGAGTCGGGGGTATGGAAAATCGATGTGGCAGTAGATGACAAGCCCTATACTAGTTTTGTTATTGAGGTAAAGTAATACTATCTTAACTGAAAATGTAAATGCATAATATGAAATTTAAACAAGCCCAGCGCCAATATGTTTTGGTTGCTGGAATTTTTTTAGTGGCATGCAAACCTCGTCGAATTCATCAGAAATAGAGAGAGTCGGTGATAAAGTGTGGCAAGTCGGTGATAAGTAGTCGAGAGTCGGTGATAAAGTCGCTCAAGTCGGTGATAACCATCTCCAAGTCGGTGATAACCACATCATTACTGTTAAATGTCGTTCTATCGCTCCCTCTACGAGCCTACAAATGACCTCTACTCCTTCCCCATAATTTACGGTATGATGGAAATATGAGGAATAAAGTAGATAGATAATGAGGTGAGCCGGTTGTTGAAAAAGATTTTCCATAGGGAACGAAAGATCACACCCGAAGTGGAGAAATTGATCTTTGAGAAATATTATAATCGTGTTTACCATACAGCTTATTTCATTGTGAAAGATCCTGATTTGGCACAAGATATATTACAGGAAAGCTTTATGAAGGCATTTCGTAATATTGAGCGTGTGCATGAAATCGAAAAAATCGGGGCTTGGCTTGCGACGATAACAACAAGAACCGCCATTGACCACTTAAGAAAAATGAAAAGATGGAATGATTACGCTGTAGATGACGTCTTACTTACTAAAGAGCTACTCAATGCAGAAATCGACCAGATATCTGTCGTGGAAATTGCTGCTGAAAAAAAGCTGATCAAGAAAGTTATGTGGGAAGAAATCGACAAGTTAACGCCTGCTCATAAGGAAGTGTTGTACCTGTATTATTATGAAGACTTGACGTATGAGGAGATTTCTGTCTTATTGGATGTGAAATTGGCAACAGTGAAGACACGAGTGCACAGAGCTAAGCTGAAGTTAAAGGAAGCATTGGAACAACAAACGGAATTGATGGAGGTGGTGTTAGATGTCAAGAGCTGAAAAGCATGAAGTAGATCACATCATCTGTGAAGCATTAAACGAGCAAATAAGTAAACAACCCGCGTCAGAAATGTCAGTTGAAGATGCTTGGACAATTCTTGAGACAAAGCGGATTGCAGAAAAAGCAAGTCGACCAGTCCGTCGAAAGTTCCCTAGTAAAAGCTTGCTTGTAGTGGCTGCTGCATGTCTTCTCTTTTTTATAATCTTGTCTCCTCAGCAAGGGGCTGCATTTGATAATTGGGTTACATTTTATCAAAAGTTCCAAGGGTCAGTAATTCAGATATTTGGTGGGAACACAACGCATACGGCTGATATAGATGCACCTCATGCGGAGGGTGAAGACTCGGCTTTTCAAGTGATGGACGTTGAGTATGTGACCGAACAATTAAATCTGGAAGAAGCTCAGAAAGTAACAGCATTCACTATTAAGTCTCCGATCGTCCCTTCAGATTACCAGCTGACAAGTGTTACTGTCATCAGAGAGGAAAGTCAATTGAGTTCCGAAATCACCTTGAATTATTTAGGGAATGGCAAGCGAGTACGAATTGATCAAAAGCTACTGGAAGGCGAGTTTGGCTTAGGCATGGTCGCAGATAGAGAAGATACAAAAGTGAAAGAGTTGTTCATCAACGAACGACAAGCGACCTTGATACTATTTAAAAATGGAGTACGCCAATTGATATGGACAACGCCAAGCCGCTATTACAGTATTGAAGGAAATGTAGAGGAAAAGGAAATCGTAGCACTTGCAAAGTCGATGTAGACATAAATAGGCTGTTCTATAAAGTCGTGTTTGATGACTATATAGAACAGCCTCCTATTTTCCTGTGAAGTATCCAACACGTAAATAGTAAGAAATGATTACAGTAAATTTACGTTGAACTTTTCTTCTTTTTGAAAACCGCACTCACCCTAGGCTCCGTCCGTTCGCGAATTCGTTTAATATTTTCCCGATGTTTCCAAACAGCCATTGCAAAAAGTACCAGGGCAATAATAATCGGCCAGTAGCCAACCATCCAAATGGCCCCTGCGAGAAAAGTTACGTAGAGCATAAAAACACCGTACACAAGAATATCGGTCATCAGTGCAACGAGGATGAACAACACAAGACCTACAAGGCCAAACCGCCAATCAAGAGCGAACAGTACACCGATAACGGTAGCGGTCCCTTTACCGCCATTGAAGTTCATATAGAACGGAAAGTTGTGCCCGAAAACGACTGCTACGCCGACTAGAAAAAGCATCGCGGTCAAATGTTCAACGGGAAGGCCAAATTGTTCAGCGGCAACACGAACTGCTAAAATAGCAAAAGCCCCTTTGCCTATATCTATAATGGCGACAAGTGCACCGAATCGCTTCCCGAGAACAATCATTGCGTTAGACGCACCTGCATTCTTTACACCCGTTTCTTTCAAATTAACTCCTGAAAACCACTGCGCCACCGTGGATCCATGTAAGCATCCTATGAGATATCCAAATACGATAACGCCAATTATCCATATCCCCATAAAAATTCCCCCAATAAAAATATATACTCATCATAACACTCTGTGTACAAACAACCTTCAGAAAAATTATACATAAGTACTTGACAGATGAAAAGAAGAGCCCTATACTTTAGCACAAGATGAATAACTGAATATCCAAACTCTTATCAAGAGCGGCGGAGGGACTAGGCCCTGCGATGCCCGGCAACCGGCAAGTGATGAACTTGCAAAGGTGCTACTTCCTACAGACTTGTGCAAACGGTCTGAAAGATAAGGGGGAATAAGCGAAAGCGTAACCCTCTTCTTAGCGAACGGGGTTATTTTTTATTCCCAAAACCCCCAACGCCTCCGCATTGCACGTTCATCTTAAAAAAACTACTGGAGGTAATGACAATGACGAACAAATCACTTCAACCTGAAACTCTACTATTACACGGTGGCCAAAAGCCGGATCCGACAACGGGTTCACGTGCAGTGCCGATTCACCGTACGACCGCATTTGTCTTCCGCGATACTGAACATGCCCAAAACTTATTTGCTTTGCAAGAAGCAGGCAATATTTACACAAGAATTACGAATCCGACCGTCTCTGTTTTTGAAGAAAGAATGGCTCTGCTAGAAGGTGGGACTGCCGCTGTTGCCTTATCTTCCGGAATGGCTGCCATCGCTTTCTCTGTATTGAATATCGCAGAAGCAGGTGATGAAATTGTCGCGGCAAGCAATTTATATGGTGGTACGTATAATCTTTTCGCTGTGACGCTTCCGCGCTACGGTATCAATGTAAAGTTCGTTGATGCTTCTGACCCTGAAAACTTCCGTTCTGCAATCAACGACAAGACGAAAGCTATATTCGTAGAAACCATTGGTAATCCAAGTCTTCAAGTGCTAGATATCGAAGCAGTCGCAAACATCGCTCATGCCAATGATATTCCACTTCTCATCGATAATACATTCGCATCCCCATACGGATCGAACCCTATCGAGTTTGGAGCAGATGTCGTTATCCATTCCGCAACGAAATGGATTGGCGGTCACGGTACGACAATCGGTGGTGTCGTTGTAGATGCTGGGAAGTTTGATTGGACGAAAGGGAAATTCCCAGGCTTCACAGAGCCGGACGTAACATACAACGGATTACGTTATGGCATTGACACGGCAGCCGCTGCATTTGCGACCAAACTGCGTGTTCAATTACTACGTGACTTCGGACCGTGTCTCGATGCAGACAGTGCATTCAATTTCCTGCAAGGACTCGAAACATTGCACTTACGCGTTCCACGCCACAATGAAAATGCACAAAAAGTAGCAGCATTCCTACAGGCTCATCCGTCTGTTGAGTGGGTTACGTATGCAGGACTAGAAGAACACCCGACGCATGACAATGCGAAGAAATATTTGAAGAATGGCTTCGGCTCTGTCATCGTCTTTGGTATTAAAGGTGGCCGTGAAGCAGGTCGCAAAGTGATTGACAACATTACGCTCTGGTCTCATGTGGCCAACGTCGGTGATGCAAAATCACTTATTATCCACCCTGCTTCTACAACACATCAGCAACTGTCAGCGGAAGACTTGAAAAACTCAGGAACACCAGAAGAATTGATTCGCTTGTCTGTAGGTCTTGAATCACCTGAAGACATTATTGCGGATCTGGAACAGGCAATTGCAAAAGCGGTTCCCGTAACGTCAGCATAAAAGCGAACAGCAAGTTAGGACGCGCGTTTTCTAAATGAAACATAATGTAGTATATACCAATCGTATGGAAATGGTCTTATGGAGGTGGGCGGCATGCCGTCAATGAAAGCCGCTATAATCGGCTTCGGAACTGTCGGTGAAGGCGTTTATAAAATCGTGAACGAAAAAAAAGAACAACTCAAAAAGCAAACAGGATATACAATCGAGATTGCAGCCGTGCTCGTCAAGGATGTAACGAAGAAACGAGACCTCTCACCTGACATCGTTGTGACAGATGCGTTTGAGGACATTCTGAACACTCCTGATATCGATATTATATTTGAAGCAATAGTCGGCGAAGAGCCAGCGTACACATATTTATCACAGGCAATTGAAAAAGGAATTCACATTATCACTGCAAATAAAAAGATGTTCGCAAAGCACGGTCCTGCATTATTGAAGCACGCTGAATTTCGAAACGTGCATGTCGGTTATGAAGCGACGGTTGCGGGTGGTGTACCTATCATTCGGACAGTCGAGAATCTCTTGGCAGGAGATCGCATCAAACGGATCCAAGGAATAGTAAACGGGACGTCGAACTTCATTCTCACAGACATGAGAAAAGAGGGTGTATCTTTTAAAACGGCATTACAAGATGCAAAAGCAAGGGGATTTGCTGAAGCGGATCCCACTGATGACGTCAGCGGGGGAGATGCATTCTATAAACTGATGATCTTAAGCTCATTAGCTTTTGGCAATCAGCCGGAATGGAAAAAGGTCTCTGTCGTCGGTATTGATCATATCCAAGCCGATGATATAGTGGAAGCGACTAATGCGGATTTTCGTTATCGCCATGTAGCTGACATTCGCAAGAACGAAGATGGAAGTATAACGGGGAAAGTCGGTCCTGTCCTACTCGAGCCGGATCATCCGCTATACAATATTGACGGCGTAGATAATGCTGTCATCATCGAAACGGAGTATTTGGGCGCCTTGACCCTGATTGGTCCTGGAGCAGGCATGTACCCAACAGGAAGCGCAATGGTCGCAGATTTGCTGCACATCATCCGTCAGCAAGCGACTGAGCTTATTCTGAATTAAAATGTAACAACGAAAGAGCCATCCCTCATCTGGGATGGCTCTTTGCATCTATTTTTTCATACGTGTTGATTTCAATTCCCTGTTCAAATCCTTCAATAAAGAGAAGATCATCAGAAGGATGATAAAGGAAAACGGCAATGCTGCGATAATGATCGTATTTTGCAAAGCGTCAAGTCCATTGACGGACAGCAAGATAAGCGCGATTGCAGACTGGATGATCCCCCAAATGATCTTGACGTTGTTGGGCGGGGTCAATGAGCCATATGTTGACTGCATCCCGAGCACGAATGTCGCTGAATCTGCAGACGTGACGAAGAAGGAAGCGATCAGCAGGATAGCGATCAATGAAATGAAGAATGACCACGGCATTGTGCTGAACATGTTGAAAATCATCAGCTCTGTAGAAGCTTCAGCTAAATTTGCCAAACCCTCACGCTGGATATTGATAGCGGTAGTTCCGAATGAGGAAAACCAGAACGCACTCAATAGTGTCGGTGCTAATAAAACCCCGATCATGAATTCACGGATGGTACGGCCTTTTGAGACGCGGGCGATGAACATGCTTACGAATGGTGCCCATGAAATCCACCATGCCCAGTAGAAAATCGTCCAGGCATCCAGCCATTCCCGGTTCCCTTCATTCAGCGGGGCAGTCCCGAAACTCATTTGCACAAGATTCGCTAAATAGCCGCCCACTGAATCCGTGAACATATTGAAAATAAGCAGTGTCGGTCCAAGAATCACGACAAATCCGAGCAGAGCCAGTGCCAATACCAAGTTCGTATTGGACAAGTACTTGATGCCTTTGCTGAGACCGGACCAGGCGGACATGATGAAAAGGACAGTGACAATCGCAATGATGATGAATTGGGAGCGAATTCCGATCTCGAAGCCGAACAGATAGTTCAGGCCTGCGTTAATTTGAACAGCACCGAAGCCGAGTGATGTTGCAACTCCAAAAGCGGTTGCGAAAACGGCAAGTACATCGACAAGGGTGCCCCACGGACCTTCCATCTTCTTGCCGAAGATCGGCTTCAATGTTGCTGAAATTAACCCCGGTTCCCCTTTGCGGAACTGGAAATATGCGAGCGCGAGTGCGACAACTCCATACATGGCCCAGACGTGGAGTCCCCAGTGGAAGAATGATTGTCTGAGTGCTTCCTTGAATGCTGCGTTTGTGTTCGGCTCGGTTGTTGCCGGGCTAATGGCATAATGTGATAGCGGTTCAGCTGCCCCATAAAAGACGAGACCTATTCCCATACCGGCAGAAAACAGCATGGCGATCCAGGAGATAGTAGAGAATTGCGGCTGATCTGTATCTTTCCCCAACCGGATTTTCCCGAACGGGCTGAATATGAAAAAGACACTGAGTGCAAGCAGAAGGGACAGTAACATCATATAATACCATCCGAATGAAGAGGAAACGAAGTTTTTAATTGTGCCTGTGACGGTCTCGAAACTGTCTGAAGCGAGAACGCCATAACCGACGGCCAAAATGATGAGACCGATTGTGATGTAAAATACATTTGATATTTTTTTCATGTTTCCCCCTATGGAACTCCAGTTTTTTAACGACTATAAACTATACCAACCATTTTGTAGGAAAGCAAAAGCAAGGGCTACCTTGTAAAAATGCTAAATAGTATACTTTACTTTTTCATTAAACCGTATAATCTACATAGCACCAACAGTTAGAAGGTTATCCAGCCGTAAGGAATTGATAGGCAAAACCATGCGGATAAATAAATTAATGGGGTCTTTATAACTATCTGCCGAGAAGTTTAATCTTCATCTTTTATATCCCTGTCAGGTGGAATTTGTTCATTCAAATAATCCTCAATTTGACGTTTTACGGTTTCCAATTGCTTGAAATAAAGTTCAAACTGAGATTGATTCACTAAATATTGTTCTCCATCATGTATCCCTTTTATACGCCCTTCCAAAACATAATTCTGTACTTGGCGGACAGGCATTCCTAGATAGTCAGCAGTCTCTTCGATTGTCATGTACATAATAAGCCTCCTAGTAAAAGAAAAAGGGACGGAATTCCGCCCCTTTTTAAATCAGTTTATCAAGATGTAAACGTTTATTCAACGCGATCATTACAGGAATTCCAATCAGCATGACAGCAAATTCTCCAACAGATACGAAGAACCATGTCAATAGGAAAGGAAGTTTCAACACGATATTCAATTCCCATGCGATGATAAACATCGTGAAAGTGAATACCGCAGTATTGAACAGCATCCTAGCATATATTCCTTTAATGAACTTCGCTGAGAAAATCGTGATGGATAACGCCAACAAGGATTGTCCGACACCAAAGACCAAATCGATCGGTCCAAGTTCAGAAAACAGCAAGTTTGAAACAAATACACCAAGCACAATCCCGATTATATATTTTTTGTTGAAAACAACAAGATGATTGAACATCTCAGACAAGCGGAACTGGATGTTTGTGAAGCCGAAAGGGGCTATCAAAAACGTCACAACGACATACAACGCAGCGATAATACCGCTCGTTGCCATAGTTTTAACTTTCATATGCATTTCTCCTAGTTTTTTTTCGTGGGATGGTTACGAACCACGTTTAACAAGAGCTATAATACCAGTGTTTATAAGGATTTGTAAATAGCAATGTGTAAACCATGTGTGAAATGGTTTTAAATCACTTCAAAAATATCCATCGTTTCTGCTCATCGCGCTTCTTCATTTCTTTGATTAAGTGAGCATAATCTCGAATGGAGATTCCTTTATATAACGAGACACTGGCGTGCGTGTGCCTTAACCCATGAATTGAGATGTGATCTATTTTCAATTCATCCAATATTTTTTTAGTGCTTTGTTTGGAGTAGTATCGAAATAATCTTCGAAAAGAATCATTGTTTTTTGTTGATTTCAATAACGCGTTCGGAAGCTATAGATTTTGTTTCTTGCTCACCATCGCCCATATTCGATGAGTAACCTCTTGCCTTTGAAATAGTCATCAAGTTCTTCTCGAAATCGAAGTCTTTTCTTTTAAGTGCAATCATTTCGGAAAACCTCATCCCGGACACAAATGCCAATAACAATAAATATAGCACTGGCCGTTTCTTTACTGCTATTTTATCGAGCACTCCCTCGTCTTTTTCTATCAACTGCTTGCATAAAAAAAAGAGAGAGAGTCGCTCCCTTTTTTCGTTTATCCTATAGCTTCTCTAAATGATAACTAGAAGGATTTTATAGTTTTTTGAACGAATTCATGAATTTTGATATCCTCAATTAAGCCTCTAATACCTTCCTTAGTCAATGTCGTCTCCATACCTGTTGTTTGGCGGCCTTCGAACTCACTAACTACCTCTTCTCCTTTTACAATGCTTACCACATAAGTAAGCCCATTAACTTCTTGGTGATATGAAAACCCCAAAAGATAGTCTTTGTTTGAACTGTAAAGAAGTGTATATGGTATATCCTTAATAACCATCACTTCATCAAGCTCCGTGTTTTCCCTTGAAGTTTCCTTGCTTATATCTACATGAAGCTTTTGCTTCTCATCATTAATGCTTGAATATCGAAACGAAAACAACAATACATCGTCAGAACTCAATTCCTGCGTGTACACTTTTTCTTCTTCCAATTCACCCATGTCAATTCCTTCGCTATATAAATTGAAGACACTTATAGAATTTATATGATATTCATCAATTATTGGATTATACTTAATCTTTGGATAGTATTTCTTGAATTCCAGAAGATCTGTAAATGTGTAATCCTCATTTGCTATAAAGTAATAAATATCATTTTTAGGGTTTTGCTTATACACATATTCATTGTGATTCAGTTTCGCCCTTTCTGTTTGATAAAATTCACTATGAATTTCCTCGTCTTCTTGAGAAAGATTTTCGTGATCATGGTCGTGGTCATGTGAATCGGGGTATTCTTTATGGTGACAATCATTGATGAATTGGATGATACTATCGGTTATCTTCAATAATGAAGGGAAATCAATTTCTTCAATTGTATCCAAGGGATGATGTATTTTTGGGGTCACATTCTGGCTGGAAATCGTCAAGGCATTAATATGATTGAAGAGGAAGTTGGAATGATCGCTAGTTAACCCTCCACTCAAATCAGTGTTGAGATCCACGCTATTTTCTTTTAAGACAGAAATCAGGTCTCCCAACAAATCATCTGAAACTTCACCCTCCCGTGAAACAATACTTATTGGAGCTTTATACAAGGAATCTAAATTAATGTTATAAATGCTATTATATTTGTCGCTCAACTCTTTTGCTAAATGATAACTACCTTGAAGCCCTGATTCTTCACCGTTAAAGGCAACTATGATAATATCACTATCAAATTCTTCTGGAGAGCTTCCTAATGCTTTGGCTATTTCAAGTAGCACTGCAACTCCGGACGCGTTATCAATGGCACCCCGATAAATGGAATCACCCACAGTTCCTACATGATCAAAATGAGCAGACAGAACAATTGCATTATCATTATCTTTACCAGGAATTTTACCTGCTATGTTGAATGCATCTATCATTTCTTCTTCAGTAGACATATTTATCATAATTTGTCCGCTAGAAATCTTTTTTAATCTGTTGTACACATCCTTAGAGATTTGAATAATGGGTTTGTCTACAGTGTCAATTAATAATGACTTGGAAAAAGCTTCTTCAACAATAAATACCCCTTGAGATTTCTCAAAAGCTTCCTGGAAACTATTTCTGTCTTTCACTACAACGTAAGCTTGCTCTATTTCCGGACTTTGAACATCAAAGGTAAAGGGCAAAGTTTTTTCATAGCTGCTATAACCGGTCCTCTCCAAATAATCAACGCCACGTATCATATCTGTTGCGTCTCCACTGTCGGAAATCATTTGTATTTGAAATTTAGCTTTTTCCAAATCATGAAATTTATGAGGATACTGCAATAGTAGCGTCTCAGCATCCGCAATAAGAGGCTCTAACCCTATTTCTCGGAACTTTTCTTCAATGAAGGATAGAGCTAGGTCATTTCCTTTTGTCCCGGTGAGACGACCATCCATTTCATCAGATGTGAGGATTTTTATTGTTTCTTCTAATTGTCCATAGTCAGATTCTTGACTGCACCCCACTAAAAAGATAGTCATTAAAATTGAACCAATTAAGATACTGCGTAAATTCATCATATTTACCCCCAAAAAATAATTTTTGTTAAATTTCCCCTTGTCTAAATCTACTGACAATAGTAGTATAAATATAGAAAGGAGGTGTAGTCAATGAAAAATACACTATTTGTAGAAATTGATGGAATGAGCGGTATAAAAAAACTATTGATCTCCCTTTTTGTTGCTGCTCTGTTCATCACAGCTCCATCAGCTAGTTTTGCTTCAGAAGACAAAGCGGATGTCATTAGCGAAGAGACTGATGAGTTTTTTGACAGCATTGTAAATCCTATGTACATTCCATGTAGCTACTGGCCTGATGAACATCATAGGTATAACGCAGGGAAGGTTACTACTAGAGAAGAGTATATGGGCCTGCATACTCATGTAGTGAGTGAGAATATCACAAAATTAAACTGTAAACAATATTGGACATTTAGAGTGACCGATTATGTTTGTATTTGCGGTGACCGATATGAGCAGAAAGTCAAAATTAGCGACAGACACGTTTGGTAATAGTAAGTCAGTATGTTCATTAAAAAGGTTGTCCAGAAAGTCAGTTTTACTGACACTTGGACAACCTTTTTTAGCTGATTTTATATTTTTCGGGATATAGTTGGATTGCAACATAAAAAGGGGATTGAGAATTCTTGTTCGAGACGCCTTGAACCCATCCACCTCTTTGTGTTTCCTTTCCAAGATAAAAAGTGCCATATCGGCTAGTTCCATGATCAGATTATATTGTCAATATTAGGTGACCACCAGGAGTGTTTAGAAAATATTGAGGAAGACCCCATTATGATGAAAAAGTGATTGTTTATAATTGTTATAGCTTTAATGCTCGTGACTTTGTTCGGAACATATATACCTAATAAAGCAGAAGCGATTTGTAGTCCAACGTAACTTAAACATGAATATGAGATGTTTTTTTTTGTTTTTGAACCCGAGTGTTGGTTCTGTGCATGGTGCTTAAGAAGAAGGTGATATCGTACTCATCCATGGTGATCAAATAGTCAAAATGCTTGAGCGATAAACAGAAGACAAAAACGAAAAAATTAAACTAGCTTACTTGAAAAACTGAAAACAAAAAAAGAGGGACTGAAGCCTCCTCTTTATATTTATCATTTTAATCTTATGTGTAAAAAATGTGTAAAATGAAATCGGTTTTCAGTTTACTTTATTCGATTCTAGTTGAACTATTATTCTCATGAAATACCATTCAAACCTTGATACGACAGATTTCAGAAGTAAATGTTGTTTTTTCATCTGACTTTGAATAATTCGATTTTTTTCGTGGGATGGTTACGAACCACGTTTAACAAGAGCTATAATACCAGTGTTTATAAGGATTTGTAAATAGCAATGTGTATAATAGTGTTCTGTATATGAATCAGGCATCACTACTAGCATTATTCTGTCGTGAAAAAAATTACTTTTATAGGTGAGTAAATTGACCGTATGGCTCTACTAACTGATGGCTTTTTCAATGAATCTGAAGCATCCGACTAGTCTTCCTGTGGGTCCGGTTGATAAAAATAGTTCGGAGTTAGAATTTCATTGTTATAAGGTTTATGGTAAATATGTGTTGAAGCCGGTGATAGTGGAGGAATAAGCCAGGGCCAATTCCCTGTAACAGAGCGTCCGTTTTTTTCTTCGTTTTCTTCAAAACTATTGAATTGCTTTGCAGCTGTATGGTGGTCAATAATGGTCACACCCGACTGTTGATAAGAATGCAACACCGCAATATTTAATTCGACTAAAGCTTTATCTATCCACAGTGATCGGTTTAGCTTCGTATCTAAACCCATTAGTTCTGCAACTGCTGGCAATAAATTATACCGATCTGAATCTGCCAAGTTTCTTGCTCCAATTTCAGTACCCATATACCACCCATTAAACGGAGCCATTGGGTAATCAATTCCACCAATCTCTAAACGCATGCTTGAAATAATTGGAACAGCATACCACTTAACACCCAACTTGTTAAACCCGTCAAGATGCGGGTGGATAATAGGCACTTCTTTAACAAGTTCATGAGGAATCGTAAATAATTTAGGTTTTTCACCGAATGCTTGAATGACAAGAGGAAGAATATCAAAGGGAGTCTTATTTCCTTGCCATCCCAATTTTTCACACATTCTTGTGAAGTTGAGTGATGTTGAATCGCCAATTATGTTATCGCCTTCTTTGTATCCAGCATAACGCAGCAATTGGTGGTTCCAAATTCTAAGAGGATCTTTTCCATTATTACGTGGAGGGAAAATGGTGATTACAGACCGGATTTTCCCGTCATTTGTTGCAAATTCAATATGATTAACTAATTTTTCATATGCAGCGTCTGCTGTATGCACATCTCGCGCATCAAAAATATGTAATGTATTCCAAAGTAATCTCCCTATACAACGATTACTATTCCGCCAAGCCATTTTTGCTCCATGTGCTAATTCAAACGATTGATGAGTATAAGTTCCAGTTGTGTGTATTTCGTGTTTGATTTCTTCAATACGTTTCAATTGTGTTTCTTCAGATTCGCCAAGTTCGTCGTAACAATTTTTTATAAATTGCGTTGCTTCCATTAATAATTTACTTGCTGCAGTAGATTGAACCATTCGTTGCAACTCCTTTTATTTAGTTTAACATAGGACGTAAAATCTTCGGATTATATATTGAGGAAATTAGGTGAAAGTCTGGAAGTAGCTACTCTCTCTCAAATATGAAGTTGTAAAAGTAGATTATTTTTCTCTGAAAAGATGATATATTCAATGTATTGGGGGGATTACTTTGTCAAAGCGAATTGCCTATTTGACGGTCCTGCTTGGCGCCATGCTATGGGGTACTACAGGTACCGCTCAAACATTCATGCCGCAAACGGTTCATCCGTTGGCAGTCGGCGCTTCGAGACTAGCGGTAGGTGGATTTACACTGCTCTTCATTATGCTCATATTACGTAAAATCAATTTCCGTGATTGGCCATGGAAATCGACAGTCTTAGCGGCATTGGCAATGGCGATTTTCCAATACTGCTTTTTTACTTCCATTCGATTAACCGGTATCGCCATTGGAACAGTAGTCGCTATCGGAAGCGCACCGATGTTTTCTGGTCTTATAGAATGGCTGATTCTCAAAACGAGGCCGACAAAGATCTGGCTCACTGCAACATCCATGGCAGTTGTCGGATGCATTTTACTGTTTTCAAATAAAGAAGGGCTTGTTGTGAATCCTATCGGGGTATCACTGTCTCTTTTCGCGGGTCTGTTATTCGCTTTTTACACCTTATTTAACAAAGAGGTATTGAAAAAAGCAGAAGCAATCCCGTCGGTGGCGGTCATCTTCTCAATAAGCGCTTTCATGCTTATGCCATTCTTATTCTTATTTGAAACGAAAGGATTGGTAACGGTGTCCGGCATTTCGACAGTGGTTTACCTCGGCATTTCGACAGTGGTTTACCTCGGCATCGCGACGACGAGCATCGCGTATATTCTATTTTCAGTCGGTCTTCGGAAAATCCCATCTTCATCAGCTGTCACACTGTCACTGGCTGAACCGCTTACGGCAGCTGTTTTAAGCGTAGTAATTGTCGGAGAAAGATTGGATCTTCTATCCTGGACAGGAATCACTTTATTGCTCGGAGGCATCCTCGTTTTGACGTTCAGCGGAAGACGAAAAAAGGCTGCCGTTGAATAGGCAGCTTTGTAATAGGAAATGAAACTTCTCCTGGATGGTTTTTTCACTTATCGCTTGGATAATTGTATATATAAAATTGGGACTGTCACATTAGTCCAATTACGCTTGTACCTTGTTCTTCGCATACATTCTTGTCACGAAGTACCCCAATACAATGAGTAATGTCGCCAACAGTCCGCCTTCGAGTCCAAATGCGCCCCCTGTCAATAAATCATTGCCGCCTTCAACAGACACATTATAAATGCCATGTGGCGTTATTCCACTGACAGCGAATCCGAACACATTCCCTTGGAAGTAATTCCATGTAATATGGTACCCGATCGGCAGCCACAAACTATTTGTCGCAATGAACATATAGGCGAAAAGAACACCGACTAACGCAATATTAACTAACCCTAAAATACTGACATTCGGATTCATCCCGTGTGCCAAACTGAATACGACGGCAGAAACGACATACATGAGCCAACGCGGATTTCCCCGATTCGCCATCGTCGACATCACATACCCTCTGAAGAACATCTCTTCAGAGAAACCGACGATAATGAACAAAATGAGGAATGTAACTGTATACGTAGAGAATTCAGGGGTTGTGAAGGTATTCAGCAACTTGGCATTCCCTGTCACATACAAGAGAACGAAAATGACGAAAATGGACAACGCGCCAAGCAACAGACCGAAGCCCAGATCTTTCAGAATACCTCTGAATCCAAGATCTTTCAACGTTCTTTTATTCATGAACTTCCATAATAATAGGGTAATGAGCATTCCGCCAATTGTACCACCCCCTTGCGTCAGAAGGAAAATCCACGGGTGACTATCGAGGGAATTCATGACTTCCGCTTCTGAACCGCTCCCCAAGCTTGAAAAGTCAACGAGCATCAATGCAAATATACCTGGTAAAGCAAACAACTGTTGAGCAATGAACATCGCTACGAATGTAATCAGAATTAGCCAGCCGGCTCTTACTTGATTTCTTTCATTTTTAAACAAATTATTAACCCCCAAAATTTTCTTTTTAAATTGTAACATCAATTCGAACACTATCAGGAGCAACCTTTCGAATCGCCCTCAGTAGAAATAAAAACAGGATATCCATTAGAAGGACACCGATTGTTGCAATTATATTCAAAACTATCCAGCCATCTCCGGAAGTGTTGACGTAAAAGGACATGAGTGCGAATGCGGTTAGATGAAATCCTATCAAGTACTTAAATGTATTCCGCGTTCTATGAATTAACGCGGGTTCGCTGAGTGTATTGACGATTTCCATTAACAACAAGAATAAGTAATAGGCTGCAACCACTTTTATAATGAATAACCCGATACTGTATACCGACCAACTATAGGCAAGGGTAGGTTCTGATAAATTCACAAAGACGGAAGGGATGGAAACGACCATTCCGACAAGTGCAACGGCCATCGGTTTCTTCGACTGAGGATAAGCAACGGCCATTTTCTTGCACCCTGAATAAATCAATAAGTAGCCGACCGGGTCCATAAGTAGATCAATACCAATATGGATACGGGAAAAAATGAAGAGATAGCCCCAGAAAAATCTCTGCAATGCACTGTTCAATCCGCATCCCTCCTTGTTTTAGCCTGAATAATCGAATTGACATCACTTTGCGTCAAATACGGCTGATAGTTGTACCAGGCAGACGTTGTGAATGCCTTTTCTTGCTTAGTTGTTCCGGAAATTTCGAGGAAGAATGCAATCGGATTTTGAATGTATTTCTCTTCGCGGGTCTTGAAGTTAATTCTAAGTGTTTGCCCCTTGTCAAGATAGATGGGGTACACAATATCTTCTAGATTGACGTCGGTTGAATTCGAATCCGACCTTCCCGACCGGTTGCTTGTAATCGATATATGCTCTATTAAGTTCTCGTAAAAAGGATATGATATGGCTTCTATTGTCAACGGTTCTGTCGCAACATATCTATAATTGCTGTTCCCTGATGTGTCCATGCTGGACGATGTGCTCATAAGCGGCAAATCTCCGGAAATTGAGTTGTCTTCTTTTGGATGAATAACAACTTCTCCAATCGCAGCATTTATTCCTGTACTATCGGAGAATACCGCAAATACATCCGAAAAAATAAGATCTTCATCAGGGTAGTGATAATCAAAATCAATACTGCTCAGATTGATTGTTTTGCTTCTAAGTACATGATGCGTGAACGTCTGTAGATTATATGGCGTATCTGGCAAGTAGATGAATTCATTTTCCGCATAGGCACTCAAGCCATTGATCGTAAAATAATTGAGATGCCTCTGGTCGTTTTTATTTGCCAAATAATAAAAAGTGAGATTATTATAGTCATCCGCTGTCGTCTCGATATAATGATCGAGAAAAATAGGCTCTTTCAATTGTTTGGATTGCGCATAGACGGAGTTGGTAATCCAACTGATACCGATAAGCGCTAGAGCCAACCAAAAATAACGTTCCTTCACCCGAATCCCCCTTTCCAACCTTTTCCTGTATACACTTATTGTCTCAAAAAGGTGCGTGAATTGCATGCATTTTATGAAATGCTTTTTTGGAAGGTGGAATTAGTCTGATTGGCATGGGGTGTAGGATTGGAAAGGACTTTGCCGACTTTACCACCGACTCTCACCGATTACACACCGCCGCTCCAAAATCTTGCCCAAATCCGCTCTGTCCACCCCTAAAAAAAAGCCTCCACTCCTAAGAGTAGAGACCCATCCAACCATTATCCGATTTTCCCACTATGCAGTCTCTCCAATTCCTCCTCAATCCGCGCAACGTCAATCCGCTCGAACAACGGTGACACACCTGGCAACACACGACTACCGACCGTCACTTCTTGCCATTCAAACTGTTGTATTCGCAGCATTTTCCCTACATCCTCACTTGAAAACGGCAGGAAAGGGGAGAGGAGTTGCGCAAAGTTTGCAATGAGATAGACGCATGTCGCCATTGTTTGTGCACAGGTTGCTTCCTCGTCCTTAATTTGAAGCCATGGCTTTTCATCATCAAAGTATTTATTCGCCTTGCGGATCGCTTCGAAAATAATTTCAATAGCTTCTTTGAAATGGCCTTTTTCAATTTTCTCTCCAACGATCGGATAAAGGCCTATAATCAGGTCTTTCATCGCCAGATTGATTTCAGCCTGCGGCACAACACTCGCAAATGATTTTTCGATGAACTTCAACGTCCTGTTCACGAAATTCCCGTACGCGCCAAGCAACTCGGAGTTATGACTATATATGAACTCGCGCCAGGAAAAATCAGCATCGCGATTTTCAGGCGCATTGGCCGTCAAAAAGTAGCGCAGGGAATCAGGATGGTAGCGGTCCAGCATATCTGGCACCCATACCGCCCAGTTTTCGCTCGTCGACAATTTACGTTTTTCCAACGTCAAGTATTCATTCGAAATGACATGTGTCGGCAAGGCGTTATCCTGGTCAATCCCCATAAGAATTGCTGGCCAGATGATTGTATGGAAAGGGATATTATCCTTACCATGCACGTAATAGGAAACCATCTCTTCGTTCCAATACTCATCGAGATCGGTCCGATTCAAAGCAGCCCATTCACGGCTTGCGGAATAATAACCTGTGACGGCCTCAATCCACACATACACTTTTTTACCTTCGTAACCAAGAACGGGAATATTGACGCCATTCGCCAAATCCCTTGAAGCAGCACGGTCATGAAGTCCTTCGCGCAAATAGCGTTCCGACTGGTTGATGGCATTGTCGCGCCATCTGTCTTCCTGTTTGGCTTTCGCAACATACGTATCGAGTTGCTCCTGAAAATCACTTAATTTAAAATAAAAGTGTTCCGTTTTCTTCGTGGTCGGTTCATTGCCGCAAAGATTACATGTTCGGTTAAGCAGTTCGGACGGATCCAATAGTGACCCGCAATGATCGCATTGATCGCCACGCGCCTTACAACCACAATGCGGACAAATCCCTTCGACGAAGCGGTCTGGAAGAAATCTTTCGTCAAACTCACAATACGTCTGATCCGTTTCTTTCTTGAAAATTAACCCCCGATCCACCAGTTTCAAAAAGACTTGCCGGACAATCTGGTGGTGGAACGTCCCGTCTGTTCGTGTATAAATATCGTACGTGAACCCGAGTCTCGCGAATGAAACAACAAATTCCGTATGAAAACGGTCCGCAATCTCCTTCACTGTAACATTCTCCGCATTGGCCCGTATCGAAATCGGTGTCCCGTTACAATCACTGCCTGACACATATAAAACTTTTTCACCTTTCAATCGGTAATACCTTGCTAAAATATCCCCTGGCAACAATGCCGCGATATGACCAAGATGTAATGATCCATTCGCATACGGCCAAGCGCCTCCAATAAAAACAGCCATGTCCATTCCCCCTAAATTGAGTACAAAAAAACCCCGCCCCTATCGATAAAAATCGATAAGGACGGGGTCTTTACCCGTGGTACCACCTTACATCACAACCAGTTCACACTGATCATCTCCAAAAGTACGCGCCGAAAAATCGTATACTCTGGCGTAGATAACAAGTGCCAACTCTCGTCGCAGCCTACTGGTCCGTAGATGTTCAGTGCGAAGCTCAAGGATCATGTTCGGATGATTTGTCCGCTTCATTTCCACCGTCAGAAGCTCTCTATGCGACATCCTCTTCCTACTTTTCCCTCTCACAGCTTTTGTAAGATGTAGTTGTTTTTATTATAGTCACTTTATTTGAAGAAATCAATAGTTATCAATTTGTAGGCGGTCGATTTTTCTCCGGCTCCTTCACTTGTTCCTTCTGCTTGGCAGCCTGGTTGTTCTTGCCGATGACTTTCAAATCATCCGTACTGATGTCGAATCCGTACCCGAACTCTTCTCGATCCAACGAATTGCCCTTTTTGATCTTCTTTTCTTTAGCCATGCCCAATCACCTCCCGTTATAGGGGAAGGATGTTCATTTTAAGAAGGATTATTCAGAATGATAAATTTGAAACGAACGGAATAATCAAACTCTCGACAATGAATCATTGAAAATACTGATCACTCTTTGACCATCAGTGAAAACGCATAAATCGTTTCACCTTTCAACTCACTGTCCCATATCGCTTTGACGGACATGTAATATTTACCCGGGGTCAGAGGTGCTTGGATAGTATTGTTTTTAACTTCTATCGGTTTCATCTCATCACCTTCTTGCATATATGCGATAAATGAATCAGGAGTGGGGAAATCGAAGTCATTCCCCGGGACGGCGAACTGGAATAGAATATCATCTCCAGGTTTAATAGGATTAACGATATAACTGTCCAAGAATTCTGAAGGAAGCGTAGGCTCAAGGGAACATTCTTTGTCTTTTTCTTCCCAGCAGTGTTTATCTCGGGATGCCCTTGCGCCTCCTTTATCAAAACCAATCATTATGTCAATTTCAGGTCTTATCGTAATCGTTTTATCCACTTCTGCTTCCTCAGGGGGCAATGCGATGATTTCTTCCTCTTCTTTTTCATCATCCACACAGCCTGCGAGCAGTAAAGCAATCAGCAAAAAATACAGCAACAACAATTTTCTAATTGGAATCAATCCTTCCCTTAGTTCCGTAAATTCGAGTGAAACAATCTTCCTAAAATTATCCCAGTAATTCTTACAGTATACCATTGGCTTTTATTTTTCAATATGTTATATTCAGATAATTGGAGATTTACATACTATTTTAAGTTGCTAGGGTAGAAGTAGGAACTGAGATAAAAAAGGGGTGTGTGGGCATGATTGTACAAGTGAAAGGATTGAAGAAAAAGTATAAGAAGGATTGGGTGTTAAAGGGGATTGATATTACGATTGATGAGCCGCAAATCATTGCACTTGTTGGGCCGAATGGTTCAGGGAAGACGACACTATTGAATTGCATGATGAATTTATTGACGTTCAACGAGGGGAGTGTCGAGATTTTGGGAAAACCAAATGGTGACCCTTCCCTATTCAATGAAATTTCATATTTGCAGGATAATCGAATCCTTTACGGGAATCTGACTGCTTACGATCATTTGAAATTCATTTGCCGTGTACAAAAGATTTCTTTTGACCGTATTCAGGAAGTTGCCGAAAGGGTTGGAATGACAGGCTATTTAAAAAGACGCGTTCGGAGTTTTTCACTCGGGATGAAACAGCATCTATTGCTTGCCATGGCCATCCTCAATAAACCCAAACTGCTCATTATGGATGAACCTTTGAACGGGCTTGACCCGACGAGTGCCATTAATGTACGGACCATTTTATTGGAATTATATAAAGAAGGGACGACAATCATCATTTCGTCACATGTCCTTGATGAAATTGATCGATTGACGAATACGATTTACTTCATGAAAGACGGAGCTTTGCTGAAAGAGTCACTGGAGAAGTTGACCGTCACCAACTATGAACTGACTGTTAGTGAACCGGAAAAGGCGAAAAGGATATTGGACGAGTCCGGACTGCCAGTTACAATGAACGAGCTGGGCCATCTAAATTTCAAAGAGACAGACGTTCCCTTACAGACAATCATTGATGTGCTCTACCGGCATGATGTTGTAATCGCTTACATCGATAACCATAAAGCCGGTGCAGAGAAGCGGTATCGCGAACTGTTCGAGGAGAGGTCTCCGGTATGATGCAATTTGCGTTTGAACTGAAGAAAATCATTTTCAGCAAGAAATTGCTTTATATCTATTTGTTGCTCATCGCTGGGGTGGCGCTTCTCTTCGTCCGGAATGTGACGTTTCAGTCGTATATTGAAAAAGAGGAAACCGAGCGAATTGGTATACTCGTTCAGAACTCACAGAATTTAAACCGGATGTATTCAAGCACATTAGAACAGGATCCTGAAGACAAAGACACACAAAAGTTGAAAGTCATAAACTCATCGATGCTAGAAAAGCTGTACGAACTTCGCGGTATGAGCATGGATAAGTGGAAAAATCGTGCGACGATTGAAAACGCATTTTTGGAACAAGTACTCCATTTCAAAGAGGAGGGAGGGGCATATGACCTTCCTGTCGGGGAAATTAATAAAATGCTTGCCAAGAATGAAAAACATCTTGCGGAAAATATTAAGCCCCGACATGCGACTTATAGTATGGCACTGCCAAATTTCTTGAAACTCGTAGTAGATCTGTTTATGAACTTTGGAGCAATGATCATTCTTGTCATTCTAATCGGAGAGATTTTGGCAAGCGAGTTTGAGACGTATTCCATTAACTTTTTGTACACGCAGCCTATAAAAAAAGGGACTATTATTACGAGCAAGTTTTTCAGTTCGGTTCTCGTTTATTTCCTGACGCTTTTTGTGTTGCTAGGTGCCGCGGCATTGGTCGGCCTGTTCGGCTTTAAAGGGAAGTATAAGTATCCCGTTATGATTGAACGGAACGGGGAAGTCGATTTTATCACGATTGTGCAGTATATGGTCCAAGGACTGACGGTCGTCAGCGTTACAGTTATCATGGTGATTGCACTCTTACTTGTGTATAGCCTACTGTTCAAACATACGCTGTCCACAGTGTTTGCTTTGCTTGCGACGATGCTTGCCGGTTATGGACTTTTCGCTTTCATAAAATGGCCATCGTTCTTTTACTGGCTGAATCCGTTCCAGTATCTGTTGCCGGAAGAACGCCTATTAGTGAGGAATGCCGGTGTCGACTGGTACCAAGGTATTCCTGTCATCTTGCTATTGACAGTCATACTGCTTTTAATTGCCAGGAAAAAGATTGAAACGAGCCGGATCAGTTGAGGACGCCTTTATGTCAATTCGTCTATCAAAGCATGTCAGATCATAGCAGAAAGCAAATGGATAGAACAGAGACAGTTCATGTTTGGAGGGGAAGTTATGTTGCCGCTTATTCAGTTTGAGGCGATCAAGACAGTCAAATCCACTTTTTTTAAGGTGGTTCTGTTAGCACTTACTGCGTTCATCATCGGATATTACGTGTTTGTTTATATGAATACTACTAGAGCGGAAGATTTATTGGCAGAAGCGGATGAGTGGCTGTTCATGACTCAAAGTCAGTTGGAAGAGTTGGAAGCAGCCGCTGCATCCGGCCAAAGGGACAAGGATAGCAAGGAATATAAAGAGGAAAAAAAGATGTTGGAGGAGTTCTGGTTACCACGTTATATGGATGAAGTAGAAGCGTTCAAAAATAAAGACTACAATCGAATGCTAGAAATGGAAATTGAACATCGTAGAACAACCCTCGTGCAGAGACTTGCCCAAGGGGATTACTGGTCGACACTATGGCCATCCCTCTTTACAGACGAGTCAGGTTCTGCAAAATTAGAATGGATGTATGAAAAACACATCCAACCTGTTTTGCCGATCAGCGTGTTTGCTGACTTAACGCTTCATGATAAGCATTTTGATGATCCTCAAGTCGGGGAAAGCATCAAAAAATTCAGCGTGCGGTACGCTTCAGACGGCATCCACTTCATGGAGCATTTGACGACACTTCTGTTTGGCGTATTTGGTGCAGGCATTTTCATTTTCCTGTTCGGAGATATCGTGACGAGGGAAGGTCTCGGAGAAAATGGGCCAATCCATCTGTTGCGGACTCAGCCGATTCGTGGCTATCAGATCCTTGCCAGCAAATTCATCATGGTGCTCGTTGGTACCGTTTTGTTGCTTGCTTCCATAAGCGGGTTGGCATTGTTGATTGGTACAGTGTTTGACAGGTTTGGAGACATGGATTATCCGGTACTTATTTACGGTGAAGACTATGCTTTCACATTTATGGAGATGAGTACATTCCTGCTGAAATCAGCTGCCCTCTTTTTCATGGTGCTCGTATTTTGTTATTCTTTACTCTTCTTATTCTCGCTACTCGTTAAGAAAACGGCTGTTGCCATCGGACTCATGCTCGTCACCTTGTTCGCCGGCTTGAAATGGTCAGAGCAATCGGTCGCCTCCACATGGGCCCATTACCAGCCGTTCCAATATTTCAGCGTTCCAAAAGTTGTGACAAACGAACTTGCCCTCACAGCCGGAAACTTTGCATTTTCATTCTCAAACGGCTTACTTGTATTAGTCGTCGCAAGCGCGGTCGTTTGGGCAGTGATTATTGCTGTTTCAATGCTTCAATATCGTTTTGCGCGATAGGGATGGATAGAGTAGTTAGCTGCTCGTCGGACATAGAGTCGATGGGCAGTTTTTTTGTGGAGAAAATAATTATCACCGACTTAGAGGGGGATATCACCGACTTGAGGACATATATCACCGACTCGACCGATTTTAGACAATTTCATCAATGAATTCCGCTGAGAATCTAGACTTGAACCATCCCAAAACCGTTACCACCGACTCTCAGCAAATTACCACCGCCTTTCGCCCATTTACCACCGACTTTCCTCTGTTTACCACCGACTCGGCCAAATCGAGGCCATTTCGGAGGGGAAATTCAATAGAAATCTCTATAGAGCCAGGCGAAAACCCGCTATCACCGCTTGTCACCGTTCTATCACCGGTTATCGACATTCTATCACCGCTTAAGCCGTGTCTATCACCGGTTATCGACACTCTATCACCGCTCAACTCGTTTCTATCACCACTCGCCCATTTATTAGGAGATATATCCGCCTCAAACAAGCAACTCACACACACAACGAAGCCCAATCCACCCATCTTAAGAATTTCTTCATAATTCCCATCATCAAATGTTAAGATTTAAGCACTACAATTGGTATCATAGAGGAAAGTGAGGTGCGGACGATGGCGAAGTTTACGGTTCTGGTGGCGGATGACGATAAAGAGATCCGCGATGGGATTGAAATCTATTTAAAAAACGAGGGGTATGCTGTGCTGAAGGCAGCGGATGGCAAAGAGGCGCTCGATCTGCTTGCTGCAAACGAAGTCCATCTGCTCATTCTCGATATTATGATGCCGAACATGGACGGAATTACGGCGACATTCAAAATCCGGGAAGCGCAAAATATCCCGATCATCATGCTTAGTGCGAAGGTGGAGGATTCTGACAAGATCCACGGATTGTCGGTCGGCGCGGATGATTATGTGACCAAGCCGTTCCATCCTCTTGAACTGATGGCGCGCGTTAAATCGCAGCTTCGTCGATATGTCCAGCTAGGCACATATGACGGTCAGAAAAAGATCGAAATTGACGGGCTTGAATTGGACGAAGAGGCGAAGGAATTATCGGTCGATGGGAAACCGGTGAAACTGACGCCAATTGAATACAAAATCACGGAATTGCTCATGAAAAACGCAGGGCGTGTATTTTCCATCAATGAAATTTACGAACGCGTGTGGAATGAACAAGCGTACAACGCAGAAAACATCGTCGCGGTCCACATAAGGAAAATCCGGGAGAAAATCGAGGCAGATCCGAAAAATCCGAGGTATGTAAAGGTGGTGTGGGGAATTGGCTACAAAATCGAGAAGTAGTTTCCTGCCACTGTTCATGTCCATCGTAGCAATCAGTATCGCGCTTATCAGCATCGGTTATTGCTTTCCTCATATAATCGACATCGTGACGGACGGATGGGAACGTTCGACACGCACAATTGCCTATTTCACACGCATAATTAGAGGGGGCACGGCTTGATGAAAAACAGATCACTACTATATATATGGGCGGCGCTCGTCGTTATTGTGCTTGTATCGATTCTTTCATTGAACAGACAAGGATTTACTATGATTGGGCAAAGTTTCTCTGAGTCAGAGCATGTCCGTTGGGGAATGGAAGAATTCTATTCCAAAATCGGTCCGGCAAAACTGAATCCTGTTAACATAGAAGAAGCGAAAAAGCAGATTACGATTTCGGATGAGGAAATTGAGGAACACCGGACGCGATATGGATCGCTATCCAACCAGCTCGAAGATATCCATGGGCAGTATGTGGACAGGATTGAAGAAGCTAAGAATGAGAAGAATGAAATCGTAAGAAAAGCGCTCATCGAAGAACGGGATATGAAAATTGAAGACATCAAGATGAACTTCAAAGATGATGCTCATATCGAAGCGAAAATCCGTCAGGAAAAAGAACAGTCACTCACTCAATATTTGAATGAAGTCAAAAGCAGTACGCATTCATTGCCGATTGCCTATGAATTGATAAACGCAGATACAGGAGAACTGTTTTCATCTGGAGACGTCTTGGTGCCTTCCATTTATAAAAAACAGTTCAATTCTGCAAAGGGATATTTGAAAGCACATTCCCTTCCTGGTCAAAATAATGATGAATGGACTACGTATTATGCCTATGGAAATAACGCGATAAACGAGGATAACATCAATGCGATGGCCAATCCTGTACAATCTTTTGAAGGAACTGTCATCATTCCTAAAACAGCTGTTGAAAAAGGCGGCGTCCTATATCCCCAATACAAAGATTTCAATAGAGGGAAGTATGCACTCTATACCTTTTGGTTGCTGAGCGCCTTGGCGTTAATTGTGCTCTTCACCGTCTTGAAATTCCGCAAAGAGTGGGTGACTGGCACAGACTACGACGCTAGATATGCAACTCTGAAAATCGACATCAAAGTGATCGGGATGCTTGCTACTGCACTGATTCTCTTCATGTATGTAGATAGTGCTTCTTCAAGTGTCGTGAACTTGTTGCAATACCCGCGGCTAGGTCGAATCGGCAGCTCGTTCATCGGATTCATCCTATTCGGAGTCCTGCCAACAGCGCTGCTTGCATTCCAGATTGTTCATGCAACAGAACGGTGGAAGAAAAAAGAAGCAATTGAAGCCGATATCAAAAACAGTTATGCAATCCAGTTCCTGAAAGCCTTACAGACAATGTTCCTAAGGAAATCCATAGGAAGTCAGACATTCATTCTGCTAATCGGCTTTTTCCTGGCGGGTGTCGGGTTTATAGGAATGTTTATGGATCCGATGCTGTTTGTCATCTATTGTTTATGTGTGTTATTCTTCGCCCTTCCGATCAGCTTCATATTTGTCAGAAGAGCGGCATACTTGAACAAAATTATCATCGCAACTGAAGCGATGGCGACTGGCCGTTTGAATGAAGAAATCAAAATCGAAGGGAAGTCGCCGCTCGCGGATCATGCAAGAAATTTGAACAATCTTCGTGAAGGCGTGCGTAGCTCCATGAGTGAACAGGCGAAAAGTGAGCGGCTTAAAACGGAATTGATCACAAATGTCAGCCATGATCTCAGGACGCCACTTACGTCAATCATCACGTATACCGATCTGCTAAAAGATGAAACAATCACGCCGGAAGATCGTGCGAAATACGTCGATATCCTCGACAAGAAATCGCAACGTTTAAAAACGCTTATCGAAGATTTATTCGAAGTATCGAAAATGGCGAGCGGCAATCTAGAGTTGCACAGACAGCGAGTCGATCTGACACAGCTCTTGCAGCAAGCTCTCGCGGAACACGCCGATGATATTGACCAATCGGGACTAGACTTCAGGACAGATATTCCGGAAGAAATGCTTACGGCTTACGTGGATGGGCAAAGATGGTGGAGAGTGCTCGACAATCTGATTGTCAATGCCATCAAATATTCGTTGACTGGAACACGTGTCTACGTGACGCTTCGAAAAACAGGTGATACAGCTGAGTTTATCGTGAAAAACATTACGAAATATGAGCTCGGTGAAAACGTCGACGAACTGTTCGAACGCTTCAAACGTGCTGATACTTCGCGACATACCGACGGCTCGGGACTTGGCCTTGCCATCTCGCAATCGATCGTCGACATGCACGGCGGGACGATGAAAATCGAACTGGACGGCGATTTATTCAAAGTTACCGTGACCGTGCCAGTAAAATAAAATAATCCGCATGCATTGCCCGAGAAAATGGCATGTATGCGGATTATTATCGTCAAGATAATCATATGAGTGTTACTAGATTTTTTATAATTTCTAACTAAAGAATTACTGTGAGGTATTAAGTTTATTAGTAATATCTATAATATCCTCTTTAGTAATAACTTCATTCGGATCGTTTTCTAAGTAAAATCGTCCTTTTCCTTTAGATACAAACTTAGAATTTGGGCTGAATAAGAAGTACTGATCAGGTTCAAAACCATTTGGCACTTGAGTGACATTTTCCGGTTTTTCTAGTCTTGTTAATATAATTTCTTCACCCACACTCAGGTTTTCCATATCAGTAGAATGAACTGAATTGCCAATACGACCACCTTGTCGTCTAACAACTACTTCATTAAAATCAAGTTTCTTTTCACCGATGTATTCAAGAACTTCAATGATTACATCGGTGTGTACGTACTTATAGCCTTTTTCTCTAGCTTCCAAAATACCTGAATCGATTAAGTCATTCGTTTCAACAGTTGGCAAGATATCAACTACTTTACCCACAAATAGTACATCTGACTGTCCTACCTGTTCTTGAACACTCATATTTTCTATCAAGAAACTTTGTCTAGTGTATAAATCACTTGATGTAATTTCAACGTAGGTTGTATCATCACTTTCTTTTAAAGACGTGGAACTGGCAAATAAATAGCTTGTTGACCAAAAGAGAGATATACAAATTGCAGCACCTAAAAGATAAACAACTATTTTTTTTATCATGTTCACCTCATTGTTTTGAATTTTCCGACTGGTCAAATCTTAACTCTATAATAACACATTTAAAGTAAATTGTTATTTGGCAAAATACTAATTGCTAAAACCCGCATGCCAATCACATGCGGTTTTTTCATTTTGGATGCACAGGTTTATACAATTCCATACAAAGGAATACTACAAGCAACAGAGCTGAATCATGGAGGCGGTCGCTTGTATAGGCATTGGTTGAATATAAATATCCGTTACAGACGGCTAATATTCTTAATAGCTACGACAATTTTACTTGTCGCAACGGCTGTGATCGGGTTCATGTACTTTGAAGGACTGTCCTTTTTCAATGCGCTTTGGATGACGGTCGTTTCTATAATGACAATTGGTTACGGCGATATTTATCCGACAACCGAGGAGGGAAGATGGTTTGCACTCATTCTAGTCCCGCTTGGGGCAGGAATCGTTACATACGGCCTTGGAATGGGTGCTTCCTATTTCATCGAACAGCATTTATCAGAGAAAGTGTGGGTGAAGAGGATGGATAAACAGATCTCCAGTTTGAGCGGACATATTGTCATCTGTGGCTTCGGCCGTGTTGCGCAGCAAGTGTACAAGCAACTGAGGGATGATGAAGAGGATCTTCAGCTATTGATCATCCATGACAATGAGGAAGACTTGAAAGAAACGATCGAGCCCCATGTCCTTAGGATAATCGGGGATCCGACAGATAAGGAAACCTTGAGAAAAGCTCGTGTCGATCATGCACGTGCGCTCATAACGGCTCTGTCGAGTGATGCGGATAATGTTTTCATTACACTGACCGCAAAAAGTCTGAACGAAGACATTGAAATCGCTGCAAGAGCCGAGCGCGACGATTCAGAAGACATTCTGACAAAAGCAGGTGCCACGAGTGTCATCAATCCTTCCATTATAGGTGGCCGTGAACTTGCCATGTCGATTATTAAACCGACCGGTACGGATTATATTAACGATCTGATCCGGTCTGAAAAGAAAGAATTCATGGTCGGTGAAATCGACTTAGGACAGGATGCAGCGATTATCGGTTCGACGATTGATGACGCGGATCTCCGGAAGGAATTTGACATCACCCTCGTCGCGATTTTACGAAAAGAGGAACTGATCAGCAATCCTGACCTCGATGAACAGCTGCAAGCGGGAGATAAGCTCATCGTTATCGGGAACCAAGAGAAAATCGAAGCCTTTACGGTCAATAAAAATAAAGGACGTAAACCCCGATGATCAAAATCCCGAAATCGGCGAAAAGATGGATAATCCAGGATGGCAAAATCGTCCTGCTTTTTTCGTTCGCCCATTGAAAGATCAGTCCGCCTGCCCAGAGTCCGGCTACAGCAAGGGCGAGAATAGGCGGGCTAAACCAAGGCAAAAAGATCGCTATGTGATAAATCGCGAAAAAGAGTGGCGGCAGTAGGAAGCGCAGCCGCGTTCCACCGAAAAGATCAGGCAAGATGCCGCGAAAGAAGAACTCTTCCATCATTGAATTGCCAAAGAGGATATACAAAGCAATGAATGGGAAGACTGAACGGGTGATGCCGGACAACGTGAGATCCGCGATGAGTGCATCCAAATCGATGCTCGATTTCAGTAAAAGGAACGTCCCGATTATCGCAACCATAATGGAGAAACCAATTCCCGTCGCAATAAGGATACTGCGGCGATCGGTTTCCCGAAAACGCAGAAAGGCAAAGCGTGTCGCACGGAATAGCAGAAAAGGGATGACGAGGAACAGTACCGCTTTCGCGCCGGTCTTCCATATGTATGAAACGTGCATTCCTTGTTCAACCCATAACAATAGAAAAATACTGACAATCGGGAACACCGCACCAAACACTTTCCGCATACTGCCACCTCCTATAAAACAGGACGAAATTACAGATAATTTAGTTTCTCAAATTAATTGCTGCAAATAGGTTTAGCGCGTTTAAAAGAGGGAATAGATAACTACTTATGGCTAGTTATTTGTAGAAAGGGTGGAATCCACGATGACAATAAAAGATGGAAAATATCCAAATAAAAAAGACCTTGAACCGAAAGTATTGCACCCGGGCAAAGGAATGGAACCTACACACGAATTACCGCTGGCCGATCCATCCGACTCCAATTGGACAAATGATTTCAGAGAAAACGCAGAGGATAAAACCGGCAAACATGAACCATCTATATATGGTCAAAACAAATCGCCGATGAATCCAAACTATCATACCCTCAAACCAGGTGAACGTTTCCCGTTCGGTGATCAGGAAGAATATAACCGTACATTCAATGATCAGGCTCATGAACAATGGAATGAAAACCAAGATAAAAAACAATCGAAACAAGTGTAAGCAGCCGGAATCGATGGGCTGCTTTTTGTGTGGGGAAAAGAGGTGAATAGCTAAGAAATAGGCACGTTTTCCAATTTTACAAGAATAATAGGTTTAGCCTCTCTCGTTTACAGGAATAGTGCTAAATAGATTACTTAAATGAATGGAGGACGCTTAATGTTTAGAGACTTATACTTTGCCAACCTATTAAGTTGGCTGCCAGAATTGATCCTCGGACTACTTGTGCTGCTTGTAGGCTTTTTCATCGCCAAAGCGGTCGAAAATGCCGTTTATAAACGTTTGAAGAAATCGAGGGTCAATGAACGGCTCGATGTGAAAGAAGATAAGTGGAATGTCGAAAAAATCATTAGTAAAGTTTTCTTCTTTGGTATTTTATTGCTGGCATTCCTGTTATTCTTCAACATTATGAACGCATCGATGATCGCAACACCGTTCATGACGATGTATTCAGGTATTGGAGGAGCCATTCTTAGCATCGTGAAAGCCGGCCTGATCCTTCTATTAGCTTGGATTCTGGCAATGGTCGTCAAAAAAGTTATTTTGGCGCTTGGCCGCAAATTGAACCTCAATAAGTATGTCGCTAAAGTCGGTGCATCACCTGACGAAATCGACAAATCCAAATGGGTGGAAACAGCAGCAAACATTGCGTTCTACATTATTTTGCTATTGTTCGTACCCGCTATTTTACACGCGCTCGGTTTAAGCGGAATTAGTGGACCATTTGAAGGAATGCTTGCAAGCTTCATGAACTTCATTCCGAAACTTGTCGGAGCAGCATTGATCTTCGCAATCGGTTGGATTGTTGCGAAAATCATCCGAAGCATTGTGACGAAATTACTTGAAACAGTCGGAGTCGATCGTTTCGCAACGAAACTGAAAGTCACGTCTCCAGGTACGACTACTAGTATTTCAGGAATCATCGGAACGATTGTCTTCATTCTGATCATGTTGCCGGTAACAATTTCTGCACTTGAAGTACTGGATCTTGAAGGTATATCTCAACCGGCAATCGCCATGCTGAACGATATTATGACAATGCTGCCGAAAATTGCAGTAGCGATTGTGCTTGTACTCGTCGGTATTTACTTGGCGAAATGGGTTAAAGGCGTTGTCGTTTCCCTTCTTGACAACTTAGGCATCAATTCGATTTCCGGGAAGATGGGCATGCGTTCAAGCACATCAGCTTCAATGCCGTCATTCTCGCAGATTATAGGAACGATCGTACAGATTGTCGTTATTCTGTTGTTCGTCGTTGAGGCGCTTCAAATTCTCGACTTGAACTTCATGGTGACTTTGGCAACTGGCATCTTCGCATACTTGCCAATGGTCATTGCGGCCGTTGTCATCTTGGCAGTCGGCTTCTGGCTTGCAAATCTCGCGGAGAAATTTGTCGGCAGCATTATGACAACGAAATCAGGACAGCCACATGTATTGCGCTATGTTGCGAAATACGCGATTCTTGCATTCGCATTTTTCATGGCACTAAGCCAACTTGGCATTGCACCTGCAATCATTAACGCGGCATTCATTCTCACGCTTGGCGCAGTTGCACTTGCAGTCGGTCTAGCATTCGGTTTAGGTGGTCGTGAACACGCTTCACGCTACTTGTCGAAAATGGAAGGCAGCTTGCAGGAAGCAGATGTTTCTAAAGAGAAGTGGGAGCAGGAAAAGCAAGATATGAAACAAGACGCTAAACAATCCGCGCAAAATGCACAACAAGCCATGCATCAAACGGCTCGTCAAAATAAAGTGAACCCAGCGGCACCGTATCCGACGCAGGCTGATTATGAGCCGCGTACTGGTCATCTTCCTTCTGACGAATTGCCTTTATCTGATCCGGCAGATTCTGATACGACGGATGGTTTCCATACTCAAGGTTACCGACCGACTGACTTGAATAATCCATCTACGTTCGGTCAAAACAAAACGGACGATGGTTTCAACACACCGGATCCTGGTGAAGAATATCCGTACGATCCGAATCGTGGAGAAAATCCAGATAACGGTCCATTCAGACCATAATCATGTGAATGAAAACAACTGCCATGCTATCAGCAAACACGATAGCATGGCAGTTTTTCTCTGTCCATTATTCGACAAGATTATTCTTAAACGCATAAATCACGGCTTGCGTCCGATCTTGTACTTCGAGTTTGGACAGCAAATTACTCACATGTGTCTTAACCGTTTTGAGCGCAATGAACAACTCATCGGCAATTTCCTGATTCGTTTTGCCTTTCGCCAGCAACAGAAGAATCTCCCGTTCGCGTTCCGTTAAATCATCATGAAGCCGATGATCATTACCAGTCCGCATCTTCTGCATCATCTTCGTCGTCACTTCAGGCTCAAGAACCGTCTGACCTTTCAGCGTGTCTCGAATGGCATCCGCAATCCGTTTCGCATTCGACGTCTTCAAAATATAACTGACGGCACCTGCTTCGAGCGCAGGATACACTTTATCGTCATCGAGGAAACTTGTTACGATGACAATTTTCGCTTCCGGCCATTGTTTGATAATATTCGCTGTTGCTTCTGCGCCGTTCATAACCGGCATGACCATATCCATCAGGATGATATCTGGTCGCAGTTCAAGCGCTTTGACGACCGCTTCTTGACCATTCACCGCTTCGCCGACGACTTCCATGTCGGCTTGCGTCTGCAAATACGTTGAAACCCCAAGCCGCACCATTTCGTGATCATCCACTAATAGAATCCGAATCATGTGCAACCTCCTCCTTTTTCGCCGGCAATTTCACTTCCACAATCGTTCCTTGTGAAGGAACCGAGACGATTTTACATGTTCCACCAATTTCGATTGCCCGTTCATTGACGTTCTGTAAGCCGTACGATCCACCTTTACCGTCACCTTCTTCAAAACCAACGCCATTATCCTGCACACGGAAAATAGCGAGTCCATCCCGTTCGACGAATAGCACATCCACTTCCGTCGCCTGGGCATGACGCAATGTATTTGATAGCGTTTCCTGCGCGATGCGGAATAAATGATCTTCTGCCCCTTTTGATAAAGACACTTCTTCCAACCGGAAATGGATATCGAACGTCACTTTCTCTTTTAATTCAACGAGCAGCTCTTCAAGTCCTTGTGCTAATGATTTATTGTTCAGTGCTGCAGGTCGTAAATGTAGCAGCAACGCACGCATTTCGAGTTGCGCCTGCTGAACAACTCGTTCAACTTGCGTAAGTGGTTTCCGCACAGCATCTTCGTGACTGCTTTCCGTCAAGGCGGACAACATCATCGAAGCTGCGAATAATTGTTGGGATACGGAGTCATGCAATTCGCGCGCCAACCGCTGACGTTCCTGGACGATGCGTTCTTGAATGAGCTTATCTTGCGCCTCCGCCCGTTCATCCGTAATTCGTTGCAAGCTCTTCCGTTGTGTTGCTAAAATCGTTGACACATCAACGAGCGTGCGGTCAATCTTCGGTGAAAAACGTTTATGCTCCAGTATATCTTCATTTTGAATCAAACCTGTCAATTTCCGCTCCATCGCCTTATCCTTTGCACGGCTAATACTGCCCATCCACAAAGCGATGCTTGCTCCGATCGTAATACTCGTGACAATAATCCAAGCTCCTAAAGGGACGCTTGCATACTGAAGGTCGTAGAACAGAATCCAGCTTTCTTCAATCGGCATATCGACAAGCAGATAGAAGAAACCTGCCGCAATCGCCATAAAAAGGAAGGATAAAAAGAAGCTGCGTCCGAACAAATTCTTCATTTGCGGTTCACCTCGATGTCTCCGATCCATGTGGCAATCGAGATGATGAGCTCTGCGCGGTCTCCAATCGGATTGTCATACCCGTCTTTATAATGAAGGGTTTCATTCACCATTCGTTTCGGATGAATGTCCAGAATGCGAGCTTCTCCAAACAACGTACTGTAATGGATGCGCACGGGAATTTCGTAAGGCAAGTCAATCTTCACCCGACCAAAACCTTGCCGGATCGAGATGAATGAAGTACGTTTCGGCAGAACGGTATCTGTCACATCGACATGGATATCGCCGAACACGCCTTGTATATGCATATCCTCCCATTCATATGATGAGAAAGGGGAAGATTGTACAGAAAACAGTTTGTTTTTCCAAATGCCATTCGGTGTTTCTTTGTTAAATGCTTTCAACGGCCGCATGATCTGATCCGCAGGAACGCCTTTCCATAAGTTCATGAGCAAATAAGTGAATGCAGCGAGCACAAGCATCCTCAAACTCCACAATTTGAGCAACGCCATGACGAAAAAGAACAGACCTAAAAACGTCAGCCATTTATAGCGCTTTTTAAATCCCCAATACGTAAATCCGGCACCAAGAAGAAGGAAGATGATATTTCCGTTTGACAAAAAAGCCGCCTCTATGAAAATCAGCAGTAAAAAAGCGATAATCCAGAACGTCATCTTGTTCGTATCTAATTTTTGCACGATGAAGCCTCCTTCTTGACGCCAGATTGAAATGGGAAGGTTTTTTACCTTCCCATTTCTGAACGGAATAATCCTATCCCTTACTTCCTATCTTACACAATTTCCGTTTGCTGTGCGGCACTTTTCTCCAATGATTCCAATCTGCGTTCCATGGAAGACGTTTCATACTCGTTTGAGATTTTCTTATCCAGGTTTTCAATATAGTTCTTCATCTCAGAGACAGATGAAACCTGTTTGTCCGCATGATCCGGTGAGATGAATGAATCCATCCGGCGATTGGCGCGGGTGACATTCTCTTTGCCCATCAATTGAAGCTGACGCACTTTCATATCTTTCACTTTATGTTTCATTTCCTCGAATTTCCGTTCCAAAGACATCAGTTCCTGTGCGGATTCAGTGATACTTTTCGCCAAATCCGTTGCACGTGTTTCATAGGCATGGACTTCCGTTTGCGCGAAAGTGACGAGATCCTCTTCGCCTGTCGATTCTGCCAATGCCAATTGGTTACGCCGTTTATCGGCCATTGACGCGGCTTCCGCATACTCTTTTTCAAGTGCGGCTTTCAATTGACTTTGTCGTTCCAGAAGTTTACCGACAGAAGTCGTCTGTTTTTCTGCTTCTGTAATGTATTGATTCAACAAGGCAATCGGGTTTTTCTTTTCCTGTTTGTCGAGTACCGCGTGCAAATCTGCTTGCACCGTATATTTAAGTCTGTTCCACAATGAATTCATTTGATTGTCCTCCTTATTTTGTCATTTCATCCCACTGGCGTTCGAAATTGACGAACGGGTCGCCAGAATGGTTTGTCGTAATATCTTTGTTTTTTCCGCCGTTCCACTCGCGCCATACATAATAGACACCAAGCAGCGCAAGGATGCCGATGAAAGCGGGAATGTTCGCAACGGATGTTAATAAACCGATGAGTAACACGGATCCCCAGAAAAGCTTCAGCAAAATAGAATCCGTCTTCCTATAGTAATGGAATCCTGCAAAAGCGATTAAAGCCGAAATAGCGAGCGCTATAATTGAACCTACATTCGATAGAACAACGATAGCTGCCACAATTCCGAGTGTCGCAAGACCAAATTTCTTCATTTGTTGTTCCTCCTTTCGTTGTACCCTAATCATATAATGGGTTCTCGTTTGTCCAAACAGGCGCAAAGCGGATATGCATCTACGACCTACGACCGATTTCCATCTAAATTCTCTTCAAATGCATATGGAAATAGGTAGCGCTTTCATGTAAGCTATAACTATATGAACGTTCAATCAATTCAGAGAATAGGGTGTGCTTATGAGAGAAGTTGTCATCGTAGAAGGGGTAAGAACTGCAGTTGGCAGACGTAAAGGAGGATTTTCAGACTACAGACCTGACGAACTTGCCGCAATCGTCCTTGAAGAACTTGTAAACCGTGCTGGTATCGACAAAGCTGAAGTCGAAGATGTCATTTTAGGATGTGTCACACAATCCGATGAACAGGGAGGCAATATTGCACGCACAGCTGCCTTAATTGCCGGCTTCCCAATCCATGTACCAGGTGTCACCATCGACCGTCAATGCGGATCGAGTCAGCAGGCGGTGCACTTTGCATCTCAAGCCATCGCATCAGGTGATATGGACATCGTCATCGCGGGTGGCGTCGAAAGCATGACGCGCGCTCCGATGTTTTCCAATATGGGCGACGCGAAACCGAGCCCGAAACTGACGGAGAAACATGAAATCATTAACCAAGGTCTGTCAGCAGAACGAATTGCAGCGAAATGGGGATTATCACGTGAAGACCTCGATAAGTTCGCTTACGAAAGTCATCAGAAAGCGATCAAGGCCATCGAACAAGGCAAATTCCAGGACGAAATCGTGCCGGTTGCTGTTAATCGCGTCGATGGGACGGTTGAAACCATTACAACGGATGAAGGTCCGCGTCCGGATTCAACACCAGAAGTGCTTGCCGGACTCCGAACGGTGTTCGACGAAAATGGCGTCATTACCGCAGGCAACGCCAGTCAAATGAGTGACGGTGCATCGGCCGTTTTGCTGATGTCTAAAGAGCGTGCAGAAGAACTTGGTGTCCGTCCGTATGCGCGAATCGTCGCGCGTTCAGTCGTCGGCTCCGATCCGACACTTATGCTGACCGGTCCAATTGAAGCGACACGGAAAGTGCTAATGAAAGCAGGCTTGACGATAGACGATATGGACATCTATGAAGTGAACGAAGCATTTGCGCCTGTGCCGCTCGCATGGCTGAAAGAAACTGGGGCGGACCCTGAAAAACTGAATCCGAATGGCGGTGCGATTGCACTGGGACACCCTCTCGGTGCGACTGGAACGAAATTGCTCGTTTCATTGATGAACGAATTGAGAAGAACGGGAGGACGTTACGGTCTGCTTGCGATTTGTGAAGGGATGGGCATGGCGAACGCTACGATTATTGAACGGATATAAGGGAAGTAGGGTTTATTCAAAATGAATCGTGCCAGACAGTTTCAAGGGGGATGAGCTTATGAAGTTAAATGAAGTGATTGCGATTGTCACAGGTGGCGCGTCCGGTTTAGGAGAAGCGACGACAAGACGGGTTATTGCGGCGGGCGGAAAAGTGATGATTTTCGATATGAATGAAGAGCGCGGCCAAGCATTGGTCGATGAGCTCGGGGGAGAACGGGTTTCATTTCTGAAGACGGATGTGGCAAGTGCAACAGATGTGGAACGCAATGTCGCTGAAGCGTTTTCGATGTTCGGGAAAGTGAATATGCTCGTCAATTGTGCAGGCATCGCGACACCGGGAAAAGTTGTGTCAAAAGGTGGACCGATAGCGCTCGAACGGTTTACACAGCTCATTCAAGTGAATCTGATCGGCACATTCAATGTTATCCGTGTAGCGGCAGCAAAGATGATGGAAAACGAACCGAATGGGGAGGGAGAGCGGGGAGTGATCGTCAATACTGCTTCTGTCGCGGCGTATGAAGGGCAAATCGGCCAAGCGGCATACAGTGCGTCAAAAGGCGGTGTTGTCGGGATGACATTACCGATTGCTCGGGAATTTGCTCCTTATGGTATCCGTGTTATGACCATTGCACCTGGACTAGTAGAAACACCGTTATTTGGTGGGTTGCCTGAACCTGCGCAACAAGCGCTCGTTGACATGACACTGTTTCCGAAGCGGCTCGGCAAACCGGATGAATATGCGAAACTCGTTGAAGCGATTGTGACGAATCCATTACTGAACGGCGAAGTGATCCGTCTTGACGGTGCGATTCGCATGCAGGCGAAATAGGAAGGGGTGGATGGTATGGCACGCTATCGTTTTGAAACGGATGAGCATGTCCTGTTCCGGGAGACACTCCGGAAGTTTCTCGCGAAGGAAGCTATTCCGCATTACGACGAATGGGAAAAGAACAAGCTTATACCGATCAGTTTCTGGAAGAAGCTTGGCGAAATGGGCTTCCTCTGTCCACAAGTGGATGAAGCGTACGGAGGACTCGGACTGGATTTCAGCTATGGCGTCATCATCGGCGAGGAGATGGAGCGCGTCGGTGCAGGGTTGACAGGTGTCGGTCTGCATAATGACATTGTGGTTCCCTATATCGAATCATTCGGAAATGTAGAACAGAAAAAGCGCTGGTTGCCGGATTGCATGACGGGGGATATCATTACGGGCGTCGCGATGACAGAGCCGGGAACGGGTTCGGATCTTGCGAATATCAAGACGACGGCGATAAAAGACGGGGACTACTATGTCGTCAACGGACAGAAGACCTTCATTACAAACGGTGTGAACGGCAATCTGTTTCTCGTAGTTGTAAAGACGGATCCGAATGCAGAACCGAAGCATCGAGGCATTAGTCTGCTTATGGTGGAAGAAGGGACACTTGGATTCACGAAAGGTAGACAGCTCAATAAGGTCGGGATGCATTCGCAAGATACCGCCGAATTGTATTTCGAAGAGTGTCGTGTACCTGCTGCGAATTTGATTGGTGTGGAAGGAAAAGGTTTCAGCTATCTCATGGAGAAGCTTCAGCAGGAGCGGCTCGTTGTTGCACTGGCGGCGCAGACCGCTTCAGAGGATATGCTGGCAATGACGCTCGATTATGTAAAATCACGTGAGGCATTCGGAAAGCCGATTGGTTCATTCCAACATACGCAGTTCAAACTGGCGGAAATCGCAACGAAAGTTGAGCTAGGCAAAACGTTCCTTGAATCGCTCATCGAAGATCATCTGGCAGGCGAAGATGTTGTGACGAAAGTATCGATGGCGAAGTATTGGATTACAGATACAGCGCGTGAAATCTCTGCGGATTGTATGCAGCTGCATGGCGGCTACGGTTATATGGAGGAATATAAGATTGCGCGCAGGTACCGTGATATTCCGGTCGCTTCGATCTATGCCGGCACGAATGAGATCATGAAGATGATTATCGCTAAAAACATGGGCCTCGGCTGACGGCATATGTACTGCGTGAAAGACATAGTATGCAAAGCGAATGGTTGTACAAGTTGGACAAAATAGAATCGGAAAAGGGGATTGTTCGTTATGATGCAAACACCGTTACTATTGTCTTCATTCATTAAAAGAGCAGAGCAGTTCTTCCCGGACAAGCTGATCATTTCACGTACTGGGGAAGATACGATCCATCGTATTACGTATCGTGAATTTGCAAAACGGACGCGGAAATTGTCTGATGCACTGACGAAGCTCGGGATGAAACACGGAACGAAAGTCGGAACGTTCGGCTGGAACCACCATCGTCACCTGGAAGCGTATTTTGGCGTACCGAGTACAGGAGCAATTCTTCATATGGTGAATATCCGCTTGTCGCCTGAGCATATTGCGTACGTCATCAATCACGCGGAAGATGAAATTATGCTTGTGGATGATAATTTATTTCCACATTTTCAGAAGTTAGCGCCGTTACTGAAAACGGTGAAGCATTTCATTGTTATGGGGGACAGCAGAGAAGTGCCGGAAATTGCTCTTGAAAATGTACACTCCTACGAAGCGCTGCTTGATTCTGCGTCTGATGACTTCGAGTATCCGGAAGATTTGGATGAAAACACGCCGGCAGGTATGTGCTATACGTCCGCGACGACGGGCAATCCGAAAGGTGTCGTGTACACACATCGCGGCATTGTATTGCATAGTTATGCATTGGGGCTGGCGGATGCAATGGGCTTGCGCGAAAATGATGTCATCATGCCTGTCGTGCCGATGTTCCACGTAAATGCTTGGGGCATACCGTTCGCATCGGTATTTTTCGGATCGACGCAAGTATTGCCTGGGCCCGGATTGAATCCTGCATTGTTGCTGGACTTGATTGAACAGGAAAAAGTGACGATCACGGCAGGGGTGCCGACAATCTGGCTCGCTGTATTGAAAGTGCAGGAGCAGCAGGCACGTGATCTATCCTCATTGCGCGCCATCGTCTGCGGCGGATCGGCTTCCCCGAAAGGACTGATTCGCGCATTCGAGGAAAAGCTGGGTATCCCGTTCATTGTCGGGTACGGAATGACTGAAACGTCACCGCTTGTCAGTTTGTCGGTGTACACATCAGGCATGGAAGATTTATCGATGGATGACCGCATTGATATCCGCGCATTACAAGGGCTTGTCATGCCGGGGCTTGAAGTGAAAATTGTCAATGAAGACGGTGAAGTGCCGTGGGATGGCAAAACGATGGGCGAATTGGTCGTGCGGGGACCATGGATTGCGAGTGAGTATTACAAAGATGAACGAACCGCAGAAGCGTTTAAAGACGGTTGGCTCTACACCGGGGATATTGCGGTCATGACTGAATTCGGCTACTTGAAACTGATGGACCGGACGAAAGATTTGATCAAGAGCGGCGGCGAATGGATTTCCTCTGTCGACTTGGAGAATGCATTAATGACGCATGAAGATGTCTTTGAAGCGGCGGTCATCGCCGTACCGCATGAAAAGTGGCAGGAGCGACCGCTTGCATGCGTCGTGTTGAAGGATGGCAAAACCGCAGATGATGCGATGAAGCAGCAATTGCTTTCGTATATGGAAGGGCAATTTGCCAAATGGTGGGTTCCGGAAGATATCGTGTTCATGGAAGAACTTCCGAAGACGTCTGTCGGAAAGTTTTTGAAGACTGCGTTACGTGAACAGTTGAAAGGGCATGTTTTGAACGTGTAATAGGTGGGCCACCCGTGATGTTAGCGTGCGGGTGGCTTTTTGGTGTCTTTCGCTGTATGTGCCCGTTGGAGTGGAAAACGGCAGCCGACGGTCACATAGAAGCGTTGTATGTGCCTGTTGGAGTGAAAAACGGCAGCCGACGGTCACATAGAAGTGTTGTATGTGCCCGTTTGAGTGAAAGAAAGCTTTCAACGGTCACATAGGAGCGTCTTAAATGCCCGTTCGAGCATAAAACGGCTGTCGATGGTCAAATAAGAGTGTTTTAAATGCCCGTTCGAGCGTAAAACGGCTGTCAACGGTCACTTAAGAGTGTTTTAAATGCCCGTTAGAGCATAAAACGGCTGTCGATGGTCAAATAAGAGTGTTTTAAATGCCTGTTCGAGCGTAAAACGGCTGTCAACGGTCAATTAAGAGTGTTTTAAATGCCCGTTAGAGCATAAAACGGCTACCAACGGTCAATTAAGAGCGCTGAAAATGGCGAGTCGGTGGTATCGTCACCGCTCACTAAAAATTTCCCCAGCTCGCTAGCTTTATTTTCAATTGAAAAGGGAATAGCGTATATACATACCTTAAATGGAAAGTGTAGAGGTAGCCAGAAAACTATTGGGAGGTTTATAAGATGGCAACTCGAATTACCAAATCTCAAATGACATCTTGTTCTCTAACTGTATATAAAGATGGGTTTGCGTTAGTGAAAGATACTCGGTCTGTGCCGCAATTACAGCAACATGAGGAAATTCACTTCCTCGGAGTGGCGAGGAAGTTGGATACGGATTCCGTCATTATCGAGGGGATGGATGTGGCGGAGTTTGTTTATGAATATGACTTGATGGATGAATTGAAACTGTATGAGAAGTACTTGGGTAAGCAACTGATGATGTATGATGCTTATACGAAAGAGAGCAAGCCGTATATGCTGTTGCGTGCGAATGGTCCGCTTGTTTTGCAAGATATGGCGACGAAGGAATTGATCATGAATCCGAGAGGTGAGCTGAGGTTCCCGGAAACAGAAAAAGGTTTCCACGTTGAACCTACACTTGTCTGGCAAGTTGCGGAGCAGATGAATGAGCAAGTATGTGTTTCGTATTTGACGGGCGGTGTTTCTTGGCAGGCGGACTATGTCATTTCCATGCATGGAGACCGTTTTGACTTGTCGGGATGGCTTGCGATGAGTAATTATTCCGGTGTTTCTTTTGAAGAGGCAAACCTACGATTGATTGCCGGAAAGTTAAGCAAAGCAGGGAATGAAAATGCTGAAAAGAGTAAAGAACTTGCTCAAATTGAGAAATCGGAAACGGATACTTTTTCTGATTTCCACACCTATACATTTCCGCGGTCGATTACGTTAGAAGACAAGCAGCAGAAGCAGTTTCGCTTGTTGTCATCAATGGGGTCGAAAGCGCAAATGATTTATGAAATTAATGAACAGACCGCCAATCCGGACATTTATATTGAATTCGACAATTCAGTGGAAAATGGTCTCGGTATTCCGCTACCAGCAGGTGTTTTTAATATGTACAGAACGAACCCGAATGATGGTAGCGCTGAATTCATCGGTGAATATCGTATTAATCATACTGAAGTAGGTGAGAAAGTCCGCTTGAAATCGGGTGAGGCGTGCGATATTAAAGTGACGACGAAAAAGTCGGGTAAATACAAAGAGGGCGGTTACGAATATACCGAATATGAGTATGCAATCTGTAACACGAAAGGCGAGCCTGTTGAAGCGGTCATCCGGCAGAAAGTTCCGGGCCGTTTATGGACAGTTGACGAATCGACACATGAATGGCAAAAAAAACGAGATAAGATTCTCTTGCCGATAAAAGTACCTGTCAATCAAGAAGAGACTGTTAAATTCACAATACGCCATGACCGCTCTACGAGAAGAACCATTGGCTTTTAAGCACTCTCCACTAAAACAAAACAATCCCATCGACTGGTTATTTACCGTTCGATGGGATTATTACGTAAAAATCACTGACCTTCCTTATTCAAAAACCCTATCAATGAATTCAGCAAGGAAAGCACTTCTGCAGAAGCCTTTTCAATCTGATGAAGATCCTCTTCCGCTAGTCTTACAGAACCGCTCTGATAATGTTCAGCCGCTTTCTTGGCATAGATGTGAACTGTTTCATGGTGCTTATCCAATTCTTTGAATTCCCGCAAGTGACCCAAACGTTCCACTGTCTTCGGATCAAAGTACCATTTTCCGAGACGACATTCCGTATGAGCCGCGACATCACCAGGAAATACTTCTTCCAACCCAAGAAACATATTGTATATTTTCCACTTCCATAATATATGGTCCGCTTTGGACAATTGCAAAAGTGCGATAGAAGATAGCTGAACATTGCTGTCTTTTACGATACTCAATCTAAAACGGTCGATTTCACGGCTTAATTCATAAATGGATGAAGACGTGTTTTCTCCAAGGGATCTAATGTTATTTTGTAAATCGGTAATACCGACCATCCGGTTTGCAACCTTATCGATAGCAACCGCCTGCTGTTTTGAAATCTCAGCGGTATTTGCTATATCCGTGTTGATATCTTCCATTTCTTTCACGATGGCAGTGATCAACGGAAGAGAAGTTTGCGCTTCGGACGTAGCTTTTTTAAGAATGATAGTCGTTTCTTCGATGGATGTGGATACATCGTTTGAATAACTCTTTAAGTGATGGACATTGTCCGAAATATCGCTGAGCGCAGCAACCGTGTTTTCGGCTAATTTCCGCACCTCTTGCGCAACGACAGAAAATCCTTTACCATGCTCACCAGCCCTGGCAGCTTCAATGGAAGCGTTCAATGCCAACAGATTCGTCTGAGCGGCGATATCGTTAATGAGTCCGGCAACATTTTCAATTGCATCGACCCGCTGTTGTAAAGAAGAAAACGTCTGGACGATGGACTTGAACCGTTCTTCGGTTTTGAAAATCTCCTCAAGTGCCTGTTCAATAGTCTGTTTGCTGTGGGCGGCATATTTGACGGAATCCGTCGTTTTCTCGGTTATCCGGGATGAAGACCGGGATACTTCGATAATGGCAGCTGTAATTTCTTCGGTTGCTGCTGATGTTGTATGGATTTCCTCGGATTGTCTGTCCAAACTATAGATCAAATCCTTCATATACATAATTTTCGCGTTCGAATCAATTAATGAAGAGATCTCTGTAATAACTTGCTCCATCGTTTTTTCGCTCATCACTTCTGTCAGTAGTTGTTGATCGAAATTGCCTGCGGATTGAAGTGACTGGACCATGTCGAAGGACTTCGACATTTTAGAGCCTTCTAGCTTCATGAGTTGTGCTGTTATGTAGAAGATGAATTTATTGAAAAACGCTGTCGTTTTGCCCGCTTCAAAATGTTTTGAACGAAGCAAGGAGAAAAACTCGGACGTCTTTCTAAAATAATTTTCTCCTCTTGGCTCGTCAAAAAAGAGGTGCAAATAGTTTTCGATGATTGCTCGTTCAATTGGCTGCGCGCCAACAGGAGTAATTGCTAACAGGTTTTGGTAGAAAGTCTCTTCAATGGATGGGTGTATGGATTGTAGAAGATGATGCGCTTTTCTTAAATGATTAATATCGTTCTGATTAATATTGTGATAAGCCAATGTTTCTCTTAAACGGCCTATCACTTCGATATCCGTTCCATATTCAAAAGGACTTATAGTCACTCTTGGTTTTATAAGTTTCATGCATATATTCCCCCAAATGAATCTAGTCGAAATAAGTATAACGTACCAGACAGTATAAATGAAGATGAATAGTCAAAAGAAATAAATATGCCATTGCTTACATGACCTTTCGCATAATAAGCGTTACTTACTAACATGTGGATAAAAAACATCTATTTTTCAGAAATTATAAACATATCTACACACTTACCCACATCAATCCGTGCATAACTATGAATTAATGAAGTTATCCACCGAACTTTTATTCATATAACTCGTAATTTGTACGTACAATCCTACATAGCAGTTTGCAACCACCAAGCAACAAAAGTCGTCCTGTTGATGAAGCAAAAAAGGAGCATTACGTGGAAAATTGGATAATGGAGTTTATTGGAGAGCATGGCTATTTTGGAGTCTGTTTATTACTGCTTGTGGAAAATGTGTTTCCGCCGATTCCTTCTGAAGTGATATTGACATTCAGTGGATTTGTGACGACTTTTTCCCCAATGACGCGTACAGGTGTCATCATTGCTGCAACTGTCGGATCGGTTATCGGTGCTATGATTCTATACAGTATCGGACTGGCAGTAGATGTTGAGAAGCTTGAACGTTTAATTGAAAAACGGGGTCGCTTGCTGCGTATTACAAAAAAAGATTTGTACAGAGCGGAGCGCTGGTTTGAAAAGTACGGGCCATGGACTGTGTTTTTTTGTCGTCTAATCCCGTTAGTTCGAAGTCTCATTTCAGTTCCGGCAGGTATGGCGCGTATGAATTTTTTGCTGTTTATTGTACTTACAACACTTGGAAGCTTCATTTGGAATACGATTCTTGTTACAATAGGGTTTGCGGTCGGAGAAAATTGGGAATCGATTATTTGGTATATGGATATCTATTCTACGATCGTTTATATCGCAATCGCAATTTGCGGTAGTGCGTTAGTAGTAGGTTATTACCGTTTCCGTAGAAAGAGGGCTTAAGGGAATTATGGAATTATTTGATTTGTTAAAAGCATTGATCCTTGGTTTTGTGGAAGGGATGACAGAGTTTGCACCGGTTTCTTCAACTGGTCACCTCATTATTGTCGATGATATGTGGCTGAAGACGGAAGAGTTTTTAGGGAAATACCCGGCTATCACTTTTAAGATTGTCATCCAGTTAGGATCGATATTGGCCGTTGTCGTCGTATTCTGGAAACGACTTTTCAGTCTAGTCGGTCTGTATAAGATCGACGGTAAGAAAATGAACAATCGTTTTAACTTGATGCATGTCATCGTAGGTATGCTTCCCGCGGTCATTCTTGGATTTGCGTTCAAAGATCTCATTGATGATTATCTATTTGGTATAAAAACTGTTATCGTGGCTCTAGTCGCTGGTGCAATCCTCATGATTATTGCGGATAAATTTGGACCGAAAAAACCGAAAGTACAAACGCTTGATGAGATTTCCTATCGTCAGGCATTTACGGTAGGACTCGTGCAATGTCTATCGTTATGGCCAGGTTTTTCACGTTCAGGCGCGACAATATCGGGGGGTGTGCTATTTGGCATGAATCACCGGACAGCGGCGGACTTCACATTCATTATGGCGGTGCCAATCATGATGGGCGCGAGTCTTGTATCCGTCATGAAGAACTGGGAATACATGTCGATGGACCATATTTGGTTCTATGTTGTTGGTTTCTTCAGCGCATTCGTGTTCTCGCTCATTTCCATCAGATTCTTCTTAAAGCTGATTTCCAAAGTGAAGCTCGTTCCATTTGCGATTTATCGTATTATTCTAGCAGTCATTTTGGCAGCCATCGTATTTTTATAATGAAAACATCCGACTCTTCAACTGAAGGGTCGTTTTTCATTGTCGAATTGCACCTCAATACTTCGAACCATCCAAAATATTCTCTCTCCAGCAATCTTCTGATAGAATGAAAGAAAAAACTGGCGGGTGATTGAATTGAAAGAGCAAATATTAGTAATTGAAGATGAAGAGAGCATTGCGCGAGTCCTTCAATTAGAGCTTGAATTTGAAGGATATGAAGTCGGTACTGCTTTTACAGGAACTGATGGACTTATAAAATTCCGCGAACAGGAGTGGGAACTTGTCCTGTTGGACTTAATGCTTCCAGGCATGAATGGATTGGACGTGTTAAAACGGATTCGTGCAACAGGAGGAGAGACGCCCGTCATTTTATTGACTGCGAAAAGTGATGTGGATGATAAAGTGGCCGGTCTTGACCTTGGTGCAAATGATTATGTGACGAAACCATTTGAAATAGATGAGTTGCTTGCACGAATCCGTTCGGCTATCCGGACTTCTACAAAGAAAACAGTCGTCAAAGATGAGTTTTTTCATGAATTTGCTGGGTTATCCATCCATGAACAATCGCGGGAAGTGAAGTGTCACGGAGAAGCGATCGAATTGACTCCACGAGAATATGACTTGCTTCTCCATCTGATTAAACATCCGAATCAGGTGCTGTCCCGTGAACAGTTACTCGATGCTGTATGGGGATATGATTATTACGGCGATACGAATGTCGTCGATGTGTATATCCGTTATGTCCGCAAAAAACTCGATCAGTATGATGGCCTTTCATTGATACAAACAGTGCGTGGCGTTGGCTATGCTTTAAAGGAACCGGCACATGAAACTTAAAAATAAAATACATCTCTTTTCGACGTTATTGATGTTCATCATACTTATTATGGCGAACGTCATGATTTACTTTCTATTTGAACGGATTTCGCATAATACGGAATACCACCAGTTGCTCAGTCGCTCTAAGGAAGTGACGTCGGCACTAAGCCAGATGCAGACTGAAGAGGATGCGGGAATTGTTTTGCGAGCTACCATTCCCGCGAATAGTGCGGTTTCGGTTGTCAATCAAGAAGGGAAACCGCTCATCAACGTCCAATCTGTTGACGGACTTGGTAAAATCGGAGATAACATCGACTCAGACGATCCATTTGTCCTTAGGGATTTTAAAGGGATTGAAGCATTATCCGTGTCTTCCCCGATCATTTGGCCGACAGGTGAAGTTGTATCAATGGAAGTGACACAGTTATTAACCGATGTCGCAGAAAACTTGCGAATGCTCAAATATGTGCTCATTGCGGTCACGGCATTCGGGGTGATTCTTATAATGTTGTCGAGTATGACACTCGGGAAAATTGTCACACAACCGATTGAAAAACTAATTAAAGCGATGGATGCGAGTAGACAATCAGGTACCTTTGAAAAAATGACAGGAAATATCAATGGAAAAGATGAACTTGCCCAAATGGAACGCACATTCAATGACATGATGGAGCAGCTGGAAAGCAACTATATGAAACAAGAACAGTTCGTTTCAAACGCTTCCCATGAATTAAAAACGCCATTGACCGTCATCGAAAGTTATTCGCGATTATTAGCAAGACGTGGAACGGATAACCCCGAAGTTGTGGAAGAAGCATTGACAGCCATCATTTCAGAAACAGGCCGGATGAAAGAAATGATTACGCAAATGCTTGACCTAGCAAAAAGTAGCGAAGCACAATCGTTTGAATTCAAAGAAGTGAATATCAACCAGCTTGTAGAAGATGTTATAAAACCATTACGGAAAGTGTATGGCAGGGAGATATTCATTGAAGCAGAAGATGTTTCGTTCGTAGAGACTGATGAAAAATTCGTCAAACAGCTGTTGTTCATACTACTTGATAACGCGCGGAAATATAGTGATCGTGAAATTATAGCGGCTATTGAAAATCGCGAACAGGGAACGGAAATCACTGTGAAGGATTACGGTAAAGGGATACCTCAGGAGAATTTACCACAGATTTTTGATCGATTTTATCGGGTTGAATCGGATCGGAGTCGCAAGACAGGTGGTACGGGGCTTGGCCTATCAATTGCTAAAGAAATTGCGGAAAGACTCGGTGCGAAGTTGACGATTGAAAGTGTTGTCGGCATGGGGACAGTCATACGGGTATTCATTCCGAAAAAAAGGGAAGATTCTCAGTGAATTTTAATGTTGCTTCGGTAAGATGATGAAAAGGAGGGTTTTTTGTATGAAAATATGGAGAAAACCTTGGTTCATACCGATTGTTTTGACGTTCATCATTTTAGTGGGCGGTCAATTATATACAACAGGGAAGCTGACGAAAGCTGAAACGCTGTCTATGGATGATATCCATGCTCAACTATCAACAATATATAATGGTCAAGTTAAAGAACTTGTACTGGACGATTCCATTTACAAAGCAAAAGTTGTAAAAGCAGGCTCTGAATATGCAGTTGAAGTCGATGCGAGGTCCGGGAGAGTACTTTCCTTAATGCAGACGAAAGAGTCAATGAAACCTGATGTTGTCCTCGATGATAAAGAATTAGAAGTAACACAGGAACCGGATTTGGGAGCAGTGGAGGAGCCTGAAGAACAAGAGCCCGAAAAGGTTACACCTCCAGCTAAAGAACCGGTAAAGGAAACAAAACCTGTTGTAAACAAGACGGAGAATGAGAAACCTAATGTGGGAAAAACACCTGCTCAAACGAAACCGCACAATAATCCACAGCCAAAGCCATCCAACAAGCCTGCCAAAGCACCAGTTAAAACAGTGCTCATATCTGAAAATCAGGCTGCGAAAATCGCAATGGGTCAATTGCCTGTGGGTATGATTGGTGAAGTCGATGATGTCGATTTTGAAGAGTCCAAAGACGGTGGTTATTACTTAGTGCAGATCGATATTGATACAGATGACGATCTGGATGAAGTGACATACCAGATCCACGCAATATCAGGGAAAGTGATGACCGTTACGTGGGATGATTAATTGAATAAAGCATTGTTACAAGGAGCCCACCTCACATTCAACCATGGGCTCCTTTTTCATTCTGAGAAAGCTTAAGACAATTCTCATCATATTCTAATATTCCTCTCAATGTCCTCTCATATTCGTTGGGTACTATATAGTTAACAAGGAAATGGAGGAGAGCATGCATGAACAAATGGATGTTGATTCCTGCGATGGCAGGCGTTGTTGCTATCGGAGGTGTCGCGATGGCAAGTGATTCGGTACCTTCAAGTCAAGTTTCATCAAAACAAGTTATTTCATTAAAAGAAGCGAAGGAGCTGGCTGCTAAAAAAGTTGGCGGTGTCGTAACTGAAATCGAACTGGAACGTAAAGGATCTGCTTATTATTATGAAGTGGATGCAATTGCGAAAGGTATCGAGTACGAGCTGAAAGTGGACGCCATATCACGTGAAGTGATCGTTGTCGGGAAATCTACCGAAACAAAATGGACTGACAAGATGATTACAGAAGAACAGGCAGTTGCTATTGCAAAAGGTAAAGTGAACGCTGTGGTAACGGATATTGAGTTGGATAATGACGATAAGCGATTTTATTATGATATCGAACTGGAAGACGACAAGTTCGAATACGAAGTGATTGTAAATGCTATTACAGGTGAGATCATCAAGTTCAGTAAAGAAAACTTGAACGATTCAACAGTCGTTCAAAAAGGCGAAGTAATGTCACAGGAAAAAGCAGTTTCAATCGCGCAAACGAAAGCGAAAGGTACTGTAAAAGGAATTGAGCTTGAGAAAGACAACGGTCGCATGATTTATGAGGTTAAGTTGATGGATGATGAATATAAATACGAAGTTGAATTAGATGCTGTTACAGGCGAGGTTTTAGAATTTGATAAAGAACGCTATTACAAATTGGCTGTAGATCAGCCGGTAAAAGCGGAAGTGAAGAAGCAAAAAGAGAATAATCCATCATTATCGGTTGCAACATCTGAAACAGAAAAAGCTGAAAAGAAAGCTGCGAAAAAAACTGAACAGCAGCGTGTAAAATTGACGAAAGATCAGGTCATTGCGATTGCAAAACAACATGCAAGCGGTGTTGTCACAGACTTCGAGTTGGATGACGGTGTTTATGAAATTGAAATGGAAGACGGCGATGTCGAGTATGAGTTGGAAATCGACGCATATACAGGTAAAGTTTTGTCATTAGAACGTGACGATTAACTAAACGGTCAACCTATAACGCAACAGTACTTCACACTAAAGATGGAACAACGCCGGTCAGCAGCCATACTGACTGTGTTGAATATAAACGGACAGCAGCCATACTGTCTGTACCTTGAAACAAGCGGACAGCTGCCATACTGTCCGTTTGTTTTATATGAATTACACCATCCTTATTCTGATTCGTTATGTTTCTTCGCATATCCCTCGGTCAATGCAATGATTTGTTCTAAAATGGTTTCAGTTTGCAACACGTCAGGTTCCTTAACTAACCGTTCCACATAGGATTCCAAAATGGCAATCAGTTGTTGTTGCGTCCGGTTAACAGCCACTTGTGCATCTAATTCAGCTGCCAATTTCTGAAGTTCTTGCTGTATATACGCATTTGCACTTACAACTTCAATTAGCTTTTGGATATCCGATTGAAACGCAAGAATAGTAGAATGGAATTGGTCGTTTACTAGTACTAAGTTTTTATTTTGCTTTTGCAAATTAGCGATACGCTTCTCGTAAATACGTAAACGCTTTTCGCTTTTTTTATAAGCATATAGTAATTGGAGGAAGTTGTGGTGTAATTGCTTATTTTCAGTTTGTAGCATGTGTACCAATTCAGTATCTTGCTTGGAATTTGTTGTCCGGTATTTATTCAACTCCGCACGTAAATAAATGATTGTCTTCTTTAAGTGCATTGGATCCTCACTTTTAAGATCCACATGATTCAACGAGCCTCCTCCATTCTTCAAAAGTTCGTCTTCAATTCGTTAAGCAGTTCTTCAAAAATCCTTTTATTCTCCACTATCATTTTGTCAATTTCGTCCCCTAATTCTTTCACGTTATCTATCGGTATATTCCGTTTTGTCAACCGTGTCAATTGAAGTTCTTTGTTCATGAGGACATACAGGAGCAGCAAGTTTATCGTTTTTGAATCCAAGTACATATAGCTTTTGGAAGAATCCTCCGCCGTGTTATCCGAAGTTGCTGTTGTCATTAAATCCTTTGTGAAATCGGCAATAATTTTATGTAATGCCTCTTGCGTAGAATGAGTATCCAAATTACAGTCCCCCCCTTTGAGTCATTGATCCATTGATGTTTATCGAGTTAAGTGCATGTAAACCGTCGGGATGCTGGTCACTGAAAAAAGTGCTTGTCACGCTTCCTGCATAGAATGTTGCAGGCGTCCATGTTAGTTGGAAATTTGAAAATGACAGCGTTTCACCAGGTTGTATAGATGACTTTCCGATAGGCTTTAAGTGATATTCAAGCAGGTCTTCGCGTGCATTTGTACGTTCCCAGCCATTTGTAAATTGAGAGGACAATGCGGATGCACTGCTCACAAACTTGCCGTTAAGCGAGAAGGGAGCATTTTCTGATAAGACAAGATGCACGTAGGGATTCGTAATTGCTTGATTTCCGTTGTTAAGTATATGAAGAGATCCGAGACAAAAACTTTCAGCTTCCGCATCGTGTGAAAGTTGTAGCGCATACGTAAAGTAGCTGAGGCAGTGAGGAAGATTTGCTCGGCTCGCAAGTGTTTCTTTCAATTCATTCACATACGCATGGGTAGTTGCTTGCAATTCCCTCAGCTTGCTCTCTATGTCTACCGTCGTTTTGTTCATTTAATAATCCTCCTAACGAAAAATAAAGAGAGGGCAGAATCCCTCTCTTTATCGTATGTGCCTACTTGTACATTTATGACGGTTATTATTCTGGGTAAATGGATGGGCATTGTGCTGGTCTAGATGGCAGTGGGCATGATCCAATTGCCAATTCAGCACGTGGTTGACAGAAGTCAGCCAAGAACTCAACTGTAACAGGGAATGTAGATTGAATGCTTTGGCATGTTCTGATTGTGACTACGAGATTCGAGAATGTGAAACCCGTTACAGGAGTCGGGCTTCCTGCACCAGTTGGCGTAATTGTACCTGTGGAGCTGACGAAACAGCTCAAATCAGTATACGTTACAGTCACTTCAGTATCCTCAGGCGCACAAAGAATGACTTGCTCGGATCTTGCGACGTCAATTGGATTACTGCGATATACCATGCAGTTTGGCAAAGTAATAACGATGACCAACTTGAACTTTTTGCGAATTGTCAATTGTTGCAGGCAAACACGTCTGCCATCAATCAAAAACTCCCGATTCATTCGATTTAATATTACGACAGGATCTTCAGCTAATGGAGCCGGACTCACTTCACAAGTGATAATTGCTCGATCTAACTCTGTTTGAGGAATTGTCCCCATGACTGTTGGAAATACAATCGGGTTTTGAGGTGTGAAGTCGAAACTGTTCTCTTTCAATACCCAGTCGTATACCTTATCGACATTAATACAAATCATTTCCTGCTCAGGACGTACTTTCTCTTTCATTTATATTGTCACCTCCGTATTTTAATTAGCCTTGCATTCGTATCATATGTACGTAATTACGCGTTGAATAGGCAAAGAAAAGGAGTGAGTGTAAATGTTTCTATCTGTAAAGGTTTCCGTCTGGAACAGGTTAGTGTTCTCATTAATAAGATAGAAATGACTATATATGAACGAAAGAGGGGACCTCATGGAGAATTCAGATAGCAAAGATCAGAAAATAGAGCAATTGAATAAAAAAATTGAACGGTATCAAAAAGCGCTATCTTCATTGAAGGCTGTAAATGCAACTGCAGACATTCATATAAAAAGAAGAATGGGGAAAGTTGAACAGAATTTTGAATCGGTTACAGAGCGGTTAGAGGAGATGGCGAAGTTACTTGAGGAAGGACTTAATCTTCTTTCAACTCGTGTAAATGAGTTGGATGAAAAATATAATGAAGTGTTAACGAAGCTGAATGGTAGAAGAGGAACGGGAAACGAACGGCTCTATGAAAGTAGCCGCTATGAACAACCTCGCAATGTCTCTACAAGGACAAAAATGGATGTAACAGCAACTACTAGAAATAATAACGTCCCGACATTTCAATTATTACAGCATATGGCAACACAACAATCAGTGGATAACACTCAAAGTCTATCGGATTATAATCACAGCGAACCCCTTGCACATGCAACTTCTGCTTCAATTAAAGCAACCAATACCAATCCGAAAAACGAAATAGAGAGAAATTTTCAGGAAGCATCGCACTCTCAAGAAGTGTCGTCAAAAAACAGACATACTGAACTAGTGAAAAGAACTGTTACGCCGATTGAAGAAGAATCATTGCCGAGATTAGCTCCTTCTAAAATAGCAGAAGAAGTGAAAGAGGATACTGACATTAAACACTCCATATCTCCACTATGGAATGTTTTCAAGAAAAAATGAGAGTGGGTCAGTAAAGGAACTGCAAGGATAGACAATAAACCGATAGCTACTAGCCCGTCCTTATGTCGTTATGTTGAATAGTATAACGAAGAAGGGGGGTGTCAATATGGCTTGTTGTGGTAGAAGAAGCGATAGTAGATCTGGATGTGGCCAAGGCCGTGGATGTGGAAAGCGATGCGGGAACAATCATCGGTGTGGACGGGAAACCGAAGTAGGTTGCGCATTTAAGCAGTCATCTGAATTTTTAGGTCCTTTCCGTGCTGTTGAGAGGCAATGTTTTCCACTAATACCGTAAAAGTAGCAGTACATTCATCTTCGTTTAATACTCGCCTGAACGAACGCATGAAAGAATGCAAATAGTAGTGCAGAAAATTTACCCGAATAGACGAAAGACATTTGAAAATCCCCCTACCAATTAGCTTTTCTAAACTGCAGATAGAAAATTTCTGCCTCGGAAACGGCTAAGGAATATGATGCCCACATGTTCCTGTGGGCATCTTTAGGGAATTAAACGTTTGGACAAACCCGCGGTTGAAAAACTGGTGAGTTTGGTCAAATAGCGGCACACCAATTTCAACTATGATATTCATCAGCACTTCTCGTTAATGTATATTTATTCAACGTCACAAAAACCGTAACCAAAATAATAATAGATGAGAATAGATTAACCGGGAAGTAAATACCGAGCTGATATAAGAACCCGTAAATAAGCGTTCCAATCGGCATCAGAACCATGGATAATGTGCCATTTATAGAAAATACTCGCCCTTTATAGTCATCGGGAATCGTTTTTTGCATGAAAGACGACATGGGAATCGAGATAAATTGAAAGACTAGCGCCATTGACGAACCGATGATAGCAATGTAAATCATGGATAGTATAGTGTGCCTTTCATAATAGACTGGCAAAGTGAATCCGAGTAGCAAGATGGCTACACCAATAAACGCATACTTCACAACTTTGAACGGGTTTGTAATCTTCACTTTGGAAAGGATGAGGCTACCTATTAGTGATCCAACCCCGAAAATAGCACTTACAATACCGACTTGATAAGGTTCGAAATGCAGTTCTTTGATCATAATGGTGTCTGGCAAAATACCGAAACTGGCGGCACCTACAGCGTTGATGATCACCGATAAAATCATCAGTTGTTTCAATGTATGAGAGTTAAATACATATTTATAGCCTGCAGTCAGTCTGTTTCCAAAGCTTTTAAACCAGCTATCCAATTTTACTGAAGGAGATTCTTCAAGTTTTACCTCGCTGAATTCCAAGAAGACATTTGAGAATAAAGAAATCAATTGCATGAATAAAAACAAGAAAATCATGGACTCCAATGATAAAAATCCATATAGGACTCCGGCAATAACCGGGCCGAACAGCAGGATTGTCATTCTATAAGTGGCAATTTTACCAATCGTCTTCTGTATACTTTCCTTATCGAACAGCTGCGTCAAGCTTGCATCGAAAGCATTCGATATGACAGGTGTGATGACCGATCGAATTGCAGTGATGAAGAATAAGACATAAATATTGAAACCGAAAAAACTTATATAGACAGCAAGAAATAATAACGTCAATGCGGAAAGTGCCTCAAACGAAATGACAATCTTTTTCCTGTTTACACTATCCACAAATACACCTGATATCGGCAATGAAATGATGGCGCCGATGCTCAAAATTGCAGTGTTTATCGAAAAATAAACAGACGAGCCAGTCGCCTGTAAAATAAAATACGAAATTGCAAACGTATATACAGTGCCGCCAAGAGATACAACAATCGTGCTAAGGATGTAAATAAAATAGTTACTTCGCAATTCAATCCCCCTCGTTATAATCAAAAACCGTTTTATTCCCCAGTAACCGCATCTTTCCCTGAAACTTTCCGAATGCCTCGAATATCCTTATCGATCAACAAAAAGAATGAAAGTAGCAATATCCATATGCCCGCTCCGATGAACAATTGATTGACCGGAACACCCCATTCCGCGATGACCCCTCCCGCAATCGCAAAGCCTGGCATTAGGAATGTAGCAATTGCGCCATTCAACGTATAAACCCGTCCCCGAAATTTATCTTCGACCAGCACAATGAGAAGTGCATTGTATAAAATGCCATACACTGTCATAAGTGTGTTCATGACAACGAAAAGAGCAATCCCTAGATATAACACCGTTGTGATACCCATAAATATGAAAGCGATAGAGCTTATGGACAACGTGATAAACATGACAATGAAAGGTTTTGCAAAAGATGAAACCTTATCTGCAACCAATCCAATCAAAATTCCTGCAACAGCAGCAAATGCTCCGAATAAGCCAAACTGGAACGCATTCCCACCATAATGATCGGATACCAATACGACAACCAATGCGCCCGCGATGGTCGTCGCGTTCATAAGGGAGGCTAATATAGTCAATTTCAAGATCGGCCGATTGCTCCGTAATACTGTCCAGCCCTCTTTGAATTCCGAGACCATCGAACTCTTCTTGGCCGGTACACTTTCCGCTTCTTCATCCTTCCGATGCGTTGCGATATTAACGACAAAAATCAGAAGGATGCTGGCGATGATATACACCCCCGAATGAAATAGCATGACGCCGACAAACCCCATAACCGTGATCAACACACCGCTAATCCCTTGGCCGATTAGATAAGCAGTTTGGCTCGTGGAAGATAAATAACCGCTTACTTTGACAATCCGACTGACCCCGACAATATGCGGCAGCAGCTTGTTCTTTGCCGGTCCTATAAATGTCATGCAAATCTCATGGATGATAAGTACAACATATATCGCAAACGCGACGCCATCCAACCAGAACAGGTACGACAAAGCCAATAACACACCTACCGCCACCATCACGGCATACCCTATCTGCATGGACGATTTCGGTTCCCTTCGATCGACAAGCACCCCGATGATCGGGGAAATGAAAACACTCGTCAATGCGCCGACTGCCGTTATAAGAGCAGAAGAAAGCGGCGATTGCGTAATTTCGTACATATACCACATGATGGAAATGGTGAAAATACTATCAGCTAAAACGGTTAAAAACTGGTTTGTGACGATCAAAGACATATTCCGTTTAATCAAATCTTTCACCCTCTCGATGTTTAATATATTGAACATAACACGTCGAGTGCTATTGTTCAATATATTAAACAAAATAGTTTTGTAAATTGAACAGTGATATACTATACGAAAGAATATCGGTGAAAAAGGTGATTACAATTGACACATGTCGGAGAAAACATTAAACGCATACGGACAGCAAAGAAAATGACCATTACGGATGTGGCGAACGAACACGTTTCAAGAGGCATGATCAGTTTGATTGAAAACGGCAAAACGCAGCCATCCATTGAAAGGCTGCAGCATATTGCACGTCAATTGAACGTGGATATATCGGAATTGGTGGAAACGGTGCCGCGAGAAGAAATGCAACGAATTCTGGAAGAGGCAATTGATCTTTTCAATGAAGTCGGAAATGAGTCAGTTGTGAAAGCGACAGCGTTATTAAAGCCGATTTTGGATAAAGATCCTGTAGGGTATGAAGCTGCACGTATGAATGAACTGTACGGACGCGCTTTATACCATCTGTATATTGTAGACATCGAACAATACAATAATATTGAAGAGAATAATTGGGAGGTATTCACGAAAAAGGCGATTGGTATGTACAACGACTTGCAGATGGAGTGGCGGGTTGTACGCTGTTATGGTTTCTTGGCAGATATCGAAGCAGATCGAGGGAATTACCAATCTGCAATTGACATCATCGAGCAGGCGACTAGTCGTTTGACGGTCATGGATAGCCTAGAGACGAGATCGATTTATATCCAATTGCAATCGTTAAGAGCGTTTGCCCTGGATTCACTCGGACAGCGTCATCTCGCTCACGAATATCTAGACGATGTTATCGAATTTGCGCGTGAAAATATCATATTAAACCAATACTATCACTTGCTTAACGCTAAAGCATGGCTTTATTATGATGATCAGAAGCCAGAGGAAGCACGGAAATATATTGAAGAATGTTATTTATTCACAAAGGTTCTTAAGAGTGAAAGTTTGACACTTCAACATGAAATGAACCAGATTTTCATACAAGAATTCTTTGAAAAAGACTATGAAAAAGCTCTTTCTATCGCGAAAGGAATGGAAGGAAGAGTTGAGAATATAATAGACTTTCCACAAAAGACGATAAAAGAATTCATTAAGATGACAAATGATTTGGAAGCAAGAGTTTTAACGAAACTTGGTAGATATGAAGAAGCGCTTGTCATATTTGAAGAGAATCGTGTTGAGCATAATGAAAGAAACTTAGGCCCGACCGACGTCGCAACAAGGGTCTTGTCCAAAAGCTATGAAGCCCTTTGCCATTATCACTTGGGGGATCAGAAGAAAGCTGAGGAACTTGCAAGGTATACAGTCGATAAGCTTCACAACTTGCCACATTCCTCTTTTTATCATTATGCCCGAGAGGTATTAACAAAAGTTGTGTCGAAGTAAATTTAGTAGAAGATAGAGAGACAACATTGAAGCTGAATTATATTACCAGTAACGTCCATTGCTAATTTAAAAGTAACCTTAGAAAGAAGGTTTTTGTGATGAATCAAAATGTAAGAGAACTTATAGAAAAGAGAATCATTCCAAAAAAGGACTATGACATCAGAGAGTTAAATAGTGGAACAACGGATGGACAGGTATATGTCATTTCGGAAAATAAAAACCCACTCTACACGCTAAAACAAGATCATCCGAATGGAATTGAAATTGTTGAACGTTTTTTCAACACGTATGCCCATATTGACCTTTTCCCCAAAGTGCACTATGTCGATCCAGAAAAGAAATTTTTTCTCTATGATTACGTAGAAGGACATACCCACATTAACCGGGGACTGAAGTCAGAATGGATGAATCGATTGGTTAATGGTTTATTCAATCATTACGAAAAAGTAGCTGCCTCATCAGCTTGGGGAAGAATAGGCGGTGAACCCCGTCAAAAATGGTTTGATTTCAACAAGAAGAGCTTAGAATATGCGCATGAGAACATAGGGGATTTATTGCCATATGAAGATTTTGTACGGATGGAAGGTATTGTTGAAAGATTAGCCATGTATGAATCTGAAGAGGAGAAGTATTATCTTCACGGCGATACAGGCGTTCACAATTTTGTCTTTCAACACAATAATCTTGTTGGTGTCATTGATCCGTCGCCAATGATTGGCCCTGTCCTGTATGACTTCACCTATGCATTTTGCTCTTCTCCGGATGACTTATCGATGGAAACCTTGCTATCCTCATTTTCCTTGCTAGAGAATGTGCAGATACCAACATCACGACTGATTGAGGAAGTCGTCTTTCAGTTATACACACGGATTGGGATTTGTAAAAAAGTCCATCCACATGATTTGGAGCAGTACTTGAACGCATGGGACTATTGGAAACGTAAAATGCAGGATGGAGGGATACATACCTGTGACCAGGAGAATAAACCTGCAAGTGGCTTTCTTTCGAAACTCAGTTCACCCGCAAGAAATGCATTGATTTACGAAGGGATTGACACTTTGCAAGAACTATCAACGTACACGGAAAAAGAAATACTAAAACTTCATGGGATTGGACCAGCTTCGTTGCCTACTATGAGAAACTCATTAGAAGAAGAAGGGTTATCCTTTAAAGAATAAATAATCTAAAATACATTTTAGCGTGATATGTTTTATTAAACAAAAAGGAGAGTCAATATGGAAGTAGTCTATTTGGCTGGCGGATGTCTATGGGGAGTACAAGCTTTTATAAAAACATTACCTGGCGTTACGTATACAGAGGCAGGAAGAGCGAATGGAACGAGTCATACACTTAGTGGTGAGTATGATGGGTATGCCGAATGTGTAAAAACAGGATTTGATCCGACAGTGGTAACGGTTCGGGAGTTAATAGGGTATTTATTTGAAATCATTGATCCGTATAGTATGAATAAACAAGGACAGGATGTAGGCGAGAAGTACAGAACAGGAGTATATAGTGAAAATCCTGAACACTTAAAAGTGGCAAAGGAAGTTATTGGGGAGAGAGAGGATTATGACCGGATTGTTGTTGAAGTATTGCCTCTTACAAACTATGTGAGAAGTGCGGAAGAACATCAAGATCGGTTAGCTAGGTGTCCAAATGATTATTGTCATATACCTGAAGAACTATTAACTAAATATAAGTGAGGGGCGAAACAACATACGAAAAGTTGAAGTGAAGCCCTACTCAGTAAAATGGAAGTTGGATTTTGAGACAGAATCAAAAAGATTACAAGTGATTTTTGGCTCTGAAGTAACTGACATTCACCACATCGGAAGTACATCCATATACGGGTTAGCTGCAAAGCCAATCATCGACATGATGCCTATTGTAAAGGACATATCACAGATCGATAGATTTAATGCTGAAATGGCTCGTGTTGGCTATGAAGCAAAGGGTGAAAATGGGATTCCCGGACGCCGCTATTTTCAAAAAGGTGGAAATGAGCGAACGCATCATGTACATATATACGATGAAGGCTCACAAGAAATTGAAAGACATTTGGCGTTCCGAGATTTCTTACGCTCTCACCCTAGCATCGCCAAGCAATATTGTGAATTAAAAGAGGAGTTGGCCCGACAATTCCCAGATGATATTCAGGCGTACATAGAGGGAAAGGCAAGTTTTGCGTCAGAGATTGAAAGACAAGCAGTTAGGTGGTACCGGAAGTTATGAAAATCTTTATTATGGGCATTGTTGCAAGCGGGAAGACGACGTACGCTAAAGAGCTATCAAAACAATGGAGTATGCCCTTTGTGGAATTGGATTCTGTTGTTTATCATATTGTGGACGGTGTGCGAATTAAACGTTCCCCAGATGAACAAATAAAGGTAATACTTGAAATGGATGCTGCAGGAAGCTGGATTGCTGAAGGTGTGTATCGCCCTTCCTATCATCTTCTATTAGATATGGCGGATGTTGTCATTTGGTTGGATCCTCCGTTGTGGCAACGGAGAGTTCGCATACTGAGCAGACATATAAAGCAAGTGTTAGGAATTGAAAAATGTGCATACAAACCGGATATGGAAATGCTTTTGAATATGTATAAATGGACAAAGGACTTTGAAGGACAACGTGATGAATTGAACGGAATTCTTCAACTACACTTACATAAATTAATTACGGTAGAAAACGATCCGAATAAAAATCAAAGTCTGCTGGAATGGAAGAGTAATAAAAATATACAGAGAGTTAAGGAGATGGACAAATGACGCAATCCTTTTGGTTAACAAACGTGATATTGGAAACAGGTTTCATTAAAGAGGACTGGCAAGTTGTCGGTACAAAAACAGGACGCTTTCACATTCGAATTGAAGATGCTGTGATTGCTGAGATAAAAGAGGAGGATTCGCAGCTCATCAGTGATTTACCTACATATGACTGTCGAGGTTTGTTGCTACTGCCATCCTTTGAAGAAGGACATATTCATCTGGATAAAACGTATTTCGGTGGCCCGTGGCATGCGGTAAAACCGATCAAGAGCATTTTTGACCGGATTGAGGAAGAGAAGCGTTTATTGCCGAAAATAATGTCTATCTCGGAACAGCAGGCAGAAAAGATTTTAGCGATGATTCAAGGATTTGGAACGACGCATGTCAGAGCGCATTGTAATATCGAACCTGTCAGTGGGTTGCGTCGTTTGGAGGCTACCCGACAAGCGTTAGAATCCTATTCTGGTAAATTATCATCAGAAATTGTCGCTTTTCCACAGCACGGTTTACTGTATTCCGATTCAGTTCAACTCATGAAAGAAGCGATGGCTCAAGGTGCTACGTATGTAGGGGGCTTGGATCCGAATACAGTGGATGGGGATATGGAGACATCCCTTCAAACAATGGTCGAATTGGCCGTTGCTCATAACGCAGGAATCGACATTCATTTGCATGAAAGTGGAGAGAAGGCAAAACAGGCGATTTCCCGTCTTGCTGATTTGGCGGAGGAAGCAGGGTTGCATGGAAAAGTGACGATCAGTCATGCCTTCTGGTTTGCCAATGCGGATAAAAGTGAAGCGGAAGAAATGGCTGAGCGACTGGCTGCACTAGGTATGTCGATCGCTTCCACAGTTCCGATTGGGAGAATGAACATGCCTTTACCGATGTTGCATGCAAAAGGTGTGGACGTGAAACTTGGGACAGATAGCCTGACAGATCACTGGTCACCTTTTGGAAATGGCGATCAGTTAGAAAAAGCGGGACGTTTTGCAGAGGTGTACGGGTATTCCTCTGAAGTTTCGTTAGCGCAGTCTTTGGGCTTCATTACCGGAGGCATCACGCCACTCAACGAAAAAGGTGAACAAGTTTGGCCGAAAGTACAGGATGCAGCAACTTTCTTGTTAGTAGATGCAAGCTGTTCGGCGGAAGCTATAGCGCGACGTTCTACTCGGGAAGCGGTTTGGTACAAAGGAAAGCTTGTATATGAAAAAGGTGGATTGACGCTGTGAGTTATATGGAAGAAAATTTGGAGAAATACGCTGATCCTGAAATGTATGATCATTTACATGAAGGGTATGAGGTGGACTTGAAGACGATTCTGAAATGGGCGAAGCAAGATGGGCCGATAGTGGAATTGGCTTGCGGTACGGGAAGATTGACGATTCCGATGGCACAAAAAGGGTTTCGCATGATAAAAATGGACATCAAGTGATTGAAAGCTCGCGTGAAGTGTATAATCACTTGACGCAAATTCTCGACTGCCAAACGAATCGCCAAGTTTATTGGGACGGGGCTTTAATTGTCGAGGAGCAAGACGGTATTTTGCTTCGGTATTCATACCCGCAGGAAATGGATCGGTTGTTACACGAGAACGGTTTTGAAACTGTGCATGTTTATGGGGATTGGGATGAGAATGAGTTACATGCAGGAAGTGTTTCGATGGTATATGTAGTGAAACGGAGCAGGTAGAAGATGATTGCATATAGATATTGTTTCAGCGTGATTCCAAGTGTGTTTTTTCTGGCGAAAAAGATCTAGATAACTCTGTTAATTAAATTGTCCAGGTAGGATTTAAAGATAATTATAAAGCTGTACGTAAAGTTGAAAGCCGACTTTATGTACAGCTTTTACTATTATTAGTAGCCCTTATTTCACTATTATTGCAAAGGCATAACTGGCCTCGCCTTTAATGTCACCGATCCATTTGACAACGGCAGAGTAATTGTATCTTCCGGGTTCTTGAGGTGCATTAAAAGACTCTCCATTATGTTCCACAACAAGTTGTTCTCCCTTGTGGATTTGTACAAGATCAATTTCAATATTCTTAAGTCCATTCAGTTCCATTGGTACGCCAGGGTTAGTGGGCATTGAGAAACTTATCTCTTCCCCAGGGGTGACCTGCATAGTTCTCGTTCCAGATAATAGATTGCTAACGTCCTCCACATGTGTAATATTACATTCTTCATTTTGTTTTTCCCGACAAGACCTATCTCTTCTAACTGAAGCGGCCCCATTCTTATTATGAATACCGAGGGTGGGAAGATTTCCTGTATAAGTGCCTTCATCTTGTGATTCTTCAACAGGAAGTTGTACTTTCGTGGGTTTTTCATCAGAACAGGCGGTCAGGGTTAATAAAAGCGTCGATAAGAGAGTGATAAAAACTTTACTCCTCACAAAATTGCCTCCCTTTTAAATTGAATGTTAATTTTAATGTTACCATAACAATTTATATACACAATATAAAATATTCGAATAACTAGAGGAGGAAGGAGAGTTCATGTCGAACTACAACTATAAGACGTTAAAAAGGAGGTGTGATCTGTTCTTTGTTCGATCTACTATTATTTTAGGAGGATGAGGAATGAAGAAAGTAGTGAAATTAGTTGCAGTTCTCTGTCTGCTGGTAGTGGGTTATGTCGGTATGTCTGTACAATCGTCGGCGGAAACAAATCAATCTGAAGCAGAAGTAGAGCTTGCTACGAGCAAGCCGGTGACAATTCATATCTATGTTGGACCAAATGAACCTATCCAGAGTATTTATGATTACAATGTAGGTGGTTGGTCAGGTGTACTTTCCTACTCCGGGCAACAGTCATTCGGAGATATGATCAGAGTGACTTATTCAGGAACTGTTTATTGCTCTGGGCCTTGTGCCATGGCAAAAGACAATGCCGAAGAATAATTAAATAAATGAGAAGCATTCGGGAGAACTCCTATACAAAAAGGAGTTCTATTCCAGAATTGCTTTGTTTACTATAGAGTATGAAATTGAAGAAAGGGGGATATCTTTGGGAATTAGAATGCTTCAATTTGAAGTGAATAAGATTGTTAAGACAAAGTATTTTCGGATGTTGTCGTTCATTTTACTGCTCTTTCTCATAGCCTACTATGTATACGCTTACATAAATACGACCCGCTTGGAGGAAGTAGTCGCCACCCTTGAAGGTACGTTGGAAGGAATGGAAACACAACTATCGAAGATCGAAGAAGGTACTACTGATTTTGAGATTTTTAACAATATATATGAAAAGCAAAGAGATGAAGCGGATGCATATAAAAAAGAAGATTGGCCAGCTGTTTTCAACCGTCAAATTGAACTTTTACCGGCCGATCTCGATAGCAACATTGCAAACAGGCAATATTATACATCCTCTTTCCCAACGCTTTTTACAATGGAGACGAGGCGGGCACAATATAATTGGTTGAGTGAAAAAGACATTGAACCGGTATTTTGGTTGTGGGATGTATCATGGAAAACGGCCTATGACTTGTATTACCCGATGGCGGGTGTCGGAGATGATGATTTTCAGAGACAGATTGTCGAAAAATATAGCAACCAATATTCTTCAACAGGCATCTATTTTACGAACCATGTCGCAAACCTTTTCTTCAGCATGGGTGGGGTCTTCTTCTTCCTTCTCCTTTTTGGCGATATTGTTACAAAAGAGGGCTTGGGCACTAACGGATCGATTCATCTATTGAGAACGCAGCCGATCAATCGCCATAGCATACTGGTCAGTAAGTTCCTGTCCGTTATGTTTTTGAGCTTTTTATTCCTTGCAGGTATCGGGGTTGTAGCTGTCGTGCTAGGAACTGTGTTCGACCGCTTGGGCGATTGGAATTATCCGGTGCTCGTTTACGGAGAAGAGTATTCGTTTGAATTTATCAATATGGGTATCTTTATCTTAAAGTCGGGGCTGCTGTTTTTCATGGTGCTTCTGTTCAGCTATTCCTTGTTGTTCCTGTTCTCGTTATTGACGAAACGGACGATTATAGCGCTAGGATTGACGATTATTACAATCCTGCTAGGCATGCAGCTGGCGGACCAGGCAGTCTTATCGAGTTTTGCGCACTTCATACCATTCCATTATTTTTCGACACCAAAAATCGTCACGATGGAAATGGCTGCTTCCTTGAAGAATTTCAACTTCGATTATGCAAACGGGATGATCGTTCTTGGTGTAGGTAGTGGAATTCTACTTGTGGCGACTTACCTTTTATCACTATTTCAATACAAGCAACGGGTATGAAAAATAGAAAAATAGGGGGATTGTACAGTGATTGTTCAAGTATCCAACTTAAAAAAACACTATAAAAAACAACCTGTTTTAAAAGGGATTGACATTACAATCGAATCTCCGCAGATTATCGCACTTGTCGGTCCGAACGGCGCTGGAAAAACAACTTTAATGAACTGCATGACGAACTTGCTGCCATTTAATGAAGGAAGCGTTGAATTGGTCGGCAAAAAGAACACAGATGCTTCCATCTTTTACGAAGTGTCCTATTTGCAGGATAACCGGATCCTCTATGGGGATTTGACAGGGTACGACCATTTGAAATTCATCTGTCATGTGCAAAAGATCCCTTTATCCCACATTAAAGAAGTGACCGATCGTGTGGGTATGACGGGCTATATGAAAAAAAGAGTGAGGAATTATTCGCTTGGCATGAAGCAGCATTTGCTGCTTGCCATGTCGATTATCAATAAACCGAAATTATTATTGCTGGATGAACCGTTGAACGGGCTTGACCCGACAAGTGCCATCAATATGCGCAATATCCTATTGGAGCTATATGAAGAAGGCACAACTATTATTCTCTCTTCACATAATCTGGATGAAATTGACCGCTTGACGAATATCATTTATTTCATGAAAGATGGAGCACTTCTAAAGGAATCTCTTCAAGACTTTTCTTCAAATCAGTACTTTGTCAATGTGGATGATCCGTTGAAAGCGACGACGGTTTTGAAACAGGCAGGCATCTCATGCACGATGATTGAGGGGGTTATCAGCTTTTTGGAAATAGAAGTGATTTTGCAGAACTTCCTGGATATTATGAAAGCAAATGGTATCACCATCACCTCCATAGAAACGAAGAAAATTGGTGCGGAAAGACGCTATCAGGAATTGTTTGCGAAGGAGAAGACCGATGAAACTGTTGCTATTTGAATTCAAAAAAATCTTCTTTAGCAAGAGGTTTCTTTATATCATGCTGCTTCTAATTATTGGAATCGCTTTGTTATTCGCACGCAATGTCACCTTTCAATCGTATATTGAAAAAGAGGAGAAGGAGCAAATTGCCAATCAGACGAAGGCGAGTCAAGCGAATTCAAGAGTCCACCGGATAGCTTTAGAGAATAGTCCCGAAGATGAAGAGCAATTGAAGCTGCAAAAAATGAATTCGGAAATTCGTGACCAATTATATGAATTGAACGGCATAGCCTCATCGGATGACTGGCAACGGAAGTTAACTTTGCAAAATGAAATCTTCGCCAATACATTAGTCTATAAGAATGAAGGCGGTGACTTCCCTCTATCGGAAAAAGAAATCCATACGAGCACGACTCTGAATGAAAAGCTATTGAAGGAAGGCATAGCGCCCGAACATGATATATATAGTGTGGCAATGCCGAATTTCATGAAACAGATTGTTGACCTGTACATCCATTTTGGAGCTTTCGTTCTACTCATATTGGTGATTGGTGAATCGATGTCTGGAGAGTACGAAAATCATTCCATCAATCAGTTATTCACACAACCGCTTAAGAAAACTTGGATTGTAACGAGCAAGTTCTGGAGTTCGGTCTTATTGTATGTAATTATGACGGGGACTGTCCTCCTGTCAGCTGGACTGATTGGCCTCCTATTCGGTGAAAAAGGTACATTTAATTATCCAATGCTGATCGAAAAGAATAACGCCATCGAATTCATAACGATTTCCAGCTACATGACAAAAGGGATTCTCCTTGTATCAGTAGCCATCCTTATGGTCATCACTTTGTATTTCCTATACAGCCTCCTGTTCAAACAGACACTTGCCACTTTGGCTGTCGTATTATTGACCTTGGCGGGCGGCTACTTCCTGTCCAACTTCGTTACTTGGGGTCCGTTCTCCTGGTTCAACCCATTTGCAAACCTGCTGCCCGGTGACATGATCCTCCAGCAAAATGATCAGATGTGGTACCAGGCAATACCGATTACGCTTGCAACATCGATTGTTCTGTATATACTTGCTGCCTGGAAGATCAATACGAGTAAGATTGTTTGAAGGAGAATAAAACGACAGAGAGGAGAGATTGTTCTATCCTGATCTGTCGTTTTTGTTGGTGAATTTTAATGACCCTGCAGTTAGTGAATGATGTTGTTAATAATGCTTATCCTTCTCTGCCGTCTCCCGATGATTCGGTGTCATTTTCTCTTGCTTCGGTGTCAAATTACCAAGTTCCGCAAGCTCCATGGAAATCTCTTCTTTTACTTCATTACGATTCCCCGGTGTCTTTGGATTGGAATACATATTGCTATGTGCACCTTGTTTCATACTGAAAACCTCCCATATCGTATTTGCGTTTGCCATCTTAATATGGCTTGGTTTGGTTTTTTGATGTGTGGTAAGTCTATTTTGCATTAGAAAGCAGTCTGTATACGGTTCGCCTATAATTTCGTTTCATTCATTAGCGAAAGTCTTCGTTGCAATTCCCGAAATAGACGAAATGAAATTGAACAAACTGCCCCATTTGCCATTGTGACTGTCCGTTCTTTTGCATTAAGTTCTTTCACGTGCTGAAGGTTTATTAAGAAACTTTTATGGCATCGATATAAGGACTCAGCTAGTTCTTCAAATTCTTTCAGTTTACCGTAAAATTCGTAGTATCCATTTTTCTCATGTAATTCAAGCTTATGTGGACTAGAGGATGTTTCAATGAAATAGATGTCGTGAATCTTGATATTTTTAATGCGCTCGCCAATTTTAATTTGCAACATTTCCGATTGATCAAATTCACCAAGCTGTTTATATTTATTGAATGCTACTTGCAGAACCTCAATAACTTGTTTGCTGATTTGCTCGGGTGTGTCTTTCACAATGAAATCAAGTGCTGCTAATTTATAAGTGAATGTAAGTTTTAATCGATCAGCATGTGTCGTAATGAAAATAATTGTTGCTAATGGATCTCTTTTTCTAATTTCTACCGCAACATCCATCCCGTTTAACGGGTGATTCAACTCAATGTCTAAAAAATAACAATCCGCTTGCCGCTGTTCTAAATAGGATAATACTTCATCTGGTTGGCTTGCGGAAAGAACAATTTCAATGCTTGGCTCATGAAATAGCGCATAGTTTGTAATGGTTTTATGTAGAAAGTTTCTTTGTAGATCATCATCTTCACATAGGATAATCCTCACTTACATCCCTCCGTCAATAATGATTTCATGTATAAACCAATGATTTTCAATGCGTGAGTTTAGCGTAACATTGTCGTAGTTAGACAATATCTTTCTGAGGTTATAGAGACCGATCCCACGATTTTCTCCCTTTGTCGAATACTGTTCTTCAAACAAATGTTTACTATTTACAATATCGCTCGTTGTTTTATTCTCAATGACAATTACTACGTTGTTTGTCATAGCTATGAAAGCAAGATTAATCTTAGGGTCATCCAAAGAGGTGCTAGCTTCAATTGCATTATCTAAAAGAATACCAAGGATGCGTGACAGATGAATACGATCCATAGCGATATCGTGAATAGTGTCCGGAATCTCTATATTCATAGGAATATGGTATTCATCAGCAATGAGTAGTTTCGTTGCGATTAACCCTTTTATTTCAATCATTTCAAGATTTTCAAGCTGACTGAACATCTGGTTTTTAAATAACGTACGTTGTTCTTCTTTTATGATTTGATCATTAAAATACTTTCGTAAACCTACTAAATCTTCTTGCTCTATATAACCTCTTAATGATAAAAGGATATTCGCGTAATCATGCCGGAATGTTTGCATCTCGCGGTTCACTTGTTCTAATGCATGCATGTATTGTGTGAATTGCTGTTGCTCAATCATTTTTTGGTTCAATAAATTTTCCTTACTGATTGTACGTAAAAGTACACTTGTCAGCCCAATCATTATTAAAAAATAAACAAATAAAGTCATTAAATTGATTGTGGAAATTTGGATGTCACCTTTTTCGGCGGGTAAAAATATGAGTGTGTAAAAAACGATAAAAGTGATGATTAATATTAGCGCTAATAAAATTTGCGAAAGCATTGAAAGTCGAATCTTGTCTGTGTAGTGAAGCAAGTACGCTTTATAAATTACGACAACAATTGCAATGAGGAGAACGATCAGAACTCCATGAATAATTGAAGGTAGGTTAAGCGCGACAACAACAAATAGTGCCGTATATTCCGCTAGGATGCTAATAATATAAATAACGAACATGTGAAGAAAGACCATTTTTCTCCTAGAGAATATATAAAATAAACCCATGCTGAGTAAAATGCTAGCAACCATTGGAATCCAAAGAGAATGCTGAAAATAGATAGCTAATACAGTCACAAATGAATTAACGAGTAAACACCAAATAACTCGTTTTAGTGTAATTTTCATATTCATTATATAGAAGAGAGATCCATATATAATGAGGAAATTAAAAAGACTGAAGGCAATGATGAAAGAGGTCGCCATATTTCTCCTCCTATGCTTGGTTTAAGTGCTTGATATGACGGTCAGGAACGATTTTAAGACGTTGAAGATAAAATGACCTTAATCAATTCTAACATGACTATAATGGGTGATGATCATAACGATGTGACATGTTAAGCCGTTATAGGAGTTGGAGGTTCGTCAAATGAAAGTGAATTTATTGGAATTAAGTAGTCAATCTCTGTTTCTCGCATTTATTCTATTAGTGATATCGATTATACCTATCGGAATCGCTGTGAAATCTAAGAGAGAACTGGCTAGACGAATTGGTGTAGGTGTAACGTACTTATCATTCCTCTTACAACTGGTCTACTTTTTCCTTCGTTGGACAGCGATAGGACATGCACCAGTTAGCAATATGTATGAGTTCATGACGTTTTTCGGCATTATGCTTATTGGAAGTACATTAATTATGTACCAAATGTATAAACAGATTATTGTAGCGCTATTCTCGATACCGGTTTCACTTATTATTATCGGGTATGGGGCAGTTTTTACAAGGGAGGCATCTCCTTTAATTCCTGCGCTTCAAAGTAATTGGCTGACAATCCATGTCATAACTGTCGCTGTTTCGAGTGCAATACTCTCCTTTGCGTTTGTGACTGGCGTCATTTATTTACTCAATGTATTGAATGTGGAGGAGAGGACTAAGCATACAAGAGGCTTGGAAGTAGTCATGTATTGTCTAATTGTTGTTGTCGGATTTATTGTTTCCTCGATGACTTTTTCAATGACAATGGACGAAAAGATAGTTCAATTTGAAAATAAAGAACAGGTCATGGAAGAAGCTACTTATAAAATGCCGGCGATTGTCGTAAATGATGGAGCGGTTCTTATAGATACTGAAGGAGCGATCGGAGTACTGGAATTATCTAATTCCATCGACGCGAAGCAGCTCAATTCAATCCTTTGGGCATTTATTGTAGGGACAAGCATGTATATTTTAATCCGGCTCATAACGAAGAAGAAAATCATTCAACTAGTAAAGCCTTTAACGCTTAAAGTAAACCCGGTGGTAATGGATGAGATAACCTATCGCACAATTATTGTAGGCTTTCCATTGTTCTCATTAGGTGGGTTATTGTTTGCGATGATTTGGGCGCATCTAGCGTGGGGGCGTTTTTGGGGTTGGGATCCTAAGGAAGTTTGGGCGCTAATCACTTGGCTATTTTACGCTGCATTCCTGCATTTGCGGACTTCCAACGGTTGGGAAGGGAAACGGACGGCGTGGATGGGGATTATCGGATTTGGTCTCATTGTGTTCAATCAAGTATTTGTGAACCTTGTCATTGCAGGTTTACATTCATATGCATGAGGATTGATTATACAAAATGAATAAAGTTCCTTTTTACGACATCGCTTCGAATGGGAGTGGTGTCTTTTTTGTCGTGCGATTAAAGGAGAAAGTGTGTGTTGTGGCGAAATGGTTCTTTAATGGTTTTGGATGGGAGTAGTTTACATGAAAGAATACTATGGGGCACTTTGTACAAAAGTGTATGAAAGCGATAAGTCTGTAGCGAATAATAAGGAGTTAGATTTTTATCTTTCATTTGCAAACGGGAAAAAAGTATTGGAGCCGATGTGTGGTAATGGAAGGATGCTTATCCCGTTCATGCAAAAAGGGATTGATATTGAAGGATTTGATATGTCTGAAGAAATGCTGAAGATGTGTATGGAGAAGGGGAAGAAACTGGACCTGGAACCGATTGTCAGTAAACAAAGGATAGAGGACTTTATTAGTGAGGAAAAGTATGATCTTGTAATGATTCCGATCGGGTCATTTTCACTTGTTCCTGAAACGTTGGTTGACCGAAGTTTGCAGAATATGAAGTCTGTTTTAGCGAGTGATGGAAAGTTACTGATTACGATCGTCACGACGCCTGATGAGGTGGAAGAAATTCCGGAATGGTTGAAAACGAATGAGCTGGTAATAGATGAGGAGCTTATTAAGGAATATAGAAAGGTTCATTATAAGGAAGATGAAAAAGTGCTTTTCATCCAACTGAAATATGAATCGATAGTGGACGAACAGTTGGTGAAGACGGAGTTGATGGACTTTCCGATACGGGTGTATGGACTTGGCGAATTTGAGGATTTGCTAAAACGAAATGGATTTAAGGATGTCGTCATACATACAGTGAAGGATGGCTATGGCGAAGGGAATGTATTTCAGGTTTTTGAGATTTCTATTTGAAACTGATAAGTGAGGGAGAAGACGTATGTTAAGTCAAGAATTGGCGGTTGAGAAGATAAGTGAGAGTTTGAAAAGTGATCCGCTTGTACAGGCGATCTTTTTGAAGGGATCGATGGGCAGGGGCGAGCATGATGCGCATTCGGACATCGATTTGTATTGTTTAGTTAACGAGGAGAATAAAGAGCAGTTCCTCTCCAATCGGATGAATCATGTGCATGCGTATCGGGATACTATTTTAATGGATGATATTTTCATTGTTGCACCTCAAATCATTGCTGTATATGACGATATGCTGCATATTGATTTATTCACAGTGACGAAGGAATCGTTCGTTGGCGGTGATCATTTTAAGGTGTTGTATGATCCGGAAAATGTGATGGAGGAGTTTTTACATACGCAAGGGCTGACGATCTCTGGGGAGCAATATCGTGATGATGTGTTGGATGTCGCGTGGTTTTTGTATCAATATAAACAGTCAGCTGCACGGGGAAATGATATTTGGTCGGTGCGGATGTTGACGAATGTTGTTAATCATTTGGGGCGGGTTTTATTGTTCCGATATGCTCCGGAACGGGCTGCGTTAGGATTGAAAACGCTTGAACGTTCATTGCCGGAATCGGTTGTGTTTGAATTGGAGGAGATTATGGAGTTCATCACCCCTCAGAAACATGGGCAGGCGGTGGAGCGGATTAGTAGATTGCTGGAACGTGAGGTTGAGTGGATTCAAACGCAATTAATTGAAGAAGATCAAACGATACGCTTTTTACGAAGTATGATCGAATTGCATGGTAGTAGTGAGTATTCATAACAAGGTGAATAGGGGAATGTGTAGTGACGAAAATGTAAGATTACCATCTGATTTGTTCGTCGAATCTATGGATGACCATTTCTTCTCGATGTATGCTTGTAATAGTAAAGCAAGAGAAGATATGGGGGTATGACAAGTGGATGTTGTATTACAAGCTCGTGGCATTGAAAAAGTGTATGGAACGAAAACGAATCTTTTTCCGGTCTTAAACGAAGTGGACCTGACAATACATAAAGGTGAATTTGTAGGCATCATGGGTCCTTCTGGAGCAGGGAAAACAACGTTGCTCAATATTTTAGCTACCATTGACAAACCGACGCTTGGTAGTATTCAAATCAATGGAAAAGATATTACTGGCTTGCGTGATGAACCGTTATCAGAATTTAGAAGAACGAATTTAGGATTCATCTTTCAAGATTATAATTTACTAGACTCCTTGACAATTCGGGAGAATATCTTGTTACCATTGGCCTTTGCAAATCAAGCGGTTGCAACGATAGACAGCAAAGTTGAAGAGGTCGCTTCTGTGCTTGGCATTCAAGGTATTCTGGAAAAGTACCCTTATCAGACTTCAGGTGGGCAAAAGCAACGAACTGCGGCAGCAAGGGCAATTATTCATAATCCCTCATTGGTTTTGGCGGATGAACCTACTGGGGCATTAGATTCAAAGTCATCAATGGATTTGTTAAATGCTTTTAACGTATTGAACCGGGACTTTCAAACAACAATCCTCATGGTTACGCATGATGCATTCGCAGCTAGTTATTGCGACCGGGTCATTTTCATAAAGGATGGCAGTTTGTTTACGGAATTGGTGAAAGGGGATAAGGAGCGAAAACGTTTCTTTGATCAATTGGTGACGACCTTATCTTCAATGGGGGGCGGAAACCATGAGTTTGTATGATGTGGTCCTGAAAAACCTGAAACATAACTTCGGAAGGTATTTCATTTACATCGCTTCTCTCACGTTTAGCGTACTAATCTATTTCACTTTTGTCTCCTTACAATACAACGATCAGATTGCAGATGCTTTTGGGAGAGAAGATAAGATTGGACCGGTTTTAACTGGAGCTTCTATTTTATTGCTTGTCTTTATTGCAATTTTTGTTTGGTATTCGAATACGTTTTTTATTCGGAATAGAAAGCAAGAAATCGGTATCTATGCACTAGTAGGAGCTACAAAAACGGAAATTGGCCGAATGCTGTTTTACGAAAATATGGTACTCAGCCTTCTATCGTTAGGAGTAGGTATTGGATTGGGGCAAGTATTCTCCGTGTTTTTCAGTATGATGCTTCTTAAAATAATGGGGATTAATCTGGTTGTTCATTTCACAGTTAACGTAATACCTATCGTGCAAACTGTAATTGTTTTTTTATTGATGATGCTGTTGACGTCATTCCAGGGATCTCGGATTATTCATCGCTTTCAGCTCATCGACTTATTTCAAGCAAAAAATAAAGTACAGTCCGTGGTGAAACCGTCCTCAATTATTGCGTTATTAGCTTTTGGATTGCTAGGCATTAGTTATTGGAGTCTATTGCATGCATATGATTCGAAAAGTTGGGATACTCATTTTGGACGTAACTTTAGCGGAGTAATCATTCTTTTAGTGGCAGGCTCCTATATGCTTTTTCATTCTGCTAGTGGGTTATTCGTCCATATCCTGCAAAACAAGAAGGGTGCATATTACAAGTGGAAGAATTTAATTACATTCACCCAATTGAAAAGTAGATTAAAAAGTAATGCAATAATCTTAACAGTCATATCCGTATTAAATGGTGTAACGCTAGTTGCATTTGGTTTTGCTTATACGATGTACTACAACACCTTGCAGACATTGGAGGATCACGTTCCATTCAGTTACCAGTTTGAAGTCACTGGAGAACAGCTGAATGAGGAAATGTCTGCTGTTTTAACCAATAGTAAAAACAATTCAATCCTTTTTGATGAAACATTTGAGTATCTCATGATATCAGGGAAAGCCGATGACCTGGAAACTATTCCAGGTGGTTACTATTACTTTGAACAGCAATTTGCTGCCATTCCATTAGCAACATATAATCGCCTTGCCGATCAAATGGATCGTCAAGCAATATCCACGCTCGCTGAAGGTAAAACAATCATGCTAGGTCGCAATTTCATAGGTTCACAAAAAGAGGATGGGAATGTAGGTCGAACTATTTCTTTAGCAATGAATGGGATTGAAAAGCCAATTCATGTGGTGGGGAATAAAATCGAATCCATATTTAACTATGGCGTTCAACCATCAGTTCTTATTTTGAACGATGAGGATTATAAACAGATACAAGAAGGAATTACTCCAATACTGACACGTATCGTAAAGGTTGCTGACCAAGAAAATTCAGGTCCGTTAACTGAGCAATTGAGGACAATATATGAAGGTAGTGTTTTACCTGAGCTTGATCGATATGAGCCTCACATGGATTTTTATAGTTTTTCAGAAAACAATGAGAAAGCGCAATCGATTTATGGACTCCTTATATTTGTTTTCGGTTTCTTGGGGCTTGTTTTCTTAACCGCTACGGGCAGTATTATTTACTTTAAAATGTTGACTGAAACGACGGAAGACCGTAAAAGGTATCAAACTTTACGTAATCTCGGCTTGAGTCAGCGGAAAGTGAAAAAATTGATTGCTAGACAAACAATTATCCAGTTTTTGTTGCCGCTCATCGTCGGCATCGGACACAGTTCCATAATTCTCAGCGCCTTATCTCATGTAATGGACATCAACTTCGTTACGCCTGTTATCATTTGCACAATCGTGTACTCATTGCTGTATGGCGGTTATTACAGAATAACCTTAGCGACAGCGATCAAACTTGTAAATTCATAATAGAAACGAGGGAGCATTGGCTCTCTCGTTTTTTTAGGTAACGATCGCATAGTAATCTAACCGTTTTGGGAAGTGGATGGTAATGGTAGTATACTGATTTTCTTGCGACGTAATCGATAGCTCATGTCCCATTTTAGTCGTTAATTTCTTCGCTAAATATAGTCCCATCCCAGTAGATTTATGATGAATTCTTCCGTTGCTACCGGTGAATCCTAGATGGAAAACACGAGGTAGGTCAGCTTGTGATATGCCGATCCCGTTGTCTGTAATGGTCAATCGAACCTCTTTTTTATCCTCTTCAGAATGAATGGAAATTGTGCCTTCATCAAGACTATATTTCAATGCATTTGAGAGAACTTCCGACAGTATATATCCTACCCATTTTGAGTCGGTTTCCACTTGAATTGATTCAATCTGAAGATCTGCTCTTATCTTACGCTGAATAAATTGTTTGGCGTGTTGTTTTACAACTGTGCGGACGACCTTATCCAATTCAATTTGTGAGATGTGATAGTCCTGGGTGAAATGATCCGACCTTGTAAAGTAGAGAGCTTGTTCAACATTCCGTTCGATACGCGAGATTTCTTCTTGAATGCTTTGTGAGTCGGGGTAATTGGATGATTGCTCAAGAATTAGTTTGCACACGGCGATGGGTGTTTTTATCTCATGAAACCAGGAAGTCATAAATTCCAAAGACTCTTTTTTCTCTTGAGTGATGGAAACCATTTTTTGTTGATGCTGCTCATTGATTGTTTGAAACCATTGTCTATATAAGTGCTGCTCGTATGTTTTGGGAGCACCGATGCCTTCCGGAATGTAGATTCCATCATTCCAATGGGACATTATTTTTGTGAAATGCTTCTTTATATAAAAATAGTCAATCGCTAAGTAGGAAAGAAAGAAGCCGAGAGAGACAGCATTCATGTATAGGACATTGGATATATGTACGGACATTGTTGGTTCGATATATAGCATAATCGTGATGAAGGACATGATTATCACATACATAGCAATTATGCGTTTTTGAAAGGTGAAATACTGCCAAAAGGATACATTCATACAAGCATATACCCCTGTCCTTTTTTCGTCTGGATATAATCATCAATGCCATATTCGCTTAATTTTCTTCGTAGTCGATTGATGTTAACTGTTAGTGTATTATCGTCGATGAAACTTTCGTCTTCCCATAAAGCAGCCATTAGTTCATCCCTCTGAACAATTTGGTTATTGTGTTCGAGCAAGACGCAAAGGATTTTAAATTCGTTCTTTGTTAGCTCGATATCTTGATTATTAATGGTTATAACTGCCTTTTTTACATGGAGCGTCATGTCTCGGTGTGTGATGACATGCGATTCGATTTGATGATAGGTGTACGATCTTCTGAGAAGAGTATGAACTTTCGTGAGGAGCATTTCCATCGAAAAAGGTTTCTGGATGAAATCATCGCCACCCATGTTTAACGCCATCATCATATCCATCATCTCTGTACGAGATGAGAGAAAGAGAATCGGTATATTAGAATGACGACGAATTCGTTCACACCAATGAAAGCCGTTGTAATAAGGCAAGTTAATATCCATTATGACGAGGTGGGGGTTTGTAGATTGAAATGACTCTTCTACTTTTTGAAAATCTTCAACTGTCTGAGCGGTATAGCCCCATTTTCTTAATTCCTCTGCAACCAAGTCACTGATTTTCTTTTCATCTTCGACAATTAAAATGGTGAACATCAATTTCACGTCCTATTATAGAAGTTACCTAAATTGTACCACAAGCTTTTACCCGAATTAGAGTAGTGACAAAAATGTAAGAAGGGGAGGGGGAGTTAAAGGTGGGGCGAAGAATAGTTATCTGGCAGGATACGATTCCAATTAGATATCTTAATTGACTGAATGTTCTTTTTGTAGTAGATTCATAGGTAACGAAATATGAGGAATGGAGTTGAATTGTGTTCATTTATAAGAGAAGAATGGCGCCGCTTATGCTTGCGAGTTTGGATGCAGCTATTGGCCGTTTGCCGAATACCCATGAAATGATGCCGATTTTGTCGGCGAGGTTAGCCGCTGTTCAAGCCGGATTTGGCGGTGAACAGGAGTTGGACAAGGTTTTTGATAGGTATTCGTTTTCCATGAAGCATGGGGTTTTTCACGATATGTCTCTTATGTCGAGTACGTATTTTCAAGTGGATACGTTGTTGGTGACGCCATGGTTTGCGGTTTTATTCGAAGTGAAGAATATTTCAGGTGAGCTGATAGTGACGGCAAATCCGCCGCAGTTGATCCGCAAGTCGGATTCCGGTCAAGTGACGGGCTTTCAAAGTCCGCTTGCTCAGTTGGAGAGCAATTGTGAGTTGTTTCAGGATTGGTTGAGTAGTCGAGGTGTGTCGATTCCTGTGTATGGAGCTGTTGTACTCGCCTATGCGAAACAGCGGATTGACGTGTTTGATACGGTCGTTCCGATTTTATTCCCCCATTCGGTCCCCACATTTATCCGCAAGCTCCCTACAGAATCCCCACTGTTGGAAGAAAAGACGTTTTCCAAGTTATTGGTTGATTTGAAGAAGAGTCATAGATCTTTCAGGCCGTCACCGATTAGCGAAATGTATAAAATTCCGAAGCATGATTTTCGCACGGGTGTGATTTGTCCGGAGTGTGGTGTTTTGGGAATGGAGAAATATATGGGTGGCTGGCGCTGTTTGGCTTGCGGGGTGACGAGTCGTACCGCACATGAACAAGCCATCCGCGATTGGTTTCATTTGTTCGGAGGCGAGATGACGAATAAAGATTGTAGGGAGTTTCTACATGTTGATCGGCAGCAAACTGCACATCGGTTGTTGGCGTCGATGGAGTTGGAGGCGAGGGGAACAAAACGAGGGCGGACTTATAGAATTAAAATTTAGGGAGAAAACAAAAAGCGCACATGAATTGTGCGCTTTTTTGTGTGTAAATGGAGCGTATAAAGGTGAGTCGGTGATAAAGTGCACCGAGTCGGTGATAACTCCGCTCAAGTCGGTGATAACAGGTCGAGAGTCGGTGATAAGTGTTCCCGAGTCGGTGATACTTGCCGTAGAGTCGGTGATAACCGCATGCAAGGCAATCCTCCAGTCTAAAGTGTGCTCCATTTACAACTCACTAAGAGAAGAACTCATTCCGCCTCAATCAATCCAACTTCCACTAAAAAGTCATGTGCGACTTGTTCGACCATCATGCCGTCGTTATCGACTTGGCCATTCATCTTCTGCATTGCTTCTTCGTTGATCATACCTGCGAGGGATTTGAGAACTTCCTCGATTTCAGGGTATTCCTCCAAAATTTCCTCGCGAACGAGCGGGAGGGCGTGGTAAGGAGGGAAGTATGATTTGTCGTCCTCGAGCACGCGTAGGTCGAATTCCTGAAGCTGGCCGTCTGTTGTGTACGAGTTGATGACGTCGACTTCGTTTGCGTTAATGGATCGGTACATGATGCCGTGGTCCATGCCTTTGACGTCTTTGAACGTTAGATTGTATTCTTCCGAGAAGCCTGGCAAACCATCTGGACGGTCAATGAATTCAAAGACCGCGCCGAGTATGAAATCATTGGAGTACTTAGCGAAGTCACTAAATGTCACCACGCCGAGTTCTTCCGCTTTATCTTCCCATAAAGCTAATGTGTACGTGTTGTTGAAGCCGAATGTGTCGAAGGCGATAATGCCATCTTCGCCGACGAGCCGCCGCGTTAACTCAAGCGTCTCGTCAGCGTCACCGGGCTCTTCATGGTAATAGTTGACGACAATTGTCCCAGTGTAATCGGGAACAACATCGATTTTATCGTTAATCATTGCGTTCCATACAACGTTGGAGCCGCCTAGATTTTCTTTGTAGATGACATCGATATCGGTTTTATCCTCAATGAGTTGCCCCATCACGTGGGACAAAATGATGCTCTCTGTATTGTTACGAGAACCGAGGATCAACGAATCTTTTTCGATGAAAATGCAGCCACTCAGCAGCACGGACACCATGACAGCCGATAGGATTGCGAAAATACGTTTCCTCATTCGGCTTTCAGTCCTTTCGGTGTCGTCCAACGTTCAACGCCGCTGAAGAACAGTTCAAGTACGATCGCCAACAATGCTGCGGGGATTGCGCCAAGAAGGATCAATCCGTCAATTCCACGTGTAATTCCGAGGAAGATAAAGTCCCCTAAGCCACCCGCGCCGATAAATGCGGCAAGTGTCGCGTTACCGACGTTAATGACCGCAGCTGTACGGATTCCCGCCATGATGACTGGAATCGCTAAAGGCAATTCGACTTTGAATAAAATCTGTGCACTCGTCATCCCCATCCCTTTAGCCGCTTCACGGGTAGCGGGGTCAACGTCTTTGATTCCCGTGTAGGTGTTGCGGATAATCGGCAGCAGTGAATAAAGGAATAGTGCAGCGATCGCCGTTTTGACGCCGATTCCAAACAGCGGAATCATGAAACCGAGTAATGCAAGACTTGGAATGGTCTGCATGACGCCTGCGCCGCCTAGCACTAATGTAGATAATTTTGGGACACGTGTTACGAGAATTCCGAGTGAAACACCGAGCGCAATAGCGATAAGCATGGAGAAAAAGACAAGCTGGATATGGACGGATGTCGCCTCCAACACTTCTCCCCAACGCATTTGTAGTTGTTGTGTAAGTTGTTGCCAAATTGATAAATTATTCATGAGTATCCTCCGTTTCTGTCCACTGGCTCGACATGGCGGATAATAATGAACCTCGAGTAACTAGGCCGACGACTTTTTTCTTGTCGTTGACGATAGGAATCATGCCGAATGGCGTTTCGTCCATCATGATGATGGCGTCTTTTGCTGACGTCGTGTCTTGTAAGTAATGCTCGACAGGCGCCATGACTTCTTCAATCGTTTTAATCGTTGTTAGATTCTTGATGACATCGTATGCAGATACAATGCCAAGCAAAGTTTTGTCTTCATCCACAATAATCAGGTCTGTAATTTTTCGCTGACGAATAAGTGAAATGGCTTTTTCGGGAGAACTTTGAGGAAAACTCGTGATGATTGATTCCGACATGATGTCGATGACAGGCATCAATTCAGGGTTTTGGATGATGCGGTGTTTTCCGATGAACTCTTCAACGAAACCGTGGGCGGGTTCATGAAGCAACTTTTCAGGGGTGTCCAATTGAAGCAGCTTTCCGTCTTTCATAATGGCGATGCGATCGCCCATTTTAAGTGCTTCATCCATGTCATGTGTAACGAAAATGATTGTCTTATTTAGTTTTTTGTGTAATGAAATCAATTCTCCTTGCAATTGTTCCCGAGTCAGCGGGTCAAGTGCACTGAACGGTTCATCCATGAGAATGACGTCGGGGTCTGATGCAAGTGCACGGGCAATGCCGACGCGTTGCTGTTGTCCACCTGATAGTTCTTTAGGATAGCGAGTTGCGAAAATGGCTGGATCGAGTCCGACTAATTCCATCAGTTCCAGGACACGCGCTTTCGTTTTTTCCTCGCTCCATCCATTCAGCTGTGGAACAATGGAGATGTTCTTTTCAATCGTGTAATGAGGGAAGAGCCCAATTTGCTGGATGACATAACCGATGCTTCTGCGAAGGTCGGAAGCGACATAAGAGTTTGTATCCTTACCATCAATCAGTATCGTTCCGCTCGTATGCGGCACCATCCGATTAATCATTTTCATCGTTGTAGACTTACCTGAACCACTCGGGCCGATGAGTACGAGTAATTCGCCTTTTGGGATTTCAAAGCTGATGGAATCAACGGCTTTGAATCCGTCGTCGTATACTTTGCTGACGTTTTCAAATTTTAACATACGTACCTCCTGTGTTTTTTACTAAATAGCAGTAAGCCAAATAGTAGATGAATAAATCAAATGTGGCTAAAAAAAGAAGACATATCTGTTGGCTGAACAGTCAGCAACCATGTCTTGTAACCTACCATAACATAATAACGGGTGAATGTTAATTACAACAAATGTGAATGAGGTTTGTTTTCTGGTGAAAATAGGATGCTGAATTGAGAAGTGAAAACGCTTGTAAGTCGCTTGTTCTCGGTAGTTCGTGGACAGTCCGAAATCCATAATAATAGGATGCCGAATCAGTCAGTAAAATTATTTTATTGTGACTGTTGCAACGTTAGATTGAAGATGATGATTGTCGAAATAGGCGAGTCGGTGGTAAAGTGCGCCGAGTCAATGGTAAATCACTTTAAGTCGGTGGTAAACGATAAATCTTCTGTGCAAAGCTCATTATCTAGGCTGATTTCCATACTAAAATAACCATATTCCAGCTTCCTAGTCGAAATCCGCATCTCTTAACACGTATAATGCAAGTAAGAAGGGGAGTGCAACGGATGGATATGAAGATTTTTATTGTGGAGGACGATCAGGCGATTTTTGATTCACTGAAAGAGCGACTTGGACAATGGTCGTTTGAGGTGAAGGGACCGGAAAGCTTTCATGATGTGATGTCGACGTTCGTTGAGGCCAAGCCTCATTTGGTCATTATGGATATACAGTTGCCCGCGTATGACGGGTTCCATTGGTGCCGCGAAATACGCGCGGTGTCGAAAGTGCCAATCATCTTTTTGTCGTCTCGCGATCATCCGATGGATATGGTGATGGCAATGAATATGGGGGCGGATGATTATGTGCAGAAACCTTTCCATACGGATGTGTTACTTGCGAAAATTCAGGCGACGTTGCGTCGTACATATGCATATGCGGAGGAATCTGTCGATGTGCTTGAGTGGAATGGGGCTGTCATCGACATGAAACGGGGCGTGATCCGAAAGGGCAGCATCGATGTGGAATTGACAAAAAACGAGTTTTTCATTATGACTGTGCTTGTGCAGGCGAAAGATGAAATCGTTTCGAGAGATGAGTTAATACGCAAATTGTGGGATGATGAACGTTTTGTCAATGACAATACGCTGACGGTTAATGTTACTCGATTGCGGCAGAAACTTGTGGACATCGGACTCGGTGACGCGATTGTCACAAAAAAAGGGATGGGGTATATGGCGGTGACGCTGTGAAGGGGGATTGTAAGTGTTTATGTCCTATTTAAAAGATATGAAAAGCTGGATTGTCCTGTTTATGATCGCGCTTGTATTCACTGATATGCTCGTGTGGATGGACAGAGGATTAGCGATGAATATAAGTTCTCTCGTCTATTTAAATGTATTGCTCATTACAGGTTTCATCGTTTTTCTTCTTTGGCGTTATAAAAAAGAGACGTCTTATACGAAGGAACTTTTACATATATCGAATGAAAACGATTTGCATTGGCAAGAAGCGCTGCCGGAACCTGTGTTCAATCGCGATCAGGTGACGAATGAATTCTTGACGCGCGTTGCGAATGAACATATAGGGAAGCTTTCGGAAATGAAGTCGGCGAATCTTATCGAAAGTGATTATACTGCCGCCTGGGTACATGAAGTGAAAGCGCCTTTGACCGCAATGAAAATGACGATCGATGCGAACCGTGAGTATCCCGCAATGCGTAAGGTTGAAGCGGAATGGTTGCGGGTGCATTTGCTCATTGACAGGCAATTGTATATGTCGCGAATGCCGACGCTTGAGACGGATTATGTGCTCGCGCAAACGGATATGTACCGGCTTGTTGCGGCGGAATTGCGAGATTTGACACCATGGTGTTTGGAGAAAAATATCTCCATTGATATTGATGAAAAGGAACTGGAAATTGTGACGGATAGCAAATGGAGCCGCTTCATCATTCGCCAGTTGCTGACAAATGCTATTAAATACAGTCCAGCAGGCGGAACGATTTTCATAGCGACGCACCGGAAAGCTGGCGGGCACGGTGTGTTAACCATAATAGATGAAGGACCGGGCATTCCGGCGCATGATTTGCCGAGAGTGTTCGATAAAGGGTTCACGGGAAATACAGGAAGATTGTATAACGCGGCGACGGGACTGGGTCTTTATTTGGCCCAACAAGTGGCGATGAAAATCGGGATTCTACTGACAATAGATTCGGAATTCGGCAAAGGGACGAACGTCTCCATGACGTTTCCAATCGAAAATGAGTTTGATGCTACACGTAAGTGACGAAAATGTAACGTTGACCGACCTGTTTGTCATCCAAATCAAACGACCGTACAGCAAACAATTAGTAAGATTAGGTTATAGCAAACAGGGAGGTCAAAGGGATGGAACAATATAAAACAGTATTACATGCGCAAAATGTGCGGAAGTCATTCGGTACGCGAGGTAATGTCGTGCAAGTGCTGAAAGGGATCGATTTGCGAGTAATGGAAGGTGAATTTGTTGGGATTATGGGTGCGTCGGGTGCCGGGAAGACGACACTTTTGAATGTGCTTGCAACAATTGACCGTACGACGGAAGGGTCGATTTTGATTGGCGAATCGGATATTTCGAAAATGAAAGATCGAGAACTGTCCGCATTTAGGCGTGATCAGCTCGGGTTCATTTTCCAGGATTATAATTTGCTCGATACGTTGACGGTGAAGGAGAATATCCTGCTGCCCGTGTCGCTCGGCAAGATGAAAAAACGGGTAGCGGAGGACCAGTTCAATACGATTGCAAATCTGCTGGGCATCAAAGAGCTTGCGGATAAATACCCGCATGAAATTTCTGGCGGGCAGAAGCAGAGGACGTCAGCGGCACGTGCACTGATCAACAAGCCGTCCATGGTTTTCGCGGATGAGCCGACGGGTGCACTTGATTCGAAATCGGCGTCTTCATTGCTTGGAACATTGGAAGATGTGAATAAACAGCGCGGTGTAACGATCATGATGGTGACGCATGATCCTGTCGCATCGAGCTATTGCAGCCGAGTCGTCTTCCTGAAAGACGGCAATATTTATTCGGAATTGTACCGCGGCGATAAGACGAGACAAGCTTTCTTCCAGGAGATCCTGAAAGTGCAAGGCGTGCTCGGGGGTGACAGCGTTGACGCTCTTTGATTTGGTTATCCGAAGTATGCGAAAGAATATTAAGCATTACTATTTGTACTTTTTTGCTCTGATTTTCAGCGTTGTTTTGTATTTCGTGTTTGCAACTTTGCAACACGATCCTTCGGTTGTTGAACGGTCGGGTGGGTCAATGGGAGCGGCGTTCAAGGTGGCAGGTATTCTTCTATTGTTCATTGCAGGGATTTTCGTTGTGTATGCGAATTCGATTTTCTTGAAACGTAGAAGCCGTGAAATTGGGCTTTATCAGTTGATTGGGCTTACTAAAAGCGCGGTCGCACGCCTTTTGATCATTGAAAATACGTTGCTTAGCGCCGGGGCGTTAGCAATTGGAATTGGTATAGGAATTCTCGTGTCACGCGTATTTTTATTACTGTTGATGAAATTGGTTGGATTTGATGGATTTATTGAATTAACGTTTTCGATGGCTGCGGTCACCCAGACAGTTATTGTTTTTCTGGCTATCATCATGCTGACTTCCATACAAATGTTAATTGCAGTACGTCGGACAACATTACTTGGCCTATTTAACGCAGAAAAGCAGGGAGAACATCCGAAAAAGCCAAAAGCTTTCCGTTCAGCATTTCTTGCGCTTCTTGGCATAGGGCTTATCGGGTTTGGATATTGGCTGTCTGGTCGAATGATGAATCCTCTCTTGTTCTTTAATATGCTCGCTGTGTTAGGTTCAACAATCTTAGGAACCTACCTGTTATTCAGAGTGACAATAAGCTGGTTGTTTTATCAAGTTCGAAAACACAAGCAAGGACATCTCGGTTTGAATAACAGTTTGTCGCTCGCGCCGCTTATGCATCGAATGAAAGGAAATGCCAATTCACTTACAATTATTACAGTGTTATCGGCAATGACATTGACGATGTTGGCGGGGGCGTACTCACTTTATTATTCGACTGAGAAGGAAACGCGTTCCATTTACCCGCATGATTTTATGTTTGGTGGGTATGGAGAGCAAGATGAGGCTATAGAGAAACAATTTACGGATGAGCTTGATCGCCAAAGGATTTCTTATTTGTATACGCCGATTGAAGTGTTGAATTTAGAAGGGAAGTTTCTTGAGGAAACGACTTCAACAAAGTGGTTAGGTGAGAATTTATCAGCCAGCATTGTAAGTGAAAAACAACTTCAACAAGCGGGTATTGATGTCGAAATCCCGGACATGCAATCAGCTTACTTCTATGATGCATCTGTCTATTGGATGATGAAAACAGAGGACGTTCCTTTTGAGGTGGAATTGAAGACAGCACAAAATGAGTTGGACGTAACCGTTTCAAAGGTTCGAGAAGGAAATGTCATTAATCTTCCTTTTGCCGGTACGCAACTTGTTGTAAATGACGCTTTTTATCATGAGATTAAAGCTCTGTTTATCAATGAAGAAGAGGCATACAGAATTAGCAACTTTAAAGCTGTTACGATTGTCGATAAAAACCAACAAGCTACAGCTTCTGCTATCTATCATGATATTTTGGATAACGGTGACCGTTTAACATTTGATTACTACTCACAGTATATCTCTACGATGCAATCTACGGGGTTGCTAATCTTCATCGCAGGTTTTCTAGGTCTAGTATTCCTCATTTCGACAGGCAGTATTTTGTACTTCAAGCAAATGACTGAGGCGGAGCAGGAGAAGAGAAGTTATGCGACGTTGCGTCAACTTGGCTTCAATGTGCACGATATCATGCGCGGAATCGTCCGTAAGCAAGTATTCGTCTTCGGTGTGCCGTTGCTGATCGGTTTGCTGCATTCCATTTTCGCAATAAAAGCGGCATCCTTTATGTTCATGTCAGACATTACGTTACCCGCTTCAATTGCAATGGGTATATACGCGTTGATTTATCTCGGTTTCGCCATTTTGACAGTTGGCTATTACCGGAAAACGGTAAAATCTGCGTTTTAAGTTGCGGAAGTGTGAGAATGCGTGTAAATGGGCGAGTCGGTGGTAAAGACCGGCAAGGCGGTGATAAACGTAGCAATAAAAATAGAAATAGTATAATCGATGGTGTTGCCTCTATGGTGCATCATCTTTTTTATTTAATAAGATGCAATGACCTATAAGTTAGAACCAATTAGTAATAATAAATACAGAACGTATATCTGCAAAATGAATTATCAGACAATAGGTCAATAGTAATTGCATCTATTTAGTACTTAAGTATATATATTTAAGGTAGAAACTGCTATACTAAACTAGTTAAAAATTAGTAGGAGGTACAACCAATTGAACAAGCAGAAAAGCATAGCTCGGAAACTATCGGGCTTAATTATTGGACTTTTTCTCGTTTTATTCCTTACTTATACAGTCATTACGAGTATGATTTTGCATGGTAAGAGCGTTGACGACGGAGAAGCGTTTGCGATAGAAAATACACAACTTAATGCCACGGTGCTTAGTGAACGGTTTAATAAGACGAATGAAATGTTACATACAACTAAACATATAGTTGAAACACTTCAAGCACAAGGTGCGTTGACGACTGATGAAGTAGTTGGCATCATCGAAAATAACTTGAAAAAGAATGAGGATGCTACAGGAATGGCGGCTGTTTTTGAAAAGGGATTTATTCCACTTGAAGACACAGATCGTAAGCTTGTAGATTCAACGAAAAGATTTGTTCCTTATTTATATAAAGACGGATCTAAAGTAACGATCGAGGCGCTAAGGGGTTATGACACGGTTGGAGAAGGCGATTGGTATTTAATCCCTAAAAGCGAAAAGCGAGCCATTTTGACTGAACCGTATACGTATAATACGGGAGGAGAGTCTATTATGATGGCGACGATTTCCGTTCCCCTTATTTCGAGTTCAGGTGAATTCTTCGGTGTCTTGACGACGGATTTATCCATTGACTTCTTGAATGAACTTGTGACGACAATCAGTCCAGATGGCGGGTATGCGTCCGTCATAACAGACGGCGGGAACCTCATTGCGAACAGTTTGAAAGCGGAGATGAACGGTTCGAATATGCGCGATTCCATTGATTGGGAGAGTATGAAAGTGCAGCTCGATCAAGGAGATGTTGGAACGCTATACGTCGATTCCAAAAGTTTAGGCGAGCAAGCGTTCAATACATTTGCTCCGATTATCTTGCCTGATATCGATGAAATGTGGAGCGTTCAAACAGTCCTTCCTAAATCTAAAATACTGTCGACATTTAATGCAATTCTTTGGGTTACAATCATCGCAGCTATCGTAATGGTCGTTGTGATGTCCATTGCTACGGTAGTTTTCATCTTTAGACAAATGAAACCGTTGTCCTACTTACAGAAATCGATTGAACGAGCAGCAACGGGTGACATTACACAATATATTGATGATAAATATATCAAAAACGATGAGATTGGTGCTGTATCGAACGCCTATAATAACATGCTTCGTCAAACAAACGAGGCGATGAATGAAGTACGTCTATCTTCTACGGAACTGAATGATTCATCGACGCATGTCCATCAAGCGTTTGAAGAAATTGTGGCATCCAGTGAAGAAGTGTCGCTTGCAACGAACGAAATTGCGCAAGGTGCATCTAAGCAGTCTGAAGACACAGAAGAGACAAGTAACAGCATGGCAGTACTTGCCGAGCAAATTACTGCGCTCTCGCAATTGGCTGACAGTATGGATTTGTTGTCAGTGCAGACTGTTGACTCGACAGAAAAGGGTATGTCAGAAGTGAGGAATTTGCGTGAACACAATGCTTCTGCGAATGAAATGAACACGAAAGTCCAGCAACAGATGGATGCGTTATCGACAAAAATTGAAGCCATCAATCAAGTCATCACATCAATCCAGGACATTACCGCGCAAACGAATCTACTTGCATTAAATGCGAGTATTGAAGCGGCGCGTGCAGGAGAACATGGCAAAGGGTTCGCAGTCGTTGCCGAGGAAGTCCGTAAACTTGCGGAGCAGTCGAGGGTTGAAACGGAAGTCATCCAGAAAACGGTCCAGGAAATCATTGCGGAATCGAAACAGACGGTCACCGTTATCGAGTCCAATATGCAATTGATGGAAGGGCAAAATCAATCGGTTACAGGTACGGAATCTTCATTCGTCCAAAATGCCGAATTAACGGAGCAGATGAGCCGTTCGATTAAGGAGCTCACAGCTGAACTTGAAGAAATGCTTACGCATAAAGACCAAGTGATCCTATCGATTCAAAGCGTCTCAGCGGTATCTGAAGAAACAGCCGCGTCCGCTGAACAAGTGAGCGCGTCGTCAGTCGCTCAGCAGAACGAGTTGGAACGTGTCGCAGATTCGACAACGCGTATGAAGAATATTGCGAATGAACTGCAGAGTGTTGTGGAGCGTTTTAAGTTGATTTAACGGGGGACTACGAGGTTTACTACGTTTCGCAACGAAACGTAGACGGGTCGTATCGAAACGTAACCCGGCCGCAACGAAACGTAGGCGATTCGTATCGAAATGTAACTCGACCGTATCGGGTGAAGTCCGTATAATTGTGTAAATAGAAAAAGGCCACATCAATTCCTTATGCTACAATGTTCACAACCACGATCACATTGAGGAGGAATTGATGATGACCCTATTTAATTATCTTAACCTAAATCCTGAAGAAGTAAAAGACTCGGTCTTGCATTCGAATATGGACGCTGTTGTAAAATCAGCTGTCGTACTGGCGCTGGAGGAATTGATGGAAAATGAAAGAGACAATCACCTACAGGCTCAATCTTATGAACGCACGTCCGAACGCCGGGATTACCGAAACGGCTACTATGAGCGTGAGCTCATGATTTCAATCGGCAGGATCACACTCCGCGTGCCAAGAACACGGGAAGGAGATTTCTCCCCGTCTGTCTTCGAAAAATATGCACGGGTGGATCAGGCATTTGTCCTTGGGATGCTTGAAATGGTGGTGAACGGTGTTTCCACACGTAAAGTATCCAATGTGGTCGAGACCCTGTGTGGTCAGCGTGTCTCCAAGTCCTTCGTCTCTTCCTTGACGGCCAAACTGGACCCCATTGTTACTCAATGGGCCAACCGTCCACTGAATGTCATGTACTACAAATACCTTTTTATGGACGCTATGTACATCAAGGTGCGGGAAAATCAAAAAGTCGTCTCGAAAGCCGTCTATATCGCGACTGCGATTAATGCCGAGAATCGCCGTGAAGTGATTGGATTGCGAGTGGATGCTCAGGAGAGTAAAAAGGGATGGCAGACATTCATTCAGTACTTGAAGAACCGGGGTCTGCAATCTCCGAAACTGATCGTTTCCGATGCGCACGAAGGACTTAAACAGGCTATTCAACAGGATTTTACCGGCACTTCCTGGCAACGCTGTTCTGTTCACTTCAAACGAAATATCTTTGATCAAGTGCCTAAAAAGGGCATGCAGCAGTTCAAGTTGGATGTCCGTCAAATCTTTCAAGCTCTTGATGTAGAAAGTGCACGGAAAGAAAAAGAGCGGGTGGTCAACAAATACGAGGACGAATCCAAACTGGAAAAAGCATTGGAGACCTTGGAGAACGGCTTCGACAGCGCCGTGCAGTTCATGAATGAGCCAGAAGCCTTCAGACGCTATCTATCGAGTACAAACCATTTGGAAAGACTGAATCAAGAGGTCAGGAGACGTGAGCAGGTCATTCGGATCTTCCCGAACGACCAGTCTGCGTTTCGACTGATTGGAGCCGTACTGATGAACTACGATGAACAACAACAATCCCATAAGCCATTGAAGCTCCCAAAAAAATGAGGAAAATAGTTTAGGAGGGAAGGGGGTACCCCCTTCCCTCCTAAACAACAAAGACCTATAAATGAATAGTGAACAGAGCATAAGGAATTTACACAGGACTCTGGACTTGACTACGTAGCCCCCGTATCGAAACGTAACCTTCGCGCAACGAAACGTAAATCGATCGTATCGAAACGTAGCCCCCGTATCGAAACATATAACGCTCGTATCGAAACGTAACCTTCGCGCAACGAAACGTAACTCGGTCGTATCGAAACGTAGACGCCGTATCGAAACGTAGACGCCGTATCGAAACATAGAACGGCCGTATCGAAACGTAACCTTCGCGCAACGAAACGTAACCCGGTAGTATCGAAACGT
>NZ_JACSQN010000010.1 GCF_014836615.1 Sporosarcina quadrami | reverse complement strand
ATCGTGGTTGAAAACATTTTATCATAGGGGATGGAAAATGCCTTTTCCTATTTACACAATTATATGGACTCTATCCGCAAAATGCTTTTGACATAGTAAATCCGGCTTTATTACACATTAATCAAATAAAAAAAGCCGATTGGAGAAACATACTCTCTCCCAACCGACCACTTTTTCATTTATTTCCCAAACTTTACCGCCGCAATGATCAACATAATCCAGCCAACGATAAAGGCAACGCCGCCGATCGGTGTAATCGCGCCTAACACGCCGATACCGGACAAGCTCAACACATACAAGCTACCCGAGAAGATAATAATTCCCGCAAGGATCAAATACCCCGCCCAGCTAAGTTGCGTCGACGGTCCAAAGAGCGATGAGCTCATGAGAATCCCGATTGCAAGTAGTGCGATAGCGTGAAACATCTGGTATTGTACAGCTGTCTCCCAGACTGCTAGGTAATGTTCGGACAAGCGGTCTTTTAAAGCATGCGCACCAAATGCACCAAATGCAACAGCGATAGCTGCATTAATCGCCCCTGCGATAATGAAAAATGGCATATAGTCTCCTTCTTTCTCATTAAAGATAAAAATAGTCTTCCTTCATCATAACCGTTCTCGTTTCGATTCACCGTTTCAAACTTGTCGATTCCCCGACAATCAGAAATCGAAGATCGAGCCACCATTCGCGTCTTTCTCAATCAACGGCTTACTATCAAGTGACGTAACTTGCGAAACTGTAGGTTGTTGCATAATCGGCGCTACATTCAACTCTGCTTTCACAGAAGGAGTTTGAGCAACAGCCATTTCACTTCCGAGCACAACTTGGCATAACGAACTGATTGCGTTCAACGCTTCCCGCATCGCCTGTTCGTTGTTTGCGGTTTTTGCAAGGGATAATTGACGTTCCATTTCCACAAGTATCCGTGTAGGTGCAATCATCTTCGGTCAGCCCCTTTCTTCGGTTCGAATTTCAAACATTCCATGCCTGAAGACCGTCTGACAACAGTCGACGGTAGTTCGCGCGTTTTAAATCCATATGCTTTGCAGCCACGAGGCGATTTCGGGTCCCATGTGACGAAAAAGTACTGACAGTTGAAACAGTTTACAGCCATACGATCAACCTCTTTTCCTAGTAACTGTACCACGGAGAGGGAACCTTTTAAAGCTCCGCATCCGTGTGGCACCAGTCAATCGGCTCTTCATTCCACCCTAGCAATACTGCATTTGTTTCCGAAAACGGTCGGCTCCCGAAAAACCCGCGGCTTGCGCTTAGTGGACTTGGATGGACAGATTCGATAATCGCATTCCTCGAGAGGTCGATCAAGCTCTTCTTCTCTTGAGCAGGTCGTCCCCATAAGATGAAAACAACCGGTTCTTCACGTTCAGACAAACGACGGATCACTTCGTCCGTAAAATGCTCCCATCCGTGTTTACGATGTGAATGCGCTTCTCCGTCCCTAACTGTCAGAACCGTGTTCAACATGAGTACTCCTTGTTTCGCCCATCCTGTCAACGTCCCATTTTCAGGGATTTCACATCCAATATCCGTCTGCAATTCTTTGAAAATATTTCGCAGACTCGGTGGAAATTTGACGCCCGGTTGTACAGAAAAGCTTAATCCATGGGCTTGTCCTGGTCCGTGATAAGGATCTTGTCCTAATATGACGATTTTCACCTTATTAAAAGGCGTCAATTTGAAGGCTGTCCACATATCTTCCATCAGAGGATAAACGTTTCGACTTTCGTACTGCTCCTTTAAATATGAGCGCAATCTTGCATAGTATTCTTTCTCGAACTCACCCGCAAGCACGTCATCCCAATCGTTTCCAAAGGGTCTATTCTCCATCTCCAACACGCTCCTTGAACTCGATCGTCACATCATAACCTGCAAATGAAAACATTTCCTTCAACGTTTTTTCAGCATTGAACTGCGCCATTTTCAGCACACCTTGTCCAGTCGCCTCTTCTTCAATAAGTGTTTGTGCTTCATTTGCTAGCTCGTAAGCTTCTTTAATATCCGCTTTCTCACGGAAAACGCCTTCATAGGAATAGACTTCTACATTATCAAAATAGATTTCTGCTCCGCCTAAAAACTCAGCACTTGGCAAAAGCAGTTTCACTGTTTTTTTCTCTTCATCTATCGATACATCCTTTTCCGTCACACTAGACATATCAATTCCCGCTTTAATGGACCCTGGAATAACGACTAACAGTTGCCGTTTCGTGCCGGGAACGTTCAACCCGATGCTTTGGCCAAACAGTTGGTTATCTGTCCTTTCGACAATCACTTTCGTATAAGCTTCAGCTGTCGCCATTTCATTAAGATCCTGGATGCGTTCCAAGAAAACACCTTTCTCTTCAGTAAACGTGCTACCTTGTTTGAGCATAAAAAACGTCACGAAAGGAATTGCTGCTACTAAAAGTATTGCGAGAACTGCCATAAGAATGACCCAGCGCTTCATCGTTTTAATAGGGGAAAACAGCCTTCTCCTCTTGCGGATACTGTTTTTTTCTCGTCCGAAAGCCTCTTCCATCGTCACAGCACTTTCCGACTCAGCCGCCTTCAATTCTCGCAATGCTTTCTCCATCTGCTCGATCTTCTTCCGATTGTCCATGTACACACCACCTTCTATTCAATTAAAATAATTTACCTATAAGTTAACGTTCTTTCATTACAAATCTATCGTTTCATTTGTCCTACTAAGTTGTACGTATAGACTAGCGGAAAGTTTCCTGGCAAACAATACATATGACACAATGCAGGTAAAACGCTTTCCTTCTTTGAAGTCCGACAATTGTAATTGTTCCTGCGCTTTATTATCATATAAGAACGATGACAATTCAATATGAAGGAGATTACCGATTATGACGATGAAGAAGACATTAACAATCGCAGGATCAGATACTTCGGGAGGCGCCGGTATCCAAGCCGACTTGAAGACATTCCAGGAACACGGTACATATGGCATGACCGCATTGACAGTTGTTGTCACAATGGACCCTGACAATAACTGGAGCCACAACGTATATTCATTACCGATTGAAGTACTAAAAGCACAAATCAAAACAGCACTCTCAACAGGCATCGACGCCATTAAAACAGGAATGTTAAGCACTGAAGAAGTCATTAAGACCGCTGGTGAAGCAATCGCGGAATCCGGACTGGATCATGTCGTTATCGATCCGGTCATGGTATGTAAAGGCGATGACGAAGTGTTGAATCCCGGCACTGTAGACGCGATGGTTAAATACTTGTTACCAAAAGCGGAAATCGTCACACCAAATCTATTCGAAGCAGGTCAATTGGCTGGAATGAAAACCCCTTCTACAATCGAACAAATGAAATCGGTAGCTGAAAAGCTTCATTCACTCGGCGCACGAAATGTCGTTATCAAAGGCGGAAAGCAACTGCACCACGACAAAGCGGCCGACCTGTTCTACGACGGCAAAACATTCACACTGCTAGAAGCTGAAAAGACAGATACACATTACAACCACGGCGCGGGCTGTACATTTGCAGCCGCAATTACAGCCAATCTCGCCAACGGGTTCACCGTGAAAGAAGCTGTCATTGAAGCGAAGGAATTCGTTTCCGCTGCAATTGCTAATGGCTGGAAATTGAATGAATATGTCGGCCCTGTCATGCATGGAGCAAAAAGTCGCGTCGGCGCACCCGTAATTACAGAAACTGAAATGTAAGAGTACTACTAGCCGGATATTCCTATTGGATATCTGGCTATTTAAATCCCCTCTATAAGCACGTCAATCGCATTCACTTACTGTTTTCTATATACTTAAGTCATCCGCATTTTTCATGAAGGAGGATTTCACATGCAACCGGTCCAACCAAATCACTTACAAGAACTACTAAATTCCTTTGCAAATAAAGATGTATATATCCACCTCGAAACGACGAATGGAGCTTATGCAGGCCATTTCAAAGAAGGATTCTTTAACGCAGGTGCGTTCATTCGGAACGTTGTCGTCAACTACGAGCTCGGCAAAGTGGCAGGCGATTCACCTCACCGTATTGGACTGAAATTACCATACGGCTGGATATATGCACAAGGAATTACGCACTACACAGTCGATGAAAAAGATCGACTGCTCATGGCTGGACTTGATCCTGAAGGAAAACTAGCTGTTTCACTTGAAATCAGCGAAACACCTTTTACATATTAAACCGTTTGAAAGCAACATTAAGGAGGCTTTTCGATGATAAAAGAAGAACGTCACGTACTCGTCATATTCCCCCATCCTGACGATGAGGCTTTCGGTGTATCAGGAACAATTTCCACTTATATCGAGATGGGTGTACCTGTAACATACGCATGTCTAACGCTAGGTGAAATGGGTCGCAACCTAGGAAACCCACCTTTTGCAAACCGTGAAACATTGCCGCTGATCCGGAAAAAAGAATTGCTACAAGCCGCTGCATCCATGGGGTTGTCTGATTTACGAATGATGGGTCTCCGTGATAAAACAATCGAATTCGAAGACGATGAAAAAATGGTGAAACTTGTCGAGGATTTAATCAATGATACGAATCCTTCACTCGTCATCTCCTTCTACCCAGGATTGTCCGTCCATCCTGACCATGATGCAACCGCGCGGGCTGTTGTCCGTGCAATTAGACGCATGCCTGTAGCGGATCGACCGTCATTGTATACAATCGCATTCGCAAACAACACACTGGAAATCCTCGGTGAACCGGATATCATACACAATGTCGAAGCTGTCGCCGACAAGAAAATCGCTACATTGAACTCCCACGCTTCCCAGACCGTCTGGATGATGCGCGATATGGAAAAACGTCTTGCGGAAAATGATGCCGACGCGTTGAAATGGCTTCACACAGAACGCTTTTATACGTATGATTGGAACAATGATTTCGAATGAACAGCACCTCTCCTTTTGAAATGGGAGAGGTGTTTTTTTGTTTGGAGTGTAGATACTCTTGCGCAACGAAACGTAGGCAGCACGTATCGAAACGTAAACGCTTCGTAACGAAACGTAACGCGCGCAACGAAACCTAGGCAGCGCGTATCGAAACTTAGATGACTCGTATCGAAACGTAAACGCTTCGCAACGAAACGTAGCGCGCGCAACACAACGTAGACAGCGCGTATCGAAACGTAAACGCTCCGCAACGAAACGTAGCGCGCGCATCGAAACGTAGATGACTCGTATCGAAACGTAAACGCTTCGCAACGAAACGTAGGCAGCACGTATCGAAACGTAGATGCCGCGTATCGAAACGTAAACGCTTCGTAACGAAACGTAGACCGGGCGTATCGAAACACAGAATGCATAACACTATGAAAATTCTTCATAAACAAATATTTTTTGAAAATAATAACTGAAAACTACAACATTGTGCTATTATATTTACAATGACTACAAAAATCACTAGAATGTATAATTATACAATATAAACGATACTTTATTCACAAGGAGCGTCATTCACTTGAAAAAACATAGTATATCCACTTGGCTTTTTTTCTTAATACCTTCACTACTCGGTATTTTCTTATTCATGATCCCATTCAAATTTGGTGATGAATGGAAAGTTCCAATCGCTAAATTTGCTGCAATCCTGTCTGGTTGGGTTGAACCAGCAATGCCGATGGCGGCAATGTTCATTATTATAATCGCGGCGATAGGCTCATTTGTATTTTTATTCATCCCGCGTAGTAATTCTAAACCACCCCTCATGGAGAGCTTATTCAAAGTTACACCGTTTTGGACTGTGACACGCATAATCGGAGCGATTTTCGCAATTATGGTGACGTTTAAAATTGGACCGGAAGCAATTTGGAGCGAAAACACAGGCGGCTTACTGCTAGCGCCGGACGGCCTTGTATCATTCCTATTTACAATTTTCCTGTTTGCAGGACTATTATTGCCGTTGTTGTTGAATTTCGGTCTGTTGGAATTCTTCGGAACGATGATGGTAAAAGTGATGCGTCCGTTGTTCAACTTGCCTGGGCGTTCATCTATTGATGCGTTGGCGTCTTGGATTGGTGACGGGACAATCGGGGTTTTATTGACAAGTAAACAGTATGAAGAAGGTCATTATACAAAACGTGAAGCTGCTATTATAGCAACAACGTTTTCAGTTGTTTCCATCACGTTTTCAATCGTCATCATTGAGACGGTCGGGATGGCGAAGTACTTCCTACCGTTTTACGCAACTGTCATTTTGACAGGTATTATTTTGGCACTCATAATGCCGCGTATTTATCCACTCAGAGGTAAAAAAGAAGAATATATCGATGGACGCGAGTTTACCGGTGCAGAGGAAAAGTTACCGGAAGGCTATAACGTTCTCAATCACGGACTTGAGTATGCGCTCGACACGGCATCGAAAAACCGTTCAATCTCAACAATCTTTAAAGACGGCATGAAAAACGTCCTTGATATGTGGATTGGTGTTGCACCTGTAGTCATGGCGTTCGGTACGGTAGCACTTGTCCTTGCCGAGTATACAAGTGTCTTCACAATTTTAGGGAAACCATTCGAACCGATTCTCGCGTTGCTCAATATCCCTGAAGCTGCTGAAGCCGCACAAATGATGGTTGTCGGATTCGCGGACATGTTTTTACCGGTCATTTTGGCGGACGGTGTCATTACGTCACCTATCACACTATTCACGATTGCAACAATATCTGTCGTCCAGCTAATCTACATGTCTGAAGTTGGCGGCCTGATTTTAGGAACTAAAATTCCGTTGAACATTTTGGATTTAATTATCATTTTCTTACTCCGTACATTGATCGCATTGCCGATTGTTGCGGGTGTAGCACATTTATTGTTTTAAAAATAAGACCGTCATTCCATAATAGGATTGACGGTCTTTGTTTTTTAGATTTGCAGTTTAGTCTTCAGTTTTTCAAGCATATCTGCAGTCATCGCTTCCAAATCATACGTCGTTTTAAAGCCCCATTCCGCTACAGCGGCTGATGGATCGATACTGTCCGGCCAACTGTCAGCGATTGCTTGACGGATAGGATCTACATCATAAGACATCTGGAAATCGGGAATATGCTTTTGAATAGATGCTGCGATTTCGCCCGGTTCAAAGCTCATTGCTGTCACGTTGAACGCATTGCGGTGAATTAATTTCGCAGGGTCTGCTTCCATCAAGTCAACGATCGCCTGCAAAGCATCAGGCATATACATCATATCCATGTGAGTACCTTCAGCGATGAACGATTCGTATTTTCCTTCTTCCAGCGCTTTATAGTAAATATCGACTGCGTAGTCTGTCGTTCCTCCGCCAGGTTGCGCAACATAGGAGATTAACCCTGGGAATCGCACGCCACGTGTGTCGAGACCGAAACGATTGAAGTAATAATCACATAGTAGTTCGCCCGCCACTTTATTAACACCGTACATTGTTGTCGGACGTTGCAACGTATCTTGTGGTGAATTCACTTTTGGTGTCGAAGGACCAAATGCACCGATAGAACTTGGCGTAAAGAAAGCCATATCCAGTTCGCGTGATACTTCAAGTGAATTCATGAGGCCGCCCATATTTAAATTCCAGGCGAATAAAGGATCTGATTCCGCTTTTGCAGAAAGTAAAGCTGCCATATGCATCATCGTATCTGCACCAAAGTCTTTCGCCAATTCATGCATACGCTTGCCGTCCGTTACATCGAGAATTTCAAAAGGACCCGTAACTGGCTGTTCAGGTTTCCGGATATCTGTAGATAGAACATTATTTTCACCGTATTCTTTTTGCAATTTAGCAATTAACTCAGAGCCAATCTGTCCAAGAGCTCCGGTAACAATGATTTTTTTCATACTGTACTCCTCCTAGCGGTCAAATGTGTTTATGGGAAGGACACTCTTTTATTTACAGCGTAAAAACGCATAATTATCAATACATGATGATTATATTATGTTCTTCTACGAAACACAACCATGTATATTTTCAGCAAACTTTTACGAATGGAATTCTGTTATACTAGAAGAAAAACATTTGGGGTGCAACATGTTCAGTAAATACATGAGTTATACGATTGTTATTGTTGTAAGTGCTTTGCTCGCTGTCGGTTTATTTACAGCTGGCGTATCGACATGGCTCGTTTTTACGTTGCTTATGGTGTTTACATTCGCTATATCAATGGGCTATCCATTCTATATCATCTACAAATCACGGAATTTAAAACTCATTGGCCGTTATTTGACGAATCATAAAAGCAAACCGATTTTCGGTTATGCGCATGCTCTGGCACACGGAACGGATGAGGACGTCATTCATGCATTGAATCGGATTTTGAAATCCTATGCAAATGCGGAAGTACAAGAAGTGTATAAAGCGAATTTGCTGTTCTTTAAGAAGGATTGGCGAGGGTTAATTGAAGAAGCGAAAACAATGAAGGATCCTGCATATAAGCATTTTTACGCAGGGATAGGCTTTGCAATGACGAGTAATAAGGAGAAAGCATCAGAATGCCTTTCAAAACTTGGAACGCCATGGATGTCTCATTCATTAAAAGCAATCATTGCGGTCAAACGTAATGAGGTGAGTTCATTTGAAACAGAATCTGCGCTTGCGACAAAACACGCAGTCGGTATGCAACGATATGTCGTCCATCACATGTTGAAAAGAATGGCGGAAAAACTCAAATGAAAATTCGATAACGCAAAGAAAGCCCATCTTTTCTCTGAGGATGGGTTTTCTATTGGATATATATCCAATTATAATTCATTACCAATTGATTAACTGGCCCTCTTCACAAACAATTGTCCATTCAGCATCGGACACTCCAGTTGTCCTCTTACTTCAAGATCCGTTACAATCGCTTCCATATACCATTGATTGTTCCCGTCAAATGGTGTCAACCGTTTCATCGTGCGTAGAGCAAGCTCTTCGAATGTAATGACGCCCGCTTCTTGTATAATCATCAGCATAATTTTTTTGATCTTTTCATATCTAAATTTAACAATTGAAGGACCGATTTTCCCGTTCGATTGGAATAAATGAATACTTTCGTTATAGCGCATACTATCATCCTTTACGATTCAATCTTTCTAAATTATTTATTACCCTTTTCCCTATAAAGTAATCATAATGTAATATAAAATAGTTAAAAATAACTATATTTAATTATAGATGTTACCTGTTTTAAACAAAAAACTCCCATACCAGCAATGAATCTTCGCTGATACGGGAGTTGTTACGTAATCTTATGAAATGACGCCTAACTCTTTTCCTACCTTTTCATAGATAGCAAGTGCGTCATCCAGCATTTCTTTCGTATGGGCTGCTGTCGGCATATTACGCACGCGACCAGAGCCCTTTGCCACTGTCGGGAACACGATTGACTTCGCGTAAACGCCTTCTTCACTCAAACGAGCAGAAAACTGTTGCGTCAATTTCTCTTCTCCAATGATACATGGTGTAATTGGCGTTTCTGATACACCGATATCGAAGCCTAGTTTTTGTAATCCGTCTTTCAAATAACGGCCATTTCCCCATAACTTATCATGCAGTTCTGTGGATTCCATAATTTTGTCCAACGCACCCATAATTGCCGCAACGTCGCCTGCAGGGAGAGCTGTCGAGAATAAAAACGGACGTGAACGTACTTTCAGCCAGTCAATGAGGTTTTTCGTTCCAGCGACATAACCGCCGACAACACCGATTGCTTTCGATAGTGTGCCAATTTGGAAGTCAATCTCTTTTTCAAGACCGAAATGCTTCACTGTCCCTTTACCTAATCCTGTTACGCCTGATCCATGTGCATCATCGACATAAGTAATCAAATCAAATTCTTTCGCAATCTCAACAATTTCAGGTAACTTTGCAATGTCGCCGTCCATTGAGAAGACGCCATCTGTAATATACATCAGCTTGCCATACTGCCCTGATTCCTTTGCAGCTTTCGCTTTCGCACGCAAATCGTCCATGTCCTGATGGTTTATACGGATGATCTTAGCTCCAGATAGACGGCAACCATCAATGATGGAAGCGTGATTTAATTCATCCGACAGAATCGCATCTTGCTTCGTCATGACTGCAGAAATAGCAGCCATATTACAGTTGAAACCAGACTGATACGAAATCGCCGCTTCCGTCCCTTTGAATTCTGCAAGTTTCTGCTCAAGCTTTAGATGGATATCAAGCGTCCCGTTAATTGTACGGACTGCACCTGCTCCTACACCGTACTTTTGCGTCGCTGCAATAGCTAATTTTTTCAAATCTTCATCTGTAGCAAGACCTAAATAGTTATTGGAGGATAGATTGATTAAATCTTTTCCTTTAATTTTAATGATTGGACCATTAGGACCTTCTACAGGGTCGATTTCATTGTATAGACCTTGGTCTCGTAATTCTTTCAGGTTTTCTTGTAAATATGCATCGAGAACTTTTGACAAATTGATCTTCCTTTCAAACAGGTGATGCCCCCATTTTAGCATACGAAGACAAAACTAGCTGAAAGAACAGTTTCAACGCTCAATCATTTTCATCAATTCTTGTGATTTTTCATCAAAACTTTTTCGGATCATCGCTTTATCCATCACATCACGCAACCGACTTTCAGCTTGTGCAAAAGCAAGCATATAACCTGTTCCGTCCATAATCTTTTCTTTGTATCGGCTATCGATCTCTTGAATACGCTCTTCGGCTTTCTCGTCCTCTAAACACATGGAAAGGAGATCCAGAATTTCGTCACGAGGGCCTTCCGGATCGTAAGCATGGGGCAATGTCGCATCGAAAATACAAACGGACAACTCAGGGAATAAAACAAGGTCTACACTTGCCGGATCAAGACCGCACCATCCATACAACACATCGATTCCTCTTGACTCCGCTTCTTTCCCGAGCGTCTTCAACATCGTAGACTTCCCTGTTCCCGACAACCCTTTCATCAACAGACGCCTCTTCATACGGCTCGTAATGGAAGGAATAAAATCACGTGCCCCTCCTGGTGCAAGCGATCCTGCAATTCTATGGGAAACGGTCGATTTTTTATGGAGCTTCATCGTGCCGAATAATTCGTTTTTCAATGAAAGGATGAGCTGTTCGTGTTGGGGCCACATCATCCTTTCAATGTTCACATGCTCTTTCTCTTCATGAATCATCTTCGCATCATTCATTGCGCGTAACATTTTAAATAGTGTCTTTTTGGATTCCTGGCTAATTGCTTCTAATTCGGTCGCCTGTGTACGGAGTTTCTCTTTGTCAAATACATCATAAAAACTGATGACCTCATGGCGTCCGCCGAGTTCAGTTGGTTCAAGTGCTACGGGATGGGATGATTGGATAATGAACAACTTGAATTCATTAATGAAAACCGCATCCGTCCTGTCCGGATCTGCCGGATTGTTGAATCGGTCTACATCAAATCCTCTTTTGATAAAGTACGTGGCAGCTTCGTCCAATAAGCCAGAAAGCGCGTTAGTGGGCGGTGCTTTTAAGAAGATTGTCTTTTCAGCGGTGGCAATCAGTGTGTCGTATTTGTGAGCCGTTCCTAGCCCTGTATAGGCTGTCCCCATGTATTCCGTAATTGTGCCGTATATGATAACCATCCTTTCTTTTCGATTGGTTACTTGCATACAACTACCTTATGCCCAACGAATAAAAAAAAGCACGGCTTGTACAATAAATAGGGTGAAACGTTAAATAGTATTCATTTCAATACTAGCACTGAAATGAATACACATTTGGGAATATTTGTATATCATATGTTAGAATTGATTAGAAGTGTGTGGCTTGTTCATTGAACAGATCAGCATCAAATGTTTCTTTGCGCTCCAGACGGCACGTTTTCCAAGCGAGTAACGAAGAACTCGCTTTGCCATGTTTCTGTGCTATTAATAAAAACTAAGGCAGGGGTTTTATTTCTGTGTCCTTTACAGAAATTAAGACAGAGGTGCTCGAAAAGCTAACACTTTGTCTCGCAAAAGCCGTTCTTCGTTACGGCTTTCGCTGATTCCTCCAGAGTCGACCGTCCTTCGCTTCAAGCAACAGAGCGCAATTGTTAGAAAGCACGAATCCTTGTCTTCTAAAAGAATTATACCTCTTGATACTGTTTCATCCGCTGATACACAGCAAAATTAAAAATAATTGCAATCGCCACGAGAACAACCATGGTGAGTATCATATTTTGCACGAAATGAGCGAGGAAAAATTCCGTTTTAGCGCTCATCAGTGTTAAAAAGTCTTTTACCGAATAATTGTTAATTGGAAACAAGTTTAGCAAGTGATAAATGGGACCTCTTTTAATAAGTTGCGTCAATGCTTTCGGCAAAAGAAATAAGCCTAATCCGATGAGTAATGAACTGAACGGCGAACGGGTAGTAGCGGAGACATATAGTGTGATTGCAACGATTGCCAGCAAGCTGAGAAATTGAAGCGCAATCGCTAAACCAAATACTTGTAACTGATTAAGTTCAACTGGAAATCTAAACAGCTCCATAGAGAAGTTTGTTTGAATACTTGTGTCCCAACCAGTGAAGCCGTCATTGTATACGGTAAATGCTCCTAGTGATAATCCATGGATAAAAAGGAATATAAAAAGCGAAATGAATGTGGCGGCTATGATTTTTGCGATGGTCAATTGTTTTCTGCCTAGCCTTGTAGATAATAGGAGCGAATTCATATTTCTCGACGTATCGCTGGAGAATACAAGGCAGCATACTAAAATTGAAAGAATACTTATTAGGAGGAATAACTGGTTTGTGACGTTATAGAGGTCCTTCCATGTCACAAAACTACCCATTGTTAAAGGCTCTTGAAATTCAGTAAAGCCAATTTCCTCTATTGATTTAAGATTGATTTGATCAATTGTAATTTTATCGCCTTGCTTCATTGCATCATTTATCTGGTCGTAGACATTTTCTCCTTCTGCAATAAATGTATTTGCAATTTCCCAGGAGAATAAGTCAAAGCCTTTAGTATTCGCATCATTGCTTTGATAGCTTTCTATGTAATTGGTTAGAACTTTTTTTACTCTTTGATCATTAAACTCACCTGTACTTTTCTCTACAATCTGATGGTACTTTTCAACACCTTCACGGTCAATTCCATAAAGTTGGGCATGATAGAAGCCAACATACAATATACCCGCTAACACAAATAATGAGATAAATAACGCTCCGATAAACGTTTTATTTTGCTTTATTTTTTCCATCTCATACTTCACTATTGTTTTCATCGTCCCGCCTCCATCCTGAAATAATATAGATACAGATCTTCCAATGTCGGCTGCACTTGTTTTGCATCAGGTGTAGGTTTTTCTTTCGAGATAATTCGGAGGACTGTCCTGTTGCCTGCATGTTTTTGGTTGCTAATCAAGTGCACTATCAACATGTCATCGAGCTTATCGTTTTCAATTTCAGTTTCCCAGACGTACCCGTGAATGGTTTCTATCAACTTGGAGGAAGGACCTCTGTTTTCAAGAACTCCCTTATTCAAGACAAGAATTTCGTCTGCAATATATTCAATATCTGAAACGATATGAGTTGAAAGGATAACAATTTTATTTTTAGAGAAGGAACTAATTAAATTCCTGAATCGCACGCGTTCTTTTGGATCCAAGCCAACAGTCGGTTCATCGAGTATCAATACTTCGGGATCATTAATCATTGCCTGAGCAATGCCTAGCCGTTGTTTCATCCCACCAGAGTATTTTTTGATCTTTTTATCTTTCACGTCATCCAAGCCAACTAACTTTAGAAGCTCCAAGCATCTTCTTTTAGCGAAATTTCTATTGATCCCTTTAAGTGCTGCAATATATAACATGAACTTCATGCCGGTAAAGTCAGGGTAATAGCTGAAATCCTGCGGTAAAAAGCCCAATATGGAGCGGAATTCATCTGAATTGGCTCTAATGTCCTTCTCGTTATATGTAACTGTGCCGGTAGTTTGTTTAAGCACACCGCTTATTATTCGAAATAACGTTGTTTTTCCTGACCCATTCGATCCGAGAAGTCCGTAAACACCAGGCGCTAAACAAAGTGAAACGTCATTCAACGCGATTATGTCGTCATAGCTTTTCGTGACATTCTTTAATTCCAGCTGCATTAATAATACGCCTCCCATTTCTTTATCTTCATCACCTCTATTACGATGACGCCTAAAAATACGGCAGATACCGTAAAGCCGAGTCCCCAATACACCATACTGAATTCATAAATGTTAAATACATTTATTGCAATAACGGCACCCATAAGAATAAGTCCTGAGCCTACCCAGAAAACGAAAGAGGTTAGATGATTCCTCCAAAAGGTGAACAAGGAAAATAGCACGATGCACGTTATATTAAAAGGAACTAATAAATATAAAATGATCTGCCAGAACGGAATCGCAACGACGCCTTGGCATATAAGGGCAAGACAGATGATTATACATAAATCAGCTACACCAAAAATTTGCAGTTTAGTAATTGTGTGCTGACGCAAGTCATATTTCAGTGTCTGTTCTAATTCCCACATGCCTGAAGTAAAACTTTGAAATAATTCTTCGGTAAAGAAAATCGTTGAAAAAATGATTGAGATTGTTACACATTGAATGATCAGTATAGACGGCTCATTATTGATCGCCTTAGTAATGAAAAATGAGGTTAAAAGGAGCAGGGAAAATTGGACAAGCCACGTACGCATTCTCGTGAATCTTAAGGTTGAGCAAAACAGGTTGAACAGAGAATAGTGGCGAAGCTGGTTTTGATTAATTTTTTGCTTTCCTAACTCAATGACCAGCTGTTTCTGTGCTTCGTCTCCTTTGATTTCATTGCGTGCCCATTTTTTAATCGTTTTGTTATCCATTCATAAACTCCTCTCTATCAAGTAATTGATTTAACTTTTTTAATCCCTGATTAATCCTTGATTGAGAAGTGGCAACACCTACACCCATAATTTTAGCAATGTCTTTCACTTTTAAATCATGGTAATATTTTAGGATCAGCGCCTCTCTTTGAATATCGGGAAGTGTATTTAATGCGATTTGCAGCTGGTTAATATTTTCCTGCTTAATTAAATGATTGATTGTCACTTCTGAATCGGAGTGTAATATGGTTTCATCCAACTCAAACTGCGTGAGTTTCTTTTTCCGGTAGTAGTTATTGCATACATTGACGGTAATCGTAAATAAATAGTTAAAGAACTTTCCGCTAAACTTATAACTATCCATGTTTTCGACCACTTTCAGAAAGATATTCTGCGTTAAATCCGTGGCCAAAACCCGGTCCCCTAAACATCTTCGTACGCAAAACGAAAAGATTTGATCATAATACTTCGTAACAAGAGCTTCCCACGCTTCTGTGTCACCCATCTTTATTTTCCGAATCAATATGTAATCTTCAATCGTCTTCACCTTTCATAACACGCCCTTACCTCTTCACAAGAAAAATACCCTTCACTATAGATTAACAAAGTTCTTTCGAAAATCATTTAAAACAATTAGATGATTTTTTAAAAGTCTACTTAAAAACCTGTTGCATGTTTTATTCTTAGATACAAACCGAATAATAGTTGGTAGAGGATACTTACATTTGACATCACGATACTACCTTTACTTTTTACGTCAATTTTTGAAAGTAAGACCTGGGTAAAATTTTATAAATAAGCCTAATTTATTTAGTACTCTGAAAAAGAAATCTGTTGCGCTTGACTTTATTTTAGGCAGATGTAAAATATCATTATAGGCAGTTGTCTAATATTATTAATCTGCAGGCTAGTGATAGTAAGGAGAGAGGATGTGAGTCGGTTGAAAAAGATTCCTGACGCTGAATTTGAAATTATGAAGGTTGTATGGACAAATGAACCACCACTAACTACGAAGATTATTATGGAGCAATTAGGTAACGAGAAAAAATGGAAAGCCCCTACGGTTATCTCATTAATGCTTCGACTTGTTGAGCGGGGATTTTTAAAAACAGAGAAGAAAGGTAAAGAACGCACTTATATTCCGCTGGTAACGAAAGAAGATTACCTTAAGTTCGAAACAGGAAATTTTATTAAGCAATATCACGGAAATTCCTTCACGAGTTTTGTGAATACTTTTTATGCTGGGAAGGAATTAAGTGAAAAAGATATGGATGAGTTAATGAAGTTGGTGAAGGAACGGAGGAAGTAATATGCAGGGCTTTTTGAACACTCTTGTTGTCAGTTCAATCACGATGTCAATCGTAGCACTTCTGCTATTTTTGATTTCTCCACTTTTATCAAAAACTTATGAAGCCAAGTGGCAGTATTACGTATGGCTAGTAATTGTGATTGGGTTCATTATCCCCTTTCGACCAAGTATCGACTTTTCATTTTTAGAAATTAACTTACCTACTATTCAGCCAATCGAAATCCTGCAGAACGGTACAAAAGAATTTGTGACGGCTGCGAATAACGAAATAAGTGGATCGCTAACGAACGTTGCGATATCCGTCTACTCAGTAATTGGATATGTTTGGATTGTGGGTGTGATTTCAGTTATTGGTTACCATATTCTTCATCATCTCCAATTTATAAAATTGGTGAAACGTTGGAGTGAGAATATTTGTGACGAGAAAATCCTAGCCGACTTACAGGATCTGAAAGTGGAAATGGGTATTACCAATCCAGTTCATTTACAGAGGTGTCCGCTAATAACAACCCCAATGATTTTTGGCGTTATTACTCCGACTATCTTGTTACCTACAACAGATTTCTCAGAAGATGAATTATCTTTTATTCTTGCACACGAGTTGGTTCATTATAAAAGAAAAGATATTTGGTACAAGGGCTTGGTGCTTTTAGCGACGGCAATTCATTGGTTTAATCCAGTCGTGTATTTGATGGCAAGATTTATCGCCTCACAATGTGAAATTTCCTGCGATCAGGAGGTGGTGAAAAATTCTCAAGAGGATAAAAGACAACAATACTGCGAAACAATTATAGGTGTTATTGGCCAACAGTCTAGGTTTAAAACTGCATTATCAACTTACTTTTATGGAGGAAAAGAAAATATGAAAAACAGAGTTTTGTCTATTATGGATACAAGAAAAAAGAAAAGTGGTATTGCCCTCGTCATTGGAGTGCTAGTCTTGTCTTTCGTCGTATTTATAGCGGCTGACATCGGTGAAGCCGCAACAGAAGTAATCGACAGCGAGCAGGAAGTAGTAATCGCTCAGAGATTCGGGGGGTATGACGGAATATCCAATTTAATATCAGAATTGCATGATGAAATACTAGGATCTATTAGAGAGCAAACGGAACTTGATAGTGATTCACTGGCAATGATGATAGATGGTGGTATTGGTGAAGTAACAGTTGCAGTAGGTTTCCCAAAGGATGCAAAGATTGATGATAAGTCGATTCAACGAATAGTTGCAGATTCTATTAAGACTATCACTGAAACTGAAACAGAGACAATTAGCGAAGAAAAAATGAGAATAAGAATAAAGATTGAGAAATACTAACAGTGACGTTCTTAAAGGATACAAACAGCTTTAAAGATAAAGTGGTTTTATAAGTATGTGAATAAATGTACTTAAACTATCTGAGTAATAAAGGAACAAGGGTGTGCCACGGTTAATGTGCGATGAAAAATATAGTAAGAGTTAGCTTTGGATGAGTAAGAATCGGTTATATGAAAATCCATCTTCTGTTATAGGCACATGCAATGCTGACAGGCTCAGAGGAAACACCTAAGTTTGTTTCATAATAGATATAATTCAACATGGTAAGCTGATAACGTGGAGAGCTTACTCTTAATGAAGCGTTGGAAAGGAAAATAATCGTGAGACTAGCGACTATATAACTTTTCTTGCATGGTTCGAACACTTTAATAATCTTTTTAGGGAAGGTGGAGTAATATGTATATTCCAAAACAGTTTAAAGTCAATGACGTGGAAGAAATCCGGGAGTTTGTTCAGCAGAACTCCTTTGCAACGCTCATCACCACGAAAAAAGGAAAGCCCATCGCGACACACTTGCCAATGCAATTAATAAAAGAAGAGGATAATTACTTTATAACTGGGCATATGGCTTACGGCAATCCCCAGTGGCGGACATTCCTAGATTCCGCAGATACATTGGTATTATTCCAAGGGCCACATGCCTACATCTCCTCTTCTTGGTATGAACAAGAAAATGTCCCGACCTGGAACTATCAGGCTGTCCATGTCTACGGGAAGGCAGCCATTTTACCAAAAGAGGAACTGATCAAAGATCTGACCCTCCTACTGGAAAAATACGAAGGGAACCGGAAAAATCCGGTTTTATGGGAGACGCTTTCCCCATCCCTCCTGGAAAAGGAACTGAAAGGCATTGTCGGCTTCAAGATCCAGGTGGAGGAAATTCAGGCCGCCTATAAGATGAGCCAGAATCGAAACGCGACAGATTATCGAAACATCGTCAATCACTTACAGCTTGAAGAGAATCCAACTTCGAAGCAGATGGCCATCCAGATGGATAAACGATTAAACAATCATTAATCAGTAGGTTTTTATTCGCCTTGAGATGTAAGAATGGAAGAACGGGATGGAGTTGTCTTAATGGCAGCTTCTTTATTTTTGCTGAAAAATACTTGCAGAATCAGGAAGAAGAAAATAGTAAGTCATTAGAAAAATTAGATTGGAATAATACTCCGTCAGAAAATATCAGTGTATCATTAAATCAAAAGTATGGATTTTGGAATAACCTTACAAATAAAGTGGAGTTGGACGTACATTCGGATCAGATAGTGACGAGGGGCAATGCCCTTAAACACCAACATAAAAAAACGCTCATTTTCTGAACGTTTTTTCATGTTGATATATTTATTACTGATTTATTTCTGAAATAGTACACTCTCATCCTCTTTAATAATTTTCAGCAACAACTTTCTACATTGCGGCAATGAGTAGTGGACGATTTGGCCGATCAGCAACGCGATTATCACCGTTCCGACCCCTACTGGCCCGCCAAGTAACCAACCAATAATCGCTACAATCACTTCAATCATCGTCCGAACTTTCTTGACGCCGATACCAAGCTTGTCGACGAGGATGAGCATAAGGCTATCACGTGGTCCCGCTCCTACATTTGGCGCTACATATATGCCGATGCCATAAGCTAGAACGAGCACTCCGACTGTAAAGATAATGACTTGACCCGTCAACGTGCTGAAATCAGGCAATAGCCAATTGAACAAATCGATGAATAACCCGATAAGCAACATGTTCAGCCATGTGCCGATTTGCGGCCATTGCTTCAAAACGGCAGCTGTTACAAGAATGATGATGAACCCCGTTATAATTCCCCATGTCCCAATGGAGAGACCAAAGTTTTGATACAATCCGACATGGAGTACATCCCACGGTCCGATGCCGAGCCGTTGTCCTTTTATTGTCATTGAAATCCCAAGAGACATGACCATCATACCTGATAGGAAAAATAGCCATCTCCACATAAATGTCTTTCGCATATACATTCTTCTTTCCGTGCCATCCCAACAAAGGATCACTTGAATTCTTTATCCATTGTAGCACGTGACAATGAGTGAGGATATATGTGTTCTGCCTTTTAATACACCATTTTTCCGATAAAAAAAGCAGAGGCATCATCATCTACGATGAATTACCTCTACTTCTTATGCAGTTTTATAGAAACTAGGCCATTGTAGACTGAAGCCATTCTGCTTTGCTTCCACTTGCACGGCATAGGCAGAAATCGCTTTATCAAAACGTTTGCGTTCCAACATTTCTTCCCGTTTTGGACTGGAGGCAAGTTCCATGGTTGCCGCTTGCAATGATTCCGCATTAGTACGTGACGCTTCCAACTTCATCTGGGTTTCTTGGCGTTTCTCAAGAGCCATCTGTGCTTCCGTCTCCAGGATTTTCGCTGAAGCTGTTGCTGCCAATTGTTGCTGGGCGGTTGTCTGCTCCGGAGAGGAAATCGCTTCACGACGGACATCCCGCCATGCATTTACTGTTTCTTCCAATGTTTTTCCGAGCGGAAGTGCGATTTGTTTCACTTGTCCAGCATCCAGCTTTTTGAAATCACGGCTTTCCAGTTGCACGTCAGCATCTTTTTTACCTGTCAGCAAAGCTTCCAAGTCTCCAAGTGTTTTTTGGTTACGTCCATTGTAATCTGCTTGCCGATCGTATGCATGCTCAGCATTTCTTCGTCTAACCGCATCATACCGCTGCATCTGATCCGCTACAGACGTCATAATAGCATTCATGTCTCTCACCTCCTGTACGATTAATAAGTAAACTAATTATATCCATTTTTATATGGGGAATGTATCCCTCTAAAGAGCCATTAACTGATTATTCAAGAGGTACTATTTACTCGTTCAAATAATAAACTTCAAGCCATTACTTATCAAATAGTTTTTTTAGCGCATCTGCCATAGCCGTATTTTCCGGTTCTTCCTGCTTTTTCATAAACTTCTGTACATCGCGCTTGTCTGCTTTCTTGCCACCTGACTGCGCTCTGCGTTTTTCAAATGCTGAAAGTTTCTCACGGTGGCCACATTTACAGACGAAGATCCTTCCGTCCCCTTCCCCGCGCAACTCCAATTTCTTTTTGCAGTTCGGGCATCGGGCATTCGTCAGTTGAGATACGTTACGACGATGACCACATTCACGATCCTGACAGACGAGCATCTTTCCTCGTTTGCCATTCACTTCCAGCATCGCCTTTCCACAATCGGGACACATCTTTCCAGATACATTATCGTGCCTGAATTTCTTGTCATCCGTTTTGATCTCATGGACAGTCTTCTTTGAAAAGGCAATCATATCCTTGACGAACGCTTCTTTTTTCATTTTACCTTCAGCAATCTTCGTCAGGCTCTGCTCCCACTCTGCAGTGAGTGCAGGTGATTTCAAATCTTCCGGTACAAGTTCAAGCAACTGTCTGCCTTTGGATGTTGTGTAAATATCATTCCCTTTTTTCTCGATGACAAACGAGCTGAACAACTTTTCGATAATATCAGCACGCGTCGCCACAGTTCCAAGTCCACCTGTGTCTCCTAGTGTCTTAATGAGATCTTTTGACTCACCCGCCATGAACTGGGCCGGATTCTCCATTGCAGCGAGCAACGTCCCTTCATTGAAACGTGCAGGGGGCTTCGTCTTACCGTCCGTCATAACGACTGCGCGCACTTCCACTTCCGCACCTTTCGTAAACGCAGGTAACCGATCTGAATCCTCTTCTTCTTCATCAGTGGAATAAACCGCTTTCCATCCTTCATCCGTTACCGTTCTGCCTTTCGCCTTGAACATCTCTCCACCTACTTGAAGTTCAGCAGTCACTTGGTCGTATCTGAACGGACCGAAGAATACCGCTAGGAACCGTTTGACGATCAGATCATAAAGACGTTGTTCCTTATCGGACAGATTTTGCATGATCGGCGTCTCTTCCGTCGGGATGATTGCATGGTGATCAGAAACGCGTTTATCGTCTATGACACCTTTTTGCGGCTTCACCGACTTGTTTCGTAACAGGACATTGACCGATTTCCGGTAAGCACCGATGTCGACCGCTTTAATGCGTTCTTTTAAAGTCGACTCCATATCTGACGTCAAGTGTTTCGAGTCTGTCCGCGGATAGGTTACTGCTTTATGGCGCTCATACAAATTCTGCAACGTCGATAGTGTTTCCTTTGCAGACCAAGACCAACGTTTATGCGCTTCTTTCTGCAGTTCAGTCAAGTCGAATAAAGGTGGTGCCGGCTGTTGCTTCGGTGTCGTTTTAACATCTGTCACCTTACCCGAATGAACGCCATCAAGCTTGCTGAGCAATTTCTCAACAACTTCCTTATTGAATGACTGCGTCTGACCTGTTTTATCGGACCAAGTGAACCGTGCAGTTTCCGTAATAGCTTGCAGACCATAATATGACTTCGGTTTAAAATCACTTATTTGCTTTTCACGTTCTGCAATCATACTAAGCGTCGGCGTCTGTACACGACCTGTCGATAGTTGCGCATTGTATTTCACAGTCAAAGCCCGTGTCGCGTTAATTCCTACAACCCAATCGGCCTCGGCTCGGGCGACGGCAGCTTTGAACAGGTTTTCATACGCGCGACCATCCTTCAAATTATTGAATCCGTCTTTGATCGCTTTGTCGGTTACTGAAGAAATCCATAGACGTTTCACCGGTTTACGATTTTTCGACATTTCGAGTATCCATCGGGCAACAAGCTCTCCTTCGCGTCCAGCGTCTGTCGCAATGATCACGTCCGTTACGTCATTGCGACGCAGTTGCGCTTTCACGATGTTGAACTGTTTAGATGTCTGACGTATCGGTGTCAGCTTAAATGGTTCAGGAATGATTGGAAGCAGTTCCAGTTTCCATTCTTTATATTCATTTCCGTATCCTTCAGGATCTGCATGTGTCACTAGATGACCAAGCGCCCAAGTTACAATATATTTCTGTCCTTCCAAAAATCCATTCCCTTTTTTAGTACATCCGAGCACTCTGGCAATATCCCTTGCTACCGAGGGCTTTTCGGCTAATACGACTGATTTGGACATAAAAAAATCCCCTTTCTTCATATATCAATTATACGGGAGTCTCCTAATTGATGCATGCCATCCGATTATAGGACAGCACACATAAAGGCCTCCCGGATGAATACAGGAGGCCCTTGCTAATTTCATTTATATAGACGGAAGCTGTTTCTTCCTGACTCTTTCGCTTCATACAATGCCATATCGGCTTTTTTCATAAGAGAATCATTCGTTTCATGCTTTTTTGAAGCTACCGCAAGACCGATACTAGTAGTGACATGGAATGTGCGATTTTCAAACATCCACGATTCGCGCATGATGCGCAATATGTCTTTTGCTATCAACTCCGCTTCTTCCACTTTACCGATAGAAGGCAAAATGATGGCAAACTCATCCCCACCAAGCCGTGAAACCGTTTTCTCTTCACAATTAACCACTTGCTTAAGACGGTTAGCAAATTCCTTAATGACCAAATCACCGACATGATGTCCATTTCTGTCATTAATAAGTTTGAAATCATCGATATCCAGCAAAAGTAGGACTACTTGTTTTTCTGATGAATCGTTTCTAGATAAAGCCGTCGTCAAGTTATTTAGGAAAAGACGTCGATTCGGTAAATCGGCCAACACATCATTATAAGCAAAGTACTTCAATTTATTTTCATATTCATGACTTGTTGTAATATCACGGGACACTGCAACAAAATGACTATATACACCTTGATCATTGAACACAGGCGATCCGTGTAATTCAAACCAGATCCACATGCCAATGCTGTTCTGCATGCGGTATTTCCCTTTCAATGGCTGTTTATAAGTGACGGCATGGCGAAAAGCATCTTTTAGTAGCTGTTGCTCTTCAGGATGAACAAAGACGGTATAATGCTGTCCTTCGAATTCATTGCTTGGAATTCCTAGCAACTCTTCACAACTCGGTGAAATGAAATTGATAAAGCCATCAACGCTAATGAGAAGAATTAGATCATGGGAGTTTTCCGCAATGATTCTAAACTGATCACGACTTTCTAAAAGCATTTCATTTGAACTTTTCAAAGCTAATTCAGCTTCCTTTTCACTCGTTATATCGTGCACCAATACAACTATGTACTGCACAATACCATTCTCGTCAAATAACGGCGTCAACCGGCTTTGCGAATAGTAACGACCACCGCATGGAGAAATGAAACTGTCTTCATACGAATATTCCTGTTTTGTATAGATGACTTTCATATGATTCGACTTGAAAAATTCGAAGTCTTCTGACGTATGCACTTCACCTAATTTTCTTCCGACAGCTTCCGCGGTAAGAGACGTTCTATTAATCGCTACACGGTTTATATATTCATAATAAAGTTCTCCCTCATCAGAAACCCGAATGATTAACAGAATTTCTTTAATCCCGTCCATCAATACTTTTTCCAGCAACATTCCCCTTGTGAAATCCATGCCGTCCCCTCCAGACAATCAATATCATTGAACGCACTGAATCACCGAGACTTCGCAAATAAATACATATCCACCTTTTCAGCGGAAAGAGGACGACTAATATAGTAGCCTTGACCATACTGGCAGCCGAATTGCCTTAATGTCTCTTCCTGTTCTTGCGTCTCTATACCCTCTGCGATAAGTTCAAGATCTAAATTCGCTCCCATATCGATGATCGTTTTTACAATCGATTGCGTCTTACCGTCCCCTAACATCCCTTGTGTGAATGACTGATCGATTTTCAACCGATCAATTTGAGATGAACTCAACACGCTCAATGAAGAATAGCCCGTTCCAAAATCATCTATTGAAAGCTGAACACCGATCTCTTTCAGCTCCTTAAACACATGTGTCGAAAAGTTATGGTCTTGCATAAGTGATTCAGTGATTTCCAACGTCAGTTTTGAAGGATTGACACCAGTTTCCTCCAATATAACTTTCACCGATTCAGAAAACCCTTTTTCATAGATTTGTCTTGTGGATACGTTTACCGCCATACAAAGTTCCGAAAAACCATCCGATTGCCATTCTCCCAATTGACGGCATGCCGTCTCCAACACCCATTTTCCAATAGTGATAATCATTCCATTCTTTTCGGCAATCGGTATGAATTCAGCAGGTGATATATTACCTAATTCGTGATGTTCCCATCGAAGCAATGCTTCAAGACCTGCCACACGCGTCGTTTGTAAATTGATGATCGGCTGATAGACTATTTGCAATTGCTCATTCTCAATCGATGTCCGTAAGCCATTTTCCAGCTTCATTTGCCGCACGTCACTTTCTCCATCTAATAAAGAATAGAGGCAACTTGTATTACCACCGTGCGCTTTTGCGCAATACATCGCTTTGTCGGCATGCTTCAATAACGTTTCAGCATTTTTCCCGTGATCAGGGAAGACACTGATTCCTATGCTGACTGTCGTGAAAAGCTCTTCTCCTTTAAAAGCAAAAGGCGTTTCAAACAAAACCAGAATTGCTTTCGCAAACTTTTCACATTCCTCTTCGTCACTATCCGGGACGACAATAATGAACTCATCCCCACCATGCCGAAATAGCTGATGCGCAGCCGGCAAGTGACTTTTCAGCCGGTCAGCGACTTCTTTCAGAAACAAATCCCCATATAGATGGCCCATCGTATCGTTGATAATTTTGAATCTGTCTAGATCTATGAATAGGATTCCGACTTTTTCAGACAAGCCTGTTAACACATGGTGATCCAAAGCATAAAACAAATTCGGGCGATTGGGCAATTGTGTCAAGTGATCCGTATTTGCAGCGTAAATCAGTTCTTTGTTTTTCATTTCTATCTCTTCAATAATCTTTTCGTTTTCAATTAGCTGATATTCCAATTCCCCGGCATATCGGTCACTTTGTTTAATGAGGTAAAGGAATACAGGAACTGAAAAGAAAAGCATTATTACAGTATCAAGTACTTCGTACCACATGACATTAGTGAAATGTAGACTAAATAACCGGGTAATGACCTCTTCTAGTGCATTCGGAATAATGATGATGGCGAAAAAAAATAACCAAAGTCTTTTCTGGACGCTAAGTGACTTATTCATATCTTCCTTCTCTCCGTTGTATTTCCATCGAAATACGCTCTATAAAATCGCAATACTACTACTATTTATATGATACTATATTTCGACAAAATCCGCAGTGCTTTTTTCCTAATAAATTTCATTTATTTGATACTTCTTTTATTCACCAACAAAATAAAAGAGCCTATCATCCTTATAATTACAAAGGAGTGACAGGCTCTATTGAGCTATTCAATTAGCATCCAGCATATCTTTGGATAAGTCACTGCTCATATCCGCATATTTAGCAAATACCCTTGCCAGTTCCCGCAGTCGGTTATGGACATCTTCATCAATAATCCGATTGTCTTGGTCGAAATGCCCAGAATGTGTGTATACATAATTTGGCGTTACGAGACAACGGAAGTAATCCAATATCGGCTTAAGCTGATTTTCCACTACGAGATGGTGTTGATACGTGCCACCATTCGCAACTATGGATACTGGTTTGTAGCGCATCGCATGCGGATGCAGCATATCAAAAGCGTTTTTCAATACGCCAGGTATTGATCCTTGGAAGATTGGCGTAGCAAGTATATAAGCATCCGCCTCTTCAAATTTCTTGACGAGTTTTTTCATATCATCATTGTATTGGTCAGATGGACGGCCATCCACGAATTGGTGGTCATAAGTGGCCAAATCCATCCTCTCAATTTCAAAATTTCCGTTCGTTTCTTTCACATATGTTTCGACAGTATCGAGCACGGCACCCGTTTTATTGCCGATAATTGTTCCGTCTACTAACAAAACTTTCAATGTTCATCCTCCTCAAAGCTGTATATCCATCTTCAATCGTACCATAACAGCTTATCCGAATACTTTATTTTAAGCTTATTTGGCATTTATGGTCGACATAGGAGAGGCTCCTGGGATTTCTCGTTTCTCTTCTTTTGGTTCCTCAATGAACAGTTCTTCCAATTGCTCGTAAGGCACCTTTTTCTCTCCATGCTCTTCTTCTAAACGCTCTTTTACCCGTTCAATCGTTTTTGCTGGCGACGTCAGGGATATTATTGCGTCTCCTGCAGTAGCTTGCAACTCATCCTTAGGTGTAAAGAATTCTATTGAGCCATCTGCACGTAAAATATAGAGTAATATGGACTTGTCATCACGTTCACGTAAATATTGTGTATAACTGTACTGTTTCGTCAACAACGTCTTGCGGATTCCATGCCCGGCATGCATGCGATCTTCCAACTCATAGATTGAAATGGCTGGTGTAAACAGCGACTGGCCACCGGTTATTGTGAATCCTTCCGTATCTCTTCCAACATGGAATGCCGTTTGGAATAAATTCTTCCGTCCTAAATCCGGGGCAAAATCTGCACAAATGTGTGCATTATAAATATCTGATTTCGTCATCGCAAGCATATAACGATATGGCGTCAAGTCAATATGATACTCAATTTGTTCAGAAAGAATATCCCCTACATAACTGCTCAAACCAAGTTTTCTTGCTTCAGCAAGTCCTGCCCACGTCTGATCGAGAATGAGCACTTCATTCCCCGTATCTTTAACGGATTGCGCAAGCTCTGCTGCAAACTTTGAACCGCCGATAATCGCGACTCCAGACTCGTCTGTTGTCGTCAAATTCAACTTCTTGGCGACAAATCCGATGGAGAAACCGTGTAGAACTACGGTTGAAAGAACAAGCGCAAAGGTTAACGCTGTAAGCAGCTCGGCATCTTCATAGCCTTTTTCAAGCAAGATTGTCGCAAAATACCCTGACACGGTGAGTGCAACAATTCCTCGCGGAGCAATCCAACCGATTAACAGTTTTTCTCGAATACTCAAATCTGTTCCGATGGTTGAAATCCAAATGGACAGCGGGCGTACAACAAAGAGCATTGCCGTCACGTACAGTACAATTGACGGATTAAAGATTTCAATCAATATTTTAGGATCAAGCGACGCTGTCAACATGACAAAGATTCCTGATATAAGAAGAACAGATATGTCCTCTTTAAAATGACGCACATCATTCAATGTCGTCAGACGCATATTCGCCATCTTCATCCCCATAGCAGTTACGGCTAGTAAGCCCGTTTCATGCATGATTTCATCTGAAAAGACGAAGACGGACAGAACGACAACAAAGAGGATAGGTGCTTTCAAATACTCTGGAATGCTTCCTCGCTCAAACGCATTTCCAATGATGAGAGCAGCTACCCATCCAATAATTACTGCAAAAGCGGAAGCGGCAAAAAACAGCAATAACGCGTTCAATGTCACTTCGCTATTAATGAATTTAATGAATTCAAATGCAAAGACAGCTAGCAAAGCACCAAATGGATCGACGACTATGCCTTCCCATTTCAATATTGCAGCTACACGGGGCTTAAGTTTTGCCTGCCGAAGTAGAGGCAAAATGACAGTCGGACCCGTTACAATGAATAATCCACCGATGATGAACGACACTTCCCACGACAAGCCCGCCAAATAATGGGCAGCTAACGAGCCTGCAATCCAGGCGATGAATGCGCCTATTGTGACGATACGACCTACCGGCTTGCTGAATCCTCTAATTTCCCGGACATCCAAGTTCAAACTACCTTCAAATAGAATGATCGCTACCGCAAATGTAATGATTGGGCCAAACAGTTCGCCCATGCTTTCCTGTGGATTAATCAACCCAAAGATCGGCCCGACAAGCAATCCTGCAACAGCCATGACGACAATTGCGGGCATTCTGTATTTCCATGCCACCCACTGGGAGAGAATCCCTATGAGTATGACTAACATTAAATCAAACAACAATGAATCAAACATGGAAACACTCCGTTCTGTCTAGATTGACTGTTAGTTTACCACAATTCCTACACCATTCAATGTATTTGTACATAACTCTATTCTCTAAATCATAGGGTGAAAAGGAGAGCAGTTGATCCGTAGGTTTAGAAAGGGTGATTCCAATAGAAAATCAAAAGAAGAAAAACGTCGCGATCTACATTAACAGGTCAGATGGCAAAGGTTCATATCCCGCTACAAGAGCGGCTTTGCTTGCAAAAGAAATTGCAAAAAAAGCAAATGTCATATTCATTTTCGGTGAAAACTCTCCTTCACCTCCACAAAATTTCAAATCGATTGAGATCGGTAAAAACAGCAACCTTCTGCAGACACTCGCATTACTTCAACCAAATCTACTTATTCGCGACACAGGAAACACCATTGCCGAAGAGGTAGACAAGATCCGTGAAATCGTACCATCCATTTTACATTTTGACGATTTCGGTGATGGCGGTCTAAAAGCTGATTTCGTCTTGCAAACTTTACAGGAAGATATGAGTGAAGGGTATCCCGATCATTACACCGTTGACCGAAAATTGTTCATAGCCGACCCTTCTTTGCTAGCATATGCAAAACAAGGCTTACAGAAACCGCAACCAAGTTCACTTCCCCATCTCGTCATTTCTTTCGGCGAGGAAGATGAAGGCAATCTTTCCTATCGTGCCTTACGCCATGTATCACAATTGCAAATACCACTAAGAGTGACTATTTTAATTGGCGAGCGTTATTCTCATGACATAAGCACGCTTCAAATGATGGCACTCGGCAGAAGAAATACGACTGTCAAAAAGCCCCCTTATGATGTCCAAGACATTTACTCGACAGCTGATGTGATTCTTTGCAGTTCCAGCTATATGCCTTATGAAGTGGCGGTAATGGGAATTCCATGCATCGTCCTTGCACAAAATGATTTTGAGTTAGGACTTGCATTCCCTACCGACAAACATGGATTCGCCCATCTCGGTCTCGGGCGCAAAGTGAAACAGTCGAATTTGCTCAACGCCATTATGGAACCGTTGTTGCATGAGTCATTGCGCAAGCGCACAATCCAACGTCAACTTGCTCTGAATCTTGGAGACGGACTCGACAAAGTTGTAGAAACGATCTTTTATTCTTTAGAGCATCCGGAACGCGCGACAAGCAAAAAAACAATGTCCGATATGCTACACTGAAGAAAAGCAAAGGAGGCTTTTCTTATGGACAAACGACAAATCGAATCGGAAATCGCCGAACTAAAAATGGATTACATTAGCTTGCAAGGAGATATCGAAAAATTGGAATCGACAGGTCATGCCGATTCCGTCCATAAAGCCGAAGATAGGCTTGCCAAGATGGAAATCCGTCTCGCTGAGTTGAATAAGCAGTTGGCTGAACAAGCTTACTAACGAACACAAAAATGCACGGGATTGCGTAATTCATCCCATGCATTTTTTTAATAAGTCGTGACCTTCAATAATTCTTGCAGACGATAAATGCCTCGTTGGAAAAATGTGAAGCTATCTTGGTACTCTTCAAAATCTAACGTATAAAGCGCGTCTTCATTATTCCACAGCCGATTGAAATACGCATCGATTTCTTTAGCCAATTCACTGTCGTTCGGAGCAATAATCCGCAAATTCGCTTCCAAATTGTAATTGTTAAGTGTCCTATCAGTGAGATTCGCTGATCCATTCGTAATATACGTATCTTCTGCCGTCTGGATGACGACAAGCTTTGTATGGTACTGTCCGACTACGGTATTGTACCAGCGCGCTTTAATTTCCCCGTCGGTTTCATCCATCATTTTTTGCAAGACTGGCCGATTCGGGAGGCCAGATTTTTCATTACCAAATGAATTTTCGTTCGGGTCAAGAATCATTTCAACGCTTACACCCCGATTCGCAGCGTCCACTATTGCTTCGACGACTTCAGGCATAGCTACGAAGAACATGCCCATTCTAATCGAGTCACCGGTTTGAGCAGCTACAATATCACCAAGTAATCCGTCAAGAATCTTTTTCTCTGTCAAGTATTGAACTGCATATTCTCCATCGTCAGGTGCTTCCACTTTTACGCGCGGCAATGTACCTCCGTTCGTATAGCGCACGACCGCTTCTTCCGCTTCTAGAATGTCATTGAGGACCGTTCCGGATACTTTCATGGCGACATTCCCATGGAAGCCACTTGCATTATGCGGATTACCTGAAGTGACGAGCGCTTCCTTATCTGTCACAATCGTTTTTCGGTGATTTGCCTTGACGTTCAATAAAATCATATAAGAGTGCAATGTCATTTTCGGCGCTTTACTCGCCATCGCGTTGTCAATCCAACCTTCCTTTTCAAAATTAACCCATCGGAAAATTGTCCGGTATAATCCTGAATAGATTGGCGTTGAATCCCTTAACTTGTCGAGATTCGTATAGACAACTTCAATATCCGCCTCTTCCAACGCGTCAAACCATTTCGATTCATACGACCCGTATCCAGTGTTGAGTGGATCTGTTATAAAAACAATATTTATGTCAGGAGTAGACTTTTTCTTTTCTACCAATTTCTCAGTGAGTGTTTCTGCAATTTTCGGAAAGTCGATGTCTTCGTCGGAATAATGGTCCATCAAGAACATATCCAATACAATAAAAGATTCAGCTTCGTCAATCATCTTGTAGATTTCATCGAATATGGTGTTCTCATGAACCATTCCATCGCCTTTTTTATTTTGTGCGAACGTAAGATCAGTGAACATTTCAACGTCATCCGTCCAATGTATATCCCCTTGGTAATTAACACCTTCAGGCAACGGCTTAAACGTATGCCAACTAATGACGCCTATGTAAAGAAGTAAAAATAGCAACACGGCCATCAACATTATCCATTTCGGTCGTGCCCATTTGCGGTTGCGCTTCATCCGATCCACCTCGTTTTCTATTAGATCGATTCCCTCTCGTGCTTGCTTACAAACTAGTGGAATGGACGTATATTTTGGTAATTAAGATAGAGTTTACACGCGAAAAGGCGAAGGGATGTAAGTGTCCCTTCGCCTGTCCTATACAATTTAACAATCTTTTATTAAGCAGTAACGTATTCTTGAACTGTTGTATCATCCATCATTAATTCTTTCAAATATTTCTTCGCGCGGAATAGTCGAGATTTTACCGTACCAATAGATACTTTCATCAAATCGGCAATTTCAATCAACGAATATTGGTGCACGTAGAAGTATTCAATTGTAGTGCGATAAATACTATCCAACAAGCTGATTTTCTCTTGTACCATAAGTTGAATATCGTTCTGTTCAATCATTTCAACAGGTGTCGGCTTATCGCTGGGAACCAAATCGAGTATCGGAACGTCCAATGTATCAGGTTGGTTCATAACGTGCTTACTTCGTCGTACATCTTTACGATAACGGTCGCGGAACGTATTCATGCAAATCGTCGTCAACCAAGCTTTCATACGATCAACGTCATCCATTTTGCTGCTATAGCGGACCACCTTCACCCATACATCCTGCATAAGATCTTCGGCTTCCTCTTTATTGCGAGTCAATTTTAAACATAAGTGATATATATAACGGCCATATTCGTCGTATAGCTCTGCTAAGTCAATTTTCATTTTTAAACGCCCTCCGTCTTGTAACTGTTAACCTTATTATCAGCTAAGTCAACATTACAAACTATCGCTTTGGCTTTCACCTAGCTTACAAATTTGTAAGTATAGAAAAGCGGAGAGTGGCGTCCAGCTGCGACAGGCGTTGGAGAGATAGAGGAAAAGGCGTTTTTTGCCTTTACCTCTATCTTGAAACGACCCGAGCAGCTGCCACTCGGAGCTGGACACTAGAAATGCGGAAGGCGCTTGCTTAGATGCGACAGGCATAAGGCAGAAATGAGAAACGGTGCTTTTTGCCGTTTAACAGAGCTGACTTATGACCCGAGCATCTAGCCGGCAACATTGAGCGATTCTCGACTCATATTGAGCGGTTGTGCGAAGACATTGAGCGATTCTCGACTCATATTGAGCGGTTGTGCGAAGACATTGAGCGATTCTCGACTCATATTGAGCGGTTATGCGGAGACATTGAGCGATTCTTGACTCATATTAAGCGGTTATGCGTAGACATTGAGCGGTTGTGCGAAGACATTGAGCGGTCGCCGCGATTTGCCGTTATATATCATTTGCTAAAACAAAAACTGCCATGTATCTGACAAATAGCATCAGTACACAGCAGTTTTTCTATTATACTTCTTCGGTTCGTTTCGTAATCTTCATCTTCACAATACGACTTCTGTCCAATTCTTCTATTTCGAAAAAGAGGTTTTCGTATGTAAACCGTTCGCCTGGTTCAGGTACGTGGCCGAGTTCTTGCATGACGAAGCCGCCAATTGTTTCGTGGTCCGTCGGCAGTTCAGCTCCTAGTAAGTCGATGGCATCGATAATTTCCAACCGACCATGACAGACAAGGATATGTTCATCTTTTTCGTAGACAAGCACTTCTTCATCGAAGTCCGTTTCGTCTTCGATGTCTTGTCCAATCATCTCTTCAATAATATCTTCATGCGTGACGATTCCAAGCGTGCCGCCGTATTCATCCAGAACGATAGCCATGTGCTTCTTTCTGGCAAGCATAAGTTTGAACACTTTTTCGACACTAGCCGTCTGCACGACGAATAACGGTTCATCATCAATCAGTTCGGATAGTTTCATTTCAGGTTTCATCGACCACTCAATTAACATCTTCGAATAAAAAATACCGACGACGCGATCGATGCTTTCTTCGTAAATCGGATAGCGCGTGTAGAAGTATTCGAGAATCGTGTCGCGTACTTCTTCATATGTGGATTCGATTGGCAACCCGACAATATCTGTACGGTGCGTTTCCATGACGTCAGAAACATCCTTATCAGGGAAATCGAGTACACCCTTTAGACGCTGGGACTCTTCCTGTTCAAACGTACCTTCCGTCGATGCGATGTCCACCATCGATCGCAGTTCTTCTTTTGTCAATGTCGCTTCCGTTACTGCCCCTTTGGAGATAATGCGGATAAAGACATTTGTAAACAAAGCAAGAAGTGCCGTCAATGGCGTAAGCAATTTGACGAGGATGGAAATTGTTGGCGCAACGACATATGCCACTTTGTCGGCGAAGGTCGCAGCAATTGTCTTTGGCAGCACTTCTCCAAATACGATGAGGACGACTGTTAAAATCCCCGTCATCACCCCTACTTGCAGGCCCCTGTCGATGGCAATCATCGTTACGATTGTCGGCATCATAATGTTCGCTATATTGTTCCCGATAAGGATTGCTGTAATCATCCTGTCAGGTTTCGATATGAGATCTCTTAATTTTATCGCTTTGCGGTCACCTTGTTCGGCCCGCAATTGCACTTTCATGCGATTCACCGCAGTCAGTGCGGTCTCACTTCCTGATAAGAAGAAAGACATGAATAAAAAGAACCCAAGTGCAATAAACAAAAGTGATTCCTCCTGGAGTTTCTGTAGTTCGACTGTTCGTTCATTTAGTAACTTTTACATATCATATCACACTCTACTTCATCCGTCCGTTAGAATAACTTGAAACCTTCTGACATGATATACTACCTTTATCGGCAAAATTACTTTTGAAATGAGGGATTGAATTGAATCATTCAGAAAAACTTGATGCATATTTTACATCCAAACGTGAAGCTCATCTAGAAGAATTAAAAGATTTCTTACGAATTCCGAGTATTAGTGCACTATCCGAGCATAACGGAGATATGAAAAAAGCGGCGGAGTGGTTGAAAGATTCATTGCAAAAAGCAGGGCTTGAAAATATTTCGATCGACAAAACAGATGGCCACCCTGTCGTCTATGGCGATTGGCTCCATGCTGAAGGGAAACCGACAATTTTGTTCTATGGCCATTACGATGTCCAGCCCGTTGATCCGTTAAATTTATGGGAAAGCGGCCCATTCGAGCCTGAAGTCCGTGACAATAAATTGTTTGCACGCGGTGCGAGTGACGACAAAGGACAAGTGTTCATGCATGTCCTCGCGGTTGAGGCATTAATGAAAGAAGACGGCACACTGCCCGTCAACATTAAGTTCATTATTGAAGGTGAAGAGGAAGTCGGCAGCCCGAGCCTTGAAAAATATATTGAAGAGAACAAAGAAAAACTAGCAGCAGATATTATTGTCATCTCCGATACAGGCATGTACGGTCCAGGGAAACCTGCCGTCTGTTACGGCTTGCGCGGTCTTGCAGGTGTCCAAATTGATGTCAAAGGTGCAAAAGGCGATTTGCATTCCGGCATTTACGGAGGAGGCGTACAAAATCCAATCCATGCGATAGCAGAGATTCTTGCTTCATTCCACGACAAGGAAGGAACGATTGCAGTTGAAGGTTTCTACACAGATGTCCGTCCTTTAGAAGATGAAGAACGCGCAGCGTATAAAGCGTTGAACTTCGACGAAGAAGGATTGAAAGAAGAAATCGGTGTCAATGAGCTATTCGGTGAAAAAGGCTATTCGTATTTGGAACAGACTTGGACGCGCCCTACACTTGAAGTGAATGGCGTGTTCGGTGGATTTTCCGGTGAAGGCATAAAGACAGTTTTGCCTGCTGAAGCCGGAGCGAAGATTACTTGCCGACTTGTCCCCGATCAGGATCCGGATGACATCGTGAAGAAATTGAAAGCCCATATTGAAGCACACAAGCCTGCAGGTGTTACCGTAACAGTTAGTGAATTTGATAAAGGAAAACCTTTCATTACACCTTTCGATCACCCTGCCATTCAAGCTGCGGGTGAGTCTTATGAAAAGATATATGATGTGCCAACAGCTTTCACACGCATGGGCGGCTCCATTCCGATCGTTGCGGTGTTTGATGAAATACTGAATTTACCGGTCGTTCTAATGGGCTTCGGATTGTCCAGCGAGAATTTCCATGCACCTAACGAACATTTCCATTTAGAGAACTTCGACAAAGGGTTACGTGTCATTGTCGATTATTATGAAAAAATCGCTTCATTCTCAAAAGATGAGCTGAAGAAATAAATAAAAGGCAATCCGCGTTCAAAACGGATTGCCTTTTTTTATTGTTCAGAAGTCTCTTTGTCGTCCATTCCGTAATAGATCACGATGTCCTCAAGAGGCGTGCGCACACGGTTTTTCGGAATGTCGTCATAATAGCCGAATTGCAACATGCTAATAATACGTTCTCCCGGCTTCACACCAAGTTCTTCACGGAACTTCGGATTATCAAGGAACGGAGGCGTTTTCCAACACGTACCGATGCCACGATCCCACGCAAGAAGCATCGCATTTTGAATAAGCGCACTTGCACCTGCAAAGTCTTCGAGTCTTTCTTTCTGACGTGCATCTTCGTTCACGATAACAAGAACGACCGCGCCTGCACCACTGAACTTCTTCATCTGCTTTTCAAGATCTTCTTCAGAGAGCTCTTTCCATTTAGGAACGCCATATTCCTTCAGTACATCCTGAAACTTGATGTATTCCGTATTAGCAGCGACAATAAAACGCCATGGGTTGCGTAAACCATGGTTCGGTGCCCATCTCGCATCGTCCAATATCGCATTTATATTATCGAGATCAACCGGCTGTCCATTAAAGTTTTTAACCGAACGGCGGTTCACAATTGCATCTTTTACGGATAATGCTTGTTCATTCATAATTCGGGATTCTCCTTTATACCATACTAGCCCCATTATACACGAATTCAGTCATTCTAGGGAATTACCTGCAATCCTTGTATTCTATTCAACTAAAAACGTTATTACTATTCCTAGAAATTACTTTCTATAGTATAGTAATGAAAGAAGCGAATGTTTTGAAAAGGATGGCTGACAAATGACAAAGAAACCAATGGCTTGGATAACGGACAGTACAGCATTTATTTCCGATGAATTAAAAAATCACCCAGATTTCTATTCAATCCCATTGAATATACATTTTGGTGACAAGCAATTCAGAGACGGAATAGATCTGACGAACGATGAGCTATATGAAAACATTAAGAACGCTGAGGAGTTCCCGAAGACTTCTCAACCTTCAGCAGGTGAGTTTGCAGAAACGTTTAAAGAGATTGCAGAAAACTATGAACAGGCTTTTGCCGTGCATTTGTCGAGTGCGCTAAGTGGTACCCTCGCCTCTTCCATGGCAGGTGCGGAAATCGCAGAGTTTCCTGTGACGTTTGTCGATTCACTTTCCCTCTCTTACGGTGTTACGGGTTTAATGGAAAAAGCAATGAAAATGTATGAAGAAGGCGCGACTGTCGAAGAAATCAAAGAGCATCTTGACGGGTTGGCTGGCAAAGTGAACAACTACATCCTCATGGGACAGTTAGAACAATTGTATAAAGGCGGGAGAATGAGCGGAGTCCAGTTTTTCCTCGGCAGCTTGTTGAAAGTGAAACCGGTCATCCAGATTTCATCCGAAGGTAAATTGGAAGCGACCGATAAAGTGCGTTCTGAAAAGAAAGCGCTTCAATATTTGGTCGATAAAGTCGTAGATGGTTTCCCTTCAGGTGAAGGCAAAATTCATCTTATGCAAGGGCATGTACTGGAACAGGCGAAGTTGCTGAAGCAGATGATTCTTGAGAAAGTACCAAATCTTGAAATCGTTATCGGCGACGTCAGCTCGACACTTGCTGTGCACGCCGGTGAAGGGACGCTCGCAGTACTGTGGTACGATGAATGAAAAGAAAGACGGATTGCCGAATAGGGCACCGTCTTTTTATTATGAAAACTGATCGTTTATCTTGAAAAAGATGTATTTGGCGTTCGGTGAATAGGCATACGAATCTTTATAATCCCATGTCCTATGATAGGCATCATACGTATGTGCATTGACAAGCGGGATTGGCCCGTCTATGGACGTGATGATAGTCGTATGGTCAAATCGATTATCCCCTTGAAAGTCGTAACAAATGACATCGCCTATATCGAGATCATATACAGAATCGACTCTCTTGGCAGTCAATCCTTTCGTCGAGCCCGCCAAATACCAGCGCATCGAATGGGCTACCGACCAGCTGAAACTCCAATTTCCATTCTGCAGCCACCAACCACGTTCGCGATTCGGATAGCCGTACATTGGTGCCCCTCCTGCCAACAGACATTGGGAAATGAAACTCGTGCAATCCACATCGAACGACGGGAATGCCGGATTGCGGGCGTTCCACCATTCATCCGCGTACCGGACTGCGGCTTCCCTGTTATACATTTGTCACCCTCCTCTATACATAGGGTATGAGGTTCGGGCGATGACCATGATAATAAGGAAATTTTTAAAAATAAACGTTGCTGGCATTGCTAAACTTGAATAGCACATACTTATCTGTATAATGTAAGATAATTGTATAAATCATAATGTTTTCTAGGGTTCCGTAACAATTTTGTTAGTCTGGTCCGAGAGAAAACTCACAGCTATGCTGTGTCACGGAAGGATAAAAGCCTGGGAGAAACTGTTTTAACAGTTATCTCTGGGGCTTTTTTTATTGCGAAAGAATACTATTGGAGGTGCTATTTGAATGAACATTAACTGGATTAAAGTAGTAATCGCTGCCTTTTTCGAAGTCTTTTGGGTGATTGGATTAAAACATGCAGATAGTTTTTGGGCTTGGACTGGGACTGTTATCGCTATCATCATAAGTTTTTATCTAATGATTATGGCGGGTAAAAAACTCCCTGTCGGAACGGTCTATGCTGTTTTTGTCGGACTAGGCACCGCCGGAACTTTCTTATCAGATATTGCATTTTTTGGTGAACCTATCAAATTGGTTAAAGTCCTTTTGATTTTACTATTATTAGCTGGAGTCATCGGTTTGAAGTTAGTCACAAATGACAAGGAAAAAGAAGGAGTGGAGTCTTAATGGCTTGGGTTTCATTAGTTGTAGCAGGACTCTTTGAAATGTTTGGCGTGTTAATGATTAATAAATTGCATACAGATCGTAGTTGGAAATCATTAGCTCTACTAATTCTTGGATTCGGAGCAAGTTTTCTCTTTCTTTCCTATGCAATGAAAACATTGCCTATGGGAACTGCCTACGCAATTTGGACGGGAATCGGTGCATCTGGTGGAGCAATATTAGGAATGGTTCTATATGGTGAATCAAAGGAGTGGAAAAGACTGGTCTTTATCGCAATGGTATTAGGCGCAGCTATTGGTTTAAAGCTGGTATCGTAAAGATATACCCACGGTGTGTATGTTATAATTCACCTAAGTTCAATAGGGAGGTACAAGTCCAATGGTAAAAAATTAAATTGAGAAAATCTCAAATGATTTATTGAATATACATGTAGATTTTCTCTTTCATACATTCATAAATATTGTATATAGAATAGAGGAGCAATAACATGTTGAAAAAATTAAGTAATTCCATTTACTATTTGTCTAATCAAAACGATAAAGATCGACCGACATTGGGATTGGTATGCGGTGACCAATATAGCCTAATAATAGATGCTGGAAATTCAACTCAGCATGCTAATGATTTTCTACGAGAAATCGAAAAATTACATGTGCCACCAGTTAAATACTTGGTTATTACGCATGCACATTGGGATCACTTCCTCGGTATGAATGAATTTGCAGCCACGGTTATCGTTAATAGCGAAACGGACGATGTGTTGACAAAATGGCGTAGTTATAAGTTTGATGATAGTTCGTTGGAAGAGTATGTGCATTCTAATCAGATGAACAAGATGTGTATGGAGATTATTCAAGAAGAGATACCCAATAGGGCTAATTTCAAGTTGAACTCCCCTGATATTATTTTCGAAGATAGATTGACGATTGATTTAGGAAACAAAGTTTGCATACTCGAAAAGATTTCAAGTACGCATACCGATGATTCAACAGTTGTTTACATTCCCGATGAAAAAGTGATATTTTTAGCTGATTGTGTGTATAGTACAACTACAAATTCTTTATTTCATTACAAGCAAGCGATGTTATTGCCAATGATTCAAGACATTCAAAAGTATGACGCTGACATGTTCCTACTTGGACATGAATCTATTTGCGATTTAGATGAAATGAATAAATTTTGGAAAGAGTTAACTACAGCCAGTAAAGCTGTAACATCCACTTCATTAGATCATGCAATCAAGTCCTTTAAGGTGGAAAATAATAGAAATCCAAATGATGATGAATTATTTTTCATAAAAGCATTTGTGAATGACTATATAATTCAATCAAACAAATTCTGAATAACAAACCACCTCATTAATTATTGACTGAGGTGGTTTTACATTTTATCCGCAGAATCATTTCTTATTTTATAAAAATTAATAAAAAACGCCGTTATTTAACATACATAAAGCGAAATTCAGCCAAAAAGAAAGTAAGCATAAAAAAAGAAACCTCATCAAACGTTAATTTGACAAGGTTCCTAGATATGGAGCATACCGGGCTCGAACCGGTGACCTTCACACTGCCAGTAAGGTGTCCGACTTATTACAGGTTATCAAGAATGTTGATATATCAACGTTTACATCAGTTTTTGTCGAATCGTTTAACACGTCTTAACTCGATTTTATGCGGTTTTACATCAATTTTTACATCAATTTTACATCAATCTTTCATTTCCACTTCTTTATATAAGCCGATATGGACTCAGTAACTGTGGATGCACTATCCTTTATTTCCTCCACGATGTACGATAGCAGCATCCCCCAAGATATCTCCTCTTCATACGGATTGTTCTCGTTCAGATATTTTAATACTGATTTCAATTCAGCCATCCTACGGTCGTCTAGCTGCTTGTTTAGATAGCCTTCAAAATAACTATTGATAAAATCCCTATCCCTAATGCTCGCATCCAGTAGCAGTGCTGTAGCCCTCGATGGAGTGACAGATAGACCGAATGCCAGGGTGGACAAGTTTTCAAAATCAATTTGTTTGAATCTAACGGAAATCCTCTCACATTCCCCAACTGGACCCATCCGCTGTAGAGATGACCGAGCAATGTCACCTATATACATCGTATTGTCCAATCTGATTGTTCTTCTTAGGTTCCATGATAGAACATCCAATACTTTCTTTGAAGCCATACCGTGGATGCAGAGTGATTCTGCAACGTCCTTTACAGGTGAATTTGTAATGTATGAAATCCTGTATATTGTATCTTTTAACTGAATGGATATGGTCGGTTTCACTTCTTTTTTCTTGTCGCTCCGAACCTTCCGATTACTCTCCCCCACCGTCAACGCTTTTCCCCCTTTTGCTATTTTGACCATCTACTGTGTCGCTGTGTCTCAGACTTATTGAATTATATGATTGATAGGGTGGAGGTATGAATAGATATTTTAATGGGCATATTGCTAGTAATACAGAATAGTTTAGGAGGTCATGAATTTGACAAAAAAAGAAGCAGCAGCTGAAGAAGCTAGGAAAATTATTGAGCATTCCAGAAAGATCGGCTTCCCGATGCAAAAGAAGGATAAAAATAAAAAATGACGCTGGCCGTCAATGATTCAAATTTTCCCTATAGTGACAGATGATTGCTTCTACATTATGATTAGTGTGGAAGGGGGGAAACAAATATGGACGAAAAAAAAGTGGTAGTGTTGTTGTATGAAGACAACAACTTGGTTGATGAAAAACTACTTTTCAGAGGAATGAAGAGTGAGTTGGTAACTTTGATTGGTAATGAGCGTGTATTAAAAGAATCAGGTGGAATTTTCACAATGCCGGTCGATGGAGTAGACACCGAACTAAGAATCGAGAAGAGTATCATTGACTACGAGGGAACAGATGAAGCAAAGTATATTTTTTATCAAGTTGTACGAAATAAATAACGTATGATGTATGAAAAGGTCGCTTCCGATTGGTTGCGGCTTTTTATGTTCAGCGCAAAAAAAGAAGGAGCCTAAGCCCCTCCCTTTGTCAATTCATAAAATGTGAATAGTGTACCTCTATATTCCCTGATTTCTTTTTGTACATTTTCAAGGAACTCCACTACCACTTCTGTATCTGGAAGGGCTTCCGCCTTTTCAGCTTCTTCCAGTATTAGGTCAATTCCTTTTTCAAAGGGTTCCATGTTGTCGCACAGTTCTTTAAATGCATCAGTCGGAATTGTTAGTGTGTCGTCTAAGAACTGTTTAGCCATTCCCCTAAGTTCATTCGCTTCATCCCTGATGTTGGATATCAATATCTCTTTGCTAGTCTTCAAATCGACCGCTGTAGTGTTGTGTAGCTTCACCACATTACTCATTAACCTAGCCCCCATTCTTTGTAAAACTGTAATGTATCAATTTTCGTTTCCTGCCACATTATTTCTCCATTATGCTTTGTGAGTATCTGAAAGTTTGCATCAGTCGAAACGTTAATCGGATTATCCGCGCTGATTTGTGCATGCACATACACCATTCTTGACATAAAATTATCAAACGTCCGCTGCTCGATTGGTGGTATTAAGATTTTTTGGTATTTAGAAAACTGATCGGCATCATCATTAAATTCATCGTCCGGTCCAAGAATGATTAGAGGAAACCCTTTTAAACTATCCTCTGGTGTTTTAACAAACGATGATGACCGGATATCTACCATTCCACTTCTTCCAGCATCCGTGAATCCGATTAAGTATGCTGCCATATCCACATAGTCATCTTTTTGAAATAGCGATAATGCCGGTTCGATGTCTCGCTCATAATGAAAATCCATTTCAAGTTTATCGGACAAATCTCTAATGATTTTCTCCGGATTCCTAACAATCCCTTTTTTCAAGTCTTTCAGTACACGTTCAGCGACAGCCATACACATAATTAGATCCGCATTACTGGATAATACTTCCCTCAACTCGACTTTTAAAATGCTAACCAGGATGCTTTTACCTGTTGCTATAAAAAAGACTTTGTCCGACAGCTTGAATATTTTATCGCTTCTGAACTGCGTGGCTTCCTTCTCACCATCATCAGGGAAGTAGGCGACCGCTGAATCGGCACAAGCGATAATATAATCATTCTGTAGAATACACATTGCTAAGCTCACTCTACACACCCCACGATGGCCGCATTCTCTTTGCGGTAACTTGTACTAGCTGCATACCCCACAGGCATTTGACCCATTTGTATGTTCACCGTTTTCGAAATAGAAGCCGATAATTTAGAGTTTATTGACTCGATTGTCGGCTGCGGATTTAGGTAAATATCTTTGTTAATTCTCGCTTTGGCAATCTCGTTCATTTCATTGAGTTTTCTTTTCGCCTGGTCAATCTTGTTTTGCTGTTCGGTCAGTTTCTTGTTTTGTTCGTCATATTCAGCACCAAGCTCAGCTCCAGAATTTTTCATGGCTTCTAGCCTTTTTCGTGATTCATCAATATTACGTTGCTCTTCTTGTAACTTCTTGATGCCTTCTCCACGTTCAGACGTAATACCAACTTGACTCAATATCAACTCTTCATACTTATAAGATAGGTCATCGAAAGCCTTTAATTCTTTATTGGTTTCATTCAATGATTCTTGCTTTTTACCAATCTGCTTTCCAATCTTGTCCGCGGCGTCTTGGTGTTGGAATACGATTGCGTCAAGATGATTTCGCTGCTCTTCTGCCGACTTCACCATTTTTTCTAATGTGACACGTTCTTCACCGGATGCCTTTGCCGTCCGCTCCCTGAGTTTTGCTGTTTCGAGATCGTGTTTATTCAAATCTTGAACGGCTAGGGACACTAATTTGTTAGCTGCTTCGCGTTCATTTTCCAATTTCTTGATTTCATTCGTTAATCCTTTTTGGTCTTTTAGCAACTTTGCTTGCTTACCCATTTCATTAGTCAATGTGACATACGTATCATCGGCAAGCCTGCGCGCTTCTTCCGCGTTCAGTTTCTTGATTTCGTCCGTAACGGCTGCATATGCGTTTCCTTGCTCTGAAATGGCTTTTGCAGTAGACGGAGCCTTCTGAATTAACTTGTCATTCATGTCAAGGAAGCGTTCCATCTCTTCATTTGTTAAACCGGACTTTTCCATAAGTTTCTGCTGTTCTTCTGATAATGCTTTAATTGCATCTTCCGTTCGCGCGTTTTTAATTTCTGTTGCAATGTCCATATATCGGAGCATTTCGTCTGTTGTTAGCTTATTTTTCAGTTTCAGCAATTCAAATGCCGCAATCAGTTTGTCCAATGACGCAATTTCTTCTTGACGTTTTTCAATTGACCTTACTGTAGCTTCCAAGTTTCCATACATTGCTTTGTCCAATACATAAACACCTGCGGCAAGGGCTCCAATTCCAAGCACTGCCAATCCTACAGGAGTACCCGCTGCTGGTCCCATCATCCCTAAGCTTCCAAGCATCCCAGTTCCGCCCGCTTTACCGAGTGTAGACATTAACTTGCCGCCCATGCCTACCACCCCGCCAATGGTCGTCGTTAGACCACCGAGTGCTATAGATGCCGGACCGACTGCCGCGACGAGGGCGATCATCTTGATAATGGTTTCCTGCTGCTCTTTGTCCATATCGGCGAATGCCTTTGCGCCTGATTCAATTTGCTGAATTAATGGTTCGGCTGCTTCGATGGCAGCCATGACAGCAGGTATTAGTGCATCGCCTAATGTAATCGCCATATCCTTCACACGATTCCACATGATTTTCAACTGTGATTCGGTCGTTCCGTATCGCTGAGCCGCTTCATTGGTCAGTGCTATATTCTCTTCCCAAGCGGTATTTCCGATTCCGACAGAATAGGAAAGTAAATCTGCTGCACCCGCCAAACGGAGCAATGTATCCTGTTCACGTATTCCCTTGATACCTAAGAATCCAAGTATGGCAGCAAGGTTTTCTCCTTCTTCACCAGACTTGGCAACTCCCTTAATAAAGAGATCCAATGCTTCAATAGGATTCGACTTCCAACTTTCTGCAAAATCTGTAGCGGACATATGCGCCACTTCTGCAAATTCATCAAGTGCCTGTCCTCCATTTGCGACAGCTGTATTGATTTTCTTCATGACTGCCGACATGGCTGAACCACCGGCTTCCGCTTCAATACCTACTGAAGACATGGCAGCGGCTAGTGACATGATATTGGCTTCAGACATTCCCATTTGTGCTCCTACACCTGAAAGACGCATCCCCATGGAAACGATGTCCGATTCGGTTGTTGCACTGTTATTTCCTAAATCAACAATGACGGAGCCAAGTCTCCGAATATCCTTCATTGACATCTGCGTGATGTTGGCGAATCGAGCAAGCTGAGTCGCTGCCTGGTCGGCTGATAGATTGGAAGATTCTCCTAAATCGATCATGACGCGTGAGAATTCAAGAATATCCTCTTTCGCAATCCCGAGTTGTCCCGCCGCTTCACCGACTGCTGCTATTTCGGTGGCTGCTACAGGAAGCTCTCTTGCCATTTCACGTATCCCTTTAGAAAGGGCTGCAAATTCTTCTTCTGAAGCATCTGTCGTTTTCCTGATCCCCGCGAACGCCGACTCATAATCTACTGATGCTTTAAACGCTGCTGCACCAACTGCCACAATTGGAGCCGTGACTTTCATCGAGTAGTCTTTACCAAAATCGGTCAAGCCTTTGCCAATCGATTGAATTTTCGCCCCTGTTTCTTCCCACTGCTTACCGAGATTTTTAAGCGGGTTCATCTGATCTCGCAACGCGCCATTCACACGTTCTAGCTGTCCCTCCGTACGGTTCATCGCCGCGACAGCCTTGTTGTATTCGTCAGACAGTTTACGTGTTTGGTCGGAGTCCTCGCCTTTCACACGCTTCGATTCTTCATAGCGTTTACGGAGTTCGGTGACCTGTTCTTTCTGAGTTTTGAGTGTGCGAGTCAAAATGTCTGACTGCTCACGCAACCCTTTCAGACTTTGCGCATATTCCTTGCCACTGGATTTAGCCACTCCCATTTCAGTACGCAAACTTTTTAAATCATCACGAAAGCCTTTAAGCGACTTATCCGCACCATCATCTTCCCAAGATAGTCTCGTTCTTAAACTGCCTACATCTTTCGAAGCCATTTTCTCTCACCTTCCTAATAATAAAATAGGAGGGGAAAAACCCCCTCCACTTTGTTAGTTGACCAGCATCTTCAATATTTCTTTTCGCTTGTCATCTTCCTGGAGCGACTCATACATTTCGGCATCGTTTTGCGGTTCTTTACCAAACCGTTTCCGATACTCTTCCCTAGCGACAACTTCAGTCATCGTCCCTGTTACAATTCGTCTTTCAATCATACTTTTCACCTCCTTTTTAGCTATCAATCAGCTGTAAAAGCCTTCTTTTTGCACGTTTTTGTTCCCATTCACGACGATTATAGCCGCGTTCTTCCATATATCCTTTCACAGTCACGAATGCACTGGGATAGGCTCCTTTGTTCACAAGACTCACTTCCACAAGTTCTGCTTTCTTTACATTCCTGATGGTTTCGGATTTTTCTCTTTGATATGTGCAGTCCTTTGCTAAAAATCCGATGCTAACTGCTTTGGAATCCCAAGTCGCAAGTTCCATAAATGCTTCTTTCGTCCGGTCAGTGTAGACTAGTTTAGCTTCCATCCACAAGCCCACATCATCCTCTTCGAATTGAAGGCTGCCTTCATCTACTCCTGCATGGAAAGTGAATTTTTTGTGGTTATACCATAACTCTTGATTTCTCTTTGTAATCGATTCAACTAAAGATCCTTTAGAAAAACGCTCCCTGAACTTTTCACCGTCACTTGAAGTGATCTCGCTTGATAACTCGCCCCATATCAATGCATAACCCTCTATATAGATGGTGTCGCTAAAACAATTACTCTTCGCGCTCATCCGCAAGATTTATCAACCGTAAATTTTCAGGGCTTACTTTATGTCTTTGCGCAATGTTGCGAATATGTTCGCTGGCAAATCTCCTTATGGCTTCTCCATTAATCGGTCTTCCTCCAAGTTTCTTGAAGTACATCTTGTGCCATTCATCCTGACTAATATCAATTACCATTGTGTTTTCTTCGAATCTCACGAAGCCCATTTCGTCTCTTTTACTCATCTTCATTCCTCCAGTTATAAATAGATGTGTTTTTACATTTTCTTCTACAATCAATTAAGTTTGTATAGATATGAACATTCCCGTGACCCCCTACACCTATATCCATCATTTCTTTTAGGGGGTAGGGGGTCACACGGAACTTCCTGCGCATTACACGAAGCTATGCGCTCGCTTGAATTGTGTCATTCAATTCGAATACTCATAGGGGGGAGTCAGCATGTTTCTGGATTATCACCGGCTGTATATCTCGCCGTGTTGAACGAAGTAATCCAGCATGCTAATCTCAAGTCGTGAACCATTGATGTAAGTATTCATGTCTACTCCTGTCTGAGCCTTCACTTCCTCACTCTTCCAGTTCGTTGCGTTCTTCAACCTCCCGATTTGTGTGGTCAGGTCGTGCAACTCGTTATTGAAATCAACTGCTTCATGCAGTGCAGCTAAGTACTCAGCTTGCAACTTCTGCACGCGTCTGATCGTCTTCTCCCTGCGCTTACCGTAGTCTTCCCGTACTTTCAGATATTCCTTTGCCGCCTTGATTGCAGCGTCCTGTTTTAAACTGCCCTTTGGATCCTGCAAAACTTCGATCATATCTGAACGCGTTTCCATTTCAGTTTCCAATTCCTTGATTTGCTTTCGTAAGGAAGTTGCCTGGTCGATGTCGCCCTCATGTAAGTACCCTTTATATTCTTTCTGCAGCTGATCCAACTTCTGCTGATCCGTTTCATTCTGGCCTTCCAAAACGCTGATCCGTTGGTTGATTTTCTCTATTGCTTTTGAGTAGTTTTCAATAAATTTCATTTTCATTCTCCTGTTCTATTAGTGTTTTGTTTGTTAAGAGTTATAAATTCGAATGCCGGTTCATTTCGTTCTTCATTCTTGATTCCATGGATTCTGTCCAATACTGATCCAGTGTGTATTGTGGAATCTTCCGAGACGGTACCGCCTTCTTTTAAAATATGAATGCGTTCCAGTGTAGATAGTTTTGGCTCGTCGATTGGTTCTTTCTTCCGCTTCCACTTTCTTTTCTTAAACAGACTTCTGAATAGGACAATCAGATTCATGTCGCTTCAGCTCTCCTTCTTTTAATATCAGCCATAAAGTTTTTCATCCGTTCATCGGACGCTGCCTTTCTATTTACTTTATCTTCCGCGTACTCTTCAGGTGTCATGTAAACAAACTGGCCATTGATTAAATACTGCTGCTTGTCCACGTGATCCAGTGGTATTTTTACGGCATACTTATCATGGAAATCTTTACGGTGAATTTTATAAGTCTCTTTCGCCAGATCGTCACGTTCCTTTTCAAGCGTGAACTCTTCGTCATGAATGCGGACTTCCAGTCGCCGTAGCAGTCTCATAACGATAGTAGGCTCAAGGTAGTCCCTCTTCTGAAAGTATCTGATTAGAAGGTGTTCGTCTGTTTCAATCGCCCATGCCAGTAAATCCTTCCACCTCAAATGCTTTTCATATTCCTGTTGGATTTTCTTGTCATATCTTTCCTTCAATTGGATAATACGTATTGCCTGTATGTCTACTTTTGCGCTATGCATGACAGGATTGTTGTAGTCTAAATTAACGCTTGGATATACGATAGACTCATAGAGTTCTTCAAAGAAATCCGCCCGATACTTTTCCATCCGCTTTGCCCTGGTTAATGCTTGTGACAAGTGAAATAGCTGCCATTTCAAATCTCCATAATCATCTGCTTTATTCAACTCACCACCCCCTATACATATTATGCCGCGTCAAGATTATTCCTTTCACATCAAGACTGCTTGTCCGTCAATGCTGAATACTTTTCCTTCAGTTCTGCATGAGCTGGATCTGTCCAATCAATTCGAAAGTCATACGTTCCACCTTGTAAGATGAATCCATCTTCTGAATAGGTACATGGTGAATCTCTTGGCCATTCACCGATTCCGTGATAATGCCGCTTCTGACAGAATGGGCATTCCTTCACAAATAATTGGAGACTTCCTGATAGGCTTTCTTGTAGCTCTACATAAACTGTTGTCATTGTCATAACCTCTTTCATTTAGTATTGGAATTGGTTGCAAGATTCTCCCACTAAATGATTTCCCCTCTAAATCTTAAAACTGGTTATGCTTCAGACTTTGATTTTTCGTTCACATGAATAATTGAAATTCATTACGACGGAATCACACTTAAATTACACATTAATTGATGCATTTGTAATTGGGGAATCCTTTATTGATGCGGTAAAAAAAAATTAATTACACAATTACACAATTACCGAAACTAGTAGATATAGTAATAGAAACATAGCCAAGTAAAAAAAGTTGTCTTTATATGAAGGCTATTAATTATGTGTAATTGTGTAATTCTTGTAATATGTGTCGATTAAGCTTTTCACTTCAACGTTTTGCAAATTACAAATAACTTAACCTTACGTAATCTTGTGTAATTCGGTGAAATCGAATCCTAATTCTTTTATGAAATCAGGGTTAATTGCTACAACGCGCCGAGTTTTTCCGTGATGCGCAATTCCTTTATAATCTACAACCTTCCCCCGATCTGAACACTGTATGGAAATGCCGCGTCTAAGCCATTCATTTCTTATTGTGCTCATTTCAACACCCAGGAACTCTTTTAAGTAAGCAGGCGTGACATATAAAGTCCCGTCTTTGTATATGGCTTTCATGTCTCTAATGACTTCATACTTGCCGGATATTGATTCCCTCGAAGCATCCAAATCAGTAAGGATGGCTTCCAACATCTGCATAGGCTTGTCCACTGATTTGTTCTCTTCAATGATTTGATCAAACAAGACTTCTACCCATCCAATATCCAATGATGCATTGAAAAACTTCATCAATAGTCCTGCTGTAAAGTAGAGTGCTGCATAGTGCCTGGCAATCCTGGAGACTACTTCATTACCATTACTTTTCCTTTGGAACATTTCATTGTATTGATAGTACATAGGCAACGATTCGTTCATATGCAGCTTCCATTTATTAATGAATTCCAATCCAATTGTTCCATAATTGTTTTCCATAGCTGAATAGAGACTGCTAAAGAACGTGTGATCAACGTCTTGAAAAGGAATACCCTTAATGGGCAGTACACGCGCCGCCGCTCCACCTGCACGTTCTGCGTAATCCAATAGTGAAGTTTCGCCTGTCGATAGCATTAAGTTATTCCATGTGAATTCCTTTTGACTTCCAGAAATACTCCCTCGCCCTTTGGAACGTCCGCCGCTGAAATTGTAAATGAACCGCTGAAGCTGTTTCTCGTCCGCCTTCATGCTATCGTCTAGCAATAGAGGGAAGCTGTTCAGAAACGCTGATTTCCTTTCAAAAGAGACTGCTGTACCATTCCATTCAGATACTAGATATTCAGTTCCCCATACACTGGCAGCCGCTTTCAAAACTGATGTTTTTCCTTTTGATGTCGGACCAGATAGATCGATAATGAATGGTCCTAACTTCAAATCTTCCAATATAATCGATGTAAACGATGAAATGACCATCAATAACGCTTTGGGGTGTGGCTCCAATAACTTAAAAACCGAATTTATCCAATCCGCGCTCGTCCCTGAAGTCTTGAATGCTTCAAAAATTTGCTTTTCCCCTATGTCTCCTGGAAGTATTTCGATTCCAAAATTCTGAAGCGGATGAACAAGCATTCCATCGACATGACCGAGACGTTCAACCATTTCACTTGATGGTACGTTATTTATAAGTAAAAATTTATCGAAGAAATTAATTAGGTTCTTCGCGTTATTGTCATTTACGGCTAAGGACATATTCGATATTTTCTTCAGTTCTACGGCTGTCGAGATGGTCAGTGCAGGCACAACTTCCTTATACATCCGGCCTTCATTCTGCCAACATATTTCATAATAGTATTCGGAGCGTTCGATATTCGTAAGAGATCGTGTGATGATTGGGAACGTCCTGATTAAATGGACTGGAAAGGTAATCTTGTTTTCGCCCTTACCTTCCGAAACGATAATGTAAAGCCGACCATCCTTCACTTCAAATCCTTCAGGTATTTTCACGTTGATTCCGGAGGGGTGAAGGACAGTTTGTATTTCCGGCTTCTGATTTTTTTCCTTTTGTCTTTCTGCTAGATTGATAATTTCCAATGGGGGTTTTGCCACTATCTACCCCTCCTCTCAAACTCTTTTTTTGCGATACTAGCAATTACCGTGTCTAATTCCTTTTGATCTAATGGAGGATCGTTGCGTTCGTTCCAAAGGTGCATCATCTCGTAAACTAGAAGCAAATCTACCCTTCTTGATAGGAGATGGCCAACTAACGAAGCCGCTGCAGGATTACGTCCTTCACCTTCTGCCAATCCCTGCATAAGCTTGTGCCAATGTGATGATTCATGCGCTACTGCTTTGCTATTTGACCGGCTGGAAGGATTTATGAGATTCACCAACCACCTTGGCGCATCTGCTACAAGCACTTCTGATGGTCGTGACGACAGTTCCCACTCATATCGAACTCCTGTTTCATGAATCGACGGTGAAGCTACTATATAGCCGCCATCTCCTCGAATATCAAGTCCTGGTTGAAAATTCACCTTGTTACCGATACCATCTTGATAGTTAAAGAGATAATGGCTGCCACCTGAACCGGTTATGGCTTCGACAGTATCAGGCAATGATCCGTGTTCCGTTGTCAGTTCATCTAGTGTTTCCCGACCATCTATTTTGTGTATATCTACATCTAGCACGAAAATCCCTGATTCTTTACCTGTTCGGATTCCTATATTCGCTCCTGGATAGTCCTTATTCCACCATTTTCCAATGATTTCTATGTCGTTTGTCGCTGCCTTCAATCCGTTATGGGGGATTGGATGCTTCGCAACTTGTTTACAGTTCGGATTTGTACAAGTACACTTTCCGTTACTGAGACTATGAACGGGGAAAACATGCCAGTTCATCCATTCTGCATAGTACAGTGCGGACTTTAACATTTTCTCAAAATGATTATTGTTTACTTTTTCGTCTTCCTGTGTTATGTTCTCTATAACAGAATTCATTCAAATAACTCCTTCCGGGAAGAGGGTTGTCCTAATACGACGCCCCTTCTTATTTTTGTCGTTGGTTGGTGGTTAGCCATTTGCGATTTCCCCTCTTCGCCTAACGCGCTGCCGGAAAACAGCGTTTGTCGCTTCATCACTTTTGTGTTAAAATTACAGAACGATTATATTACTGAGCCTTCGAATTATTCCTTGCCGGGAAGTGAAGGCTCTTTTTGTTGCCCTAACGTCTGTTCATGAATTTCTGCTAACTGATTACGTGTTTCGCGCATCTCTGTTACTAACCTGAATAGAAGTGCATCTATCATTTGCAAAGTGTTATTGTGGTCCCATAAAAAGTGGGATTGCTTTTCTCCTGCATACTTGTCATCTGCTTCTAGAGCCATACGCCCTAATGCCTGTTGAATGTGATATAAGGATTGCAGTTGTAAAGATAATTCCCCTACAGAATCATCCATTTTCGATATAAGCTGTTGTGTATTCATTGTTGTTCCTCCCTTTCATATCCAACCTAATTTTCTTGCGATGAGCCACAGATAATCTTTTTTCGCTCTGCCTGCTCCCGACTTGCTGAATTCTGACAGTTCCGCCGATGCCCCAAGAGTAGGTTCCTTATCCTCGAAATAATACAAGCTAATGAGCGACTTCTTTCTTGGCTCTAATTCGTTAAATGCTTCCTCGGCTGCCTTAATGATTCGGTTCGCTTCGTCAATCCTCGTCAGTTGCTCAACATAAGAACCATAATTTTTTGGAAGTTTCTCTTCTCCGCCGACCAGTCGCGAATAGTAAGGAATGTTCCTTACATGCTGATCCAGCACTTTCAAAAGATGTATGGACAATTGGTCACGTTTCGCCAATTACTTACCCTCCCATCTGAGTAACGCTTCCAAGTGATTGGCTGCAACATCCCAAGCAATCGCCGCACCAACTGTATGGCCTTCTTGAAAATCCGAATTCGTTTTCTCTTCTCCCCTGTTCTTCTCTGCCATGCTTCTGAAGAATGCAATTGAAGATTTCATGTGCTTTTCGTAGTTCATATTATTCACCTCCCTCTTCGCCTAAACTCCGCCAGTACGATCCCAGCCACACACTCATGATTGCGAATGCCGGGATTGCATATGCTAGGAAAATGCCCCAATCTGTCACAGCTGAACAACCTCTCTTTCGTGGCTTTCGCCTGCGACCCACTTTTCAATTGTTGGTGCATGAAAGACAATCTTCGAACGAATCCGTGTGTGTGGAATTTCCGAGCAACGCACCATTGTATAGATGGTAGTTGTGGAAACATCCAGTAGTTCGGCGACTTCTTTTACTGTAAGTACAATTTTTTTGATACCTTCTACCTCTTGTTTTCTTGACATTTTTTCTTCCCTCCATTTTTAGTGGTTGGTATATCAACCGTTAACCCTATCATAATATTCAATCGGTTGTTTTGTCAACCATTATAAGCGATTTGTTTATTTCCGTTTGATTTATCAACCGTTTTTGTTATCATATATTATAAAGAGTCTAGAGAGGTGGCGTTTTTATTGGTAATAGGTGAATTTATAAAGGAACAAAGATTAAACAAAGGATTTTCAATAAGAAAACTAGCAGAACTATCAGGCGTTTCACATCCTTATCTCTCACAAATTGAAACAGGAAAAAACACAAAACCTTCAAATGACGTTTTGCATAAATTGGCTGATCCATTAGGTGTATCTCATTTCGACTTAATGGTTGCAGCGGGCTACTATACAAAAGAGGAATTATTAATACGGCAACAACAAGAGGAATTTTTCAACTCAATGACATCTGAGCAATTTGACGATTATATAGAAAAACAGAACGAAGTATTTTTAATTGAAGAATATAGGAAAAAAGAATTTACCGACATTGAAGAATTGCTTAATGGAAATGTGTACTTCGATAAATATAAGTTAACTTCTAAAGAAAAAATAATGGTTTATAAAATTCTTAATGCTTTATTTGAGGACAAACAGAAAAACTATCCATCCGACGAAGAGATTAAAGCGGCATACCTTAATGAAAGAAATGCATTCAAGAACATAAATGAGTGGAAAGATTCTGATGGAATAGATATAAATTATGACGATGATTTCAAAGAAAATTAAAGGAGTGATCTAGTGGCTAATATCCAAAAGCGTGGCGATGATTCCTATTTTTTCACTGTCAGCCTGGGACGTGGAGCCGACGGAAAATATAGAAGAAGAACTAAGACCATTACTATTACCGAGAAGATGACTCCTAAGCAACTGAGGGAATATCTGAACCATGAGTATCTAAAGTTCAAACAAGAAGCCTTATCGGGCGCGTACATCGTTCCAGGTAAAATGACGGTATCTGCATTCATTGAAGAATGGAAAGAGAAGTACGCTTACAAAGAACTCTCTGAAACGACTATCACCAATCATTTATCTATATTGGACACGCACATCCTACCGAATATCGGACATTGGAATTTGCAGGACGTGAACCCTTCCCTTTTGGATGACCTTCTCCACAATCTAAAAAGGAAAGACGGCTCTGACAAGCCACTCGCTACGACTTCCCAACAAAGCGTATACAACACGCTGAAAAGTATTTTCAAATATGCAAAACAGAAACGATTGATTAAAGAGGATCCAATGGAAGGCGTCAGCAAACCGAGGAATAAAAATGAAGAAGCTAGAACTTTGAATGTGTATGATTTTGAAGAGGTTTCAACACTACTCACACTGTTAGAAGAGGAAGACAGCCATTGGAGAATGTTCATGACTTTATTGATTGTAGGTGGATTACGAAGAGGTGAAGGACTTGGTTTGGAGTGGGACAAGATTGACTTTGAAAATGGATTGATTGATATTTCCCAAACGATCGTAAACACTCGTAATGGTCCACACATCAAACCGCCTAAATCTAAGACTTCAAACCGACTCGTCTCTCTTGCACCATCTGTAATGGATGAATTGAAGCGGTTTAAAATTGATTGTATGAAAAATAAACTGATAATGGGCGACAAATGGGCGGAACATAATAGATCATGGGTATTCTGCAACGTGGATGGTTCACATTTCTACCCTACTACCCCATCGACCTGGTGGAAGAGGTTCACGGACAGAACGGGATTCAGATATATACGGTTACATGACATACGGCACACGTCAGCCAGTTTGATGATTGCACAGAACATCCATGCGAAAGTCATTTCAGAACGTTTTGGACACTCGTCTATCAGAATTACGATGGACACATACGGACACGTATTGCGGACAGCCGATAAAATGGCAGGCGATACATTCGAAGGTCTATTCGCGAATAAGGAAAACGCAAAATAAACGGTGAAGCAGCAGGATCTATTTCTCCTCGCTTCCCGTCTTTTTTATGCCATTTATCACGGTTTATTTTTGATTACCGCAAAGTTTTACATCAATTTTACATCAACGGTCATTTTAGCATCAATTTTACATCATTCATTATAAAAGACAAAACAAAAAGAACCCTTATGCATCAAGGGTTCAAGTCGTGTTTTTCCATATGGAGCATACCGGGCTCGAACCGGTGACCTTCACACTGCCAGCGTGACACTCTCCCAGCTGAGCTAATGCCCCGTCTATCTGATACAATATAAAGTATAGCAATGATGTATATAAAAGACAATAGATGGGGGGGCAATCTTTTGCAACATGCTGAAAGGGAAATTACGGAACCGGTTCTGCTTTGTGATAAAAAAGGTTTATTGAATCCTGAAGCAATCGGTTTTGCCCGTCGACCTTATATAGAAAGCAACTTAGCAGGACATTTCATGCGTAAGAAGAAATGGAATCATTGGTCTGTGTTCGGTGAAGATCTATTATTCTCCGCTTCAATTATCCATTTGGATTACACGGCGATTTGTTCTGTTTACATACTCGATTATGAAACGCAACGTTTTTGTGAAAAGCAGGTTTTCATTCCTGTTGCCCGAAAAGTGAAAATGCCTGCGGACGTATTCGGTAATGTGAAATTCATTAATGACCGGATTTCGGTGCAACTCGTACATATCCAAGGAGAAACGCATTTATCGGTCACCATTCAGGATTTTGATAATGAAGTGTTGCATGCTGATTTACATATTTCACATCCTGAAGAAGATGATTCGTTACATGTCGTCATACCCCGGAAACGTGATTTGTTTCAATTCACGTCTAAGCACCATACTTTGCCGACGCAAGGGTTTGTGAAGATCGGGAAACGACGATATGATTTCAACCCTGATTATAGTTTTGCAGTGTTGGATTTTGCCCGCGGTATATGGCCCCGCGAATCGGAGTGGAACTGGGGGATGGCTTCGCAACGCATCGGGGGTAAGCGCATCGGGTTGAATTTTGGTGGGAAATGGACGGACGGAACGGGGATGACGGAAAACGCAATTTTTGTAGATGGTGTGATGACAAAAATTCATGAGGACGTTATTTTCATGTACGGCACGGATGCTTTGATGTCACCGTGGAAGATCCATACGAAGTTTTCCGATCAAGTAAATCTGACGTTTACTCCTTTCTTTGAACGGTCGACAGCTTCAAATATGCAGTTCGCAAAAATAAAAGTGAATCAGGCAACCGGCTATTTCAATGGATCGGTTAAGTTGCAGGACGGTACGATTTTGCGAATTCGGCAAATGCTTGGTTGTGCTGAAGACCGCCGCGTGAAATGGTAAATAGATGATTGAACAACCGCTGATTCATGCGGTTGTTTTTTATGTAAGGATTTTGAAGTGTCAAGTGCATGAGGCACGACTTTGGGTTTGCTTGACTGTTGGATTATCCGCGGGATGATTAATGGAAGCGGAAAGGTGTAACGAAATGTAAAGCCAGCGTAACGAAACGTAGATGCGCCGTATCGAAACGTAGACACGCCGTATCGAAACGTAGAGGCCGCAACGAAACGTAAAGACGGCGCAATGAAACGTAACCTCTTCGTATCGAAACGTAGACACGCCGTATCGAAACGTAAAGGCCGCAACGAAATGTAAAGCCCGCGCAACGAAACGTAACCTCTTCGTATCGAAACGTAAAACGGCGTGACACAACGTAACCGCCGCGTAACGAAACGTAGACGCGCTCATAACACAACAAAACCGTCACAAATCCACTCTCTTTCAAAATGTCTGCGCTGTTCAGTGTTTAATTTCTTCAAATGAAGGAAATTAATGAGTAGAGACTACTTTGGGAGGTTTTGTTAGTATGGGAAAAATAGTTAAAGTCACTGCGTTCCTACTGTTTGCTGCACTAGTACTTGGGGCATGCGGGAATTTAGGAAAAAATGCGGATAAGCCGAATCGTGAAGATGCAACATTGGTGCATGAGAATGAGAAAGAAGGCGGCTCCCTAGATACAGGAAACGCATACGGATTCAATAAGTTTGATTTGGATATCGATGTGGACGGTAAAGATACTGTTGAAGCAAGTTACGAAATGGACCGCAATCTGGAAGCAGAGTACAAAAACAAGTTAGCTGGCTTGGACTTGAAAGAAGATGAAGCGATGGTGAAACTGGATGAAATGTTCATCGACATCATGTTCACTAAAGATACATCTCAAGAAGAGGCGATTGAAAAGTTAATGACGTGGTTCGGTCTGGATACGTATACGGAATTCGATTTGGAAGTCCATTTCGATGACGGAACGCTACTCGATTTTGAAGATAAGAAGTAATCGGCATTACAAAAGGCTGCGGAAATCCGCAGCCTTTTTCTTATACTTTCGAATCCATAAGCATCGTATAATAGACGCCTTGCCGTTCAATCAATTCTTCTTGTGAACCTGATTCAAGCAGCTTCCCCTGCCCCATGACATAGACGGTATCCGCTTTCCGCACTGTGTTCAATCTATGCGCAATTACGAAACTTGTCCGCCCTTCCATTAGTCGGTCGAGCGCTTCTTGAATTTGCAATTCTGTAACGGTATCGATACTACTTGTCGCTTCATCGAGCAAGAGTAGTACGGGATCTGCGACGAGCGCACGCGCAATTGATAGCAATTGCTTCTGGCCCTGTGAAATTTCTCCACCATCAGCTGTCAATACAGTGTCGTAGCCATGTTCCAGACGCGACACAAAACTGTGCGCATTTGCACGCTTCGCAGCTTCAATGACTTCATCATCCGTCGCGTCAAGCTTGCCGTAACGGATGTTTTCCATGACAGTCGCTTCAAACAGGAACGGATCCTGCAAGACGAATGCTGTTTGACTACGCAATGTCGAGCGCGGTAAGTCACTGATCGGGATGCCATCTATAAGAATCTGCCCTTCATTCGCCTCGTAAAAACGGGCTAGCAGTTGCATAATTGTCGTTTTCCCTGCACCTGTCGCTCCAACAAACGCAACCGTTTCACCCGACTTCACATGGAATGAAACATCTTCAATCGTGTAGCCGTCTGTTTCAACCGCATAACCGAAGGAGACATTGCGGAACTCGACATCTCCCTTTAGAACAGTATCTTGATGGGTTGTCGCTTCATCTTGCTCGATCGGTTCATCCATAATCTTAAAGACACGTTCAGCACCTGCAATTGCGGATAACACGGTATTGAATTGGTTAGACAGATCGTTAAGCGGTCTTGTAAACTGACGCGCATATTCCGAGAAGATGACGATCGTTCCGATAGTCACGATGCCATCCCCTCTTAGCGCTAACAAACCGCCGACACCAGCTACAATGGCAAAACTCGCGTTGTTCAGCATGTTCATCACTTTCGGGATGAAACCAGAATACGTCAATGCCCAGAAACCCGTTCTGCGCAGCCGTTCACTTTTCTGTGCAAACTCTTCCATGACACGCTCTTCTTGGGAGAATGCCTTGACGATACGCTGTCCGGAAATCGTTTCTTCAATCATTCCGTTGAGCTCACCAACCGCCCGCTGCTGCTCTTTGAATAACAGTCCCGTACGTCTCGTAATCCATCGTATAGCGACGAACATGACAGGTACAATTGTCATCGTCAATAATGTCAACGTAGGACTCAAATAGATCATGACTCCTAGCGTCCCGGCTAACGTCAACACACTTGAAAATACTTGAATGAACGATGAATTCAATGTCTGACTGACGTTTTCAATATCATTCGTCACCCGGCTCATCAGTTCCCCATGCTGCCGTTTATCGAAAAACGTGACAGGCAATTTTTGCAGATGGCTAAACAGATCCGTACGCAATTTGAATACGGATTGTTGCGCAATGCCCACCATCCAGAAACTTTGGAAATAAGTCGCAAGCGAAAGCCCTAGATAGATAACGACTAATATGCCAATTTGTTTACCAAGACCGTCAAATTGCATAGCGATTATATGGTTATCAATAATTTTACCGATTAAGAAAGGACCGAGGAGCGCAAGAACAGAGCTGACAAGAACGAGCGCAAGCACAGCAATGAGTAACCCGCGTTGTTCATCGACCAGTTGCCAAATACGTTTCAGCACAAACTTCCAATCGCTCGCCCGTTCGACTTTCTTTTTGTTCGGGCCTTTTATATCCTCTTTTTTAATGATCGGTTCATATCCGAACGGTTTACGAATGGTCCGTAACATCTGTAATCGCCTCCTCTTCTGATTGGGATTCCGCAATTTTTCGATACAACGCGGATTGCTTCATCAGATCAGCATGCTTGCCATATCCGACGACTTTCCCTTCATCCAATAGAAGAATACTGTCCGCACCGATAGCAGTCTGCACTTTTTGCGTGACGACAAGCATCGTAGCCGCCTCTTTTTCAAGCGACTTCCAAAGCGCCATTTCCGTCTTGACGTCCAAAGCACTCGTACTGTCGTCCAGAATAAGGATAGAGGGTTTGCGGACGAGCGCTCTCGCGATGGATAGCCGTTGCTTCTGTCCTCCCGATAAGTTGACGCCTTTTTGTCCGACACGTGTCCCATACTTTTTCGGGAATAAATCGATTGATTCATGGATTTGCGCTTTTTTCGCAGCTTCCTCCAACTCATCGGGTGCTGCTTCACTATCTCCCCACGACAAGTTTTCCAAAATGGAACCTGTAAACAAGATCGATTGCTGGGGAACGAGTCCAATCGCATCCCGTAAATCTTTCAATGCCCACTCGTTTATGTCTACCCCGCCGACATAGATCTTCCCTTCCGTCGCTTCAAAAATGCGTGGAATGAGATTTAACAAAGTCGATTTACCAGAACCTGTCGCTCCCATAATGGCAAGTTTTTCTCCAGGTGCTACATGGAAAGACACATTGTCGACAATCGGTTCCGGCTTACCTGCATAGTGGAATGACACATTTTCAAATCGTAAATCTCCGTCGAAACGGGTCATGCTAGAACTCTCTATATCGTGTTGCTCCAAATCTTCATTCGCAAGCAACACTTCTTCCATACGCTCTGAAGAAGCTTTCGCTCGTGATAAAGCGACAATGATAAATGCGAACATCGAAAATGCACCTGTCATCCGCATTGCATAGTTGACGATGGCGACAAGTTCACCGACTTGCGCATCTCCGTTAGTAATTTCAATTGCACCAAACCATAGAACAGCCATCAGACTGACGTTCATAATGAACAGCAAAACAGGTAAAATCAGTTCCATCATCCGCATCGCTTTTACAGTATCACGGCGTAAATAATCCGCCACTTTTGAAAAGCGGCTCGCTTCATACATACCACGTAAATACGCTTTAATGAGACGGACAGCTTGCAGATTCTCCTGGATAACCCGGTTCACACGGTCCAAACGATTTTGGACATTGGAGAAGTATCCGACCCCTTTCCTCGCCATAATGATGAGGAAAACAAGAAGAATCGGCGCCCCGATAACGAGATACAACGCTAACTTGACATTGACGACAAATGCCATGATTAAACTGCCCAGAACAAGCAGTGGTGCACGTAACATTATCCGAAGGCTCATGAACAAAACGTTTTGCGCCATATTGACATCACTTGTCAACCGAGTAATTAAACCTGCAGTTGGAAAACGGAGGAATGTCGCCATCGAGAACGCTTGCACTTGACGGAATAGCGCTTGACGGAGATCGAACGCAAAACTTTGGGCAGCATGCGCCGCAAAGTAGGAATTGATGGCACCTGTGAAAAATGCAACAAAGGCAAGTCCCATCATGACACTGCCCCACGTCCAGATGACACTCTCATTACCTGCGAGAATCCCGTCATCAATGATTTTTTTAATTAATAATGGCTGAATGAGCTCAACAGAAAGCTCCGTCAGCATAAGAATTATTGCAATGATAATCGGCCATTTATATGGCTTTGCATAGGCGAAGACTGTTTTCATCGATTGGTACCCCCAGAAACTGTTTCGTAATACGAATTATTTTTCTTTTGTCATCATTATGTCACATGTATTCAATTATGTATAGACAGTAGCTCGAATAGCGTACAAATTCTAATTTTGATTCGGCAAATAAAAAAACCGGCACCCGTAAAGGCTACCGGTCCCTATTCTTCTCGCGCTTCCTTAATCCTGCTTCCTGCTACGGACAAGCCTGTAATGCCGAGTAGCATAATGATGCTTCCCGCAATTTGCCAATAGCCAAGCACACTTCCGAACCAAAACACCGAAACGATCATCGCTGTCAGCGGTTCAAAACTAGAAAGGATACTTGTTTCTATCGGTGATATGTACTTCATACTACCGAGGAACAGCACAAAAGCCACTGTCCCAATAATAATGACGAGAAACAACATGCCCGTCACATTCCACTCTGACAGTAACTTCACCTGACTGCCAAATTTGAAAATGTTCAGGATGAAAAGCGTTACCCCTCCAATTAGCATTCCCCAACCGACCGACAACAACACTCCCCATTCATTCATTAGGCGAACGGGGTAAAGCGTATAAAAGGCGAATGTGAAACCGACTGTCAAGCCCCAGAAAACCGCTGACTTGCTTAACGCAAAGCCCGACAATGTACCGTTCGTCAATAAAAGAAACAGTCCGACCATCGTTACAATCATACCGATGACTTGCGCAGCAGGCGGCTTGGCCTTCTGTCTTAACGATACGAACAAAATAATGTAAATTGGTGCGAGAAATTGAAATAACGTGGCGATAACCGCATTACTCGACTCAATTGCACCAGCAAATGAATATTGGACGCCGAGCATACCGAAAATACCAAACAGAACCATTTGACGTGACCACACTTTAAAGCGTAGCGGACGCATCACTTTTACACCTTTCATCTTCAAAACAATGAGTATTGCGCCGCCGGCAACAATGAGTCGGACAATAAGCATGAAAGAGATGGACATCTCACTTGTCGACAAAATCCATTCCATCATCGGCCCAGTAGCGCCCCACATCATAGCTCCTATAATGATCATGAAAATACCTTTTGCTCTATTCATTAATGCCCACCACCTTATTAATAGTTTTATAGTCTATGGATATATGGTACTATTTACTTAAATAGGTTACTGTATAATTAACTCGTTTCCTATATACTTAATACATATTTCATTTCGAGAGGAGACGGAGATAGATGGATTCGGTCTATATAACAAACGAAACCGATATTCCCTATGTCATGGACAGTCTCGTCCAATTCTTTATGGTGACACGAACGGACGGCGACGGTCTAATCACTTATGCTAATCATAACTTCTTAGCTACAAGCAACTGGACACCTAAACGTATAATCGGGAAATCCTTATGGCAAATGTTTTCTGACAATGAAGAGGACCAAGCACAAGCGCATGCAATATGGAGCTTTATATCTACAGGCAAGTCGTGGTTCGGAACTGCTGAAAAACAGACGAAAGACGGGGAACCATACTATGTAAAAATGACGGCGATTCCGTCAATGAATGAAGAAGGTTCATTGGAATCCGTCACGTTTTTGGAACTTGATATTACCGAAGATGTAGAATTGCAAGACAAACTGCAACAAATTGCTTTCATCGACTTTGAAACAGGTTTGATGAGCCGACATAAGCTAGAATCGATGGTAAACGAATTTATCGTAGAAAACAAGCATTTTTCTTTCGTCTACATAGCAATTGATCACTTTTATACGTTAAAAGATTTACAGTCTTCAGATTCGGAAGCGGTTCTCATCCAAGAATTCACAAATCGACTTAAACGCTTTTTCCAAGGCGACCCGATTGCCCGCATTGGCGTTGGACACTTTGTTGTGCTAACTTCATTCGGAGAATGGTTCGTACATGGCTTTTTAGATTTTCTAAAAGAACATCCGATATACATTAACAACCATTCACTTCCCTTGTCAATAAGCGGAGGAATCGTCCGCTATCCGGAAGATCAACAGACGTACACGCAACTCATCAAAGCGGCACTCGCCACAGCAAAAAGCATTACCGAACAAGGCGGCGGGCGTATATCTACACTATCCGCGGAATCACACAAAGTCCTGAACCGTCGATCGGTCATCGACAAGAAAATGTTGACAGCACTAGATCATAAAAACTTACAAGTCGTCTACCAACCTAAGCTTGACGTTGCATCTGGCAAAGTACTCGTCTACGAAGCACTTGTCAGATGGGAAGACGAGGAACTCGGACAGATTTCGCCCGACGAACTCATTCCTATTGCTGAAGAAAATGGACTTATTAACGCAATTGGCGCATACGTAATTGAAGAAGCTGCAAAATTCGCAGTTACACTCATGCAAGAAAAACCCGATATACGTATTTCTGTCAACACTTCCGTCCGGGAGTTCAGCAATTCTTCCGAAATGAAAGAAAAACTTACGTCAATTCTAAAAGAGACGAATTGTCCAGCTGACAAAATTCAATTGGAAATTACAGAGAAATTCGCTTTCCAGGCAGAACAAGAACGCGCGATAATCCGACAGATGAAAGAACTGCAAGACGCAGGAATCCGCTTCATTCTTGACGATTTCGGCACTGGCTATGCGTCTTTCAGATACATGCAGAACTTACCTATTTCCAAAGTTAAAATCGATAAAGTCTTCATCCAATCGTTACTAACAACGCCGAAAACGAGACAGCTCGTCGAAGGAATGATTCATTTCAGCAAATCGATGGGACTGTACGTCATTGCAGAAGGTGTTGAAACGGAAGAACAATTCAATGCGCTCATCGAGATGGGCATCGATGCCGTTCAAGGCTACTACATCGGCGTACCAATGAAACAAAGCGATATTATTAAGTGAAATAAGGAGCATCCGCCAATTAGGGATGCTCCTTTTTACTTCGTTATAATTGCCGGACCTTTCTTTTTTTGAATCGCGACCTGAAGATTAGTTGTATGAAAACCTCCGCAAATACAAGACCCATAGCAATTGCACCGGATACCATAAACGCTTTCGTCGCATATGATATCGCAGTCAAATTATCATTTTCAACAAAATGCCGCATTGCATTATACGCTGTACCGCCCGGAACGAGTGGAATGATGCCAGCGACACTGAAAATAATCATCGGTGTCTTGAATCGCTTTGCAAATAGATGTGCAAACAGCGCAACGACAAAAGCACCAAGGAACGATGCTTGCACTGCATCTTCAGATATCGTTTCGAACAGACTATATACCATCCATCCCGCACTTCCTACAAACCCGCAGTAAAATAACATTTTGCGGGGCGCATTAAAAATGATGCCAAAACCGATCGCCGCAAGAAAACTGAGAACCGCCTGCATGATCCAGTCCATTTAAACCACCTCTTTCAAAATGACAAGACGAGTGCGACACCCGCCCCGATTGCAAAAGCAGTCAAGAATGCTTCCGCCCCTTTTGACAGCCCTGACATGAAATGCCCCGCCATCAGGTCCCGAACAGCATTCGTGATGAGTAAGCCTGGAACGAGCGGCATGACACCGCCGATAATGATTTTATCAAGTTCAGTCCCGAGGTTTGTCTGGACGGCAAAGAATGCGACAAGCGCCACGGTCAAAGCTGCCAGGAATTCAGCAAAGAATTTCACTTTTGTCAGTTCATGGACTGCTGTTACAGTAAGGTAACCGGCACCGCCCGCAACGAACGCAGTAACAATGTCTGACCACATTCCGCTATACAGTATGAGGAAACAGCCGCTTGCGACGCTTGCAGCAAGAAGTTGCAGCCAGAAGGGAAACATGACATTCGCATTTTTGATAGCAATGAGCCGTTCATATGCTTCGTCAAGTGTGTATTCCCCTTCGGACAGTTTGCGAGATACGCTGTTAACGAGCGCGATTTTTTCAAGATCCGTTGATCGATTTTTAATACGGATCAGTTTTGTATGATGGGGGCTACCTGGTGATAGGATGATACCGGTCGGCGTGACGAAGCTTTCGACGGCGGTCAATTCCTGCGTTTTAGCCATTCGTTCCATTGTATCTTCGACGCGGTACGTTTCTGCGCCTGCTTCCATCATGAGCCTGCCGGCGAGTAAACAGCAGTCAATGGCTAGTTCTTTATCGGTCATTATGTATCCCCCGCTTCCATCGGCTTTTTCCTTTATTTTAGAGGAGTGCGTGAAAAAAAACAAAAAACGGAGCTATACGGCAGCTCCGTTTTTCATTTACTTCAATCGTAGTGTACTTATTTCTTGAAAACTATCTAGTTCATAGCTGCTAATTCCGTTTCTTGCGATTGTATAGAGATTGTCACCACTGTAGATGATGCGCTGAACTTCTTTTTCCCATTCTTCGTATTGCTGGCCTGGGGCTTTGTCTTTTACGAGGTCGCCTTTTAGGACGATTCCTTTTTCAGCGGTGATTTCGTAAACAAGTGCGCCTGCCCCTTTGAAGTTGACTTCAAATTCTTTCTCGCTTTCTCCATAGACGTTAATCGGGAATCCGAAAAGGTTTCGTGAATGGTGTTGGAATAATGCTTTATGGTCGTACTGAATTTGCGAATAGGTTCCTTGGCCGCCGATAATTTCCGTGTCTTGTTCTTTCGGATTATGGAAATCAGTGACGTCAAAAAGGGAAATTTTCATTCCTTTAGTAATGATTAATGGGTCTCCACCTGAAGGGTTCTTTTTTGCTACAGTGTCATAGCCAAATCCGATGAGGTGGTTGTCGCCAAGCGGATGCAAATAGTTTGAAAAACCAGGTATTTTCAGTTCACCAAGTACTTCTGGTTTGGATGGATCGGCCACATCGATGACGAAAAGTGGATCTGTCTCCCTAAACGTCACCATATACGCTTTGTCTCCCATGAATCGTGCGGAGTAGATGCGCTCTCCTTTTGCAAGTCCTTCGACAGAACCTTTCAATTTCATGTCTCCATCCAAAATATAGAGATGGTTTTGGGATGGATTCGTTTCATCCCACATATTCCCTTCTGTCATGACAACGCGGAAGTGGCCGTTGTATTCATCCATCGAGAATTGGTTTAAAACAGTTCCTTTCAATTCAGTTGTACTGAGGTAATCCACTGAGGCACCATCCAATTTGAACTTAAAAAACTGTGTAAACATATTCGTCGGATTCCAGATGATAGCCTTTGAACCGCGATCAGAAAAGTCCATGTCGTATTTCGGCGCTGTCAAATACAGGTGATCTTTATTCATATAGAGCTGGGCACTGCTACCGAGAAATCCTTTTGTTTCAAGTCGACTTTCGACGGGTTTCGTTAAATCGATAGCTGTAATGACCGTATACGTTGGCTCTGTCGCACCTGGCAGTATAGCAATGTCTTGTAAATCCATGTACTTGCTCGTCTTTTCATCAGTCGAATCAAAAACGACCGGCCGGAGAACGTCTCCTTCAATCTCACCCTTCATCCAGATATCGGGATATACATTCGTAATGAGGTACATGATGTTATCCGCTTTTCTAGCATTGTTCAAATACCCCTCTGCCCCAACTTCTCTCATGAGTTTTGGATTTGCTCGATCTTCAACGTTATAGATTCGGACTGTCGTCATATTATTGATTGGCAGCATTTTTTTCGACAGTTCCTTTTTTTGTTCAAAAGGAAACATTTTATCGCCAATGACAATTAACAGGTTATCTTGAAGAAATAGCTGAGAAGGATAGTAATTTTCATCCTTCTTTAACACAGATGCAATTTTCATCGACTGCGGGTTGCGAACGTCGACAATCTGGACTTGTTGGTTGTCTGAAATCGTGTACATGTAGTTGCCGTCTGTTTTCACGATATCGGATTCATCGACACCTTCCACTTGGACATTCGTTGTTGAGTGGTCTGCGCTTCCTGAAGCCGAAGACGACTTAGCAGCGTCCATGGATGCCGATTCTTCCTCTGCTTCCATTCCACCATGAAAAATGTACTGCATGTTTTTCGCATTTTCGAAGTACGCAGTCAAATCAGCTTCTGTTTTAACGGACTCAATCGTCTCATAGACCGTGAACTCAATTTTGTCTTTTTCCAAGACGTTATAGCCCTTTCGATTAAACGCCTTTTTATCGACATGCAATATATAACTGCCAGGCTGCAAGCCATCCACTTTCAACTTTTTATTACCCATTTGGAATTGAAGTTCTGGATTCACTTTTTCTCCGTTTTGATCAGTGACATAAACATGGCCTTGTTGAATGGAATCCATCGCCAGGTTTTCCGAAAAATCCGCACTCCACCCTTTATCGCCAAGTGCAGTTGCTGCAGCTGCAATCGTTACTTTATTAATGGAAAAAGCAAATGTTAACGCGAGTATGACTAAGACAATGGAAGCAATGAGCCAAATAAATGGTTTTCGCATCAATCGTTACATCCTTTCTGTTCATTCTCTTTAAGTAGTAGACTCTTTAAATCTATTTCCGTTTCACTTTTCAAAAAACATTTTTCCTATGTGGAATGAATATGATAGTCTAATAGAGTGGGACAACTAAAAAGGGGGAAGATAGTATGAAGACTCTCACACGATGGTCGAATACAGTTATGGAGCGTTATTTGCCGGATCCGTACATATTTGTTGCCATCCTTACGTTGATCGTATTCTTGCTGGGGCTTGGTTTCACCGATTCCAGTCCACTAGATATGGTCGTTCACTGGGGAGACGGTTTCTGGGGGCTTTTGGCCTTCACAATGCAGATGGTCATTGTTTTAGTGGCAGGGCATGTGCTCGCAAGCAGCCCGGTGTTCAAAAAGCTACTAAGTTCAATGGCAAGCTTGGCGAAATCACCAGGATCTGCAATTCTGCTAGTAACAGTCGTATCACTGATTGCTTGTTGGATCAACTGGGGTTTCGGTCTGGTCATCGGTGCTTTATTCGCCAAAGAAATCGCCAAGAAAGTGACTACAGTCGATTACCGCTTACTGATCGCAAGCGCTTATTCCGGTTTCATCATTTGGCATGGCGGACTCGGGGGATCGATTCCATTGTCTATCGCAACTGCAGATCACCCGTTTTCGGGAATCATGGGTGTCGTACCGACATCTGAAACGATTTTTTCAACGTACAACCTCGTCATTATTGCTATTTTATTTATTACTGTACCGTTGTTGAACCGCTTCATGATGCCTAAACCGGCAGACACGGTTTCAATTGACCCGAAATTGTTGGAAGAGAAGATTGAAGTGGAACAGGAAGAGATGCTTACACCTGCAACAAGATTGGAGAATAGCTATATCCTTTCCATGCTGATCGGAGCTCTAGGACTCGTATACCTTGTGCAGCACTTTGCTTCAAAAGGATTCGATTTGAATTTAAATATTGTCAACTTGATATTCTTCATCATGGGCATCATTTTCCATGGAACACCGAAGCGTTTCCTTGCAGCGGTTGCGAATGCCGTGAAAACTGCGGGTGGAATTATCATTCAGTTCCCATTCTACGCTGGAATCATGGGTATGATGGTTGCGTCAGGACTTGCCGGCGTCATGTCTGAATGGTTCGTCAGCATATCAACAGAAGCGACGTTCCCGGTATTCACATTCTTTGCGGCTGGTCTGGTCAACTTCTTCGTCCCGTCTGGCGGTGGTCAATGGGCCGTTCAAGCACCTATCATGCTTGAAGCCGCGCAAACGCTCGGTGTCAGCTATTCCAAAACAGCGATGGCGATTGCATGGGGTGATGCTTGGACGAATATGATCCAACCGTTCTGGGCTTTGCCGGCACTTGCAATTGCAGGTTTGCGCGCAAAGGATATTATGGGCTATTGCGTATTCGTGCTCATTTTAAGCGGAATCGTCGTCAGTTTTGGTTTGTATTTCTTTTAATCCAAATTAAAAATCGGAGCGTCTTAATGACGACTCCGATTTTTACCTCAACAGAGCAAAACGCCAAGGGAGCATCACGACTCTCTTGGCGTTTTTCATTTTATTCCCCTAAAACTTCGATGCAGGCTATAATTCCCCGTTTCAGATCTTCATGTGACCAGCTCGGAACTTTCCCATGCTCAACAGCAAGATCATGTGAAGCGGGTATATGAATGAATCCTGCAAGCATACCATGTTGTTGCTGTGCATGATGCAACGCGCGGTACATGACGTTGTTGCACAGATAAGCGCCTGCTGTATTGGAAATCGCTGCTGGTAATCCTGCCTTTTTCACAGCGTCGACCATTTTACGGATTGGCATATTTGTGAAGTACCCGTCCGCACCGTCATTCATAATCGACTCGTCAACTGGTGCATGTCCTGTATTATCAGCAGGACCGTCGCTCACATTAATGGCAATCCGCTCAGGCGTAATCTTGAATCTACCACCCGACAGACCGAGTGACAGTACAGCGTCAGGTTTAATAGCCTCCATATGCTCTACCAACCGATTTCCGGATACACTGAATTCAACCGGAAGGATTTCGCTGTGGATTGTATAACCGCCAATTTCCATACCATGGAGTTCCTCAGCAATTTTCATCGTCGGATTGACCGGATACTTCAGAAACGGTTCAAACCCCGTCAGTAATAATGTTTTCAAGACACAAAACCCCTTTCCATTTCATTATAACGGAAAGGGGTTGGAAATCATTTCGATTTGAACCCGGTAGTCTTGTCCCACCCGATGAATTGGTTGGCTTTTTTGATAGAGTAATTCATGTTTACTGAAATTTTGACAAGGGAATACTCTAGTTTAACTGATGATTTGAGGAGGAGTAGGACAATGGACAAGAATCAGCATGAAGATAAATATGAAAAAATCGACGAGCAAGTGGAACCCCAAACACAATCTCACCAACCTGGTGTAGAAGCGGAGATGGACCCTCCGCCAATTTATGATGACGAAAAATATAAGGGCTCCGGAAAACTACAAGGGAAAAACGCATTGATTACTGGTGGTGATAGCGGAATCGGCCGGGCGGTTGCCGTTGCTTTCGCAAAAGAAGGAGCGAATGTCGCGATAGCCTACTTGGATGAAGAAGAGGACGTCGATGCGAGTAAAACCGTTGAACTCATTAAGAAATACGGTGGGAAGGCAAAACAGATCCGCATTGATATAAGCGATGAAGAAAACTGTGAAAAATTGATTGACGATGTCATTAGTGAATTTGGCAGCCTGAACATTCTTGTTAATAATGCCGGCAAGCAATTTCCGCAAGACGACATCGCCAACATTTCGGGCGATCAGCTTCGTGAAACGTTTGATACAAACTTCTTTGGTCTGTTTTATTTGTCTAAAGCGGCCGTTGCGCATATGACAGAAGGCGACTCTATCATCAATACATCTTCTGTTACAGCGTACAATGGCTCGCCCGGTCTGCTTGACTACTCTGCAACGAAAGGCGCTATTACGACATTCACACGCTCACTCGCATTGAACCTTGCGGAAAAAGGCATCCGCGTAAATGCGGTAGCACCCGGACCAATCTGGACACCACTTATCCCAGCGACCTTTAACGCCAAACAAGTCGCAGATCACGGCAACGACACACCCGTCAAACGCCGTGGCCAACCAGCCGAAAACGCACCGGCTTATGTCTTCCTCGCTTCGAGCGACGCAAGCTACATGACCGGCCAGACGATTCATGTTGATGGCGGGGATTATGTTGGATCTTGACGTGGTCTGTTAAGTGAGATTGCGGATCGCATTGAGCGGTGTAGCGCTCGTATTGAGCGGTTCCCCACTCGCATTGAGCGGTTCTACACTCGTATTGAGCGGTTCCCCACTCTTATTGAGCGATTCTCCACTCCCATTGAGCGGTTGCCCACTTGTATTGAGCCGCTCTCGGAGTAACTTGAGCTTTCTGACCCCAAGTCACTCAATCAACCGCGGCAACTTACTAAATTTCACCTCTCACCATGTCGCGCAGAATGCTTTTGACAAATTAATCTTGGTTTTGACATGAAGATAGGCGATTTGTAGGTTTCATCGGGCGCGGAGTGTCGGTATTCGGGCGAGCGAGGGTGATTTATGGGCGCGGCAGCATTGCTTACGGGCGCAGTTCCCATTATTCGAGCGCACAACCCGATTTTATGGGCGCGTGCACCGAGTTTACGGGCGCGTGTCCCCATTTTATGGGCGCACTTGCCCTGTTTACGAGCGCTAACCACTCCATCCCCACACACCATCAAACCAAAAAAGCGATCCAACGGAATCTCACCCGTGGATCGCTCTTTCTTACGCTTCTACTGTTTGAGCAGAATAGCGTTTCTTGAACACCAATGCAAAATACCCAAAAGTTATCGCTAGACATGCAACGGTAAAGCCGATCAACACACCATTATTCGCCCATAGATGCGCAAAATCACCTGTTGAAATCGACGCTTTAAACGCCTGCACAGAATATGTCATTGGTAACAATACATTAAATATCTGAAGCGGCTCAGGGATTAATTCCAACGGGAAAGTCCCTGCACTCGTCGTCAATTGCAAGATCAGAATGAGGATTGCCACGAATCGGCCCGGATCTCCGAGAATCGATACGAGCATCTGAACAATCGCGATGAACGTAAAACTCGTAATAATCGCCGTCAAAATGAATAGTGGCGTATTAACTGTTTCCATGCCAAGTCCATATTTAATGACAACTACAGCGACTAAAGCTTGGACAATACCAACAATTGTCAAGACAGACACTTTACTTGCCATCCATCTGAACGCGCCGGTTGGTCTAATAGCCGGTTCAACTAGTGGGAAGACAATAGATAACAATAACGCACCAACGAACAATCCTAATGAAAGGAAATACGGAGCAAAACCTGTTCCATAGTTCGGTACTTTGTTAATCTCCTCTTTATCAACATTAACTGGAGCTGCCGCCATTCCGTATGTTTTCTCAGTCGGATTCACTTCACTCGCTGTCTCATTTGCTTCCGTAAGTTTCTCCTGCAAAGTGAGCGTTCCTTCGTTCAATTCCTTCATGCCATCCGTCAATGTTTTTGAACCGTCTGCTAGTTCTTTAGACTTGGAAGCCAATGTTCCAGTGCCCTCTTTCAACGTACCCGTTCCTGCATTCAATTCATTCAAACCGGCGACTAGGCTTGATGAACCTGCCTGCGCTTTAGTTGCACCGTCGGAAAGTTGGCCTAGCCCTTGAGCCAATGCACCATTTCCTTGCGTAAGCGATTCAGCCCCATCCTTTAATTGACTGGATGAACCGTTCAACTGGTCAAGGCCCGCCAACGCCTGTCCATGTGCTTCACTCAATTGACCGGCCGCACCTTTCAATTGCGCCGTGCCTTCATGAAGCGCCGCAGTCCCAGATGAAAGTTCCTGCATGCCACCCGACAGCTCAGCACTTCCTTGTTGCAATTGGCCAAGCGCACCTTTTAAAGCAGCTTGCTGTTCTTCTGGCAATGAAGCCAAGATTGGTGCCAACTGTTCAGAAAGCCCCGTAATACCGGCATTTACATTTTTCGAACCCTCAGTCAGTTTTTGAGCCGCTCCATTCAATGCACCGGTCTTTTCATTTATTGTACCTACTGCTTGCCCAAACTCCGTCTCTTTCTGACCGATTTGCGCATAGCTATTTTTCAATTTTTCAACCGCAGCGGTATAATTCGCAATACCCGCCTGCAAATCAGAAGCTCCCGCTGATGCTTTATTAGCACCATTGTGAAGTTCTTTCGCACCAGATGCTAGCGTGCCAATTCCTTCGTTCAAATCAGCAGCACCTTTTGCAGCATCATTCGTACCCTTAGCCAACCGGTCCGAACCATCTTTCAACGTAATCGTGCTTGAAGCCAATGTTTCCAAATACCCTTTCAAATCGTTCGCGCCATCTGAAAGCTTGCTCGCACCTTCATGCAATTCACCTGCGCCGTCAGCCGCTTCGCCGAAACCGTCGCCCATCATCGCAATCGAATCGAACATTTGCTCAGCATACGTAGAAGCAACCTTTTCATTCACTTCAGCCCGTATACGTTCCATTGCCGTTTCACCGATTTGAGCGGATAAGAAATTGTATCCTTCGTTCGGCTTATAAATCATCGTCAACTTCTCTGGGTTTTCATCCAGCAATGTAGTTGCATGTTGCGAAAAGTTCTCCGGTATTTCAATCGCGATATAGTAATCTTGATTTTTCAAGCCTTTCTCCGCATCCACCTTGGATACTACTTGAAAGTTGAAGTTCTTACTTTCCTCCAACTTGTCGATCAATTCATCCCCGATGGCAAGTTTTTTTCCGTCCAACTCTGCCCCTTCATCCGAATTGACGACCGCAACAGGTAGTGCATCCATATTCGCATATGGATCCCAAAACGCCCATAAGAACATACCTGCATATAAAACCGGGATAAACAGTATCGCAATCATCGGCACAAGCATTTTCCGAGTCCGCAGAAGCTGTTTCCATTCAGCACCTATCATCGACTTTTTCATCTGTCATTCCTCCATTAGTACCGACTGACCGAAACCATCAAGCGGTCAGTCTTGAATAAAAAAAGAGTCTCAAGCTAAGAGACTTGTGAAAATTGTTCCACCTAATAATCCCGCAATCCGTTCTTCAGACAGTTCTCCATTATGTGTTTTTCCCCAATCGACGACTAGCGCCATGTAGGCCTTGAATAGAAGATATGCAACGAGTTCACTGTCACATTGTTTTAATTCACCTTTTGCAATTGCTCGTTCGATTTTCGCTTTTATATAGGAGACGATCTCTCCTTCAATTTCAGCTAATACCTCGATGACAGCAGGTGTACGTAACTCTTTTTCTTCATCGATCAACTTCGCATACAATAAATGTGTCTTTCGAAACTTCAACATTTGAATGAGCAACGTATGGGCATTTTGTTCAAATGACGCACCTTCAACCATCGCGGATTCTGAAACTGCACGCATTTCTTCGATCATCTTCAGAACAATCGCATTGAACAATTCCTCTTTATTCGAAAAGAATGTATATATGGTACCTTTACCGACATTCGCAATTTTCGCCACCTGATCCATCGTCGTCGCTTTATAACCGAATAACGAAAATGATTTAGCGGCAGCTTCCATTATTTCCTGTCTACGATCCACTTCCTCACCTCTTCAAGTCGTTATGACCAAAATACACTTTCGGTCAACTAGTCATTATATTACACTTGGTCATCAACTTTTGCAAGTCTTTTCTTCAAGTTGGCGACAACCATTTAGAAGGCTGTGGCTAGTAATTGATTTGCGGCTAACTAACCAAATAGTAATTATTATGAGTATATTTCAATAAACAAGCTAAGTTGTAAAGTAGTTTATTGTGAGAGTAAAGAAAACAACAGAGTTTTATACATCTCAAGCCCTAGCTTAAATTAAAACTTAGGATCATTAACAGAAATCCGTTCGCACGGTAAGATAAAAATAAATAATGATTGATGTAGTGTGACAGGAGGAGTGAAAATATGAAAAAGCAATGGCTCTTTTGGTGGTTTGCAAATATTTTTTGGATTGCCACTTTTACAGTAGGTACAGTTGCACTGTGGTTAAGAGAAGTTGATGGCGCAGGTGTTACCCAAACGCCTGTTGCAAAATTAGCGGCAATTATAGTTTTGTTAATTGCATTTACTATACCATTAATAATTCAAGTTGTATGGCTAATCATTAACCTAGTAATTAGCATTAATAACAAAACTAATATTCAGTGACAAGGACTTTATTTATATTAACAATCTATTATAGGTATCCTTCCAATAAAACAAGAGAAGGTGATATAAAATTCCCCTTCTCTTGTCTTCAATTTAGAAGCTTTGTTGAAATCGGTGTTCCTTATATAATATAATCCGCTTGGTTGATGCAATTTATTATTTTACTTGAAAAACTGCTAGAGCTCCTACATATTCACTGTTTTCTCTTGGGGTTACTATATAAGCTGTCTTTGAATCCTCACTCCAATGACCGCTTATTGATATAACTGCATATAAATTTGCATTCTCTAATATCCTAACTGTATTTGCCAGTTTCCCATCAATGATTTCTCCCATATATACATTCGTTTTATACTTCCCCTCGAATTTCACAGGTGTATCAAACATAATTTTAGATTCGTCTGGAGATAGGATGTAGGTCGGTATCCAGATTCCTTCACTATCTTTCCCACCCGCTATAAGTTGTTGAACTTCATTATTCTCTTGATTAAAAAGATAGATTCCACTTTGCTCTTTGGACATGGCTTCAAAAATGATGTTGTTGTTCTTCAAGATGTGGAATGTTGAGATTTGGTCTTCCTTATCTTGAGCACTGAACACCTTCTCAACAGCATGATTCTCTGATAGTTTAAAAACACCATATAATCCGTCTGCTTTTGAACGTGCTGAAATGTAATAATCATCCTCCACTTTTATTGTAGAGGTTAGTGAATAAGTATCAAACTCGCTTATATTCCATTCCCTTGTTTCTTTTGAATCAACTTTTATAATTTGCAGTTTGTTTTCATTAATATCGAATGACGCAATTTCATTCCCTTCTTCATCAATAAAAAAAGTATCCCAAGGTGATTCAATGTCGATTTTATCTATTTTTCCGTTTATTAAATTATGAACTACAGCTTCTTTTCCTTTAGAGGAAAGTGTCATTGCCTTTTCGCCATTTTTAGAAACTATAATGTTATCTCCCTCAACGATTTTCCTTTTCTCTTTTGTACTTATTTTATAATGATTCAGTTCTCCATTTTCTTTATAGAAGATATTTTCCCCTCCATCCCCTTGGTAAAATCCTGTATTGGGAATGTCGTCTTCTATTACAATATCATTCAAACGCTGAACTTCTAAACTACTATCAGACAATGCACTTTCCAACTGGACGTCTTCTTCAATCACAATATTCTTTCCAGATTGCGCATTTCCTTGTAATGAGCAACCAGCCGTAAGTGTGGTTGCTAGTGCCATTAGTGCAAGCACTTTCAATTTTCGATTCATGATCATATCCTCCTTTTTTGTGTACAGTCTTAGAATACACAGATGATATTGCCAACTTCTCAGCAGTTATTGCCGTTTTGTTGCCAAAGAGGAAGTTTAATTGAAAGATTAGCCAGTCCATTTTCATAATGAAAGGAAATTGTCCCATTATGACGAGTGATGATTTGTTTACAAATATATAAACCTAACCCACTACTCCCTTTTCCACTTGTATGGATAAATGGCTCAAAAGCGTTCGCAATTATGGATGCTGGGACTGGAGCGCACTTATTACATACTGTTATTGTCGACTTCTTAATAGCAATAAGAATCGTTTCCTGCTCATCACCATATTTAATCGCATTGTCCAAAACATTGATGAATACTTGTCTCAATTCGTCCTTGTTTCCATGAGTGAAGAATCCATGACCGACTATTTCAAATTCCATTTGCCTTTTACAGGCTTTAATATTCATATCTTCGCAAGTTAATGTTACCAATGAGAGTAAGTCGACTGGACCCATTTCTTTTAATACCGTTGAAGCTTGGTCTTTTGACAACTCGATTAGTTCAATAACCATTGCATTTAAGCGATCACTTTCCAATCTGATTTTATTTGCGGCTTTCCTTAAAAATTCAGTATCCTCAAAGTCCTTTTCACCAATTATTTGAGAATAGCCTGAAATCACTGCAAGTGGTGTTTTTAATTCATGTGTTACATTGTTGAAAAAAGAAGTTCTACTTTTCTCCAATTGCACAACCTTTTCTTTTTCCATTTCTATCAACGAAATATGCTCTTTAATCTTCTTTTGCATTTCATTGAAACTCTTCGTCAGTTCTTCAATTTCATCACCGGTTTTTACATTTACATCTATTTCATAATCGCCGGCAGCGATTTGTTTTGTCGCCTTTGTCAACTGAAGTAACGGCCTAATCATTTGGCTCGTCAGTAAGAATGAAATTAAAAATACCCCTGCAAATAATACAAGCGACCAAATTGCTAAATTATGTAATACTTTTTCATTATGAGCAAATAACTCCGTATAATCGCCTGTAAATTTGAGAACCCCATACAATTGGTCTTGAATATATAATGGATATGCAAAATAGATAAGCGTTCCTTCAGTGTAATCCACTCTTGTATAGGATGACTTCCCTTTAAGTGCTTGAACCAATTCAGGACTTATCTCTTCTTCATTCGTTGTTGTGTTCATACCATACTTAACTAATAAGGGTTGTTCGAGTGGAACTGTTTCATATAACAGCCGACCTTCCAGATCATACAATGCAACTCCTTGTTTATGTAATTTACGTAATTCTTGTGCAATCGCAAAGTCATATTCCTTCAGTAAATCATCATTCGGCGGATGTAGCAGGGCAAATTGCTTCACATGTTCTCTCGTCGTATGTTGAAGTTTCGTCAATTCACTTCGTATCATCGTTGTACTATTATCTTCTAACGAAGCCTTCATGACTTGATAAACTAAAATAGATGTAATCGAAAATAATAGGAAAAAGCCGAAGAGAAATTTTTTTCGAATTGTCCACTGCAATTATCTGTCACCCCTCATCTTATAACCTACTCCGAACACTGTCTCGATGATGGAATTCCGTCCAAGGTCGTCTAATTTCTTCCTAATTCGTTGTACATGGACATCTACCGTTCGTAAATCGCCCTCATAATCGTAATCCCAAACAGTATCGAGAATTTCTTCACGGGAAAACACTCGATTCTTATTCTGAGCGAACAATAACAGTAATTCATATTCTTTCGGTTTGAAAGCAATCGTTTCATCTCCTTTGAAAACTGTATGTGAACGAGGGTCGATTCGAATGCTTTCGTTAATTGATAAATAGATCGATGAAGAATTTCCGCGACGGCGTAGCAGTGCCTTGATTCTAGCAATGACTTCCCTAATGTCAAAAGGTTTTGTCATATAATCATCTGCACCAAGTTCAAGGCCTAGTACCTTATCGACAATATCATCACGAGCAGTCAACATCATTATCGGAACAGTACTTGTGTTCATCAGTTTTTTACAAATATCAAAACCACTGTAATCAGGTAGCATTAGATCCAAAATGACTGCATCCGGTCCATAAGCGTCGAACAAGCGGAGTCCTTCTTTACCTGTTGTAGCAGTATGTACACGGAATCCTTCCTTGCGTATAGAATAGGAGAGGATATCCAAAATCGATTCTTCATCCTCGATAATTAAGATAACTTGGTCTTTCAACATAATACCGTTCCCTCTTTTTCTAGTTAAACTTTTCTTTATTCTACCAAAAAGTTGTTGCCGAATTGTTGCTAGTATATCAAAGCTTACATAAACAAAAATGTTAGTGCATACGTATTTCACACGCACACACTAACATTTTTCTATAATGAATTTAATTACTCAGACTCACTCATCCACATTTCATAGTAAGCATCCAGACTCGTTTTCATCTCATATAAGTTCTTCATGCCCAATTCATAACTTTCCCAATCGCCTTCTTTCAAAAGGGCCTGCTCCAATTGATGAATCCGTAATTCAAGTTTTTCAATTTCTCCCTCTCTATCCTCCACAATTTCTTCTTTAGCCTTTGGTTTTTTCACAGGAATCGGTTTCTGAGGTTGCAAGACTACTTTCGGTTGCTGCAGTTCATGCCATTTTGTTCTAGCCCAATCAAATGAGCCCTCGAACATCGTAATTTCCCCATCTTCCAACCAAGCAGTGCGGGTGAATAATTTATTCAAAAAGTACCGATCATGTGAGACTGCGAGAATCGTTCCTGAAAAGTCTTCCAATGCATCTTCCAACACTTCACGAGATTCTATATCCAAGTGATTTGTCGGTTCGTCCAACACCAACAAGTTCACGTCCTGATGCATAAGTTGAGCAAGTCTCAATCGCATCCGTTCACCGCCACTCAAATCCCCGACCCGCTTGAAAACGTCGGGTCCATAAAACATGAATTTCGCCAAGACATGTCTTGATTCGCCTTCTTCCATATTTACCTCTTCACGAAAGGTATCGATGAGTCGTTCCTTCGGGTCACTCATCTCAAAATGTTGTGATAGGAAGCCAACTTTTACATTACTGCCCAGCTTACAGACTCCACTATCCGGATTTAATTGGCCAATTAGCATTTTCAGGATTGTTGACTTTCCACTTCCATTCCTACCGACAATCGCAGTCCTATCCTTCCAATAGATAAGTAAATCTGCTTCGCTTAGCAGCTCTTTTTCTCCGAAATACTTTCTTGCACCTTGAATGATGACGACTTCCTTGCCGCTTCTCTGTGCCGATTCAAATGTTAAACCCATTTTCTTAGGGGCGAGTAGTGGTTTACGAATCTTTTCTATCCGTTCTAATGCCCGCTCCATATTTCTTGCTTGTCTATGCAAGCCTGCATTCGGTGGATTTGCCTCGTTTGCCCAGATTCTAAGTCTTTTGATCGCTTCTTTCATCTTCTTAATCTTCTTTTGTTGTTCCTCATAATCTTGAAACTCACGAAGAAGACGTTCTTCTTTTTCTTGAATGAAAGAACTGTAATTTCCAATATAAAGATGAAGTTCCCCCTCTTCAAGATCAGCGACCTTCTTCACAACATGATCTAGAAAATAACGGTCATGCGAAATGATAACAACGGTGCCTGCGTAGTCTGCGAGAAATTCTTCAAGCCATTCAACGGCGAATAGATCCAAATGGTTTGTCGGTTCATCCAAGAGAAGTAAATCAGGTTGTGTCAATAAGAGTTTGCCAAGCATCACTTTCGTCTGTTCTCCGCCACTCATATCTCTGAAGTCTCTTTCTACAAACAATCGTAATTGGAGTCCATTAATGACCTTTTCAATTTCCGAATCCATTGAATAACCATCCCGTCGAACGAATTCATCTTGCAGTTGTCCATATTGAAGGAGAAGACGTTCCAAATTTTCATCTTCAGCATCCAATAATTTCAATTCAAGTTCAGCCAGTTGCTGTTGAATCGTTACAAGTTCAGCGAATGCGCTTTTCAGGACATCATAACCTGACGTCGTTTTTTCGAATGAAGGAATTTGGGATAAATAACCGATAGTAGTCCCCTTTTTATAATGAATCTGACCAGCATCCGGTGGCTCGACACCAGCAATAAGTTTGAATAATGTCGTTTTCCCGCTACCATTCCGCCCTACAATGCCTAATTTGTCACCGGATTTAATATCCAATGATAGATTTTCAAAGATGGTGTTGCCGCCTAACATTTTGCTTATTTGTTGGATTGTACAAATCATGAATTCCGCTTCCTCTCGTTCTGTTTTCACAGCTGGAAGCACAAAAAAAAGACTGCGTTTAAGCAGCCTTCCCCCTAAAAGATTCGCGAGGAATGTTTTGCTAAACAGCTGTGTGTTTACTGAAATTGACTAAAAAGGGCATACGTATCCCTTTAAGCGTAATTTCATGAGTAATCGCACATGAAGTGGCTAAATATTCCAATAGTCTCTCACGTGCATACACAGCGTCCAACATCCATTCCTCACCTCCGTTCAATAATAGTAAGAATATTGTATCACAATTACTAAGTGACTGCAATTTTAAGTTTCATTGTGGATTCGCAATATACCCGACAAACAACACAACACCTGTCTCTTCATCGGTGATCATTAGGAAAAACGGGCGGTCCATCTCCATATGGAAAGGCCCGTCAGCTGGTGCTGATGCCATATCTACCTGCACACCGGTAACAGCAGCCGCTTCCGTACCCTTTTCATTCACATTGATATACGTTTTCTGTTTCACGGTGGAGATAAAGAGATTGGCATCTCCTTCGACCATATGACTGAAATCGGCATTCTCTGTGAATGCACTTGTCATTCCGAGCGCTTCAAGTGCACCATTGAGTTCTGTTTCGTACTCCATTTTAAATTTAGGTAATAAAACCGTCCCTTCACTTTCATTAAAATCCGTCTGGAACAGTTCCCAGTTCTCAGCTGAAAGCGTGCTCTTGAAGTCTTTCATGCCGATGTTTTCATCCGGCAACACAACAGTCATGCTCATTTCATCATCCGCGTACGTCAGTTTGACTGCTTGAAAACCATTACCGGCCATATAGTAAAACTTCCGTTGCAACTTCATAAATGGTACGACTTTTTCAGTGCCGTTCTCCAAATGGAAAGTACGTTTTTCCGTAAGTTTCTTGTCAAAGGGATATGTCCAGTCCCCTTTGAAGTAGATCGCATTCAGTACAAGTCCAACAAAGTCCGAATCAAGAGGATTGTCGACCATTTTATCGATTTTGCTATTTGTGGCCTTCTTCACCCAGTCATTGATCTTTTTCGATGCATCGCTACTTGAAATATCGATTTGCTGCGTTTCTGCATTAAAATAATCCTCTGTCCTCTTGGCGAAGTCTTTCTGTAAATTGAAGTCATTATTCAACCAGATGGAGTTAGCAATAGTGAGCTGGATATCGTCGCTGTCTTTGTTCAACGCCGTCATAAGTGAAGCATTGGCTTTATTCATATCAGAAACGTCAATACCTTGTGCTTGCATTGCTTCGGCCATTTCCGTTTTCGTCTCACCGTCCGCTCCGTTATACACGATTGCAAGCGCCATCCACAAACTTGTCGGTGAGAAGAAGACGTTGCCGTCGTCATCCGTTTCGATTTTATCAAGCAGTTCATAGGCAAGGTCATTCGTCGGCGCAACAATGCGTTCATAGTCTGTCGTTCCGAAATCCACCGCTTCTGCAATGGCGAGATTCCCGTTTTCCTGACTAGTTCCACAACCGGCCACCACCATGAGCAGTCCCGCTCCCGCGAGAGTCGCAATTATCTTCTTCACAAGCATCACCGCTCCTTTAATGAGTAGACTGTCTTTTCATAGAAATGTCGCACGTCAAGCAGGATTGATTTCGCTGCCTAGTTTCTCCGAATAGAATTGCAACGCTTCCTTATCTTTTGTATCAACAATGAACGGATCACCGATAGTGATGACCGCTTTCCGATTTTTTAAAGCTTCCTTAAAACTGGCCGGCCCGACATATGTAACAGGGACGATCGGCACTTTAGATAAATTCGCAATCGTCACCGCACCGCGTTTTACAGGAGTGTCTTCCGACGACCTCGTCCCGCTCGGAAAAATGCCAACGACTTCACCTGATCTCAACAACTTCACAGGAGTCTTGATACTGCTTGGTGATGGGTTTTCACGATCCACCGGAAACGCTTTAATGCTCGTAAGGAAGGAGGCGATCAGTTTATTAGAGAAAAGCTCTTTCTTCGCCATGAAATGGATCGGTTTCGGCAACGAAATGCCAAGTGCAATGATTTCAAGCCACCCGCGGTGTGAACACGTAATGATGTAACCGCCTTCTGCAGGTAATTTGTGCATATCCTTCAATTCAATTTTAGCAACAAAGAAAAAAATAAACTTCGCGAAACTAGCTGTCAGTCTGTACATAATATCCTCCGATTAGTATGAGTGTAGTGTATTTTACTCCGATTATATACAAACCCACTATATTTACAACTACTATTGAAGGATTTCAAGACGTTTCATAAGCCAATTATGTAAAAATGCCAAGAAGGATTATCCCTCTTAGCATTTTTTATTCAGTCAAACGGCCATTCCGGCAGCATATGCGTCAGTTTTTTGTCTTCACGGTAACCCAATACGTATTCCGCTTGCATAATCGTATGGATTTCACGTGTTCCTTCGTATATTACAGGCGCTTTCGAATTGCGCAGGAAGCGGGCAACCGGATATTCGTCCGAATAGCCGTAAGCCCCATGAATTTGAAATGCATCATCTGCTGCTTTATTCGCAAAATCACATGCCTGCCACTTCGCGAGAGATGTCTCACGTGTGTTCCGGACACCTTTATTCTTCAATTCTCCCGCACGATAGACAAGCAAACGGCTCATCTGATAGCCAGCTTCCATATTGGCTAGCATTTGCTGGACGAGCTGATGCTTGCCGATCGGTTTGCCGAACGTTTCGCGGGCATGGCAATATTTCACGCTTTCTTCAAGACTCGCCATGATTAAGCCGACTGCACCCGCCGCCACTGTGAAACGGCCGTTATCGAGCGAAGCCATCGCAATTTTGAATCCTTCGCCTTCTTCACCGAGCATATTCGCTGCAGGCACGCGCATATCTTCGAAAAACAGTTCGCCCGTATTCCCTGCACGGATACCGTATTTCCCTTTGATCGCTTTTGACGAAAAGCCTGGCGTATTTCGATCGACAATGAACGCGCTGATGCCATGATGTTTTTTCGATTTGTCTGTATAGGCAAACACTAAGAAGTAGTCCGCAATATCACATAAAGAGATCCACGTCTTTTGGCCGTTAATGACGAAATCATCACCGTCACGTACGGCAGTCGTCGACATGGCCGCAACATCGGAACCGGCACCAGGTTCAGTAAGACCGAATGCGCCCACTTTTTCACCTTTAGCTTGCGGCACTAAAAACTTCTGCTTCTGTTCTTCCGTCCCCCATTGCAACAAAGACATCGAATTTAATCCAATATGCACAGAAACGGCAGTACGGAACGCCGTATCGCCACGTTCCAATTCTTCGCAAAGAATGGCCAATGAATTATAATCCATGCCACTCCCGCCATATTGCTCGGGAATACAGACACCCATGAAGCCGAGGTCCGCAAGTTTCTTCCAAATTCCTTGATCAAAACCGCCCTCCGCATCCCATTGCTGGATATGCGGCATGATTTCGTCATCTACAAATTGCCTCGCTGTTTTGCGTAACATTTTCTGTTCATCTGTAAAATCAAAATTCACCGTCTCCGACCCCTTTCGCTTCTCGAATCATACGTGCGCCTCTTGCGTTTTCACTGTTTCTTCGATTATGACACCGCGTTTTTTCATCTCTTCCATATAGAGATCACCAGGAACAATCGTTTCAGGAGGATGGACGCCTCGTTTAGTAATTGTGCCGTTACCGATCATCTGCGCCACAACTGAAATCGTATTTGCTGTCGCCCGCGCCATCGCCGTTTCATTCACAGATAAATCCTTTTCTGTCACAAGATTATATTCATATGTCGCAGGCATGCCGTGCGCTTCTCCGCTTACAATGACACGCAGGAGAACAGCATCGGATTTATCGCCCAATCGAAGTTGAGGTGACAATTGCTCACGCATGACGTCACGCACTTTAACCGATTGACCATTAACCGTCACTTCGTTATCACGCGATAGCAATCCTAAATCCACAAGCAACTGGAATTTCTCCGCATGTCCTGGATAGCGAATCGTTTTATACTCTAATGTCTGAATACCTTTAAACGTTTTCGTCAAAGTCGATGTCCCACCAGATGTGTGGAATGCTTCCAAGTCACCGTATTTATCAAAGTGAATCGTTTCCACTTCAGATAATGAAGGAATTTCCTTCAACTCCCCGTCGCGAATGACATGCGACGGATCCGTATAATGATCGAAAACTCCTTCCAGCGAGAAAACAACATTATAATTAAGCGGAAGCTCCGGTTTGACTGGAATACCGCCGACATACAATTTAATACTATCGACTTTATCTAACTTACTAGCACCATAGCCCGCAAGAATATTAATCATTCCAGGCGCTACACCGAGATCAGGAATGATGGTCACTCCTTTTGCTTCCGCTTTTTCAGCTAGTTCCAGCACAGCATCTGTCGCACCTCCGATATGTCCACCAAGATCGATGGAGTGGACACCTATATCGACTGCGATTTTCGCCACTTTTTCATTGAATGTATAGAACAAAGCATTGATGACAACATCCCCGAGTGCCATCACTTCCTGTAATTGCAAATCGTTTGATGCATCCAACCACAAAATATCGAGCTTGTCGGACATTAGTTGTTCCGCAAAATCCTCTGCAGGTATTGTATTCAAGTCTGCCAGATATACTTTTGTTACATCATCACTTTTCACAAGATCCCGTACTGCTTCTTTCCCCATCAGGCCTGCCCCAAGTACTACCACTTTCATATGAACATCTCCATTCCAATAAGATTCCCTCTGGCTGTTAATTCACTTATGAGTTGTCGATTTGCGCCCGTTGCAATTTGCCGCTGTAATCTACGTAAATACTCTTCCACTCTGTGAACACATCGAGTGCGGCAACGCCTGAATCCCTGTGACCGTTCCCAGTACCCTTCGTTCCTCCGAACGGAAGATGGATTTCAGCACCCGTCGTTCCGGCGTTCACATAGACGATCCCTGTATCCAGATCACGCTGCGCACGGAAGATCGTATTTACGTCTTTCGAGAAAATGGAGCTCGACAGACCGAAAATGACACTGTTATTCACTTCGATTGCCTCATCTAAACTTCCGACTTCAATCAATGAAACAACCGGTCCGAAAATCTCTTCTTGCGCAAGACGACTATCCCACTTTACATCGGTGAATAATGTCGGTTCGAAATAATGACCTTTTGCAAGTTCGCCGTCCTTAAGCACATTACCTCCTGCTAACAATTTAGCGCCCTCGTCTTTCCCGATACCTACGTATTTCTGGATTTTCTCAATGGATTTTGCGTTTATGACTGGTCCGATTTTGACGGACTCGTCCAACCCGTTTCCAATCGTCAAGTACTTCATGGAAGCGAGCAACTTCTCTTCCAATTCCCCTTTAACATCTTTATGCACTATGACCCGGCTACATGCAGTGCATCGTTGTCCAGCAGTCCCGAATGCGCTCCAGAGAATTCCCTCTACTGCCAAATCGATATCTGCATCATCCATGACGATAACCGCGTTCTTGCCTCCCATTTCAAGCGATACTTTCTTTAGATGGCGTCCGCCTGTTTCCGCTACATGACGTCCTGTTTCAGTTGACCCTGTGAATGAAATGACTCGCACGTCAGGATGCTCAATCATCGCCGTTCCGACTTCCGAGCCCGAACCGAATACGATATTAGCAACCCCTTCAGGTAAGCCCACTTCTTCAAAGATTTTCGCCATTTCATACGCCATCATTGGCGTTTCCGTTGCCGGTTTCCAGATGAATGTATTGCCTGCAACGATTGCCGGGAACGACTTCCACGTTGCAATCGCTACTGGGAAGTTCCACGGTGTGATCAGGCCGACGACGCCGATCGGTGCGCGTACGCTCATCGCAAACTTGTCTTGAAGCTCTGAAGGGACCGTCTCACCGAACATTCTACGACCTTCCCCAGCCATGTAGAAAGCCATGTCGATGCCTTCCTGTACTTCTCCGCGGCCTTCTTCGATGACTTTCCCCATCTCTTTCGTCAACACTTGTGCAAGATGCTCTTTCTTTTCCTTCATTAAATTTCCAATTGCATATAAATAATCCGCCCGTTTTGGTGCCGGAACAAGCGCCCAACCTTTTTGCGCTTTCTTTGCAGCCTCAACAGCTAGATCCACGTCAGATTTAGTCGATAATCGTACTTGTGCCAATTCTTCTCCAGTAGCAGGATTTGTTACAGACGTATAATCTGCTCCTCCTGCGTCTTGCCAAGATCCCCCGATAAAGTTATTCAATTGCATGAAAAAATCCCCTTTCCAATTCAAATACTTTTTTGAAAACGCTTCCACTCTACTCTTTTCGACATCTTCTCTCTTAAACCCTTCTATTTCTCTGAATAAAATAAAAAATCCCGCAAAGCAGTTTAACTGCTTTACGAGATTACATTCCGGAATTTATTCTTCTAAAGATTTTATAGATCCTACAGGTATCTCCTCTTGCTCCTGCTTTTTCACTTCTTCATACTTCGGTGGACGGACTCGTTTGACGAACAATGCCAAGATCAATGCTGCCACAGAAATGAACGCAGAAATTAAAAACGAATAATTGATACCATCGAGCATCGATTTCAAATAGATTTCCTGCTTGATTCCCGCAGCTGCATCACCGCCGGCAGCCAATGCACTAGAAGCTGCTGCACCTTGAGCAAGTTCTGCTCCGGTACTTTCCATGCGTTTCGTCATTATCGTCAACAGTAAAGCAGAACCGATCGCTCCGGATACTTGCTGGAGTGTATTGTTCATAGCAGTACCATGCGGATTGGAACGCATCGGCAACTGGTTTAAGCCATTCGTCATGATAGGCATCATAACCATCGACATACCGAACATCCTCACTGTGTAAAGTGCCATTAAGGAATAATAGCCCGTCGTTAATTCTAATTTGCTTAAATAATAGGTCGAGATTGTCGTAATGATGAGCCCCGTGATTGAAATGGCCTTGGGACCGTATTTATCGAATATACGGCCAGTGATTGGTGACATTACCCCCATTATAATTGCACCTGGCAGCATAAGAAGCCCTGCCTCAAATGGCATAATCCCTCTGACATTCTGCACATATAACGGTGTAAGGATCATACCTGAAAACATCGCAACGGACATAACGATTGAGATAATTGAAGCAAGCGCAAACATCGGATGCTTATAAATACGGAAGTCCAAAAGCGGGTCCTTCATAAGCAACTGTCGAATAATGAAAAGGATCAGTGAAAATGCACCGATTCCAATAGTTCCGTACACAAGCGGTGAGCCCCATCCTTTGTCCCCCGCCGAACTGAATCCATAAAGCAATCCGCCAAAACCGATGCTTGATAGGATAAGCGAAAAGACATCCAATTTAACATCACGGTTCGGAGTAATATTACGAAGTTTAAATATTGCCAGCAAAATCGTCAAGATACCAAACGGCAAGACGATTTCGAAAAGTGTTCGCCATGAATAATGTTCAACAATCCAACCTGACAACGTTGGGCCGATTGCAGGCGCCGTGAACATGACTAATCCGAACATCCCCATCGCCGCACCGCGTTTCTCAATCGGGAAAGCGACGAGCATGACGTTCATCAATAACGGCATCATCATGGCAGAACCTGACGCCTGAATCATCCGGGCAACAATAAGCATGTTAAAGTTAGGTGCATAGATTGCCACTGCTGTCCCGATTGTGAACAGCGTCATCGCTGTCAAAAACAATTTCCGGTTAGTGAATTTCTGTATGAAGAACGCACTAGCAGGAATCATGATTCCGTTCACTAGCATATATCCTGTCGTCAACCACTGTACCTGTGAAGGCTTCACGGAGAACTCCGTCATAATTGAAGGCAAAGCTATATTCAATAATGTATTGTTCAAGATTGCAACGGATGCTCCGAAAAACAATATCCCAATCATTCCATAAGGAGGTTTTTCGTGCATTTTCTTAATATCCATTTCATCCATTTATACTACCTCCATTTTTTTGCAGTGCTGAGCCAACTTATAGCATATACGCTTCGTATCGAAACGTAAGACGTTCGTAACGAAACGTAAACGCCGTATCGAAACGTAAGTCGCCCGTATCGAAACGTAAACGCCGTATCGAAACGTAAGTCGCCCGTATCGAAACGTAAGTGCCCGTATCGAAACGTAAGCGCCGTATCGAAAAGTAAGTCGCTCGTATCGAAACGTAAACCGCCCGTATCGAAACGTAAGTCGCCCGTATCGAAAAGTAACTCGCTCGTAACGAAAAGTAAACCGCTCGTATCGAAACGTAAAAGCCGTATCGAAACGTAAGTCGCTCGTATCGAAAAGTAAACCGCCCGTAACGAAAAGTAAACCGCTCGTATCGAAACGTAAGTCAGCTTTGAGAAAGCATAAAATCTATTTTATACCGATAGTCCAAAACAATCAAATTAGAAAACGGTTACATTTTAAAAAAACATGAATTTGTTGATGTATAGACATTTCACGAGTAGAATTATCATTAGACTTACAGTCCAAATATCATTACCAAAGGATGATTCTTATAAACGACCGTAAATTGCATGTCCTTCTGACAGCACAGAAACTATTTATCAAAAAAGGTTTTGTAACTACATCCGTCCAAGACATCATAGAAGAAGCGCAAATATCTAAAGGGACTTTCTATAATTACTTCACATCCAAAAACGAATGCCTTATCGCCATTTTTGAGTTTGCCCACGAAGAGTCAATTGTTCGCAGGCATGAAATGCAGCAAGGTAAAGACAAACGGGATAAAAACATATTAGCAGAACAAATTCTCATCCGAATGCGTGTGAATCGAGAACATAACCTACTATCAATTTATGAAGCTGTCTTCTACTCTGGCGATGCCGAATTGAGGAGTTTTGTTAGAAAACACCATCTAATGGAGTTAAACTGGCTTACTTCGCGACTGGCAGATGTCTACGGAGAAGAAGCGGAACCGTTTGTACTTGATTGTGCAGTCATGATTCTAGGCGTCATCCAGCACCTCATCCACTTCCAATCATCATCCGCTGAAACAATCGACATCGATGACCTAGTGCATTTCACGATACGTCGCGTAGATGCCATCATGGATGATATGATAAGGAACGAAGATACATTGCTCGGTAAGAATTATTCATCTGCATTAATGGAAGAAACTGAAACCGCTCCTTTTTGCGCTTCACAAGCTGTTGAAAAGCTCGAACAGTTCCTGACGATGGTGAAGAAAGAGAAGTCCGAAGAAGGAATAAAATTTACGGAATTCTTTTTGGCTGAAATGCGGTCAGAAACCCCTAATCTGGTCATCATGGATGCACTCATATCACCTTTCCAACAATTGTTCAAAGGAACACGGCTCTATTACCGGTCTACTGAAATCTCGATGTTACTTGTGAGATATATTCATAACGAACAAAACTTGCCAAAGTAAATGAAACTTCCGATGCCATTCTAACGTACAATCATATATAAATCTGAGGAGGTTTCAATGTATGAATAACCATGAAATCGATTTTAAGTTGCATGGCGATGATATGCAGTTTGTCGAAGTAGAGCTCGATCCAGGGGAGACCGTGGTCGCAGAAGCCGGTTCGCTCATGATGATGGAAGACGGCATCGAAATGGAAACGATTTTCGGAGACGGCGCCGGCAATTCAGGCGGTGGACTGATGGGGAAATTGATGGGCGCTGGTAAACGTTTGATTACAGGAGAAAGCCTGTTCATGACAACGTTCACAAATACCGGTTCTGGCAAAAAACATGCCTCTTTCGCCGCTCCCTATCCCGGTAAGATTATTCCAATGGACTTAAGTGAGCACAGAGGGAAAATCATTTGCCAAAAAGACGCGTTCCTAGCAGCAGCGAAAGGCGTTTCGATCGGCGTGGAATTTCAGCGTAAATTGGGTGTCGGCTTTTTCGGCGGCGAAGGGTTCATCATGCAGAAACTTGAAGGCGACGGCATGGCTTTCGTACACGCCGGCGGTACGATTATTGAAAAGACACTTGCACCAGGCGAGACATTGCGTGTCGATACAGGTTGCCTTGTCGCAATGACACAGGACGTTGAGTATAATATCGAAATGGTCAAAGGAGTGAAAACTGCATTATTTGGCGGAGAGGGTCTCTTTTTCGCAACGCTTCGCGGGCCAGGTAAAGTATGGATACAATCATTGCCATTCTCAAGGCTCGCAAGCAGAGTATTTGCAGCAGCTCCACAAACCCCAGGTGGCGGATCGCGGGATGAAGGCAGTATCGCAGGCGGATTGTTCAATATGTTGGGCGGAAAATAATTTATTAAATTGCAGATTGCTCTGTCACTAAAATAGAAGGTACTAGAACCGTAACGGTTTCGGTACCTTCTATTTTCAAAGCAGGAACAAATTTCTCGAGTCCAGTACTTGCAAAACTTTAAACAACCCGAAAATCGTATATCTAATTTAAATACCGAGCTCATTATTTCGATGAATGTTTCATATATAATAGAAACCATATAATCGAGGTGTGAAATGATGAACAATGATTTCATGAATCAATCAAGTCAAAATGTTGATTCGCCTGAAATTTATGCAGCTAGACTATCATTAATCGGAAGTACACTTTCAAACTTTGGGAGACGGTCTTCAAACTATAGCGGCAGGAATCGCATTGCAGGAATTAAAAAACCAAAGTTCTGCTCAAAACAGCTCAAATGAATCAGATCATACGAATCAAATAGAAATTATGCAAAAACAAATTGAACGATTAGCACAAAAAATAGAAAGGTTAGAGCGAAGAAGAGTATGATTTGTGATAAATAGTTCTTTCCCTTGAGTTGTAAACTCATTATCATCATGGCTGACGGTACACATAGTAGAAGAAAGAGAAGTTGTAAATAGACGAGGAGCCGAAACGTTGAGGTTGAATCAATATATTAGTTCTTCAGGATTCTGTTCCAGAAGACAAGCTGAGCGGTATATTACTGCCGAAAAAGTACGAGTGAATGGCGAAATTGCATCTCATGTATATTTTGTTCAAGATCATGACCTAGTCGAAGTGGATGGTCATAAAATCAAGCATATTTCCGAGCATATCTACATAATGCTCAACAAACCAAGCGGGATTATTTGTACAGCTTCCCCAGACATCGCTCATAATATTATTGACTTTGTATCTTATCCAAAGCGGATTTTCCCGGTCGGACGCCTTGATAAGGAAACAGAAGGCCTTATTTTATTAACAAATGACGGAAGCGTTGTAAATGAGCTGATGAAAGAAGAAAATAATCATGAAAAAGAATACATTGTCACCGTCGATAAACTGATTACAGACACTTTTATAGCGGATTTATCGAACGGGGTGGATATTTACAATCCTCGAAAAAAAGACTATTCCCGAACAAATCCTTGCCCTGTCCTTCAAATAGATGCCTATACTTTCCGTATCACGCTTTCTCAAGGGCTAAACCGGCAAATCCGTAGAATGTGCAGACGTTTTCAATATACAGTGACGCACTTACAAAGGGTCCGCATCAAGCATATTGAACTTGGTTCATTAGATCTTGGTCAATGGCGCTATTTGACTGAAGCGGAAATAGCGGAGCTGACGTAAAACATCTTAATTGCTATATAAAGCAATTAGCTATTATATAATATTTTTTCGTTTTATTCTTATAGTGGATAGGATACCAATGATGATAGCTAAAAGGTAACTTAGGAAAAAGGTGTAAACATTAAAATAGATACCATTTGTGTACTGATTAAACCAACCAAAGCGATATATTTTGGATTCAGGTTCAGCGGGTGTTCCATCCAAGGCAATGATTAATTCATCTATATAATTGATGATAGGGAAAATCAATAACGCACAGGAAAAAACGCAGAAAATCATTATAACTATTCTTACTTTGATGTTGGTTGATATTTCCCTTGTCAATTTATAAGTGAAGAAATAACTTATTACAAAAACAGGTGAGAATAGTATCATAATCAAAATACCAAGATTTCCATTACCTGACCAAACATCAGGGCTAATTGTAAATACATTTTCTACAAGATAGAAACCAAGAAATGTAAGAAAAATACTTACGAAAAATATATATAAACTACCTTTTTCCAATAAATCACCTCTCTTAAATTAAACTTTCCTACCGTTTTATTTCAAGTGACAATTTGCTCCGTTAGTTAAACCTGATTATGGCAAGTGGATTACAATCAAATAGTCCATCTAACATAATTACTTTCCTCCTGTAAACTGAAGATATGCCACGATATTTCCCCCTCGACTAAAGTCTTTGTTTTGTATAATGGCCCGATTGCAACATAGTGGTGTCACAGAAAAGCTCCCCCGATGACGGAAGAATTTAACTGTATACTTTACAGATACTGTGCTTATTTCACAATAACCTCTTTAAAAAGAAATGTTCAGAAAAACCATCATCTTTATTCTCGTAAAATCCAACTTCCTCATATCCCATTGAGCGATAGAAATCTCGCCCCTGCCAATTAAATGTATCTAATCTAATCATATTAGCTCCTAATGATTTCGCTCGCTTTTCAACCTCTTTCATTAACATTGTGCCAACTTTATTATTTCTATAATTCTCATCTACAAAAACAGTAGAAACATACAATATCTTAAATGCAGTCATAGATGCATCTGCACCAGCAATTAATTTACCTCCGTTCAGCACACCAACTTTTATGCTACCTGGAATATCATAATTAATATGATTTTTATCATATTCATCAAGTCTATTTTCAATATCTTCTACCTGTAAATCATTAAGTTCAATAACCTTGTAATTCATAAATTCACCTTCCAAAAGAGATTATTATCCACTTCCACTAATCCCACAATAGGGGGACGATCAGTCAGATTATTTTCTTTTTCACATAATTTCTCCTCTTTTGTTGTTAAGCCAAATTTATTGAAATGGCCCGATTCTTGAATACGTGCTTTCTAATAACTATATTCCGTCGCTTGGGGCGGAAGTCGGACGACTCCAGTGGAATCAGCGAAAGCCATAACGAAGAACGACTTTTGCGAGACAAAGCGTTAGCTTTTCGGGCATATCTTTGCAATCAACTTGAGACCCCGCAAGGCGCGATCATTTTCAAACACACCAATTACTTTCCATTTCAATTATACCACTTGTCGTTTCGAGTTTCATAACTTTTCTGTTTTTTCCCTTGGTCTATGATAATCTTATGAGTCCAATTTTAGATATTTTATTGAACAGCAACTTCATCAACAAGCGCTGACGTATTCCACAACGCAATAAGCCGACAAGAGGTATCCCTGCCGGCGTTCATTCAGATTCAATTCGGGCCGTTCAACAACAGCCAGATATACCTTGCTTCGTCTTCACTTCCAGGCTGGATTGTCATTTGCAGTGGATAATCGATCGTCTTTACTTTGAATGTCTTTAAGTGCATGACATGCGAATTTGCTTTTACGGCTTTTTCAAGCATGGCGGCAGCTTCTTCTGATTCTCCGTTGGATGCTTCAAATTCCAATTTCCAATCAAGGTACAGATAGGCCGCATCCGTTTGCGAGCCTTTTTCATAGCGCACCATAATTTCAGCCGCTTCACTATACCGTCCGGCGAAGATGAGGGATGCGACCGCTTCATAACGTGCACCTTGATTGTCAGTCGAATTCATGCGGACGAGGTCTTTGAACACATCCCCCGCTTCACCGTATTCGCGATGCATGAACAAGTGGACGCCGTATGCGAATGCAGCCCGCATGAATGGTCGATTCGGCAAGTTCATCCATGGGTTTTCTCCCGGTTCAAATGTCTTGCTCGCATTGCGGATTGCGTGTTCATACAATTCAGATGCACGGCTTTGATCCTTTTCATTCATAGCGGCAAGCAGTAACGCATCGGGATGCTCCGGTGAAATCTTCAGTGCTTTCGCGGCAAGATCTTGACGTTTTTCATCGCTATCTGCAGCAAACGCTTCATACGTAAGCAATTGCGCACGTCCTTCATCGACACCCGGTTTGCGTTCCGGTTGGACGACACCAGCTGTTGTCATCGCTGTTTCCCATAATCCTTTTTCAGACTTCCGAGGAGCGGTTCCGATATCGTACACTTGAACAGCCGTCGGTTCATCGAAGCTGTCCATCATCTCTTCGTATAAGGAAGCCAGGTCGTTGACGTACTTGCCCATTTCTTCAGCAGAAGAGCAGAACTGATCTGCGATTTCAGCTTCCGTTGCTTCTACGCCGCGCACCATACCGATTTTCATGCCCGTCCACACGGCCGCAGCAACAAAATCATCTCCTGACTCCATGTCAGAATGGTCATTCAGGAAATAGGCGACTGCCAATTTATGCATGATTTCCCTCGCCCCGCTGTCCTGCTTCATATCACGTAACGCCACTTCAAGCGCTTTCAACGCATCGAGTTTGATTGGATCGAGCACTTCTTCGACCAGTTCATTAAGCGAAGCCATACTTCGTTTGATGAACAATTCGTAAATATCTAGCGTGTGCTCTTTCAAGAATTCCTCTACAGGCTTGGTCAACTGGCTTTCACGCAGCTCCAACAGCGATTGTTTCGTCTGCTTGCTCCACTTCGCCAAAAACATCATCGACGATACTGGTGCAATTGCATCTTCTCGTTTACGTCGATCCCGCAAAACAGTTCCGAACAATAAAGTCCCTTCATCCGTCGGCATACCTTCGTTCCGTGTTACATGGAATTCCTCATCAGTGAACAATTGCCGGACTCGAAGCATCCCGTCATCGGAGCCTGTGATTTCAGCCAACAGCAAGAAGGGCTCGTCCCAGGTCTTCAATATTGCCAGCACAGTTTCCCGTTTCGCTTTTGTCAGCTGTTCTTGAATGTATGTATGCCATCCTTTAGGATTTTGGATGAATAAATAAAACTCACTCGCCGCTTCCTCAATATCTTCCTTGTTCCAACTATCCGAAAGACGAAGGATCCACTCACGCATCATGCGGATCATCTCTTTCCGGTCTTCCCCTTTCGGATATGTATCGAAGAACGTCACAAGCACTTGATCCAATTCTTCATTGATAATCAATTCAATAAGATCGGGGCCTTGCTTCCCACAGCATTTTTTATACTTTTTTCCACTCCCGCATGTACAAGGATCATTTCTGCCAATCATCTGGATAAAACCCCCTATGGTCTTTGTAATAATCATAACAAACATGTCAGGATTATGTGTCATCCACCGTTTCAAAGTGATTAATAACTCTTGCAACTTGAACGATAAACAATCATTCAAAATAGAAATAAATAAACACCCGGAAGAATAGCTTCCCGGGTGTTACATTTTGAAATAAAATTCATTGCCAATCCACTACTGGATTTTTAGTCACACAATCTATATGAACGTTCGTTTTAATAGTTCCTCCAAATGTATGGTTGGAACCAAATGCTATATGAATCGTTCCATACGCTTTTTCATCTTCGAGAATATTGCCCGTTATTCGAGCTGCATGGTTTGTACCGATACCCAATTCACATAAATACCGACCATCCCCGTCACCTAGTAGTTCCAGCAATTTTTTCCCATCTTGCCCGCTTGCATCTATTAAACGACCTTTTTCAACCGTTAGTATAACAGGCGTCTTCAAGAGACCGATTCCTGAAACAGATCCATTAATCTCGATTATACCTTCTGATTCACCTTCCACCGGTGCAATATACGCTTCACCCGATGGCAGGTTCCCCGAAGCTGCCTGTCCACGAAACACACCTGTACTAGGCACACCATCACGCCCTTTTACCGGTATAATCAATTGATATCCTTCACCTGTTCGAATGCTAACTGTATCTGCATCTGTTAGCTTATCTGTCATTTCAAATGTCTCTTTTTCAACACGGCTATAATCTGCAGACATCGCACCATTCAGAAACATATCTTCTGTAATGCCAGGCATTGTGATCACGCTAATTCCGTGCGCGTTAGCATTCTTTCTTGCCACTGTATGAGTCAATGAATGCTTCGTTAAACAAAATACAAGACCGTAGCCCAACATTTCATTTGCTGTTTCCACAGGTGGTTCCTCACCCGACCTAGTTCGATCTTCCATGCAATGTGTATGTACTTGCCATCCATCCGTCTTCAGTGCACCGGCAAACTTCTTGCCTAATTTCTCAGTACTTCTATCCATCAATACCAACACACTGATGTCTTTATTCACTTCAAAATTATTCACCATTAACGCGGAAACTGTTTCCTGAAAGTCTTTCATTCTTCTACACCCTTTCTTTTCGAAGTAAACTCAAGGCAAATAACGCTTTCACCAAGCACCTTAAACCCCGATTCAAAAAAGCCCGGGTTCACCCGGGCCTATTCTTCAGACACATACTCAGATATGACACGTGCAACCAATGTACGGGGCAAAATGACAGGCAGTCCGCTGCTTTTTACCGCAGCCGACTTATGTTGCTCATTATACCCCATACAATCCAATACAATCATATCCGCTCCTTGTTCTTTAAGCGCAAACGCCGCACCTGCGATATCGCTTTCTTCGTAAGGTGATGCTACTTCTGTATACAAGTTCAACTCATTCAGTCTCCATTTCAACAGTAATTTCTCCCGTTGTTCTTCCAAAGGAATGATGAGTCCCAGTGTTCCTGAGGGCAAAATCGCACTCACCATATGATTTAAGACACGGTCCGGATAGACTATCGGTTTTGTTGTTTGCAATGTAGGAAAGTCCCCAGTGCATAACATAAGTACAATATCCGTCCTCTTTTCTAATTGCGTCAATTCATCTTGCAATAAAGGAAGAAGTTTACTCTTCCCTATATTCATCGACTCACCATTTCGTAGTCTTGAAATATAGACTGTATCAAAGTCTTCCGGTTCAACGGAATGGAGGCTTTCCGCCGTCAGACTATCCAGTCCCCCGCTTTCAATTATCTCCACATTTGAACCGACAATTGATTGAATAGAAGGTGTGACATCGGTTCGTGGAGACTGCCCGATGGTCAAGACACCTAAAACATTTGTTGTCAATTTTGTTCATTTCCTAATGTTTGCAAATGCTTCATGGAGCCATACAGCATTTCTAAACGGTTAAATTCATTTTCATCATAAAATTCGATTTGACCTCTTGTAAATTCTTTTGCAATTTCGATTGTGAAACGGACTGCTTGCGCTACGTCCACTTCATGGCTTGCACCAGTTCCGCTGCCTGGAACAGCCGTTTTAGCCGTGATTGCCACACCTACGACTGGTACATCAGTTGCTACTGCAGGTTGCAGTATACTATTAATGTGATAGACATCATTTCCGTAAGGGGTAATATCCTGCGTTGTAACCGCAAATGTAACAGGCAGTTCTCCTGTTGTCATTTCCATAATGCGAAGTAAGTCATCACAGAATTTCAGAACAAAACCGGATTTCACAGTCGGCGATAGTGCGATGCCGCGATGATTAAATACACGATTCCCTTTTGTCGTATCAATTGAAACGACTGCATCCATCTCGGGCACCACTTCATACTGATTCATCGTAAAAATATCTACAGGTGAACCCATGAAGTCAACTGGTTCGTGTGGCTGTGTAGGGGCAGTCGGACAAATATGGGTAGTGATAATGACATCACCTGGCAGACGATCTCCTTTTACTGACATATTCGCAAGTTTAACCGCAATTGCTACTGCCGCTGCTGCACCATCGCCATCTGAAACAAAGCCGATCCTATGGGGACGGGCACCGAGTCCACCTAAACGCCCTACAATTCCAAGTGTTCGAGCCTTGCCGCCGTTCAATTTGCCTTCTGTACCTTTAATCACTATTTTGACAAAGTCTGTAGATCCACTTTGTCCAGTAACCGTTTCATAAACTGCTTCACAATGTTCAAACCCCTCAAATAGCGCAACAATTTTTTCTCCATTAGCGTTAATATCATCCAAGACTTCCATAACATCCATTGTATATTTTAACGACATTTTTCATCATCCTTTTTAAATAATAGTTTTGTTTACAATCGGTTCAATTACACGCAACAATTTTTCATTGGACATCGTGGAGCTTAATTTCAAATACTCTTTTGGAACAGATATAACCGCAATTCTCATCTCTTCTTTCAACTCCGCACTAACAACTGGCATGCCCGTTTCCGCGTTGAAAGTCATGATTAGATCAGGGAATGTACCTTTTCTTTCTCCATTCATTTCCACAGTCATGTATTCATTCCAGAAGGTCATTTCCAGGTCATCGACTTTAACGAAACCTACATCAAAACCCTTCACGGCTTTCAACTCAAAGACGGTAATCGTCCCTGAATGAATGACACGACCTTTCAGATGAGAGGCGACCGCTTCGATTCGTTCCGGCCCCTCGGGAACTGAGAAAAACACTTCACCAAGTTCGATTGCTTGAGTAATACCCCCGACAGCAGCATGTTCTTTTATATATCCTATGGAAACAGGATTTCTACACACACCTACCATACCGCCTGCTTCAACAGATACAGATCGCACGACATTAGATGAAATATCGAGTGTGCTGGTTATGACTCCTTCTACTTGCCTAGAACCTTCCCCACCAGCAAATGCTTGCACAGACACGTATCCTTCGACTTCCGATAAATTCAGTGCCCCCATAGAACCTGTCGGATGGGCTCTGCCGTTACATGGTGCGTCTAAAAACGGAAGACCTGTTGCAGCCGCTTGAAGCCAACCATTGATTGTCGTGGCTGCCCCGTTTTCATTTGTCATAAGTGCCTTAATCGGCTCTTTAAATTCTTGTTGCACTCTTTCTACAGTTGAGACTAACTGTTTACTGCTGACATATACATCTCTCGCTGATGGTGCTCCAACAAGAGATACACAAGCAACGTAATCTTGATCCTCTAATTCATCCACCGTCATTAGTTGCGGCGAACCAATCATGAAGGCTTGTTCGGTTTTTTCCAAACCATCGGAAATCCAACCACCGCCGCCTCCTCCTAAAATACAGCCTCCATAAACGCCATGTATGGCATCATCTTTCGTCAGTTTACGTATTGTCATAAGTAGTCCTCCAATGCATTATTTAGCTTTCCAAAGTGAAGTGAAAAAGCTGTAGATTGCATCTCCTGCAATAAATCCAGCAGCCATCGTATACATAGCAGATTCAGCTTCCGGACCTTTGACTTTCAATACAATAAATCGAATAAGAATACCTGCTATGACAGCCCATCCTGCGATAGGGTTAATGATTAACAAACCTGTCGCAAATAAAATACCCATCTGTCTTTTTGGACCACCTATTAATTGGATGATCGCTCCAGGTATAGCCCATAGCAAAAGCAACATGCCGATATTTCCACTTAATCCGCTTTCAATCGTCGTTGCATATACACGATCTACAGGTGGAACAAGATCTTGTGCAAAAAAGGAATCATGGAAAAGTATGACCATGACAATTGCAACCCCAAAACCAATTAACGAACTTTTCAATTGTTGTCTTCTACCAAATATTTCAATGGCTTTCTTTTGATCGACACGCAAGATGGCACCCGATTTGAAATCATAACCCAAGTCAGCAAATGCCGGTCCGGTTGCAGCCGTAAATCCAGTTAATAAAGCTAATGCAATTGGTGGGAATCCTAACATCATACCGATTAGCAAAGAGATTAACGTAACGGCAAATGCAGGGAACCAACCTGAGTGCATCGCTGCAATTCCGACAATAATCTCACTGGCTAATGCGGCAAATGCGGCGAACACGACAAACAGTACCGTTTGCATCACTGACATATCACCGATGATTCCACCGACGACAGCCAAAATCATAGCTGCTACTAAGTACAACAAGAATCCAAGCCCGAACCCTTTTTTAATATCTTTATCTGAACGAGTATACTCATGTACTTCCTCACTTTGACGAACTGCGTCTTTCTCTTTCTCTTTCTTTGATTGCCAAAGTGTAATGACGAATTGCAATAGGGCTACAGAACCTGCCCCGATCATCATGCCATGCGGAATATAGAATTCATTTAAATCCACACCGAACATTGGAATGGAATATCCGCGAAGCAATAACCCAATCCCAAACATTGTCAATGCCCATATATTTCCGATGAACGCTACACCAAAAGCTGACATTGCAATACCGAAGTAGGAACCGATAACACCGATTCCAATACCTATACCTAAGAACTTCGCTTTCGATCCACCTTGGTCTCCCGCCTTTAATGCTTCCGCCGTTGCGATACCTGGGGGCCAAGCTTCATTTGCTCCAAATAATTTCGAGTCGAACACTTTGTATAATATAAACACATCGATAAACAAGGCCAATCCTGAACCGATCATCATCGGCATAATCAGTTCCGGCATCCCCATCACAAACGGTAGACCAATAGGAATAAGTAAACTGTTTGCCGCACCAAAAGTGGCTGCAGAAATAGATGTCTGAATTAAATTCTGATTTTCAATCGAACGATATTTATAAAACATCTTCATCGGTATTCTAGCGATTAGCATCGCGATCAACGCACCGATAATGGATGTATTCGGCGTGATACCCAATGATGTGATTAACTGCATTCCAATGATTGCACCAAATACGGAAATGATGATGGAAAAAATAATAAATGGAAAATCAAATGTCTTCGTATTCATCCTTTCCCCTCCTTTTTAAATTGCTTGTACACAGTTGCCTGCGCTTCGACTAAATCAATAATCGGTATATGGATCTCTTTAGATAAAAACTCTTTCAAACGAATTGTCGAAAATCCGGTACAAGCAAATAACAGGACATCTGCTCCAGATTGTATTGCTCGATTCGCTATAGCCAATAATTCGTTTTTGGCACTTCCAGAAAATAACTCCGTCGTTTTCCGCAAATCCTGGGAGTGATAATATGAATGAAAATACTCACCTAATTCTTCTTCAATATTCTGCGGAATATTTTCCGTGATACCCATTACTGCAACTTTCTTTCCTGCTTGGATAGCAGATTTTGCTCCGCAAGCGCCAGCACCCATTACATAGAAGTCTGCCATACGAGATAGTTCTTTCAATGCTGGATCCGCTGCACAGCTAATAGTGACCGCGTCAACACCTTCTTCACGAATAAGTTCTTGAGCAAGAGAAATGATTTTCGGGATAGCTACAGTTTCCGTCTTACTATCGTAAATCCCATTTGGCTGATCTTGAATACATCGTGTAACAGTGTGTATCTGATCGGTTTCCCACATGCGCTTGCCATGTTCCAATAATACTTCTTCATCTTCAGTTGTAAGCACTCGGATAATCCCCAACATTCCCATCACTCCTTTGTATGTATTGTAAATAGTTCATCTATTCAATGTAATGTTATAAGTGTGTAAACATCAACAGGATTCATTTCACATAATTTACACAATAAAAAAAAGACGTACGTAGACGTCTATCGAGCTAATGACTTTATTCGTATACAAAAGTTTAAAATGAATCGGATTTCCGAGTCATCAATATTCATTTGCAGTAGGTCTTGCACTTTTTGCAAACGGTATGTAAGCGTTCGTCTGTGGATGAATAGTTTTTCGGATGCCTTTGTCACATTTCCATTTTCGTTCAAGTATATTTCCAATGTGTCCAGTAATTCTTTATTTTGATCTAAAAACAACGGTTCAAGTATACTTTGGATATAATCCGTGACCAAATCCCGGGAAGTTAAGTCAATTAGGATTTCGTATATACCTAATTGATCGTATGTGTAGAAGCTCTCCTCTTTTCTAATAAGCCGCCCAATTTCCATCGTTTTATCTGCTAATCGAATACTGTCTTCTAGCATACGACTGTTTTTCATAACTGGTACCGCTGCTATAGTTAGCGGATGGATACTTTCTGCTGCAACTTTTTCAAGTGAGTGTATAGCAGCCATATCCGTATTTTTCATACAGGTTACTAGCGCATAGAAGTGACCATGTTTTTCAAAAAGTATGTATGAGCATTCAGGTACAACATTCATAATGGAAAGAATTTCTTTCAGAATAATATTTGAATGATCCATAACATAGTCTGCTGGTGCATAACTTTTCTCAAACCAATCTGCCTGGAAACGAATAACAAAATGATCTTTCTCATCATGCAACTTGTCTTCAGCTTGATTAAACTCTTCTAGAAGCTTGAGATGTTGAATACGTTTTTTCTGCAAGTATAGTTGTTCATTCATAAATAACTCTGCTATTTTATTCACAGCTTCATGTAGATGTTCTGACAGTGAATTGATTGTTCCTAATTTATCTGTATAGGGAATATGAAGTGTACCAAATACATGTTTATTTGAAATTAGCGGCATTATGATAATATCTCTAAAACCATCCACTTTAAGAACTGCGACTCGCTTTTGCATAAGAGATGTTCTCCATTCTACTGCGAGACTTTCATAATCCATATAATTCGGTTTTGAAAATAACGAATTGGATTTCCGCCAACCGTTCGGAAGAAACTTCCTAGTAGAATAGAGTAGCGTACTTTCTGCGTCTTCTAAATAGATGGTGCCGTTGACAATTTCGCTTAACTCTTCCATCGCTTCCGATAGCGAGGAAAACGATTTAGATTCAAAGTTCTTAAATGGATGATCGGCGTTTTCTCTTAATTGTTTCTCTTTATATAACCGTTCGTATAAAGGAGCTAGCACATTAATATAAGAAACATCTTTAGGGATTATGATAATTGGGAACTTCTCTTTATTTGCAATTGAAAGCATCCTATCTGGCAATGCTTCCACAAATCTACCAAGCTTTATGACAATTCCAGCTGCTTTTTTTTCAATCAACGTCTGAACAATTTCGGTTTGCTTTTCTTCGTCATTCATAATTGAATAGAACGTTGTCATCACTAGTATTCCTGACGTTACCCAGCTGACCACTTCAGGCACTTCCATTACTTCAATAGAGGTAATTTTACGGGTCACACCGTCAGACCCAGCAACAATTGTACTTTTTGTCAAATCACCAATCGTCAGTGCATCTTGAATATTCATTTATATCCCTCCCTAAGTTCATAGTATACAATAACTTACGAATTATACGGTTTGGAAATACTTAGCATTTTTGATAGCGGACCTCTCATTATGATAGAGCAAAAAACACCCGGAAGAATTGGCTCCCGAGTGCTCCACTTTTAAACTATAGTATCAAATAAGCAATCGGTGTAACAATGATTAATGTCAAGATTACACGTTGCAACCAGATGATAATCAGTTGCGGAATGCTGATCGGAATTTCTGTCGATACGATACACGGCACGACTGCCGAGAAGAAGATGATCGACGAGACGGAAACGACAGCAATGACGAACTTGACGACTAATGCTGATTCGACAACTAATAATGCCGGCAAGAACATTTCCGCTATACCAAGTGCCGAAGCTTTTGCGACGAGCATTGGTTCCGGTAGTTGCAATGCCCATGTGAATGGGTAGAAGATGTAACCAAGCCAGTCGAACACTGGCGTGAATTCCGCTAAGACGAGGCCGAGTAACCCGATAGATAGAATGGAAGGCAAAATCGCCATTGCCATCATCAATCCATCACGCACGTTTGTTAAGATATTTTGCGCAAATGTCGGTGCTTTTGAGACAGTGTCCATCGCTTCATTCCACGCAGTCACAATGCGTTTCCCATCCGGCTTCACTTCCGGTTGAGGTGTCGATCCTTCGTAATATTCGTCCTTGAATGAACGTAATGGCCAAATGTGGACTGTTATCGCTGTAACGATGAATGTCACGACCAACGTCACCCAGAAATACGTATTCCACATGCTCATCAAGTCCAGCGTTTTAGCTACTACGACCATGAATGTCGCTGAAACCGTTGAAAATCCAGTCGCAATGATGGCAGCTTCTTTCGCTGTGTACTTCCCTTCCTTATACACGCGGTTTGTAATTAATAACCCAAGTGAATAGGAGCCGACAAACGAAGCAACTGCATCGATTGCTGAGCGTCCAGGTGTTTTCCAGACAGGACGCATAATTGGTTGTAGTAATACACCGATAAATTCCAATAATCCATAACTGACGAGCAATGCTAAGAACACCGCACCAATCGGTACTAATAGGCCAACCGGAATGACTAGTTTATTGAGGAGAAACGGTCCCATACTTGGTTCAAACAGCCATGCAGGTCCAACATTGAAAACAAGCATTATGCCTACGACAAGACCAATGACTTTAAAGAAAGAGAACACCATATTGACAGTCGACTTTTTCCACGTTCCTGAAACGAACGGATAAATCGAGCCCGCTAGTATGACAAGCAATGCATAATACGGCAATGCTCCCCCGGCATACGTTTGGATGAACGTGACGATATGGTCAAGCATGATCGAGCTCTTTTCATTAAATGTTACGGGTACGAAAAACATAAATGCACCTATTGCACTGAAAACGAAAAACTTCCACATACCCGGATTTGAACGAGTCTTTACCTTTTCTCCCACTTGTTCCATACATCTTCCCCCTTCTGAATCTTCCATTAATTAACCCTTTAAAAATACCGCGAATGAAATCTGAACTTCATTCACGGCCATTTCTTACCCTACAACGAGTAATCCCTTTTTCCACACCTTGTCGACATGGTTCACGCCGAACAAATACTGCAGTTCCTGGTAGTTACCGATGTCCCACATGACGACATCGCCTTGCTTACCAACTACGAGTGATCCGACTTTCGCTTCCATTCCAATTGCACACGCTGCATTCATCGTCGCAGCGACGAGGGCTTCAGCAGGTGTCAATCGCATGGAAATACAAGCTAAGTTCATGACGAGCGGCATAGACGTTGTCGGTGATGACCCTGGATTACAGTCTGTCGAAATCGCGACCGCAACACCTTCATCTACCATCTTCCGCCCTTGTGCTGCATCCTCACGAAGGAACAAAGCCGTTGCCGGCAATAAACAAGCGATCACGCCCGCTTCCGCCATTAACTTAATCCCTTCATCAGACGCTTTCAATAAATGCTCAGCTGAAATGGCACCGACTTTAGCCGCAAGTTCCGCACCGCCATACGATTCAATTTCATCCGCATGGATTTTCGGAGTCAACCCGAGTTTCTTTCCAGCTTCTAAAATCCGTTCAGACTGTTCAGGTGTGAAGACGCCAACTTCACAAAATACATCGTTGAAAACAGCTAGCTTCTCTTCAGCTACGACCGGCAGCATATCATTGATGATACTATCAATGTATTCATCTTCTTTGCCTTTATATTCTAACGGGACAGCATGCGCTCCCATGAACGTCGAAACGAGGTCAATCGGATGGTTTTCATTCAACCGTTTTGCTGCACGTAATTGTTTTAATTCCGTTTCCCAATTTAAACCGTAGCCACTTTTTCCTTCAACGGTAGTTACACCGTGCTTCAAGAAAGAATCGAGCCTACGTGATGATTGCTCCACCAGTTCATCTTCCGTCGCTTCACGCGTCATCCGGCTCGTCGCATGAATACCGCCACCCGCATTCATAATATCCATATACGTAGCACCTTCAAGCCGCATTTCAAATTCACGTTCGCGGCTGCCTCCGTACACGACATGGGTATGCGGATCGACGAGACCTGGCGTGACTAAACGTCCTGTCGCATCGATAATATCTGCTTCCTCCGCACGGTCGCCGAATTGCTTTTTCAATTCTTCCGTCGTACCGATTGCTTTGACGATACCGTCTTCAATCCACATACTTCCATCTTCAATAATGCCTAAGTCCGACATCTCTTCACGTTTACGCGGCGCATCCTTGCCCGCAATTGTCGCTAATTGTGCTGCATGTTGTATCCAAACCGGTTTCAAGAATGGTCACCTTCCATCATCGGGATGTTAACCCCTTTTTCTTTTGCTGTTTGAATGGCCAAATCATATCCTGCATCTGCGTGTCGAGCAATGCCCATACCTGGGTCAGTCGTCAATACGCGTTCGAGGCGGGCTTCCGCTTCCTTCGTACCATCGGCAACGATGACCATACCAGCATGTTGTGAATACCCCATGCCAACTCCGCCGCCATGATGGACAGACACCCAAGTTGCTCCACCGACTGCGTTAATCATTGCGTTCAAGATCGGCCAATCTGAAACGACATCCGAGCCATCTTTCATCGCTTCTGTTTCGCGGTTTGGCGATGCTACGGAACCTGAATCGAGATGATCCCGTCCAATGACGATCGGCGCACTTAATTCACCACTTGCGACCATATCATTGATGATCTTACCGAAACGTGCGCGCTCCCCGTACCCGAGCCAGCAAATCCGAGCCGGCAATCCTTGGAACTGAATCTTCTCCTGCGCCATCTTGATCCAATTACATAAATGCGTATTGTAGCTGAATTCACGCAAAATCACTTCATCTGTTTTACGAATATCTTCTGGATCTCCTGATAGCGCCACCCAGCGGAAAGGCCCTTTACCTTCACAAAACTGCGGACGAATATACGCCGGAACGAATCCAGGGAAATCGAATGCCCGCTCGACACCTTCGTCTTTTGCGACTTGGCGAATATTGTTCCCATAATCGAATGTGATCGCGCCTTTGTCCATCATGTCAATCATCGCTGCAACATGTGTCGCCATAGAAGCTTTTGAACGCTTCACATATTCTTCCGGATTGGAATCGCGAAGTTCGTCTGCCTGTTCGAGCGACATCCCTGAAGGTATATAGCCGTTTAACGGGTCATGTGCGGATGTCTGATCCGTCAAGACATCCGGATTGAAGCCGCGTGCAATCATTTCAGGCAGAATATCCGCCGCATTCCCAAGTAATCCGATTGATAAAGCCTTTCCTTCTGCTTTCGCTTCTTCAGCCAGGCGGATTGCTTCATCCAAAGAATCCGTTTTAACATCCGTATAACGCGTCTCGATACGGCGATCGATACGTGTTTCATCCACTTCTATGCCGATACAGACACCGCCCGCCATCGTTACCGATAACGGCTGCGCGCCACCCATGCCTCCAAGACCAGCCGTTAATGTAATCGTCCCTTTCAATGAACCACCGAAATGTTGCTTTCCAAGTTCCGCAAATGTCTCATACGTCCCTTGCACAATTCCTTGCGATCCAATATAAATCCAGCTACCTGCAGTCATCTGTCCGTACATCATCAAGCCCTTCTTATCAAGCTCGTGGAATGTATCCCAGTTTGCATAAGCAGGTACAATATTGGAGTTCGCGATCAATACACGCGGTGCATCCGTATGGGATTTAAATATCGCAACCGGCTTCCCTGATTGAACTAATAACGTTTCATCATTCTCAAGCTCTTTTAAAGAACGAACGATAGCATCAAAACTCTCCCAGTTACGAGCTGCCTTACCGATCCCACCGTAAACAACGAGCTTGTCAGGATGCTCCGCAACATCTGGATGTAAATTGTTCATCAACATGCGAAGTGCAGCCTCCTGTTGCCAACCCTTCGTGTGCAATTCCGTACCTGTATAGTGAATAACCTTATCTGCTGTATCCGCTTTCATTTTCAATCAACCTCCCTTTCGTTACTATCATTCTATAGGGAAAGTTCAGTTAATGTTTTATAGAATAATTGCTTTATTATACTTTATCTCATTCTTTAGTTGGTTTTTACACCTTATTAACCGACTATATATAAATCACTAAATACGTAATGAAATTTTGTTGCATTGTGAGAGTACCTCTCATTCCCGCCTTTTAAACAATGCCAACGTCACTGTATATCCACCCACCACATACACCAAGATCCAGAGCGCATCCACCCAATAGCCGTTCGCGATCACATAAGGCGTTTCATCAGTGAAGTGGCGCATAACCTGGTGAATTGGCGGAAACAGCAGCAATATCCACTGAAAGAAATGCGCCATTTCCACAATCCCTTCCTTCGCCAACGAAACAACGATGACAAGCATGGAAGAGAGCCACGCAAATCGTTTGGACTCAAGCTTTGTGATTGAGAAGAAAGAACCGATCAACATGCCAAATACCGCAGCCACCAAATGTCCCAAAACAGCAACAATGAATTGTACAGACTGAATCGGCTCTTTAAACATGGAGAATATCAGCGGATACAAGATGGCGATCGCCCCAAGCACAAGTGCTGCAAGGAAACAGACGGCCCATTTCCCTAACAAATACGCATGTTTGCTCTTTAATTGAACGAACAACAAGTTTTTCTCTGTCGCTGTCTCCAATGAAAACACATTCATCGCCACCCACGTCATGACCAGATACAACGACACGCTCGTAATCACGTAGCTACTCATAATCGGTACGCCGCTATATGTATAGAAAATGACGATCCAGGCGACAAACATGGTAACAGGCGGGATGAATGTCAACGATCGCAAATAGCTTTTCAATTGGTAATGAATAAATCCTGCACGGATCATCATTTATTCCTCACTTCCAATATGGAACAGCCCATGCCGAGCAGTTTTCGGAGCATGTCATCACTGCTGTCTTGTTCCACCGTAATAACCGCCGTTCTGCCATTCATTTCAATCTGGCCAGCGGGAATGAACATCATCTTCTCACCGGCTGGGATCATTATATGAATCTCCTTTTGCCGCTTCCTGCGCACCGATTGACCAACAGTCGACACTTCTCCCGTCTCGATTTGCAGCACGTGGGTCGCAAGCTCAGTAATCGGCCCATCCTCATGCGCCGTAAAAATGATAGCCACCGTTCCACAAAATGACTGTAGCAGTCGGATAATCGCTTCCTGTGATTCCTGATCCAGCCCTGTAAGCGGCTCATCTAACAGAAGGAGGTCCGGCTCCATCAGCAGCGCTTGAATGATTCCCACCTTCTGCTTGGTCCCTTTCGAACACGCAGCGATTGGCTTATTTTCAAATGGACTTAAGCCGAACAGATCCATATATTCCATGATTCGCGCTTCACAATCCTTCACCGTTCCATGGAAGGAAGCCGTCAACAGCAGATACTCTTTCACCTTGAAGCGAATGTCCTCCGGAAAATGCTCCGGAACATATCCGATATACTTCGTTTGCCGACGGACCTCTCCAGCCGTAGGTTCATAAATTCCCGCCAACATCTTTAGCAAGGTGCTTTTCCCTGTGCCATTACCACCTCGTACAAATAAAATCGTATCCCGCGTACACGAAAAAGAAATATGCTCAAAGATCTGGCGACCCCCTATTACCTTCCCTACATCCGTAACTTCCACAACCACTTTCAATTCTATGCCCCCTCGAACTTGCTTTACTGCTACATGCTAGAAACGAACATTAGGCATCCCGTTTCCGGTAAAAAACAATAGCTATCGCCATAAAGATCAGTGTCCATCCCACAGCAATACCTGTCCCTTGCATCGGGGTAAGAACCTTTACTTCATTAGAAAAAGTTTCCATATACATATAAGCTCCTGCCGCATCAGGGAAATAATTATGAACACGAGGCAGAAAATCACTCATTAATGGACTCACAATGAAATAATAGCCTAGCAGCACCACCAAAGCAGGAGTGGTACGTCTTAGTAAAGCTCCTACAGCAGCACTAAGAAGGGTCGTTACGGTCAGATAGCCTGCCGCCCCTACTACTGTCTGTATCATGGTGTTTATTCCAATCCCTGCTACTGTATCTTGCATCATCAGAACAGTATATAGGACACCTGAAGCAGTAATTACCAACGCCGCAGGAAATGTGAAAACAGCCAATGCCAAATGCTTCGAGATTAATTGCAAGCCGCGCCAAGGTATTGTCGTTAACGTAGTTTGAACCTGTCCACCCGTATACTCCGAACAAGTAGCTAAGATACCAAGAATAATGAACCCTGCCTGAAGATATATCATTGAAGCAAGTCCTATGTTCAATACACTTTTCGTATCTGCTGCCCCTTGTAGACTAGCAGAAGTAAAAGCTGCGGTTAAAACTAAATTAATAATGAATGTAGCTACAAAAGTGCGCCATATCAATGGCATTGTAATTAATTTATCCAGTTCAGCGCTAAGAATTCGTGTTGTTTTTCTACTAGAAGAGACACTCATGATGCAACGTCCCTCCTATGAAATACAATTACTGCAATAATGAAAAGAACGGCTACCCAAGCAAACATGATTAAACCGCCTGTGAATGGGGTGTGAAATCCGTCGCTCATAAACATATTCGAGCCAGCTATATCCGGTAAGTAAAACGCTAACTTTGTAACCTTAGAAAGTAGGTAAGAGACTGCAACAACAGATGAATTTATAATGAGAACAGTAAGTGGAATAATGCCATTCTTTGTTAGAATCGTAATTCCAAATGCTAAAAGAGCAGTAAATGTCCAGTAACAAACTACGCCGATAAGTTTAGGCGCTTCAAAGGCAGGAGCGTATTCACCAAGAATAAGATTTGTTGCTGACACAGTCGTTAGAATAGCAACAATGGAAAGTAGTATGCCGATCACTGTTACAGCACTTGCTTTTGCCAGCAAAAAGTGGAAACGGGATGAAACAACGGTTAAACTTGTTGTAATCTGATTCCCTCCACCAGATTCACTGCTCTCTGTCAAATACTCACTGCTGACAGCAAGTACCCCAAGAATAATGATACCTTGCACACCAAGAGCTAATCCTATATAGCCAACTTCCGATAGTCGTGTGCTAACTCCAGCTATAATCTCCTCTTTTTGTGCTGTACTGTCCAAGGCAGCAATGACCGCAGGGACAAATGCTCCAATAAGAAAGGCAAGCCAAATCCCCGGCAGGGAGAACAATTTAGATAGTTCCGCGTTAAATGCTCTCATACACCATCACCGTTGTTTTTAGAAGTCAGGGCAAAAAAGGCTTCCTCCAGCGTGGAATGATTACCTATTACTTCTTCCAATGTTCCATCTGCAACGACTTTTCCATGATTAATAATCACCACATCATCAACAGTCTCTGCAAGCTCTCCCATTAGATGACTGGATAGTAACACCGTTTTTCCAGACTCAGCACGTTCGCGTAAAAATGTCCGAATCCAACGAATTCCTTCTGGGTCGAGCCCGTTTACAGGTTCATCTAACACCAATATTTCCGGATCACCAAGTAGTGCTGCTGCCATTCCAAGTCTTTTCCCCATACCAAGGGAATAAGTTCCGACTCTTTTCCCAGCTACATTCGTAAGCCCTACTATTTCCAGAACTTCCTCGACACGTGAGTGAGACAATCCTGCGGCACGAGCAATCCAACGTAAGTGTGCCCGTCCTGTTCGCATACGATGAGCTCCAAATCCATCAAGTGCAGCGCCTACTGTCGCCAGAGGATTCTGTAATTCTGCGAATGGCACTCCATCAATTAGTGCACTCCCTGATGTGGCACGATCTAATCCAAGTAGGATGCGAAGTGTAGAACTTTTACCTGCCCCATTGGGACCTAAAAAACCAGTTACTCTTCCTGGTCTAGCTTTAAAACTGACACCTGATAAGATTTCTTGATTTCCGCGATGTTTGACTACGTTATTAATTGTGAGCAACCATAACACTTCCTTTCTGCTATGGCTCTCATTATAAAGAAGCAAAGTAACACCGCGGTTATCATGTAGTTTAATTCTAGGTAAACTTTAGGTTAAGCTCTTCCAATAACTACGCTTGTACCATTTTCATTTGATGCATAGTCAGCTTTCAGCCTCATTTTTTTCAACATATAATTTGAAGCCGATAAACCGATTTCCGCTCCACTCTCATAGGAAGAGTGATCCATACCTGGACCTCTGTCCGCAACAATGATCTGTTCTTTTTCTACATCAACCACAATGTTTGCATATTTCCCCTCTGCTGCATGGCGAAGGATATTCTGAAATAAATTGTCCAGAACCCGTGTCAGCCATTTAGGATCTGCTTCCCAATAAAACGTCTGCTCGGTTGGTAAATCAATATCGAACTGAATTTCTTTCTCTTCAAATACAGGATACCACGCAGCAACAGATGCTCTTACTAACCGTCCAATATCTGTTGAAATGGGTTGAAAAGGATCTTTCCCTGATGTAAGTATTGTATAGGAAAGTAAATCATCCATAAGATCTCCGACTCTTGTAATCGTATGGTCCATCTCTGTTAATGAGTTTTGTCCTTCTAGACTCATTGATTCTTTATTTAATCTGGTGGCATGTCCTCTCAAAATGGTAAGCGGCGTTCGTAAGTCGTGAGATAAATTCGCAATGAGTCGATGGCGTAATAATTCCTCTTCATATTCACGCTTGCGACTGTCTTCAAGCTGCTGAATCATCCAATTAAAAGAACTTCCTAACTGGTCTATTTCATCCACACGATCCATTGGAACAGATATTGGTTTAGGAAATGAGTTAGTAGTAGCTGAAAAAGACATGACTTCCTGTAAGCGGGTGAGACGTTTGCGTAATCTCAAGAAGAAAAGCCAAGAGATGACAAAAAATGCGACAATTATAAAACCTAACAAAAGTAGTATGAAATAAAATTGATGTAAAATAAGATTTTCTTCATTAATACCCGAAAATCCAACGGGCATAAGAAGAGAAATAAACACAATTGGAGGAAAAAAGATAAAGAGAAAATGTCCTATTAGAAAATGACGAAATAATGATCTAGTCTTTTTCATAGTTTCACCCGATAGCCTATTCCCTTCAACGTTTCAATAATTTCCAAGGAATCTGGTTTACGTTCCAACTTTTGACGCAGTCGACTGATATGCACCATTAATGTTTTATCACCAGTTATATAAGTTTCTTCCCAAATCGCCTCATAAATTTGTTCTTTCGGCAAGACGCGATTAGGGTGCCGCAAGAAATACATTAAAATTTGATGTTGCTTCCTCGTCAATATAATTTCTTCTCCAGTGTGTTTGTCGTATATCATTTGTGCTTCTAGATCTACTTCAATATGATTTCCTAATGAAATGCGTTCGGAATATGTACCACTACTTCGGCGTATTAACACTTCTAATCTTGCAACTAATTCATCTGTATGGAAGGGTTTAGTTAAATAGTCATCAGCAAATTGTAAACCATCCACTTTATCATTTATCGATGTCCGAGCAGATAAGAGCAAAATAGGTACAGCAGGAGCTGCCTTTTTTAATCTTTTGCCAACAGTAAATCCATCTAAACCGGGTAGCATAATATCCAAGATAACTATTTCATGCTGATTTACAACTTCTTCGGCACCTTCACCAGAAAGCAGCCACTTAACTGAAAATCCTCGCTGTTCTAATTCCTCTTTGACCCAACTCCCTATTTTCTCATTATCTTCTATATACAACACGCTTCTTTTCAATTGACATACCTCACTCTAAATTTCAAAATTATCTTGCATTATACCATAGGACTCTAATTGCAAAGCTACGTTGTAAGAGTTGAATAATAGGATGGCACTTTTATATTTCCATCTTGGTAATTTATTACCTCTTATACAGTCTCATTTGATTCGATATTGATAAGGCGTAATTCCTGTCTCCTCTTTAAATCGCTTACTGAAATAGGTAGCATGACTGAACCCGGTCGATTGGGATACATCGGCAATAGCCAAGTCAGTCTCTTTCAATAGCCGTTTTGCCTCAGCAATGCGGATTTCAAGCAACGCATCGCTGAAGGACTTCCCTGCTTCACTCGCATACTTTCGGCTTAATGTACTTTTATGGATTTTTAATTCGTCTGCACATGCCGCCAAGTTCCAGGAAGTATCCCAGTAATTAGCATTCATGCGCTCTTGCACTTTTTCGACCAAGTTCCCTTCCCTTTGCATTTTACCTTCGGACGTTTGAAGTAATTCTGCAATGAACGCAATGAAAGACTGGATAATATCGTACATGACCGCTTCACGGATGACCGTTTGAAAGAGTGAATGATACGCTTGCTCGATTGCTTGCGATTTCATTGCTTTCGTTGTCATATACCTTCGAACTTGTGCAAGGATGCTCGTCAATCGGACACGTACCATTTCGGGATCAGGAAACGGGGATTCAACTGTCAGAAAGTCCTGTTCCATCCACTGACGAATATTCGCCATTTGCCGTTTTTCAAGCATTTCTATCCATTTTCGTTGCTCGAGCGGCGACAAAAATGGATCCATCTCCCGCCAATGAAGTTCTTCCTGTTCAATCGATAAAATGTCGTACCCATCATAGAAAATCCTTTCATGCAGACGGCGCATCTTTTTATAAAGCACGCGGTAATTTGTACGACTTTCATCTGCATGCAAATAGATTGTCAGCAGCGCATCCGATTGTAATTTCCATTGCGAATAAAAGATTGTATATGCTTCTTGAAGAGTGTCTAGCTCTTTCAATTTATGGACGACGAGGACAAAATCCGAAAATGGGAAGATATCATAAACAGTCGGAAAATCATGCATGTCCAGTTCGCGGACGAGATGGTCGAGTTCGTCGATACGCGATGGCGCGATTAAACTTACTAGCACTGGTGTTTGAACTTCGGTTTCGCCGATGAGCAGGTTTTCATATGTCACCATGTCGGTACGTTGTTGAACGGGTCTAGTAAGTTGCGCCGATTCGTTCCGCCAACGGAAACGAATTTGTTGGACTTGTCGAATGAGTCTATCAGGTTGGAAAGGCCGGAATAGAATGTCTTCCGCTTTTAAGGATAGAGCTTTGTAAACGGTTTGGAATGTCCTTTCGGATGAGATGCCAAGCCAGACGGCGTGTAGTGGCAGTTCGAATTCAGCGTTCAGCAACTGCATGTCGATGATGTAGAGGTATGCGTCGGTGGGTGGATTCGTAGGGTCGGCAATTTCCACTTGTACATCCGTCCATTGTGAGGTGAGGAGCCATTTGAGTCCTTGTGCTTCGAGCGGGTCTTTAATAAGCAATACTATTTTCATAAAATCGCCTTCCTCTAAATCGGTTGTTGGAATAATCATAATCTAGCGATATACTGTTGGCAAGGAGTCTACTTTAGAAAGGATGAGCTGTGTGAGTGAATCAATATGGACAGGCAGGATAGATGATGCAGTGGATCGTACAGCTTTCCGCTACCATCAAGTCGTGGAAATGATGGATGTATGCGAAGCGAAGGATTCGTGCGCAATTGTTGGATTTGAATGTGAGGAAGGGGTTCGGCGTAATAAAGGGCGGTTAGGTGCAGCACAGGCTCCCGATGCATTACGGGGAGAGCTTGCGAAGTTGCCATGGCGTTTTTATGAAAGTGGGCGGCTTGTCGATGTCGGCAATATTGCCTGTGTCGGTGAAGACTTGGAAACTGCGCAACAACAATTAGGCGATGCAGTAAGTACGTTGTTATCGAACGGATCGACGCCGGTCATTTTAGGTGGCGGACATGAGACATTGTACGGGCATTATCTAGGGGTGCGGGAGTTTCTTGGTACAGATGTCTCTCTAGGGATTGTTAATATCGATGCCCATTTCGATTTGCGTCCATATGATGAGCAGACTTCCTCTGGTACGATGTTCAGACAGATTTTAGAACAAGATATGAATGCGGGGTATTTCGTCGCCGGTATCCAGCGGTATGGCAATACACAGGAGCTGTTTGATCGGGCGGATGCACTTGGTGTTGAGTATGTGCATGAAGATGAAATGATCACTGGAAAGCTTGGGGAATTGATGAATTCACTGGATGCATTTATGGACAAGCATGACGCGGTTCTACTTACATTATGTACAGACGTCGTAAACGCAGCGTTTGCGCCAGGTGTGAGTGCCCCCTCTCCATTCGGATTGGAACCGACGACTGTGCGTGAAATTATACGTAAAGTTGCTACACATGAGAAGACGCATTCATTTGATATTTGTGAAGTGAATCCTTCATTGGATGAAAATGGTCGTACTGTGAAGCTCGGCGCTCATTTTGTGAATGAAGCGATTGCTGGGTTTATGAGGAAGTTATGAGGAAATGATAAAGCCCGCAAGTTGGATTAACCGGGGCATTTTCTTGAATTAAGGAGAGAAGTATGAAAGATAAAATTCTTATTCTGGTAAATGCTATTATGATATTTGCTGTTTGGTTGTTTGCATCTATCTTTCTGTCGGGAACAGATGATTGGTGGTCCTTATACACTTTAAATATGGATGAATTATCTCCTTTTAATGTGGAGGTGTCTTGGCTAAAAATATTTATTTTTGGATGCATTTCTCTAATAACTTCTTTTATTCTTGTTAAGCTAAACCCTAATGGAAACAAAAAACATTAATTTCTCTTTTCTACAAAAAAGGGTGATTATTGCATATTTTTTGCTTCAATCGGTCTAATTCAAGAGAAATTATATGAGATTGTGGGGGAGGTATTGCATCTTGGGTTTTGTCCTAATATTTTTAACTATATGGATTTGTAGCTTTGCGATAGGTAGGATTTTTAGTCGTTTTTCCAAAACATACTGGAAAAATGATTTAGTTATTTCTTTTGCACAGTCCTTAATTATCACAACAATTTTAGTTTTTATTATGTAGATATCTTGGTTGAGTCAATTCAACTAATGAGTGTAGTTTTTTTGGTGCTACGCTCTTAGTTGATTGGAGTGGAAGCCGTCGACTCCAGGAGGATTAACGAAAGCCATTACGTTGAATGGCTTTTGCGAGACAAGCGCTATCTTTTCGAGCATCCTAAACTTTAATATAGATGACTTTAGCAAACAAAAACAAGTTATTAGATGCCAGTTAATTACACTAATCAAGTACCCTCTTTGTTTAAAAGAACTGTAAGTACTGCAACAATAGTACAACTGCTAGAATAATGATACCGACAAACTTATACTCTTTCCACATGAAAAAGAGATTAATAATCCCAGTAAATATAAATAAACCAGCTCCAATATATTGTAGAGCACTTAAATCCATTACGTCGTTTAAAAAGAGAAGGAAACAAGCAATAGCAAAAAGTGAAAGTACAATTCTACTTTTTTTCTTTGTATAAAAATTATTTTCTTCACGTTCTAATTTTTTAGATCGGAAGTATTCAATACATTCTCCTACAATTATTACTATAAAAAGTATAATGTAGAGAGTATTTGAGTCGAAATTCATATCTCACGCTCCTATAAACAGTAAAAAACGCATTAAAAGTTGCAATGCGATTTATGTACTTTTTTGTGCAGCTACTCTATAACGGGCTTCTTTTACAGCTGTAATCTATAATTATAGCACTCTCTAATAAATAGTCTAAACTTTCCTCTAACTCACTTTCAAACTCAATATTGTTAGCGATTTGCTCTTCTTTTGATAAATACTTTATCTTTAGCAAATGCTGTGGTGCTAGAAGCTGTAGTAAATACCTTTAGAACCGCTTGAACATTGTATGAAGAGTGCTGATATCTCAGCCGTTCTCCCACTCAGTTTCTCGTACTTTTACAGGGTCATCTAATTCTCAATTTACACGTTTAATTTCGATAGTATGGTATAAGTCCCTTTTTATAAAGGAATGCCACGATATTCAAGAAATGAGCAGGTACTTTCTTGAAAAAGAAACTTTTGCAGTAAAATTGACGATGGGCTTTCTTAAGATTACACCATTGCTTGCAGTCTTTCATTTGTCTATAACGTGCAACATCAATGAGTTTTATCTCGTCATGAGAAGTGATAAAAATATTTCGCAAGTGAATATCAGAAGGATTTAATCCTACATCTGAAGCCAATGATAACGCATAATCAATTTCTTTAAGATGATCTGCTGTAATGATTCTTCCTTGTGACATACATTCAAAAAGTGTATAACCTTCAATGTAATCTATGACAATATAATTCGGCCCTGATTCATAAATAGATGGGAAATAATGAATACCTTGAAGTGATTTATAAATTTCAGCTTCTTCTTTAGCATTGTACGTATAATCAGGATAGAACACTTTAATTACTTTATTTGATGACTTCATTCTGAAAACAAATGCACTTCTACCTGTTCCTACAAGTTTTAAAGATTTGTCGAAACTAATAAGGCGATTCTTCTTGTTAATAATGACTGACTTTGCAAGTTCTAAGTAAATACTCAAAAGCTAACCTCCAATAACTTTTAAAAAATAAAAAAGAGATGTTATAACCGATTTTGGTCATAACGTCTCTAATAAAAAAAGACCTCACCAAATAAATGGTAAGGTCTCGCAAACAACGATTGTTGCCAGTAAAACCGAGGATTCAAATCCTGTATTGACGACTTTAACTGTATTAGCTACTCCCCTTAGCGGAAGTTGAATATATTTTTTTGTAGATTTACTATAAATTTAAATTACTTAAATGTCAATCCTTCTTCATCAGCAAGAATGTATGCTAACCTCGATTCTTAATTTCAACCGTTAGACCAATTTTCGCGTTAATAGATGAAATGTAATTATTGTTTTTTATACAGATTCCTTAAGTGAAAGTTACTATTTAGCACTTAGTTGTAAGTTTGCGCAGCAAGTAATACGCGCTTGCTATCAGTAAAACACCATATTAAAAACGCTCATTTCTGAGCGTTTTTTACGTTAATTGCTCACTAAACTGAGCCAAATCCTCATAGCTAGTAATATCTCTTTGAAATAAAGGCACATAGAGGATTTCCTGTCGATTGAATGACTGCTTGATCATCTCTACATACTTCCGCTCATGCGCTTTTCGTTCATTCCAAAACTCGCCCTCCACGTGTTCAGGGAGTACTTTATTAACGACGATGGACTTCACTTCAAGCGAATGGCGGTTCAATAATTGTATGGCTTTTTCTGTTTCCAAGATGGGCAGCCGTTCCGGGTTTAAGACGAAAATAAAACCTGTCGTTTGTTCGTCCATTAATAGTTCGCGTACACGGGTAAAACGTTGCTGCCTATGCGCCAACACTTCATAAATCGGGTCTTCCACTGGCTCCCCGTCATTAAGCAGACGCGAATAATTAACATTCGTTTTTTTTCGTTTTTCCAATAAACCATGTATCCACACACCCATCAATTCAGGAAGTGACAACAAGCGGATCGTATGGCCAGTTGGTGCTGTATCGAATACGATTTTATCGTAAAAAGCGCGTTCTTCGAGAATGATGGTGATAAGCTTATCAAACAGTGCTGCTTCATCCGCCCCTGGGGACGCTTTTGCCGTATCCAGTTGACGATGCACTTCTTCCATCATACTGGAGTGTACGACTCCTTTAATATTGTCTTTCACGCCTGCAATATACCGTTCCGTCTCAAGCTGCGGATCAATTTCAAGCGCAACTAACTGCTCCGCAACCTCAACTGGTTTGCCGCCAATCGGTCGACCGAATATATCCCCTACATTATGGGCGGGATCTGTCGAGACTAATAGTGTCCGGTATCCCGATGCGGATAGGCGGTGGGCAATGGCTGCAGCCGTTGTAGACTTGCCCACTCCGCCCTTCCCGCCAACAAAAATGATCTGTTTCGTCAATACGTCCATCGTTTCCCCTCATTTCAGCAACAGCGGATGCCATGCATCGGAGATTTCTCCATGCCCATCCGCAAATGCCAGTCGTGGAATTTTTCGATCATATACGGATAGAGTTCTAATGTATAATAGTACGCCGGGTTCGGTATGCCAATCATCTCGGAATAAAGAAGGAGGAAAAAGAGGTCCTCCTCGTCCCGTAACTCAGCAGCAATTTCCCTTCGATGCGGTAAACTTATGACTTCCTCATAGTACGTGATCAGTTTCTTCAGGGAATCGATCATAGAAATCCCTCCAACGATTAATCGTCCAAGTCCGATGATAGCTTCGGATCATTTTTGCCCGACAAGGCGGAGAATGCCGTCAAGATGATCCAGATTGCAAACACGAAGATGATCGCTCCAAATATGAAGAGTAGCCAATTGGAATTGGACCCAAACCACGACCACTCAAATACGACTTGCTTGAACATGGCAAGTAATGTCATGAAGAGCAGGAAAATCATTGGAATAATCGCCACTAAGTAATTCCGACCTAACCGTTTCAGCCACACTGCAATGAGCAATAAGCTGATACCTGCCAATAACTGATTTGCCGTTCCGAATAACGGCCATAGTAAATAGCCGCCTGACCCGAATCCATTTGGACCTTGTGGAAGAAGTACAAGCGCGGAACTGGATAGAACCGCAACCGATGTCGCCACATGCTTTTTCGCAAGCTTCGGCATGTTGTATTCCATTCCGAGTTCAGCAATGATATAACGCATAAGCCGTACAGATGTATCCAATGTCGTTGCTGCAAAACTGATGACGATAATGGAAACGATTGTCGTTGCAACATCAGCGGGAATGGCCAGGCCCGTAGCCAATTGGCTGGCCCCTTGCACAAACACAGTAAGTCCCGACCCATTCGCCGCACCAAAACTGCTGTAAGTCGCGAGGAACGCGTCTTTATTCGGGAAAAAGGTGATGACTGCAATGATGGAGACAAGCGCTAAAATCCCTTCACCGACTGCTCCAAGATAGCCGACGAAGCGTGCGTCTGTTTCTTTATTCAACTGCTTGGATGAAGTCCCCGACGAAACGAGTCCGTGGAAACCTGATATGGCACCACAAGCGATGGTTATGAATAAAAGCGGAAACCACGAGACATCCGAAGTGGCATTTGTCATTGGCGCCGTAATTGTAGGGTTTGTGAATAACAAGCCCAAATACAGAATACCAAGTCCAACGACTAACTGATGGGAGTTAATGAAGTCACGCGGCTGCAGCAAACGCCAAACCGGCAACGTAGAAGCGAAATAGACATACACCATTAAAATCATGATCCAGATGAAGAATGCAGTCGAAACGGATCCTAGACCGAACAGTCCCGCCCCTTCCGCCCCGCCCATGTATTTAACAAGATCAATTTGCAGAAATCCTACTTTACTCGATACGACCGCTGTAAAATACATGACAGCCAAAGCAATGAGCGAAGGAACAAGCATCTTCTTTTGGCGTTTATAAACGGCAGTCCCAATCCAAATTGCGAGTGGAATTTGGATGAAGACCGGTATAACGCTCGCCGGGAATTTAATGAACAAATTGGAAATGACCCATGCAAATACAGCGTTTACCATTAAAACAAGTATGAGGATGATGAACAAGAACAAGATCTTTGCCCGCTGACCGATTAATTTATTCGCGAGCGTCCCCACTGACTGTCCTTTATTACGTACGGATAGCACTAACGTACCGAAGTCATGGACACCTGCAGCGAAAACGGTACCTAGCACGACCCATAACAATGCAGGCAGCCAGCCCCAATAGACCGCGATTGCCGGACCGAGTATCGGCGCAGCCCCCGCAACCGATGTAAAATGATGCCCCCACAGTACAAACTTGTTCGTCGGGACAAAGTCGACGCCATCTTTGTATCGATGTGCAGGCGTCACGTAATTCGGGTCGAGTTTAAAAATCTTCTCAGCAACAAACTTTGAATAATACCGATAACCAAGCGCAAAAACAACCATCCCCGCCAATGCAACGATAATTGCACTCACTTTCCCTTTCCTCCATTCCGTTTCTATTTACACTCCGTACGGATTTGTCCTCCAGGCTAATCCGATTGAAGGTATTCCCGTTTTTCGTGCTACTACAATCTATTAAAAGGGACAACTACATATGACTTCCTATTAAAGATTGCGCGGAATTCTGTGATTTGCCCGTATATCGATCGGATAATTGTGTATATCAATCGAATAGCGAGTTATATCGATTGAATAATTGTGTATATCGATCGAATAGCAAAATATATCACCACTTCATGACCTTCGTACTACCCACAACGTAAATTTCCACACCAAAAAAGTGCTCCGCCGGCCGCGAAGCACTTCATTCATCCACCTATATAACTCATATTGATCTTCTTCCGGTTTTTCACCGTCTGTTCAGTCCGCTCATCTGAATAGCGATCCGCACGGCGTTCCCACACACCGGTAATTGCCGCAAGCAACTCTTCATCCGTCAAGCCACTGCGAATCAGTTCACGCAAGTCGAATCCTTCTGATGCGAACAGGCATGTATACAGCTTGCCGTCTGAGGAAAGACGCGCTCTCGTGCACGACGAACAGAAAGATTCAGAGACGGAGGTGATGAAACCAACTTCAGCATCCGTTCCTACATACCGGTAACGCTTCGCCACTTCACCGAAATACTCCTCTTCAGAAGTTTGCATCTCGTATTCAGCCGCAAGCCGTTCATAGATTTCCTTCTTCGTCACGACACTTTCAAAACTCCAACCGTTGTCATTGCCCACATCCATGAATTCGATGTACCGCAATGTAATATCACGCTCTTTGAAATACGCCGCCATCGGAAGGATCTCGCTTTCATTGACACCTTTTTTCACGACCATATTCACTTTAATCGTAAAGCCAATCTCTTTGGCACGGTCTATATTCTTCAAAATCAAATCCGGTTTAATGCCGCGACCGTTCATCTCACCAAATATGTCCGGATCGAGCGCATCCAAACTCATATTCAGACGACGCAAACCTGCATCGTATAACGCTTGAGCATATTGTCCAAGCAGCACGCCATTCGTCGTTAATCCTATATCTTCTATTCCATCGATTTTTGTCAGCTTATCAATTAAATCTGGAAGGCCTCTACGCATAAGTGGCTCTCCACCCGTCAGGCGCAGCTTCTTCACGCCGAGTGATGCGAATAGGCGCGCAAACCGTTCCATCTCTTCGAATGAGAGCAACTCACTTTTCGGCAAGAATACATAATCATCCCCGAAAATTTCCTTCGGCATACAATACGTACATCTGAAATTACAACGATCCGTCACGGAAATCCGCAAATCACGTATCGGACGGCCTAATTTATCTAAAATCGGATCCATCTTCCTCAACTCCTTTTAAGATGTCCGGAGTATTCACATTCATCAAGACGTGTTGTGGATTTTCACTTAACGTGATGCCTTCAACCCATTTCACACCAAGCTTTTCTTGCACGTTCATCACTCTCCGCTGTCCGCTTTCAAGTGCCGATCGCAATTCCACTTTCGCCATACCCGACCAAACGGAAACGAGCGGATGCAGTTTCTCTTCCAGTACGACAGCCGTTACGGCCGATTCATGGCGTTCGACCAATCGCCCAATCACTTCACTCGTCATGAACGGCATATCACATGGTAAAACGATATACCGATCAGCTTCCATCGCGTTCATTCCGGATAAAATTCCCGCAAGAGGTCCTTCTCCGGCGACTTCTGCAAGATCTGTCACGACTTGCAATGAATCATTAAACCGTTCGACCAATTCCGATCGAGTTACAATGACCGTTTCATCACAATGCGGTGCCAATGCTTGCATGGCCAACTCGTAAAAATGAACACCTTCCCACTTCGCAAACGCCTTCGGTGAACCATAACGGCTCGATAATCCACCGGCAAGCACGATGCCGATCGTCTTCATCAGCCACCACTCACAGGCGGGATGAAAGCACACACATCACCTGAATAGATCGTATCGTCTATCAACGCATACTCCTCGTTCACCGCAACTTGAATCGTATCAGCTCCGAATCCGGGATACGTCGATTCCGCCCAGTCCAGCAGTTCAGAAACTGTCATGGAATCGCGATCGAGCGTCTCCTGTCCTTTACCCGTCAACTCCCGCAACCGCGCGAAATAATTCACTTGGATCATTATTGTCCAACCCCCTTTTCAGGATACTTCTTCTGTGCACCGATCCATTCTTCCCCGTCTTCCCAAATCTCTTTCTTCCAGATCGGGACGACTTCCTTAATGCGGTCGATCGCATATTCATTCGCTTCGTAAGCCGCTTTTCGATGAGGGGATGAAACCGCGATGACGACAGCGATATCCTTCACTTGCAACTCGCCGATCCGATGCGCAATCGCCACGCGTATGCCAGGCCATTTCGCTTCCATTTCAGCACCAATTTCCGCAAGTTTTTTTTCAGCCATTGGAATATACGCTTCGTACGCTAAATATAACGTCTTCACACCATGCGTCCACTCCCGAACGTTGCCGGTGAAAATCGTAACCGCACCTGCTGCAGGATGCAGGACATAATCCGAATATTGCTGGATATCTATTGGTGTTTCAACAATTTCATACTGTTTCATCGCCATTCCCCTCCTCAACCCATTCATTGAACCATTTATCGATTTCATCATGATCTTCCCGATGGTTTATCCGGTGACACTCAACCTCATAACCTGTACTTCCGATGACCAGCTGCCGACCTTGCAGAAGACTAAGCGTCTGCCAATCTTCTTTGTCTCGGACAAGTATCACTTTATGTCCCTGTTCCTCTTTATACCCTTCAATGAGCAGAATATCCGGATTCCCCGTTGCTGCCATCTCTTTCAGTTGCATGAAATCAGGTTCTTCATTCCAGATGAACTGAACCGCTCCACCACCTGCAACAACTGTCGCATCAGCACCATTATCCAAAAACTGCATCGTATCCGTTCCACTATCGCTCATATCCGGTTTACCGCCATGGCCATGGTGCTTCAGGACAGCGACCTTCAACCCTTTTTCTTTCAATAAACGAATCCATCTCGTAATCAGCGTCGTCTTGCCGCTATTTTTATAGCCAACGACATGGAGCGTCTTCACAATGTCCACTCACTGACGCCAAGTTCGCTGCCGAGCAACAGGATATCGACTTCGTCACTTGTTGCGAAGCCTCTTGTACCACTTGGCAATACGATAATACAATTGCCGCGCGCAATGGATGATACGGCACTGGATTTATTAAAACCTGCAGGCACTGCAACGACTCCTTGTTCCGTGAACCCCCATGAAGCCCGCACGAAACGTGTAAACGGATTCGGCTTCTTGAAATCTTCTCCGAGCGTCGCTTTCATCCTCGGCATATAAGGATTTGTTCCTCCCATCATCCCAACAATCGCTGGTCTTGTAAACAATTCGAACCCCGTGAAGCAGGCGGACGGATTGCCGGATAGTCCGAACAACAGCTTCCCATCAAGCGCCGCAACCGTCGTCACACTGCCCGGGCGCATCGCCACTTTGTTGAACAAAACCTTTGCACCGAGCCGCTCATAGATGGCCGGCAAGTAATCGTAATCACCGACCGAGACCCCGCCTGTCGTAATGAGGAAATCCGTTTCAGCAAGCGCCTGTTCCACGACGAATGCGCACGTATCAAGCTCATCCGCTGCCATCCCGTACGATTTATAGGATATACCCATTCTATCAAGTTGCGCGCGAATCATCGGTCCATTTGAATTACGGATTTTACCAGGTTCAAGTTCGTCGGCTACGTCCAGCAATTCCGTTCCTGTCGACAGAATGCCGACGACGGGTTTAATGGCGACTTCCACGTACGCATAGCCAAATGTTGCAAGCAATGCGATTGTTCCGGGGTGGATGAGTGTTCCTGCTTCAATAAGCTGTTCGCCTTTTTTACAGTCCTCACCTTTGAATGAAATGTTTTCTCCCACTTCAAACGGTTTGCGCAACGTAAATCCATTGCCACTTTCCACTGTCTGTTCAAACATGACGACGGCATCCGCATTTTCTGGGATTTGCGCGCCGGTCATAATGCGATATGCTTCCTTTTCACCGATCGGTCGATCTCCGATGTGACCAGCTCCGATTTCTCCGATAACATGGAACGGCAGGCGGTTGTTGCCTGATGCACCCTCGGAATCGAGCGCACGGATGGCGAATCCGTCGTATGGCGATCGGTCAAAAGGAGGTACATCGTGTTTGGCGATAATTGGTTCAGCCAACACTCTTCCATACGCGTTTTCAAGCGGTACAATCTCCGTACCAAGTTTTGTCACGTGCTCCATGACGAGACGCACAGCTTCAGCAACTTGAATCGGCTTTCTTATTTCAACCATGGGAACCCTCTCCTATCTTCTGATATACTGAGATTAGTAGTAATTTTTACTGAAAGGAATGATAGCAATGTCTGAACTGACGCATTTTAATGAACAAGGACGCGCCAAGATGGTCGATGTCTCCGATAAATCTGTTACAACGAGGACAGCCATCGCCATTTCTTCCATCGTTGTAAATGAACAGATCCATTCGCAAATTACCGAAGGGACGAATAAAAAAGGTGATGTCTTCGCCGTAGCGCAAGTGGCTGCAATTATGGCGGCTAAAAACACATCTTCCCTCATCCCGATGTGTCACCCGATTGCCCTCACAGGAGTAGATGTACATTTCAAATGGCAAATCGATGAAACAATGAACCACTATGAAGTGCATATTGAAGCGGAAGTGAAAACAAAAGGCGTCACAGGTGTCGAAATGGAAGCGTTGACTGCCGCCTCTGCTGCCGCATTGACGATTTACGATATGTGCAAAGCCGCCGGGAAAGAAATGGTCATCGGACCGACAATGCTACTAAAGAAGACAGGCGGCAAAAATGGTGATTTCAAGCGTTCCCTGTAAAAACAGGGTCGCTTTTTTATTTCGTTATTTCGTGAATGATATGATGCAATTCAGGGATGATCAGCTTATCCATCGCCAGTTCGACCGCCTTCGATGACCCAGGCAATGCGAATACGGCCTTCTCGCCAATAATGCCCGCAGTTGCACGGCTTAACAGTGCTTTCGAGCCGACGTCCTCCGTATAACTGAGGAACCTGAACAGTTCTCCGAATCCGTCCAACTTTTTATTGAACAATGGTGCCACCGTCTCGATGGTCTGATCACGTTTGCTAATGCCTGATCCACCTGTGATGATGATGGCCTGGATATCGTCATGCCTCATATAATCCGCCAAGAATGTCATGATTTCTGCAGGATCATCCGTACAAACCTGGTATTCACCGATTCTGTGTCCGGCACTTTCCGCCATCCGGATAATGGTTGCACCACTTTTATCGGATGCCTTATTTCTCGTATCACTTACTGTCAACACACCGATGATAACCGGTGTTGTAGTATCCATTTCTGTTAAATGCGTCATGTCATACATCCCCCTTTATCCAAAAAAGTGATGATATAGCTTCCGTCCTTCATTCCTATCTCGTAATCCGTGAATAAGTAGACGTCCGTTTTGGAAGAGCACACAGCGATAACCGCTGGCATGGAATTCCACAAAGAAAGGGGTCATTTTATAATCCGATCCTAGCCGTTCCGCGAGATGCTTACCATCTGCAAGTGTAAGCGGACGAGTGCTATCAGGAATGATTTGGACAGTGTCCCTTCCGCATAATACGGCATAGTCCGTCCCTTCTGATCGGTCGATGGAAGGATATGTAGGTGTTTCTCCGCACGTTGCACATGCATCTTTTTGCAGACGCGAAATCCCCGCTTCCACTTGTAAATTATTCCATACATCGAAATGGAGCAATTTAGTCATCATCGCTTCATGGTTACCGGTCAACCATTTCAACGCTTCTGCTGTCTGTCTCGCCGCTACAATCTGTACGGCTGGCGCTATAATGCCCGTAGTATCGCATGTTTCATTCACCGCTGGAAGAACTGGCAGCAGGCAACGAAAGCAAGCCGTTTGTCCGGGGATGAAAGGAAATACCGTCCCGGAACTGCCAACACACGCTCCGTAAATCCATGGAATATCCTTATTCCAGGCAACGTCATTGATGAGGAGTCTCGTCTCAAAGTTATCCGTCGCATCCATGATCAAATCTGCAGTTTCCGCCATTTCTAACAATAATGGTCCGTCAATATGGTCGAGTACTGTATGAATCTCACAGTCAGAACGAATTTCCTTCAACCGTCGCTCCGCCGCCACAACTTTCGGCGTACCTTCTAGCGCGTCCTGCTCCGTAAACAATTGCTGCCGCTGTAAATTGGACATCTCGACATAATCCCGGTCGGCAATCGTCAGTTTCCCGACGCCTGCCCGGACGAGCGTTTCGGAAATGGGAGAGCCTAATGCACCGCAGCCGACGACAACAATATGGGCATCTTTCAATCTCGCCTGTCCTTCGTCACCGATTGGCTTGAACAGCGTCTGGCGGGAGTATCTATTGTCCATTTCTGCTACAACTCCTTATTGTCAATGAAGCGAGGGCTTCCGATCATTACGATCGGCTGCCCTCTTTGGTTGGTGGTGTAATATCACTGAAAGTCCCGACGTAACGTTCGACATCTCCAGCTTGATTTTGCACGGCATTGATGGTCAGCAGTTCTAAATACTCTGTACCGTCTTTGCGCTTGTTCCATACTTCACCTTGCCAAGAGCCCTTATCACCAATGATGCTCCACATTGTCGTATAAAATTGTTTTGTCTGTCTGCCCGAACTGAGGACGTTCGGATTGCTGCCAATCACTTCTTCTTCAGTATACCCTGTCAGTTGTGTAAATGCAGGGTTGACAGACAGAATCGTGCCCTCTGGATTAGTAACAAGAATACCTTGACCCGTAGAATCGAACACTTCTTTTGCAAGTGACAGACGATCCATATAATACAGCCAGATGACGAGTACGAGACTGACAAGAGCAACTTGTGAAAACGCCATGAAACCGATTGAATACGATCCAGTCATAGAATGGATTGTCGCTAATAATAGCGGCGGGAAGAATCCTCCGAGACCACCCATCATGGATACGATTCCGTTTGCAATACCCGCTTGTTTATTGAAATAGAATGGTACAAGTTTGAAGATGACCCCGTTCCCGATTCCCGCCATGGATGCGATGAGGATACTGCCGACTGTATACAGCCCGATCCCTGGAGAAAACGCCAGGATGATTGCCGCTGCAGTCAGCCCTGCAAAACAACCCATGAGTAAGAATAATGGTTGGAATTTATCCGCAAGCCATCCACCGACTGGGCGCAACAATGTAGCGACAACGATGAATCCAGCCGTACGCATTCCTGCATCAACTTTCTCTAACTCGAAATAGGTTACGAGGAAGTTTGGTAGAAATACGGTGAACGCCACGAACGAACCGAATGTGATGAAATAGAACAATGAGAAGAACCATAGTTTTTCATTTTTGTAGACGCCTTTAATCTGTTCAACGATCGGTGTTTTGCTTTTCACTTCCTGCTTATCACCGAAGATGAAGTTCAACGCTGCAAAAACAAGCAATAGGACCAAGTAGAGTTTTACAGTCATGGACCAGCCAATTTGAGTGGCAATAACAGGTGCAGCAAATGTCGATATTGCAGTTCCGATATTACCCATCCCGTAAATACCATTGACTAGGCCATGCTTTTCTTTCGGATAATACTTCGGAAGCGATGTAACACCGACCGAGAAGACCGCTCCACCAATACCGAGGAACGTTCCTCCGATGATCAATCCGGTGAACGTAGACGTTTCACTTATGTAGAACACCGGAATCAGTAGCAAGATGAAGCTGATCATGAAGATAATACGTGCTCCAAATACGTTTGCATAATAGCCGAGTGGAATCCGTAAAATCGAGCCCAATACGACAGGGACAGCAGTGACGATTGCCAGTTTCTCCGGCGGGATTGCGATATCTTCCGAGATGAATGGCAACAAGGATGATATGAGAACCCATACCATGAAACCGACGACAAGGTTTGCCGTCTGTAACGGCAATTGTACTTTTTTAATCATTTAAATCAGCCCATTTCTGAAAGTAGTAAGTGCATTTCAAGCTGCTTTCAACTTATCAAATGATGGATGTATGGAGTTCTTCAGCCAATTGGTCTTGCTCGGTGATGCGTAATGTATTAATCACCATCGGGAATACAATCGATTGTTCTTTTACGAAATGAATTGTGATCACTTCGAATGCTTCACCCGCATCCTTCACTACATCTGTCATTTGCTGTAATGATAAATCACGCATATCGCCCAGCGTATGATGCAGGAAATGGCCGATGTATGCGTCAATTTCTTCATGCTCTTCCTCGAGTGCCACTATTGGCCCTTGCTCATCACCGATGTATTTGGACAACATCGGAAACAGAATTTCCTCTTCTTTCTCAGTGTGATTCTTAAACGGTTCGATGAAATCCACGATCATTTTACGTAATGTCTTGATCGCTTCTCTCGCCTCTTCCTCCGTATAAATCTCTCGTTCAAATCCAAGTACAATCGTGTGCCATCCGTCCATCAGATAAGACAAATAGTTATGTTCATTTTCTAAAATCCGTAACGCAGGTAAATCGTTTTTGAAAGTATTTGCAGTCGTCAAATTGACACCTCCTGTCAAAAGTTCAAAAATTTCTTGCGTAAAGCATATTCGACAAGCTCAGGCCTGTTTTTCAAATTCAGCTTTTCCATTATTTTAGACTTATGCGCTTCGACAGTCTTTACCGAAATATAAAGCATTTCAGCAATTTCCTTATTGCCATATCCTTTAGCGACAAGCGGTAAAATTTCAATCTCGCGTCGAGATAATATCTTATAAGGATCCGTCTCCATCTCATCAAAGTCTTTTTTGACGAACTGGCGTACAAGTGATGTTGCCATGGAAGGATGGATATATGTACCGCCATCATAAATCGTTCGAATGGCCGTCAGTAATTCTTCATCAGGAGAGTTTTTCAGTACGTAACCTGATGCCCCATTTTTCAACACATGGAACAAATATTCTTCGTCATCATACATCGTCAAAATGACAACTTTCGTCTCAGGGAAATCTTCTTTTATCTTCCCTGTTGCAATCAATCCGCTTTCGCCTGGCGGCATGCTCAAATCCATCAGCAGTATGTCTGGACGGTGTTTTGCAACCATTTCATACGCTTCTAGACCGTCCGCGGCAGTGGCTACGACGTCCATGTCTGCTTGGTAGTTCAAGATGTGCATGAAACCACTTCGAACGACCGCATGATCATCTGCAATTATGATTTTCACAACAACTCTCCTCCTTCACTGACAGGCACATCCAGCAGCACAACAGTCCCTTTTCCAATGTCGGAACGGATTGTTAACTGGCCTTCAACTAGCTCCGTACGCTCTCTCATGCCGTAAACGCCGAGCCCTGTGCCTTGAGGAGTAGTATCCAATTCAAAACCTTTTCCTTCATCCGCAACGATCAAACGAAGAGTGCCCTCTTCTTCGAATAGACGAACGATTACTTCATCAACTCCTGCATATTTCAGTGAATTGAATATAGCTTCCTGACAAATCCGATAAACCACTGTTTCAATCTCTCCACCATACCGTTTCGATTGAAGTTCAGGATGGAAGATGACGACAAAGCCGTAGTTTTTTTCCAACCATTTGAAATGCGTACGGAACGCCGCCTCCAGACCAAGATCGTCCAAAGTTGCAGGCCGCAATTCCACGGATAGATGGCGGATGTCATCGAGCAGACGCATCAATGTGCCTTCCGTTTGTTCCACCTTTTTCAGTACATCTTTTTCCACATTCATATATTTAAGTACACGCAAATCCACTAAAGAACTTAGCATCTCTTGAGCGACACCGTCATGAAGTTCACGTGAAATCCGTTTCCGTTCATTTTCCTGTGCCTTGATGACTTGTTTCATCATCTGTTTCTCGTTCAGCTCTTCCTGTGTCTTGTATTGCACAGTCAAATCGCGAAGCATGAACGCTCTTATGCCCACTTCTGCGTCGATTGTTTGTATGCTTCCTGAATAAGGGATGATGCCCCGACCTGCAGTTTCAAAATACACTTGAAATGAACCAACATTCTTTTCAGGGTCCGACATATAACACGAAACGCATGTCTGCATTTCTTCTGAACTAGTAAACCCTTTACACGTCAGACAAATCGCATCGGTTCTTCCTTGCATCATTTGCTCGTAGACATCTTTACTGACAATCTCTTCAGCCGCCTTGTTCATAGATAGGACTTTTCCGTCTCGGTCGAAGAAGAAGATTGCTTCACCCGAATTGCTATATAATTTCATAAGCAATTCGGTAAGCTGCATATCATTCATCCGATTCATCGGTTACCATCTCCTTATTGTAGAATGGCCCGAAACGGGGTCCTATCTGTTGTTTGAACTCTTCGAACTGCAACGGCGTCAATCCTGACTTTTTACGGTAACCCACTAACAATACACCTTTCACACGGTTATATTTATACAGTGGGATGGCTCCGAAACTTTTCAATCCTTCTGCTATGACGATCGGATAATTGAAATGGTCTGGTCCCATTAGTTCCGATTCCGCATCGCCCACGTACATCGGTTTTCCTGTTTTAAATACAAGACCGGCGACACCTTTGCCGGACTGGAGTTTAATCCGACGATACCTTTCACTGCGATTCCCCGTGACAAATGTCCACTTCAATTCAAATCGTCTTTCGGGTGATTGCACAAGCGCAATCGCAACGTAATCGAAACCAAAGAATTCTTTCAACTGTTCAATCTCGTTCTGAAAATCAAACGTAATCCGCTCTATCATATCTATTTCTCCCTACATGTTCTGTTATTGTTTATGCTTTTTCACAGGTGACCTTCTATACAGAATATAGCTCCTGCCGGCATAATTCAATGGAACGCTCCATACATGCACAAGGCGAGTGAATGGCCACATTGCGAAAATGAGGAAACCAGCCAAAATATGCAGCTTGAATGTCATTGGTACTGCTGCCATATAACCTGCTTCAGGCCTGAAAATGAGAAGAGATCTGAACCACACTGAAATGGAATCCCGATAGTCAAACCCTGGTGTCACATTATTCGTTACAAGAGAAGCATAAACGCCGATAAAAACGATGAACAATAACAACGTGTTAACAATCAAGTCGGATGTAGAGGACAATTTTCTAACATTTCTTTTCGTGAAACGGCGAGAAGTCAAAATGAGCATGCCTGCAAATGTGACAACTCCGAAAAATCCTCCACCCCAAACTGCACCCATATGATACATATGATCACTTACACCCAATGCGCGGGTCCATTCCTTTGGTATTCCAAGACCTGAAATATGGCCAAGAATAACCGGGATGATCCCTACATGGAATAACAGACTACCGATCATTAATTGCTTCTTTTCAATAAATTCACTGGATTTTGCAGTCCAGCCAAATTGGTCATGTCGGTAACGGAAAATATGGCCAACAACGAATACAGCCATGCAGACGTATGGAAAAATGACCCATAGGAATTGGTTAGTCATTTGCAGGAACCTCCCGTTGAATACAAGACTTGAATACTTCCCTCATCCCTTTGATGAGATGGAAATAAGGGCTATCATACTTCTCAAGTGCCTTCATAAGATGGTAGGATCCATCTTCCAGCACCGCAAGCAACATCGACAAACTCTGTTGAGCCCTAGGATCCCCTTTCCATTCCGCAACATAGATGAATTCACACATTAAAGGAAGATAATCAGACAACTCATTATCGGGCATAATAAGCCCGAACATTTCATAAAGCACTTTCAGTTTCGCGAGCATTTGACCGCGTTCACGCGACTCTTCATATTTTACGTATGTCATGAAAAGTGTTGAATCTTTCTGGAAATCGAACGTATTCGTATACAGCTCCTGTATTTCATCGAGGCTGTATGTATGCATCAGATCCCAATAGCGTTTGACATCCTTATAAGCTGGATCGGAAGAGTCGATTGACTCTTCCAATACCAAAGGGTGAAACGTTTCCTTCTCAGGATAGGACAGCTGGTTCGCGAAAAATCCGAAGACACTTTTTTCAGCGTACAGTTGATCCAAGTTAATCACGCCAGATCCCCCCATAGAAGTTTTCTTCATAGATTTGCTTGCCAGTCTTTTCCGGAGTGGCTGTCACGCCACATCCATCACAATCCCCGTTTGAATCATACATAGAGAAGTTGTATGGATCTTTTGCAGGTGCATCACCGTAGTTTCCTCCCATCTGCTCATTGTATCCAGCAGAACCTTGGGAACGGTAAACGTTCATCGTTCCTTCTTTATGAGAAGTTGGAATGACAAAACGATCTTCATATTTTGCAATTGCAAGCAGTCGGTACATCTGTTTCGTCTGATGCGCCGTCAATCCGACGCGCTCTAGCTTACTTTCATCGAATTCCTTTCCGGAAGAAATTGCACGCATATAAGAACGCATCATCGCCATTCGCTGTAGCCCACCTTTCACGGTTTCCGTATCACCCGCTGTAAGCATGTTGGCCAAATATTGAATTGGAATACGCATCTCTTCAATTGCCGGGAAAATCATATCCGGGTTCTTGATAGAGTCTCTGCCTTCAAAATAGTTCATGATCGGGCTTAGTGGTGGCACATACCAGACCATCGGCAATGTGCGATATTCAGGGTGTAACGGGAAAGCTAATTTGTACTCGATTGCCAATTTATAAACAGGCGAGTTTTTCGCCGCTTCCAACCATTCTTCTGAAATACCATCTTTCAAAGCCTGTTCTATAACTTCAGGATCATACGGATCCAAGAACAAATCACATTGTGCTTTGTAGAGATCTTTCGGGTCTGGCGTCGATGCCGCTTCAAGAACACGATCAGCATCATATAATAAAACACCTAAATAACGGATTCTTCCTGTACATGTTTCTGAACAGACTGTTGGCAATCCAGCTTCAACACGCGGGAAACAGAATGTACATTTTTCCGCTTTATTCGTTTTCCAGTTGAAATACACTTTCTTGTAAGGACAACCAGTCATGCAATAACGCCAACCGCGACAAGCTTCTTGGTCAACGAGCACGATACCGTCTTCTTCACGTTTATAAATTGCGCCTGCCGGACACGATGCGACACAGCTCGGGTTCAAACAATGTTCGCAAAGTCTCGGCAAGTACATCATGAATGCTTGTTCGAAATTAAATTTGATTTCATCCTCAATTTTCTCGATGTTCGGGTCTTTCGGTCCTGTAATATGAGCTCCCGCTAACTGATCCTCCCAGTTCGGGCCCCACTCCAAGTCCATATAATCTCCTGAAATGACTGACTTGGCACGGGCTACAGGTGTATGCTCTCTTTCTGGTGCATTCGTCAATTTTTCATAGTCATATGTCCAAGGCTCGTAGAAGTCTTTCATTTCAGGCATATCTGGGTTATAGAAAATTTTCCCTAATGCAATCTTAGATAGTTTTGAACCTGATTTCAGTTCAAGTTTACCGTTACGTAAATGCCAACCGCCTTTATACAGTTCCTGATCTTCCCAACGTTTCGGATACCCGATACCAGGTTTTGTTTCCACGTTGTTAAACCACATATATTCCGCACCTTCACGGTTTGTCCATGTCGTCTTACATGTCACACTACATGTGTGACAACCGATACATTTATCCAAATTCATGACCATTGCAACTTGCGCTTTAATTTTCAAGCCAGTTGACCTCCTTCATCTTGCGGACCGCTACATATTCGTCCCGCTGGTTTCCGATCGGTCCATAATAGTTGAATCCATAACTTAACTGAGCATATCCTCCAACCATTTGTGTCGGTTTCATATGAATACGTGTCGGTGCGTTATGACTTCCTCCACGCTGTTCCGTTATTTCAGAACCCGGTACTTGTATATGCTTATCCTGAGCGTGATACATGAACATTGTCCCTTGCGGCATTCTGTGACTGACAACTGCACGCGCTGTCACGACACCATTACGGTTGTACACTTCAAGCCATGCATTGTCATCGATATCATGTTCTGCTGCATCAAGATCTGAAATCCATACCGTCGGACCACCGCGGAACAATGTCAACATATGTTGATTGTCCTGGTACGTTGAGTGAATGTTCCATTTGCCATGCGGCGTCAAATAGCGCAGTACAAGTGCATCCTCTCCACCAACAACCGGTTTGTCTTTAGGTCCAAGTACCATAGGCGGCAATGTCGGCTTATAAACTGGCAATGATTCACCGAAATCTAGGAAAAGCTCGTGATCGATGTAGAAGTGCTGCCTTCCAGTCAATGTTCGGAACGGAACTAGCCGTTCGATATTCGTTGTAAATGGTGAATATCTGCGGCCCATCTTATTTGAACCACTGAACACAGGTGTCGGAATAACTTCCCTTGGTTGTGCTGTAATACTTGCGAATGTGAACCGCTCTGCTGCACGATCCGCGGAGATGTCCTTCAGTTCAACGCCCGTATCCTTTTCAGCAGCTTCAAACGCGCGTTGTGATACACGACCGTTTGTTGCAGAAGATAATGTCAGCATTGCTTCAGCCGCATTTTTTGCGGTATAAAGCTTTGGTAATCCATCTTTGATCGTCTGATCGAAATAAACCCCGTTAATGCCTTTCATCATTTCATACTCCTCAGCTACGGAGAATGAAACGCCGTGCGCACCCACTTTTCCAGTTGCAAGCAAAGGTCCAAGTGTAATATATTTATCATAGACTTTCGTGAAATCCCGTTCGACAATCGTCATACCTGGCATCGTCTTCCCAGGAATCGCTTCGATTTCACCCTTCTTCCAATCAACAACTTCGCCATACGGCTGGGCAATTTCCTGTATAGAATCATGACCAAGAGGCGTTGTCACCAAGTCCTTATAGACACCTGGCAAATGCTTTTCAGCCATCTCAGAGAATGTCTCCGCTAATGTCCGGAAGATGTTCCAGTCCGATTTGGACTCCCATAATGGGTCTACTGCAGGGTTGAAAGGGTGAACGAATGGATGCATATCTGTAGAAGAAAGATCCACTTTTTCGTACCAAGTTGCTGCTGGCAATACGATATCCGCATACAACGGTGTTGCAGTCATACGGAAGTCAAGCGCAACGAGTAAATCCAACTTCCCTTCCACTTCATCCCGCCAAACAATCTCTTCAGGTTTCATATCCTCGTTCGGTTGCGCTAATAGACCCGATGATGCGCCGAACAGATGCTTCATGAAATACTCTTGCCCTTTCGCAGAACTCGACACGAGATTTGAACGCCAGACGAACAGTGATCTCGGGAAGTTTTCCGGTGCATCCGGGTCTTCGATAGCAAAATTCAACTTACCTGTTTTCAACTGATCGACTGTGTAATCGACAATTTCCTGTGTCGTCGTATGGCCTGCTTGCGCCGCTTGTTCCGTCAATTTCAAACTGTTCATGTTGAATTGCGGATACGATGGCAACCATCCAAGTCTCGCAGCTAAGACGTTATAGTCAGCTGGGTGTTCATAACGCGTTTTATTCCCAAGTGGAGAAGTTAGTGAGCCTGTGCCTGCTTCTTCGTATTTCCATTGATCTGTTGCGAAATAGAAGAACGATGTGCCGTTTTGCAAGCGTGGAGGTGCTTGCCAATCTCTTGCGAAGGCAATTGTGCTCCATCCTTCGATTGGTCGGCATTTTTCTTGTCCGACGTAATGCGCCCAGCCACCACCGTTTTTCCCTTGAGAAGCGGTCAACGTGACGAGATTCAAAATCGCTCGGTAAATCGTATCACTGTTAAACCAGTGGTTAATGCCTGCACCCATGATAATCATGGAGCGGCCACCCGTATCGATGGAGTTCTGCGCAAATTCGCGTGCAATCTGTGTCACCAGTTCCGGTTTGACGGTCGTGATTTTCTCTTGCCAAGCAGGTGTATAAAGTGACTCAGCATCGTCATAGCCTTTTGCATCCCATTTACTGTTTGAACGATTGACACCGTATTGGCTCATCATGACGTCATAAACCGTTGTGACAAGTTTTTCCGTACCATCTGCCAATGTAATTTTTTTCGCAGGAATCGCACGTGTAAATGTTCCATTCGCTTTGTTGTCAAAGAACGGGAACTGGATTTCCATCCATTCTGCACCGTGGTCGACGACTGTCATAGCCGGCTTAACTTTAGTGCCATCTTCGTTTTCAAGGATCAGATTCCAATCCGCTTCAGTTTCCCAGCGCTGCCCCATCGTTCCATTTGGCACGATAATTTCATTTGTCGCTTCGTCGATGATAACCGGCTTCCATTCAGCATGTTCGCTTGCTTGACCTAAGTCACTTGCACGCAAGAACCTGCCCGCTTTGAGGGAATCACCATGTTGCTCGAGTGCCAGTAAGAATGGCATATCTGTAAATTGCTTCGCATAGTCGATAAACATCGGTTCTTTGCGCTGTTCGTAGAACTCTTCCAAAATGACATGTGTCATCGCCTGTGCTAGTGCAGCATCTGAACCAGGATGTGGGGCTATCCAGTCATCCGCATGCACGACACTTTCCGCATAATCGGGCGCGACGGATACTGTTTTCGTACCTTTATAACGAACTTCTGTCATGAAGTGAGCATCCGGCGTTCGTGTCAATGGCACATTCGAGCCCCACATGATAATATAGCCGGCGTTGAACCAGTCGCTCGATTCAGGAACGTCTGTCTGTTCACCCCAAATTTGCGGTGAGGATGGCGGAAGATCCGCATACCAGTCATAGAAACTGAGCATTTCTCCACCAAGCAATGAAAGGAAACGCGCTCCTGATGCATAGCTGACCATAGACATAGCCGGGATCGGGGTAAACCCTGCAATGCGGTCCGGTCCAAACTTCTGAATCGTATAAATCAATTGTGCAGCGATCAAAATCTTAGCGTCTCTCCAATGAATTCGGACATGACCACCTTTACCGCGCGCTTTCTTATAGTCGTTCGATTTTACAGGATCCTCCACAATACTAGTCCAAGCTTTAATAGGATCTTTGTGTTCTAACAGGGCTTGACTCCACATGCGCCACAATTTCCCTCGTATGTATGGATATTTAACCCGTAACGGGCTATATTCATACCATGAAAATGATGCTCCACGAGGGCATCCCCTTGGTTCGAACTCAGGCATCTCAGGTCCGCAAGATGGATAGTCAATCTGCTGATTCTCCCATGTGATGATGCCGTTTTTAACAAATACTTTCCAGCTACATGAACCCGTACAGTTGACACCATGCGTCGTACGGACGACCTTATCATGTGACCAACGTTGACGGTACATGTTTTCCCAGTCTCTGCTCTTTTCTTCAAGAACCGACCAATTTCCAGAATAACGTTCGACAGGCTTGAAATACTTCATGCTAAATTTGTTCATAGACATTGAATTTATTCACTCCTTTATGAGAGTTACGTACAAATTAAGGCGGTAGCCATAAATATACTAACCTTGTACCCTATATACTAGAGATTAATCAGAATAATTCCATAAGGGATTTCCCTATATCGGATTATGTAGTCCCTTATATAGAAAAAAGTCACCACTGTGGCGACTTTTTTCTAATTCTAGTTAGATCGCTTGTCGAATCCGATCGAATAGAATATTATTTTCTAGATGAACATGTTCAAATGTCTCTTTTTCAAGTTGCTCCAGTCTTGCATAAACAAGACGATACGTACCACAAGCTCCTTCCGGTGGTGTAAAGTTATTAGTGATTTCCCTAAGTTCATGTAACAGCCGTCCTGCATTGTCATGTTCCGTCTCAAGTTCAAATACATGAGGCTTCAACGTCTCTTTCAATCCCGGTGTCGGGTCCGCCAGGAATTGAAGGATCATAGGAAACACATTTGTATCTTCATCATTCGTATGATCAAGCAATTCCGCACGCAATGTTTTGAAAATCTCTTGTACGCGCAATAAATGAGGATGATTCTCGCCATGAACTCGCGCCACTTTTGTAATATAAGGTGCAAGCAATGGCAACTCCTCGCGCAAACCGGCATGGTATTTCTCTTGGATGTAAGCTATCAACGTCTTTTCGCCGAATTCCGAAGGCTCCAGACTTTCCCTCGATTCACGCTTCTCCTCTATTGAATGGATATCTTTCAACACTTCTTTTACATCCAGACTGCGCTGTTCCGCAGCTTCCTTCAATGAAACCTTCCCTCCACAACAATAATCGATACGAAGATTCCTGAACAAATCCGCACTTTGCGGTAATGCCGTGACGATATCAGAGACTTGTGTGTTAATAGTAAACTGAGTCATCCTGAATTCCTCCTTGGTTTTCTTCTCATTTTAACCGTATGGAGCATGTATAAGGGTTTCACCTATATACATGCTTTCCATTACATCATAATGGAAAGAGTTCATGCGTATTGTGATATATATCACAGATAAGCCGGATGTCATCAATTGTTCATAAGTCTGAAGCGTCACGGAGGGATGCGGCGAGCGGGTATCACCGACTCTCGGGCGCTTATCACCGACTTGACGCCACTTATCACCGACTCGCGGGGAGTTATCACCGACTCGCGGGGCCTTATCACCGACTCTCAGGGAGTTATCACCGACTCTCGTAAATATCCCTCTTTTCCGCCAAGTATCGCCAAGCCCCTGCAAGTCGGGAACCTATTTCCAAATCCCGTAGTTTTTCATTCTTCTGTATACTAGAATGGGAGTATACACTTCACAGAAAAGAGGACGCTATATGTCACTTCAATTTATCAATGCAGAAAAACGGATTCATGATACAGTCATTTTCTCTTCCTTTGATTTATCAATAACCGGTGGAAAAATCGTCGCAATCTATTCAAGTGTGAATGTAAGGGAACAACTCATAAATCTATTACTCGGAAAAACAATCCTCTCCCATGGTGAGCTTCGTATGAAGGAAAATGGTAAACAGCAAATCGGCTACTTCTTTTTGCACGACGGCTTATACGAACGTCTATCAATAGAAGATATGCTGAAATTCACGAAGCGGTTATACGATTCTACGATGTCTGTCAATGATGCACTCGTAACCGTCCAATTGGATGCAAAACGGAGTGTCAAAACAAAGAATCTTTCCTATTCAGAGAAGAAGAGGGTTCAACTCGCCTGCCTTCTAATGCAAGAGACGTCCATTTACATATTTGAAGAACCTGATCAGAATATTGACTTAGAATCAAAAAGGATTCTATTGGGCATTTTCCAGCAACTTAAACAGCAGAATAATAGTGTTTTCATATTGACGGGTAATCTCGAAAGTGCCATTACAGCAGCAGACGAGGTATTTCGATTAGATGAAAATGGATTGCATCCAATTCATACATCTTCAGATGCTGAAGTGGATGCCTCATCTGAAAGTGAGGAATCAATAAATACAGCAGAATCAGTTCTTCCAGTTCGCTTTGAAAAGATTCCAACGAAGGTGAATGAGAAGATTGTGCTGTTTGACCCTCCAGAAATTGACTACGTTGAAAGCAATGAAGGACAATCCTTTTTACATATTCAAGGAGAATCTTTCCCATCCACGTCTACATTAAATGATCTTGAAGCACGCTTGTTGCCTTTCGGTTTCTTCCGATGCCATCGTTCTTACATCGTTAATTTGCAAAAGGTGCGGGAAGTCATCACTTGGACTCGAAATAGCTATAGTCTTGTTTTAGATAACAAAGACAAGTCGACAATTCCTCTATCGAAGTCGAAAATGGTGGAACTGAAGGACATGCTAGGGCTATAAGTTTGTGGAATAATGTATTATTTCCTCGGAAATAAAATGAACGTGCACAGCAGGTCAATACTGTATGTTCTCTCTGCGGAAGAAAAGAACTCTCTATAGCAGAGGAAACGCGATTTCCTGTACATTTAATAACTTCTCTGCCATTCATTCAACCTAAGTTCTGCTCCATTCATCCAATCCAATCCTCTTTTCATCGGGATTATAATGCACTATTGTCCTTTCTTCTTTAATCTATGGTTAGAAAACAAATTACAAATCCAGGAGGATGGAAATGAACAATATTATTGAAGTGAGTGGATTAGCAAAAGTTTTCGGCAATGAGAAGGCGCTTGAAAGCGTAGACTTTCATGTTAAAAGAGGCGAAATATTCGGTTTTCTCGGTCCGAGTGGATCAGGAAAAACGTCTACTATTAAAATACTGACTGGCCAGTTGACACCAACGAGCGGAAAGGCAACCGTTTTCGACGAATCTGTCTCCCAAATGAAGAAATCTGAATTCAGAAGACGTTTTGGTGTACTGACAGACAACAGCGGATTATATGGAAGATTGTCGATTCAGGACAATCTCAAACTCTATTGCGAATTATATGATGTACCCGTGTCCAAAATTGACGAAGTGCTCGACGTCGTGAATTTACGTGAAGACAAATCGAAAAGGGTTTCTACTTTATCAAAAGGGATGATGCAACGGGTCACACTTGCGAGAGCACTTCTCCATGAACCAGAACTACTTTTCCTGGATGAACCGACATCTGCACTCGATCCGATGAATTCCCTTCACATCCATGAAGGATTGCGTGCACTCAATGCCAAAGGAACAACGATTTTCCTGACAACACATGACATGCAAGAAGCAGATGCGTTATGTGACCGAATCGCCTTTTTAAATCAAGGTAGCATCCAACTGCTGGATAAGCCCGATAAACTGAAGAAAAGGTACTCCGATTCAACAATTACTGTCGAGTTACTAAATGAAGAGAAAGTTGTCCTGCCCGCCGGAGCTGAAGGTGCACAGCAACTCTTCGACTATATGAATAATAATCAAGTTGTAACGATCCATTCAAACGAACCAACGCTCGGACAAATATTTGTAAAAGTGACAGGGAGGAAATTGGCATGAATGTATCATTAAAACGTATGAATGCAATATTCCAGAAGGATTTGAAGGATTTTTCACGGAATTGGGCTGTGTCATCAGTCATTTTAATGCCGATTATATTAGGTGCCCTTTTTGGACGTACAGGCGTTCAAGATCTCAGTAGCCATTATTTACTCATTAATTTGGCCATGGCGATGGTCGCAATGTTTGTCCAGTGCTGTTTGATTGCAGAAGAAAAAGAAAAGAACACGTTACGTGGCCTCATGTTATCACCAGCCAGTTCGACTGAAATTATTGGCGGAAAGAGTTTGCTGTCTCTCATCTTTACAATCATCGTCATTTATGTGACGGCTATGTTGGCAGATTATCGGCCTGCCAATTTCGGTGTTGTCGCAGCGGCCATTATTCTATCAACACTTTTCTACATCTCGCTCGGAACTATTCTTGGTCTGTTCTCTAAATCTGTCATGGAAGCTTCCCTTGTTGTCATGCCTGTTATCATGGTCTTTTCAGTCGGATCCTTCATTACAAATTTCGTGGACAGTTATCCAATTCTGAAGGTCGCTTTGTATTTACCGAATATCCAGCTGATCGAATTGGCTACTAAAGTGGAAGCCGGTGGCGGTTTTGGTGACGTACTTGTTGAACTCGCAATTATAACCGGATGGGTCGTTGCATCATTTATCGTGACGGTTTATCTATACCGTAGAAAGATGGTGGATTAACGTGAAAGAAATTGTAAAAATCTTAGTCGCTTTCGTTCTAGCAGTTATCGTCGTTTTCATTTTCAAATCCTTTTTCAACTAAATTGAGGTGTTCATTTTGAAGAATCTTTTATCATTCATACTTGGAGGATCTATCGGGTTCTCAGCTGTCCTATATTTCGTCTTTTTTCCGGAACCATGGTCTATAAGGTCAGCGCTCATCATTGTAGCAAGTATTATTGCGAGCCTGTTGCTCTGCATTTTATTGCACGAATGTGGACACTTTCTCATCGGCCTCACGCAAGGGATGCAATTACTCAATCTGAGTGTCGGACCTTTCGTCATCGAACGGCATGAAGGCAAGTTCCATTTTCACAATGTCTCGTCCGCACTAGGTTACTTAGGTAGAGCAATGATGGTATTTCCAGATCGACTAGATGAAAAACGGATGCGGCGCAAACTGATTCGTTATATTTACGGGGGCCCTATGACAAACATTGTCCTAGGTGCCCTATCCCTTGTTCTTGCATTCACTGTAGTACATAACCCCTTCTTTCTCATTTTTGGTCTGTTAAATTTCCTACTAGGCTTCATGAACTTGAAACCTGCGATGGCAGGAAGTGTGATGACTGATGGACTAGTCATCCAAAAGTTAAAATCCGAAAAGCCTGCAGATTACGCTGTCCTGCTGACCGGTTATGTCATGCTGACGGAAGGGCTGAAAACGGAAGACGTGAAAAAGTGGTCCCTTGCATTGATTGAGAATTTAGAGGAATTAGTGTCGTCAGAGGATCCGATGAGCAAAGTCTACTTGCAAACAATCAGTTATCGCTATTTGCCGAATAAACATAAGGACTTATTGACTCTTGCAGCACCTATTGCCTTCAATAAACACATTGAGAAACCCGATTACTACACGGATATCGCCGATATTACGTATGCTACTACTCTCTATTTCGGAAATGAAATATCGGATTATCCTGAAATAGAAATGCACCTTCAAAGAATCAGCAAGTTGGATGGAATTATTGATTTGAAACGAAAAGCACTTCTTTCTTATGTAAAGGGAGATACGACCAAAACAATTCAGTTTTTACAAGAAGCAAAGAATGCACTTGGCGTTTGGCATCCCCTGTACTTGCGCGGAGAAATGGAAAAACGACTCATCGATACTATGATTGAAGCAGTGGAAAACCCAATCTCCTGATGAATGCTATGATAGATTATAAGACATCGGATGGAAATTCATCCAACCAAATGAAGACCATCGAGGTGAGTAAATGATTGAGATCTTATCATTAAATGTCGGGAAACCGAAAACCATGCAATTTGGCAAAAAGGAAGTAGAGACCGGATTCCATAAATCCCCTACTTCCGACACACTTTTCCTTTCCTCTATTAACTTCGAAGGTGACGGTCAAGGTGATCTCGTTCATCATGGCGGTGTGGAGAAAGCAGTCTGCGTCTATCCGTCTGAGCATTATTCGTTTTGGGAGAATGAATTGAAGAGACCCTTATCTTACGGGTCATTCGGAGAAAATTTGTCGTTGCGTGGATTGACAGAAGAAGCAGTCTGTATCGGGGATACATTCAAAATCGGCGAAGCAGTTGTTCAAGTGAGCCAGCCATGACAGCCCTGTTTCAAACTCTCCCTCGTCCATGAACTGAAACAGCTGCCGGTTATCATGCAGGATACCGGCTATACAGGGTTTTACTTCAGAGTGTTGCAAGAAGGAATGGTTTCGGCTAAAGATTCATTAGTTCGGATTTCGCGGCCAGAACTCGCCATTTCAGCTACTGAAGCGAATCGACTTATGCATCATGACAAAGATGACTTTGCAGGTATTCAACGCATTCTATCTGTAAAAGAACTGTCTACTAGCTGGCGGAAATCATTCCAGAAACGGCTGGACGGACAGGATATCGACACGACTGAAAGATTGACAGGCAATAAATGAATAGGAAAAAGCGGAGGAGCCATTATCGCCCTCCGCTTTTTCGTGTTCATTCACAAATCATCAAAGCCATTCAAATCACTTGTCTTCACATATTGTCTAGACGTCTGTTCAAAGAAGTCTGTCTTCGTATCGTCGAAACTGTCAACATATGCGCGAATCCATTTCATCGGATTGTCCGTGAATTCCGGATAGATTTCACTTAATCCAAGCATCCGCAGCATTTTATTGGCTCGATATTTGACGTAACCCGCCATTTCTTCAAGATCGATACCTTCAATACCATCAAGAACATAGTTACTCCAGATGATTTCCTGCTCCACCGAATGGCGGAACTGGTCGTAAATCCATTCTGTGAATTCCTCTGTGTTTTGCTCAGGGTTTTCAGCAAGTGTCGCACGGAAAATGTCGCTAATTGCTTTACCGTGTTGCAGTTCGTCACGGTTGATATATGAAATCATCGTCGAAGTTCCGACCATTTTCTGATGGCGTGCAAGGTTATAGAAGAATGCAAATCCACTATAGAAAAACAGGCCTTCGAGCAACGTCGTGTAAACCATTGACTTCAAAACTGTCTCGATTGTCGGGTTTTCTGCAAACTCGTTGTAAATATCGACAATGCGCTCATTACGCTTCATCAATATTTCATCGCTGCGCCCCATTTCAAATGATGACATTTGCTTATCGAGCGTTGTAACGGATGAAAGAACGTATGCGTAACTGTGATTATGCTCGCTTTCCTGATCCGCGATTGTAGCCATAATGGACTTCACGGAAGGATCTGATGCGAAATCTGCAATTTTCATCGCAATAACGGTTTGAGGACCGTCCAGAGTGGCAAGCAGACCGATAATTTTAAGGAATGCCTCCTGCTCAACTTTCGACAAACTGCCAAATTGCTTGACGTCTTGTGTCATATCGACTTCATTTGCCGTCCAAAATAGCGAACGGATTCGCTGTCTTAATGTATAGAAATGTGGATGCGCAAGATCGTTCCAATTCAGGATTCCACTTGCTTTCCCACCGAATATCGCCGTAGATTTGTTTGGATGTACCGGGTTCAGTACTTTAACGCGTGTAAGTGTTTCCAATGTTGTAAAACTCCTTTCGACCAGTCGATCACGGTCTTTTCTTGTGTGCCACGCGGGCTTTGCTCAATTTTTAGTGGTTCAATGCGCGATTCGTAAAACTTCGCAAGCTTCACTGCGGCATTGCAAAAGAGCTCATCTCCGCCAAACTGCGTGTCACCTGTACCGAAAACATAGACATTGTCCGGTTTGTATCCGACATCTGCTACGAAATCTTTCACTTCATGAGGTGTTGCTCCTTTATCCCACGTGAAGGAGCCGATGATCATCGCATCGAACTGACGGGGATCCGGCATAGGATCCAATCCGATTCGATGCGCTGTCACATCCATCCCTTCCCTCAATATCGTCTCTTCAACAAGTTCTGCCACTTCTTGCGTATTGCCGCTCCACGTTGCATACGCAATTAGGAATGACACCATTCGCACTCCTCAATTTCAGAAGCCGTCGAACGTGTATAATACGTTGTCTTCATCCCTGACTTCCATGCTTGCACATGCAGATCAAGCAAGACAGATGCACGAATATTGTTCGGCACATACACGTTGAACGAAATCGATTGGTCAATATGACGTTGTCTAGCGGCATTCTGCTTGATGGACCAACGTTGGTCGACAATATATGCGGAGCGGCGGTATACATCATACGTGTTGTGATCTAGATCAGGTGCAATGACCGGCAACTTATAGTCTTTCTTTTCTTCATGGTAAAACGGTTTGAAAATCGGGTCGATTGAAGCTGTCGAACCTGCAATAACTGATGTCGAGCTATTTGGCGCAACAGCCATCAAGTAACCGTTTCGGATTCCGTTTGCTGCTACTTCAGCGCGTAGTTCCTGCCACTCTGCTGATTGATAATCGCGACGTTCGAAATACGAACCAGTATGCCAATCAGAACCTTCGAACAACGGATACGCACCTTTTTCAGTCGCTAGTTCCATTGAAGCTTTAATTGTTAAGAAAGCAATTTTTTCATAGAGCTCGTCCGCAAACTGAACCGCTTCATCGGACTCCCACTGAATATTTTTCAACGCAAGTAAATGGTGCCAACCGAATGTCCCAAGTCCAATTCCGCGATAACGGGAATTTGTCCGTTGCGCCTGGACGACCGGAATTTTATTCAAATCGATAACATTATCAAGCATGCGTACTTGGATTGTGATCAATCTTTCAAGTACATCAGCTGTTACAGCACGTCCAAGGTTCACGGATGATAAGTTACAAACGACGAAATCACCTGGTTTTGAACGTGTTACAACGATATCGTCTTCAAGCGTGACCGATTCAAATTGTGTCGGACTCATGTTTTGCATAATTTCCGAACAAAGGTTACTTGAATAGACCATACCCTCGTGCTTATTCGGGTTCGCACGGTTCACTTCATCACGGTAGAACATGAACGGTGTACCCGTTTCAAGCTGACTCCGCAATACACGTTTCATAATTTCAATCGCTGGAACCGTGTCTTTCGTCAATTCAGGATGATTGACACATTCTTCGTATTTCTCTCTGAAGCTGCCTTGACCTTTTGTTTCATCATAGAAGTCTTCAAGCGAATACCCCATCACTGTACGCACTTCATGCGGGTCGAATAAATGCCAGTCGCCTCGCGCTTCCACTTGTTCCATGAAAATGTCCGGCATGCAAAGGCCTGTGAAAATATCGTGTGCGCGCAGACGATCATCACCGTTATTCAGTTTGAGATCTAGGAACGTAAAAATATCTTTATGCCATACGTCAAGATAGACCGCAATTGCACCTTGGCGTTGGCCAAGCTGGTCTACACTTACCGCTGTATTGTTAAGTTGCTTAATCCAAGGTAGAACACCACTGGACGCACCTTTGAATCCTCTAATTGAAGAGCCACGTGAACGTACTTTACCCATGTAAACGCCGATGCCGCCGCCATATTTCGACAAGTTCGCAACGTCCGTGTTGCTGTCATAAATGCCTTGAAGGGAATCATCGACTGTATCAATGAAACAGCTTGAAAGCTGGCCATGTGGCTTACCTGCATTCGATAACGTCGGTGTTGCAACAGTCATATACAGGTTACTCATCGCCCAATAAGCTTCTGCAACTTTCCCAAGACGGTTGTCTGTTTCGTTTTGCATAAGTGTCATCGCAATGATCATCCAGCGTTCTTGCGGCAATTCGACAGACGTCTTGTCATAATCGACAGCTACGTATCTGTCCACGAGCGTTTTAAGTCCGATATATGTAAATAACTTGTCCCGCTCAGGTTCCAAATAGCCTCCGAGAGCTACTAACTCCTCCTGGGAATACTTTTCTGTCAAAACAGGTGTATATAAGCCTTTTTGAACGAGTTTCTCCACATTTTCCGCAAAATCCGTATACGGTTTTACGCCTCTGATCTGTTCCTGTCTTGCATACACATCAGCTAAGTAAATACGCGCTGCCACAAACGTCCAATAAGAAGAGGCTTCATCGATATTGCTAAGGGATTCCAGAACCATCGCCTTTGACCATTCAGTTATGCTTGCTTGCGGATGACGCTCTTTCCAGCGGTCACTCGCCGCGACCAATGCTGCGATTTTCTCCGTTCCATATTCCGCCTGTAGCTTGTTCAGAAGATCTGCTCCGTCTGTTCTTTCACGCATGATTGTCAATATAATCTCGCTCCTTCTACTATGAATATCCGGTTGGGCCGGGTAATTAATACAGTTGAATTGTTGTTTGTATAGCTCCGCTCATCAGATTTCGCATCAAACCGATAACAGCAGCACTTTATCGTCAAACACTATATATAGTGTTGATTTATCTTCTAATACCCTAACATGTTGTGTTGTAAGCGTAAATAGGTAAAAAGTTTTCCATGATTTTTATACCTTCATAGAGGTGATAGGTCTTTACATGTAGATGATTAATATAAAAATTAAAGAGGAGATTGCAAGAGATGCGACAGCATCCGAGGATGTAGCGGAAATGATGATTTTATGTCAGCATTTTTATTGATCTATAGAAAATATCGAATATGCATGAAATCAGTAAGATACGTGTCGAAGAATTTATTTCATCTCCAGCGGCAAACTTGATCAATGCAATTTTTAAAGTCGACCTGAACTATTTTATCACTTTCTCATAGAAATGAGTAACGGTTTGATTGGTAAACTAGAATGTGAAAAAAATGTCGAAGTAGACGAGATAATGCGCAAAGTACTACAGCGTACGTAAATTTAAATTGATTACTACCGACTTTCGAAGGTTTACCACCCCCTTGATCCGTTTTACCACTGACTCACAGTTTTTCACGGTCGCACTTTGTCCTATCACCGCTCGACGGAGGTCTATCACCGCTTGTTCACCCTCTATCACCGCTTAAACAAGTTTTATCACCGCTCAACCGTATTCTATCACCGCTTAACGCATATCTATCACCGCTTGCCCATTTATTAGGTTAAATAATTGCTAGTAAAACAAAAAGCAGCCACCCCTTCAACAGGAGCGGCTGCCTCTAGCGATCTTCAACTTCAAAACTCACGTCTTCCCGATCTTGCAGCACATTAAAAATCCATACATTCTTCTTCGTATCATAGGAAATTCTTTGGATCAGCATGATATCCAGCGGGGATTTCTCGTACGCATCGAGCGCTTTCACGACGGCTTCCGATTCGGACAGCATGGCACCTGCCGGTTTGTAATCGGGCAGCACTTCAACAAATTTCGCGCTCCCTTGCCCAGGGTACGATTCGAGAATCATCCCCGTCGATTCGACTCTTACCCGCATGCCGACTTTCAGCTCTCTCGCTTCAGGGAAGCTATAATAAATGGCGTCTTCCGTTCCGCCCGCGACAAATATCTGCCCTTCTTTAATCGAGAGGAGGAATCCGCCTTCTTCAACGGGTGTTTCTGTATACGTTTCATCCGCCCAAATGATGCTCGGCTCCCCCGGTTCCGCGACCATGTTCCCTTCCTGTGTAAAGACGAATCTATGATCAAGAAACTTTGCCTCGAGCTCTTTCTGCTGCTCGGACTTCAGGAAGTCATGGCCGATTTCGATATCGCCCGTAATCGTATTGACGGATAAAGAGAACGATCCCCTGCCCTGGTCCATCTCTTTCAACACTTCCGCTACATCCTCCTGCAAAGCATACAATTCCTTTTGCGTATGAAGGCTACGGTAAATATAGATCGGCTCTGCCAAGATTTCCCCTGCATCCACTTTCGGCTGCAATACATCCAACAACTGCTGCAAGCGCTCGTCCGGCTCCTTCACTCCGATCCACACGCCGGACTGCTCGGCACCGTCAAATTGGTTTTCCAAAAAGAGGACACCTTCCCCGTCAAAATTGCCGTATACGTTTTCAACCGCCTCAAGGGCGACGGGGCCTTCAATCGCTTGTATAGCCAAGTTTTCCGCCAGTTCAGGCGTCGGCTCTCCCCACACGCCATCCTTGTATTCAGGCATCTCCTTCTGCTCCTCCGCTTTTTTCTCCCGGGCAGACGATTCCTTGACGGTCTGCTTCAGCTCCGCAATGATTTCCCGCCCGCTCACTTCTTTTATCGTCTTCCAGCCATGATCGTCAACGATCGCACTGCCGCGCAATGCATCGGGACTCCCTGCCCCGCATCCGCCCAATAGAAATGCTACACCAAGCATTGTCAAAGCAACTCTATTTTTCATGTCACGACCTCCTCTGTGGACTTAGACGGACGAGTTATCGGAAAGTTACATTATCGCCCATTGACACCAGCTCTCCGGTTCGGTATAGTCAACTACAATATCGATGATGAAGAGAGTAATGATCTGTTAATTCCAAAGCGAGCCGGGGGTGGTGGGAGCCTGGTGAATGGAGATTGTGAAACGCACTTCGAAGATGCTTGTCCGAATCCAGTAGGAGAAGCCGGTGTCTCACCGTTAGGAGAAAGGGGCCTGTTAAACGGGCAATTTGAGTGGTACCGCGGAATAAGCTTTCGTCTCATTATATAGAGATGAAGGCTTTTTATTATGCCGAAAAAGGGGTTTGGGAAATGAAAAAAGAGATTCTGCAAGTTTTACAAAATGTTAGTCCGATCCAGCTGGAGGAGCATGCACTCGAGCGTCCAGCGTATGCGCATCTCGGTGATTTTGCTTTGCCGTGTTTCCAGTTTGCAAAAGTGCTGCGGAAGTCGCCTGCGATCATTGCGGAAGAAATCGCTGCTTCCATTAAACATCCTTCCATCCGTAAAGCCGAAGCTGTCAATGGGTATGTGAACATCTTCCTCGATCGCACACGTATTACAAGTGAGATTCTACATGCGGTTGTCGAACAAGGCGCGACGTACGGTTCTTCAAATGAAGGCAAAGATGGTGTTGTGACAATCGATCTGTCTTCGCCGAATATCGCAAAGCCGTTTTCCATGGGGCATTTACGATCCACGGTCATCGGGAACTCCATTGCTTTATTAATGGAGAAAAGCGGTTTTAAAGCTGTGAAAATTAACTATATCGGTGACTGGGGCACGCAATTTGGGAAGTTGCTTACAGCGTACCGGAAATGGGGCACTGAGGAAGACGTCCGCAAAGCGCCGATAGAGACACTATTGACGTTATACATCCGTTTCCATGAAGAAGCGGAACAGGATCCTTCACTTAATGACGAAGGTCGAGCTGCATTTAAAGCACTGGAAGATGGCGATGCAGATGCGCTTGCGTTGTGGAAATGGTTCAAAGAGGAATCACTGAGTGAGTTTCAGCGGATTTACGACTTGCTCGGAGTAGAGTTCGACTCGTATAACGGTGAAGCGTATTACAACGATAAAATGGAGCCGGTCGTACAAGAGCTTGAGGAGAAAAGGCTACTCGTTGAATCAGATGGCGCCCAAGTCGTCGATCTCGGTGAAGCAATCCCACCTTGCCTCATTAGAAAATCCGACGGCGCTACGTTATATGCGACGCGCGATCTTACCGCCGCGATGGACCGCAAGAACACTTATGACTTCGTGAAATCGATCTACGTTGTCGGGAATGAACAAAGCCTCCATTTCACACAAGTGAAGCAAGTGCTCAATAAAATGGGCTACGCCTGGTCTGATGATATGCATCACGTTCCGTTCGGACTCATTTTGCAAGACGGCAAGAAGATGTCGACGCGCAAAGGGAAAATCGTGTTGCTTGAGCAAGTGTTGACAGAAGCGATTGACCTTGCACATCGGAATATTGCAGAGAAAAATCCGACACTTGCCAATCAAAAAGAAGTTGCTGAAGCCGTCGGTGTTGGAGCCATTTTATTCAGCGACCTCAAACAGCATCGCAAGCATGATATCGAATTCAACTTGGAAACGATGCTGCAAGTGGAAGGTGAAACGGGTCCTTACATTCAATATACGAACGCGCGGGCGCACTCTGTGTTGCGAAAAGCCGGTGAGGTAAGTGCTTTTGTTGTTAATGAAGTGAATGACTTCGAATGGGAAACAATCAAGTTGCTTGAGCAATTCCCACAAGCGGTGAAGCGCGCCACAGAGGAACTCGATCCATCTGTCATCGCCAAATACGCAGTCGACCTTGCACAAGCGTTCAATTCATTTTACGGGAACGTGAAAGTGCTGACGGATGCTGCACATTTATCCTATCGTGCAGCGCTTATCCAAAGCGTTTCCATTGTTTTGACGGAATCGATGCGATTGCTCGGCATGAAAGCACCTGAGGAAATGTAAAAAGATCGTCCCACCATTATCGGCGGGACGATCTTTTTTTGGGATATCCAATGTAATACTACGTTTCGATACGAACCGTCTACTTTTCGTTGCGACCGGGCTACGTTTCGATACGACCCGTCTACTTTTCGTTGCGACCGGGCTACGTTTCGATACGAACCGACTACTTTTCGTTGCGACCGGGTTACGTTTCGATACGACCGCTACTTTTCGTTGCGGCCGAGTTACGTTT